>JAWKIM010000019.1:0-199937 GCA_041394365.1 Acidimicrobiales bacterium
GGATCGGCCCGTCGATCGACTGGTTGTCGAGGAACCGCGTGCCGTCGGCCAGCGGCTCGCCGTTGGTTGTGGCGAAGGCGACGAAGGTGACATCGAGCTGGGGGAAGAACTGCTGTGGATAGCGACCGAGCGCCAGCAGCCCGGCGAGGCTCACCGCATCTTCACCGCGGTTGTGGGACACCGTGACCCCGAGCATGCGGAGGATCTCGTCGTCGGCTGCATTGGCGAAGACCGGGCCGCGGGTGGCACGGAGGCGTCGGATGAGGTTCGCGAGCAGGGCGGGGTCGAGGTCTGCCATCGAGGCGCCGGGCACCGGCGTGCTGTCATCGACGGGCTGCCCGCGAGACGAGCGCAACACAGGTACTTCATAGGTGGTGAGGGCTCGGTCCCCGTCGTGCGTGCGCAAGAACGAACCCCGCTCGATGCCCCTCGCTCGAACGAAACACGGCCGCAACTCGACCGGCAGCGGATCGACGGAACCGACCACGACCGGATGGCCGTCCAGGTCAAACGATGCCCACGTCGGCTCGGATGGGAGGGTCCAACTGGTCGGCGCATGCGGACGTCAGGTCGGCAGCGAGCTTGGCAGCGTCGACGTGCACCGGTTGGAAGGCGGCGGCCTCGTCCAAGCCCAGGATCAGTAGGCCGCCGCTTGCGTTGGTGAACGCCGCAACCGATTCGCACACCGTCTTGGGCAGCCCTCCCTGTGCGGCCTTGACCCCGACGGTCTGGAGATCCGTACCGGCTCTACGCAGCCGCGCCAACGCCTCGTCGAACTGCTGTTGTAGGTCGGACATCGCGTGCCTCGCACGCAATATAGAGTACAGAGTTTAGTATAGAGCTAGTTTGAGAGCTCCGATGCGGAGCCGGCGGTCCGGCCGCGCACGCGCTCGCCCCAGCGGCGTCGGTCGACGGAGCGAAGATGCGTTCTCTCTCTATGAACGCTCGATCGGGAAGCGACCCGCTCCGGTTGCGCGAGACTTTCGAGCGGCCGAGCGAGGAGGGGCCGGTGAGGGGACCTGGGAGACCGGGGCGCGGCAGCCGCGCCTCGGGGGAGGTGGCGTTCGTGGGGCGCGCCGCCGAGCGGGCGGTGGTGGTGACCCGTGCGGAGCGGCCGTCGGCCACGTTGTTGCGCGGCGCAGCGGGGGTGGGCAAGACCCGGCTGGCGGCCGAGGTGGCCGCGCAGCTCAGTCGCCGCCAGGGCTGGCGCGCCATCCGCCGCCAGGCCACCCGGACGTTGCAGCACATACCGCTCGGTGTGTAGTCTCCGACCCGCTTGACGACGCATCGCCGGGCGCATCGGGCGCCTGGCCCTGGCGCCGCCTACCGTGTGCTGGCCGGCGCACTGGTGCCGGGACGATCGCTACTGGTGATCGACGACGCGGCGTTGCTCTCGACGAGACGTCGGCGCTGGTGGTGCAGCGCCTGGTGGAGAACGATGCCTGCGGTGGTGCTGACGGCACGGTCGGGCGAGGTGCTGGCCGACGGGCTCACGTCGTTAGCGCGGGCCGGCCGCATCGTGACCGTCGACCTGGCCGTGCTGTCGGCCACCGAGGCCTGTGCGCTCGCTGCGCCACGTCGGCGGGTGACTGGTTGGCCGCAATGCTCTCGACGACGTGGCCGCTCGCTGGGGTGTCCCGCTGCACGTCCTGGCGCTCGTGGCCCACACCATCGCCTGCGCCGGATCGACGGGTCCGCCGGGGTGGAGCTACCTGCGGTGGCCGCCGGCACCGACTACGTCTCGCTGCTGCTGGGCGATCGTTCCGACGCGCCGAGCTCGAGGCCCTCGGCCAGCTGGCGTCGCCCTCGGCGAACCACTGGAGCTGCACCTGCTGGAGCGGCTCACCGCTGACACGCTCGAGCGGCTCGAGGTTTGGCGGCCTGGTCGCCGTGGGATCGCCACCGCCGATGGGGACCGGCGGCGAGCCGTGTGGATGGGCCACCCCTCTACGGCGAGGCGGTGTTGGCCGGCCTCGGGGAGCCCGGCTGGCGCTGCCTCCGGCGGGATCTGCCGCAGCGCTCTGATGCGTTCGGTTCTCGTCGTGACGATGTGCTGCGGGCGGTCCGCTGGCGCCTGGAGGCGTGGATCCGGTGCCGGCGGAGCGGCTGCTGGCGGCGGCGAGCGCGGCCATCGGGCGCGGCGATCTGCGGCTCGGCGAGCAGTTGCTGCGCGCTCCGGGGACGATGTGGCCGGTTCCGCCGCCGGTGCCTGTCTGCTGGCGGGGATCTGCCTGGAGCAGGCCCAGCCGTTGGAGGCGGCCAAGCTGTGCGCCGCCGACCCTGCCCCCCGATGACGCCACCAGGCCCGGCTGGCGATGCACTGGGCGATCGCCTGTTTCGGCTACCTCGGTGAGGTGACGGCGGCGCGGGCTGCTCGACCGGTTCCGTCCGGGCAGCTGCTGCCTCGGCCCGGTGCGCGCCGAGCTCGACGTGCTCGACATCACCATCGCCTTCTACCCGGCGATGTGCCCCGAGCGGTGCGATCGACCGATGCGATCCTGGCCGATCCGACCACGACGCAGCGGGTGCGGGTGTGGCTGGCCATCCCGATGGTGCTGGCCTACGCCACCACCGGCCGAACCGAGGCCAGAAAGATCGGTGCCGAGAGCATGAGTCGGGCGGGCGAGTACGCCGGCGAGATCGTCGCCCTGGAGGCGCAGGCGTGTTGCATCTGGGTGTACGTGCCGCTGTTCCACGGTGAGGTGTCCACGGGTGTCGTGCCGCCATCACCAAGGCGATGGCCGCCTCGAGCGAGGGTGGCGACCAGGGCAGTGTCGGCCTGCTGCGCATGGTCCTCGGCGCGGTGGCGCTCCAGGAAGGCCGCCGCTTCGCCGAGGGGGCGGAGCACAGCGACCTCGACGGGCTCGTGTTCGGTGGTTGGCATCTGTTCGCGTTGGCCTGGCGGATCCAGGCCCTGGCGCTGGATGGGCGGGCGGCCGAGGGCCGCGGCGCTGCTCCCGTCGCTGTCGGAGCAGCCGAACTTCGATTCCGCGGCCCCTACAACGAGCTCGTCCGGGGCGAGGTGGCGGCGGCGATGGGGGACCGGGGCGCAATCGTGCCGTGCTCGAGCGAGCGGGCCGACGCGGCGACGGCGAACGACGAGCACGCGCTCGCTGCTGGCCCGCTTCCGTGCGTTGGGTGTGATGCCGTCCGACGCTGCGGCGGACGCTGGCGGCGGCCGCGGGCGCGGTGGACGGCCCGCTCGCCGCTGCACTCGGCCGTGCCGCCGCAGGATGGCGCTTCCAGGACCTCGACGCCATCGCCGCCGCCGAGTGGTCGCTCGACGAGATCGGCAGCCACCTGTACGCTCCACCTTGCCGATCTTGCAGCGGCGCTGGCCGAAACGATCGAAGGTGGCTCTACGCAGGCGCGGCGGGTGCGGCGAAGGCCGAGCGCCGGTGGGCGGAGGCTCGCCGTGCGAGCGGGCACCCGGTGGCGGCCGAGCCCGCCGGGTCGATGGCCGCAGACGGCTACGACCGGGCGGCGGTCGCGCTGACGCCGCGCGAGCAGTCGATCGTCGAGCTCGTGCGCGCCGGCCACCGCGATCGTGACATCGCCGCCATGCTCGGCATCTCGCCGCGCACGGTGCACGCCCACCTGCGCGCGTGCTACCGCAAGCTCGGGGTCACCGGGCGGGCGGAGCTGCACCCGGGATCTTCTGCGGCGCCCGGCGGGGATGGCGAGGCGCCGGCTACCTAGGCAACGCGTTCCTGGCGATTGCCGATGCGGCGGTGCAGTACCGAGTCGTATGGTGCCTCCCGGACCGTCGAAAGGCGCGCCGAAGGGGAGGGGAACCCATGTATCTCGTCACGCGCACCCGTGTGGCCAAGCCCGGCCGGATGGCCGATGCCATCGCCAGCATCCAGTCGAGCAAGGCCATCGTGCAACGGGTCACCGGCAGGGACATCACGCTGGCCGTGCCCGTGTTCGGCCGACCGCCCGGCACGGTGACGATGGCCATGGTGGTGGCCAACCGGGCCGACTGGTTCGACACGCTCGATCGGGTGCGGGCCGAGCCGGAGGCCGCCGCCCTCGAGCAGCGCACCGATTGCTTCGAGACCACCGGCGAGGATGTGTTGCGCATGGTGCTGCACGCCGCCGGGTTCGACCCGGCCGCCGGCGCTGCCGGCATGGCGTACGCGCAGACCTGGTCGGCCCAGATCGACCATTTCCGCTTCGACGAGGCCATGGCCTGGGCCGTCGACATCGCCGATCATGTGCACGGCCTGACCGGGGTGCCCATCGTGCTGGCCGCCGATGCGTACGGCGAGTTCGGCACGCTCACCTGGGTTGCCGGTCTCGACAGCGCGGCGCAGGCCGACGCCGTGAACGAGGCGATGCTGGGCGATGCGGTGTGGCGCCAGAAGTTGGCCGCCGGCGACGGGCTGTTCATCCCCACCACCGTGAAGGTGTGGCTCAACCGGTTCATCGCGTGAGCACACCGCCAGGCCCTCCGCCGGCTGTCCTCACCGGGCCGGCGGAAGCTCGTGCTCTTCCACGAGGAGCCTCCAGTGTTGACCGCGCCCGATCACCACGCTGCGGAAGTGCCGGAAATCCCACGTCAGGATACGGGCTTTGCGTCGCGCCGCCATGGCCATGACACAAAGGTCGGGAAGGTCGGCTCCGCTGTCGGGATAGCGTTCGGCCAGTTGGATGACGGTGTTCAGCTCAGCGTCGGTTGGGGCGTCGAGCTGGTGGACACCGTCACGCAGCGCCGTGGCGAACGCAGGCGCAGCGATGTGGTGGCCGCGTGATCGCAGCAACAGGTCGACCTCGGTGAACACCGGCCAAGGCACGATGACGTTTGTACCGAGGGTGCCGAGCAGCCGTGCTGCGAAACGGTGACGGGCGCCCTCGCCTCGGTTGAGTGCGGAGACGAGCGGGCCGGTGTCGCAGATGATCAGCGGCCGAGCCGTGCGAGGACCTCCTCAACCTTCATCGACAGCTCAGGGTCGTCGTCGATGATCCCGGCGTAGGGAAGAGGCGATGGTTGTCGCTGCACGAGCTCGGCGACGACAGCGGAGACGGAGCTGCCGCGCCGCTTGGCCTCTTCGTCGAGACGGGCGGCGATAGCGGGCGGAAGCGAGATGGTTCGTCGCACGGCAGCCATAGCCCTCAGTATGAACCACGAAGTATGACGTGCGCAATCCCGGTCTATGGGGGTCCGTGGCCCGCTTCGGTGGATCGTCGGTCGACGGTCGCGAGCGCGGCGCGGGCGGCGTCGATGACGTCGTCGGTGCTGAAGGTGGCGCCGGCGGCCCGGGCGGTCTCGAAGGCGGCGGCGCCCAGCTCGCTCTGCAGGCGCTCCGCCAGCTCGATCGGGTGGGCGCGCATGCCGGGGGTGCCGGGGATGGCCGCCGGCACCACCTGCAACCAGCCGATGAACGGCATGGCCGGCTCGGGCCGACCGGTCGCATCGAGCGCAGCCACCGCGTTGCGGATGCTGTTGGCGATGCTCTGCGTCGTGCCGCCCCGCCGCAGCCGCACCAGGCCGGCGTCGAGCAGCTCGATCGCCCGATCCATGCTGCCGCTGCGGATCAGTGCGGCCACCAGGTAGTTGTTAGCGGCGCTGCGGAACCAGGTGGCGCCCACCTGTTCGGCGATGGCAAGGCACCGTTCGGTATGGCCCACGGCCTCGGCTGGCCGGCGGTCGAGCACCACGATGGCGGTGGTGAACGCGGCGATCGCCTGCAGCAACCGGCAGCCGAGCGCCGCCGCCCGCCGCTCGGCGTCGACGAGCACCCGATCGGCCTCATCGGAACGGCCGGCGAACCCGAGGCCCATCGCCTCGCAGATCGTGAGGTGGGTGGCGGCATACGGCACGGTCTGGTCGTCGGCGGTGCGGACGTGGTCCCGAAGGCAGGCGACGGTGGCGGTGAGATCGCCCCGCATGGATAGGTGCAGCGGCAGCGCAGCGGCCACGTCGGGGGTGATCGTGGTCGACCGTTGCCGGTGCAGCCGCACCGCCGCTTCCGCCCGGGCGAGGCCGGGGTCGAAGCGGCCGTACCCCCAGTCGGCCAGCGCTGCCGTACCGAGCAGTTCGTCGGCGCCGTCGACCGCTTCGATGCCGTCGAGGCCCACCGCCCGATCCAGCCAGCCGACGAGCTCGCCGCGCTCCCGGAACACCGCCTCGAAACCGAGACCGGCCAGCAGGCGGACGGTCAACGTTGCATCGTGCTGCGTGAGCGCGGTCTCCACGGCGGCGCGCACCTCGGCCCACAGCTCGTCGAGGCGGGCAACGGCGACGGGTTCGCCGGGTCCGCGCAACGCCGGACGCAGTTCGTGCAGCACCTCGGCGAGCCGTTCGGCGTGGTGCCGCCGGAAGCCGGTCAGCTCGCCTTGCGCTTCCGCCTGGTCGGCGGCGAAGGCCCGCACGGTGTCGAGCAGGCGGTACCGGCGGACCCCGCCCTCGGAGCGCACGACGGCGAGCGACACGTCGACCAACCCACCCACCAGGTCGGCTGCGGCGGCGGCGGCGAGCCCGTCGGTGGCCACCAGCGCCACCAGGTCATCGAGGCGCAGCTCGCCGGCGACCGCGCTCATCCGGCGCAGCATCGACTGCAGGGCGGGATCGAGCAAGCGGTAGGACCAGGCGATGGTGGCGCTGACGCTGGCGTGGCGGGGCTCGATCACCGGCGCGGTCGCCGGGTGATGTAGCCCGATGAGCGAGGCGGTGGCCAGCTCGACGGGGCCCAGGCTGCGGGCGCGGGCGGCGGCCAGCTCGATGGCGAGGGGCAACCCGTCGAGTCGGGCGCACAGCGCTCGTTCGGCCTCGGCGGCGTCGGGGTCGGGCCGGGCGCCGGCGTCGATGCAGCGATGCCGGTACAGCTCGACCGCCTCGGAGTCGATGGGCAACGGGCCGACGGGCACCGTGCGCTCGGCCGGCAGGTGGAGCGCGGCGCGGCTGGTAGCCACGACGGTGAGCGTCGGGCAGCGGCGGCTCACCGCGTCGATCATCGTCCGGCAGCCGTCGAGCACCAGCTCGCACCTGTCCAGCACGAGCACGGCGGGGTGCTCGCCGAGTCCGACGGCGAGCGCGTCGATGGGCGGTTGGTGGGCTTCGATGCGCACACCGCAGCGGCGGGCCACGTGGCGGGCGACCGTCGACGCGTCGGCGCCGATGGGCAACGAGGCGAGCTCCGCGAAGTGGACCGGTCGCAGCATGCGACCCAGCATCTCGCAGACCACCCGGGTCTTTCCGGCACCGCCCGGGCCCACCAGCGTGACGATCCCGCCGTGGGCGATCGCCGCTTCGATGTTCTGGAGCAGGGCGCGGCGGCCGACGAAGCTGGTGTCGAAGCGGGGGAGACGGGCATCGGTGGGGTGCTCGGCTGGCGGGCTGTGCGCGGCGGTTGGGCTGATGGCCGACGGTTCGACGTGCAGCACCTCCCGGATGGCGGCATCGAGCTCGTGGCGGAGCACGGCCAGCTCGACGGCCTGCAGCGCCGGGCTCGGTTCCAGGCCGGTGCGTTCCAGGCGTTCGACGCGGGTGCGGTGGTAGAGGGCGAGCGCCTCGTGCCGCCGGCCCTCCAAGGCCAGGGCGATCATGGCGATGCTGACGCGCCGCTCGCGCTCGGGCCGGCGCCGGCACGCTTCCAGGAGCTCGGGTGTGGGGGGCGGTTGCCCCGAGGCGAAGCGGGCCAGGAAGCGCCGATCGACGGCGGTGTCGTGCTGCTCCTGCAGGGCGACGGCGACGGGGTGCTCGTCGAGCCCGGTGCCGCTGAGCACCTCGCCCCGCCACAGGGCCAGGGCTTGCTCCAACTCGGACGCCGCCCGGGCCGGTTGGTCGGCGTGCCGCTCCTCGGCGGCGGCGCACTGCGAGCGGAAGCGGCCGGCGTCGACGAGCAGCGGATCGATGTCGAGGCGGTACGTGCCCGGCCCGGAGGTCAGCCCGCCCGGGAGCTGCCGCTCTCGCCACAGGCGACGGACCCGGGCGGCGAGCACCTGCAGCTGGGTCAGGTCATCGGATCGTTCGGTGCCCAACGCCCAGCGGGCGAGCCGCTCAGCGGCGAGGACCCGACCGGGTTCGAGCAGCAAGGCGCCGAGGAACCGGCTGAACTGCCCGCCGGGCACTGCACCGTCGCCGACGCGCAGCGGTCCCAGAACCCGGAACACGGATTCGCTGCGGACGGTCATCGGGACGGCTCGGGTCCGGCTGGCCGCGGATGCATGCCTGCAACCGCCCGTGTGCAAGCCTCCTGCAAGGACCCCTCCTGCATGATCGCGACCCTAGCGTCACGAAAGAGGAGGGCTCGACGTGCACATCAGCCAGTACTTCGCCATGCAGCAGGATCTGATCGACGGGTTGGAGCTGAAGGGCATCGTGTTGCCGGGGTTGGAGGAGGCGGAGCTGCGGCGGCACCCGGAGGGGCAGAACTCGATCGCCTGGTTGATCTGGCACACGGCGAGAGCGCAGGACATCCTGGCCCACAGCTGGGTGGCGCAGACCGAGCAGGTGTACGACGCCGAGGGCTTCGCCGACCGCATCGGTGCCGGCACCCGGGCGCTGGGCACGGGGATGAGCATCGAGGAAGCCATCGGGCTGTCCGAGCGGGTCGATGTGGGGGCGCTGCTGCAGTACTGGGATGCGGTGGCGGCCAGCACCGTGAAGGCGTTCAGTGGGCTCAGCGATGCGGCGCTCGACTCGATCGTGGAGGACGACCTGCGCATCGCGGCCGCCCCGGACGGGCTGTATGACAACCCGACGGCGATGTACCTCAACGACCTGCTGAAGAACCGCACCCGGGCCTGGTACATCCAGTTCCTGCCCGTGCACGCCAGCGAGCACATCGTGGGCGAGGCCCTCAGCGTGCGCGGTCAGCTGGGGCGTTCAGCGGGGATCTGACCGAGCTCCCGATCCGGGTCTGCTCGGGTCCGCTCGGGTCGGCGGCGGGGAGGGGCGCCGCCGGACCATTGCGGTGAGCCTTGGGCTACCGCTGAGTATGCTGTGACGCCTGGCATATCGCCAGAAGGAGGGGAAGATGAACTCGTACGTGATCTTTGCCAAATACTCGGCGGCTGCGCTGGCGAGTGTTCGAGACGCCGGTTACCAGAGCAGGGTGCCGGCGATGCACGCCATGATCGGGTCGTTGGGCGGCAGCGTCGAACGGATCATGTTCTTCGATTCGTGCAACTGGGACTTCATGCTGATCGTCAATGGCGAGGAGGACATGATCTTCGCCATGGGCTCGGCCGCCGGCGCCAGCGGCACGTTCGAACGTTTCGACGTGCTGCCCGCCCGCAGCCCCGAGCAGATGGACGCCATCGTGCAGCGCCAGTACGACTGGACGCCGCCCGGAAGCTGAGCTGAGCAGCGTCTCGGAATCGTTCAGCTGCACGCATCCGAGGCGTATGCGGTGAGGATGTCGGCCGCAGGCCACCTACTCGTCCCGAACGCACTTGGGCGATCGCGTTAGGGACGAGCTCCGTCTGTTGCGCGCTCGAAAGGGTCGGCGACCCGGCAAAAATCGACTACGACGCCGGCAGAAATCGATTTGGGGGCTCGCAAGAATCGATTTGGCCGCCTGCGGTCGCGCTGGATTTGCGCGAGAACGTGTGTTCACCGACCGTCGGCGATGAGCTCCGAAAGCGGCGTGCCAGTGCCGGCCCTGGCCCGCGCCGCGGCGACGACGTGAGCGTCCGGCCGGTGCGGTGCGCTCCGCTCGGGCCGTGCCAGCAGGCCGGCGGACTCGAGCGCTCGCCGAAGCTGGTCGGCTTCGTCCGGCTCGGGCTCGTCGTGATCGGACACGGTGGCAGGCTACGTCGAGGTGCAGCAGCGGAGCTCGGCGCTTTCGGTGCGGCGAATCGATCCGGCGAGCGATTGTCGACGCTCGTGATCACGGGTGCAGCTGTCGGCGGAGCGTGCGGTCGCCGGGCGCCGGGGAGCTGCGGGCGTGGCTACCAGGCGCTTGGAGCTGTAGCGCTGTCTCCGGTACTGGCGGGCGCAACGCCAACAATCCGAGCACCCCAACTCCTACAATCAGAGCGGCCGCGGGGCCGGGGAAGGTCGACCCCCTTGCGGTCACGCACGGCCGCAACGGCCGGGTATGCACGCCGAACCCATGGTTATGCGCAGAGATGCAACGACTCCCGCTATGCGCAGAAGTCATGCGCCGACAGGGAGCCCAGGTGGGTGACGTCGGCGCCGGTCGATCGAGCCTGCAGCACACCGGCGACGCCGCCGACCCGGGGTGGTGGGTGTATCGGTCCCGTAGCTCGCGCTGTGACCACGAACGTTCGCCTGCATGACAGCGAGGTAGAGTCCCGCGATGCGCATCGTCCGGTTTGGCGAGGGGGCGGACGGCACATGCCACGCCAGCGAGGTGGAGATCACGTACGCGGCCGACGCCGCAACCGGGCTAGCGATGTCCGAAAGCCTGACCTCTGACGGCATGCAGTTCGTCACGCTCCCCGATGGCTTCGCAGCGGGACTTCACCCGAGTGCCAAGCGGCGCGTTCTGGTGGTGTTGCGCGGGCAGATCGAAGTGGGCGTGCCTGACGGGTCATCGAGAGTGTTCGGACCGGGCGACAGCTTCATCGTCGATGACGCAGCCACTTCCGGACACACGACCCGCACCATCGGCGGGGCGGTTGAGATGCTGTGGGTCGCCATCCCTGACACGGCGGTCTGGCGCTCGGTGTAGCACCAATCACCCGCGAGCGCCTCGTCGCCTGCGCCTTGACCTCAGCCACCGAAGAGCTTGGTCAGCACCTGGTGGCCGGGGCCGGCGGGGTCGAGGCCCCAGGTGCTGGACTGGCCGTTGGCCTTGACCGTGACCTTGTGGCGGTTTCCGTCGCCCCGGGTGACGGTCACGGTGTGCACGTCGTCGGTGGCCTCGATGGTGCGCCCCCGACCCACCAGGCGGCTGAGTCGTCCGGGGCGGCGCATCGATCGGCACGCTGGGCACAGGGCCACGCCTTCCACGGCTCGGAGGCCGCTGCTCGGCGCGGTGCACGGCTCGCAGATCGGCACCGCGCACACGGGGCAGGGGCGGGTGTCGTCGGGGCAGGCGGTGCAGCTCACCTGCTGGCAGTACGGGCAGGTATGGGGCGCGGCGGCGAGGTGGCCGTTGCGGTCGACCGTGACCTCGGAGACGGACAGACTGGTGTCGGCGGCCAGCACGCTGCCGGGTTCATCGCCCGGCCGTAGCGTATAGCGCAGCTCGACCTGCCCGCCGGGCCCGGCGTAGGTGTCGACGACGTCGAGGTCGATCTCCACCTGGTGCTCGGCGGCGTCGAGGCGACTGCGCAGGAGCAAACCGTCCCACAGGGGTGCGGCGCTGTCGAGCTCCACCAAACCCTCCGGTACGGCCGCCGGTTGCACGTCGAACACCTGCACCGCCTCCATCGTGTGATCCGCAGCGGACGCCACGCTGTCGACGATCCTGGCCCGTGGCCACCACGTGGAGCCCACGGGGGATGCGTTGCGCACGGTGGGCGGCGTGATGGTGGCCGGGTCACGGTAGGCGGTCACCCGCATGGTGGCCTCGACGGCAAGCAGGTCCCCGAGAGCGGTGACCATCCGGGCGCCATCGCCGGTGTCGAGGCTGTACGTCGTCGCTTCGACGCCGGACCCGTCGATGTGCAGCCAGCTCAGCCGGCCATGACGCAGCAGCTGAGCGCGCACCCCGTCGAGCTCGGCGCTGGCCACCACCTCGGCTGGTTGTGACCCGCCGTCCTGCTCGCCGGGCATGGCGGCCGCTTGCGCCTGCCACGGCGACAGTTCCTCAGTGTGGCCAGTGGGTGCTCGATGCGAGCGGATGAGGCCGTGCTCGGTGAGCTCGATGCGCTGTTCGGTCTCGTCGACGGCGATCGGCACCGGCTGAAGCTCGATGGCTCGGGCCGGTGGGGTGATCAACCGGCGACCGGCGTCGGCCAGCGTGGCGGGCAGGGGCTGCGGGTGGGAGGGAGCCAACGCAACGCCGAGCGCCGCCTCAGGGGGCGGCTCGGGCGCCAGCTCCAGGTGCCGGGCCTGCTCGCCGATGGTGAGAACGGCTGTGCGTCGCCGCGTGGTGCGCAGTGTCATCCGAGCCTCGGGGTCCCCGCTGTCGACGGATACCGGCTCGTGCACGGTCAGGTCCGCCGCCACGTCACCGCGTCCGGTGAGCTGCGCAAGGCCGATGGCGAGGCGGGCGGCGGGATCATCGTCGTCGAGGCTCCACCAGCTGGTGGTCTGGTCGGCGGCAACGTGGATGGCCTCGCAGCGCCCGGCGCCTTGGATGACGTACGCCGTGGTCTGGTCGGCGCCGATCTCGGCGTGCACGTCGAGGCCGGCGGCACCGAAGGCGGCGGGCAACGTGGCTCCATCGACCGGTTGGTGTCCAGGCTCGACGGCATCGAATGCGCAGCAGGATCGCAGCGCGGCCACCAGCGGCGCGGCCAGGTCGGACGGCATGGTGAGCGCCGGCTCGACTGCGGGGATGAGCGCGTCGCGCCAGCCGTTAGCGACCGTCAGCACGTCGACGAGCCCCGCGATCTGGCCCGGTCGCCGGCGGAGGCGCCGTTGCACGGTATCGAGGACCAGTTCGCCGGCCAGGCTGCAGTCGTCGTCGGAGGGCAAGAACCGGCGGTGCTGCCCGTCGGGGGTGGTCACGTCGAGCAGGAAGGATCGGTGCACCGGCTGCGCGACGGCGCTGAGCGTCCCGAGCCGGGCGGCGGCCACCGGAGCGTCGGGCTCGCCCTCGAGTTGCCAGGCGGCCTCCTGCTCCACGGTCACTGCCCCGGCGAGGGCACCGGTTGCGCTACCGATGCGGGCGCTGAGCCCGTCGGGGGTGAGCTGCACCCAGCGAGCGGCCACCTGACCGGTGACCCGCACGGTGAGCTCGGCCACGGGCGCCAAGGCGCGCAGCCGATCGAGCAACACCGCCATACCAATGGGTACTGTGTTGGCGGTGGTGATGGCCACTGCGGGAAGTGTGTCGTCGAGCGCTTGCTCGAGCGCAGCACGGTCGGTCGGCGCGACCGTCGAGCCGCCCTGCTCGTCGACGCCCCAATGCAGGGCGTGGTTGGCAACCGAAGCGAGCACCAGGTCGGCCGGCGCGAGCGTCGCCGCGGGTTCGAACGCGACAGCGGCGTCGAGCGGGAGTCCCCGATGGGCCAGCTGCGCGTGCAGCCGCGGGGTGGCATCGACCGCACCCTCGCCGGTGGTCACGAGATGGCGAACGTCACCGGTCGGGCGGTCGAGCCGAGTGGCCCCGGCGCTGACCCACAGCATCCCCCGATCACCCAAGCGCCACGCCCGCTGGCCAGGCCGGTCGAGATCCGGCTCGCGGGTGGGTGCGCTGCAGACGGCGCAGACCCCGTCGGCCGGGCAGCAGCGGCCGCAGGCGGGCTCGCCGCAGCAGGCGCACTCCCGCACCGTCCAGGCCGGGCCGCAGGCCTCGCAGGCCCGTCCCCCGCAACTGCCGCAGGTCCGAACCCGGCGGTGGTCCACCAGGTGGCCATCGGCGCAGGCGTCGAGCACGTCGATCGGATGTCCGTCGCTACCGGCGCGGTGCACCACGTATCGGACTGAACCCTCATCGGCATCGCCAACCGTTTCGACGTCCACCTCGAAGGTCAGCGACACCGGCTCGTCGGTGCCGATGTGCCAGAGCTCCTCCACCCAAACCGGTCCGCCACCGACCAACTCCACGGAGATCAGCTCGGCGGTGAGCTGGGTGCTGGGTGGACGCTGGGCTTTGAGCTGCTCGACGGCACGCCGGAGACGCTTCGCCTGCTCGTAGGCCTCGGCAGTGGTGCTGGAGGCCAGATCTGCCAGCCGGGTCTCGTAGGCATCGACTTGGCGCTGCTGCTCGGAGACATACCGCTGCCGTTGGGCGGCGGCCTCGGCTTCGAGCACTGGGGTCAGTTCGTCGTGGGCGGCCGAGAGGATCTCCCGCAACAGCACGGGGACCGGCGTCAATGTGGCCGGTGGCGGGGCGCCCTGGGCGAGCTCGGGACGATGCTGCAGGTCTGCGGCCTGATCGAGCAGCGCCCGATCACCCAGGTAGGTGGTGACGAACGTGGTGCCGGTCTCGGAGTTGTCCACGGTCGCGCGCCAGTGGCAGGCGGCGGCCCACTCGATCGGACCGAGCACCCTCACGTCGACCCGGCGGAGCGACGGGCGGTGGGGCGGTTCGGGTAGCGCCTCGAGAGGTACGTCGGAGGCGATGGTGGCGTGCAGGTCCCCGCGGTCGCGCACGGCGTCGAGCAGGTCGTCGAAGATCTCCGAGCCCACCGCGCACAGCTCAGCGTCACGGTGGCGTTGCAGGGCGTCGGAGGTGAAGGCCAGGTGCAGCTCTTCGGGCAGTTGCAGCTCCTCGGCTGCGTCGGGCGCGAAGCGGGCGCTGACGAACTCAGGCACCGCCGGCTGCCTGGCGGGTGCGGGGGCGAGATCCTCGTGGACCACCTCACCGCCGAGCTGCTCGATGACGGAGCGCACCAGCTGTGCGGCGCGGCGATGGCGCTGCCGCTCCTGACGCTCCATGGAGGGCATCAGCTCGGTGGCATCTCGACCGGGTAGGTCGACGCGGTAGCGCTTGTCGGTCATCCAGCCGAGGTGGGCGCCGGCCTGGACCTGGTCCTGGGCATCGACGAAGGCGGCGGCGATGCGCTCGCCGAGCTGTTCGAGCCGAGCCTGCATGGCCCGGTCGTCATCGGCGGTGATGGCGTTGAGGACCCGCGCCTCGAAGGTGGCGCCGTCGTCGCCCTCGATCTCGCCCAGGATGGTGGTGACCTGGCCGAAGAGCAGCTCGAACATGCGCAGCTTGTCGTGCAAGATGCGGTACACCAGCTCGTCCACCGTGCCGCGGGCGTAGAGGTTGGCCACGTACACGTCGCGGGTCTGGGTGACGCGGTGGACGCGACCGATGCGCTGCTCGATGCGCATGGGGTTCCACGGCAAGTCGTAGTTGACGACGCAGTTGGCGAACTGCAGGTTGAGGCCCTCGGCGCCGGCATCTGTGGACAGCAGCACCGGCACCTTGGTGCGGAACCGTTGGATCATCGCCTGTCGGGTGGAAGGGGCCAGGCCGCCGTGGAAGATGGCGCTGGCGATGCCGTGCTGATCGAGCACCCGCACCAGGTCCTCGAGGGTGTCGGTGTGCTGCGTGAACACGATGACCTTGCCCTTGGCCGGATCGTTGATCCACTGCTGGACCAGCGCCAAGAGTGCTCGTTGGCGGCTGCCGGGGCCGAGGTCGAGGCCGATGTCGGCGAGCTCCCGCAGCGCGGTGCGCACCGCCGGGTCGGGGTGGTTGTCGGCCAGCTTGGCGGCGCTGCGGGCCAGACCCCGCGGCGAGGTGGTGAGCCGGTGGGCGAGGCTGCGGCGGCGGAAGTGGTCGCCGTCGCCGGTCATGACGTGGCGCAGCACGTCGACGCAGATGCGGTACGCCTGGCGCTCGACGGGGTCGAGGTCGATGGGCACGTCGATGGGATGGCGGGCGACGGTGTCGATGCCGGCCTGCTCGCGGGTGGTGCGGACCATGACGTCGGCCACCAGGCGGCGCAGCTGGGCGGGGTCGGTCGGGGTGCGCTTGTCGGGTCCACAGAAGCGGTCCCGGAAGTCCCGTTCGGATTGGAACGTGCCGGGCCGCAAGAGATCGACCAGCCGGTACAGGCTCCAGCAGGTCGTTCTGCACCGGGGTGGCCGTAAGGAACAGCACGTAGCGGCTGCCGAGCGCTCGCACCATCTCCTGGGTCTTGACCGCGTTCCTCCCGGTGAACTTGTGGACCTCGTCAACGATGACGAGGTCCCACGGCCGGGACGTGAGCCGGTCGCCCAAGCGCACGGCCAGGTTCACGCTCATGATGACCCGATCGGCGTCGGGGTCGAACTGGGCGCCGGACATGCACAGCTCGAAGGGCTCGCCGAACTTCTCCCGCAGCTCGTCTCGCCATTGCTCGCGCAAGGTAGCGGGGGTGAGCACGAGGATGCGGCGGGCGAGGCCGCGCAGCACCAGTTCCTTGATGATGAGCCCGGCTTCGATCGTCTTGCCCAGGCCCACCTCGTCGGCCAGCACGGCGCGGCCGCGGAGTTGGCCGAGCACCTTGCGGGCGGCGCCCTCCTGGTGGGCCATGTGGTCGATGGTGGCGAGGTCGATGGCGAGCGGCTCGTCGAAGCTGTCGGTGGTGGACAGCCTCCTCCATGTCGAGGCGGAGCTGGAACAGATCGCGGCGGTCCCAACCACCAGCGGTGAGGTTGGCCGCGATGGCGTCGAGGGAAGGCCGGTGCAACCCGATGTCACCCTGCCAGTTGAACTCCTCGGCGGTCCGTAGCCGGAAGCGATCGGCCCGCCGCTGGGCGCGGCGTTGCTGGCGACGTCGGCGGGCCTGCTCGTCAGCGCGGCTCGCGTGGCGCGACCCGGCGCCGGTGGGGCCGCTGGGCGTTCCGGAAGGGCCGGGAGCGGATCGGCTGAAGGCGGTTCCGCTGCGCAGCACGTCGAGGTGCAGCCGTTCGCCATGCAGGTGGAGGCGTAGCAGCCCGCCGAGCTGTCCGTAGAGCCTGGATGTGATCGGCCAGATCCTCGCCCTGCAACTCTCGGCGGCGGGGCTGCCAGTCGGCGTGCAGCTCGTCGCCGCAGTCCGTGCTGATCGGTATGGCCGTGGCCATCTTGGGTAGCGCCAGCGCTGCCTGCTCGGCCTCGGTGAGCCGGAGGGCGGGCGCTTCGAGCAGGGCCTCGTCGATACGTCGTTCCACGAGCTCAGCCACGGAAACCTCCGGTGCGGGATCGGCCGGCGTCGGTGAGCTCCAGCGCCGGGTAGGGCCGTTGGGGCCGGTGCAGGTGATGCGGCGCACCAACCCGTCGCCGAGCAGCCGGTCGACGGTGCCGCGCAGCAGCGCGGTTGTCGTGCACGTAGCGGAAGGCGCCGAACTGCGGGCAGCGCAGCAGCGAGGCGGTGATCGGCGCCGTACCGATCGTCTCGAGGCCCAGCAAAGCGGCGCCCAGGGTTGCTTCGCCATACCGGTGGGTGCCCCGCGTGGCCCAGCGCACCGCTTGCAGCACGGTGTGCTCGGCGTCGATGAGCTGCTCGGGGTCGGGCACCATGCTAAGCGGTACGGCATGCCACGGCGGCGGGCCGCCGGCGCACACGTCGCACAGGTCGTCCACGCCGGCCCGGCAGGCCACCGGCGGGTCCCCGAACACGGCGGCGATGGTGGCGCGTCGGCAGATGGCGGTGGTGGTGTAGCGCTGCAGGTGCTCGAGCCGGTTGCGCTGCAGGTCGCGCCAGCGGCCGGCGAGCTGGCGCAGCGCGGCGGCTTGTGGGTGCGGGTCGGTCACGGCGATGCGCCAGCGACGGCCGGTGACCACGAACGTGAGCAGCCCGGTGAGGGACCAGTCGAGCAGCTGGGCCTCGAGCTCGTCAGCATCCCAACCGGTCCGAGCGGCGGCACGGTCGATGTCGATACGGCGGCGCACGCCGATCCGCACGCCGAGCAGGCGGCGCAGCTCGAAGAAGCGGCGCTGCTCGGCCCGATCGGCCGGTTCGCGGCCGTGCCAGGCCACCATGGCGGTGGCCACCGCGTCGGTGCGGCGGGTGACGTTGCCAACGTCTTCCAGCCACGCCACCATGCGGCTCGGCAGGTCATCGTCGTCGAGCTGCAGGCGGTTGGCGAGCTCGTCGCCGTCCACCAGGTGCTCGCCGTTGCGCCGGGGCCAGGTCTGCACCTCTACGAGAAGGCGGGCGGCCGCGCCAGCGTTCTCGGCGGCGTGTTCGCGCTCGATGAGACGGGCCAGGCGGCGGAGGTCGGCGTCGCTGTACAGCAGTAGGCAGCGGCCGTGGGCCTCGGGGTAGCGGGCGGCGCGGCCGGCCTCCTGGACGTAGGCGTCGATGCCGTCGGGCGGGTCCCAGTGGGCCACCCATCCGATGTCGCTCTTGTTGACGCCCATGCCGAACGCCTTGGTGGCGACCATGATGGTGGTGTCGCCGTTGAGGAAGTCGTCCTGGGCGTGTTCCTTCTCGTCGGGGCGCATGCCGGCGTGGAAGGCCCGAGCCCGGTGGCCGCACTGGCGCAGCAGCCAGGCGATCTCCTCGGTGAGCGCGCGTCGGCTGGCATAGATCAGGCCGGGCTCACCGTCCTGGTGCAGCACGAAGCGCAGCAGCTCTCTCGCCCGATCACGGTCGTCACCGACGCGGTGCACCCAGAACTGCAGGTCGCTGCGGCTCGCCGGCTGGCGCAGCACCAGGGGGTCCTGCAGGCGGAGGCTGGCGCGCAGGTCGGCCTCCACGCCTTCGGTGGCGGTGGCGGTGAGCCCGGCCCGGGCGGTACGGGGCAGCGTGGCCACGGCCTTGGCCACCTGACGGAACTCGGGCCGGAAGTCGAAGCCCCAGCTGCTGACGCAGTGCGCCTCGTCCACCACCACCGCACCGAGCGGTATGGTCGCCAGCGTGCGGTGCAGCACCGGGTCGTGGGCGAGACGCTCAGGTGACACGTAGAGCAGGTTGACCTGCCCGGCGGCGATGCGCTGCAGCTGGGCGGCGTTGTGGCCCTTGGCGGCACGGCTGCTGAGACCCACCACGTTCGTGAGGCCGCGGCGGCCGGCGAGGTCGTCGAGTTGGTCTTTGATGAGGGCGATGAGCGGGCTGACCACCAGCGTGAGCCGACCGGCGGGGGCGAGCAGGGCCGGGAGCTGAAAGCAGATCGACTTGCCCCAGCCGGTGGGGAAGAAGCCGAGCACGTCTCGTCCGGCGAGCAGCGCCCGCATGATGTCGAGTTGCTCGGGGCGCAGCTTTTCCACCCCGAAAGCCCGGGCGGCGTCCAGCAGCTTGGCGGTGGGGTCTTCGCCGTCGGTCAGGCGGAGGTCGGCGAGGCGGCTCTGCAGGTCGGCGTGGTCTCGCAGCAGGGCGGTGGCCAGATCGGGCTGGTGGCCGGTGACGAACGTGATGGCGGTGGTCCAGGCGTGGTCGCGGCCGTTGGCGTGCACCACGTTGGTGGTGGGTAGCGAGTCCAGCAGGAACCGGTTGGCGGCGCTGGGTGTCTGGAGGCGGGGATCGGCGATGAGGGCCACGCCGCGGTCGTGCTCGGTGCGCAGCAGGCGGCCGAAGCCCTGGGCGAGCTGGATGGCGGCGCGGGGCAGGGTGTAGTCGGCGAAGGGATCCCCGCCAGCGTCGGCGATGGCCCGCAGCCGGGCGGCGGTGATGGGCTCATCGGGGTGGCCGTAGGGCGCCTTCTCGATGAGCAGGTACGACAGCGTATCGCCCGGCGCGTCGAACCCCTCCCAGTAGGAGCGCAGTCCGAACAGCGCGGTGCCGTGGTCCTGCCGGAAACGGCGCTGGATGGCGCCGGGCGAGTGCTCGCCTTGCACCAGGAGGGTGACGCCTCGTTCGGCCAGCGCCGGCCGCAGCGGGGCGAGGTGCGCGGCCGTGGCGGCCATGCGGGCGCGGGCGGCGAACAGGACGAGGCTGCGGCCGCCGGTGAGGGAGAGGAACCCGGCCTGGTCGCGGGCGAGCGCCTCACAGAACGCCGCTTCGGTGCGCCCGACCGGCACCGGCAGGTGGTTGGTGAGGATCACCAGCGAGTTGGCGTCGTGATCGAACGGCGAGTCGAGCCGGTGGCCGGTCACGATCGGCCGGCGCGGCGCCGCTGCCGAGCGTGCCATACCCATCGGTACCGTCGACCTCATCGCCTTCGTCGTTGAACGCGTCGTCGTCGAACGTGTCGGTAGTGGTGTGCGGTCCCGGGTTGGCGGCGTCGGTGATGCGCAGGCCGAGGCGATGGCCGAGAAAGGTGAACGAGCCGCCGGCGCGTAGGGTGGCCGAGGTCAGGATGGTGGTACGGCGGGCGGCCACGATGCCTCCGGCGAACGCATCAGCCACCTCGATCGGGATGCGCCGGAAGCGCCACTCGATCGGTCCCTCGTCGTCTGGGTGCGCCGCCTCGTCGGCGACGTCGTCGGCCGGCTGGGTCGGGTGCTCGCGCTCGAGGAGGTGCAGCATCGCGTGGGCGGCAGGCAGCGTCCGCACGGTCCACACCGTCTCGGCGTGCTCGCGCAGGTCGGACGCGGCTGCGGAGCCGACCGGCCACCGTCACGCCCCGCTCGTCGACGCCGGCGGTGTCGTTGGCCAGCGCGCCGAGCAGCTCGGCCAACCGACGCAACGCGGTGGCGAGCTGGAAGGCGGCGTCAGCGAGTTGCGGGTAGGCCGCGTGGCGGGTGACGGCGGCGGGTAGCAGGGCGGCGCCGTCCCGCGCCGCGCCGGGGCCGTGTTCGGCCAGGTACGCGGCGGCGGCGTGGCCGAAGGCGTCGAGGGCGCGATCGGCACCATGCCGCTGGGTACGCAGTGCGGTGGTGCGTTCGCCGGTGAACAGGTCGGGCGCAAACGCTCGGGCGCGCCGTAGCGCGCCCCGCCCGCTGCCGAGTGAGCGCAGCATCCCTCGCAGTTCCAGGCTTGATGTCTGCTGGGCCCAGGCGGTGGACAGCGAGTCCTCGAGGGTGTGAGCCTCGTCGAGGAGGAGCGCGGTGCGCTCGTTGCCCAGCACCGAGGCGAGCCGCCGGCGCGGCGTACGGGCTCACTGCGGCGGCCACCAGAGCGTGGTTGGTGGCGATGATGCCGGGGTCGCGGTCGACCTCGTCGAGGCGGCGGTAGAGCGGGCACTGGTGCACCCATGCGCAGCGGCGCCGTTCGCAGTCGGCTGCGGTGGTGCGCAGGGCGGCCTTGCCGGCGGCGTAGCCCTCGGCCCGACGCACGGCGTCGTCGCCGATGTCGTCCCATACCCCGGCCGGGGCGGTTTCGAGGGCGCGCAGGGCGACGGCCACCGGTCGCCAGCTGCCTGCGGGTGGCTCGCCGCTGCGGATGGTGTCGACCACCTCCCGCGGGCAGAGGTAGTTGGTGACGCCGTAGAGCTGGCGGAACGGAGCGGGCAGCAGTCCGGCGGCGCGGAGCTCCTCGGCGGTGTGGCGCAGCTGGCGTTGGAGGACCTTCGTGTGGGTGGCAACGACGATGGCCTCACGGGGATGGGTGGCGGTGCGTACGGCGGCGGGCAGCAGGTAGCCGATGGACTTGCCGGTGCCGGTGGGCGCTTCGATGGCGGCGGGGTGCCCGGCATCGAGCGCCTCGGCCACGATGCGGGCCATCTCGTGTTGGGCAGGGCGTTGTTGGTAGTCGGCGCGGGCGTCGGCCAAACCACGGAAGGCGGCGGGCAGCCCGTTGGCGGTGCGCAGCCGGGCGTGGGGCCCGAGGTCGGTGCCGGGGGCGCGGCGGCAGAGCGGGTCGGGCCGGGTGCGGATGGCGGCGGCGAGGTCGTCGGGCGGGCGGGCGGCGCCCACCAGGGCGGGCCACGGTGAGCCGTCCTCGGCCAGGAGGCGGAGGGCGAGCTGCCAGGTGGGCCCGCCTGGCGCGCGCTGGGCCAGAGCGCCGATGACCCGCATGAGGGCGTGGACCTCGTCGACGGCGGGGTCGTGCGCGGTGCCGGGGTTGCCGTTGCGGTCGGTGCCGGGCTCGGCCGGTTCGGTCGGTGGCAGGCCGAGGTGGTGGCAGAGCTCGTCGAGATCGGCAGCCGGGGCGGTGGGGTCGACGAGGAGGGCGAGCGTGGCCACGTCGAAGGCCCGGAACGACTCGGTGGCACCGAACGGCAGCTCGACCGCGGCAGCTAACTCCTTGTCGGGCCGCGGCGCCCAAGTGAGCAGGCATGGGGCGGGGTGCGGGATGGGCACCGGCACACCGGGTGTGTGAGGGCGCAGCCATCGTTGGCCGCCCACGTGCCAGACCAGCGCGGGGCGCCGGCCGGCTCGGGGTGTGGGCAGGACGAACACGTCGTCCCAGGTGGTGGAGAGATCGGGTTGATCGGTCCACCACGGTCGCTCTGGTTCCGGTCCGAGCTCGGGGTCGGGCTCGGGTTCATCGGTGGCCCGGAACCCGGGTTTGGCGGACGGTGCTATGGGCAGCCCGGGCTCCGCGAGGTCGAGGCGTCCGTCGGCGAGCTGCCGGAAGTGCTCGGGGTAGCGGAGGAGGAAGGCGATGAGGCGGTCGGCCGGGAGGTGGACGCCGAGGGGCGCGAGCGCGTCAACCAGTTGGTCCACCTGCATCGGACCGTAGAGGCCGAGCAGGTTGCGGGCCTGTTCGAGGTTGGAGGCAGCGGCGCACGCCCGACACCGTCAACGATGACGGCTGCGCTCACCAGGCGTCGTTCGCATCGGAACACGCCGTGACCAGAGCCGTCCAACCCGCCGCCGCACGCCGGTCACCATACCTTCGCCTTGGAAACATGCGACTCGTGGATAGCAGGACCGAGCTCGTCGGCCAGCACGTCGGAGCTGGTACCGGCATGGGACCCCCGTCGGCGCACCCCCGGAACGGTTGCGGTGGGCTGCCCGATTCTGTCGTCTAGAAGTGCCCGAAATTGTATTGCTTGAGATCCCGAAATGGTATCCTTCGCTGCGATGGTGTTGGCGAGCAGAGCAGCGAACTATCAGCGGAGGACGGTCGACGATGAGCTCGACGAGC
The DNA here is from genome assembly GCA_041394365.1 of Acidimicrobiales bacterium. Classification (GTDB taxonomy): domain Bacteria; phylum Actinomycetota; class Acidimicrobiia; order Acidimicrobiales; family CAIXPF01; genus CAIXPF01. The sequence continues at coordinate 22,423 of JAWKIM010000019.1, forward strand.
TCATAGCTGCCGGCGCGGCAGCCATCGCCATCGAAGGCGCAAAGGCCGTCGGGAAGAGCGCAACCGCCCTCGAGCGGATCGAGACGGCGTTCCTGTTGGAAGACCCGATTGCTCGACAACTGGTGGAGGCTGATCCGAGGCGGCTTGACACCGGTCGGCCCGTCCTGGTCGACGAGTGGCACCACCTGCCGGTCACTTGGGACGTCGTGCGGCGTGCTGTGGATGCCGGCGCAGCTCCCGGCCAGTTCCTGCTGACGGGGTCGATGTCAGCGCTCAACCCGGGCACGCACAGCGGTGCGGGCCGCATCGTGACGGTGCGCATGCGCCCCATGGCCCTGTGCGAGCGGGGCGTCGGCGAGCCGAGCGTGTCGCTCGCCGAGCTCCTCACGGGACGCCGCGCAGAAGTCGGTGGTGAGACCGACGTCGATCTCGAACGCTACGTGGACGAGGTCGCCCGTTCGGGCTTCCCGGACATCCGGACGAAGGCCGACCGGCTTCGTCGTGCACAGTTGCGCGGCTATCTGCAGCGGGTCATCGACCGGGATTTCCCCGACATCAGGGGCCGCCGGGTCCGCAACCCTGCGGCGCTGCGCCGGTGGCTGGCGGCCTACGCCGCCGCTACCGCCACCGTGACGTCCTACGAGCGTGTTCGTGACGCCGCAACGTCTGGTGAGGGGGACAAGCCTTCGAGAACCGCCACCCAGCCCTATCGGGACACGCTCGAAGCGCTCTACATCCTCGACCCGGTCCCGGCCTGGTTGCCGACGAGCAACCACATCGCCGAGCTCGCCAGCGCGCCGAAGCACCACCTCGTCGACCCGGCGCTGGCGGTGACGCTGCTGGGGCTCGGGCCTGGAGCGTTGTTGTCGGGCGATCAAGGGTCGGTGCCGGTGCCCCGGGACGGCGCGTTCCTGGGGGCGTTGTTCGAGTCGCTCGTGGCGCTCGGCGTCCGTGTCTTCGCCCAGGCGGCCGAGGCGTCGGTGGGTCATCTGCGCACGCATCGGGGCGAGCACGAGATAGACCTGATCGTCGAGCGGGAGGACGGCAAGGTCGTCGCCATCGAGACGAAGCTCTCGGGCACCGTGGACGACGCCGATGTGAAACACCTGCGATGGCTCGGTTCGGAGCTCGGCACCGATCTCCTCGATGCCGTCGTGGTCACGACCGGGCCGTACGCCTACCGCCGTCCCGACGGCATCGCCGTCGTCCCCGCCGCTCTGCTCGGCCCATGAGGGGTTCTGCCCGGGTCACGGCGGGGCGGGGCCTCGTCAGCTGAGCGGCCAGAGGCGGACGGAGTAGCTGATGTTGGCGCCGTCCATGCGCCGGTAGGCGATCTGTTCGATCTGTGCGTCGTCGATGTAGCACCCGACGCTGGCGAGGGAACCGAGGTGGGTGACGTCGGCGCCGGTCGATCGAGCTTGCAGCACATCGCCGACGCCGCCGAGCAGGTTCGTGGCGTCGTTCACGTTGAGGATTCGAGGCGCGGTCAACTGCAGGTCCATACCGATCGGTCCGACGAGTGCTGCGCGATGCGCCATCACGGTCTCGGCGGCGGTGAGCAGGGCGACGACACGCGCTCGGTGCGGGTGGCCGTCGGCCAGCATCGACTTGGCCTCTCCCCTTAGCCGGCGGCAGCTGGCCGTCGACCATGATGACGATGTCGCCGCTCTCATCCATGTTCCGGCCTCCTGCTCGTCAAACGGACCCAGTCGGCACGGACGAGGCTGCTCGATCACCTTCCGCGTCGTGCGGGTCCGCTCCACCCTGGCACACGCCCAGCAAGCTATCGCCCGATCCCGGCGGCATTGTGGCGTTTGACGCCGAGGGCCCCGCCGATCAGGTGTACCGCATCTACGGCTGACCGGTGCTCACTGGTCGAGCACGGGGCCGAGGAAGCGGCTTGGCTTGCCGGACCAACCGATCCACAGGTGCTCACGGGCTCGGGTGCAGGCGACGTAGAGCAGGCACGAGCTCCCGTTGCAGGTCGGCCCGGTACTGGACCTCGTCGGCGTGGCGAGCGGTGAGCGCGTTGCGGGCAGGGATGGTGTCATCGTCGGCGTCGACGATGGCGACCGCCCGGAACTCGAGGCCCTTCATGCGGTGCATGGTGCCGATGCGCACACCGTCGCCCGCTTCCAGGTCTTGGCTCATGGCGATGACCTCTTGGCCGCCCTCGGATCGCACGGCGTTGCGGATGGCGTCGATGTTGCCCTGCGCCCGCACCGCGATGCCGATGTCCTCCGGTGCGATGCCGAGCTCCACCCAGCTGCGCACCCGCTGGGCGAGGGCGTCGTACTGCTCACGCTTCGATCGGCTGGGCGACGTCTCGGGCGTGTCGCCGTGCAAGTAGCTGTGGTAGCCGGCGAAGTCGTGGTTGTCCGGTCCGCCGTCGAGGTCGTCGAAGTCACCTTCGCCCAGCATCGTCAACGCCCAGCCGAGGATCTCGTGCGTGGTCCGGTAGTTGATGCGCAGCCGGTGCGATCGCCCCCGGATGTTGATGTCCACCTTCGACAGTGACGACTTGCGGTCGTAGATGCGCTGGTGGCTGTCGCCCACGATGAACAGATCGTTGGCGCCGGCCGGCACGGCCTCGCGCAGCAGCCGCCACTGCTGCTCGTGCAGGTCCTGGGCCTCGTCCACGACGATGTGGCGGTACGGCTTCACCGGGCGGACCTTGAGGTAGCCGGCGGCGGCCTGCGCCAGCTGCAGGTAGGTGCGTTCGTTGCGCTGGGACAGCCGCTGGGTGAGCAGCTCCACCGCCTTCCACACGTCCAGCCCGCCCCGCCGGTCGAGGCGCAGCCCGCGGCCGGACCGCGGCGCGTTGAAGTAGTCGCTGCGCGACGTGCACCCCTGGGCGAGGATGACCTGCTCCCACTCGCTGTTGAGGAACTCCCTCGTGAGCTCGATGCCGTGCTCGTCGATCACGTCCTGCCAATGGTCGTTCAGCGTGCCGCCATCGACGACCCGTGGCTGGGCGCCTTCAGCTTCTTGTACCACGCGGTAGGCCAGACGGTCGACGTTGAGCACCTCGACCCGCTCCAGCAGGTCGCCACCACCGAGAAGACGGAGGTCGCGCTCGATGACCTGGGCCAGGTTGCGGGTGAACGTGGTGAAGAGGATCTGCTGGCCGGCTGCGTCGGCGGGCATGGCGTCGGCCAGGTGCTTGGCGGTGCATGGCCACCACCGTCTTGCCGGTGCCCGCACCGCCGGTCACCCGCACCGGCCCGTTGTAGACCGGCCGGTATGCCAGCTGGTGCTGCGAGGTGTGCAGGTAGGTGCGCCACTGGGCGAGCGGCAGCGCCAGCACGTCGGCCAGCTCGCCCTCGCTGGTGAGCACGTGGAACTGGTTGCGCGACGCTGGGGCGGCGAGCGCAGCGGCGAGGTCCTCGGTGTCGACCGAGCCGGGCTCGATGTCGCCGGCGATCTGCCCGAACAGCACATCGACCGGCTCATCGCCGGTGAGGCAGATCAGCGCTTCCGCCTGGTTCTGCGGAGCGGCTTCAGCAGCGCCTCGAAGCTGCTCCTCGCTGGTGATGAGGCGCAACACCGGCAGCAGGTCCACATCGACGCCGAGCTGGCGGAACTCCTTCTCGGTGCGGTGCTCGAAGAGCGGCTTGGCGCCGGCCGCGTCGCCAGCGTTGTGCTGGGTGTCCTCGACCGCCTCTTCGAGGGCGACGATGTTGACGATCTCGAACGCGCCGGTGACCTCGTTGACCCGGCTGATGTTCTGCATCATCCAGCGGTCGATCTCGTCGTGGGTGCCGATGCGGGTGAGCACGTAGGTCTCGTCGTCACCGACGTCGATGACCACACCTCGGTGGTTGCCATCGATACGGATGGTCTTCGCCCGCGGGTCGCGCCCGTTGGTGTACGGCTCCAGATGGATGCCCTTGGCGGAGCGCAGGTCCTGCGGCGACATGCGCTGGAACTTGTCGGCCAGCTCGGAGACGCGAGCCTGGGCGCGCTTCTCCAGCCTGGCGAAATCGGTGAGCATGTCGCGCGACAACGCGAGCTTGGCCATCAGGATCGCTCCTCGAGCGCTTGGCGGAGATGTTCGTGGTCGCGCCAACCGGCGACCGTGCGGAGGTCCCACCCGTCGACGGCCGTCACGGCGACGTCGCCGGGGAGCACGGCGATGCGCTGCTGCGGCCACGCCGCCTCGAGCGGGATGCCGTCGCTGGTCTCGTGGCCGGCGACGAAGTCGGGCGCGCCGAGGCTGAGCACCGCCTCGACCAGGGTGCGCACGGCGTCGTCCTCCAGCAGCTCGAGCTCGTCGCGCATCGCGGCGCTGATCTCGACCACGGGCCACGACGGCTGATCGCCGCCCACCGCCGGTCGGTCCGGCCGCTCGAACGGTGCGGGTTCCACGGGCGCAGCCGCGGCGGCTTCGGGGAGCGCCCGGGCTGCGATGTGCAGGTCTTCCCAGCCGTCGAGCGCGGCGCGGGACGTGGCGCTGATCAGCGCTTGGCGGCCGTCGGCGCGCAGGAACTGCAGCAGGTTCGACCACTGCAGCCAATCCTGCCAACGGGCGCGGTGCTCGCTGCTGCTGACCGAGGCGTCGTCATCGGGGAGCACGGCCAGGCATGTCCAGCGTTCCGCTTGGGGGTCGGCGAGATCGAGCAGACCGACCAGCGGCAGGCCGTTGGCGGCGGTCCAGGTGCCCGCAAGCGCGACCGCACGCCCCTCAGACCCGGGCGCGGGTGCCGTGGCGGTGAACGGCTGCCCTTCGACCGCTCGTTGCAGCACCGCACCGAGCTCCTCCCGCAGCACGGGAGTTGCCGTGCCCGAGCCGCCGAACCCACCCGCAACCGCGGCCAGCGCCAGCAGCTCCCATTGGTCGAGCTCGGGGCGGCGGAGGTGGTCGAGCAGGAGCTGCACGGCGTTGCGGTCGATGGTGACGAGGTCGGGCTTGCCCCCTCGGCCGTTGTGCGCCCGCTGGGCGAGGCTCAGCGCCGCACCGTGCAACAGCGGCCGGGGCGGCGGCCTGCGGGGGATGTCGGCAGAGACCGCCTTGTGGAACGCCTCGACGTCCTCCCAGGTGAGGTTCCACACCAGCCGCCCTGAGGCTCGAACCCCTGCCCGCTTGGCGCAGTCCTCCCTGATGACGTGGCGCATCTCCCGGGAGGCGTGGAACTGGAACCCGTCGAGGTACACGGCGATGTCGGGCGACCGGCCGTCCAACCGGTGGATCACGAAGTCTGGGATGGTCGAAGGCGAGGTGGTGAGCCCCTCTTGCTCGTCGAGGCGCCAGCGGGTGGCGTCGGGGCCGGTGCCGATGCGCAGCTCGAGCGCGTCGTAGCCGTTCTTGCCCGGTGCGGGGAGGATGGTGACGTCGTCGTTGCCGGGGCTGGCGGCCCAGTCCTGCAGAGCGGCCTTGAAGCGGCGTTCGAGCTCGGATTCCTCCACTCGGCCGATGTCGATCCCGGCCACGGTGTGGACCCGTTGTGGGTTCCATTCGTCGAGGAGCCCGTTGATGATCTCGATGGCGAGGTCCCGCCGCACGATGTCGTACTCGTGGCGGTCCACCACGCCCAGCAGGCAGCGGTGGCAGGCCTGGCGTCCCTCGCTCACGCAATGGCAGCGGGAGGGTGGTCCCGGGCGTGTTCGAGCACGGCGCGCATGCGGTCGGGGTCGGCCAGTCGGCCGAGGTAGCCCGTACCACCGGTACGCTGTCGTAGAGCACCAGGAAGCGGCGGCGGCCCTGACCCTCTCGGTTGGGCATGTCGGAGCGTTCGATGGCGAGGTGGCTCGGGTCGCCGCCGAAGTCGCGGCGCAGGCCCAGCAGCAGCGCACCCTTGAACGAGGCCAGGCGCTCCTCGTGCTGGAACATCGACACCGGCACGAGCACCCGCACCGCCTCGGTCTCGAGGTCGGTGTAGAGCTCGATCGGGTCCCAGTGCCGATCTCCCCGGCTGGCGCGCGCCCGACACCAGCCCTGGTGCAGGCGCTCGGGCCGGCTGCCGTTGCGGTCGTCTCGCACGTCCTTCACCGCGCCGCAGTGCCGGCAGACGGTGAAGCGGGTGACGTGCCGGTCGTGGCCGGCCACCGCCACCCGGTCACCGCGGCGTTCGGTGAAGCCGACGTTGAGGGTGCGAAGGTGCGCCGCCTCGGCCAGTTCGGCGCCGAAGCCCTTGTCCGGCAGCTCCCATGCGTGCACGACGCGTCCGGGGTCGACGTCGACGGTGGTGAACACGTCGAACGATTCTCGTTGGCGTTCGTCGTCCTCGTCGTAGACGCGGGCGTTCTCCTCCGAGCCGGAGGCCAGCGCGGCCTCGAGGCGGAGCAGCAGGTGCCGGGCGCCGGTGTCGGCGATGGCCGGGCTGCCGCAGCGCGGGCAGCTGGCGGGCACCTTGTCGCCGTCGACCTCGGCGCGGCCGTACCCGCAGTCGGGGCACAGCCGCCAGTGCTCGTAGTTCGGTTCGTCGGCCGGCCCGATCTCCAGCGCGTCGATGCGGTGGCGGTGCCCGCCGGCGTAGAAGCTGTTGCCGGGCGCGAGCTCGCGGATGGCCAGGCGGGCGGCGCGGCGGTACTCGAACACCTCGGTGTCGTACTGGCCGGCATCGTCCTTCATCCACAGCGTGGCCGACAGGAGCACGCCGTCGCCGGTGAGCGTGTAGTTGGGCAACAGCCCGAGCGATTCCAACGCCGAGAGCGTGTAGGCCGTGCGGTGGGCCCGGAGGTGCTTGATCACGACCTGCCGCTGGCCCGCAAGGAAGCGAGCTCATCTTCCTCGTCGCCTGACCGGTGGGGTTGCGCTTCGAGCCTCTCGATGGTGCGGTTGATGCGGTCGCGGCGCAGGCCGAGCTCGCGCCGTCGGCCCTCCCACCGATCGACCGCGGCCTTGACGGTGGCTTCGATGCCGGAGTTGGCGAGCTCGCGCAGCAGCTGGCGGCTGGTGTCGGCGAGGTGCCCGCCGAAGAGGGCGAGGAACGTCTCGATGTGGTCGGGATCGAGCATCGAGGCGTCGATGATGCGCCGCAGCAGCGAACCTTCGTCGAGGCCGTCGCGCGGCAGCACACCGATCTCTCGGGGCAGCGGGGCGGCGTCGACGGTGAGGTCGGCCGCGGTCGAGCAGGTAGGCGATGTACTGGCGCTTGAGGATATCGAAGGCGTCGAGGTAGCAGTTGGGCGGCCGAACCTCGCCCGAGATCATCGCCTCCGGGTCGGACAGGTAGTAGAGCCCGTGGCTGTCGGTGCGCACGAACGCGGTCACCAGCGCGTTGCCGGTCTTGCGGCCGGCGGCCGACGCTGCACGTAGTTGGCCGGGCCGGGCGGCACGGAGGTGAGCATCACGGCCGACAGGTCGCCGATGTCGATGCCCATCTCCAGCGTGGGGGTGGCGGCCACCACATTGGGGCGTCGGAAGCGGTGCCGTCCTTGAAGGCGTTCGAGGTCTTCTCGTTGCTTGCGGCCGAGCAGGCCGGTGTGCTCAGCGGCGACCACCCGCCGGGTGACCCCGGAGCGGTAGAGCGAGCGGTAGTAGCTGCCGCCGCGGCGGGTCGACCTCGAAGGTGCCGGGGCAGCGGTAGCGCAAGCAGGGTGTGGCCACCCACCAGGTCACCTGTTCGGGCGGGACGGGGTGGCGGGCGCCGCACAACTGGCAGCGCACGCCGGCGGCCTCGTGGTCATCGGGCACGTCGAACACCTGCGCGAGCCGCTCGAGCAGGTACAGCTTGGCGCCCGACCGGGTGACCATCTCCTTGACCGTGTCGCGCTCGGCGGCGAGCAGCCGCAGGGTGCGACCGTTGAGTCGCGGGCGGCGGCCGTCCACGCCGAGGCAGCGCACGGCCCAATCGACGAGCCAGCTCGGGGTGTTGGACAGCGCGGTGAGCGAATCCAGCTCGGTGCGCGACCCGCGGTGGGTGTAGGCCAGCGGTCGTCCCTGGCCGGGGGTGAACGGCGGCAGCCCATCGGGGCGGCCACCCCACACGAACCACTGGCGGCCGTCGTCGTTGAAGTACGGCGCCAGCAGCGGGTGGTCTAGGCCGCCGCGCAGGCGCAGCCGTTCCAGCAGCCCTCGCAAGTACCAGCGGACGTTGGCCTGGCCGGGATCGAACAGCGTGCCCGACAGGTTGGCCAGGTCTTCGGCCACGAGGTCTTCGATGGGTTCGGGATCGGCCAGCTCCACCATGGCGGCCACCGCGCCGGCGAGCTCGAGCGTGCGGCCGACCCGGGCCCGCAACCCGAGCTCGATGTCGACCTCGAAGCCGATGCGCGAAGCCAGCAGGGCCAAGCCGGTGGGATCGGGGTTGTCCGACCAGGTGGTGCGGATGAGGCGGTGGCGGATCAGGTCGGGGGGCACTAGCTCGAAGCGCCGGTGGGCGGTGGTGGCCTCGGCGGCGAGCACGTCACCCAGGTCCCGCACCGACAGCGAGCCCGCCTCCTGCACGGCGGCGGCCATGAGGGCGCGCAGGTTGAGCCGATGCGTCCGCCCGGTGAAGAACGCGGCGCGGTGCGACGCGTCCTGCACGGAGTCGGTGAAGGCGAGCAGCTTGCGCTCCTCCGCTTCCACGTGGGGTGAGCCGAACAACGTGTTGATGGACACCGACGCCAAGCTGGCCACCTGCAGGCCGAGGAAGCGGATGGCGTCGCGCTCGTCGCAGGCGGGGCACTTGTTGGCCTTGGCCGCATCTTCGTCGGCGGTGCACAGCACGGCCACCGCATCGTCGGCGTGGGCTTCGACGAAGCGGCGGGCCGCCGGCAGGTACCAGCGGGCGGCGGGGTCGTCGCCGCTGGCCCGCAGCAGCACCCGCACCGTGGCCTTGCGCTCGAGGGCGGCGCTGTAGATGGCGGCCGGGTTGACGAGCATGGTGTCACCCAGCTCGGACTGCAGCGCCATCCAGCCGGACATGCCGCAGCGACGGCAGTACACGGCCGGCAGCTCGGCGCCGGCGGGCAGGGCGACCGGTTGCTCTTCGCCGGCGGCCGCGGCGGAGTCGCGCCAACGGAACCCGGGGGCGGCGCTGACCTGGCGGAGCAGCCGCGACACCTCGCGCACCCACAGCTGCACCTCGACCGACAGCAGGGGCCGGGCCGACGGCCCGTGGCCTCGCCGGGCGTAGGACAGCAGCGACACGAACTGGCTCAGCGCCGCCTGCACGCCCCTCGGGTTGGTCATGGCGGCACGGCCCCAGCTGGTGGCACGGGTGGCGACCTCTTGCACCGCTTCCGGCCAGGGGCGCGCCCGGTCGCTCACCGCACTCAGCACGGCGCGGGTGAGGGGGTGCTGCAGCAGGACGCTGCCCACGGCATCGGGGTCAGCGAGATCGAGCGGGGGCGGCGGTTGCCCGGTGCCGTCGTCCTCGCGTTGGAGGAAGGCGAGCGCCACCGCTTCGGGGTCCTCGCCGGCCTCCAGCACCGCTTCGACATCGGGGATGGGCAGGAAGTAGTCGATGGGCAGGCAGGCCTCTTCGACGGTCTGCCGGGATTCGCCGATGACCGAGTCGATGTCGAAGTCGGTGCCGAACACCTTGCCGGCGAAGCCGCGCAGCTCGTCGAGGGCGTGGCGACCGGTGCCCAACGTGGCCGAGGTGGCCACCGGCACGGCGCTGCCCAGCGGCCGGTCGGCGTCGGCCATGCGCAGCGTGCGACCGAGGCGCCGCAGCAGCATGGCCACGTCCGTGCCCTGGGCGCCGTCGTAGGTGTGGAACTCGTCGAGCACCACGTAGCGAAGTGTGTCGGGCTCGTTCTCGGCCCACAGGTCCCGGTCTTCCCGGCGCAACAGCAGGAAGTCCAACATCTTGTAGTTGGTGAGCAGGATGTCGGGCGGGTTGGCCCGCAGCTCCTCACGCCGGTCGATGACGTTGGTGGGCGTCATCGCGGTGTGCCGGCCCTCGTCACCCACGTAGAGCCCGGCGGTCACCCCGGCCAGGGCTGCCTCCTCGAACAGCAGCTTGGCCATGCGGCCGGCTTGGTCGGAGGCGAGGGCGTTCATGGGGTAGAGGATGAGCGCCTTGATGCCGCGGCGGCCCCGGGCCCGTTCCCGGGCGCAGTGGTCGAGCACCGGGTAGAGGAAGCACTCGGTCTTGCCCGAGCCGGTGCCGGTGGTGACGAGCGTGGGCTGCGCGGTGCGGCCGTCGTTGGTGGACAACCGTTCGAAGGCGGCGGCCTGGTGCTCGTAGGGCCGGAACCCTTCGGGCAGCCAGCGCAGCGGGGACTGCCAGCCCGGCTCGACCTGCCGGAACGGCGTGCGGACCCGGAGGTAGGGCCCGCGGAAGATGCCGTCGGACTCGTGGGTGAGGAACTCGGTGAGCGCGTGGCGCACGTCGTCGTCGGCCAGGGCGAACGTGGTGGCCAGGTACTCGACCAGTGCCTCACGGATGTCAGCCGCAACGAGCGACGGGATCACCGGCGCCGGCTCCGACCCACTGCGCCCACCGACGGTGCCACCCTCACGACGGGCAGGCTATCGAGCTGTTCGGACGGCGACACTCAGCCTGGCGACCGTCTCGTGCAGACGTTCGGCCGTTCAATCGAACATATGTATTAGGGTCGTCCTATGCGAGTGGGTGTGTACATCGATGGGTTCAACCTGTACTACGGCGCACGCTTCCTCTGTGGGCGCGGAACGCCCGGCTGGCGATGGCTCGACGTCCGCTCGCTGGCGGTCGACCTCGTGGGGCGCCGTCGAAGCTGGGCTCATGCATCGGTCGAGCGCGTGGTCTACTGCACCGCCCTGATCGATGGCGGCACCAATCCTGACGGCAGGCGAGATCAAGACACCTACATTCGAGCCCTTCAACGATCGAGGAGCGTTGACCACATCGAGTTGGGCCACTACGTCGCGAGGTGAAGACAGCGCCCCTCGCCCGCAGGATCAGCGCGGCCGGCCGGTCATCACGCAGGCGGCCTGGCCGCTGATGGTGCACCACGGCGGTGCGCCGGTACACGGCGCGATGTTCATGGTGTCCTACGCCAACCGAGAGGAGAAGGGCTCCGACGTCAACGTTGCCGCCCACCTACTGGTCGATGTCCTGGAAGGTGCGGTTGACGCCGCCGTCGTCATATCGAACGACAGCGACCTCCGCTACCCCGTCCAGCAGGCGCGCTTGCGCGTGCCTGTCGGCGTCGTGAACCCCACCAGAAACCAGCTCGCAGGCGATCTGCGGGCCACGCCGGACGTGGGGGTTGGCACGCACTGGTGGTACCAGCTGAAGCCGGAGGACCTGAGAGCCCACCAGCTGCCCGATCCGGTGGACGGGGTTCATCGTCCTCAAGGTTGGTGAGGCGCGACCGCTGGGGTCTTGCTAAGATCCCTCGGGTGCCCCTAGGGCACGCACACCACCCGGCCCCTCGAGGGCCGGGTTTTCTGGTTTCGCGCTGACCGAGGTCTCTGTCGGTGCCCTTCCGCCTTCAGCTGAGCTGGTGCGGCGGGACCCACGCTCGCAGTACAGGCGTTGTCGTCCGACCCAGCGGGAACAAGCCCAGTCATTGGACGCACCCATTCAGATCGCAGGAGAAGCCAAGGGCCTGATGGCGATAGGCAGGAAGGCGCCGTCGCGGTAGACCTCGGAGTGCACCAGGCGCTCGGCGGGGTGGAGGCTCAGGGCATGATGGAGCTCGGTCCGACTGGTGACGCGCTGGTTGTTCACCTTGATCAACACGTCACCGATGCGGACATCGGAGCCTTGGTCAGGGTGCACGCCCTCGATCACGACCGCCCTGACGACTGCGCCGTCGATCGCGACCGTGCGCTCTGCAGCCTGCACGCCCAAGCGAGCCCTCGAGACAGCGCCGTGCTCGATCAGGATCTCCACGACGGTGGAGACGGTTGCGGCTGGAACGGCGAAGTTGAGCCCGGCCACCGGCTGGTCCTCGCCAGCCCAAACTTGCCGGATCGTCGGCACCCCGATCAAGCGGCCCTCGACGTCGATGAGGGCGCCACCGGAATTGCCCGGGTTGATGTCCGCATCTGTCTGGACCAGGTCGAACAGGTCACCGTCTTCGTCGCTGATGCGCCTGCCGACTGCTGATATGACACCGAACGACACCGAGTGGGGGTAGTCGAGGGGAGAGCCCAGAGCAAGGCAGGGTTCGCCGACGACCACTGGGTGGCTGCGAACGTCCAGTGGGCAACCCCGTGGCCTTGACCTTCAGCACCGCGAGGTCGAGGCGGCGTCAGCGCCAACGGCGCGGGCCGGCATCGCACGACCCTCACTGAACCCCCACGTACAGACTGCTGGCGTCCTCGATCACGTGGTGGTTGGTGACGAGGGTAACCGTCGTCTCGGTACACCCAGCACGATCCGGTGCCCTGTCCAGGGCATCGGACCTGGCCGGTGGACTGCAGCGCCCACGCTGCGAGCTCGGTCAGCGCATCGCGGAGGTTGCGCAGGAGCGGGCTCGGTGTCAGCGGACTACGCATCGAACACGTCGACGCCGTCGGCCTTCATCGTCATGCCGCCGAACTCGGAGCTCAGCACGGTGTCCCACGTGTCGGCTCCATCCAGAAGAGATCGAGCGACAGCAGCAGCTCGTCCTTGGTGAGCTTGTCTGCGACGAAGCTGTAGCTCAGGCAGACATCGTCGCCATCGGCGACCAGGGTGCCGAAGATCAGCTGCATGTTGATCTCGTTGATGCGGGCGAGGAGCGCGGGATCGAAGCGACATCGGTGAGCAGCACCGATCGCAGAAGCACCGCCGGCAGTTCCCGCGTTCCGATCACGCTGATCCAAGCGATGGCGCTACCGGTGGCGACGCTGAGCTCTCCATCCTCGTCCCAGTCGAGCTTCGAATTGCCGGACTCGTCCCGAAGCGTGTCGAGGACCATGTCGCGCACCCGCTCGCGGCGGTCGACGTTCTCACGATGGCGGTCGATCAGTCGGCGGGCCGTCCTCCCGCCGACGAAGCCGACCGCCGCAGCGCCGATGATGGGAACGGGCATGGATCTCTCCGTGACTCGCTGTCAGATGCAAGGAGAGCCTACGGGCGGCGGCGCTCGATCAGGCGCTTGCGCTGCTGGCTTGGAACAGCCGTCGTAGCACTGTTGCGGCTCCGGTGCTGGCGCCGCAACGGTGGGAAAGGCGCTCACCCGTCACACGTCCACAGCAGAGCTCAGGCCCGGCCTGGTGTAGGACCGCATGCCACTGAACAGGGTGTGCGGCGCAGTGCGTGCGAGCAGCTGCGGCGATGTCGCCGGTCAGGGTGTCCAGCAGCACCCTCGCTCGACGGAGCAGGTCCTGGTTCGCTCGGTCGTTCCTCACGTGCAGGAAGCTTGCGCTTTCGCGCGACTGGTTCGCTGCTTGTCCGACGACCGTCGCAGCGACGGCCGTGATTCCTTGGTGAGCTTCTTGATCAAGGTGCTCAGCGCAGCGAGATCTCGCAGGATCCCAGAGCTCTCGCCGGAGCGCTCCAGCGCCGGTCGGTACAGGGCAACGAGGACGTGTTCGCTGGATCGCGATCCTGGATCGTGCAGCGGGCAGCTCTGTGGCTCCCCGAAGACCTTGTTGTAGGTGCGCAGGCAGTAGTCCGAGACCACGCCGGCCGTGCCCGGCCCGACCCCATCACCGGGTCGCCCGTGCACGGATCGAACTGCCCGTTCCGCTCAGCGCGGATGATGTCCGCAACACTGGTCAGCCCGGCCTTCTGCAGCGCCGTGAGCTTGAGCCCGCGCCCCTGCAGTGGGTCGGCGTCACGCAGCAGGTCGCGCTGCAGCTTGGCCAAGACCAGCCCGTCGCGGTGGGCGACGAGTGCCTCCCAAGGCTCGTCTTCCCCCTCGACCGCTTGCGACAGCGCTTTGCGCAAGCGCCTCGAGCTCGCCATCGAAGTCCGGAGACCCGTGCGGCTGGCGCTTGAACGGCGGCCTCCTCACGCGGCCCATCCATCGGGCGTTCTTTCACCGCTCGACTTCGCCCAGTGCTGGGCCTTTCTGCACCTACACCTGTCGAAGCGACGATCTCGGCCTGTGCGCGATGTCTGTCCGGTGGCCTATCGGGTGCGGTCGGCGATCATCGGCTCAGCCGCTGCTCTCGCGAGACGCCAGGACCAGCCAGTCGAAGGCGTCGGTCAGCGCAGGCCATCCGTCGCCAGCGGTGATGTCGGACAGCTTCGCTGAGGGACGGAGACCAAGCTTGGCCTCGGGGATCTCGATGCCGGCCGCCTTGTTGAGGCGGCACCGCAGTTCGTTGCGCATGGACTCGGCATCGAACGGGAAGCGCATCTTCAGCTGCTGGAACCAGATCTCAATGCGGCCGAGCGGATCGATGGCCCCGCACCACAGCACGTGCTGGTCGTGGCCGAACGGGCGGAGCTTGAGGATGACCCGCGGCGATGCGCTGTTGGTCTGCACGCGCTCACCGCCGAGCGCCACCCAATGCTCGAGGAAGGCCAACGTGGCCGCCGCAACGTCCGCGGGCTGGATTGCTCCCAGCTCGGTGACGAACTCGTCCCACCGGTCGGGCGGAGCCGGTGGCGGTGGCTCGTCGACCTCCATCCCAAGCATCACCGCGAGATCCGTGGCGGTCAGCCGCTGCGCAGGGTGAGCTGCTCCGTCGGGAAGGAAGCGAACGCCCTCCACCTTCATGAGCTCCACGGGATCGTCGATCCGGTCAGGATCGGTCCACCTGAACCCGCTCGACACCCTGCCCTCGGCGGTGAGCACCCGGTGGGCGTTGGCCATGGGCACGGTGGCAACTTGTTGGCCGACTGGGACCGGGTGGGTGCCGAGCACCTCCGCAACGTCGCCATACGTCGTCCAACTGCCCGGGGGGAGCGCAGCCAGAAGCTCCGCCAGGGGCGACGCGTTGCCATTGCTCGGCGGCTCCGCCCCCACCCCTTCCAGTGGCCCGGGCCACAGCCCGACACAGCGCTCAAGCAGCTCCTCGCCCCTGGCGGCGATCTGCTCCGGCCCCCACACCGGTTGTGCAGCGATCGCTTGGTTCAGCTTCAGGCCACTGCGCTGCAGCATCTCGCGCTTGGCGGCGAAGGGCTTGTTGGAGAGCGGCGCGTTGTACCCGCTCAGCGTGAGGTTCCCCAGCGTGTGGACGAGGCTCTGGTGGTTCGCTTGCGCTTCGTCCAGCCCCCCGCACAGCTCTTCGAGCTCCTTCCACGCTGCGGCGCTCGGCTGCTGCGGCATGACGTGCTCGATGGTGAGCTTCTCGCCCTGCACCGGCTCGAAGTTGGTGTAGCTGTCCTCAAGGCGGCGCAGGACGAACATCCGCTGCGAGCTCTTCCCCCGCCAGTAGAACGGCTCACGCAGCACGGCCTGACGGAGCTGCTCGTCGGTCGGATACCAGCGGCGCTCACCCCCGGAGAGGTAGGACCGCACCGCCTCGGCGACGGGCAGGCTCTGGTCCATCTCGGACACGATGCTGACGAGGATGCGGTTGATGTTCGCGCTCGCCTTGCCCACGATCATCCGACGGACCAGGTAGCCCTCCACGATCTTGAGCGCATCGGCAACCTGCGCTGAGTCGATGGTGCCCTGGTGCCGTCGAGCCAGCAGGTGCATGGCGAGTGGGTAGACCGTCTGCGATCCCCAGTCCGCCAATCGGCGGAGCGCGCTGCGCGCCATCGGATCGCCCTCTTGTTCTGGCTGGAGGATGACCTTGAGGAACTCTCCTTGCTGCCGGAGGTCGGTGAGGAAGCCCTCCAGCTCGGCCTCGGTGCTGGCTCCGGTGAGGCGCTCCTGCTGGGCGCGGTAGATGGCGTCGCGGCGCACGCGATGCTCGCCGCGCAGAACGAGGTCGAGCCAGATGAGCAGCTCGAGGTTGTCGGCCCCAAGCTCCTTCTGCATGGGCAGCCACAGCGTCTCGTAGGCTGTCTCGCCGAGGTTGGGCATCCGCATGAAGATGTAGTTGCGTAGCAGGTCGGCCTGGCTCAGCCGCACGCCGGTGTTGTTCAGGGACTCGAAGATGCGGTGCACGTTGTCGCCCGGTTGCGCGGCGATCCACACGAGGGCCAAGCGGTGCATCAGCACCTCTTCGATCCGCTCGATGTCGTGCGCATCGTCGGGGTCGTCGGCCTGGATGAGCTGCTTGCGGAAGAAGCGGTAGGCGGCCCCCACGCCGTCGCCCTCCCCGGCGGTGGGAGCGCGGTCGATGATGGCGGCGTAGGCGAGGCGGTCGAGTTGGGTGGGTAGCAGCTTGTAGCGTTTGTTGCCCTTGGCCCACCGGTTGATGAGGTACAGGCTCCGTTGAACCGGTCGACGGCGGGGTTGTGCTGGGCCTCGTGGTCTCGGATGGCGGCGAGGAGCACGGTAGGCGTGGTGAGGCGTTGATGGCCGTCGACCACGACCCACTCGTTCACGCCGGCTGGGCCGACCGACGGGCTTGGCGCCATCACCATCGAGCCGAGGAAGTGCGTCTGGCGGCTGCTGCCGTATCGCGCAGCGCATCGGCCAGGTCGGTGATGTCATCCCACAAAATGCTGGAACTGCGCGTCGCCCCACGTGTAGGAGCTGGAACAGTAGGATCTGGTACTACTTCTCGCCGCCCAAGAGCGCTTGCAGGGTTGTCTCTTCCGCCTTCATGCGCCGCCGTTCTGTTCGATGGGGAGGTCGATGTCCAGGAGTCGTCGGGCTCGGGGGCGTCGGCACCCACGTGCCGCAGGCTCCTTAAATACGCGCCCGGTGTAGGGTAGCGGTAACCCTGGATCTGCTTCTCCGCCAGGCTCGCCGAGATCGTGGTCGACCCGTTCCCAGGTCGATGCGATGAGCTCGATGGTCGCGCCCGGGCCCTGATCGCTCGGCGGTTCACCGGTGTGGTTGACCCGGACCTCTCGGTACCCGATGCCCCGGACGCGGGCACGCCAGCCGAGCTGACCGTCACAGCGGAGTAGACCCAGCCGCCGTTGCGCAGATGGTGCGGGAAGCCGCCACCGGCGAAGAGCCAGTCGCTGTTCTCGCCGGTCACGTGACGCACGAAGTCGTGCACGGGCACGCTCACGTCCTTGTTGCCCACGAGCGGTGGGATCGGATCATCCGGTGACTCGGGGAGGCGCCGACCGAGTGTGCGCGTGGTGGTGGGCACGGAGGCCGGCTCAACCGATCGTTCGGGACGCACGTCTCGTGGCAGCGCCATGCACTCCACGCACGTCGCCCAAGGCTGGGCCTCGCCGTGCTCACAGATGAAATCGGGAGACTCGCATTGTCCGGTCCTCGAAATCAGTCGTCGTACTCGCCGGCAGCGGCAGCGAATGATGCCAGGCGGGTCATCTCAGCCTTTCCCGGTCGGCTCGGGTGAACGGTGGGGTGTAAGTGGCGAGCCAGTCCACCGAGCCAGGATCGGCCTCGTGCTGGAGGTACGCTTCCACAGGGTCTGCCACTCCTTGGGCAGCTTCCCGGCCTTGGCCTCGTCCTGCAGCTGGCTCTGGCCGGTAGCCGGCGGACTGGTGGAGCGCGCAAGAGCTTGCGCCCTTCGGCGTCGAAGACCATCTGGTGCTCGTACTTGCGAACTCGCAAACTGCGTGCGGTACATGGCACACAGCTGCTCGGCGGTCAGGCCTAGGGTCAGCGCAGCGGCGCGTCGAGCTCGACGAGTGCCGCTCGCCGGTCTTGATCGCTGCGCAGCGGCGTCTGTTGGGTCCACGTCGTTTGGAATCCATCCAGCGGCGTGCGTCCGAGCTGCGGCGCCGACCAGGAATCTCGTCTCCACACAGGGTCAAACAGTTCGACCCACAGACTCTCATGTCCGCGCGTCGGCAGTTCAGCCGGAGTGTGCGGTGCACAAGCAGGCGGTAGAACTGCGGGCGATCAGCAATGGAAAGCGATTCATGACGTCAAGGTGAAGATTGCTGCGCCCCGGCCTGCTTTGCCAGATAGTCAAACGGCAGTGTGCTCCACAAACCTGCAATTCGAGTTGTCAATTCTGGCGTCGAATGAAGCGTGAATAGCGTTCACGTGGGCGGGACCGGGCGGAACCAGAGCAGCGTGGAGGCTGCGCTCGGTGCCTGCATCAACCATGGCACGCCAGGCGGCGCGCCAATGGTCAGTGAAGGGGCGGCCGTTCCAGTGGTCGAGGCGGGCGACGTACGTGTCGCGGTCGCAATCGCGCTGGTAGTTCGTCCGCGGGACGATTTGTGCCGGGAGCAGTTCAAGGTTGAACGCGTCATAGTCCTGTGCGTTCCTGCATTGCGGGCGTGGCTGCTGCGATAGCGGGGTCGCCACGGTGAAATGGAGCCCTGCAGCACCCTCATCCCACGAACCCGGCTGTCCCGTCTCCCACCGAATCGTGCCGTCCCGCTTTGCGTTGGTCTCATTGAGGCCCTGGGTGAAGGAGTAAACGTGGTGAGATAACCGCTGACGTTGCGTAGACAATATGTCGAGGGCGCCGAGGTCGGAGGTGGTCACCGAACTGAAGAGTCGCGCCTCGAGTGCGGGCGTGCCAGGCTCGTCAAACAGCTGGGCCCAACGGCCGAGCACCTCCTCGTTGACGGTGACGACCCGCCCGTTGTGCGCCCGCAGGTCCCATCCGCCCGGCGGGTACTGCACGCCCGGAAGTCCCCGGAGCCGTCGTGCTCGAGTGATGCGTCTACGGTCGACGGGTCGAAAATCTGGCCGATTTGCAGAGCTGACCCTGCCGTGCGAACCGTAGATGGCGACTCATACTCACGCGTATGGCCGACCTCGTCGAACAGCTGAAGCTCATTCCTGAATTGCCGATAGCGCCGCAGCCAGGCATAGGTCTCGCTACGGAACGCCCCAGCGGCGGGAGTCCGGTGAAATGGCTCTCCGGGTGCAGGAGGCCGCCGACGCCGGAGATGGAGGCTCATTGCGCCACAGGAGCTCCATGAACAGCTGACCGAGGTTGGTCCTCACCCACGCAACGGGGTGGAACGGAGCAGACCCCAAGCTACTTGCGAGGCCGTTCGCACGGGAAACCTCAGTTGCGTAGTAGGACTGTTGGTCGTCCGGCCAGTATGGCCCGCCGTTCTTCGGAGCTGGGCGGTGCGGGCCTCGGTCTTGAGGTCAGTAACGCCGAACCACGGATCGAGTTCTGCAAGTGTAACGTCGTCCTGCCAGTCGAGCCTGACCCACGGCGGGTTTCCGACCTGAAGGTCGAAACCACCTCGGTCGGCAAAGACAGGGGAGAACTCGAGCTCCCAATGCCAGGCGGCCTCCTGCTGTGCCAGCACGAGAGCCTGATCGAACCAGGCGTGCCGCTCACGGAGCTCCTGCACGGTCGCTTGTGCACCGAAGCCGAACTGCGCTTGCTCGGCCTGTTGCAGCTCGTCGACCGTGTCGAACAGGTCGAGCTGGCCCGTTGGTCCGCCCTGCTCGGCACCCAGGAGCTGTTCCAGCAGCGCGAACCACTGGCTGCGTGACGGCGGGGCGACGTCTTCGTGTACGGGCCAGAACCACAACCCCACCCAGGCGTCCATGGCGGCGCGGAGACGAACCAACGGTGTGCTTGCCCGTTCACCGGTCCGCGGGTCTTCGCCCGTCACCGCCTTCATGGCGTCGGCGGGCGACCACGGCACTGGCGGTGCCGGTTGGTGCGCGCCGTACACGTCGATCGGTCGGCGGAGGCCGCGCTGCAAGTTGCGTAGGGATTGCGTGGCCGCTGCCCACAGTTCCTCGGTGCGCTGCGCCAAGCGTTCGGCTCGGTCCACCTCCTCGGCGGTGAGCTTGCCCAGCATGGCCTTGCGGGCCTCGCGCAGCCCCTTGCACCGCTCCGGCCGCAGCTCCTTCGCTTCCTTGGCGTCGGCGACGGCGAACCAGCCGTGGGCGGGCAGCAGGAAGTGGTGCACCTCGCTCGGGCCGACCGGCCCAGCGTGTAGCGGCCGGTCATCGGGTGGGCGCTCAGCCCAGTCTCGTTCGAGCAGCGCTTTGGACGGCAGCGTGGCCCGGCGGGCGCCGACCAGCGAGTTGCCTCGGCGCAGCTGGAACATGAACCACGGCGCCTTGAGGCCGGGGTGCATGCAGTTGAGCCACACCGACACCTCGGCCAGCTCCACGGCGGTGGCGTTGAGGTCGACCCCGTAGCTCTGGTGGATGGCGAAGTGCGTCTTCACCTTGGCCAGCTCTGCCCGGTAGCGCTCGGGGTCGAGGCTCTCGCCCAGCTCGGCCTGGCGGCGCTTGAGGTACTCGGCCGACAGCTGGTTGATCGCCTCGTTCAAGAACGCCCCGGAACCCAGCGCCGGCTCGCAGATGGTCAGCTCCAACAGGTCCGTCGCCTGGGTGATGCCGGCCGACCCGCCCTCGGGGGCGTAGCGATCGAGGCCGAGCAGCTCGGCCAGCGCGTGGTGCACGGTGGAGCGGGTCAGCACCTCAGGGGTGTAGTAGCTGGCCGAGCGCTGGCGATCACGGCCGGACAAGCGGAACACGAAGCTGCCGCGGGCGTGGCGCACCCGCTCCCGGCGGCCGGTGAGCGGGTCCTCCTCGGTGACGTAGACGTCGTCGGGGAGCCGGTCGGCTTCGTCCACGGGGATGACCCAGGTGCCGCCGGACGGTTCGCCGTCCTTGGCCACCTCGAACAGGTCCTGCTCGGCGAAGAACCCGGTGTAGGACATGAGGCCCTCGTACACGGCGCCGAGCTGGTTGATGCCGAGCTGGGCGTAGGAGATGAACCCCCGTTGCTCCTGGCGCCGCCGCCCCCGGGATTCGGGGCTGAGCATGAGCAGCTGCAGCACCTGCTGCACCACCTCGTTGCGCAACGTCACCCGGTCGAGCAGCGGCGTGGCCTGCGGGCCGAACACTCCTGCCTCGAGACCGGGGAAGTGCAAGTACTCCTCGTAGCTCTCCTCGCTCGGGGCGGAGGCGTCGAAGCGGAGCGCCTGCTGGGCGTGCTCCACGTGGTTGCCATCGTTGGCCAGATCGAACAACACCTGGAGCGACTCGTGCAGGTGCGAGCCGTTGCGGGCCTGGTCGGTGTCGAGCTCCACCAGCAACAGCTCCCGCAGCCGGTCGAGGCTGTAGCCGCCGGCGTACACCTCGTCGTTGGCCGGGAGCACGCCCAGCTCGGGGCGGGACTCGGCGTAGAGCAGCACCAGCACCCGGTACAGCCAGCGCAGGCACTGTCGGGTGAGGTCCTTCGGGTCAACCCGGTTCGGGCCCGAGTACACGGCCTGGTTGCCGGCCAGGCGTTGGGCGATGACCTCGTTGGCCAACAGCTCGATGCTGCGGCGGATGCCGTGGCGCAGCTCCTTCGACACGCCCACCGCGTGCTTGTGGGAACGCTCGGTCAACGTGTCGAGCACGCTGGGCCCCTCACTGGGCACCAGCACATCGGTGGAGAACAGCGCGGCGATGGTCTCCAGCTCGCCGGCCTTGCTGGTGTCGTTGCGTTCGAGGGCGGCATCGAGGTCGACGGCCAGGAACCGGCCCTCGGCCCACCGGGCCCGTTCGGCCAGCAGCACCAGCCGCCCGCTGCACACCAGCACGTAGCGGGGCGGCTCGTCGCAGGCGAACAGCTCGCCCACCGCATCGGCCACCGAGCGCACCTGCTTCTTGTCGCCCACCCGCCACAGCGGGCGCAGCAGGCTGCCGGGGGCTTGGTCGGTGGCGTCGTCGAACAGGTCGTCCACATCGGCGGCCAGGCCGGCGTCGAGCGCCACCACGATGAGGCCGGTGGCGTCGTGCACCTGGGCGGCCGGGGTGACCTCTAACTTGTCGACGCTGGCGCGCAGCATCGGCTCGGGCTCACGTTGCTGCGGGGCGAGCCCGAGCGCGGTCAGCACCAGATCGTGCAAGGCGAAGAGGGCCGGCTCCCGGCGGCTGCCGGGCGCCTCGGCGGCCTCGGCCCGGGCGGCGAAGAAGCGGCGGCCCACGCCGCGCAACCGGCTGCGGGCGGTGTCCTCGCCTCGCGCCTCGGCCGCGTCCCAGCGGTCACGGAGGTCGTTGAGGTCCTTGGCGAGGATCGTGTCGAGGTAGTGGTTGGAGAAGAACTCGCCGCGGTTGGTGATGGCGGGGTGGGTCACCGGGGCCTCCTGGCGATGACGGCGAGCACTCGGACCAGCGGTTCGCCCGTGGTGCGCAGCGCCTCGATGGTCTTCAACGTCTCCTCGCGCACCGTGCGCGTGTCGCGCTCACGGCGCACCCGCTGGGGCTCGGGCAGGTCGAACGCCAACGCCTGTGCCTGCTGCACCCAGTGCTGCAACCGGGCGGACGGCTCGGCCAGCAGCTCGTCGAGGCGTTCATCGTGCGCCTGGCGCCGGCCGGCCAGCTCATCCCGGGCGGCGGCCAGCACGGCGGGCAGCGCCTTGCGCAGCGGTGCCAGATCGATGGGTACGCCCGGGTTGGCCATACCATCTCGTATGCCGGCGCGGTCGAGCACGGCGAACAGGTCCTCCACCTGCGGCCGGTCCCGGCCCGACGAGGGGGTGACGGCGAGCCACTCCACCAGCTGGGGACGGCCCTGACCGTTGGCGTAGAGGCCCTGCACGCAGACCACCGGCTCGTCCACCTCGGCGATGAGCACCGGCGCCTGGTTGCGGCCCACGGCCACCAGCACCTTGTCGGTCAACCAGTCGAGGAACGGGTGCAGCGGCGAGAGGTGGCCGATCTCCGGCCACATCGAGTCCTTCGTCTCCCGGGCCCGGCGCAGGGCGTGCTCGGCCACCACCGCGTCGCCGGTGACCCGGAGGCGTTCCACGATGCGCTGCTCGCTCAGGTAGCTCTGCGGCAGGGCACCGAGGCGGCGGGCCAGATCCCGAGGTGGCACGAACGACAGCAGCTCTGGGTCGGTGGTCTCGCGGCGGATGTCGAGCTCACGGTCGGCGTCGCCGAAGGCGGCGCGCAACGCCTCGTCCACGAACGCCCGATCCGACGCGAACAACGACGGCGTGGAGGTCAACGGCACCGGGTCGTGCCCGGTGGCGCCGGCCAGCAGCGTGAGGATGTCGAAGGGCTGCTGCGGCTCGGCGGGGATGACGTGGTCCGGGTCGGCCCGCTCCTCCAGCGAGCGCATGATCGCTTCCTCTTCGAGGGCGGCGTCGTGCAGGCCGAGCAGCGAGCCGCTCTCCCCGAACGCCTTGTGGGCCTCGTGCTCGCGCTGCAGCAGCCGGGTGAAGATGCGGATGTCACCCAGCGAGGGGTGGTCGGGGGTGAGCAGCAGGGCGCGGATGTCGGGCCGGTGCTCCTGGCCGTAGCGGTCGATGCGGCCGTTGCGCTGCTCGATGGTGATCAGCGACCACGGCAGGTCGAAGTGGATGAGGTGGTGGCACTGCTGGTGCAGGTTCACGCCCTCCGACGCCATGTCGCCGGTGAACAGCAACCGGACCGGGGCCTCCCTCTGGCCGAACTCCTCGATCACGTCCATCTGCTTCACGTCGGCCATGCCGCCGTGCAACGTGCGCACCTGGTTGGCCTTCAGGCCCAACAGCTTCGGCACCCGGTCGCTCAACCAGTCGAGCGTGGCGATGCGCTCGGAAGATCACCACCCGAGCGGCCGACTTCGGTCCGACGCCGATGTCGCGCAGTTCCTTCACCAGCGCACCGAGCTTCGACGCCGACTCGTCGGTGATGGCGGCGCAACGGTCGGCCAACGAGCGCGGCGCGGCATCTTCCCGCTCCTGCTCGTCGGTCACTGAAGCCTGGCCGGCCGCCTGACGGGCCAGCGTCTTGCGCCGTTGCTCGACGGTCTGGGCCAGCGCGTGGTGCGACGACAGGGCGGCCTTGAACAACGTCCACGGGAACAGCTGGCGGCCCTGGCCCGACACCGGCGCACTGCACGTTGCGGGTTGGTCCACGTCGGCCAGCTCGCGGAACAGTCGTCCTCCTGCGGCGAGGCGGGCACCGCCAGGGGGCGGGGGTCGAGCCGGTCGGCCCAGCGGGAGCCCAGCTCGGGGGCCACCTCGTCGTGGGCCTTGTGGCGGCGCACGTAGAGGTGGGCGATGTCCGCCTTGGCGAGGCGCTTGGCATCGACCACCGCGGTGGGATCGAGCAGGCGGATGAGCTCGGCGAAGCTCTCCGGGTCACCGTTGTGCGGGGTGGCGCTGGTGAGCAGCAGGGCGTCGGTGCGCGGCGCCAGCACCCGGGCGAGCAATTTGTTGAGCGTGCCCTTGTTCACCAGGTTGTGGCACTCGTCGATGACCACCGCGTCCCAGCGGATGCCCTCGAGGTGGTGGCGGTAGCGGCCGGCGTTCTTCAACGTGTCGATCGAGATGATGGCCCGGCGGAACACGGTGAACAGGTTGCGGTTGGCGGGGATCTGACGGCGCATCCGATGGATGCCCTCGCTGTCGAGGCGGACCAGCGGGATGGCGAAGCGGGTCCACAGTTCGTGCTGGAACTGCTCGAGGATGTGCCTCGGGGTGACCACCAGGATCTTGTCGCCCCGGCCCCGACGGATCAGCTCGGAGAGCACCATGCCCACCTCGAGCGTCTTGCCCAGACCCACCGCATCGGCGATCAGCAGGCGGGGCCGCAGGGTGGTGAGCGCCTTGGCGCGGCCCGGCGCTGGTACTCGAGCGGTTCGAGCAACTGCTTCGGGGTGACGGCCAAGCCGTGGTCGGTGGCCGGGATGGGCGTCTTGCGCAGGACGGCCTCGAGGTAGAGGCGGCTGCGTCGGAAACCGGGGGAATCGTCGAGCACCGGCTCCGGTGTCCTCTGGTCGCAGCGGCTCGATGCGGTCCAGCGTGGTGAGGAACGTGGCCTCGGTGTCGCGCACGAGCGGGGACAGGCCGATGCAGCGCACCAACCGGCCATCGGCGGGGGTGTCCTGGTGGAGCGGATCAGCCACTCCTCATCGCCGCCACCACCTGCGAGCCGGTGACGGAGGTAGGGCAGCGCATCATTCGGGGTCGCCGTCTTGCCTACCATCCCGCCACCTCGCCCGTCCCGCACCGCCACGCGGGGAGGCCCTCTCCGCATCGCCGTCACTGAGCACGCTTCTTTCTACACGGGCGGTGTGACAACCGGCGCGAACCCAGGTCAGGATGCGCCGATCACGAAGCCATGACGCTCGTGCCGAGCTGTCGCGAGCCTGCAATGATCATTGCGCTGGCGTCAGGGTGGGATCTCGGAGGACGCCGGTACGGTACCTGTGCTGCCGAGCGGTGGGGCGGCGTTCGCTCCGATGGGAGGCAGCCCCGTTGGCATTTGGCGCGAGTCAGGAGGGCGGTCTTCGTGCGCACATCTGAGTCCGCAGCGCTCCGGCAGAAGTGGATCCCCACGGCGACGCCGCAGCACGGCTACCGGCGGGTGCTGGTCATCGGGACGACCGGGTCGGGCAAGACCACGCTCATCCGACAGCTGCTCGGCACAAGCGTCGAGCGGGTGCCGGCCACGTCGAGCGCCAGACCACGACGGTCGACACGGAAGTGGTGCCTGCCCCGGGTGACTACTACGCCGTGGCCACCTTCATGTCGCGACGAGGTCGGGCCCGCGCCGAGGACAACCTGGTGGCTGCCGCCCTTGCGCTGGAGCTGCAGCGGCCCGAGCGTGGCTGCCTTCAAGCTGTTCGAGCACGAGGACCAGCGGCTCCGCCTGCCCTACGTCTTGGGCGACCCAGGGCCGGGGCCCTCGTGGCACGAGCCGTACGCGTCGATCCTGGGCCGCCTCGGCGAGCTGGCTGCTGCGCCGGGCCGAGGTGTGTCCGCCGACGACGAGGTCGCCCTCGAGGAGTGGTACCGAGCCGACGCGACCATCGACGCGATGGCCGACGAGCTCGTCGCCCGCATCGAGCAGGCCATCCTGCGGCTGGTCGGTGGCCAGTTCGTGCGCGGGGAGGGCAACTGGCCGGACGTGTGGCGGGTGCAGCACAGCGACCGGGCGGCGTTCTTCGACGCGCTCCGACAGGTCTCCTCCAACGAAGCGGCGCTGTTCGGGCGGCTGCTGACCCCCATCGTCAACGGCCTGCGCCTGCGCGGGCCGTTCATCCCCGCGTGGGCGCCGGCC
The DNA here is from genome assembly GCA_041394365.1 of Acidimicrobiales bacterium. Classification (GTDB taxonomy): domain Bacteria; phylum Actinomycetota; class Acidimicrobiia; order Acidimicrobiales; family CAIXPF01; genus CAIXPF01. The sequence goes on from JAWKIM010000019.1 coordinate 48,196, forward strand.
CCGCTGCGCGTGACCATCACCGACAGCGAGGGCCTCGGCCACATCGCCGAGACGGCGGCGGCGCTGCCCAGCACGCTGGTGGAGCGCTTCGACGAGGTCGAGGCCATCGTGCTGGTGGACAACGGCTCCCAACCCATGCAGGCGGCCTCGCAGGCCGCGCTGCGGCGCATCGCCACCGCCGGCCACCTGGGGAAGGTCATCATCTGCTTCACCCACCTCGACCAGGTGGGCGGGCCCAACATCCAATGGGAGCACCAGCGGCAGGCGTTGCTGCACCACTCCCTCGAGCAGGCGCTCGGCGGGCTCGCCTCGGCGTTGGGCCCCGCTGGGCGGTCCACGCTGAAGCAGTTGGCCGACGAGCGCACGTTCTACCTGGGCTCGCTCGACCGCGACCTCGACCTGCACGCCGACCGGCCCATGATCGAAGAGCTGCACCGGCTGGTCACCGTGCTGCACCAACCCGACGCCACCGCAGTCCCCGTGGAGCCGAGCCGGCTCCGGGCCGAGCAGCTGGTCGAGGCGGTTCGGCAGACCTTTGGGGAGTTCTGCGGCCGCTGGGGCAACCGGCTCGGGCAGCGCGCCGGCGGCGCTGCTGTGCACTGGAACACGTTGAAGGCGTTCGCCGGCAGGGTGGCGCAGGGCAGCGCTGAGGAGTACGGCGAGCTCCGACCGGTGGCCGAGCTGGCTGCGATCCTGGCCGACCACTTGAACCGGGCGGCCGCAGGCCAAGGCTGGGGCAGCGAGCCGACGGCCGATCTCAGCGACGCGTTCCTGCGGGAGGTGAACCGCAGCGTGCTGGCCAGCGCCCGTGCTCACCTCATCACCGGACCGCAGGCGATCTGGGCGCTCGCCGCCGCCTGCAAGGGCACCGGCTCGGCGCGCACCAGGAGCGAGATCGTGGCCAACCAGATCCTCGCCCCGTGCCTGGACCTGAGCGGGCCGACGCCGCTGTACGAGGAGCTGCTCGCCAACCTCCTCGACCTGGCCCGCCGGCACAACTCGCTGGAGGAGGAGCAGGACGAGGGGCAGGAGGAAGCCTCCAGAACAGTTCCTGCTCCGGCCGATGGTTCCATTGGACCATCCGCGCCCAGCGCCGCACCATCGGACATGGTGCAGACGGACTCCGTTGCACGTTCGACTCGATCAGAGCCCGCCGTCGATCTGAGCGAACGCCCGACGGTCACTCGCATCGCTGAGACGCAGGAAGTGCGAGCGGCGACCACGGAGCCACCGTCGATACACCTGCGTCCCGAGAGCGACCGTGGCGGCAGCGATCGGCCCGTTCGCTCGGCCGGTGGCGTGGCGCTCGCGGTCACCGTCCCGCCCAGCCAGCGCCTGGCACCCGTGGCATACAACGACCAGCTCGCCAGGGAGCTACGCGGCCGGCGCCTTGCCATGGAGATCGGGTTGGACGGCCGGCTGGAAGAGCTGGACGCACACGTTCGTGAGATGCTGCGGCCCAACACCACTCCCGATTCCATGGTGCGGGCGTATCCGGCGCTGTTGGTGTGCCACCTGGCCGCGCAGGCGATCCACCGATACCGCGGTGGTGAGTTCTGGACCAGCGTGCAGCCGGTGTCGATCGACCGGGCGTACGGCCCTGCCTTTGTCGAGGCCTTGCGCAAGCTCAAGCTCGAGACGCTCGACGACATGGTGGAGCAGGAGAACGCCCAGGCCTACGTGAGTCGCATCGTCGCCCACGGTGGCATTCCCGCTTACTGCGCCAAGGATTTCTGGACGCTCATCACCAGCGCCGTTCGGAAGGGCTACCGCAGCGGTGCCGAGTTGATCGCCTACTGGCGGCGAACCCCCGGCGCGCTGGCCGACATCGACAAGCCGGTGGTGCGGTTCCTCCGTTACGGCGATGCGCTCGCTGAGGACTTCCTCGACCGCTGCCTAGACCACCTCAGCGCCGCGAGCGCTGGCACCACCGCTCCGGAGTCGGCCGGCATCCCCAGGTACCTGGCGGACGCGCTGACAGCGTTGCCTCGCAGCGAACAGCAGCTCGCAGCGGGCCGCGCCGCCGGGCGGCAGGCGGCGGCGGAGGTGTGCTTGGAGCCATGGGACGGCAACGGGCCCTACCTGTGGTTGCCGATCAGCTCCGACGTCGGCGCGAACGCCTACTGGGAAGTGGACACCGGTGTCGGTCGGGTCCGTCGCCCCGTTTCGCGCCATGCCGAACAGACGGTGTCGCTCGAACCGGCACGGGCATGGGGGCTGTGCTCTTGGACGAGAACGAGCCCCGAGCGGCCACCCACCGTGAGGGCGTTGGGGACCAGCAGATCCTGTTCTTCGAGCCCGAGACCGGCAGACTCCTCCGTCGCGGCGCAGCGACGGCGAAGCCCGTGCTGGTCATGCGCCATGAGCAGGCGAGTTTCAGCTGTGAGGGGCCGTCCGGCGAGTCGGCGCCCCGTGTGGTGGAGCACCTGCCTCCGCTGCATGGAGCCTGGAGTGGCTTCGTCGTCGACTGGCTGGACCTGACCGGCGTCAGAGCTCTCACGGTGCGCCGGGGGCCCTCTGTGAGCGCCGTGCGTCTCGTGCCGCCGCTGGCCCAGCCGAGGGTCGTGATCGAACCAGTCGCGGGCCTTACGACCACCTCGGGCCTTCCGGTCTTCGGTGAGCCGCTGACCGTCGAACTGCCAGCGGCCCCCGTGCCCTGGCAGATTTCGCTCTCCATTGACGGCGGGGCGCCGCAACCAGTTCCAGAGACGTCGGGAAGCAACGACGAGGTGCGCTCGCTCTCGTTGGCCCAGTGGCTGCCCATGCGGCCGTGCACTCGCAGTTGGTCGTCCGCGGCGCCCTTGGCTCCAGCCTTCGCCTCCACGCCGCCGTTGCGCCTGGGCTCGATGCGAGACGGCCGACGCAGATCCTGTTCCCGGGCGACCGCGTTGTACCGATCAGCGTTGCCGCCGACGGTGTCGATCGTGTCAGCGCGACCCCGGTCCTGCCGACCTCGCCGTGCAACTGGCGCTCGGCTCGGTGCCGATCAGCGTGCACGTCCCAAAGCTTGCATGGGGACTCGCCGGCCTCGCGCAGGCGGCCGCTGCACTCCGCCGGAACCCGCCCGTGTGGGCATCGCGCCTGTGCTGAACGGCGATTTCACGACGCTCGTGGTCAATCTCGGAGAGAGCGGCCATGCTCTTCGACTCGAGCTCGAAAGCGACGGGCGCCAGATCCATGTCCCCCGGGCCGGCGACCGTTGGGTGTTCGACCTTCAATCCCTGCGCTCCAGCATCGAGGAACTCGAAGCTCGCTCGAAGCTCATCCTGTGGGTCGGCCAGCGGCCGCAAGCCGTTGTCGAGCTCGTGCCCGACGCTGCGGCGACGATTGAGTCGCTCACCGCCTCAGCTGTCGACGGACGGGTTGCGGTGGACCTCCGCTACACCGCCCGGCGTCGAGTGCGTGACCGAGTGCTGCGTCTCTGGCCCGAACACCGCCCGTGGGCCCCGGCGGTAACCAGCCAGTTGCCGGACGACAGCGACGGGCACGGCACCCTGTGGTTCAACGAAGCTGATCTTCCCGTCGGGCCCTACCTCGCCGAGATCGCCGTCGACGATGGCTGGACTCGACCGTCGCGACCGAATGCCGCAGAGGCCGTCCAGGTCGCGGTCGGCAGCTTGTCAGCCATGCACGCCCGGCTGAACGCCCTACCTGTTGAGAATCCGTTCAACGCGATCGAGCGATGCCTCGGCGAGATCGGTGCCACAGAACCGCTCGATGATCGCAGCCTGGACCTCGCTGGTGGCGCTCTGGTGCGCTCGATCCTCGACGGGCCCGGAGGTACGCGGAACGCCGGGCTGCTCTGGTTGGCCACCAAGGCCCGCAATGCCTTGCCACGCCTCCTCACCGACTTGGCGGAGGACATCGATCGCCCCTTGTCCGGTGAAGACCTCCTCAAGCTGGCGATCGTGTTGGTCGGGCGCCTGCACGAGCGCGCCGTCCAGCGCACGCCGGACATCGTCAGCCTCTGGTCGAAGGCCCCGGCGTTGGCCCTTGCCCTGGAGCTCGCCGCACGCCGCAGCCCAACTGGAGACCTGCCCAGCGCCGAGGACGAGGCGGCGGTCCGCGACGCACTCGGCATCGACCTCAACGGCGCACCCATCGACATCCCGCCAACTCCCGCAGCCGACCAGAAATGGCTGGGCCGGCCCGCAGATGCCCTGCGCAGCATGAAGTGGTCCTTCCAAGACCAGCTGGTGCCGTCTCTGCTCACTGCGGATGGCGCGGTCGAGGCGAACTTCGAATGGCTCATCGCCGAGAAGCGCACGAACGGCTGTGCCCAGCGGTGGTTCGCACGACATCGAGCGCTCCTGGCAGCTGCAACGGACTTCGGGCCGGTTGCCGGGCGGCAACTCGAAAGTCGGCGCCCAGCGAACTCCGAGCCGTGGGGTGACGTGCCCACGGTGACCCTTGTTGCCGCGCTGCTCGCCGTCGAGCACCGTGAGCGCGGATGGGAAGCACGACAGGCGCTGCTGGAAGCGGTCGATTGGGCGCCGAAGCTGGTGCAACGCGACCTCGCCCTCGCCCAGCTGCTTCTACCTTCGAGATTCCAGTCGGACGAGGAGAACCAGTGAGCAACGCACCCGGCGGTGTGCTCGACCCGCTGCAGGCCACCCAACGCATCGCCGACTCGTACCGGCGCTACCTCATCACCACCTTCGCCCCGCGGCACCCCGTGTTCCACGGGGAGTTCGTCAACGCCGTCTCACAGGGGATCGATCTCACCCGTGGCCCCTACCTGCAGGCGACGGCTCCGTTCACGCCCGGCTGTTCGGTCCGTCAGCTGATCGATGAAGGTGTCCTCGACCGGGGATTCCGTCGGCTCGGAAGCGGCTTCCCCCTCGACCGGCCGCTGCACCTCCACCAGGAGCAGGCCGTACGCAAGGTGATCAGCCACGGGCGAAACCTGGTTGTCTCCACGGGTACGGGCTCAGGCAAGACCGAGACGTTCCTCGTTCCGATTCTCGATCACCTCTTCCGGGAGGCGCGCGCAGGCACGCTGGCTGAACCGGGCGTGCGAGCGTTGTTGCTGTACCCCATGAACGCGCTGGCCAATGACCAGCTGAAGCGACTGCGCCGGCTGCTCGCGGAGGTGCCCGACATCACCTTCGGGCGCTACACCGGCGAGACGAAGCAGACCAAGACACAGGCGCTCAGCCACTTCAGGGACAACTACCCGGATGAGCCCGAACTGGCGAACGAGCTGCATTCCCGCGAACAGATGCAGGAGTCGCCCCCGCATCTGTTGCTCACCAACTTCGCGATGCTCGAGTACCTGCTCCTCCGCCCTCACGACCACCGGCTGTTCGACGGCGGCACTGGCGGGCACTGGCGGTTCATCGTCCTCGACGAAGCACACGTGTACGACGGCGCCAAGGGTGCGGAAGTTGCCATGCTGCTGCGGCGCGTACGTGACCGGGTGCTCCGCAGCGAACGAGGCCGGCTCCGTTGCTTCGCCACGAGCGCCACGCTGGGTCGCGGCGAGGTCGATCACCCGCAACTCACCGATTTCGCGAGCAAGCTGTTCGACGAAACCTTCGAGTGGCTCGACGACGATCCCTCCCGACAGGACGTGGTCATCGCCACGAGGCAATCGCTACAACGCGGTCAGGCGAGCTTCCAGCTGGCCGACGAAGCGATCTACCAGCTTCGCGACGCCTACCGCTGCGGTTCGACCGCCACGGAACTTGCTCAGCTTGCCCGACAGCACGAAACACGAACGCCCGATGCCGGCGACCATGAGAGCGCCGAGCAGTACCTGCATCGGCTCCTGGCCGACGATGAACGCCTCATCGAGCTGCAGCGCCAGCTCGGGGACGGCACGAAGCCGTTGCGAGACCTGGCCAGCCGGGTGTTCCCAGGCCCGGGTGGCGACGCCAGCGTGACAGCACTGGTGGAACTCGCCGTGGCCGCGAAGGAGAATCCCGACGACAGTCCGTTGCTCCCGGCCCGCTATCACTTCTTCGCCCGGGCGCTGGAAGGCGCCTTCGTCTGCCTCCACGGGGGTCACGACGGTCGTCAGCCACGGCTGAGGGTGGCGCGCCACGCGCACTGCCCGTCGTGCAGTGGCCCGTCCCGACAGGTGCCGATGTTCGAGCTTGGCATCTGCCGGCATTGCCGTGCTGTGCATCTCATCGGCAAGGTCGACCTCGATGGTGAGGCGATGACGTTCCGGCCGTGGCGAACCAAGGACAGCGATGAGGGTGCACGGCGTGATCTGCTGTTGCTGAACAGCCCCATCGGCGAGGAGGACGAGGACGAGGCGGCGCTCGACGTGGACCCTGAGGGGGACAACGCGGCGGTGATGCTCTGTCCCGGCTGTGGAGCGCTGGCGGAGCAGGGCGTGCCGCACTGCGCGTGTACGCCTCGACCCGCGGCCGTCGAGGCGATACTGCTCAAGCCGGCCAAAGGGGCGACACACGGCCGCATCACGACGTGCCGCGCCTGCCGCGTCAGAGATCGCAACGAGCCAGTCGGCCCGTTGTTGACCGGCAACGACGCACCGGTTGCGGTGATCGCCACCGATCTCTATCAGGAGATACCGCCTGGTACCGACAGCGATGCCCAGTACGACGTGGGCGAAGGGCGCAAGCTGCTGGTCTTCGCCGACAGCCGCCAGGACGCGGCGTTCTTCGCGCCCTACCTTGACCAGACTTACCACCGCGGTGTGCAACGCCGGCTGATCGCTGATGCGGTGGCCACCTTGGCCAAGGGCGACTTGATCCCGCAGTCCGCCGATCTCGTCCGACACGTGTACCAGGCGGCCGATCGCGCACTGGTCTTCCCTCAGGAGAACTCGGCCATCACCAACCGCGCCGAAGTATCGGCGTGGCTCATGGAAGAGCTGCTCGGGATCGGGCGGCGTAACAGCTTGGAGGGGTCCGGCATCCTGGAGATCTCCGTTGCACTCGGGCGAGCGTGGCGGCCGCCCGAGGCACTGCTGCGGTTGGGCTTCACTGCCGACGAATGCTCGGACCTCGTGCAGCTGCTGCTGACCACCGTGCGCCAGGGCGGGGCCATCAGCGCGCTCGACCAGACTGACCTGGCCGAAGAGCGCTACGCACCAAGAAACCGCGAGGTTGGTATCCGGCGGGAGCAGCCGGGCAACGCAGTCATCAGCTGGTGTCCGGGGCGGGGTGGGAACCGCCGGATCGAGCTGATCGAGAAGGTCCTCGCTGCGAAGCGGGCTTCGGCATCGCCGCTCGACGTTCTCCAGGGTCTCTGGCAGGTGCTGACCGATCGCGAGCTGGCTCTCGTCAGCTACAACGGCCCCCGCGGGCAAGGGAAGCTGTGGCGTCTGGACAGCCAACGCTTCGAGTTCCGACCGCTGACCGCTGAGCACCGTCCCTATCGATGCGACACCTGTGGCCAACTCACGTGGCGGACGGTCGCGGCGATCTGTCCCACCCGAGGATGCGCCGGAACGGTGGCGCAGGTCGACGACCTCGACGTGTTGCGGCAGAGTCACTACCACCGGCTGTACCGGGAGCTTCAGCCGATCGGCATGGAGATCCAGGAGCACACCGCCCAGTGGACCGCCGAGGAAGCCGCACGCATCCAGGATGAGTTCGTGCGGGGCAAGGTCAACGCCCTGAGCTGTTCGACGACGTTCGAGCTCGGGGTGGACGTCGGAGAGGTGCAAGCCGTACTCCTGCGGAACATGCCGCCTTCACCGGCGAACTACGTACAGCGCGCGGGTCGAGCGGGCCGTCGCGTTGATTCCGCTGCGTTGGTCGTGACCTTCGCGCAGCGCCGCAACCACGACCGGGCCTACTTCGCCAACCCGATTCCCATGATCGACGGGACGATCACGCCGCCAGTCATCAAGACGGACAACGCCATCATCGTCCGCCGCCACATGCACTCGGTGGCGTTCGCTGCGTTCGAGCGAAAGTACTACGAGGAAACCGGCGCCGCGCATCGAAACGTCGGGCACTTCTTTCTGCCCCAGTCCGGAACCGAGGGCATTGCTGCCGACGACTTTCTCGCATGGCTGCGGACCCGCCCATCCCAGCTCGGCCAGGCGCTGCGGCGCATCGTGCCGGCCGAGCTCGCATCGTCCCTCGGCCTGGACGACTGGAGATGGGTCGACGCGCTGGTCGAGGAGTCGGACGACGAGCCGACGTGGGGATGGTTGACACGTGCGCACAGCGTCCGCCACGAGATCGAACGCCTCGACGAGTTGATTGAAGACGCGGCCCGAGACAAGAACCCGCAGGCCATGCAGCGCTATCAGGGGATGCGAAGGTACTTGGCGGATCATCGACAGCTCGTCGATTTCCTAGCCAGCCGAAACGTGCTGCCGAAGTACGGCTTTCCCGTCGACGTGGTGGAGCTGGACGTGCACCACGCAGGCGACGGCGTGTCGGCCAAGGTCGAACTGCAGCGGGACCTGCAGCTCGCCATCAGCGAGTATGCCCTGGGAATCAGGTGGTCGCCGCCAAGCGGGTGTGGGAGAGCGTCGGTCTGGCGCCGGCCCGAGAAGGAGTGGCCACGGTACCAGTGGGCCGTGTGTGCCATGTGCGGCCGCTACCGACAAGACCCGGCTTCGGTTGGAGCCTGCCCGGTGTGCCAGAGCGCGGTCACGGCGGGACGACAGGGCACGGTCGTTGAGCCGGTCTACGGTTTCCGTGGGAAGGCCGTCGGGCGATCGGGGAAACCCGCCCGGTGCGCCGAGGGTCGATCGAGCGCTACTTCGGTGAATACAAAGTCGACCCGGGGAGCTGGAGCCCGTGAAGGGACCCGGGGCGGGTGCGCTGGTGTCGTGCCGACGCTCCCGCCAGGGTGAGATTGTCGTGATCAATCGCGGGGGAGGCGGCGGCTTCCGGATCTGCGGCTGGTGTGGCCACGTCGAGCCCGCGTCATCAAGCGGCGCATCCAAGTCGCCCCGGCGCAAGAAGGCGCCAGCGGCCCCGCCACCGCACGACGACCTGCGCCGGCCAGGAAAGCAATGCTCAGGTCACCTGAGCTTCGTGCACCTTGGGCATCGGTTTCTCACTGACGTCCTCGAGGTTCGGCTGTCTGTGCCCATGGACGACCAGGCTTCCCTGTCCACCCTGCATGCTCTGCTTGAAGCAGTGGGCAGTGTCGGGATCAACCGCGGTGACATCGAAGGCACGCTGCATCGGTTCGACCACCTGGCGCCACCTGCATTCGTGCTGTATGACACCGTGCCGGGTGGCGCAGGCCATTCGCTCCGACTGGCCTCGCTCCTGCCCCAGCTCTTCCAGGCGGCCTATGAGCGAGTGTTGTCATGCGAATGCGGCGAGGACACGTCGTGCTACGGCTGTCTGCGCAGCTACTCGAACCAGTTCGTACAAGATGAGCTCAGCCGCGGGGCGGCGATGGCGGTGCTGCGCACGCTCGTCCCCCCGACGGCCCACGGCGCAACCGCTGCAGAACCCGGGCATGCGGCGCTGACCGAGGATGCCCTGCTCGACCCGAACGCTCGGGCGCTGGCCGAGAAGCTGATCGATCTGGGCCACGCCGTGCCAGAGGTCGGCCAGTACCTCGGCCCGGACCAGGAGCACTTGGTCGAATTGCTCTGGCGTTCGGCGAAGATCGTCGTACTAGCGCCTGAGCAGATGAGGAGCGAGCAATCGCTCCGCGCCGAGGGCTGGCAGGTCTTCCGAGCCGGCAGCGTCGACATCGAGGACCTCGCAACGGCGCTTCGGCGCACGGCGAGCTGATCGGCGCTGACACTGGCTTCGTCAATGACGAGTGCCCTGTCGAGCATCCGAGGGCGAATGCAGACTCAGCAGCAGCTCCCGGACCGATGTGGACGGGTTGCGCTTCGTGATCGTCGACGCGGCCGCGTCCGGCTCCAGCCGAACGGCACGATTGATTGCGGCGTCGACCTGATCGAACATGAGGGCGACGGCGCGATCTCGCGCGTCGAGGTGCTTGCCGATGTTCGGTAGCCAGGCGGTCAGCTTGGTGCGCGCGTCAGCGCTCGTGAGGTAGCTGCGCCAGTCCTCGAAGTGCAACAAGAGCCAGAGCTCGAAGCAGGGGTTGGAGACTGCCAGCCTGATGGCTGGGTTGCCGGCGGCCAGGCGCAGCGCCTCGTTGAGATCGCCATGCGGCTCGGGCGCTTCAACGTCGAAGAGGCACCACACCTCGTCCACGCCATCGAGGTCCGCCCGCACCGCGTGCCGGACGAGCCGCGACGGTGAACCCACCTGTGGGCGGACCCGTATGTCCACGGCCGCCCTGCGCAGCTGTCGGCGAATGCCCTCGAAGTAGCTCGGCTCGGTGCGCTTGCCCTCGCAGAAGAGCACGTACGTCCGCCGTGGCTGACGGGAACCCTCCGTGCGGGTCAGACGCTCGGAGCCTCGCCGGGCGGCCACGCCCTTCGGTGGCCGGCGGTCACGGGCCATCGGCCGCCGCCTCGAGCAGCGACGGGTCCAGGAACGGAATCGCCCCATACCTGCCTAACAGGTAGCCCCGCTCGTAGTTGTCCTCGGTCCGCACCTTGTAGTCGGACAGCGGATACAGATCAGTGGCGCCGTGCTCGTCCTTCTCCGTGAGCCACACCTGGTCCCGGCGCAGCCGCCAGTCGAGCCGCGGGCTGAGCAGCGTCGTGTCGTGGGTGGTGCACAGCAGCTGCGCTCCGCGCATGTTGATCGACGGGTCCTGGAACATGCGCAGCAACTCGCTCACCAGCATCGGGTGCAGGCTCGCGTCCAGTTCGTCCGCCGTCAGGAGTCGGCCGGTGTCGAGCGCGTCGAGCACCGGGCCGATCATGCGGGCCCACACCCGCGCGCCCTGGGATTCGGCCGTCCAAGGCAGGGGCACGTTGCCGGCCTCGGCCGCGCAGCAGGTGCAGCTGGCGGGGTCGAGCGCCTTCCGCAGGTGGAGCGAGGGCATTGCTCCGACGGGTTCGCGCCGACGCTTCGGACGGATCGTCCTCGGTGACGTGCGCACCCTCGATGCCCAGATCGGCAAAGCGCAGCAGATCGAACACCCGACCCGACGCCCCGGGCGCGAGCAGACGCTCCAGCAGTTCCCGATCCTGCCCGGCAGACGGGTTCGACAGATCGGGCAGCACGTGCAGCTGCCTGGAGAACCAGCGGTGCACCGGTTGGAGCTGTTGTTGGTTGTTCTGGGCCGCGGCTGACAGGAACAAGCTGTTGGGCCGGGTCAGCTGGGCGATCGAGTGCTTCTCGCCGGCGAGCATCCGGCCGAAGGCGAACGGTTCGGTGGCGGTTGCGTCTCGCTCGAACCAGAGCTGGCGGCGCTTGCCGGGGTAGGCGTACAGCCACTCCTGGGTGACCGCGGCGCGGTTCACGCAGAACCCGTACTGGTAGCGGACGCCGTCGAAGGCGATGTCGACCTCGTAGGTGGATTCGGCTGAGTCGGCGGCGGTGCCGAGGGCGAAGGGCTCCGTGGGCACGCCGCCATCTGGGTCCCACAACCGGTACGAGCTCAGCACCGCGTCACGCATGAACGCCAGCGCGCTCAGCACGTTTGACTTGCCCGAGGCGTTCGGTCCGTAGATGGCAGCCGCTGGCACAACGGCGAGGTCACCCCATGGCAGGTGCCGTGCGACCGGCGAGTCGTCGAGCGCCATCATCGACAGCGCCCGCTCCTGACGGATGGACCGGTGATTCTCGACGCGGAAACGCAGCAGCATGCCAGTCCTCCTGCGACCAGGATACAGATTCGTGCCCGTCTGCGCGAGGAGTCCTCGGAAACGCCCTCGAATCTGCCGGTGAGATGCCGATAGGGTGATCCGATGACCTCGGTCAGCAGGACGCCGCTGCGGGAGCTCGTCGAGGCGCGGCGCGAGGACATCAAGGCGGTGGTGGCACGGCATCAGGGTCGCTCGGTGTCGCTCTTCGGGTCCGTGGCCCGAGGTGATGAGGGCCCGCAGAGCGACATCGACTTCCTGGTGGAGCTCAATCCTGGTGTCCGGCCGTTCACGCTGCTCGCCCTCGGCGCTGAGCTCGAGGACCTCCTCGGCGTGCGGGTCGACATCGGCACGGTCGAGTCCCTACGCACCGGTATCCGGGAACGGGTTCTCGCCGAGGCGGTGCTGTTGTGAGCCTCCATGACCCTGTGAAGTCGCCGGTGTCGTCCACGCGCTGACCGTCAGCCGCCGGCTTCGGTCGGCTTCGGCGATCGTGATCGGCCTTGGTCGTCGGCGGGCTTGTCTACGACGGAGCCTGGCCGGTGACGAGGTGGACCGTCATCGGGATGTCGAGCACGTCGCCGGTCCGGTGCTGTTCGAGCATGCCGATGATCTCCTCGTCGAGCTCGGCACGGGCTGCAGCGTCGAGCCGCTCGAGCGGACCGACAAGCGCCCCGACGAAGAAGTCCCACAGCTCGGCGCCGCCCAGCGGCCAGTGACCGACGATGGTGTGCGTGGACTCCGCCACGTCGACGAAGCCGGCGCGGACCAGGTCGGCCGAGGCTGCTCCCGCAGGGGCGTAGCGGAACGGGCTGGGTGCGCCGGGCACCGGAGCGGGCAGCGTCAGGCGGCGGCCCAGCGCCCCGAACGTGGCCGCGAACAACGGCTGGCCGGGATCGGTCCACACCACCGACACGAACCTGCCTCCGGGGCGCAGCGCCCGCCGGATCGCACCGAGGGCGAGCTCGGGATCGGCGAAGTACATGGTGGCGAACCGGCACAGCGCCGCGTCGTAGCGCTGCTCGTCATCCAGATCGTGGGCGTCCTGCAATGCCGCGCTCACCTGCGCCAGCCCTGCGTCACCGGCCTTGCGCTCGATCAGCTCGACGAAGGCTGCGCACACGTCCGTGGCGTGCACCCGACCGGCGCCACCGACGAGCTCGGCCACCTCCAGGGTGAGCAGCCCGGTCCCGGCCGCCACGTCGAGCACTGACCAACCCGGCTGCGCTCCGAGCGCTTCGATGACCAGATCGCCGGTGGGCTGGAAGAACTGCCGGAATGCGTCGTCATACCGGAAGTACTTCTCGATGTGGACCGGCAGGTTCCACGTCTCGCTGATCGCCGCCTTGAACGCGCCGATCTGATCGGCCGACAACCCCTCACCCATGTCCCCTCCGATGTGTCTGGGCCGAGAAGCTACGCCATCGGCGACCAACGGCTCTGTGCACCGCTGGCCGGCGGGTGTAGTGCGGGCGGTATGGAGCACGTTCCCGAAGCTACGGCAACAGTGTCAGCGGACCGAGGGCTGACTGCACGACGGTGAAGTGACGGCGGTCCACAGTGGCAACCTCCTTTGCGGCCAGGCGCTCGGCAGTTGCGATCACCGATGCGTCGACGGCCCCGAGCGGGAGGTCTCGGTAGCGGGCGACCAACTCGGCGATGCGAAGCCAATCGGCTGCTTCGACCGGTTCAGGCAGCAGGGCACCACTCGCCAGGTCGCCGAGGAAGCGCACCTCGGCATCGACGCCGAGCCGGCTGCCGAGGAGGTACGTGACCTCGGTGATCACGAGCGTGGGGACGACGAGCGGGCCGGGGTGCGTCTCAAGCAGCTCGAGGCAGGCGGCGTGGTGCCGGTCATCGCGATCGACATAGGCGTAGAGCGGGCCCGCGTCGACGATCAGCGCGATGGTTCCACCTCGGCGGTCAGGATCGCCTCGATCCGCTCCGAGATGTCGTCGCGACCACTTGCCCCCGCGCCTGCTGCCAGCAGTCGTCGACGGGGGCGCGACCCGCCGAGGTGCGCCTCGATCGCTTCGCGGGTGAGCGCCGACACGGTCATGTTCCGACGCTTCGCTTCGTGGCGGAGCCTGGCGTCGAGGTCATCGGGCAGTTTCACCGTGGTCCGTTGCACGTATGCCAGCATACCCGTGGCGGTCGGGCCCGCCACGCTGATGTCATGGGTCGGCCGGCTGCTCGCGGTTCACGCCCCCCGCAACGACTGGAGCTATCCCAGGGGGTCGGCGGGGAGGCCGAGGAGGGCGCGGCCGTAGTGTTCGATGGCGGAGCCGGCGACGACGTAGTGGGTGGTCATGACGGCGATGTCCCGCAGGGCCTGTTCGACCAGCGAGCCGGTGCGCATGCCGCTGCCGCCGGCCAACGGGACCAGGCCGGTGATCACCTCGAGCGCCAGGTTGGTGGCCAGCGCCGCCGCGGCCCGCACCTCCACCTCCTGGGCATCGGTGGTGCCGCCCTGCCGGTCGACCGCCTCCATCAGCCGCTCGCCGTTGGCCATCATCAACGCCTTGGCCGCCTTGAGCTTCTGGTCGGCCTCGCCCACGAAACGGTGGAACGCCGGGTTGTCGGCCAGCGGCTTGGGCGACCGGTAGCCGCGCACCGATCCGGCCGCGCCGGCCACCACCTCGTCCAGCGCTCGGCGGGCGGCGCCGGCGGCCACCGCCGGGATGGTGTAGCCGAGGTAGCCGGCCACCCCGGTGCGGTACTGGCGCCCACCCCGCAGCGGCGCGCACTGCGCCTCGTAGGTCAGCTCGGCCGGCACGAACACATCGTCCGCAGCGAAGTCGATGCTGCCGGTGCCGCGCATGCCCAGCACGTCCCAGTTGTCGTCGAGCCGGAGGTCGTCCTTCCGCACGAGGCACTGGCGCATCGTCATGCGACCGCCGTCCTCCTCGGCCAGCACGCCGGCCAGGTGCACCCACGTCGCACCGGTGATGCCGCTGCCATACCGGAACCGACCGGTCAGCCGGTACCCACCGTCGACCCGGCGCAGCTTGCCCGGCCGCAACCCGCCACCGCCGGCCGTCGGGGCCACGTCGCCGCCGTCGAGGTACCGCGCCAGGCCCTCGTCGCCCAGCCTCGAGGTGGCCATGCCGGCGGTGTCGGCGTAGATGAACGTGCACCACGCCGCCGATGGGTTGGCCAGCGCCAGCCGCTCGAACACCTCGATCTGCAACGCCGGCTCAGCCTCGAACCCACCCAGCTCGGCCGGCACCTTCAGCCACAACAGCCGCGCCGAGCGCAGCAGCTCCACCGTCGAGTCCGGCAGCCGACCGGCCGACTCCGCCGCGCCCACCTCGTCCGCCAGCGCCTCGGCGATCCCGTCGATGCGGGCCAACACCTCGCTGCGCACCGCTTCCTGCGTCGGCACGTCGGCCCCCGTCCCTCATGCTCCACCGCCCGACCCCCGGACCGTTGACGACGCCCCCGGGCATCGCAACGGGAGTCATAGCACCGCCGGGCGCCGCTCGCACCCGGCCGGCATCGGACCCGTCCCGCGGCGGAATAGTTCAGCAGGCGTTCAGGTTGGCCTCGGGCAGAGCCTGCACCAGGCTCCCGGACGAGGGGTGCCGTACCCGGAGCGCGACAAGACGGCCCACACGGGCAGGTCGTCATGGCTTGGTTCATCCTCATCGCATCGGGCGCCATGGAAGCGGTGTGGGCCACCGCCCTCGGTCGCTCGGCCAACTTCACCCGCCTCGGCCCCACGCTCGTGTTCTTCGCCGCGCTCACGCTCAGCATGGGCGGCCTCGCCTACGCCATGAGCCAGCTGCCGGTGGGCACGTCCTACGCCGTGTGGGTGGGCATCGGCGCCACCCTCACCGTGGCCTACGCCATGCTCACCGGCGACGAGACGGTCAGCGTGCCGAAGCTGCTGTTCCTCGCCGGCATCGTCGGCTCCGTGATCGGCCTCAAGCTCACCCACTGAGCCGACCGGCGGCTCGATCCACTGCTGGCGTCAGCGGCGATCGGCATCGCGCAGGGCGAGGATGGTGGCGGCATCGAGCGTGGCGCCGGCAGGGACCGCCCGATCACTGCGTGCAGTCGGTGCGGGCGGGTCGGGCCGCTGTGCCAAGTCGATCAGCATGGTGCGCACGTACGATTCGAGCGACAGCCCCAGCCGAGCCGCTCGTTCGGTCAGCACGTCGTGCACGTCGTCGGGCACGTCGCCGATCGTCAGGCGGGCCATCGCTGCATTCTGCTTCGTTCGCCCCAACGCCGCGCACGGGGCTTTCGCTGTCACCGGGCGACCGTACAGTCGAGGGGGTGGCTGAGGTCCTGCGCCCGTTCGAGATCATCGACGTATCGGGCTTTGCCGCGCTTGAATCTGAGCACCTGGGCACGAAGCCGAAGCGATTGGTGCGGATCCGCCAGGCCGTGCCTGGCTCTTCAAGTCGATGTTGTCCGACCCGGGCCGGGCCCAGCGAGGCGAGGATTGGGCTGGCAAGACCGACCGATGCTCAGTCGTCGGTGAGGATGGTGAGGACCTCGTGTGCTCGCCAACGCAGCTGTCGACGGGCGCCGCCAGCACCTTCGCTGAGAACGCCGATCTCGCCGAGTTGGCGAAGCGCTTTGAGCGCGGCCGGTCGTGAGACGCTCAGGCGCTGGGCAACGAAGCGCGCGTTGAGCACCGGCTGTTGCAGGGCGAGGTCGACGACCTGGTTCGCGAGACCCCGCGTGTGGGATCGAGCGAGCTCGCGATAGCGCTCGCGCAGGTCGAGCAGTTGCTCCGCACGGCGCACTGCGTCGAGCGATTGGGTGTGGACGCCATCGAGGAACATCGCCAGCCAGACGCCGAAATCGCCGCGCTCGCGAACGGCCTGCAACGCCTGGTAGTAGTCGTCCCGGCGTCTCTCGAAGTACGGCGACAGGTACAGCAGTGGCGCCGGTAGCCGGTCTCGGACTACGAGAAAGAACACGATGAGTAGGCGGCCCAGGCGTCCGTTGCCGTCCAGGAACGGATGGATGGTCTCGAACTGGTAATGCACCAGCGCGGCCTGGACCAGCGGGGGAAGGAGCGGATCCTCGTGGATGAACCGCTCCAGATCGCTGAGCAGGCCTCCGAGCTCGGCCGGCGGTGGCGGTACGAACGTTGCAGTCTCGATGGTGGCACCCGCCGGCCCGATCCAGTTCTGGCTCGTGCGCAGTTGGCCCGGCTGACGGTCGCGGCCTCGAACACCCGCCAGGATGAGTGCGTGCATCTCCCGCAGCAGCCGCACGCTCACAGGCAGGCTGTCCAGCCGCGCCAAGCCTGTCTCCATGGCATGGACGTAGTTCACGACCTCCTCGATGTCGGCGTTGTACGGCTGCTCGCTCGCTTCAGCGTCGAACAGTTCGGCCAGCGATGCTTGCGTGCCCTCGATTCGGGTCGAGGCGACTGCTTCCCGCCGGACATACGGTCGGGCGAGCACGAGCGGGTCGGGAAGCAGGCGCCCCGCCCCTGCCAGCCGGCCCAAGGCGGCCTCTGCATCGGCGAGTCGGAGGAGGTTCTCGTTGGACAGTCGGACCTGACGGGGGATGTGCTTCGGGAAGTAGGCGTTGTAACCATGCCGGCCGCCGGTCCGACGCACTGCGCCGAACGCCGTGTCAAGGTACGCCCTCGGGTCCACGCAGGCAGCCTAGGTCACTGGAAACAAAATCCCCGTTTCGTTTCCAGTCGAAGTCCGACTGGCAACGATCGTTCACAGTGGGAGCCCAAAGGGTCTCAGCGAGGGCGAGGGCGAGGGCGCTGGCGGCGTCCAGCGACCCGACCCGACGTCCATCCGGTCCCGGTGGTTGTGGTCCGCGGCGACCGGTGGCAGCGTGGGACCGAAGTGGGAGGTGCACATGGCGAAGCGGTTGGCGTTGCGGCGGGCGGATGTGTGTGCTGTATGCGCCATACCGCTCGGTGTGGGCACCGTGGCCTGGTGGGACGCCGGGCAGCGGCTGGTGTGGTGCGAGGCCTGCGTCGCCACGCCGCCGCGGGTCATCGACCTCCGGCTTGCTGCCGAAGCTCCCGTGGATCACGTCGAGTCGGCGGCGCCGACCGTGCCCGTGGCTCCGGAACCGATCGACGCCGGCCGGGCGGGCGGGTCGGCCCGAAGGCAGTACGAGCGTCGATCGGCTCGCGAACGGCAGCAACGAGAACAGGCCATCGCTGACGGCGCGGCCCGGCGCAACCGCCGTCGCTCGGAGCATCCGGTGGCCGGCCGGCTGGTCAACGCGCTGACCCCCAAACCCCAGTTCGGCGCCGAGTCGGAGGCCACCCGTGCGTGGAGGACCGGCGCCGCCGGTGAGGAGGAGGTGGCGCTGGCGCTCGACCTCTGCGCCGACGTCATCCCGCTGCACGACCGACGCATCCCCGGCACCAGGGCGAACATCGACCATCTGGCGGTGACCGCATCGGGCGTGTGGGTCATCGATGCCAAGTGGTATGCCGGCAAGGTCGAGCGGCGATGTGGGCGGGTTCCTGCGCACCGACGAGCGGCTCTACGTGGGTGGCCGGGATCGCACCGGCCTGGTGGCCGCGGTGGTCAAGCAGTGCGACGTGGTACGCACCGCCCTGCACCGCATCGCCGCCCAACAGGACGTCGGCCTCGGCGTGGAGGTCCGGGGCGTGCTCTGCTTCGTCGGTGCGGACTGGCCGGGCTGGCGCCTCAAGCCACCCCGCATCGGCGGCGTGGTCTGCGTCTGGCCCGAAGCGCTGGCGAGCCTGTTCCGCGGTGCAGCCAACCCGTCAGCGGTGATCGACCAACGTGCCGTGGCCGCTGCGCTGGCGGCCGCCTTCCCGCCGGCCTGAGCGCGCCTCGGCAGGGACAGCCCACTCAGCAGTCGAACACCGACCAGCAGATGCTGTTGCGGCGACGTTGGTCGTCGAGGACGAGCTGGCGGATGGCGTCGGGGAGCTGGTCCCGCTGCCAGCGGCACTCGAGGCGGCCGGCCTGCTCGGCGTCGGCGCGGGTGGCCGCCGCAGCCTGCAGGGCCTTGATGGCATACGCGGCGGCGCCGAGCTCGTGGGCCGCCACGTGCGCCACCACCGCGGCCTGACCGGCGGCGAAGGCGGCGTGGCGGGCGGCGCCCCGCAGCGGGCGAGCGGCGGCCATGGCATGACCGCCGGCGGCACGGGACACCGACATCGTGAGCTCGCCCCTCGTCCACGCCCGGATCTGCTCGATCGCCCGGCGAGGCCGATCATCCCCGGGTCGCTCCCGTTCGAACAGCGGCAACACGTGCTCGGCGCACACCGCCGCCCACAACGCCAGCAAACGATGATCCGCATCGGTCAACGTCCCGCCCCGCCGGATGGTGGTGAACCGGGGTTCGCGCTCCTTCGGCAGGATCACTTCGCCACCGTAGCGAGGCGGGGTGCGATGTTCACCTGAACGCTGGGTGCTGCCCTTCGACGAGGTGGCCGCGGCCCACTGCGCCGACATCGCCGCCAGCCGAGAGGCCGCCGGTCGACCGATCTCGATGGCCGGCGCCCGGATTGCCGCCATCGCGCGCAGCCACGGGGCGATCCTGGTCACCCGCAACGTCACGGACTTCACCGGCACCGGCGTGACCATCGTCGATCCCTGGAGATCAGGGCCCGTGTTCAGCTGAACGTGCCGTGGCGGCCCTCACCCGCCGCGAAGCGGGCGGCGCCTTCCACCGTCTCGCCCGACGCTACCGTGGCCAGACCCACCTCGGTCTCGTAGGCCATCGCGGCGTCGAGGCCGGCGCCCCACTGGTGGTAGCTCGAAAGCCGGTCGCTGCGCAGCGCCCGCTGGGGGAACGTCGCCAGCTGCTTGGCCAACGCCACCGCCTCGGCCCGCGCCGTGCCCGGTTCAACCAGACGGTTGGCCAGGCCCATCGCCTGGGCCTCGCCGCCAGACACCCCTCGCCCGGTCAGGATCAGATCCAACGCATGGCTGTGGCCGATCAGCCTCGGCAAGCGAACCGTGCCGCCATCGATCAGCGGCACGCCCCACCGTCGGCAGTACACGCCGAACACCGCGTCCCGCGCCGCCACCCGCAGATCGCACCACAGCGCCAGCTCCAACCCGCCGGCCACCGCAAAGCCCTCCACCGCGGCCACGACCGGCTTGGACAGCAACATCCGGGTCGGTCCCATCGGGCCGTCGCGCTCCATGTCGGCCTCGATGCGGTTGCCGCGCCCGCTGGCCACGCCCTTCAGGTCCGCCCCGGCGCAGAACGTGCCACCCGCACCGGTGAGCACGGCAGCGGCCAGCTCGTCGTCGCCGTCGAAGGCCCGGAACGCATCGGCCAGGCGCTCAGCCGTGGGCCGGTCCACCGCATTGCGGACCTCGGGCCGATCGATGGTCACGATCAGCACCGGTCCATCCCGTTCGGTTCGTACCGTCATGGCCGGACCCTAACCGTGACGAGGCGCCGCCGCCCCAGGACCGATCAGTACGGATCGAGCGCCCAGGCGCCGGTGGGCGGCACGGCGGCGGTGCCGGTGGTCACCACCACCTCGCCGTTGCGGTACACGGTGACCGGGCCGTCCTCGCTGACCACGATGACGGTGGCGGCCGGCTGATCCCAGCTGTAGCGCTGCGCCGAACGGTGCCGCATGCCCCGATCGGTGGTGCCGGCCCGCTCGGCGGCGTCGCTCCAGCGCAGGCCCACCGCCACCTTGCGGATGTCGCCCTGCGGGGTCACCACCACGGCCAGGTCGTGCTGGCGCAACACCGCCACCAGCGCGGCGAAGTGGCGCCGGTTGCCCAGCGACAGCATCGGGGTGCGCAGCGACGTGGACGTGTCGAGCGCGGCGAGGTCGAGCTCGCCATGGTGGATGACGATGGTGGTGCCCACCCGCGACGGCGCCAGCCAGTGGATGGCCAGCTCCAGGATGTCGTGGGCGAGCTTCGGGTCGAGCTCCGGCACCCGCCGGGCCAGCTCCGCGCCCAGCGAGGTGGCGGAGGGGCGGCACTGCCAGTTGCGGCCGTCCCAGCTGACCACCGCGCCGTCGAGGATCATGCGCACCACGCCGAACACGGCGGTGCGCTGCACGATGGAGGCGCCGGTGAGCTGTTGGACCTGCACCAGGTCGGCCTCGAACATGATCGGTCGCTCGAAACAGGCCAGCGCCACCCGCTCGCCCGGCCCGCGCACGACGTAGGTGGAGCGGCCGTCGGCGTAGACCCGGCCGGCCTGCAGGCCCCCGTCGAGGGCGACGACGTCGAAATCGATGTGGTCGACCAGCGCCTGGTGGTCCTTCTTCGAGCCGTCGGCGGGCAGCACGATGGCGCCGTAGGTGGGACGTCGACCCTCGAAGATCGGCGTTCGCCGGCAGTGGTCCAGCTCGTCGAGCAGGACATACCGCATGGTCTGGTCGGCGGGAAGCTCGACCCCGTCGTCGGTCAGTTCGTCGGCCAGGCGCCGCAGGTGGCGGGGGAGCGGATCATGGTCGAGCATCGCCACCAGGGTAGTGAGGGCGTCCCGCCGGGCCGGTCCGGGGTCGGGTCCGTCGGCGTTGCGCACCGCCGCGGGACGGGGAGGTCGCTCCTCGTTCAGCGGGAGTCGCCCAGCGGTACACCACTGACCCGCGGGTAGGGTGCACGACCGTGCTGACGCGCTGGTGGATGAAGGATCCCGATCCGCTTGCCTTGGGCACCGTCGAGCTGATCCTGATCCGCGAGGCATGCCCCGGCGTTCCGCACGGTTGAGCGGCACGGTCGCGATCGTGCTGTTCTGCCTGGTTGCTTTCGCGGCGTTCATCGCCCTGGTGCCCGGCGCTCCGGACTCCACCCGTGCCCCCACGCCGCCGCCGATCACGTTGGTCCTGCGACCGCCCTCCCGGTGACCCCTGCTTTCGGTGCCATCGACGAATGATGCGAATGAGCGCCCGATCGGGCGCTGAGACACATCATTCGCCGATGCTGCGACTGTGGGATCTCCCCGTTGCCCGCAACGGTCAAGATCCGCCACCGATACAAACACCTTGGGAGGGGAACCATGGTCCGATACCTGGTGACGGTGCGCGTCACGCCGGAGCGATACGCCGAGTTCAGCTCGATGGGCTTCGACACCGCCGCCGCGATGGGCTCGCAATCGTGGGAGAAGTTCGGTGGCAGGACGCTCTGCTACTACTTCGGCAACGCCGCGTCGCACTGGCACGTGATGGCCGTGGGCGAGGTACCCAACCGCGAGGCCGCCTTTGCCCTTGCCGCCGCGGTCTACAAACTCGGCGGTGTGGTCGAGGCGTCGCTCCAGGAGCTGTTCACCGGCGCCGAAGCCGACGCCGCCCTCGTCAAGCCGTAGCTCCGCTGACCCGGGGGTGGGCGAGGGCGAGGGCCAACAGCCGGGCGCGCTCCGCCTCGCGGGCGGCGAGCTCCGTCTCCCCGGTGTCGGCGGCCAGCCGGCCGGCGCACCGATGGAACCGCACCACCATGGCCGGGGCCTCGATGCCCCGGTCGAGCAGCTGCTTCGCCTCCGCCAACACCTCGGCCGCCACCGCATGGGCACCCGTCTCCAACGCCAGATCGGCCCGATGCAACAGCGCCCGCACCAGCGCGGCCACATCGCCGCTGCGCCGGGCCAGCGTGCACGCCTCCACCAGCAGCGCATCGCTCGTGGTCACGTCGCCCACCGCCCGGCGTCGGCGGGCCAGGATCGGCAGCAGCCGCGTCATCACGATCACCGCCGAACGGCTGCTGGCCAGCTCGTAGCAGCGGGCCAGCAACCGCTCGGCCGCCTCGTCGTCGCCCCGTTGCGCAGCGATGTTGCCCTCCAAGTAGGAGATCCCCGCCTCGGCCGGGCCCGGGAACCCGATCAACAGGTCCGCCCGGTGACGTTGGAAGTCCGCCCAGCCCGCATCGGGATCGCCCCGCTGGGCCACCAACTGCGCCAGGCACAACGTGGCCCGACCCACCACCCAGCGATCACCGGTCAGCTCAGCGAGCTCCCGCGCCCGCCGCAGCGCCTCCTCCGCCCGCTCCACCTCGAACCGGGCCCACAGGAACCCGCCGAGGGCGAGCAAGCCGCGCCCGTCGGCCAGCGCCCGGGCCATCGCCACCCGCAGGTTCGGCAGCTCAACATCCAAGCGACGGCCCCACGCTGTGCCCTCCGGCCCGAAGTGCTCGGTGGCTGGACCGATGGTCGTGGGGCTAGTGCCGGACGGGGCCGTCGGGCTGGCCGGCTGGTGCGTCCCGTTCCCGGGAAGAGTGGCGCGTTGTGCTCGCAGCTGGTGCATCTCGTCACGCGACGATGCTGGTCAACGCATTGGGCGAAGGCGGTTGAGGGCGGATGCCGTGCACAACGCGCCACTCGCCGGGCCGGAACGGGCCGGGTGCGGGGTCTCCGGGGTATCGCCACGGTACGGCGAACGCTCCCCGGTCGATCAGGGGCGGGTGGCGATGGCGGTGATGATCCGGGTGATGAGGTCGTAGGGGACGGGCCGGCGGTGGGGGAACTTCACCGTGTCCTTGCCGCTGCGCAGCGGGGCGACGTCGGCCTCGAGCGGGGCGTCGTCGAAGCCGGGCACGGCGTGCAGGCTCACGTGCTGCTTCCAGCCGGCCAGGAACACCGGGCGGCCGTTCGGGAGCTCGAAGCCGACCATGCCATACCGTATGGACTCCTCCGAACCCGGCGCGGCGGCCAGGATCCGCTCCCGCACCTCGCGCAGCCGCTCCTGCGCCGCCGCCGGCTGGCCGGCCAGGTACTCCTCGACGGTCGCCGGCGGGCCAGGCCTCGGGGCGTCGCTCACCGGCCGCCGTCCGCCATCGGGTTGAGCGATGACGGGTCCCCGTCGGCGAAGGCGGCGATGTCCTCCGGGGTCCATTCCTCGGCTCCACCAGCACCAACCAGTTGCCGGAGTTGTCCCGGATCAACGCCTCCACCCCGTACGGTCGCTCCTCGGGCGGGTTCAACACCTGCACCCCATCCGCCTCCAGCGCGGCGACGGTGGCGGCGCAGTCGTCCACGTTCAGGCCCACCGCGAACATGCCGCCCTCGTCGAGCGCCCGGTTGATCGACGCCACCAGCCCGGTGACAGCGGCGGGCCCGGCGTGGACAGGTGCACGTGCAGTTCGGGCTGGGACGGGTGGCCGACGGTGCACCAGCGGAAGTCGTCGCCGAGGGTCACGTCGTCACGTGCTTCGAAACCCAGCTTGTCGACGTAGAACGCCTTCGACGCCTCGATGTCCTTCACCCAGACGGTGGTGAGCGAGATGTTCGTGATCATGGCAGCGACCCTACGGAAGGACCGGCGCCGGTGGCTTCTCCCGGCTTGCGATGTTCGGCGAGGCCCCGCATGAACACGAAGCACCCGGGGATGCGGGGCGCGCCGTCACGGGCGTAGCGGCGCTGGAACTCGCTCGGCGTCTCGCCCACCACCTCCTTGAACCGCGCCGAGAACGAGCCCAGGCTGGCGTAGCCCACCGCCCAGCACACCTCGGTCACGGTCAGGTTGGTGGCCCGCAGCAGGTCCTGTGCCCGCTCGATGCGGCGCCGGGTCAGGTGCTGGGCGGGGGTGACGCCGTAGGTGGCGGTGAACAGGCGGTGGAAATGGAACCGGGACAGGCCGGCGATGCGGGCCAGGCAGGTGAGGTCCACCGGGTCGGCGAAGTGGCGGTCGAGGTGGTCCCTCGCCCGGCGCAGGTGCACCAGCACGTCACCGGGCACCCGCACCGTTTGCACCCGGGCATTGTGCTCGGCCGCACCGGGCGTCGACAACGCCGGCGCATGCGATCCGGCGCACGGCCTCACCGGCATCGACTAGACCTCGGCCATGTTGACCGGGTTGCGGGTGCTGGATGCGAGCGATCACCGGGGCCAGCTGGCCGGGCAGATCCTGGCCGACCTCGGCGCCGAGGTCATCCTGATCGAGCCGCCCGGGGGCTCACCGTCGCGCCGGGTCGGCCCGTTCATCGACGGCCACGAGCAGGACCCCGACGGCTCGCTGTGGTTCTGGTCCTACAACCGGGGCAAGCGCAGCGTGGTGCTCGACCTGCACGGCGACGGGGCCGACCCCGCCCGGGCCGACGCCGACCGGGAACGCTTCCGGGAGCTCGTCCGCAGCGCCGACGTCCTCATCGACTCTGCCATACCGGGCAGCATGTCCGAGGCCGGACGGGGTCTTGGCCCCTCGGAGCTCGCCGAGCTCAACCCGGCGCTGGTGCACACCTCGATCACCGCCTTCGGCCAGGACGGCCCCAAAGCGCGCTGGCACGCCACCGACCTGATCGTGGTGGCCGCCGGCATGCAGCTGTCGATGATGGGCGACTCCGACCGCCCGCCGGTGCGCGTCCCGCTCGAGCAGGCGTTCCTGCACGCCTCCGCCGAGGCGGCCGCCGCCACCCTCATCGCCCTGCGGGAGCGGCGGCGTTCCGGGCTCGGCCAGCACGTCGACGTCAGCGCCCAGCAGGCCATCCTGCAGGCCACCCAGTCCTACGCCCTCAGCAGCCTGCTCAACGCCGCCGAGATCAGACGCATGAGCGGCGGCACCAAGGCGGGCCCGTTCAACGTGCGGGTTCGCTCGAAGGCCGCCGACGGCTACGTGTCCAACACGATCCTGTTCGGTGAGGCCATCGGGCCGTTCGGCCGCCGCCTGTTCGAGTGGATCCACGCCGAGGGCGAGTGCACCGACGACGAGCTGCACTTCGAGTGGATCGACTTCGTCGCCGCCGTGACCGAGGGCCGGCGCAGCCCCGCCGAGTACGACCACATCCAGGACGTGGCCGAGGCGTTCACCGCCAAGCGCACCAAGGCCGAACTGCTGGCCGAGGCGCTGCGCCGGCGGCTGCTGCTGGTGCCCATCGCCAACGTGGCCGACGTGGTCGAGGCCGAGCACTACCAGGTGCGCGACTACTGGCGGACCGTCGAACCGCCGGCGCTGGGCCGGGCGATCCGGGTGCCGGGGCCGTTCGTGAAGTGCTCCAAGACGCCGCTGCAGATCCCCACCACCGTGCCCGCCATGGGCGCCGACACCGGGCAGGTGCTGGCCGACGTGGCCCGCCGCCCCGATGTGCGCACCTGTCCCATACCGCAATTGGTATGGACGCAGGTGGCCGGGGCAGCGGGCCCATCGGCGGGGCGCTCGAGGGCGTCAAGATCCTCGACTTCATGTGGGTGATGGCCGGGCCGGCGTCCACCCGCGTCCTCGCCGACCACGGCGCCACCGTGGTCCGGGTGGAGACGTTCAACCGCACCGAGACCGCCCGCACCATCGGCCCGTTCCTCAACGACCTCGGCGGCTCGGAGAACAGCGGCCTCTACCAGAACATGAACGCCGGCAAGCTCGGCATCACCCTCGACCTGGCCAAGCCCGAGGCCCGCGGCGTCATCGAGGACCTGGTGCGCTGGGCCGACATCGTGACCGACTCGTTCTCACCCAAGGCGATGCGGGGCTGGGGCCTCACCTACGAGGATCTGTGCGCCATCAAGCCCGATATCATCGTGGCCTCGACCTGTCTGTTCGGCCAGTACGGCCCGCTGTCGAGCCTGGCCGGCTTCGGCACGATGGGCGCCGCCATGTCGGGCTTCTACGAGATGACCGGCTGGCCCGACCGCCCTCCGGCCGGTGTGTTCGGCGCCTACACCGACTACCTGTCGCCCCGGTACCACCTGCGCCCTGCTGGCCGCTCTCGAACACCGCGAGCGCACCGGCGAAGGCCAGTACCTCGACCTGTCCCAAGCGGAGGCGTCCATGGGGTTCCTGCCCCGGCGGTGCTCGACTACGGCGCCAACGGCCGGCTGGCCCCGGCGATGGGCAACCGCCACCCGACGATGAAGCCCCACGGCGTGTTCCCGGTGGCCGGCGAGGACCGCTGGATCGCCATCGCCGTGGAGGGCGACGAGCAATGGCGGGCGCTGTGCGGCCTGGCCGGCTTCGACGGCGAGTTGGCCGCCCTCGACGGTGCCGCCCGCCGCGCCCGGGAGGACGAGCTGGAGGCCACGATCGCGGCGTGGACCAACGCCCGGGACGGCTTCGAGCTCCAGCAGACCCTGCAGGATGGTGGCGTGGCCGCCCACGTGGTGCAGACCAGCGCCGACCTGGCCACCGACCCGCAGTTGGTGCACCGCAACCACTTCCGCAACGTGGCCCACGCCGACCACGGCACGTTCTGGATCGAGGGCCCGCGGTTCCGATGTCGCGCTCGCCCGACCAGGTCCGCAACGCCGGCCCGTCCCTGGGCCAGCACACGTTCGACGTGCTGGTGGGCATACTCGGCTACGACGACGAACGCGCCGGGGAGGCGCCGCCGCCGGCGTGCTGGAGTGAGCCGCGCCACCTTTCGGCGCGGTGCGATCGGGGCGGGGTCAGCGAGTGCGGGGTTCGCACATCAGGGCGGGCTCAGCGGATGCGGGCGACGCAGGTCCGAGGGCTGATGCCTCCCCAGGCGTCGACGAACTCCACACACCCGGACCTTGACCACCCTGGTGTCCCGGGAGCTCTCGTTGATCATGGCGGTGGTGGGTCCGAAGGACGGTCCGTAGCGGCACACCTGCGTGATGTCGCCGTCCACCCGGTTGCCGGCGGCGTCGAGGAACAGGATGCGGGCCACGGCGCAGCCGCCGAACACCGGCTCGTCGAGCCACAGGTTGCCGCTGACGCGGGCCCAGGGGTTGCTCGTGCTGTTGGTCCCCCAGGCGACCGTCCCGCTGCCCACCGGTGCACCCAAGCTGTGGTTGGCGCCGCCGAAGTCGGCGTTGGCGGTGTTCAGGTAGAGCGGGTCGGTGTCGATGACGGCGGCATCAGCCGGGGTCATCGAGCCCAGGGCCACGGCGACGACGGCCGCGGCCGACGTGGTCAGCCAGCGCGCTGCACGGTGCATCTCGAGCACTCCTCGGTCGAGGAGCAGGCCGGTCCTGCCCCCTCCGCGATGGACTACGTCACCGGGGCGCGGATGGTTCCTTCTCGGAGCCGGATCAGGTGTGGGGGTCCGGGCGGTGTGTGGTCAACGCTCCGAGCGGCGGGTGAACACCGGTTCGTCGGCGCTGGAGCGGTCGGGATCGAAGCGGTAGCCGTCGAGCTCGAAGCGCTGGAGCGCCTTCACCGAGGCGATGCGCTCCCGCACGATCCAGCCGGCCATCGCGCCCCGGGCGCGCTTGGCGAAGAAGCTGACGATCTTCAGCTCGCCGTCGCCGGCGGCGTCGAGGAAAACCGGCGAGACCACCCGGGCATCGAGCCGCTCGGGCTGCACCACACCGAAGTACTCCTTGGAGGCCAGGTTCACCAGCACCTTGGGTCCGGGGCTGGCGTCGAGGTCGGCGCGCAGCCGGTCGGTCACGGCGTCGCCCCAGAAGCTGTAGAGATCCGGGCCGCCGGGGTGGTGGACCTTGGAGCCCATCTCCAGGCGGTAGGGCTGGATCAGGTCGAGCGGCCGGAGCACGCCGTGCAGGCCCGACAGGATGCGCAGCACCTTCTGGGCGTGGGTGAAGTCCCGGGCGTCGAAGTGCCGGCCGGCGGCCATGCCCTGGTAGGTGTCGCCGTTGAAGGCCAGCACGGCCGGCCGGGCGTTGCGCGGGGTGAACGGCAGCGACCAGTCCTGGAAGCGCTCGAAGTTGAGCTCGCCGAGCGAGTCGGAGATCGACATCAGCTTGGACAGCTGCTCGGGGGAGTAGCCGCGCAGGATGCCCACCAGTTCCTCGGTGCGCTCGAGGGAGTCGGGCACGGTGTACTTGCGGGTGGGGAGCGGCGTTTCGAAGTCGAGCGCCTTGGCCGGGGACACGACGATCAGCACGGTCCGTGTGTAGCACGGAAGCGGTCTGCGATGATCGATCGGCATGAGATCCCGGGGCGCGGCGAGCAACGAGGGCCGCCGTTGGCGGGGTGACCACTTCGGCGCGTTGTTGGTGATCCTGGTGGCCTTGTTGGTGCTGTCCGGGTTCGGCCGCCGCCCACTGTTGCGCCTGGCTGCGGCGGGCCTGCTGGTGGCGGCGGCCGTGGTGATGCTCCGGGTGCTACGCGGTGAAGAGACCACGGCGACTGGGTCGTCGTGCTGGCCGAGGTCGGCGCACTGGCCTGGCCGCGGTCAGCGCACCGATCACCGCTGACTGGGCCCACGCCCTGTCGGCCGGGCTGACGTGCGCCCTGTTCGGATGGATGGGGTTGCGCTGCCTGGCCAGGGTGTTGAGCTACGGCGAGGTCGAGCTGCGGTCGCTCTTCGGCGCCTTGTGCGTCTACCTGCTCATCGGCTTCGCCTTCGCGTCCTGCTACCGGTTCCTGTCCGCCGTGGGACCGCGCGCCGTCACCGCTGGTGGGGGCGAGGTGGACGAGACCTACTTCAGCTTCGTGACGTTGACCACCGTGGGGTTCGGGGATCTCCTGCCGGCCACGGCGGCGGCGCGGCGGGTGGCCGTGGTCGAGGCCATGAGCGGCCAGATCTTCCTGGCCACCGTGGTGGCCCGGTTGGTCTCGCTGTTCCGGGCCGGCGCGCCCGGCTCCGCCGCCGACGCCACCTGACGGCCCGTTCGTCTGCTCTGCATGGGCGCCAGCGTGTGAGCGGCGCCGATCACCCCTACGGTGGACCGGGGAGGGGATGGCGTTCGGCGGACGGTGGGTCATGGAGCGGACAAGCGGGGTTGGCGCGCGGCTACGGGCGTTGCCGGTGGGGGTGAAGGCGATGCTGGCCGGCTGGGCGGTGCTGGGCGTCGTCGGCGTGCCACTGGCGTTCGCCCGCGGAGCAGGTCCGACCACAGTGCTCGCCGGGGGTGCGGTGGAAGGGCGTGAGCGCACCATCATCACGTTGGTCACGCGGCCACCGAGCACCACGGCGGTGCCATTGGCGATCGCCGAGTCGGCGCCGTCCGTTCCGGCGATCGCGCTCCAGCCGGCGACGACCGCCCTGCCGCCCCCGGTGCCCACCACGGTTGCGCAGCCGCCGACCACGCTGCCGCCGACCACGCTGCCGCCGACCGCGGCAGCCCCGACGACGCTGCCACCGACCACGGCGGCCCCGACGACGCTGCCACCGACCACGGCGGCCCCGACGACGCTCCCGCCGACCTTGCCGCCGCCCCCGACGACCGCAGTGCCGGCCACCACGTCACCAACCGTCACGGCGGTCGCCGAGTCGGCCTGCCACCCGGCTTACGGGCCGTGTGTGCCGGTGGCGTCGGACGTCGACTGCGCCGGCGGGTCGGGGGACGGCCCGGCCTACGTTGCGGGTCCGGTCACCGTGCTGGAGATCGGTGTCGATCCCTACGGTCTGGACGCCGACGACGACGGGGTCGGCTGCGAGAGCTGACAGCACCCGTCGTACCGGCCGGCGTCCGGACGTCCAGCTGAACGGCGGGCCGCCGTACTGGTTGGTATGGGGGTTAGTTCCATTGGGGGTCCGGCGGTGGGGGGTCGGCGAAGACGGAGATGATGTAGGGGTAGTGGGGTCGGTCGATCCAGTAGGGCTTCACGGCGTGGGGGTCGAGGTCGTGGGGAGGCCGAGTTCGATGTCGTGGGGTTCGATGGCGGGGGCCTGCTGGGGGCTCCAGCCGTTGGGGTTGGTGAACGTCCAGCCGCCACCGTCGCTGCGGTGGACGGTCCAGCCGCCTTCGTGGACGGTGCGGTGGTGGCGTCGGCAGAGTAGGAGGAGGTTGTCGAGGTTGGTGGGTCCGCCGTCGGCCCAGTGGTGTTGGTGGTGGGCGTCGAGCCAGCCCCGGTGGGTGCAGCCCGGGAAGCGGCAGGTGCCGTCGCGGGCGTGCAACGCCCGCCGCATCGCCGCCGGCACGGTGCGGGTCTTCGCGCTGACCGCCACCGGCTGGCCATCCGCGTTCTCGTAGAGGTGGATGACGCTGCCGTCGCAGCACAGCCGTCGGGCGGTCTCCGCGGTGATGGCGTCGCCGCGGTCCACATGGCACTCCCCGGTGGGGTTGTTGCCGGCCAACACGTCGGCGTCGACCCGCACGACCACCTGGTAGCGATCCGCCGTACTCGTCGTGCCGGTCGCAGCGAGCGCTCGGGCGGCGACCTCCAACAACGCGTCAGCCCGGCGCTGCTCGATATCGGCGTGCTTGTTCGGTTCGACCACGGCGTCGATGGCCTTGACGAGCACCGCGTGCTCCTCAGCGGGCAGGCGCACGGTCAAGGTGACCGTGCCGTCCTCATGCGAACGCGAACGCACGAACCGCCGCATGCCGGGCTCGAGATCGGGACGATCCGGGTTGTTCAACACCCGGGCGCGGCGGATGCCGGCCACGATGCGTTCCAGGCCGGCGGTGTGGATCGATTTCGCCGTGTCCACCAACCCCTGCTCGATATCGGGGTACGCCACCCGGGTGATGGCCCGCACCTTCGAATAGGACAGCTCCCGCGCTCGAACGCCGCGGCCACGATCGGCATGGACCCAGCGCGGCGACGCGGACCTTCTCATGGGCAGCGCAGGTCCAGCGAGCAGTGCCACATCAACCACTGCGCACAGGTCTGACACTCCCACCATTCATAAAGGCGTCGTCGGTCGTACTCCGCGACCAGACGCAGCCAACGGAACTCGCTGGCCGCCATCGTCGAAGACCACGACACCAACGCCGACTCCAACGCCTCGGCCCGACATCGACCAACGCCACCGGATCAAGAACAAGCACCTCCGCCATCACCACCATCATCCACACCAGGTGTGACAACCAAGCAGAGCCACCCGTGGAGGCATCGTCGATACAAGCTGTGACTGGCGGCCCGCCGAGGACTCGTTATGGCGACGAACAAACCACGATCTGTGGGATATGGGCGTTCAGCTGAACCCGCCCGACCTTGCCGTACTGACCGGTATGTGATCGGCAGGCGCCGAGCGGAGGCTGAATGCGCAAGCCGCACAGGTCGCCATGTTCCTCCACCGGCATCGCACGCCAGATCATCGTCGAGCGACCGGTCACCAACGCGGCGCACCCGCCGAGCATGCTCCGAGCCCGTCTGCCGGCGGACATCGCCCGGCTCCTGCCCGGCGAGCGCGAGCGCATCAACGAGCACACCGCCGGGGTTCGGGCATCCTGGAGCTCACCACCGTCGTCCACTTGGAGCGACCGCCGCGATCACCAGCACCGGCAGCTCACCGTGGCGGGCTGACGGACGACACCGCCGGCTCAGGTGCAGCGGTGATGGCCTACGGAGCGGAAGCGATCGACGAGCGCACGTCGTGGACCGCAGCACGGTCGGCGGCGGGCCGCGGTGTTCAGCTGAACACCGTGCCGCTGCCGCCGGTCGGTCCGACCACAGTGCCGTCAACGGCGCTCCCCGGCGCAGGCGGCGAGTGGGCCGCCCCGCCCGCGCGCTCTGCCCTCGCCTTGATGCCGAGCAGCATCTTGCGGGTCATCAGGAAGCTGACCGGGCCCACCGGCGCCATCAGCCAGCGCATCGTCCGCTTCCCGAACGCGGTGCGCTCCCGGATGAGCAACCTGGTCGTCCCGCCGCCCGCCGGCCGCAGCGCGAACGTCCACTGGAACGCCCACCCCGGTGGCTCATCGCGGCGCAGCGGGCGCCTCGTCGCCACGTCGGCCACCTGCAGCACCAACGCCTCCTGCGGCACCACCCGCACCACCACCCAGCCCCCGCTCCCCGAGCGGTTCGCCCGCACGACATCGCCCTCGGCCAGGTCCTGCCACTCGTCCACCACCGCCTCGGCGCTGTGGATGCCCAGCCCGAACAGGTTCTCCAGCCGGTCGTAGCTGTAGAAGCCGCCCCGGTCGGCGCCCATCTGCACCAGCCACGGCCAGATCTCGGCCGGGGTGGCCGCCACCGTGATCGCCCGGGTCACCTGCTCCGCCGGGCCGGGCAGCAGGTCGTCGCCGGGGAGGGGGGCCACAACCTCGTCGTCGGTGGCCCCCCAACGGGTCTGCCACGGACGGAGAAGGCGGGCCAAGCCGGCGAGGCCAACCGGTGTGGCCAGTCCGAGCACCCGGAGCACGCCGCGCACGCCGGGCGTCCTGCGTACGCCGGGCATGTCGCGGGCACAGCGCACCCCGCCCACGCCGGGCACCCCGCACGCTCGGTTCCCAACTGCGGGCCGTGCACCGCTCCTCATGGTGATCACCTCCCGACGCCGCCAGCGGCCGCGCCGAGGCCACCTCGCCGCCCACCCGGTTCCCGCCAGGGCCACAAGTCACCAGGCGCGTCCGCACCTCTGCGCAACGTTCGAGCCGGTCCCCAGGGTTCTGCCAGCCGGCCGGCGCAGGATCAGCCCATGACCGACACCGGCGACCCCACCCCCACCCGACCGTCCCACCGGCTCTGCGGCCCCGACCCCGACCGCCTGGACCGTCTGGACCGCCTGGACCGCCTGGACCGAGCCGACCGTCCGGACTCGGCCGCCGACCCGGTCGCCATACCGCGCGGTCCGCTCTCGGTGCCCGATCCGTGGGCGTCCGCCAACGCCCGACAAGTCGGCACCGGCTGACCCACCCTCCAGCGAACGGGCCCGGTCGCCGAAGCCCTCGGCGACCGGGGTGCTCAGGAACCCAGGAACTCCCGCACCGCGGCGATGGTGGCCTCGGGCTGTTCCACCTGCGGGATGTGCCCGCACTGCGGCACCAGCACCACCCGGGCATCGCCGATGCGTCGCTGGAACTCGTGCGCATACGCCACCGGCACCAGCGCATCCTGCTCGCCCCACACGATGAGCGTGGGCGCGCTGAGCCGGTGCAGGCGCTTGTGCAACCCGCGATCGGGGATGGGCCACAGGAACTTGGCCGTGCAGCCGATGGCCCACACCAAGGCCACGGCACCGTCCAGCGCGGCCGCCGGATCGGCCGGCGGCGCGAACATGGCCCGGGCTCCGGCGCACGACGGGTCGTGGAACAGCAGCGTCGGGATGTTCTGGGGCGGGCCGGCCATGATGTCGCCCAGCCCGTAGGGGTGTTCGGGCACCCACAGGCCGGCCGGATCCAACAGCACCACCCGCCCGAACAACGCCGGGAAGCACGACGCCAGCTCGGCGGCCAGCATGCCACCGAAGGACTGGCCCACCACCGTGGCCCCCGCCAACCCGAGCGCCCGCACCGCCTCCTCGTAGGCCAGCACCACGTCGAAGACGTCGTCGAGCTCGTGCACGGCGTTGGCATCACCGGCGCTGGTGCCGGGGAACTCCGGGGCATAGACCGTGTGGTCACGGGCCAAGTCCTCGAGGAACGGATCCCACGTCAGGCCACCGGCGGGGTGCAGGTACAGCAACGGCTCGCCCTGCCCGCGCACCTGCACCCGCAGATCTATGCGGCCGTCCCACACCCGCACCCTGCGCGTCTCCACGTCGGCCACCCCGCTGCTCGCGCTCATCGGGCCACCCCGCCGCCCGCCGTCGAACCCGCCGCCGTCGAACCCGCCGCCGTCGAGCCCGCTGCTGACCCCGCAGCCGAGCCCGCCACCGCCGCCTGCTTGGCCGACGCCGGCTGTCCACCCAGGCGCACCGGCCACCAGCGGTTGCGGTCGTCGTACTCGGCGAACACCGGGCGCAGCTGCGGTTGCACGTCACGGGTGAACAGGTCGATGTTGTGCTTGGTCAGCTCGTGGGGCGTGGAACCGATCTGCAGGAACAGGCCCATGTTGCCCACCCGGAACGTGCGGGCCAGGTGCTCGAGGCGCTCCCGCACGGTGGCGGCGCTGCCGGCGATCACCGCCCCGGTCTCCACCAGGTCCCGGTAGCGGGGCGGCCCCTCCGGCGGCGGCCCGGCGTTGGCCATCAACTGCTTGAGCGCCTCCGGGGGGATACCGCCCGGCATGGCCAGCCGGTACAGGGGCAGGTGCCCGATCCCGGAGGAGAAGTGGTACTCGATGTGCCGGGCATAGAGGCGCTCGGCCTCGGCGTCGGTGTCCGCCACCGCCACGAACCCGGAGAAGGCGGCCCGGTAGGGGTTGTCGTCGGTGCCGAGCTCTGCCGCCACCTCCCAGAAGTGGTCGAACACCGGCTTGGTGGCCACCATCGGGTCACCGCCGATCGACACCAGGTAGAAGCCCAGGTCCCGCTCCAATGCCAGGCGGGTGGTGCCGGGCGTGCCGATGCTGGTCAGCGCCACCGGTGGGTGCGGGTCCTGCAACGGGCGGGGCCAGATGTTGACCGCCGGGTGCTGCGAGTACTTCCCGTTCCAGGCGAACGGCTCCCGCTCGGTCCACGCCCGCATGACCAGCCGGTAGTTCTCCTCGTAACGGGCCCGGGTGTCCACCGGCGGCACCCCCCAGTTGAAGTTGGCGTCGTAGGCCAGCCCCACCGGGAACCCGGCCAGCAGCCGCCCGCCGCTGATCTGGTCGAGCACGGCGTACTCCTCGGCCACCCGCAGCGCCTCGCGGGTCTTGCCCAGCGTGCGGCCCAGCACCTGGACCCCCACCTCGATGCCCTCGGACTCGGTGGCGTAGGCGAAGGCGGCGGCGGTGAGATCGGGGTTCGGGCTCATGTCGTAGGTGCAGTGGCCGTGCTCGGTCACTGCCACCGCGTCGAACCCGGCCCGGGCGGCGTGCAGCATCTCGTCGAGCCCGTTGCGGAACGCGCCCCGCACGCGCTGCGGGTCCACCAGCTCGTGGTAGGGGATGGTCACCACCGACTCGGGGAAGCGCTGCGGGAAGTCCGGCGGGAAATCCCGGTAGGTGAACTGCTGGACGTACGTGAACCTCATGCGGTGTCGCTCCCCCTCGCTCCCGTGACGTCGAACCGTCGAACCCGTCGAACCCGTCGAACCCGTCGGTGGCCGACCCTAACGCGCCACCGCCGCCTCGGTGCGTGGGGCGGGGCGGCGGAGCGCAGGGAGGAACAGCAGGCCCGCTGTGGCCGCCGCCGCCGACACCCCGAAGCCGAGCGGGAAGCCGCCCCAGTCGATCAGCTGGCCCACGCCGTACCCGCCGAGCGGGGCGCCGATGTCGAAGTACACGTTGAAGCTGGCCATGGCCACACCCCGCTCGCGCTCGGGCGCCCGGTCCACCACCAGCGTCAACATGGCCGGGAAGCCGCCCGAGTAGCCCACCCCGAACACCACCAGCGAGATGACCGCCGCCACCGGCGAGTCGAACGCCGCCAACCCGGCCAGCCCGGCTGCCACCAGCACGAGGCACGGGAACGCCACCGCCAGGCGACCGAAGCGGTCGGCCAGACCGCCCGAGGCGAAGCGGGTGGCCAGCACGCTGAGCGACAGGGCGATGAACAGCACGTCGCTGTTGGACAGCCCGATCTCCCGGGCGTAGAGCGATAGGAACGAGGCGATCGCGGTCCAGCCGATGCCGGTGCAGAAGAACACCATACCGGGCAGTCTGGCGGCGGGGTGGAACAGGCGGTGCAGCATCGGCACCGGGGCGGCTGCGGCGTCCGCCGGCGAGCCGGCTGGCCGGGTCTCCCGCACGAACAGCGCCACCACCGCCCCGAACGCGGTGAAGGCGCCCACCGTCCACCACACCGCGTCGAACCCGCTGGACTCGATCAACAGCTCGGCGATGAACGGGCCCAGCGCGAAGCCCACGTAGAAGAACGTGCTGAACAACGCCAGGTAGCCGGCGCGGCGCTCGGGCGGGGCGACGTCGGCCACCGCCGCCACCGCCGAGCTGTAGGTCATGGCCGAGCCCGCCCCCTGCACCAGGCGCATCAGCAGCACGGCCACCACGAAGTGCATGGTCAGCAGGCCCACCGCCGACAGGGTGGCCAGCGCCGGTCCGGCGATGAGCAACGGCCGCCGACCGACCCGGTCGATGAAGCTGCCCGCCCACGGCCGGATGGCGATCGAGGTCAGCGCCAGCACCGACACCACCAGGCCGGCCACCGCCTTGGAGGTGCCCAGTTCACGGGTCAGGTACAGCGGCAGCGCCGGGTAGAGCAGGCCCTGGGCCACGAAGTTGCCCAACGTCGACAGGCACACGAGGGCGAAGGTCAGCTTGGCGGGCTGGGAGGGGCGGGCGGCGCCGTCGGTGCTCATCGGCGGCAACGGTACCGACAAGTACGCCCACCGCACCGGGAACTAGGGTGAGCCGATGGCCGCGCACCCGTACTACGACGCCTCCAGCACCCCGCCCACCTTCGACAGCGTCGAGGCCGAACGGGCCCATCGCAAGCGCATGTGCGCCCTCGGCTACCGCATCTTCGGGCTGCTCGGCTACGGCCAGACCGGCGACGGCCACATCAGCGCCCGGGACCCGGAGCGCACCGACCACTTCTGGCTGCTGCGCTACGGCGTGCCGTTCAAGTACGCCACCGTCGACGAGCTGGTGCTGGTGGCCCCCGACGGCACCCTGGCCGAGGGCCACGGCGGCATCAACATGGCGGCCTACAACATCCACCACCCGGTGCACGCGGCCCGGCCCGACGTGGTGTCCGCCGCCCATTGCCACTCGCCCTACGGCACGCCGTTCTCCGCCCAGGCCCGGCTGTTCGAGCCGATCAGCCAGGAGTCGTGCATGTTCGTGTTCGACCAGGCCCTCTTCGACGACGAGGAGCTCAACGTGCAGAGCACCGTCGGCGGCGAGCGCATCGCCCGGGCCGTCGGCGCCCACCACCTGTGCTTCCTGCGCAACCACGGCCTGCTCACCGCGGCCGGCTCGGTGGAGGAGGCGGTGGCCCGCTTCGTGCTGGCCGAGCGGGTGGCGGAGACCCACATCAAGGCCGGGGCCCTCGCCCGGCCGATCTCCGAGGCCGGTGCCAAGGAGGTCGCCCGCTCCTACGAGGCCGGCAACGTGCCGTGGCACGCCTTCCAGTTCCTGGTGCGCGACGTGGTGGCGGACCCGTCGGTGGTGGAGCCCAAGGGCTGAGCCGGGCGATCAGGCCAGGCTCAGCAGCAGCACGAGGCCGGGCTGCAGCAGGGCTGCGGCCAGGGTCACGGCCATGGTCGACCGCCGGTAGGGCTCGCGCACCGCCCACCGGGCGAGCAACATCAACGCTGCCGCGCCCGCCGCCAACGGGAGCAGCAGCAAGGCCAGCACGGCGATCGCCTCGTCGAACGCGGGCGCCTGGTCGAGCCAACCCGGGCCGTTCTCGCCGCCGGCCAGGCCGAGGACGAGGAACAACGTGAGGAAGAACGCCGGCACCTGCCACGCGATGCCGGCCAGCACCAGCACCGCCACCTTGATCCGCGGGTTGCATCGCCTACGAGGGTTGCATCGCATACGAGGGTTGCGACGCACGGCATCGAATCCCGGTTCGGAAATTCTTGCCCG
Organism: Acidimicrobiales bacterium; assembly: GCA_041394365.1. Taxonomy (GTDB): domain Bacteria; phylum Actinomycetota; class Acidimicrobiia; order Acidimicrobiales; family CAIXPF01; genus CAIXPF01. Next base: position 85,872 of record JAWKIM010000019.1, read on the forward strand.
AGCCGGTGGTCGTCGAGCATGGTGAGGGCATGTCGATGCAGACCGTGCAGTTCCAAGGCGCCTCCGGGCTGCGGATCGTGGGTGATGTCGAGGGCCCTGCCGATGGGCCGGTGGTGCTGCTGCTGCACGGCGGCGGCCAGAACCGGCTCGCCTGGAAGGGCAGCGGTGCCGCCCTGGCCGCCCGGGGCTACCGGGTGGTCGCGCTCGATGCCCGCGGCCACGGCGACTCGGAGTGGGACCCGGCGGCGGACTACGAGATGGAGTCCCTCGCCCACGACCTGCTCGCCGTGATCGACCAGCTCGGGGTCGGCCCGGCGCGCCCGGCGGTGGTGGGGGCGTCGCTCGGGGGGATCACCGCCCTCGAGGCCCACCAGGTGACCGGCCACGCCGACCTCTTCTCGGCCGTGGTGCTGGTGGACATCGCCCCCCGGGTGGAGAACGACGGGTCCCGGCGCATCATCAGCTTCATGAGCGCGTACCCCGACGGGTTCGCCGATCTCGAGGCGGCGGCGGCCGCCATCGCCGAGTACAACCCGCACCGTCCGCCGCCCAAGAGCACGGCCGGTCTGGCCAAGGTCCTGCGCCAGGGCGAGGACGGCCGCTGGCGCTGGCACTGGGACCCCAACTTCATCGCCTCGCGGGCCGAGATGATGTTCAACGATCCCGCCGCCTGGGAGGCCGAGCGGCAGGAGCGCGCCGACCGGCTGCACGTGTCCGCCGGTGCGCTGCAGGCGCCGCTGCTGCTGATCCGCGGGTTGCTGTCGGATCTGGTGAGCGACGAGACGGTGTCTGCCCTGCGGGCGGCGGCCCCGCAGGCCGAGTACATCGACGTGCGCGGTGCGGGCCACATGGTGGCGGGCGACGACAACGACGCCTTCACCTCGGCGGTGCTCGACTTCCTCGATCGCCACGTGCCGCGCTGACCCGCGGCTTCCCGTGCGCAGCGCGGCCGCGCCGCCGCGATGTGCGTGGAAAAGGCCCCATACCATAGGGTATGTCGAAAACCTGTCGGGGCGAATCGACGTCGAATCTTTCCGACGAATTCCCGACATACTCTAGGGTATGTCGGGCAGGTCGATGGTGGCCGGGGCGACATCGGGGGGTGAGGGGGGAAAGGACCACACTGCCAGCTGGTCGGGTGCGCCATGCTGCACCCATGGCCACCCACGACCCCGTCCGCACCGGCGACCCGGGCGCCGACCTGGCGCTGCTGCGCGCCGCCGCCGACGCCGCCCTCGCCTACGTCGCCACCGTCGACGAGCGGGCCGTCGCCCCCACCGCCGCCGCCCTCGACGCCCTCGACGGCTTCGACGAGCCGCTCCCCGAGCACGGCGCCGACCCCGCCGCCAGCATCGACCTGCTCGCCCGCCTCGGCGGCCCCACCACCATGGCCACCACCGGCCCCCGGTACTTCGGGTTCGTCAACGGTGCCACCCTCCCCGCCGCCCTCGCCGCGGCCTGGCTCGGTGCGGCCTGGGACCAGAACGCCGCCCTGCCGGTCATGTCGCCGATCGCCGCCCGCCTGCACGACGTGGTCCGGGCCTGGCTCGTCGACGTGCTGCGCCTGCCCGCCGGCACCGGCGTCGCCTTCGTCAGCGGCGCCACCGTGGCCAACGCCACCTGTCTGGCCGCCGCCCGTGACGCACTGCTCGCCCGCCGGGGCTGGGACGTGCAGGCCGACGGGCTGTTCGGTGCACCCCCGCTGCCGGTGGTCATCGGCGCCCAGGCCCACTCGACGCTGGCGAAGTCGCTCGGTCTGGTCGGCCTCGGCCGTCGACGGGTGCATGTGGTGCCGGCCGACGACCAGGGCCGGCTGCGGGCCGACGACCTCCGCCGCCTCGACGAGCGGGCCGACCTCGACGGCCCGGTGCTGGTCTGCGCCCAGGCCGGTGAGGTCAACACCGGCGCCTTCGACCCGTTCGACGACATCGCCGACTGGCTGGCCGCCCGCCCCGACGGCGGCTGGTTGCACGTGGACGGCGCCTTCGGCCTGTGGGCCCTGGCCGACCCGTCCCGCGCCGCGCTGGTGCGCGGCCTCGACCGGGCCGATTCGTGGGCCACCGACGGCCACAAGTGGCTCAACGTCACCTATGACTGCGGCATCGCCTTCGTGCGCGACCTCGCCCACCTGCGCCACACGTTCGCCGCCGTCGCCGGCTACCTGCCCGCCGGCGCCGCCTTCGAGGCCATGCACCACACGCCGCAGTCCTCGCAACGGGCCCGCCAGATCGAGGTGTGGGCGGCGCTGCGCACCCTCGGCCGAGACGGTGTGCGACGGCTGGTGGCCGACGGCTGCGACGCCGCCGCCCACCTGGCCGACCGGCTGCGGGCCGGCGGCCTGCAGGTGCTGAACGATGTGGTGCTCAACCAGGTGCTCGTGCGCGCCGGCGACGACGCCGCCACCGAGGCGCTGCTGGCCGCGGTGCAGACCGACGGGCGGATCTGGTGCGGCCCCACCCGCTGGCAGGATCGCACCGCCATGCGCATCAGCGTGTCGTCGTGGAAGACCACGGTGGCCGATGCCGACGCCGCCGCCGACGTCATCGTGGCCCTCGCCGCCCGCTGAACCTGCGGCCGGTCGACCGCTCAGAAAACGTCGCGCAGCCGCAGGCCGACCTCGGTCGCAGTGCGCAGCGCCGTGGCGGTGATGCCGTTGACGCCCACCGCCCGCTTGAGCGACCGCACCGAAGCGGCGTCGAGGGAACCGAGCGCGCTGAGCACCGCGTCCCGGTCGGTCTCGGCGAAGGTCAACCCGCCGGCCTCCACCCCGATGCCCAGCACCCGTCGCAGCGTGTTCCGGTCGTTGTCGGTCAACTGGTTGAACAGCCCGGCGATCGACGAGCGCAGTCCCGGCGAGACCAGCGCATCGTTCCACAGGGCCTGCAGGTCGGCCCGCAACCCGGCCAGGGCATCGGCCAGCTCGCCGCGCCGGTGCGCCGACAGGCCTTTGTGCACCACGCCCCGGGCGCTGCGCTCGGAGATGGCCAGCGCATCGAGCAGGCCGGTGGCGCCGTCGGACAGCGTCAGCTCGCCGCCCGGGGTGCGGCCCAGCAGGAGCACCACCTGATCGTTCGTGGTCAGCTCGGCGTCCACCCCGGTGGTGCCCACCCGGGCGAGCAGGGCCCGCAAGCTGTCGACGGCCGGATCGAACGTCACCCCCAAGCCGTTGACCGTCAACGTGCCGGCCTGGACGGCCCCGAAGCGCCCCACCTCGGCCAGCGGCCGGTCGGCGTCGGCATCCACCCCTCCACGATCACCGCGTCGTCGAGCTTCACCGCGGCCAGGAACCCCGAGGTGTCGGCGCCCAACGTGATCGTGCCGGCCGAGCCGGCGGTGCGGGATCGCAGCAGCACCCTGTCGCCGGCCGCGTCGTAGCTGGCGTCCACCCCCGCGGCCGAGGCGGTGACGCGGTCCAGCACGTCCTGCACGGACTCACCGGCCGCCACCGAGATGGAGGTTCCGTTCAGCTCGAAGCTGCCGGCGTTCACCGCGGTGCCGGCCTCGAAGTTGGCGCTCGCGTCACCGGTGCCGTCCATGGCCGCCCCCACCCGCAGATCGGTGCCCTGCGACGCCGACACGTCGACGGTGAACTCGTCACCGAAGCTGAACGACCCGGCGCTGAAGGACACCGACAGCCCGTCGGCGATCGTGCGCACGGTGCCGTTGCCGCCCGAGGGGATGGTGATCGTGGCCACCGCCGCACCCCCGCTGTCGGTCACCGCCAGCCTGGTGGGGCCCAGCCCGAGGATCGGTACCTGGGTCACCGTGAACGTCCAGGTGGTGTCGGCGCCGCCGGTGTAGGTCCCGGTCACGGTCGGGTCCGCCGACGAAGACGCCGACCACGACGGGTTGACCGGCCCGAACGAGGTCGAGGTTGCGTTGACCTCGGCGCTGGATCGGACCTCACTGGTGGTCACCTCGGTGGACAGCCCCAGCATCGACGCCGACCACAGCACCGGCGCGCTCGATCGGCGCGTCGACCACCCCGACGCCAACATCGCCACGTCCTCGGCCCGCTGCTGCAGCCCTTCGGCGGCGCGGCGCAGGCGGATCTGCGCGTCCGCGTCCCGGGCGGCGGACGTCGGCGCGCTGCGGTCGATGCGCAGCTGCGGACCGCTCGGGCGGAACGCACTGAAGAACTGCACCTCCACCCCGGCCCCATCGGCGCTGCCGCCGGAGCGGCCCGATGGCTCCTTCGACCCAGACGCGTTGCGACGTGGGGCGGTCAGGCGCCGTCGGCGCGGGCCTCCAACGAGGCCACCAGGTTCGGGGCCAGGTCGGTGGCGGCCGAGCCGCCGCTCGAGGGCAGATCGGGGCACAGCGTCACGTAGGCCCGGTCCGGCCCGACGTAGAGCTCCCACTCGTCGGTGGTCAGGTTGCGACCCGCCAGACGGCAGGCGGCGTCGGGCCAGGTGGCCGGTCCGGAGAACGCGGTCAGCTCGCCGTCCTTGTCGGTGACGATGATGCGCTGCTCGTCGGCGGTGAACACCGCGTCGGTGGGCTGGGTGTCGAGGGGGAAGGCGGCGATCTGGCGACCCGAGCCCAGGTCGACCACCCGCACCAGCTTCGCCTGGTCGGTGAGCACCGCCAGCGTGGAGGACTCGTTGAACGAGGCGGTCACGATGGCGGTGGTGTCGAAGTAGAACTTGCGGCGGAGGTGCAGGCCGCCATCGTCGGCGTCCCACAGGCGGACCTCGCCGTCGGCGCCGCCGGAGATGATCGTGCGACCGTCGGGGCTCCACGCCGCCACGTTCAACACGAACGGCAGCTCGTCGCTGACCGCGAGCTCGGTGCCGTCGGCCGCGCCCCACGCGCAGGCGGGCGTCCCCGCCGCCGGACGCCAGCCGCGTGCCGTCGGGGCTCCACGTCACCTGGTTCACGTAGTTGTCCAGGCTCCAGACCGGGTCGCCGTGGCGGCCCACCCACAGGCTGCGCGCCCCATCGAGCTGCCACACCTGCACGCTGCCGTCGGCTCGGGCGGCCGCCAGCCGCTCACCGGCCGGGTCGAACCGCACGGCGTTGATCAGCACCGGCTCGCCGTCCTCGCCGAGCTCGGCCGGCAGCTCCGCCTCCACGGTGAGCCGCTCGCCGTCGAGGCGCCACAACGCCACCGCCCCGCGATCGGTGGGCACCGCCAGCCGGGTGCCGCCGGCATCGACCGCCAGCCGCTTGCTCCACGACCAGTACGGCGTCTCACCCTCGGCACCGGGATCGGTCACCCGCGCCAGCTCGTTGCCGTCGGCGTCGAGCAGCGCCACCGTCTTGTCCCAACCGGTGACCACCATGCGGCCGCCGTCGACCAGGACGACGCTGGTCAACCAGCACGCCCCCGACGGGTTGAGCCAGCCGGTGGGAGCACAGCGCGGCTGCAGCGTGCGTTGCCACAGCTGTTCACCGGCGGCCGACTCGAACACGCGCATCCGGCGTTCGGCACCCACCGCCACCACCCGGCCGTCGTCACGGAAGCCGACCGCCCGCACCGGGCTCGTGCCCCCCACCAGGCGGCGCAACGCCCGCTGGTCGGGCAGCGACCACACCCGCACGTCGTTGTCGCCGCCCACCCGCTTGTCGAACGAACCGCCACCGGCCGCCAGCCGCCCGTCGTCGGGGGCGAAGGCCAGGGTGCGCACCGCTTGACCGGACTCGAGCGCCGGCGGCGGCACCTCCTCGGGTTTGAACGGTGCCGGGTCGGGGCCGCGCACCTCCCCGGTGGTCGCATCGAGCAACGAGATGGCCCCCTCCGCGTCGCCCACGGCGAGGACCGCCCCGCCGGACGAGAACGCCAGCGCCGTGACCGCAGCACCGGTCTCGCCCGTACGAGGGGCATCGGGGGCCTCCTGCGGCGCTGCCGGGAACCAGCGGACCTGCCCGTCACCGTCGCCCACCGCCACCAGACCGTTGCGATGGGCGGCCAGCGAGGTGAGCTCCCCCAGGCCGAGCTCCGCCGCCCCCACCGTGCGGACCACAGAGCCGTCGAGGCGGTAGACGGTCACCGCGCCGGCATCGATGACGGCCAGCTGCTCGTCCCCGACGAACGCCACCGCCACGTTCACCGTGCCGGTGTCGACGTCCAGCACCGGGGTACCGCTCTGCGCGTCCCACGCCAGCACCCGGCGCTCGCAGGGGGCCTCGGCGGGATCGTCGCAGTAGAACACCGCGGCCAGGTGATCGGTCGACGGCGACAACGCCACCGAACGGGCGGTGGTGGTGCCGTCGGTCAGGGTCAGGCGGGTGGCGGCGGTGCGGGCGTCGGACAGGCGGACCGAACCGTCCCAGCTGCCCGACGCGATCAGCGTGCCGTCGGCGCTGACCACGGCCGTCTCCACGTCGTCGCTGTGCACCGTGTAAGTCTCGATCGGCCGGTCGAACGTGGACAGCGCCGAGCCCAGGCCCACCACCGCCTCGAAGTTCGGGCCGTTGGCCAGCGCCGCCAGGCTCAGCAGCGCGGTGCGGGCCCGGGAGTCGGACTGCAGCGTGGACTGGGCCAGCACCGCCTGCTCCACCTGGGCCCGGGCCGCCTCGGCCACCGTGGCCGCCTGCTCGTGCTCGGTGGCCCGCTGCCGCTGCCAGGCGAAGGCGCCGGCGCCCACCAGCGCCAGCACCAGGGCCACGCTGGTGGCGGCCAGGCGGCGGCGCAGGCGGCGGTTGGTGTGTTCCACCGCCTCCCGGCCGGCCTGCTCGGCCGCCACGCTGGCGTCGAGGTACTCACGGGCCAGCGTGCCGGGCGCCGGTTCATCGGCGGGCAGCCCGCCGGCCAGGGCGGCCAGGCGGTCGCCGCGCAGCAGGCCGTCGTGGTTGCGGCCCTCGGCGGCCCACTCCCGGGCCGCGTGGTCCAGGCGCCGCTGGGCCAGCAGCTGCTGGCGGCTCTCCTCCAGCCAGGTGCCGAGCCGGGGCCAGAAGCTCAGCACCGCGTCGTGGGTCAGCTCCACGCCGCCGTCGCTGACGGTCACCAGCCGGGCGGCGGTGAGCGCCTCGAGGACGCGGCGGTCCTCCGGGTCGGCGGCCAGGTCCGCCGGTTCCACCCGGCGGCGCACCGGCCGTTCCTCGCCCAGGTCCACCAGCTGGGAGATCAGCCGGCGCAGGCGGGGCTGATCCGCCTCGGCGGCCTCGGTGTACAGGCGGTCGGCCAGCCGGGCGATGGCGTTCTGCACGCCGCCCGCCTCCTGGTAGCCGGCCAGCGTCAGCGTCCGGCCCTGGCGCCGGGCCCACGTCTCCCGCAGGGCGGTGGACAGGTGGGGCAGCGCGGTCGGTTGGGAGGCGACGTCGTCGAGCACGGCCCGCACCAGCGCCCGTTCGAGCACCAGGCCGGCGGCGTCGGCCGGTGCCGTCACCACCCGGCGCAGCTCCTGCGGGGTCATCGGACCGACCAGCACGTGGTGCTCCGACAGCAGCCGGGCGAACGTGGCGTCGGCGCTGACCTCGCCGTAGAAGTCGGCCCGGATGACCGGCACGATGCGCACGTTGGGCACCGTGCGCGCCGCCTCCGCCAGGGCGGCCAGCAGCGAGGGCGCCTGCTCCGGGGCGAGGGTGAACAGCTCCTCGAACTGGTCGATCACCAGCAGCAGGGGCGGCGCCTGCGGCCCGCGGCGCCGCAACGCGTCGAGCAGTTCGGCGCCCCGCTCGGCCGGGTCGGGGGAGCCGTCGGCCACACCGCGGGCGGAGCCGGCGTCGCCCAGGGCGTCGAGCAGCGACGCCCACGGGTCATCGCCGGGCGTGCACACCACCTGGGGCCAGCGCTGCGAGCCGGCGACCACGCCGTCGGCCAGCGCCGGCAGCAGACCGGCCCGGGTCATCGAGGACTTGCCGGCACCGGACGCGCCGAGCACGCCGACCAACCGGTTGGTGGCCAGCAGGCCGGCCAGCTCGGCCAGCTGCCGCTCGCGACCGTGGAACCAGGCGGCGTCGTCGCGCCCGAAGGGCTCGAGGCCCTTGTAGGGGCAGACCGGCTCCTCGCCCAGCACGGTCGGCTGCTCGGCCCGCAGCTCGTCGAGGTGCTCCACCCCCACCAGCTCCAGCCGCACCTCGGCTCGATCGGCGGCCGCCGCCACCGCCGCCCGGTCCTGCTCCGGCAGCACCAGCCGGCGCCCGGCGGCGGCGACCGCCAGCAGCTTGTCGCGATAGGCCTCGGTGACGTTGTCCTCGGCCGGCAGCAACGACCCGACCTCACCGGCCTCGTCGAGCCGGCCGGTGACCGCCGTGGCCGACAGGTCGGTCCAGGCGTGGGGGTGCAGCAGCACGCCGATGGCGACGGCCAACCCCAGACCGATCGAGGGGCCCTCCACCACCTCCACCGGTCGGCCGTCGGCCTCCCACACCAGCGACCACCGCAGGGCCCGGTCCGGCCGGCCGGACGCCCACCACGCCGCCTCGGTCGCCCGCTGGAAGGCGGCGTCCCAGCGCAGGAACGGCGCCCGGGCGGCGTCGAAGGCGATGCCCGCCGGCGTCGCGCCCGGCACCGTCTCCACCTCGCGGACCACCAGCACGCCGAGCCCCCGTCCGGCCGCCCGGGCCAGCGGCACGTGCACCGAGGCGGACGGACCCGACGGCGCCGCCGCGGTCACATCGGCCAGGAGATCCCACAGCACGGCGAAAGCGGCGTCCGGCGCCAGCTGCTGCAGGCGGAGCAGCACGGCGTCGACCGTGTCGGGCCCGTCATGGGCCGCGCTCGCGTCGCTCGGCAGCACCGGGGCGGTCCACGCCGCGGCGCCCGGCGCCCGCAACGCAGCCAGCGCGTCGGTGGCGTGGGCCACCCACCGGTCCCGCAGGGCCTGGTCGGCCACGCGGGCCCGGACCCGGTCGGCGGCGAGGCGGGCGGCGGCCACCAACCCGCGCAACCGCACCGACGGGCGCACCCCGGGGAACGCCGGCAGCTCGTCGTCGAACAGCGTCCCGATGGCGGCCACGTCGAGGGTGTCGAGGAAGGCGTCGTCGCCGGCGCGAGCCGCCTCCCGGCACGCCGCCCACAACCCCGACGGCCCGCACAGCTCCGGCAGATCCCGGTCGGCCAGGCGCGCCCGCCACCGCCCTCGGGCATCGAGCGTCTCGATCGATTGCACGGCTGTCCGCCCTTTCAACCTCCGCGGCACCCCCGGCGCCGCCCCCATCCTGTCGGTCGGCTCAGCCGGACTCGTCGTAACGGGCCAGCGCGGCCCGCACCCCTTCGGCCACCGGCACGGTCAGCCCACCCCGGGCGAGCTGCTCCCGCCATGCCCGCACCGCCGCCCCGAGCATCGGCGTGGCCAGCGCCCGCTCGAGCTGCTCGGCGGTGACGGCGCCGGCGCCCACCAGCTCCGGGTTGCTCGCCGCCACCCGGCCGTCGACCCCACCCGCCACGTGCAGCTCATAGCGGACGAAGGCGCCGTCGTCGGAGGACGCCAACGGGGTGACGAGCCGATCGATCGGTCCCTCGCCCACCTGCCACGCCACCGAGACCAGCTCGGCCGGTCGGGCTTCGGGGCAGCGCAGCGAGACGGCCAGTTCGTGGCGCCCCCGCCGCTCGAAGGTGGCGGCCACCCGACCGCCGGGCTCCTGCACGGTCAGCCGTGGGGGACCGTCCGCGCCCGCCGCCGCCACCGCCACCACCGGCGCCAGCACGCCGGCCGCCTCGAAGCGGCCCGTCACCACCACCGATGCGGTCGGCGCAGTACCGCGGTGCGCGCTGATCAGCGCCAGGCCGGCGTCGAGCAGGGCCGGCGGCGGTTCCGGGCCCTGGACGAGGCCCACGGCGTCGAGCAGGCGTGGGTCGAGGCGCCACAGCTCGGTGGCCACGTGGTGGCGGATCGCGTCCCGGCCGCGCTCGAACAGCGGCGGCGGCGGGGCCGGTTCGGCCTCGGCGAGGAACCCGGCCACCACGGCGCGGACGGTGGGATCGATGTCCGGTCGGACGCCCCCGGTGGGTTGCGGCTCATGCAACGTTGCCATCCAACTGAAGACACAACTTGAGCTTCCGCTCCGCGCTCTTCACCCGACGAAACGCGGCATCGTCGCTCAGCTCGAGCAGTTCGGCGATCTCGCGCACCACGAAGCCCTCGAACGCGGCGAGCACGAACGCGGCGCGCTCCTGCACGGTCAGCGCCTGGAGGCAGCGCCGCACGTCCACCCCGCCCGACACCGACTCGGCGTGGTCCCGGGCGGTGCGCTCACCCACGCCGGCCAGGTCCTCGCCGGTGAGCCCGGCGGCATCCTCCCGGGTGCGGGTCATCAGGTTGACCGCCAGGTTGTGGATCACCCGGAACAGGTAGTTGCACCACATCTCGGGCGGTACGCCGACGGCGCCACCGGGCGGGAGCAGCTTGGGCAGCGAGCGGGTCAGCGCCTCGTGGACCAGGTCCGCCGCCTTGTCCTCCGACGAGACGAGGCGCCAGGCGAAGCGGAAGAAGCGGGTGTAGTGATCCCGATAGAACGCAGTGAGATCGTCGTCGCCCACGGCCGGACATTATGGCAGCGATGCCGCCGCGGCCCGCTCGAAGCGCGACGCGCGCCATCGGCGCCGCCCACGCCCGGGCCCCGCACGGCGAGAAGCGGCTGCCCCGCACCACAGTGCGCTGACCGCCGCTTCCCAACCGGCCCCTCCTCGTGGCCCGGATCTGTGCAGTGACGCAGCCCCGGGTCCCTGATCGCCGGCTGCCGACCGGCGTCTGTCCCTATAGACACCGATCGCCGTCGCTTTCCGCGGGCGACCGTGATCTTTTTCCGAGGCCCGCCAGCCACGCGTCCACCTCGGCCGTGCTGCGCAGCTCCACGAAGGTCAGGTGGCCGTACGCCGGGTCGAGCCGGGCGGCGCCATAGCGCTGCTCGTAGCGGGCATGGCGCGTCCAGGCCCAGCGCACGATGTTGTGCTCGGGGTCCCAGCGCAGCAGGTTGCGGATCGGTTCGCGGTTGCCGTTCCACAACACCTGCCGGGTGAGCGTGCGGCGCACGGTGCGCAGCACGATCTGGCGCATCACCCGGCGGCGGGGCAGCCGAAGCCACACCACCGTGTCGGCCCGCTCCCACACCGGGCCCTCGACCACCACCTCCCGGTAGTTGCCGTCGATGATCCAGCGGGATGCCGCCGCCAGCCGGCCCACCTCGGCTCGGAAGCGGTCGCGCTCGATGGGCACCCAACCGGGGAGGTGGTGGATGGCGTCGAGCTCGATGTGGGGTGCGTCGAGGGCGACGGCCAGCCGGCGGGCGAGCGTGGTCTTGCCCGAGCCGCTGTTGCCCACCACCGAGATCCGTTGCATCGACCGATCGTCGCACGCCCGGTGCAGGACCGGTCGGGACTGTCTCCATCGTCGAGGCATCCGACGCCGAAAAGCGCGAAAAGATGGTGCACGCGAGCCCATCACGGGTGTTGTGCGGCGGTGCCCTCCGTGTGAGACTCGCCCGACGGTACCGGTGGGCGGGTCGGGCACCGTCGACGCGATGCCACGGAGTACGGATGGCCACCAAGGACACGGACGCAACAACGGCGCCGGTGCCGAAGCCGGCGCCCGGGACCGACGGGCCGGGTATCGGCCTGCTCGACGCCCTGCCCGACGGGGTGGTGATCACCGACCGGGCGGGCACCATCACCGCCACCAACGAGCGCGCCGCCGAGCTGTTCGGCTACCCGGCGGGCGAGCTCGAGGGCCGGCCCGTTGAGGACCTGCTGCCCGAGGCCCTGCGCCAGGTGCACCGCGCCCACCGCCTGCGGTACACCGCGGCGCCGCGGGTACGGCCCATGGGCATCGGTCTCGAGCTGTGGGGCCGCCGGGCGGACGGCGCCGAGTTCCCCCTCGAGATCTCGCTCAGCCCGTGGAGGAGCGACGACGGGCCGCGCTTCGTCGCCGTCGTGCGCGACGTGTCGGCCCGCTACCAGGCCGAGGCGGAGCTGCGCACCGTGTACGACCTGCTCGACCGGGTCAGCGAAGCGGTGTACATGCTCGACGGCGACTCGCTCGAGATCGTCTACGCCAACGAGGGCGCCGGGCTGCTGTCCGCCTACGACCGGCGCGACCTGGTGGGCATGACGCCGTTGCACCTGCTGCCCGAGCTCGACGACGCCGCGCTGCACGCCTGGACCGCTGCCGCCGTGGCCGGGGGCTCCGCCGAGCCGCTGGTGACCCTGCTGCGGACCCGCGACGGCATCGACCGCACGGTGGAGTGCCGGCTCGAGGCCCCGGCCCCGGCCCGGGGTCGAGCCCGCCGCTTCGTGGTGATGACCCGCGACGTGTCGGTCCGGCTCGCCGCCGAGGAGGAGCTGCGGGCCATGCAGCGCACCGCGGCCCTCTCCGACGACCGCGAGCGCATCGCCCGGGACCTCCACGACACGGCCATCCAGGAGCTCTTCGCCACCGGTCTGGGCCTGCAAGGGGTCGCCATGCAGGCCCCGCCGGCGTTGCAGAGCCGCCTGGGCGACGCCGTCGAGCACATCGACGCGGTCATCCGCCAGATCCGTGCCGCCATCTTCTCGATGTCGATGACCCACAGCGGCGACGGCGTGGCCGGCACCATCACCGAGCTGGTGACCGAGTCGCAGCGATCGCTCGGCTTCCGGCCCGGGCTGCAGCTGAACGGTCCCGTCGACACGGTGATCAGCGGCGAGGTGGCCGACGACCTGCTGGCCACCGTGCGCGAAGCGCTGTCCAACGTGGCCCGCCATGCCGGCGCCTCGCGGGTGCAGGTCGTGGTCGAGGCCACCAACACCGGGGTGGAGCTCACCGTCACCGACAACGGCCGGGGCCTGCAGCCGCGCCCCGACCAGGGACCCGGCCGTGGGCTGCGCAACCTCGTCGCCCGGGCCGAACGCCATGGCGGGCAGTGCACCCTGGTCAGCGGCGACGGCGGCACCACGCTCAACTGGTCGGTGCCGTTCTGAGCCTGTTCCGACCGGTTGTCAGCCGGGTCCGCTCCCCTCGATGGGGTGATCGCCCCCATCGAGCAGGGCCACCACCGCCGCCACCGCCGCGGCCGGCCATCGTGGCCTCGCCCGATCGACCGCTCACCCGATGGTGGCGGCCGAGGCGGTGGACGCGCCGCCGGGCTGCAGCGACGCTGTCGCCGTGACCGGGCGGGCGCCGGCGGCGATGGCCGAGCCGCTCGACACGGAGATCACCGATGAGGACTTCGCCGCCACCGACCCGGTGCAGGTGAACGCGGCGGAGCCCGTCGGCTGTGCGATGTACGCCGAGCACGACCAACCGTCACCCTTGGCCTCGAGGTAGCCCGGTAGGGCCGCTCCGGACACCTGCAGTGCCACGGTGACCGGGCGGTCGGTGGCGCCGTCGTTGGCCACGGTGGTGGCCAGCCCGATGGGCGAGCCGGCCGCGGTGGCGGTGAACCGCTGGGTGAGCGTCGGGCCCGGGTCGGGCGCCGGCACGGTGGTCGCCGGCGGGACGGTCGCGGTGGGACGGTGGCGGGAGGGACGGTTGTGGGTGGGACGGGGGCGGGTGGGATGGTCGTGGGCGGGTTCGTGGCCACCGGTGGTGCGGTGGTGGGCGGAGCCGACGGTGGCGTCGTCGCCGTGGTGGGGACGGCTGCAGGCGCGGTGGCCGCGGGTGCGGTCGGCGGTGTCGTCTCGACGGGCGCGGAGGGGTTGGTGTGCACGGTGGTGGAGGTGACCGCCCCGAGGTCGGGACCGGCCGGTGCCGCCGCGGGCGTCGTGGTGGGCGCCGCCACGTCCTCGACCGGCGCCGAAGGGTTGGTGTGCACGGTGGTGGCCGTCGTGCCCGCCGCATCGCCCTCGGGCTGGGCGGCGGCCGCACCCGCCGGCTCCTCGACGGGCGCGGAGGGGTTGGTGTGCACGGTGGTGGCGGTGGCGGCGGCCGCGGTGGTGCCACCGGTCGCCGGCCGGGAGGTGACCCCACCGGCCGGGGACCGGCCGACGGTGCTGCCCGCCGCCGGTGCCGCGGTGGCGCCGGCCGAGCGCTCGGTCACGCCCGCGGCGGTCGCCGCCGGTCCGCCGTCGGTGCCCGGACGGACCACCACAGCGGACACCGGCGCCGGCCCGGGGGGCGTGGCGCTGAGGGGGACGATGTCCTCCTGCACGTCGATGTAGATGATCTGGGGGACCGCCGCCGGCGCGGCCGCATCGCTGACCGCGGGTGCGGCGGTGCTGGCTGTGGCCTGCTGGGCTTCGGCCGTCAACCCGAGGTTCACGAGGATCGCCCCCGAGCCTCCGGCCGCGGTCAGGGCCATCGCCCCGAGGCGCACCACTCCGAATCGTCTGCTCATCTCGACTCCTTCTCCGCCGTTCGAGCGTCGGCAGGACCGTACGGAGCGGTCATCCAACGGACGTCCACGCCAGCCACAAGGCTTGGCGAAACCGTGGAAAAGAAGGGGACCGGCATCGATCGGCCGGGGACCGGTGGTGGCGCCGCGCGGTGGAACCGAGCGGGGCGGCGCGGTGGGCCGCGCCGGCTGATCGGTGGGGCTGCGCCGGCTGATCGGGGGGCGGTCCCGTTGCCGAGCGCAGTCAGCGAACGCGGTCAGGTCCGGCCTGACGCGACGAACATACCCTGCGGGATTGTGAAGACTCCGAGCACGCCTCGGCAGTTGTGGCATAGGCTCCCTCCATGCCAGTGGAAACTCCGACCTGTGGAGCATTCGGTGGCGCAGCGGTACGGTTCGCGTTCCTGGTGCCCAACTCGCTGCTGCGCGAGATCAAGCAGCTCGCGCTGGACAGGGACACGACGGTGTCGGACCTGGTTCGCGCCTGGATCGACACCGGCTTGGCGCACGGCTTCGACGATCAGCAGCCGCGGTCGATGCGCTTCGACGGACCGATGAAGCAATATCCCATCAACGTGTCGCCGGCGGTCCGCGCCGCGATCCAGCACCGATGTGAAGCATCAGATCTCAGCGGTGCGCAGTTGATGAGACGTTGGATGGTCTGCGGGTTGCGCCGCGACCGCGGCGCCGAGGTGCGCACGCCGGCCTGAGCGTCGGCCGCCGCGGCCCGGGGCCGCGAACGGTGTCGGAAGGTGGACCGGCACCGAGCGCAGCCGCAGGCCTCGTCCCCGTCCGGTGGGCGTGTGGATCACGCGGTGCAGGGCCACCCGGCCCAACGTGGATGTGTCATCACGGTGAATGGCGTGTGTCGCGTTGTGCCTGGCCCGTGGCGGTTACAACGGGAGGGCGGCACGACACCCCCCGACGTTCGCACGACGGGGCCGGCACCAACGACGCTGCTGGCCCCGTCAACACCGCTGCGTCAACACGCAGCATCGGGAACCCACGACTTCGGCGACCGACCGGTCCGCCGGCGCGGTCTCACCGTTGCACCGGCGGCACCGGCGCCGAGGGCGCCGGGGGTGCGTCCCGCAGCTCGCGGCGACACGTCGCACACAGCCAGCGGCGGGGCCACTTCGGTTCGCGCCGGTAGAACGGCTCCCGGCCGTTCCACTCCCGCTCGCAGCGGTCGCACTCGATCGTCGCAGGATGCACGATCCACTTCCCGTACCTGTCCCACCCAGTGGGCGCATGGCCCCGCGCCGCCGGTCAGGGTCGAACGTCGACATCGCCATCGACCAAGCGCACATCTCCGGGTGCGGACCGTCCGACGGTGCTACGAAGGGCCCATGAGCATCGAACGCATCGAACCGGGTCCGCTGATGAGCCAGGCCGTCGTGCACCGTGGCGGTGGCACCGTGCACCTCGCCGGTCTCATCGCCGGTGACACCAGCGCCGACACCAAGGGCCAGACCGAGCAGATCCTCGCCCGCATCGACGCGTTGCTCGCCGCCGCCGGTACCGACAAGACGCACCTGCTGCGGGCCAACATCTGGCTGGTCGACATCGGCGAGTGGTCGATGATGAACGAGGCGTGGACCGCCTGGGTGGCACCCGGCAGCACGCCGGCCCGCGCCACGGTCGAGGCCCGCCTCGCCGCCCCCAAGGCCCGCGTGGAGATCATGGTCGACGCCGCCCTGCCGTGAGCGTGCTGTGGATCGTCCGCCACGGGCTGGCCGGCTCCAAGGAGCGGTGGCGGCCGACCGACGACCGGTACCGGCCCCTGAGCCGCAGCGGCATCGTCCAGGCCCAGCGCCTGACGGACTGGTTCGCCTCCCGGGCGCGGTCGATCACGGCGGTGTGCACCAGCCCCACCGTGCGCTGCGCCAGCACCGTGCTGGCCGTGGCCGAGGCGCGCGGCCTCGATCTCCGGCTCGACGCCCGCCTGGCGGTGGGTGACCCGGCCGGCGCGCTGGCGCTCGCCGAATCGGTGCTCGAGACGTCGACGCCGGCGGGCGGCGCCGTGCTGTGCACCCACGGCGAGGTGATGGGCCCGCTGCTGGCGTCGCTGGTGCCCGACTGCTTCACCGGCGCCGACCGCCGCTGTGCCAAGGGCGCGCTGTGGGAGCTGGAGGCCGGGCCCGACGGCGAACGCCGGGCCCGCTACGTGGTGCCCGGGCCCGAGGCCGCCGGGCCCGAGGCCGCCGGGCCCGACGGCTGATCGCCGGCGGGCTCCGGCCGGCAGAGCAGCTCCGCCTCACCCAGCCGGAACGCCAGCACCACCCGATCGAGCAGGCCGAGCGGGGTCGAGCCGCGCCGGCGGTGGCTGTCGATCCGACACACCGACCGGTACGGTCGCAACGCCCACAGCAGGCGCAAGCGGCGTGGGGCCATCCGCAGGCGCAGGAGCAGCCGGCGGCCAGGGGTCAGGCCGGCGCCGGCGGGGCCGTGCAGCGACAGCAGCAGCACCGGCGGCCGCCCCGGCCCCGGAGCAGGCGGCGGAGGGCAGCGGCCAGCGGGTACTCACCGCCCTCGATGTCGAGCTTCACCACCGTGAAGCCGCCGCCGGGGCCCAGCCGCCACAGTTGCGACAGCGCCACCCCGTCGACGGTGGCGGCCCCTTCCGGGTCGTGGCGACGGGACCGGGCGACGGGCCATCGGGCAGCGGGCCATCGAGCGACGGGCCATCGGGCGGCGGCGCTCGCTCTGGAGATGCCCCGGCCGAGGCCGCCGTCGCCGCCGTCGACGCGCACCGGGCCCTCGCGGGAGACGGCGGCGGCGGCCACGACGGTGACCGCCGGGGCGAGCTCGGGGTTGGCGGCCACGTTGGCCGTCAACGCGGCCACCGCCACCGGATCCGCCTCCACCGCCACCACGGCGGCCCCGGCGGCGGCCGCCGCCAGCGTCATCGGGCCGATCCACGCCCCGATGTCGAGCAGCGCGTCGCCGGGCCCCAGCTCGGCCCCGAGCACGGCCAGCGTCTCCGGCTCGAAGCCGCCGTCGGCGAAGAGCGTCCAGAACACCTCGTCGGCCTCGCCGCGGGGCAGCACGGTGAAGGCACGGCCCGCCCCGCCGGCGGTCACCTC
The DNA here is from genome assembly GCA_041394365.1 of Acidimicrobiales bacterium. Lineage (GTDB taxonomy): Bacteria > Actinomycetota > Acidimicrobiia > Acidimicrobiales > CAIXPF01 > CAIXPF01. The sequence continues at coordinate 103,151 of JAWKIM010000019.1, forward strand.
CCGCTGCGCCGGCCCCGGGTGCTCGTCCACCGGTGCCTCAGAACCCGCCGTACTCGCGCAGCTCCCAATCGGTCACCGCGGCCAGGAACCGGGACCACTCCGAGCGCTTGATGGCGAGCAGGTAGTCCACCACGTCGTCGCCCCACACGGCGCGGTACAGCGGCGAACCGGCGAACGCGTCGATGGCCTCGCCCAGGCTGCGCGGCAGGAGCGGACCGGCCTCGGCCCGGTAGGGGCTGTCGGTGATCGGCGGTGGGTGCAGCTGCCGCCGCAACCCGTCGAGCCCGCTCACCGCCTGCGAGGCCACCGCCAGGTACGGGTTCGCCGCCGGGTCGGCCACCCGGTTCTCGAAGTGGGTGGCCGGGTCGGCGCCGCCCCCGATGAGGCGCACCATCGCCCCGCGGTGCTGGCGGCTCCAGGCGATGCGGTCGGGCGCCACCGAGTTGGGGCGGTAGCGCTTGTAGCCGTTGACCGTGGGCGTGGTCAGCAGGCACGACGCCGCCGCATGGTCGAGCAGCCCGGCCAGCCACCGCTCGCCCACCGGGGCGAGCAGGGCGCCGTCGTCACCCACCAGCGCGTTGGCCGCACCGCCGTCGGCCACCGCCCGCAGCGACTGGTGCAGGTGCCAGCCGCTGGGGAACGAGTCGGCCGACGGGCGGCAGGCGAAGCTGGCCCGCAGGCCGTTGCGGCGGGCGAGCTGGTGCACCGCGCTGCGCACCAGCACGGCGGCGTCGGCGGCGTCCAGCGCGTCGTGCACGGCGAAGCTGAGCTCGATCTGGCCGGGGCCGAGCTCGACCTCGACCGAGCGCGGCGGCAGGCCCAGCGCGGCCAGTCCCCGGCGGATCGGCTCGAGGCGGTCGTGGACCAGGTCGGCGTGGCGCTCGCCCAGCAGCTCCCAGCCGGGGTGGATCGGTGCGCCACCCTCCAGCTCGAACAGGTGCAGCTCGAGCTCGAGGCCGATGCGCAACCGGTACCCGGCGGCGTGCACCTGGTCGACCGCCCGGCGGCACAGCGACCGGGTGCACAGCTCGATCGGTGCGCCATCGGCCTGGGTGAGCTCGCAGAGGACCATGCCCACGCCCGCCGCCCACGGCAGCACCCGGAACGTGGCCGGATCGGGCCGCAGCACCATGTCGCGGGCGCCGACGAGCTCGTCGAGGGCGCGCAGGCCCGACGGCGCCCACAACCCGATCGCATAGGTGTTGCCGGTGTCCTTGGCCAGCAGCGAGGCCGGCATGGCGATGCCGTCGCGCACCACCTCCGACCACCGCTCGACCGGCACCGTCTTGGTGTGCAGCAGGCCGTGCTGGTCGGCGAAGCACACCCGCAGGCTGTGCACGCCGGCGTCGCGCGCCGTCTGCGGCAGGGCGTCGGCTCGGTCCACGTCCACGCGAGCGCCCCGCTCAGTCGGCGATGGCCGGGGCCCAGCCGCAGGCCGAGCGGCGTCGCTGCTCCTGGGCCCGCCAGGCGGCGTCGTGGTCGGTGCCGGTGGTGGCGGCGTCGATGGCCGCCGGGCCGGTCAGCGCGGCCGGGTCGACCGTACCGATCAGTGTGGCCGGCGACGGGTCCCGCAGGGCGGCCAGCAGCAGCCGGCGGTGGGTGCGGATGCCGACGTCGGCCGGCGAGAGGTGCTCGCCGGTGCGGTCGAAGACGGGCCCGGGCGACTCGACCGCCCACTGGTCGTGCACGTTGATGTCCTGGCCCATGCCGGTGTAGGTGGCCGTCGCCTGCTCGTGCGGGTCGAAGCCCCAGCCGTCGGCCGCCCCGGTGCGCGACCGGTACCCGGGCAGGATCACCTGGTCGATGCGCTGGGCCCGCAGTGTGGCCGCGTCCACCGGATCGCCGTAGCTGACGAACATCGAGTACCAGTAGCAGCGCACGTCGTCGACGGGCACGTGCCACTGCATGATCGTCATCGTCGGGCTCATGGCGATGGCGATGGCGTTGGGGAAGATGCAGTTCGACACCCGCACGTGGGTGAAGCGCCCGTGGTAGTCCCGCAGCGCCCGCAGGCGGAAGCCGTAGGTGGTGGGCTCCACGGTGATGGTGGCGGCGGGGACCTCGCGCATCAGCTTGACCACCGGGATCCCGGTGTCGGCCACCATGGCCCGGAACTGCAGCCCGTAGGCCTCCTCCTCCAGCTCCAGGAACCGGTGCAGGAAGGCGGCGTGGGACGGGTCGATGCCCACCTCGTGGGCCTGCAGCCAGTTGCACGACCACAGGCCCTTGAAGGCGAAGACCTGCTCGGGGGGCGCCACGAAGCAGTCGAAGCCCGGCAGCGGCGGTGGCTCGCCGGGGCCGAGGTAGGCCCAGATGATGCCGCTGCGCTCGACCACCGGGTAGCAGCCGATGCGGACCCGGGTGTGGAACGTGCTGCCGGCCGGTTCGGCCGGGGTCTCCAGGCAGCGCCCGTCGGGGGCGAACAACCAGCCGTGGAACGGGCAGCGCAGGCCGCCGTCCTCCAACCGCCCGAAGGACAGGTCCACGCCGCGGTGCGGGCAGGCCCGTTGCACCAGGCCGAGCTCGCCCAGCTCGTTGCGGAACAGCACCAGCTCCTCGCCCAGCAGGGTGACCGCCACGGCGGGCCGGTCGCCGTCGAGCTCCTCGGTCAGCGCGGCCGGCTGCCAGTAGGCACGCAGCACCGTACCGCCCGGTGTGCCCGGGCCGCTCTCGGTCAACAGGCGGTTCTCGGCAGCGTCCATGCGGCGGCCTCCTCGAAGGGCGGCGGAGCACCGCCCGGCGCCGACGTCGCGCAACGTCGACGTCGGCCGACACGCTACCTGCCTAAGATTTCCGGGTGCAACGAGCTCAGGGCACCGGAACCGGCCCCCTGCCGGCGGGCGAGCCGTGGCGGTGGTCGGCCGCCGAGACCGCAGCAATGGTGGGCGGCGGGCGGATCACCGCCACCGAGGTGGTGCTCGCCCATCTCGCCCGCCTCGACGCCACCGCCGCCCTCAACGCCGTCACCCGCCGCGACGACGAACGGGCGTTGCGCCGTGCCGCCGCCGTTGACGCCGCCGTGCGCGACGGCGCCGCTCCCGGCCCGCTCACGGGTGTGCCGGTCACCATCAAGGACAGCGTCGACGTCGCCGGTCAGTCGAGCCCCAACGGGGTGGGCGCGCTCGACGGGCGCATCGCCGCCGTCGACGCCCCGCTGGTGCAACACCTGCACGCCGCCGGGGCCATCGTGATCGGCCGGACCAACGCACCGGAGTTCTCCTGGCGCTGGCACACCGACAACCCGCTGTTCGGCGCCACCGTGAACCCGTGGTCGCCGGCGCACACCCCGGGCGGGTCGAGCGGCGGGGCCGCCGCCGCCCTGGCCGCGGGCGTGGGCGCCATCGCCCAGGGCAGCGACGCCGGCGGCTCGCTGCGGTGGCCGGCCAGCTGCTGCGGGGTCAGCACCATCCGGCCCACCCAGCACCGGGTGCCGATGCACAACACCACCAGCGACGGTGAGCGCTCGCCGGCCATCGACCTGATGGCGGTGGCCGGCCCGCTGGCCCGCACCGTGGGGGACCTGGCGCTCGTGCTCGACGTGTTGGCCCGGCCGTCGTGGCGTGATCCGGCCCACGTACCGGTCGGTTTCCCGCCGGCGCCCCCGGCCGGCCACCGCCGCTTCGGGGTGCCCCGCCTGCCGCTGGAGGTGGCCCCGGCGGTGCAGGCCGCGCTCGACGAGGCGGCGCAGCGGCTCGCGGCCGCCGGCTGGCGGCCGGTGGAGGTGGCGCTGCCGTCGGTGGAAGAGGCCGCGGCGCTGTGGGCGGCGCTGCTCAACAGCGACTTCCACGTGACGGTGCGCGACACGTTCCTCGAGCTGGGCAGCCCCGCCCTGCGGCTGATGCTGCACGTGCTCGACGAGGTGGCCGAGCCGCTCGACCTGCGCGGCTACGTGGCCACGCTCGCCCGGCGGGCGGCGCTGCTGCGGGCGTGGCAGCGGTTGCTGCACGACGAGGTCGACGTGGTGCTGCTGCCGGTGTGCCGGGAGCCGACCTGGGCGGCCGGCGACGACGCCGGTTCCCCCCAGCGCCTGCGTGAGCTCTACCGGGCCAACGATCCGCTGGTGGCCATCAACCTGCTCGGCCTGCCCGCTGCGGTGCAGCCGGTGGGCGTGTTCGACGGGTTGCCGATCGGGGTGCAGCTGGTGGCGGCCCGCTTCGCCGAGCGCACCGCGCTGGCCGCGGCCGCCGATCTGGAGGCGTCGGGCCCGGCCCCGTTGGCCGCGCTGTGGGCCCGCCCGACGGGCTGAGCGGGCCGTGGCGACGGGCACGCCGGCGGCGCCGCAGCCCGCTGGCGGGGCGCGGCTGACCATCCTGTCGTTGCTGGGCAGCCAGCTCGACGAGCTCGGCGGCGAGCTGTGGTTGGCCACGCTGTTGGCCTTGCTCGCCCCGCTCGGGTTGTCGGAGTCGGCGGCCCGGGCCCAGCTGCAGCGCATGGCCGCCGCCGGCTGGTTCGAGGTGGACCGCATCGGCCGCCACAGCCGCTACCGCTTGACCGGGCGCGCCCGCGACGAGCTGCGCAGCGGCGACCGGCGGGTGCTCGAGACCAGCGAACCCACCGGGCCCGGCTGGGACGGCACCTGGACCGTCGTCTGCTACGAGATCGACGAGGGCCGGCGCACCTCGCGCGACCGCCTGCGGGCCGAGCTGCAGTGGCTCGGCTTCGGGCCGCTGCAGGCCGGGGTGTGGATCAGCCCCGGTCGCCTCGGGCCGTCCGCCGACGCCCTGCGGACCCGGCTGGGGCTGCGCAGCCGGGTCCAGGTGGCCGAGGGCGCCACGTTCCCCGCCGACGAGCACGCGGCGCTGGTGCGTCGCTGCTGGGATCTCGAGGCCATCACCCATCGCTGGGAGGCGGTGGACCGCCTGCTCGATGCAGCCGACGGACCGCCGGCCGGCGACGAAGCCGCCTACGTGGCCGACCAGGCGCTGCTGGCCGGCCTGCTCGATGCACTGCGCGCCGACCCGAACCTGCCCGAAGCGCTGCTGCCGTCCTCGTGGTCGGGCACGGCGGTACGACGCCGGGTCGAGGCCCGACGCGCCGCGCTGCGCCCGGCGGTGCGCCGGTACGTGCAGGCCGTGCTCGCCGCCACGTCGCCCGCGTCATGAGGGCGGCTCACGAGGGGTCCGGCTCGGGATCGAAGCGGAAGCCCTGCCGGCGGAGGTAGGCGGCCAGGTCGGTGCGCTCGGGGCGCGACACCTGGCGGGCCTTGTCCAGCGACCAGCCGTAGAAGCCGGCCACGCCGAACCGGTCGGTATGCAGCTGCTTGGCCGGCGGGATGGAGAACACCGCGTCGCGGCGGCGGTCGTAGGCGTCGATGTCGGCGAGGGCGTTCGCGTCGTCGTAGCGGTCGCGGTGCACGGTCACCGCTGGGGCCAGCCGCAGCACCCGGTGGCCGCGGTCGGCGCGGTGGCCGATGCACAGCCCGGCCAGCGGGAACACCAGTGGCGGCAGCTCGCAGATCTCGGTCACCGCATCGAGGTGGTTGCGCACCACCGAGATCGGGCAGGTGCCCAAGCCCAGCGACTCCGCCGCCCACACGCAGCTCGACAGGTGCATGGCCGCATCCGATGCCGGGTTGAGCACGGCGTCGAGGTGGTCGTTGCCGAACGGCACGCCATGGTGCTCGCACAGCCGACGGATGCGGCGCCCGTCCCCGCAGAACAGCAGGAACCGCGACGCCTCGACGATCCAGGGCATGTCGCCGATGAGCTCGGCGATGCGCCGGCGGCGCTCGGGGTCGTCCACCACGATGATCGCCACCTGCTGCAGATCCGACTTGGCCGGCGTGGACAGCGTCGCCGCCAGGATGCGCTCCAGCGTGGCCTCGTCCACCGGTTCGTCGGCGTAGCGCCGGCAGATGCGGTGGCGCAGCATCGTCGCCTCGGTGTCGGTGGGGGCGCCGGGCTGCGGGTGTTGCGGGGCCAGGCCGAAGCGGGCTTCGAACAGCGTGGCGATGTCGTCCATGGCCGTGCAGCTTCTCGCACCGGCGCGCCGCCGCCAACTCCCGTAGCCTGTGGCCACGCCGCCGGGCATCGACCGGCGCGATCACACGGGGGGACCGTCCAATGACCGCCACCGAACAGCCGGCCACCGCACAGCTGCTCATCGACCACCTCGACGCCGACTCCTACGACGGCACCGGTCGCCGGGAGTTCCTGCGCTACCGCGACGTCGGGCTGGCCGCCGCCACCGACGGCCGGTTCCGCATGCTGGGCATGCGGGCCACCGGCGAGAACGAGCCCACCGGCTGGCACTACCACGTGTGCGACGTGCAGTTCGTCTACGTGCTGCGGGGTTGGGTGGAGCTCGAGTTCGAGGGCGGCCGGACCGAGAAGCTGCAGGCCGGCTCCTTCGCCAGCATCCCTGGCGGTATGTTGCACAACGAGAAGAACCTGTCGCCCGATCTCGAGGTGTTGGAGATCTGCTCGCCGGCCGACATGGGCACGGTGGCGGTCGAGCCCCCGCAGGGGTGAGCCGCCGCTCCTCGCTCCGCCCGAACGTGCGCCCCGACCCCCCGGTCGGGGCGCGACCCTTCCTCACGCTGCTCGTCGCCTCCGGCGGGTTCGTGATCGTGCTCGACAGCTTCGCCGCGGCGGTGGCCTTCCCCCGCCTGGTGGAGTCCTTCGCCGACACGCCGCGCTCCACCCTGGCCTGGGTGAGCTCCGGCTACTCGATCGCGCTGGCCGCGTTGCTGCTGGTGGCGGGTGCCCTGGCCGACCGCTACGGCGGCCGGCGGGTCTACCTCGCCGGCATGGCCGCCTTCTCCGTCGGTGCGCTGGCCAGCGCCATCGCCCCCGGTCCGGCCTGCTGATCGCAGCAGGTGTTCCAGGGTGCGCCGGGGCGATGATGATCTCCACGTCGATCGCGCTGGCCCTGGCCGACTACCCGGCCGAACGGCGCGGGGTGGCCATGGGCTGGTTGGGGGTGATGGGCTCCATCGCCTCGCTCGCCGGCCCGGTGCTGGCCGGCACCATCATCGACGTGGGCGGGTCGTGGCGCTGGGTCTTCCTGGTCTCCGTACCGATCGGTGTGGTCGTGCTCGTCACCGGGCCCAGGTGCTGCCCGCGGCGGCAGCACCGGGACCGCCGACGGCCGGGCGTCACCGATCGACCTCGTCGCCGTCGCCCTGGTGGTGGTCGCCTCGGGCCTGCTCACGCTGGCCATCCTGCGGACAACGCAGTGGGGCTGGATCGACGCTCGCACCGCCGGCACGCTGGCCGCATCGCTGGTGCTGTGGGCGCTGTTCGTGGCCCGCTGCGGCCGGGTGTCCTCGCCGCTGCTGCGCCTCGGGCTGTTCCGGGAGCGGGCCTACCGGGTGGCCTCGGTCAGCCAGCTCGGCTCGCAGTTCGGCATCTTCGCGTTCTTCTTCTGGACGCCGCTGTTCATGGAGAACGTGTGGGGCTGGCGGGCTTCCGTGGGTTGGGTGGTGGCCATCCCCCTGGTGCTGTCGTTCATCTCCATGCCGGTCGGTCGCCTGACCGATCGGTACGGTTCCCGGGGCGTGCTGGTGGTGGGTGGCGCCATCGGCGTGGCGGCGCACGCATGGTGGTGGTGGGCGATGACCGAGCAACCCTCCTTCGGCCGCCTGCTGCCGGGCCTGGTGCTGTTCGGCGTGGCCATCGGCATGGTCGGCATCACCGCCGCCTCGGCCGCCCTCGCCCGCACCGACCGAGCCGATCTGGCCATGGCCAACTCGGCGTTCCAGACCGGCCGCCGGCTCACCCAGACGCTGGGGTGGCGGCGGTGATCGCCATCCTGGGGGATCAGGCCACCGACTCGATCGACCGCTTCCAGGTGGTGTGGGTGGTGGCGGGCATCGGCTTCGCCATCCACCTGGTGACCGCCTGCGCTACCCGGTGCTCGGCCGGCCCGAGCCATCAGGCGGCCGAGCAGTGATCGGGTGATCCAGGCGATCGGGTGGCTAGGCGATCGGCTGCTTGTAGGTGTCGAGGTAGGTGATCTCGGCCACCGGCGAGCGGGCGGCCGGCGAAGTCGGTGCCCTTGGTGTACACGCCACCGGCAGCAAGCCGGCCTGGGTCAGGTGGCCGGGGATGCCAAGCAGCTCGGCGGCCTCCTGCTCGAAGCGCAGGTGGATCGTGGTGAGGCAGGTGCCCAGACCCCGGGAGCGCAGCGCCAGCTGGAAGCTCCACACCGCGGGAAGATCGAGCCGAAGAACCCCGCCGGGTGCTGGCCGCCGTCCTCCACCCGCCCGGTGATCAGTCGGGATCACCATCACCGGCGCACCGGTGGAGGTTCTCGGCCAGGTAGGTGGCGGAGTCCATCACCCGGCCGAGCTGGGTGCCCTGATCGGCGTTGGCGGCGGCGTTGCGCAGGTAGTCGCCCCCGGCCCGGTTGTAGAGCTCGGCCAGCTGCTGCTTCTTGGCCTCGTCGCGCACCACCAGCCAGCGCCAGTTCTGCCGGTTGGAGCCGGTGGGGGCCTGCACGGCCAGCTGCAGGCACTCGAGCAGCACGTCGTCGGGCACCGGCCGGTCGAGGTCGAGGCGCTTGCGCACCGCCCTGGTGGTGGACAGCAGGGCATCGGTCTGGGAGAGGTCGAACTGCATCGACGCAGTCTGCCCGCTGGCGGGTGGCGGATGGCTCGCGGCCCCACCGCCGATCGGGGACCTAGGACCCTCGTCCCGTTATACCCCAGGGGGTAATCTGTCGAGAGGAGCGTGGGAGAGCTCGGTGAAAGGCCCGGGTCCGCCCGCCACGAGGAGCGACAGCAGATGATGATCGAGACCGCCACCGACACCCGCACCCGGCCCATCGGGCATTGGACCCTGTTCGGTCGGGCGATGCGCCGCCGTTGCCCCCAGTGCGGCGGCAAGGGCTTCTTCTCCTCCTGGTTCAAGCTGAACGACCACTGCCCCACCTGCGGCATCGCCTGTGACCGCGAGGACGGCCACTTCGTGAAGCGCGGTCGGCTTCAACACCATCTTCAGCTTCGGCGTGCTGCTCATCACGCTGCTGGTGGGCACGTGGATCACCTACCCGCACATCCCCGTGCTGGCGATGCTCGGCGCCACCTTCGCTGTAGCCATCGTCGTGCCGCTGCTGTTCTGGCCGTTCTCGCAGACGCTGTGGATGGCGTTCGACCTGGGTTGGCGCCCGGCGCGGGAGGGCGAGCTCGACCCGCGCTACGTCGACACGCTGCCCACCGCCTGAGCGGCGGGCCGGTCAGAAGAACGGGCTGACGAACACCGGCGGCGGCGCCGGCACGGCGCTGGCGGGGGCCGGCACCGGGCGCAACCCCAACCGGGCCATGGCCACCACCCCCAGCGCCGGGCCGGGGACCAGCAGCAGGAACGCCCAGCCCCAGCTGCTGGCGTCGCGCACCACCGGCACCAGGAAGATGGTGAACACGGTGAGCACGAAGCCCATGGCCAGCTGCAGGGTCAGCGCCGTGCCCACGTGGCGCGGGTCGGCGTGCTCGGTGACGATCGTCGAGAACTGCGCCGAGTCGGCCACCACCCAGAACCCCCACAGCAGGCCGAGCACGACCACCAGCGCCACCGGGCCGTTGCGCCGAACCCGATCACCGCCGCCACCGGGGCCGACAGGGCCATGGCCAACGCCGCTGCCGCGGTGCGGGTGCTGCGATCGGAGATCACCCCGCCCACCACGCAGCCGGCCGCACCGATGCCGATCACGGCGAAGGTCAACAGCGCGGCCAGCGACGGTCGCCCGGGGAGCACGTCGGCGGAGAACGCCCCGAACCACGCCCACATGGCGTAGAGCTCCCACATGTGCCCGAAGTAGCCGGCGCTGGCCAGTCGCAGAGCAGGTTGCGCACGATCTGGCCGATCTGGCGCGGGTCGAACGCGCGCGCTCGCCGCCAGGAACGGCCCGTCGGTGGCGGCCAGCTCCATCACCAGCCCGCCGAGCACGGTCAGGGCCGAGGTGGCCACGATGACCGCCTCCCACGGCGGGCTGCCAGGCTGCGGATGAGGTGGGGCAGGGCCGAACCGAGCGTCAGCGCGCCCACCATCACCCCCAGCGCCAGCCCCCGACCCCGCCGGAACCACGCCGACATCGCCTTGAGGGGCGGGCGGGTACACCCAGGCCAGGAAGGCGCCCACCGCGAAGCGCAGCGGCAGGCCGGCGCCGATGCCGCCGGCGGCCAGCAGCGCCACGTTGGCCAGCGCCGCCCCGAGCGTGCCCAGCAGCACCAGCCGCCGGGGACGGACACGGTCGGCCAGCGTGAACACGGCAGGAGACCACCGCCCCGAACACGAACCCCAGCTGCACGGCGATGGTCAGCCACGACGCCGCCACCTGCGACAGGTCCCACTCGCGGCGCAGCTGGGGCAGCACGGCCGCGGTGGAGAACCACGTCGACATCGACAGCACCATGGCGACGGCCAGCACGCCCAGCTCCGCCAGCGGCGCCGGATCCTCGTCGACTGCAACCTCCGCGCGCGTTCACGACGGCCAGTCTGTGCGCGCCGGGCGGCTCCGTGCCACCAAAGCTCCGGATGTCGGTCAGCGGCGAGGCGTCGGCCGGCGGGGTTCGGCGATGCTGCGGCCGATCGGCGGTCAGGGCTCGTCGACGGTGACCATCATCGGCCACGGCGGGCCGTCCGATCCGGTCAGCGCCTGGACGTGGTAGCGCACGAGCCACCGGCTGCCGTCGTCGCCGATGATCAGGGCCGTGCCCCGGCGGTGCTCCGCCGTCCCGGTGCGCACGGCCAGCAGGGCGGTGCGCAGGCCCGAGTTGCTCGTCTCGCCGCCGCGCAGCGCGCCCAGCAGGGGGGTGCCGATGAGGTCCTGGTGGTCCACCCCGAGACGGGCCCCGGCCGCCGGGTTGGCCCGGGTCACCACCCCGGCGGCGTCGCAGAGCAGCATGCCGATCCGCGACGCCCGCCACGCCACCTGCAGGTCGGCGTCGACCCGGCGGATGGCGTTGACCATCTGGTCCATGCTTGGGGACACGGCGGTCGCGCCACCGTTCCCGCCGGTCGCCTCCCGTTCCCGGTCGGCATCGAGCGGGAGGCGGGCGCTGATCTTGGTGCCCCGCTGCGCCGAGCTGGTCACCGCCAACGAGCCGCCGAGCTGCTGGGCCCGGGCCCGCATCGACACCAGGCCGTAGTGGCCGGGTCTGGGCGGCACGGTGGGATCGAAGCCCTTGCCTGTCCGCGCACGTGCAACTGCACCGAGCCGTCGAGGCCACCAGCTCCACCTCGGCGCGCTCCCGCCCGGGCGTGGCGCAGCGTTGAACACCGCCTCGGTGGCGATCAGGTGCAGCGCGCCGGCCACCGCCTCGGGCAGGGGTTCGGTCAGCCGGTCGACCACGGTGAGCTGCACGCCCGCCTGCTGCGCCGGCCGCTGCAGCCGCTCCTGCAGGGCGGCACCGAGGGCGGTGCGCACCGACGCCCGGGGTCGAGGTCGGCCACCATGTCTCGGATGCGCTCGTTGGCCGACTGCAGGTGATCGCGCAAGCGGCCGAGCCAGTCGGCGTGCTCGCCGCCGCGCCGTCGGAGCAGTTCGAGCTCGACGGTGACCGCGCTCAGCACCTGCACGGTGTCGTCGTGCAGGTCCTGGGCCACCCGCCGCCGGTCGAGGGCGGCCGACGCCAGCAACGTCTCCAGCACCACCGGTCGCCGCCCGTGCCCACCGCTCGGACGCGTCGTGCGACGTGGCCAGCACGTAGCGTTCGTCACCCACGGAAGGCCTCGAACGTGGAGCTGACGTGGACCTCGCGCCCGCTGTTCGTGGTCCAGGCGCCGTTGGTGGCCAGCGAACCCTGCTCGTCGGCCCGGCGGAACGTGTGCACGAGCTCCTGCACGTGGGGCGGATCGTCGACCCCAGCGGCCGGCCCACCGCGTTGCGCCCCAACAGCCGCACGTTGGCCGCCGAGGACGCCACCACGATCGGGGGGTCCACGTCGACGCGCACCACGGCGACGGCGTCGCGGGTGTTGGCGAGCAGGGCGCGGAGCAGTTCTTCGATCACCGGGCCTCGATCCACGGCGAGGGACGGCGCGCCGGACCAGCGCCATCCCGTGTTTCGAACCCCGAGCCACCCATGGATGCATTCTCGCCGGTCGACGGTGGCTGACCGCGCATCGCCGCTACGACCGGGGACGGCGGTGAGCGGCACGTCTATCTGCATCGACGTTGGCTCTGCCGACGATGGTGATCATGGACGAGCGTTGCGAAAGCCGTTCCCCGCGCTCACCCCGGCCGACTTCCGTGAGCACCCGGTGTGGGCGGCGTGCGGGCCGGCGGGCGAGGACGGGGTCTGGTTCACGCCCCATGGGGGTGCCCTCCCCGTGGACCCCGACGAGGGCCACTACCTCGTCCGGGCGCAGGCCACGCTCAGCGACGGCACCTGGGTGCCCGCCTGCTTCACGCCGGTGACCAGTGAGGCGGATGCCTGTCGGATGCTGCCCCACCTGCTCGTCGGGGCCGCCCCCTTCGACCTCGACACCCTGGCCCTGGGTGAGGCCGAGGAGCGCGTCCGCAGCTGCCGGGCCCGGCTCGGGAAGCGGCCGGAGGAGGTGTGGCCGGTGAAGGTGGTGGCCGGCGCCGGCCTGGTCGACGGGGTGGTGAAGTGCACGGTCACCGTGCCCGAGCCGTCCGCCGAAGCCGCCGCCGAGCCGGCCCGGGGCCGGCGGCGCTTCTGGTCCGCCCGGCGCTGACCGAGCCGCCGCTACGCTGCTGCGGCCGGGATCGGCGGTGCCCCCGACGGTCCCCGGGACGGGCGGTGCAACCCGCCGGGTGAGCCTGCGAGAGGACGAGGCGGCAGCGTGACGATGTCCATCGACGAGAAGATCGCGTCCGAGCTGGGGGTGCAGCCGCGGCAGGTGCGGGCGGCGGTCGAGCTGCTCGACGGGGGCGCCACCGTGCCCTTCGTGGCCCGCTACCGCAAGGAGGCCACCGGCGCCCTCGACGACGCCCAGCTGCGCACGTTGCACGAGCGCCTCGGCTACCTGCGTGAGCTGGAGGAGCGCCGCGCCGTCGTGCTGGAGTCGATCCGCAGCCAGGGCAAGCTGACCGACGAGCTCGCCGCGCAGCTGGCGGCGGCGGACTCCAAGGCCCGCCTCGAGGACATCTACCTGCCGTACAAGCCCAAGCGGCGCACCAAGGCCCAGATCGCCCGGGAGGCCGGGCTCGAGCCGCTGGCCGACGCCCTGCTGACCGACCCCACGCTCGACCCCACCGGTTCGGCCGCCGCCCACGTCGATGCCGAGCGCGGCGTGGCCGACGTGGCCGCCGCCCTCGACGGCGCCCGGGCCATCCTCGTCGAACGCTTCGCCGAGGACGCCGACCTCGTGGGTGAGCTGCGCGAGCGGATGTGGAGCCAGGGCCGCATGGTGGCCAAGGTGCGCGAGGGCAAGGAGGAGGCGGGCGCCAAGTTCGCCGACTACTTCGCCTTCAGCGAGGACCTGACCTCGCTGCCGTCGCACCGCATCCTCGCCCTGCTGCGGGGCGAGGCCGAGGAGGTGCTCGACCTCGAGCTCGATCCCGAGCCGCCGAGCGCCGCCGGCGACACCGCCCTGAACGGCGCCGCGGCCGGACCGAGCGCCTACGAACGGGCCATCGCCGCCCGGTTCGGCGTGGCCGATCTCGGCCGGCCGGCCGACCGGTGGCTGGCCGACACGGTGCGGCTGTGCTGGCGGGGCCGCATCCGCACCCGGCTCGCCATCGATCTGCGGCTCCGCCTGCGTGAGGCCGCCGAGGACGATGCCGTGCGCATCTTCGCCGCCAACCTGCGCGACCTGCTGCTGGCCGCCCCGGCCGGCGCCCGGGCGACCATGGGCCTGGACCCGGGCTACCGCACCGGCACCAAGGTGGCGGTGGTGGACCGCACCGGCAAGGTGCTGGCCACCGAGACGATCTACCCCCACAAGCCGCAGGGCCGCTGGGACGAGGCGCTGGCCACCCTCGCCCGCCTGGCCGAGGCCCACGGCGTGGAGCTGGTGGCCATCGGCAACGGCACCGCTTCGCGGGAGACCGAGAAGCTGGCCGGCGAGCTGGTGAAGCGCACCCCGTCACTGGCGTTGGTCAAGGCGATGGTCTCCGAGGCCGGGGCGTCGGTCTACTCGGCGTCGGCCTACGCCTCCGAGGAGCTGCCCGGGCTCGACGTGACCCTGCGCGGCGCGGTGTCCATCGCCCGCCGTCTGCAGGACCCGCTGGCTGAGCTGGTCAAGATCGATCCCCGCTCGATCGGGGTGGGCCAGTACCAGCACGATGTCAGCGAGCTGAAGCTGTCGCGCTCGCTCGACGCGGTGGTGGAGGACTGCGTCAACGCCGTCGGGGTCGACGTGAACACCGCGTCGGTGCCGTTGTTGCAGCGGGTGTCGGGCATCACCGCCTCGCTGGCGGCCAACATCGTCGCCCACCGAGATGCCAACGGCGCCTACCGCAACCGGGCGGCGCTCAAGGCGGTGCCCCGGCTGGGGGATCGGGCCTTCGAGCAGTGCGCCGGCTTCCTGCGCATCACCGACGGCGACGACCCCCTCGACGCCTCCGCCGTGCACCCCGAGGCATACCCGGTGGTACGCCGCATCGTGGACCGTACCGGTGGGGATGTGCGGGGCCTGATCGGCAACACCGCCGTGCTGCGCTCGCTGCGCCCCCAGGACTTCGTCGACGATCGCTTCGGCGTGCCGACGGTGACCGACATCCTGGCCGAGCTGGACAAGCCCGGCCGCGACCCTCGACCGACGTTCACCACCGCCACGTTCGCCGACGGCGTGGAGGAGCTCGCCGACCTGCGGGTCGGTATGGTGCTGGAGGGGGTGGTGACGAACGTGGCCGCGTTCGGGGCGTTCGTCGACGTGGGTGTCCACCAGGACGGCCTCGTGCACGTCTCGGCCATGTCGCGCCGCTTCGTGTCCGACCCGCGCGACGTGGTCAAGCCCGGCGATGTGGTCAAGGTGAAGGTCATGGACGTGGACCTCGCCCGCAAACGGATCTCGCTCAGCCTCCGCCTCGACGACGAACCGGGGGCCGGCGGTGCCGGTGGCGGGTCCCGCGGTGGGGCCGCCGACGGGCGTGGGCCCCGCCGGGGCGACGGCGACCGGCGCGGAGCCAGCAACCGTCGGGACCGCGAGCGGGCCAAGGGCGGCCAGGGCGGTGGGCGCGAGGAGCCGGCCGGTGGCGGCGCCATGGCCGACGCCCTGCGCCGAGCCGGCCTGCTGGGCGAGCGCTAGGTCGCACCCACCGACCGGCCGGCCGTGCGGCGCCGCTTGGGGTTGGTCACCCGGTACAGCAGCGACCACACCACCGCGGCGATGGCCAGCACCGCCGTCACCTGGTAGAGCAGGCTCGTCCGGTCGGTGCCGGCGAAGGCGGCGTGCATGCTGGTCGCCCAGAACGCCAGGTAGCTGCTGAGGTGCACCACCCGCCACGCCCGCCGGGGCAGGTGCCGCATGGCCAGCGACGTGACCTGCACCGCCACCACCAGCCACATGGCCAGGACCCCGAGCGCCACCGCGCCGGGCTTCCAGTCGCTGGCGAAGGGCACCAGCAGGTCGACCAGACCGAAGGACACGTAGCTGTCGGCCACCAGCGCCACCAGGTGCACGGCCAGGAACAGCACGCTCAGCCCGCCCAGCCAGCTGTGGAGGTCCCGCAGCCAGGCCGGGCGCCGGTGCTCGGGGAAGGCGCCGGTGCCCAGGACCACGCCCCAGATCACCGCCGCGGTGAGCATCAGCCAGGCGACGATGCCCGACGCCCGGCTCAGGTACCACCAGAACTGCGGGTTCAGTGCGGCGACCACGGTGATCCTTCCGGCTGTGGGGTGGGTCCCGCCGGGGCGGGGGCGGGCCGGAGCCCGTCGAGGTGGCGCAGCGCGTCGGTGGTGAGCACCCGGCCGTCGCGGTCGATGGCGATGCCGTCGAGGCCGTGGCCGTGCAGGTGGTCCAGCGCACCGTCGCGGCCCCGCAGCAGGGCTGCCGTGGCGTGGGCCTCGGCCTGCCAGCCGCTGCGGGCGAAGACGGTGACCGCGGCCAGGTCGGTGTCCGAGGGGTGGCCGGTGCGGGGGTCGATGACGTGGTGCCGCTGCTCGTCGCCCACCTGCCAGCGGCGCGAGCGCACGCTCGAGGTGGCCACCCCGCCGCCGCTGACCGACAGCGTCACCAGCACACCGGGGCCGGGCCCGCCGACGGCGTCGGGGCCGCCATCGAGCGCCGGGCGCTCGACCGCGATCCGCCAGCCGTCGGGGTGGGCGGCCGGCCGGCCATCGACAGGTCGCCGCCGATGCTGCACAGCGCGCCGG
This sequence comes from Acidimicrobiales bacterium, assembly GCA_041394365.1. Taxonomy (GTDB): domain Bacteria; phylum Actinomycetota; class Acidimicrobiia; order Acidimicrobiales; family CAIXPF01; genus CAIXPF01. Next base: position 119,375 of record JAWKIM010000019.1, read on the forward strand.
CGGCGCCGCCGGCCAGCAGGTCGAGCACGATCAGGTCGGCGGCCAAGCCCTTGCCGATGCCGCCGGCATCGATGGCCATACCTAGAGGTATGGTGGCGGTGCGGCGCGACGCATCGAGCACGATCGCCGAGGGATCGCCGCCGGCGACCGCGGTGGCGGGCAGCACGGTGCGGTGCTGGGGTCGGTGGCGGCTCGCCGCGCCGCCCGCCGCCACCAGGGCCGGGAGCACGGTCGGGTCGTAGCCGCCGGCGGTGTCCCGCCAGGCCTGCACCATGGTGGCGAGCAGGGTCAGCGTGTCGGGGGCCACGTCGAGCGGCGTCCCCGCCGCCAGGTTCAGCCGGCTCACGTCGCTGTCGGCCAGGAAGCGGCTCCAGCGCTGCTCCAGCTCCCGCAGGCGCTCGAGCGCCCGTCGCAGCTGCCCGTCGAGCGGGTCGACGGCGATCAGCAGCAGCTCGCTGCCCATCACCCGGTCCCGCACGGACACGACGCCGGCGCCCGGTGCCGTCACCTCACGGACGGCGGCGCTCGATGCGGTCATCTCAGCGGCTGCCGTTCGTCTGGGCGACCGGCGCCGGCGCTGCGGCCGGGGCGGGGGCCTGGATGATCTGCGGCTGGGCGCTGAGCACGACCGGGGCGGCGGGCGCCGGCGCCGCGGCGGCGGCCTGATCGGCGACCGCGGTGGTGGTGCCGTCGGACGTCGTGCCGTCGGTGGCGGTGCCGTCCGCGGTGACGGCCGCGTCGCCGCTGGTGCCGGCGGTGGGTGCCTGGTGCACGACGACCACGACGGGGTCGGGGCCGGCGCCGGTAGCGCTTCGGTGGCCTCGGCGGCGCCGCGGCGGCCCATGAAGCCCATCATCGCCACCAGCCCGAACATGCCGGCGGTGCCGATGGCCGTCGCAGCCAGGCGACCGCCCTGGGCGGATGGGGCCGCCGGCGCCGGCCGCCGGTTGCGGTGGCGCCACGCCCGGTGCGCTTCGCCGCTGGGCGCAGCTGCGCTCGGGGTGACAGGAGCGCCACCGGCCGCCTTGGATACCAGCGGCTCGCCGAGTGCCGGCACCTCGGTGGTGGGCAGCTCCGGGCGGCCGAGATCGATGGGCGGCAAGGTGACCGTCGAGGCGCCGCCGGTGCGGGGCCCGGGCGGCACCACCCGACCGGCCTGGACGCCGTTGCGCCGCCGGCGGATCGCCTCGATGCGCTGGGCCTGTTCGATGCGTCGCACGTCGTCGGCGTCCAAGCCGGTGCCGGCGGCGGGGTCGATGGGGGTCCGGGTCTCAGTCATCGTCGTCCTCACCCTCGTGCTCGTTCTCGTACACGCCGTGGTCGTCTTCGTGGTCGTCTTCGTGGTCGTCATCGTCGCGGTAGGTCGAACCCGACGAGCCGCTGCTCCCGCTGGGCGACGCCGGGGCCGGCACCACCACCGGCTCGTCCACCCGGGCGTCGACGCCACCGTCGGCCCGGCGGGCGGCCCAGAAGTCGAGCGTGCGGCTGCCGTTGGTGAAGCTCACGTGCAGCAGGTCCGCCTTGGCCTGGCTCAGGGTCCACGTCCAGCCCGCCGCCGGTGCCACCGATTCGAGCCGCAGGCCGTCGGTACCGCCGGCCACGCTCACCGTGCCCGCCGCGTCCACGGCGAACACCAGCGGCTCCCCGGACCGGGTCACCCCCGAGGAGGTGACCGGGCTGGCGGCGGCCGACCCGCTGGTGGCGGCGGTCGAGGTGGTGCTGCCGTCGAGGAACACATCGACCACCTGGGTGCTGGCCGTCGGCAGCGCACCTCCGGCCGACAGCTCGCCGGTCGAGGTCTCCGAGGAGGAGTCGAGGATGCCCACGTTGGCGCCGACCGCCGCAGCACCGGTGACCCCGATGGCGACGATGGCGGCCGCGGTGGCCAGGCGGGTGCGGCCGGAGAACGATCGGAACGTCATGGGGGCGACGGTACGGAAACGGGCGCAAATCGCTCGCTACCGCAAGGCAATGGTTTGGCAAAGGCCTGGGCTGTCGGACCGGTCGGGTGCGATGCTGCAACCCGTGCAGGTGCTGGTGGTGGAGGACGATCCGACGATCTCGACGCCGCTGCGTGACGGCCTGGAGCGGGAGGGCTTCGTGGTCACGGTGGCGGCCACCGGTGCCGCCGCCCTGGCCGCCGGCCCCGCCGACCTGGTGCTGCTCGACCTCGGCCTGCCCGACCTCGAGGGCCGGGTGGTCTGCCAGGAGCTCCGCCGGCGCGGCGAGGTGCCCATCATCGTGGTGACCGCCCGGGGCGATGAGCTCGACCGGGTCATGCTGCTGGAGCTCGGGGCCGACGACTACGTGGTCAAGCCGTTCGGCTTCCGCGAGCTGGTGGCCCGGATGCGGGCCGTGCTGCGGCGCACCACCGCCCGCGAGCCGGTGGTCAGCGACACGATCGAGCTCGGCGGGCTGCGCATCGACCGACGGAGCCGCACCGTCACCCTGGAGGGGGCCGCCGTCACGCTGACGCCCAAGGAGTACGACCTCCTCGTGCGCCTGGCGGTGGACGCCGGCGCCGTGCTCGGCCGGGAGCGGCTGATGCACGACGTGTGGGACGAGCACTGGTGGGGCTCGACCAAGACGCTCGATGTGCACGTCGCCTCGCTGCGCAAGAAGTTGCGGCCCGCGCTGATCGAGACGGTGCGCTCGGTGGGCTACCGGCTCGCGCCGGAGGCGGTCGGCGGCTCGTGACCCGCCGGTTGCTGCTCAGCTACCTGAGCGTGACCGTGCTGGTGCTGCTGGTGCTGGAGATCCCCCTCGCCGTGTTCTACCAGCGGTGGGAGCGGGAACGTCTCGTCGCCGGCCTGGCCGGCGACGCCAGCGTGCTGGCCACCCGCTACGAGGACACGCTCGAGCTGGGCCCCGCCACCCCCGACACGGTCGACGTGGGCCTCGCCCTCGACTACCAGGCCGACACCGGCGCCCGGGTGGTGCTCGTGGACGCCGCCGGCCGTTCGCTGCTCGACACCGAGCAGCCGGCCGATCGGAACCTCTCGACCCGTCCCGAGATCGCCGCCGCCCTGCAGGGCGAGCGCACCAGCGGCACCCGCTACTCCACCACGCTGGGCACGGACCTGCTCTTCGTGTCGGTGCCGGTGGCCTCCGGTGGGCGGGTGTACGGCGCGTTGCGCCTCTCGCTCGACACCGCCGAGCTCGACGCCCACGTGCGGCGCTTCCAGCTCGGGCTGGCGGCGGTGGCCGTGGTGGTGCTGGCCATGATGACCATGGTCGGTTGGATCATCGCCCGCAGCGTCACCAGCCCCGTCACCCGGTTGCGGCGCACGGCCGAGCGGTACGCGCAGGGCGATCTCAGCGCCGGCGACGCCCTCGACGAGGACGCCCCCGAGGAGCTGCGGGCCCTGGGCGACACGATGTCGACCATGGCGGTGCGCCTCGACGGCGTGCTGGCCGAGCAGCGCGCCTTCGTCGCCGATGCCTCCCACCAGCTGCGCACGCCGCTGACCGCGCTGCGGCTGCGCCTGGAGAACCTCCAGCAGCGCAGCGCGGCCGGCGACTCGGCCGAGTTGGAGGCGGCCATCGAGGAGGCCGACCGGCTCAGCGCGCTGGTCAACGACCTGCTCGCCCTGGCCCGCGCCGAGCGGGCGCGGCCCACGATCACCGTGCGGCTGGCGGATCTGGTGGCCGACCGGGTCGACACCTGGGGTGCGGTGGCCGACGCCCACGACGTGCACCTGGCCTTGTCGGTGGACCCGGCCGGGCGGGGCGGGGCCCCGGCCGAGGCGGTGCCCGGTGCCGTGGAGCAGATCCTCGACAACGTGCTCGACAACGCGGTGGCCGCCTCGCCGCCGGGATCGACGGTCACGGTGGCGGTCCGCCACGAGGACCGGCACTGGTGCCTGGTGGTGGCCGACGAGGGCCCGGGCCTCGACGACGACGAGAAGGTGAAGGCGTTGCGGCGGTTCTGGCGCGGTGACCTCTCCCGGCCCGGCACCGGGCTCGGCCTCGCCATCGCCGCCGGCCTGGCCTCGGCGAGCGGCGCCACGCTGACCCTCGAGGACAACACCGGGATCGACCGGAACGGCCCGGCGGGCGGCGGCGAGCGCCTGCGGGTGGTGCTGCGCCTGCGGGCGGCCACCGAGCCACCGGCGGCCCGACCGACGAGCCCCGATCAGCGCAGCGCGTACACCTCGTAGCGCGGTCCCTCGGCGGTGACCTCGCCGATGCCGACGGCCTGCACGTTGTTCAGCCAGGCGTGCTGCTCGTCGCCGGTCTCGAAGTACGGTGCGGTGCGGGCCCGGCCGTCGATGAGGATGCCGCCGTAGTACATGTAGATCGTGCCGCCGTCGTCGGCCTGCAGCACGAGGCGAACGTCGATGCGCAACGACTTGTCGGGGCGCACGGTCACCCAGTCGGCCCCGGTCAGTGGCGCCACCGTGCCGGACAGCCGGGCGCCGCTGAACGTGCCGCCGGTGACCGCGGCGATGATCCGCCGCCCGGCCGGCCCACCCCGCACGTGGTGGGCCTGGTCCATCGCCGCGGTGAGCTGCAGGGTGAACAGGTGCTCCACCGGCAGTTGATCGGCGGGCACGGGGGTTTGATCAGCGGGCACGGGGCTTGATCAGCGGGCATGACGGCAACGTAGCCGTCCGCCGGTGATCAGGCTCCGCGAACGGCGTCGACGAGCGGTCGCAGCTTCTCCAGCGCCCGGGTGGCGTGGTCCACGCTGGTGGGCCGCACCATGATCGTCAGCTGGTCCACCCCCGCCTCGCGGAACGCCTCCACGTCGGCCGGCCGCAGCTCGCCCGGCACCACCTGCACCGTCACCTCGACCTCGTCGGGCCGGCGGCCGGCGGCGTCGAGCTCCTCGTGGAGGCGGGCCACCAACGGCGCCGTGGCGGCGGCGTCGAGGTACCACCCGAACCAGCCGTCACCGATGCGGGCGGTGCGCCGCAACGCGGCCGGCGTGCCCACCGATGATCAGCCGCGGGTGGGGCCGGCTCACCGGCTTGGGGTGCATGCGACACGGGGCGAAGCGCACGAAGCGGCCGTCGAAGCTCGACGGATCGGTGGTCCACAGCGCCACCAAGGCGTCGAGATACTCATCGGTACGGGCGCCGCGCTGCTCCCATGGCACCCCGGCGGCGTCGAACTCCTCGCGCTGCCACCCCACTCCCACGCCGAAGTCGAAGCGGCCGCCGCTGAGCCAGTCGAGCGTGGCCACCTCCTTGGCGGTGTACGCAGCCGAGCGCTGGGGCAGCAGGCAGATCCCGGTGGCCAGGCGGATCCGGCTGGTGGTCGCCGCCGCCCAGGTGAGCAGCAGCAGCGGGTCGGGCATGCCCTCGTCGGCGGCGATGGGGATGCGCCCGTCGTCGGAACCGGGGTAGGCGGGCGTGTACTCGTCGAAGAAGGCGAGGTGCTCGCCCACCCAGAACGAGTCGTAGCCGTGCTCCTCGGCCAGCCGGGCGGTGCTCGCCACCACCTCGGGCGAGCAGTGGGGGTCACGAACACGCCGAACAATCCGAGCTTCACGGCGGCGCACCGTAGCGGTTGCGGGCGCACGGCGGCGGCGGAGCTGGCAGACTGCCGCGCGGAACGATCGGGGCAACGCTTCGGGGGAACCAATGCTGTCGCCGTATCGCGTGCTCGACCTGACCGACGATCGCGGCCATGCCGCGGGTATGTCCTGGCCGCGCTGGGCGCGAGGTCATCGCCGTCGAACCGCCCGAGGGGATGCGGGCCCGTCGGCTGGGCCCGTTCATCGACGACGTGGTCGATCCCGAGCGCTCGCTGACCCACTTCGCCTACAACCGGGCCAAACGCTCGATCGTGCTCGATCTGCACCAGCGCCACGGCCGGGAGGACCTGCTGCGGCTCGTGCGCGGCGCCGACGTGCTCATCGAATCGGCGGCGCCGGGCGAGCTCGACGCGCTCGGCCTGGGCTACGCTGCGCTGGCGGCGCACAACCCGGCGCTGGTGTGCACGTCGATCACCGCGCTCGGCCAGGACGGCCCCAAGGCCCGCTGGCCGGCCACCGACCTGACGGTGCTGGCCTCGAGCTGCGCGCTGGTCCTCAACGGCGATGCCGACCGCCCCCCGGTGCGGCTGGTCGTGCCCCAGGCGTTCACCATGGCCTCGGCGGTGGCGGTGTGCGCCACGTTGGTGGCGCTGGCCGAACGCAGCCGGTCCGGCCTGGGCCAGCACGTCGACGTCGCCGCCCAGACCGCGGCCATGCTGGCCGTGCAGGCGTCGGTGCTGACCGACGCGGTCGGTTCGCCCACCATCACCCGCACCGCCGGCGGCGCCAAGGCGGGCAAGCTCGACCTGCAGCTGGTCTACCCCTGCGCCGACGGGCACGTGTCGATCACCCACGTGTTCGGACCCGCCATCGGGCCCGCACGGCGGCGTTGATGGCGTGGGCGTGCGAGGAGGGCCACTGCGACGAGCGGCTGCGCGACTTCGATTGGGTCCGCTTCCAGGAGCTGGTCGAGGCCGGCGAGCTGGAGGTGGCCACCTGGGAGGCGGCCAAGGCGGCGGTGCGGAGCCTGACCACGTCGCACACCAAGGCGGAGCTCCTGGCCGAGGCGATGCGCCGCCGCCTGCTCATCGCCCCCATCGCCGACGTGCACGACGTGCTGGCCAGCGAACAGCTGGCCCACCGCCGCTTCTTCGACGACGTGCACCACCCGGCCGCCGGCCGCACCGTTCGCGCCCCCGGTGCGTTCGCCCGCTTCTCCGCCCGCCCGCTGGCCCCGGCGGTGCCGGCGCCGGCGTTGGGTGCGGACACCGCCGAGGTGCTGGCCGAGCCGCTGCGCCGTCCGGCGCTGACCCCGGCGGCGGACCGGACCGCACCGGCCCCCGCCCGCCCGGCGCCTCCGGCCCGCCCGGCGCTCGACGGCGTCAAGGTGTTGGACTTCACCTGGTCGATCGCCGGTCCGCACGGGGTGCGCACCCTGGCCGACTGCGGGGCGACGGTGGTGAAGATCGAGTCGACCACCAAGCCCGACGCGGCCCGTGGCTACCGGCCGACCTACGGCAACGTGGCCGGCTCGGAGAACTCGGCGCTGTTCGACACCATGAACGCCGGCAAGCTCAGCCTGCAGCTCGACCTCAACCACCCCGAGGCGCGCGAGGTGGTGCTCGACCTCGTGCGCTGGGCCGACGTGGTCATCGAGTCGTTCTCGCCCCGGGCCATGCGCCGCTGGCGGCTCGACTACGACCACCTGCGCGCCGTCAAGCCCGACGTGGTGATGGTGTCCACCTGCCTCACCGGCCAGGACGGGCCGCTGGCCGACTTCGCCGGCTACGGGAACCTGGCCGCCGCGCTGTCCGGCTTCTACGGCCTGGCCGGCTGGCCCGACCGCGCCCCGGCCGGGCCGTTCGGCGCCTACACGGACTACACCTCCACCCACCTCGTGCTGGCCGCCACCCTCGCCGCCCTCGACCACCGGCGGCGCACCGGCGAGGGCCAGCACGTGGACGTGGCCCAGGCCGAGGCGGCGCTGCACTACCTGACGCCGGCCCTGCTCGACGGCGCCGCCAACGGCCGGGTGGCGCAGCGCGACGGCAACCGGGACGCCGCCCTCGCCCCCCACGGGGTGTACCCCGCCGCCGGCGAGGACCGCTGGGTGGCCGTCGCCTGCCAGGACGACGACGCCTGGCCCCGCCTGGCCCGCGCCATCGGCCGGCCCGAGCTGGCCACCGACCCTGGGTTGGGCGGCGCCGACGGCCGGCGCGCCCGCCACGACGAGCTCGATGCGGCCATCTCGGCGTGGACCTCGGCCCGCAAGGCCGCCGATGCCGAGCGCCTGCTCATCGAGGCAGGGGTGGCCGCCCACGCGGTCAACAACAGCGCCGAGTGCCTGGCCGATCCGCAGCTGGCGCACCGCGGCCACTTCGCCCACCTCGACCACCCCGACCGGCCCTGCATCGTGGAGCACACGCGGTTCAGGCTGTCCCGCACGCCACCGCACGTCGGGCTGCCGCCCCGGGTCGGGGCCCACACCCGCCACGTGCTGCAGGAGCTGCTCGGCTACCCGCCGGAGCGGGTTGACGCGCTCGGTGTGGTCGGCGCGCTGCGCTGAGACCAGAGTCACGGTGCGCTGACCAGCGCTTCCTTGCCGCAGGGGCAGAGACGGGCACTACCCTCCAACGCGATGCGTGTCCGTCCCGCCGGGTTCCCGCCCGTGCCCCCCAGCGTTGCGCCCGTCGGCGCCGACGCGGCGCGCCGTGGCGGCGCGGGCCGTCACCCGGTGGCGCCCACCGCATGACGGCGGCCACCGAGCTCGCCGGCACCGGCCGGCGGGCGCTCCCGGCGGAGGGGCGCGACCCGTTCTTCGACGTGGTGCGGGCCGGCGCCCTGCTGCGCGTCGTCGCCTGGCACACCGTGGCCGCCGCCTGGCTCAGCTGGGCATTCGCCGCCATGCCGCTGATGTTCTTCACCGCCGGGGTGATGCTGGCCCGCAGCGCCGAGCGCACCGGGCCCGTCGAGCTGCTGCGCCGGCGGGCCCGACGGGTGCTGCTGCCGTTGTGGGCGTTGGGTGCGGTGGTGGCGGCCACCGGCCTCGCCCACGTGGTGGCCCTGGCCGAACCGGTGTCGTGGAGCCGGCTGGGGTGGGCGGCGCTGCGCTGGCTCGTGCCCCTCACCGACCCGCCCGCACCCGGTTGGCAGCAGGGGTGGCTCACCTCACACCTGTGGTACCTGCGGGCCTACCTGTGGATGGTCGTGGCCGCCCCGCTGCTGCTGGCGGCCTCCCGGCGTCTGCGCTGGTCGTTGCCCGTGCTCGCCGGCGGCATCGTCGCCGTCGAAGCGGCACGCCGGCTGTCGGTGCCGGTGCTCGGCTCGGGCTGGCTGCGCCTCGCCGCCGGCGATGCCACGTGCTACGGGCTGTTCGCGGTGCTCGGCGCGGCGTGGCCCCGGCTCACCGCCGCCGGTCGCACCCGGCCGCCGCGCCGCACGTTGCTGGCGGTGGCGGGTGGCCTCGGCGCCGCCGCGGTGCTGTGGGCGTGGTGGGGTGGCCTGCCCACCGGCGTCGCCAACGACTCCTATCCGGTGCTGGCGCTGCTCGGGGCGGCCTGGCTGGCCGTGGTGCTCGCCCTTCGGGCTCCGCTGACCGCCCTGGGGCGGCACCGCGTCGCCTCGGTCGCGGTGCGACGCCTCAACGCCCGTGCCGTCACCATCTACCTGTGGCACCCGGTGGCCATCGTGGTGGCGGCGGCGGTGGTGCCCGTCGGGGTGACCGGGGCGCCGTGGCTCCGCCTTGCCCTGACCGCAGTTGGCACCGCGCTGGCGGTGGCGGCGTTCGGGCCGATCGAGGAGCTGGCCGCCGGCCGGGGCGCGGCCGGGGCGTCGTCGCCGGTGCGACGCGATGGCGGCCGCTTGTTCGTCTGCGGCGTGGCAGCGGTGGCCGTGGTGGTGCTGGCCCTGCCCGGTGCCCGGACGGCGGAAGCGGCCGGCGCCGGCAGCCGCCTGGGCCTGCCGCCCCCCTCGGACCGGGCGGCGCTGACCGATGACCGCTTCGCCGCCGCCGACGCGCTGCCGGCGGCCCACGGCCCGCTGGCGCCGGATGCCGGGCGGCTGCAGGCGGCGCTCGACCGGTGGGTCGCCGACGACGCGGAGATCACCGGCGTGCGGGTGGCGATCGACCTCGACGGCCGCACCGTCAGCGCCGCCGCCGCCGATCCCGGCGTGGCCGCCCCCGCGGTCGACGAGCCGTTCGCCATCCTGTCGATCACCAAACTGTTCACCGCGTCGCTGATCGTGCAGCTCGCCGCCGAGGGTCGACTCGATCTCGACGCACCGCTCGACCCACCCGCCGGGGTGACCGCACCGGCGCGGCCCATCACCGCCCGCATGCTGCTGCAGCACGCCAGCGGGCTCGAGAACTACCCCGACGTGCCCGGCTACCGGCCCGACCGGTACTACAGCGCGGCCGAGGCCGTCTCGCTGGCCACCGCCGTCCCCCTGCGCTCGGAGCCGGGCACCCAGGTGTGGTACTCCAACGCCAACTACCTGTGGCTCGGCCTGCTGGCCGAGGAGCTCACCGGCCTGCCCTACGAGGAGCTGGTCCGCCGGCGCCTGACCGGACCGCTGGGCCTCGACGGCACCGTGGTGGACACCAACCCGAACGTCGGCTGGGCGGGCTTCGCCTCCGGGGCGGTGGTGTCCACCCCGCAGGACCTGGTCCGCTTCGCCAGCGCGCTGTACAGCACCGACGAGGTCGTCCCGGCGGCGTGGGCGGACGAGCTGGTCGACGTGGACGAGCACAACGTGGGCTTGGCCGGGTGGCCGCTGTGCCCGTGCGGCCACGACGGCACCCACAAGCGCTACGCCGGCATCGGCCACACCAACGCGTTCGGCGGGGTGTACCACTTCCCGCTCGACGGCGTGTCGGTGCTGGTGCAGGTCGACCCCGTGCCGGTCGACGTGCACGCCACCTACGACCAGGTCGCCGAGACGGTGTTCGCCGCGCTGGCCGCCTGAGGGAGCCCGGCGCGGCCGGGCGGAGCCGCTCTACGCTGCCGCTCATGCGAGCGGTCGGTGTGATGCGGTACGGCGGGCCCGAGGCCCTCGAGGTGCTCGACCTCCCCGAGGTCCACGCCGGTCCGGGCGAGGTGCGGCTGCGGGTGCACGCCGCGGCGGTCAACCCCACCGACACCTACGTCCGCAACGGCGCCCGGGCCGAACAGCAGCGGGTCGATCCCCCGCCGTACGTGCCCGGCATGGACGCCGCCGGCGTCGTCGACGAGGTGGGCGAGGGCGTGGCCACCGGCGTGGCCGTGGGCGACCGGGTGATGGCCATCGTGCTGCCCAAGGGCGCCCACGGTGCCTACCGGGAGAGCCTGGTGCTGCCGGCGCAGTCGGTGACCCGGGCACCCGCCGGCGCCGGCCACGCCGAGGCGGCGACGCTGCCCATGAACGGGCTGACCGCCCGTCGCTCGCTCGACCTGCTCGGGTTGCGCCCCGGCCAGGTGCTGGCGGTGACCGGCGCAGCCGGCGCCTACGGCGGCTACCTGGTGCAGCTGGCCAAGGCCGACGGCCTGGTGGTGGTGGCCGACGCCGCCGACGCCGACCGCGAGCTGGTGAGCGCCCTCGGCGCCGACCTGGTGCTGCCGCGCGGGCCCGGCTTCGCCGACGCCGTCCGCCGGCACCACCCCGACGGCGTCGACGCCCTGGCCGACGGCGCAGTGCAGAACGACGAGGTGGTGGCCGCCGTGCGGGACGGCGGGGCGTTCACGTCGGTGCGGGCCTACGAGGCGTCGCCGCAGCGCGGCATCACCTTCACCGTGACCTGGGTCCGGGAGTACCTGCACAACCACGCTGCGCTCGACCGGCTGCGCGAACAGGCCGAGGCCGGCGTGGTGACGCTGCGGGTGGCCGGCACCTACCCGCCCGAACAGGCGTCGGAGGCGCACCGCCGGCTCGAGGCGGGCGGCACCCGCGGGCGTCTGGTGATCGAGTTCTGACCCGGATCGGAGCCGTCGCGACCGCCCGGGCACCCGGGAAATGAGCACGGTCGCCGCCGGCTGCCTAACCTCCCGGGGACTACTGACTTGCTGAGCAGGACTAGGGGGCTCTGTGAGGTACTTCGCACCGACCACGGTGGACGAGGCGGTCGGCCTTTTGGCCGAGTCGCCAGGGCGAAAAGTGTTCGCCGGCGCCACCGACGTCATCCCGCAGATGCGGGCGGGACGGCCCGAGCCCGACGGGCTGATCGACCTCAAGCACATCGATCGCCTCATGGGCGTGCGCCGGACGGCCACCGGGTGGGTGATCGGGGCGGCCACACCCACGTCACAGCTGACCGGCAACGCCGAGCTCGTCGCCGAGTTCCCGGGGCTGTGCGAGGGCGCCGGGCTCATCGGTTCCGACCAGATCCAGAACCGCTCCAGCCTGGGCGGCAACCTGTGCAACGCCTCGCCGGCGGCCGACTCGGTGCCGGCCATGGTGGTCAACGGCATGCGGGCCGTGATCGCCACCGGCGGTGGCACCCGGACCGTGGCCGTCGAGGACGTGCCCGCCGGTCCCGGCCGCACCAGCCTCGCCCCCGGTGAGTTCATCGTCGAGTTCGAGCTCGACAGCGCCCCCGCCAACACCGGCGACGCCTACCTGCGGCTGATCCCCCGCACCGAGATGGACATCGCCGTGGTCGGCGCCGGGGTCCGCATCACGCTCGACGGCTCCGGCACCTGCACCGCTGCCACCGTCGCCCTGGGTGCGGTCGCCCCCACGGTGGTGCGCGTGCCCGAGGCCGAGGCCGCACTGGTGGGCAGCACCATCGACGCCGCCGCCCTCGACGCGGTGGCGGCCGCCGCCAGCGCCGCCTGCAACCCCATCGACGACAAGCGCGGCACCATCGCCTACCGCCGCCACGTCGCCGGCGTGCTGGCCAAGCGCGCCGTCAACATCGCTGCCGAGCGGGCCCGCAACCGGGCCGGCGGCACGCCCAGTTCCAACGGAGGTTCCCACTGATGGCTCGTCGGCTCATCAACTGCACGATCAACGGCGACCCGACCGACTTCCTGGTGGAAGACGGCGACTCGCTGCTCGACGCCCTCCGCAACGAGGTCGGCCTGACCGGCGTGAAGGAGGGCTGCGGCACCGGTGACTGCGGCGCCTGCTCGGTGCTGCTCAACGACCGGGTGACCTGCTCGTGCCTGGTGTTCGCCCCCGAGGCCGAGGGCGCCACCATCACCACCGTCGAAGGCCTGGCCGACGGCGATCACCTGCACCCGCTGCAGGAGTGCTTCCTGGAGGGCGCGGCGCTGCAGTGCGGCGTGTGCACCCCCGGCTTCCTGGTGGCCGCCAAGGCCCTGCTCGACCACAACCCCAACCCCACCGAGACCGAGGTCCGCTTCGGCCTCGCCGGCAACCTCTGCCGCTGCACCGGATACGACAAGATCGTGCGTGCCGTGCTCGAAGCCGCCGCACAGATGAGGGAGGCCAACGTATGACCATCGCCGACGATCCCGCGACCACCGCACCCGGCTACAAGTGGGTCGGCACCCGGCCCATCCGTCCCGACGGCTTCGAGAAGGTCACCGGGCGCGCCCGCTTCGGCGCCGATCTCATGCTGGCCGGCATGTTGGAGGGCTCGGTCCTCCGCTCGCCGCACGCCCACGCCCGCATCACGTCCATCGACACCACGAAGGCGGCGTCGATCCCCGGGGTGAAGGCGATCATCACCGGCGCGGACTTCCCCGAGCCGGCGGGCAACCCGACCGATCAGGACATGTGCCGCAACGCCATCGCCCGCGACAAGGTGCTCTACGAGGGCCACGTCGTCGCCGCGGTGGCCGCCACCTCCAAGCGCGTCGCCAACCAGGCGTTGGCCGCCATCGAGGTCACCTACGAGGTGCTCCCCCACGTCATGACCGTGGACGAGGCCATGGCCCCCGGCGCGGTGCTGCTGCACGACAACATGATCACCAAGGGCGTGGACCCGGCCCCCACCGAGCCGTCCAACGTGGCCAGCCGGGTGGTGTACCAGCGCGGTGAGCTCGACAAGGGCTTCGCCGACGCCGACGTGGTGGTCGAGCGCACGTTCACCACCAAGCCGGTGCACCAGGGCTACATCGAGCCGCACGCCGCGGTGGCCGACACCACCCCCGACGGCCGCTCCACCGTGTGGTGTTCCTCCCAGGGGCACTTCGCCATGCGCGCCTACAGCGCCAAGGTGCTGGGCTGGGACCCGTCCCGCCTGAAGGTCATCCCCGCCGAGATCGGCGGCGGCTTCGGCGGCAAGACCACCATCTACCTCGAGCCGCTGGCCGTGCGCCTGTCGCAGAAGGCCGGTCGCCCGGTGCGTCTGGTGATGGGCCGCGACGAGGTGTTCAAGGCCACCGGCCCCGCCTCGGCGTCGAAGGTGAAGATCAAGATGGGCGCCAACAAGGCCGGCGAGATCACCGCCGCCGAGCTGTGGATGGCCTACGAGGCCGGCGCCTACCCGGGCTCGGCCATCGGTGCCGGGTCGATGACCGCCCTGGCCCCGTACAACATCCCGCACTTCATCATCGAGGGCTTCGACGTCGTCGTGAACAAGCCCCGGGTGTACTCCTACCGGGCGCCCGGTGCCCCGCAGAGCGCCTTCGCCGTCGAGTCGGTGGTGGACGAGCTGGCCCACAAGCTCGGCATCGACCCCATCGACTTCCGCCTCAAGAACGCGGTGGAAGAGGGCATGCAGGCCCCCTACGGCCCGAAGTACCAGAAGATCGGGTTCCGCGAGACGCTCGAGGCCATCAAGAACCACCCGCACTACACCGCCCCGCTGGGCCCCAACCAGGGCCGTGGCGTGGCCGCCGGCTTCTGGTTCAACGCCGGCATGAACTCCTCGGCGGTGGTCCACGTCAACGAGGACGGCAACGTCACCGTGGTCACCGGTTCGCCCGACATCGGCGGTAGCCGCGCCTCGATGGCGCTCATGGCGGCCGAGGAGTTCGGCATCGACTACGACCGGGTCCGCCCGCTGGTGGCCGACACCGAGCAGGTCGGCTTCAACGACGTGACCGGCGGCAGCCGCGTCACCCTCGCCACCGGCGCCGCCGTGGTGGAGGCGTGCCGCAAGGTCATCGCCGACCTGCGAGGCCGTGCCGCCAAGACGTGGGACGTGCCGGTGGAGCAGGTCGAGTGGGTCGACGGCCAGGCGCAGCACGTGGACGGCAGCCAGCCGCCGCTGTCGCTGGCCGCCATCGCCAAGGGCTGGGCCCGCACCGGCGGCCCGATCTCGGCGGCGGCGTCACTCAACGCCCGCGGCGTGGGCGCCGGGTTCTCCACCCAGATCGTCGACGTCGAGGTTGACCCCGACACCGGCCACACCCAGGTGGTGCGCTACACCACCGCCCAGGACGCCGGCCGGGCCATCCACCCCAGCTACGTCGAGGGCCAGCTGCAGGGCGGCGTGGTCCAGGGCATCGGCTGGGCGCTGAACGAGGAGTACGTCTACCGGGCCGACGGCACGATGGACAACCCCTCGTTCCTCGACTACCGCATCCCGGTGGCGTCGGACCTGCCCATGATCGACGCGGTCATCGTGGAGGTGCCCAACCCGGGTCACCCCTACGGCGTGCGCGGCGTGGGCGAGGTGGGCATCGTGCCGCCGCTGGCCGCGGTGGCCAACGCGGTGGCGGCCGCCACCGGCCAGCGCTTCACCGACCTGCCGCTGTCCCCGCCGCGGGTGCTCGACGGCATCCTCAACGGTACGGACGCGAACTAACTCAGGAGGCGTTGACGATGGTCCGCGTGTTCTTCTCCGCCGGGCTGCGCAGCCTGACCGGAGGCGCCACCGACATCGAGGTCGAGGCCGGCACCGTCAAGCGGCTGCTGGCCGAGCTCGATGCCCGCTACCCGGGCATGGCCGAGCGGCTGAGCGAGGGCACGGCGGTGGCCATCAACGGCGAGATCATCAACGACGCGCTCTACGAACCGATCCCCGACGGCGCCGAGGTGCACTTCCTCGAAGCGCTCAAGGGCGGCTGAGGGTACCGGACGGTATCCAGCGCATCGGTGCTCGACGGGCCCGGGACCGCCAAGGTCCCGGGCCCTGCCGCGTGCGGCGTGCCGGACCCGAAGCGGATCGGGCCCGGCACCGGCGTCGCGGTGCTGCCGGGCGCGGCGCCCACCGGCACCGGACGCGCCACCGCCTCCGCCCCAGCGGCTGGATGGGACGGAGGCGGGTGGACCAGAGGGACGTGAGTCCGTCTCGTGCTGGGCAGTATCCGCAGGCGGACATCGTTCGGCCAGTTGGACATCGGTGCTAGTACCAACGGGCGCGTCGCCGTGCCGCTCAGGCCTGGGGCAGCACCAGGTACTTCGTGCCGGTGGCCTGGCGGCTGTACTGACGGGCGGCGTCGAGCTGCAGCATGCCGGCCAGGGAGACCTCGGCGGTGTAGGAGCTGGCGAAGGTGGTGTGCAGCTCGTCGACCACCCGCTGGCGCAGCCGGGCGGCCACCTCGGGCCCGACCCGGTTCAGGAAGTTGGTCAGCAGCCAGCCGCCGATCCCCCACGCCATGCCGAAGCCGCGGTTGAACTCGGTCGGCCCGCGGTCGAGGCCGCCGTAGACGTACACCTGCTTGTGCACCGCCGACCCGTAGCGGTTGAAGGCGGCCGGTCCGGAGCGGGCGTTGATGGCGCTCTCCATGGCGGTGAGGATGTGCCCGGCCTGCCGCCCACCGCCGATGGCGTCGAAGGCCACGGTGGCGCCGGTGGCGACCAGCGCCGACACCAGTGCCTGCTGCCAGCCGTCGGCGCTGGTGTCCACCACGTAGCGGGCGCCCTGGTCGCGCAGCAGTGCCTCCTGCTCGGGCCGGCGCACGATGTTGACCAGCTCCACGCCGTCGGCCAGGCAGATCCGGTTGAGCATCTGGCCCAGGTTCGACGCCGCCGCGGTGTGCACGAGGGCCGAGTGCCCGTCGAGCCGCATCGTCTCCACCATGCCCAGCGCGGTGAGCGGGTTCACGAAGCACGACGCCGCGTCGCGCGCCGCCGTACCGTCGGGCATGGGCAGCAGCGCGCTGACCGGCGCCACCCGGTGCCCGGCGTACATCGACCCGCCGAGGAGGGCCACCGTGCGGCCGAGCAGGGCTTGGGCGGCGGGCCCGCCGCCGGCGGCCACCACGGTGCCGGCACCCTCGTTGCCCACCGGCAGTGCCTGGCCGACGCGGCTGGCGACGGCGCCTCGCAGACCCTCCGGTATGTCCGCCTCCAGGGCCGGGTGGGTGTCGGTGCCGGCCGCCCGCAGCGTGGTGAGGTCCGCCACCGCGAAAAGCAGCCCCAGGTCCGACGGGTTGATCGGCGCCGCCTCCACCGCCACGACCACCTCGTCGTCGCCCGGCGGGGGCAGGGCGACGTCCACCAGCTGGGCGCGCACCGTGCCCTCGGCGGTGACCAGCGACTGGATCTGGCGGGTGGTGGTGGGCGCGTCGCTCATCGTTCGGCTCCTGTCGGCCTGCGGGGGTTCGTGGTCGAAACCTACCGTCAGAGCACCGCCTCGACCGCGGCCAGCAGCTCGGGTTCGCCGTCGTCGTCGAGACGGGCCCGCAGCAGCTGCACGGTGCCGGTGTCGCCGGCGAAGCGCAGCAGCCCGATGTTGTTGGCGAACACCGGCTCGTGCTCGAAACCCCACGCCAGCCGCGACTGCGCCCGGCCGGCCAGGTGCTGCAGGCGGGCGCCGATCCACCGGCCGGCGGCCGACGCGCCGAAGGCGAGCACCCGCCGATCGCGGGCCGGCAGCACGTTGCGGATGGGTGAGCTGACGATCTGGTGGATGCGGCTGGTGAGCGGCACCCCGTCGCGTCGGCCCACCCGGGCGAGGTAGGCGAAGTGGATGTCGCCGGAGAGCACGTTGATCGTCGCCGGCGGGGGGACCGGCCTGCTGTCGGGGCCGTGGCGATCGGTCGCCTCGGCCCCGATCCGCAGCAGCAGCTCCTCGAGCGCCCGGAACGAGTGGTCGAACGCGGCCCAGTCCTCCATGTCGAGCGCCCGCCGCAGCCGCTCACCGACCCGGCCCGCCAGCCGGCCCCAGGCCCCGTCGCACACGGCTTCGTTCCACTGCTGCACGCCGTGCAGCCCGCCGGGGACGAAGGCCGGCAGCGAGGTGGCCAGCAGCAGGTGCCGGCACGGCCGCGATGCTTCGCGCACCACGAAGGCCCATTCCTCGTCGCCGAGCATGCGGCGCGCCCCGGTTCGAGGACCCGACCGTTGCGGGCGTCGACCATGATGAGGTGCACCGGTCCGAGCTCGCGGGCGAAGCTGAACTGGTAGCCGCCGGGCACCGGGGTGAACGATTCCGAACGTCGGGCCCAGGCCCGCAGCTCCTCGCCGGCATCGGCGGCGGCCGCCACCCGCTCGAGCAGGCCTTCCTCGCCGCAGCCGTTGGGGCGACAGGTTACCCAGGTGCTGGTAGAGCCAGAACGACACCAGCCCGCCAACCACGTGGTCCTCCCACCAGGGTTGGCGACGGATCTCGCGCACCCAGGCGTCGGAGATGTTCCAGTCGTCGATCATGTCGTGGTCGTCGAAGAGCATCACCGACGGCAGCACCGAGAACAGCCAGCGTTCGAGCTCGGGTGACCAGGCCTCGCGGTACAGCCAGGTGTACTGCTCGAAGTCGGCCACCAGTTCCGGCGGCAGCGGGTGATCGGCCGGTCGTTCGGCCTGCAGGCGGGCCCGCACGCCCGGCGAGGCGTCGTCGGCGTAGACCTGGTCGCCGATGAGCACCAGCAGATCGGGCCAGTCGGCGGGCTCGGTCCGGCTCATGCGCAGCGCGAAGGCGCGCAGCGTGTCCACGCCGCGGCCTTCGGGGGCCTCTTCCGGCCGCAGCACATACGGAACGGTATGGGGCGCGGCGGCGCGGCAGCTGCCGAAGAGCACGGTGGCCCGTTCGGCGTCGGGGTCGAGGGTGCGGATGATGCTGGGCGGTAGCTCCCAGGCCACCGGGGGCCAACAGCGGTCCCCGTCCAGGGTGACGTCGTAGGGGTAGGTCTCACCCGGCCGCAGGCCTTCGATGACCACCAGCGCGTAGTGGTGGCCCCAGACCGTGAACGTGCGGGCGCGATGGCCGAGCACGCACACCTCGCAGGGTTCGTCGGTCTCCACCCACACCGTGGCCGTGGTGGCGGCCACGTGCCGGAGCATCGGTCCGAGGAGCAGGTTTGCCATGTCCGCCTCCGCGTTGCGCCGGCCTCAGCCGGCCGGGGTGGTGCAGGCCACCCGTTCCGCCGGTTCGCCGAAGCGCAGCAGGCGCCCGCCGAACAGGATGCTGACCACGAGGAACCACCCCCAGCCCACCAGCACACCGGCGACCACGTCGGTGAGCCAGTGCACGCCGAGCAGCACCCGGCTGGCGGCCACCGCCACCGTGACCGCGGCGGCCACGGTGATGGCCAGGGCCCGCAGCGCACGGCGGCGCCGCCGGGTGACCACGAGGGCGATGGCCGCCCAGCACGCCGCCGCGGCGGCGCTGTGGCCGGAGGGGAACGAGGCGCCGCTGTGGCCCACCAGCTGCTGCAGGTCGGGCCGGTCGCGGTCGACCAGCAGCTTGAGCCCGTTGTTGAGCACGAGCACCCCGCCGCCGATGACGGCCACGTAGGCGAGGGCGTTCCAGCGGCGGTGGCGCCCGTCGACAGCCACCGCCACCACCGCCATCAGCGGGAGCAGCAGGCCGCTGGCGCCGAGGTGGGTGACCGCCCGCAGCACCTCGGTGGAGGCCGGCCCGGCGTTGTCGCGGCCCCATTCGGCGGCGGCCCGGTCCCAGCGGGCGAAGCCGTCGGCCTCGTCGACGGTGTCGAGCGTCCAGCCCACCAGCGAGCCGACCAGCAGGACGACCGCCAGCGCGGCGGCGGCGCCCACCCCGCCGAACACCCGGCGATCGACGTGTCGAAGGGCGCGGCGCCAGCGGGCCGGGGCCCGGGTGATCAGCCACTGCTCGACCCGCTCGGCGTCGAGGGCGCTGGCCTGCGGGGCGGTCCCGGCGGCGTCGAGCACCAGGGCGGCCACCGCGCCGGCCAGCAGGGCGATCAGCACGGTGGCCACCACGATCACGGCCGCGCCCCCGATCGGGGCACCCGGACCGATGGCGACGGTGGGGAGGTTGGCGGCACGGTCCTCCAGTGTCCGCTGCGGAGCGGCTCCAAACGTGCCGCCGGCCGACCGGGCGGACCCGATCGGCCGGGTGCACCCGAGACGTCCGGGGATTCAGACGTCCGGGGATTCAGACGGCCGGCGGATCAGACGGCCACCGGGCTGTAGTAGCCGTTGAGGTCGGCCACCGCCTCGGTGCTGGCGTGCACGAACAGGCACACCTTGCCGCCGTCGCCGACGCGCACCGGGGTCAGGTTGGCCCGGTCCACCCCGCGGACGTGGTTGAGGAACGACGCCAGCGGCCGCGGCTGCCCGCACGGCCAGGCGGTCACGTAGCCGGCACCGGCGGCGTCGGTGATCGTCACGTTGAGCAGCACGGCCCGGGCGTCGGCGGGCACCCCGTTGAGACCCGCCACCTGGACCTCGATGACCTCGCCGGCCCGCAGGCGGGCGGGCCGGGAGTCGACCACGCCGGTGCCGTCGCGGGTGTCGAGCACCCGCACCGGGCTCATCGGGTTGAACGAGGCGCTGGCGGTCGGGCTGAAGTAGCCCTGCAGGTCCACCACCAGGTCGGTGGGCACGGCGGCGTAGAAGCACACCTGCCCGGCCGCCGACACCCGGCTGGTGGCGAGGTTGGCCACCGTCGAGCTGCCCGCCTCGACGTTCACGTTCGAGGTCCACGGGCGGGGCCGGTCACAGGGGAAGACGGTGAGGAACCCGCCCTCGGTGGCGCCGGTGGCGGTGACGTTCATGGTGACCGCCCGCACGTCGGCGTCGGCCGGCACCCCGCCGGTGCCCGCCACGGTGAGGGCGAGCACCTCGCCGGCGGCGAGCTGGCCGGCGGGCCGGGCGCCCAGGCCGGTGCCGTCGCGGGTGTCGATGACGCGGGCCGGGGTCAGCTGCTCGTAGAAGAAGCCGGGCACGGCGGCGAAGTCGTCGGTGTACCACCCCGACAGGTCGGCCACCAGGTCGGTGCGGACCGCGGTGAACAGGCACACGTCCCCGCCGTCGCCGATCTTGGCCGTCACCTGGTTGGCCACGTCGGCGCCGCGCCGGAAGTTGAGGTTGGAGGCCAGCGGTCGGGGCTGGCCGCACGGGTACACGGTGACGAACCCGGCGTCGGTGGAGCCGGTGGCGGTCACGTTGAGCACCACGGCGCCGGCGCCGGTGGCGGGCACGCCGCCCACGCCGCTCACGTGCAGCTCGATCACCTGGCCGGCCCCGAGCGGCCCCACCCGCCGGTCGGCCACGCCCGTGCCGTCGCGCGTGTCGAGGACCCGCACCGGGTCCACCGGGGTGAACGTGCCCCGGATGGGCACGGCGGCGCCTGCGGTGCCGGCGCCGCCGACCGCGGCCAGGGCGGCGGCCAGCGTGCCGCCGGCCAGGGCGCGCCGATCGAACGGATGATCTTGTTCATTGCTCCTCCACGGGTCGACCGCCACCAGCGGCGGACCCGGGCAGTGTGCGGACGGGGTGTGAGCAAACGATGAGGAGCCGGTGAGCGTCGGATCACCGGCCGCGCTCGACGACGGGGGCGGCCCGTCCGGGCACAACCAGGGATTTCCCTGATGTGCGGCGGGCGGATGCGCCAGGGTGGTCGGCGCGCGGTGCAGGAGGGGTCATCGTGACGTCGTGGGGGCTCGGCTGCCGTTGCCGGGCCCCCGCGGCGTTTTCCGCGGCGGATGGGGTGCGAGGCCCTACGATGCGGCCCCGTGAGCACGCCCAGCCCCACCGAGACCCGACCGCCCGCCACCGAGGAGTCCCCGCTGGTGGTGCTCGTGCACGGCGCCTTCCATGGCGCCTGGTGCTGGGCCGCGCTGCAGGCGGAGCTGGACCGCCGCGGGGTGCCCTCGATCGCGGTGGACCGACCGGGCCACGGCGCGTCGAGCGAGCCCAAGGGCGATCTGCACGGCGACGCCGACGCCCTCGCCGCCGTGGTCCGCAAGCTCGCCCGGCCGGTGGTCATCGTCGGGCACTCCTACGGCGGGGCCGTGATCAGCCAGGCCGATACCGCACCGTATGCCCGCCATCTCGTGTACCTCACCGCCATGGTGGTGGACGAGGGGGAGAGCGCCACGGCGTTGAGCGCCACGCTCCCGGTGGTCGAAGGACCCGCCGCCCGGTTGTTCCGCCGCCGCGACGACGGCCTGCTCGAGGCCCGCCCGGAGCTGGCGCCGCTGGCGTTCTACGCCCGCTGCGCACCGGAGGCGGCGGCCGCGGCGGTGGCCCGGCTCGAACCGCAGCGGGCGGCCACCATGAAGCAGCCCGCCACCCGGGCCCGTTGGCGGGAGGTGCCGAGCACGTACGTGGTGTGCCGCCAGGACCAGGCGATCCACCCCGCGGCCCAGGCGGCGATGGCCGAGCGGTGCGGGGCGGTGGTGGAGCTCGACGCCGACCACTCGCCCTTCCTGGGCATGCCCGACCAGGTGGCGGACATCCTGGCGGGGATCGTCGCCGGGCTCGATGCCGGCCGCTGACCGGTAGCGTTGGCGTCGATGTCGCTGCCGCCCGAGGTCCGACCGGAGACGCTCGCCGCGCAAGGGCTCGGTGAGATCGACCCCACCACCCGGGCGCTGGTGCCGCCGCTGCACCCGTCGACCACGTTCGAGCGCAACGCCGACAACACCTTCACCGACGGGCGCGGCTACAGCCGGGCCGACAGCCCCGCCTACGACGCGCCGGAGCGCCTGCTGGCCCGCCTCGAGGGCGGTGCGTCCGCCCTGTTGTTCAGCTCGGGCATGGCCGCCGCCACTGCGCCGTTCTCGGTGCTCGTGCCCGGCGACCACGTCATCGTGCCCCGGGTCATGTACTGGGGACTGCGCAAGTGGTTGGCCGAGTTCGGTCTGACCTGGGGCCTCGAGGTGAGCCTGGTGGACACCGGCAACCCGCTGGCCGTGGCCGCGGCGTTCCGCCCGGGCCGCACCCGGCTGCTGTGGGTGGAGACGCCCGCCAACCCCACCTGGGAGCTGGCCGACATCGCCGCCCTGGCGTCGATCGCCCATGGCCACCACGCCCGTCTGATCGTCGATTCGACGGTGGCCACCCCGGTGCTGACCCGTCCGTTGGAGCACGGCGCCGACCTGGTCATGCACTCGGCCACCAAGTACCTCAACGGGCACTCCGACGTGCTGGCCGGCGCTGGTCACCCGCACCGACGACCCGTACTGGGAGCGGCTGCGGGCCTGGCGGCGCGAGCAGGGGGCGGTGCTCGGCCCGTTCGAGTCGTGGCTGCTGTTGCGGGGCATGCGCACGCTGCACGTGCGGGTGCGCCAGCAGGTGGCCTCCGCCCAGCGGGTGGCCGAGCACTTCGCCGAGCACCCGGCGGTGGCCGAGGTGCTCTACCCGGGGCTCGCCACCCATCCCGGCCACGAGGTCGCGCTGCGCCAGATGGACGGGGGGTTCGGGGCGATGCTGTCGCTGCGCATCCACGGCGGAGAGGCCGCGGCGGTGGCGGTGGCGGCCAACGTGGCGGTGTTCGGGCGGGCCACGTCGCTGGGTGGCACCGAGAGCCTGATCGAGCACCGGGCGTCGATCGAGGGGGCGTCCACCCCGGTGCCGGCCGACCTCTTGCGGTTGTCGATCGGGCTGGAGCATCCCGAGGACCTCATCGAGGACCTGGAGCGGGCCATCGAGCTGAGCGGGGCGAAGGCGCCGTCGGCCCGGGAACGGCTGGCGGCACCGCCGCCGTCCGCCGTGCCGGAGGGCGACCGGGCCATGGTGATCGCCCGTGGCGGTGACCTCGGTCCCGACGGGC
The DNA here is from genome assembly GCA_041394365.1 of Acidimicrobiales bacterium. Classification (GTDB taxonomy): domain Bacteria; phylum Actinomycetota; class Acidimicrobiia; order Acidimicrobiales; family CAIXPF01; genus CAIXPF01. The sequence continues at coordinate 142,669 of JAWKIM010000019.1, forward strand.
CCACGGGATCGCCCGGTGCGTGGCGTCCGCTGGGCTACCGCCGTGGCGACGGCGCCCGGGCGGTGGGTTCGACGCTGGCCGAGCGGGTGGCGGCGGTGGTGGCCGAGCAGGTGGCACCGTCGGTGGCGGTGCACGGCGGCGAGGTCACCGTCGAGGGGGTCGACGCCGACGGCACCGTGCGGGTGCGGCTGGGCGGCGCCTGCCAGGGGTGCGCGCTGGCCGAGGTGACCGTGCACCAGGGCGTTGCGCCGCTGCTGCGCGACCTCGCCGGCGCCGCCACGGTGGTGGACGTCACCGACCACAGCGTCGCCCCCCGGCCGTACTACAAGCCGGCCAAACGCTGAGCCGCTGAGCCCGGCCGGCTCCGCCGTGCGCGCGGTAGCGTGCCGCGGTGGACGGAGGGGCCAGACCCGGCGCAGCGGCGGAGGATGAGCGACCGGACCGGCGGGCGTGGATCGGGCTGATGGCGGCGTCGGCGGCGGCCACGGTGGTCGCCATCAACCAGGCCGGCATCAACCTCGCCTTCGAGCAGTTGTCGCGGGAGTGGCCCGGCACGCCCCAGTCGGTGCTGTCGTGGACGATCAGCGCCTACGGCATCGGGCTGGCCTCGTTCCTGCTGGTGGGCGGGCGGCTGGCCGATCGCGTCGGCCGCCGCAAGGTGCTGCTGGTGGCCAGCGCGGTGCTGCTGGTGGCGTCGGTGGCGTCGGCGGCCTCGCCCGGCGTCGGCGTGCTCATCGCCACCCGGTTCGTGGCCGCGGCCGCGGCGGCGTTCACGCTGCCGGCGTCGCTGTCGGTGGCCTTGCCGATGTTCCCGGTGGCCTTCCGGGGCCGGGTGGTGGCCACGTGGGCGTCGGCCAACGCGGTGGGGGCGGCGTCGGGCCCGAGCCTGTCGGCGCTGGCCATCGAGTGGTTCTCGTGGCGGGCGGTGTTCCTGCTCGGGGTTCCGGTGTTGGCGATCATGCTGGTGGTGGGCCCGCGGGTGCTGCCCGAGAGCCGTGCGCCGGTGACCGGGCGGCGGCTCGACTACCTCGGCGTGGTGGTGGGCACGGTGGCGGTGGCGGGCCTGGTGTTCGCCATCAGCCAGGGCTCCACGCTCGGTCGGGCCCACCCGGCGGTGCTCGCCGGCCTGGCCGTCGGCGTGGTCGGCATCCCGCTGCTGTGGCGGCGCTGCCTGCACCACCCGGAGCCGCTGCTCGACCCGACGGTGCTGCGGCTGCGCACGGTGTGGTCGGCCAACCTGGCCAACCTGTTCCTGTCGGCGGCCGGCATGTCGATCTGGTTGGTGTGGCCGCTGTTCGTCAGCCGCATGTGGGGGTACTCGCCGTTGCGCACCGGCCTGGCCATCTCGGCGGGCCCCGCCAACAACTTCATCTGGGCCACGGTGGCCGGGCGCCTCAACGACCGGCACGGGCCGAGGGCGCTCATCTCGGTGGGCTCGTTGCTGCCGGTCTGCGGGATCGTGTGGTTCGTGACCCGGTTGGGCGCTGAACCCGACTACCTGCGCGAGCTGCTCCCGGGCATCCTGCTGTTCTCCGCCGGGTTCGGCCTCACGTTCTCGCCGTTGAACACCGCCGCGCTCGTCGGGGTACCCGATGCCGCCTTCGGGCAGGTCAACGCGGCGTTCAACACCGCCCGCCACCTGGCCTCGGCGCTCGGTGCGGCCACGATCGTCGCCATCGTCGGTGCCGACGCCAGCCTGGCCGTGTTCGACCGGGCGTTCCTGTTCCTGGGCGTCAACGTGGTGGTGGGGGCGGCCATCATCTGGTTCGTCTACCCCCACCAGGTCGGCGTCGCGGCTCGCCGCGCCGTCAGGGCCGGGTAGCCGATGGCGGGCTCGTTCGATTCGGGCCGGGCCTGGCTGGTGGCCATCGGCGCCGCGGTGGCCAACGCGGTCGGCTTCGGCACGGTGTACTCCTTCGGCGCCTTCTTCGACGCCATGGCCGAGGAGTTCGGGGCCGGTCGCGGGGCCACCGCGCTGGTGTTCTCGTTGACGTTGTTGTTGTTCTTCGGGTTCGGCGCCATCTCCGGTGCGCTGGCCGACCGGTTCGGTCCGCGGACCATGCTGGTGGTGGGCGGGGTGCTGTTCTGCGGGGGGCTGCTGGCCACGTCGCGGGCCGGGAGCCTGGGCGTCGGGTACGTGACCTACGGCGTGGGGGTCGGGCTGGGTGGCGGGTGCTGGATCACGCCGATGCTCGCCACCGTCGGTGCCTGGTTCGATCGGTACCGGCCGCACGCCCTGGGTCTGACCGCGGCCGGCAGCGGGCTGGGCACGTTGGTGCTGTCGCCGTCGACGGCCCGGCTGATCGACGCCCACGGCTGGCGCCGGGCCGACGTGATCCTGGCCGGGGTGGGGGCGGTGGCGTTGGTCATCGCCTGGACGTTGGTGCGCCGGCCACCGGTGCCGCCGCCGGCCCGGCCCGGCGCGCACCTGCGGGCCGTCAGCCGATCCCGGCCGTTCCGGCTGTTGTTCGTGTCGTCGCTGTTCATGTCGGCGGCGTTGTACGTGCCGTTCACGTTCCTGGTGTCCTTCGCCAAGGAGGAGGGGGTGCCGGCGTCGAGGGCGGCCCTGCTGGTCGGGTTGATCGGCGCGTCGTCCATCGTCGGGCGGCTCGGGTTGATGGGCTTGTCGTCGCGGTTGGGACCGATCCGGCTGTACCAGGGGTGCCTGGCGGTGCAGGTGCTCGCCTACCTGGTGTGGATGGCCGGCGCGGGGCGCTATGCGGTGCTCGTGGGCTTCGCGGTGTTGCTGGGTGTGGCCTACGGCGGGTTCGTGGCGTTGGGGCCGGAGGTGATGATCCGGTTGTTCGGGGCGGCCGAGCGGCCTGGGGCGATCCTGGGGTTGGTATTACTTCCGGTTCGGGGATCGGCGGGTTCATCGGCCCGGTGGCCGGAGGGCGCTGGCCGACGCCACCGGCTTGCCCACGTGGTGCCGATCGCGTTGGCGGTGGTGCTGTCGGCCATCTCCACCGTGATCACGTTCGCCGTGGCCGACGAGCGCATCGTGGTCCCCGACACCGACACCGACACCGCAGCCCACGCTGCGCAGCGCACTGACCGCACACGGTCGGCGCTGCGGGCGACCGGTCTGGCGGCGCCGCGCAGTGATGTGTCTCGGCCGCCCGAATGGGCCTCCTAGCGCATCATTGCGCGCTCGCACGCAACAGCCCCACCCACCGCACGACCCGGCGCACGACCAGCGCACGGCCACCTCCGCGGGACGTCACCGGATGACGGCCAGCGCTGGCGCCGCATACTGGAGACCTGGGGAGCGGTGCTGTTCCCCGGGGTAAAGGGCGTCAGGTCGGCGTCGCGAGCGCCGGCGAGCGGCCGACGCTCGCCGACCGACAGGGAGGCGAGCAACAGAACTGTGCCGCACGGAGACCTGAGGGCGGTGTTGTTCAACACCAGGGGCAGCGTCAGGTCGGCGTCGGGAGCGCCAGCGAGCGGCCGACACCCGGCGACCGGCAGGGAGCGGGCAACAGAACTACGCCGCATGGAGACCTGGGAGCGGTGCTGTTCCCGGGGTGCAAGGGCGTCCAGGTCGGCATCGCGAGCGCCAGCGAGCAGCCGACGCCCGGCGACCGGCAGGGAGCCGGGCAACAGAACTGCGCCGCACGGAGACCTGGGGAGCGGTATTTGTTGTACCAGGGGCAGCGTCAGGTCGGCGTCGGGAGCGCCAGCGAGCGGCCGACACCAGCTGACCGGCAGGGCCGGGCAACGAACGCATCACACCCCATCCGTGCGGTGTTCGCATGCCGAGCGCAGGAGGAGTTGTGGCGTGCTCATCCATGCCCGCAGTCGATTTGGACGACGAACTGCCGTCCTACCCCGACGAGCTGAAGATGCCGGAGAACCCGCTGCACCGGCGGGTGGCCGAGACGGTGGCCCGCCGTGCCTCGCGGTGGGCGGCGGCTCGATGCTTCCGCGACACTCGAACGGTACCCGCGCGACGGCAGCAGCGCCATCGCCCCCGACGTGATGGTGCTCCCGCCCGGCATCGTGGCCCCACCCGGCCAAGTCGTACCGGCAGCCACCCGACGGTCCCCCTGCTCCGCGGCGGTCGTCGAGATCCCTTCCGAGACCGACAGCTTCGCCCGCTTCCGGCGCAAGGTGCAGCGGCTGCAGGCCCTCCGGACCGGTCGTGTACATCGTCGTGGCGGGCGCAGGCACCGCCGTCGGCGTGCGCCTCGGCCCCGGCGACGCCGAGCCCACCCTCGTGGAACGGTCTGCCCTTGCGAGCTGGGCGACATCACCGTGACCGTGGATCCGGGCGCAGCCAGGGTCACGTTCCACGGCCGGGCTGTCGTTCTCCAGGCGGCGAGGAGCTCAGGACATCCTCCCGCCCCGCCCGGGCGTCGATCACAGCGCCCGCGCCGCCGACCTGGAGAGCCGAGAACAGCCGACCTGGAGGCGAGGCTGCGGGGGCTGGGCATCGACCCCGGCGCGCGGCTGCACCGCAAGCACCGCCGCCCACGGGGTGAGGACTGCGCCCATGAAGGTGCGCCTCGTCAACCCCACCGCCCCCAGGGCGGCAGCCGCCGTCGGCAGTGGGGGCATCAGCCGGCTGCAGGGCTCGCGGGTCGGTGTGCTGGAGAACGGCAAGCAGCACGCCGAGCTGATCCTCGCCTCCATCGCCGAGCTGCTCGGGCCCGACCACGGCGTCGAGCTGGTCACCGTGGCCCACAAGTCGGTGGCCGCTGCCGCCGACCCACAGGTCATCGAGGACCTCGTCGCCACCACCGACTGGGTGCTCGTCGGCTCCGCCGATTGAGGCAGCTGCACGGCGTGGTGTATCCACGCCTCCGTCGAACTGGAGAAGCGCGGCATCCCCACCGTCACCGTGGGCACCGACGCCTTCGAGCGCCTGGCCGCGTTGCAGTCCAAGGCCATGGGCCACCCCGACCTGGCGGTGGTCATCGTGGAGCACCCCCTCGGCGGCATCGACCCCGAGGAGGTCAAGCAGAAGGCCAAGGTGGCGGCCCGGGCCATCGTCGAACGGTTCGGGGCCAAGCTGTGAGCGCGCACGACGCCACCGTCGAGCTGGAGGATTCGCTCGAGGAGATCCAGGCATACTTCGAGGTACGGGGTTGGAGCGACGGGCTTCCGTTCATCCCGCCCACGCGGGAGCGGGTCGATCGTTTCGTCGGCCACCTCGGCCGCGCCGCCGATGAGGTGGTGTGCACGCTCGCCCCACGCAACGGCGAGGCCACCATCGAGCGCATCGTGGCCAACGCCGTCATGGCCGGTTGCCGCCCGGAGGACCTGCCCATCGTGGTCACCGCGGTGGAGGCGGCCGCCGACGAGGCGTTGAACCTCAACGCCATCCAGTCGACCACCCATCCGACGGCGATCATGATCCTGATCAACGGTCCGGTGGCCGACAAGCTGTCCATCGCCAGCGGTCCCGGCTGCTTCGGGCCGGGCTGGCGGGCGAACCTGGCCATCGGCCGGGCGCTGCGGCTGTGCCTGCTCAACATCGGCGGTGGCAGCCCCGGCGACGGGGACCGCGCCACCCAGGGCAACCCGGCCAAGCTCGCCTTCTGCGTGGCCGAGAACGCGCTCGAGAGCCCGTGGGAGCCGTACCACGTCGAGCACGGCTTCGCCCTCGACGACAGCGTGGTCACGGTGATCGCCTGCGAGGGTCCGCACAACATCCAGGACCACTACTCGATCGGCGGCGAGGGCGTGTTGACCACGGTGGCCGGCGCGCTGTCGCAGGCGGGCAGCAACCACCTGCTGCGCAACACCGGGTTCCCGGTGATCGCCTTCGGGCCGGAGCACGCCCACCAGGTGGCCGTCGACGGGTACAGCAAGGCCGACGTGAAGCGGTTCCTGTGGGAGCACGGCCGCTTCCCGGTGGCCCGGCTGTCGAAGGAGTGGACGGCCGACGGCGCCTACGCCGACCGGGTGGAGCACCTCACCGGCCAGCGCATCGATGCGCCGATCACCCAGCGGCCCGAGAACCTGCAGGTGATCGTGTGCGGCAGGCCCGGCAAGCACTCGTGTTGGATGCCGACGTTCGGCGGTGACACCAGACCGGTGTCGCGCCTGCTGCGCCACGGGTGAGCGACGGCCTGGAGCCGTTCGCCGCCGTGCTGCGCGGCGTGCTCGATGACGCCCAGCGCGCAACGCCGACCTGGCGGGCACGGTGGCCGCCCTGCACGACGCCGGCCTGACCGATGGTCTACCGGTCATACCGCCCAGTACAGAGGCGGTCGCCGCCCTGCTGGGTGGGCGCAACCCGCTGGCGGTGGCCATCGGTGCGCCGCTGCCCATCGCCTTCGCCGTGCCCACCTGGGAGGACCTCGCCACCATCGCCGTGCTGGCGGCTGCCCGTGCGAGCCGCCGTTGCTCGACGTGATCGCCGCCGCCCTCGACGCCTGCGCGGATCCGGCGTTCAACCTGCTGGGCGTGGCCGCCACCACCGGCGCGCCTCGCCGCTGGTGATCGTGCACGGTGCCACCGCCGTCCGGCTCGGGTTCAGCGCGGCGGCCGGCACGATGGGCCCGGGCGGCCGACGCAACGCCACGGTGGGTCGGGCGGTGCGCCTGGCGCTGCAGAACATCGGCTGCGCCCGCCCCGGCGAGGGCGACATGGCCACCCTCGGCCATCCCGGCAAGGTGGGTTGGCTGCTGGCGGAGCGGTCGGGCGCCGCACCGTGGGCGCCGCTCGATCCGCCCGGCGCGGTGACCGTGCACCCGGGGGTGGGCAACGTGGAGGTGGTGCTGCCCACGACCAGCCCCGACGACGTGGCCCGGCGGCTGGCCGCCGCCGTCGCCGGGGTCGCTCCCGCCGGTGCGGTGGTGGTGGTCCCGCCCGGCGCGGCCACGTTCCTGCACCGCCACGGCTGGGACGCCGGCGCGCTGGCCGGCGCAGTGGCCGACCGCACCGGCGCCTCGCCGCCCCGACTGGTGGTGAGCGGTGGGCCCGGGGTCAAGGCGGCGGTGGTGCCGCGCTGGGGTGGGCCGTGCGCAGCGGTGACCCGTTCGATGCCCGAGGAGGCGAACCCGACGTGACCGACTGCGACGTGCTGGTGCTGGGGGAGGTCCGGCCGGGGTCAGCGCCGCCATCGCCGCCGCCCGGCGGGCGCTGGGCGTGCTGCTGGTGGACCCGCTCGGCTTCGGCGGCGGCTGATCAACCTCGATGTCCTGCGTGACTGCCCGGCCCGCTCGATGGGATGAGCGGACCCGGACTGGCCGCCACCCTGGGCGAGCAGGCGCTGATGGCCGGGGTCGACCTCCGCTTCGCCCAGGCGGGTGCGATCACCGCCGAGCCCGGCGGCGCCGGCTGGCGGGTCGACCTCGACGACGGCAGCACGGTGCGGGCCCGGGCCGTGGTGGTGGCCACCGGCACCCGCAACCGGCCGGTGCCCGGTGACGAGGGTGGGGACCTCGCCGGTCGGGGGGTGTCGTACTGCGCGGTCTGCGACGCGCCGATGTTCCGCAACGCCACGGTGGCGGTCTACGGGTGCGATGACCGCGCCCTGGCTGAGGTGCTGACGGTGGGCGAGCGCGCGTCGACCATCCACTGGCTCGTCCCGGGGGCGGCCCCGCCGGCGGCCGCCACCCACTCCGACGTGGTGACGTTGCGCAGCCTCGAGCTGCACACGGCCAGCGAAGTGGTCGCCGTGCGGGCGGACGCCGACGGGCTGGTGCTGACGGTGGCGGCGGCGGGCGCCGAGCGGGAGCTGCGGGTGGCCGGGTTGTTCAGTGCCCACGGCTACCTGCCCAACACCGACGGGTTCGGTGCCGCCCTCCCCGTCGATACCGATGGGTACGTGCAGAGCGGTCCGGGCGGCGGCGTCGCCTGTGCGGACCGGCCCGGGCTCTTCACCGCCGGCGACGTGCGCTCGGGCGCGGCGCCGGACCTCGCCGCCGCCCTCGGGGAAGGCACCGCCGCCGGCCTGGCCGCCGCGGCGTACCTGCTCGGATCGCACTGAGGACCACGATCGCGGCCTTCGCCCGACGTCCGGTGGGGGTCGGATGGGCTGCGTCCCCGCGTTCAGCTGAACGGCGCGGTGGTTGGCGGTCGGTGGTGGGCGGACAGCGGTTGAGGGGTCGGTGGGCGCCATGCCGGGGGGTCTGGGCGAGCTCCTTCGCGCTCGATTCGAAGTTGATTCGGAATTGGTCGTGAGACACAAACTCCGGCCACGATCGGTGTGGCTGTGCGGTCTGACCGCAGGGGGTGGGCACCAGTGGTGGGTGACCGAACCCAGCCGGTCGATGCTGTCGAATCGACGTCGAATCGGCGCCGAAGCACGGCGTTGGTGGGTTGCCGGGCCGGCTCAGATCAGTGCGCTGACAGCGGGCGGGCCCCCGTCCAGGTGGATGCGACGGCCCGCTCGGTGGATCCAGCCTCAGCTGCACGGGTGATCGGGCCGTGTTCGCGCGCAAGCCGAGAACGGCCGCTGGCGCCGGCCCGACGGCGCCGGTCGGCGACCGGCGTGCTCAGCCCCAGCCGGTCAGGCGGACCAGCGCGGTGGCCGCCGCGGCCAGGACCACCACCACACCCATCGGTACCTTCCGCCACGACAGCACGGCGGCCAGGGCGATGCCGACCACCCGGGCGTCGACCACGACGTCGGACTTCGTGGTGAAGGTCTGCACCGCGATCACCGCCGCCACGATCGACAGCGGCAGCAGCGTGAGCAGCCGGGTGGCGCGGTCGTTGCCGGCCAGCACCCCGCCGAGGGCGAAGCCGCCGAGCATGCGCAGGCCGAACACGCCGGCGAGGAACAGCGCCAGGCCGAGCGGGCTCATGCGGCCGCCGTCCGTGCCGCCCGCCACGTACGGGGCGGTATGGCCAGCGCCACCAACGAGGCCGCCGCCGCGATCAGCACCGGCAGGCCGGCGGGCAGCAGCGGGGTCAGCGCCACCGCCGCGGCCGCACCCAACAGCACCGCCACCGAGCTGTCCTGGCGGCGCAGGCCGTTGACCACCGCGCCGACGAAGGAGGCGGGGAACACGACGTCGAGGCCGATGCGCCGGGTGTCGCCCACGACGTCGCCGAGCAGCAGGCCCAGCGCCGATCCGAGGACCCACCCGGCGGAGGCGCACAGCGCCAGTTCCCAGAACGCCCGCCGGGCCGCCCGCTCGCCGTGCGGCTCGGCGGCGATGGCGGCCGCCACCGCGATCTCCGAGGCCGAGTGGGCCACCAGGATGCGCTCCCACAGTGGCGCCTTCCAACGTCCCGGCATGCTCATCGCCAGCAGCCCGAACCGGGAGCTGACCAGCAGCGCCGCCACCACCGCCGGCGTCAGCCCGCCCCCGCCGGCGATGACCGACGCGTAGGCGACCTCGCCGGTGCCGGAGTACGCGAACGTGCACGCCGCCATCACCACCCACCACGACGTGCCGACGCTCTCCATGATGGCCGTGACCGCCACGCCGATCGCCGCCGAGGCGAACAGCAGGGTGGACAGGTCGAGCCACGTCATGGGTCGGAACCCGTGGTACGGATCGGCGTCGTCGTCCGCCGGTGCTGCGTGCATCGGCGCACCGTAGCCGCGACGCCCGTGGGGGCCGCTGGCTAGGATCTCGCCGCTTCGACAGCCGAGCTCCGGGGGAGACGATGAGCGAGATGCGGATCATGGCCGAGGGCCTGGCCTTTCCGGAGGGACCGATCGCGATGCCCGACGGCAGCGTGATCCTGGTGGAGATCGCCGCCGGCCGCCTCACCCGCGTCCGCCCCGACGGTTCCACCGAGGTGGTGGCCGAGACCGGCGGCGGGCCCAACGGTGCCGCCTTCGGGCCCGATGGCCGCATCTACGTGTGCAACAACGGCGGGTTCGACACCGTGGTGCGCAACGGTCAGGTGCGCATCGCCGAGACGCTCGACAGCTACGTGGGCGGCTCGATCCAGGCCGTCGATGTGGCCACCGGCAAGGTGGAGACGCTCTACACCGAGGTCGACGGCGTGCCGCTCAAGGGCCCCAACGACCTGGTGTTCGACCGCACCGGCGGCTTCTGGTTCACCGACCACGGCAAGACGTGGGAACGCTCGCAGGACCGCGGCGGGCTGTACTACGCCCGGCCCGACGGCTCCTCGGTCACCGAGGTCGTGTTCCCTTTGGAAGGCCCCAACGGGGTCGGCCTGTCGCCCGACGAGTCCACCGTGTACGTGGCGGAGACCCACACCGGTCGGGTGCGCAAGTGGAAGATCGCCGAGCCGGGCGTGCTCGATGCCAGGTTCGGCAAGAAGACCCGCGGTGATCTCGTGGTGGGCCTGCCCGGCGAGCAGCTGCTCGACAGCCTCGCCGTGGACGGCGCCGGGCACGTGTGCGTGGCCACCATCCGCAACGGTGGCATCAGCGACATCGACCCCGCCGACGGCAGCGTGGTGCACGTGCCCACCGACGATCCGCTCACCACCAACATCTGCTTCGGCGGGCCGGATCTCACCACCGCCTACATCACCTGCAGCCTGAGCGGCACGCTCAAGGTGACCACCTGGTCCCGGCCCGGTCTGAAGCTCAACTTCAACCCGTACTGACGGCGAGCTCGCCGGCGGCCTTGTGCAGGGCGGCGGCCACCTCGTCGGGGTGCTCGCCGCGGGCGAACACGAAGCCCAGGTACCGGCCGCTGCGGGGCAGGGCCTCCACCCGCTCGCCCACCACCACGTCGATGACCACCTCGGCCACGCCCGGCACCCGCCGGGCGCGGTCCACACCGTCGATGCCCGTCACCGTGCCGGTGGCGGGCACCGGCACCATCCACACCCCCACCGCCCCGCCGTCGCGGCGCGGATCGAACGGCAGCCCCAACGCCTGGCGCAGCACCAGCTCCTCCAGCGTGGTGCCGGCGCCGAAGTGCAGCATCGATGCACACCGCCCGCCGATGGTGCGCGCCGCCAGCTCCAGGAACACCGGGGTGCCGCGGGGGTCGATGCGGAACTCGAGGTGCACCGGTCCGTGACGCAGGCCGATCGCCCGGCACACCGCGGTGGCGTCGGTGGCCAGGCGCCGCTGCGCGTCCGGTGCGAGCGTGGAGGGCGTGACCAACATCGTCTCGGGGAACGTCGGGCCCTGCGGCGCGTCCGGTTTGTCGAAGATGGCCAGCACGTGCAGCTCGCCGTGATCGAGCAGGCCCTCCACCGCCACCTCGCCGCCGGGCACGAACCGTTCGACCAGCACGGGGCCGTCGCCACCGGCCAGCGAGCGGGCCAGGTGCGCAGCGGCCCGGGCGTCGAGCGGGTCCGCCACCCGGACCACGCCGCAGCTCGCTTGCAGCGACACCGGTTTGACCACCGCCGGCAGGCCGACGTCGAGCGCCGCCCGACCCGCATCAATACCCAGCGGTACGACGGCGAACGGGGGCTGGGCCACCTGGGTGAGCTCGGCCACCAGGCGCCGCTGGGCGTCCTTGTGGGTCGCGGCTCTGACGGCCGTCACCGGGTTGGCGTCGAGCCCGAGCAGCTCGGCCAGCACGGCGGCGGCCTCGAGGGCGGCGCCGTCCACCCCGACGACCGCGCCAACCGGCCGGCGGAAACGGGTCGCAACGCTCGCCAAGGACTCCGGTGCGGTCAGCGACACCGTGTGCACCGCCTCGCCCAGCGGCACCGTCGCGTCGGTCAGCACGGTGACGGTGCGGCCCAGGGCTCGGGCGGCGGTCAGGAACGCACCGAGCCGGTAGGCGCCGGCCGAGGCCACCAGCACCACGTCATCGCCGTGCGACACCGGTCCAACCTCCCTGCGGCCCGGCCGGTTCCGGCCCCGGCCCGTGCTGCGGAGCCTAGGCGAGGGCGCCGATGGTGGCGGCCACGATCAACGCCGGGGCGACGAAGCGCAACAGGATGCGCAGCTGGGCGAGCCCCGTGGGTGCAGGTCCAGTTCGGAGGCCACCACCCGTCCGGCGGTCACCCAGCCGGCGAAGATGGCCAGCGCCAGACCGCCCAGCGGCAGCAGCGCGTTGGAGGTGAGCTCGTCGAGCAGGTCGTAGGCCGAGGCCGTCGCGTAGCGGTCGATGAAGCCGAGCGGGTGCACGTCGGCCCACCAGTTGAACGAGCCGACCGTGATCAGACCCACGACGAACGCGGCCGCGCCGGCTACCGCCACCGCCCGGCGCCGCCCCCAACCGAGGCGCCGGCCGAGCACCGCCGCCACCGCCTCCAGCATCGAGGTGGCCGAGGCCAGCGCGGCCACGAACAGCAGCAGGAAGAACGCCACCGCCGCCACCCGGGCGCCGGGCAGGTCGGCGAAGGCCAGCGGCAGCGACACGAACACCAGGCCCGGCCCGCTGGCGGGGTCGAGCCCGTGGGCGAACACGATGGGGAACACGGCCATGCCGGCCACCAACGACACCGCCGAGTCGGCCAGCACGCTGACCACCGCCACCTCGCGCAGGTCGGTCTCGGGGGCGCTGTAGGCGGCGTAGGTGATCATCAGGCCGAGGCCCACGCCGATCGAGAAGAAGCCCAGCCCGAGCGCGTCGAGCACCGCCCGCCCGCTGAGATCGCCGAAGTCCGGCACGAACAGGAACCTCGCCGCCTCGGCGGCGTCGCCCTCCACGCTCGACCACACCGCCAGCGACACCAGCAGCACACCCAGCAGGGGCATGAGCACCTTCATCGACCGCTCGATGCCGCGCTGCACGCCGCGCGCCACCACCGCGGCCACCGCGGCAAGGAACAGGCCGTGGGTCAACGTCATCAGCCCGCCCGAGGCCAGGAACGAGTCGAAGCGGCCCTGCACGGCGGCGGCATCGGCGCCCGGCAGGCCCCGCACCGCAGTGTCCACCGCGTAGGCGAGCGTCCAGCCGCCGATCACCGAGTAGTAGCTGAGGATCCCGAACGAGGTCAGCGCGCCGAGCACGCCCACCCCGGCCCAGCGGGCGCTGCGCCCCTCGGCCACCGCCACCGTGGCCAGGCTGGTGGCGGCGTCGCCGGCGCCGCGGCGGCCGATGGCGAGCTCGGCGAACAGCAGGGGCACCACCACCAACGCGAGCCCCATGGCGTACACCAGCACGAACGCGCCGCCGCCGTTGGCGCCCACCTCGTAGGGGAACTTCCAGATGCTGCCGATCCCCACCGCCGAGCCGACGGTGGCCAGGATGAACCCGCTGCGGCTGGCCCACGTCTCGGCGGGTTGCCCTGCGTCTGCCATCTCTCTCCCGTCCCGGCCGTTGCGCCGTTCGTCATCCTTTCAGATCGGAGCCTGACTGTTTACGAGGCGGCCGGGGCGGGAACAGAGCGCACCACGGGGGAGAGGAGAGGCTCATGACCTTGCGGCGCAGGGTGGCGCGGGGCTGGCTGGCGCTGGCGCTGGGCGCCGCCGGGCTGGCGGCGTGCGGGGGCGACGACGACGGCGCCCCGACGCTCGTGTGGTACACCAACCCCGACAACGGCGGTCAGGCCACGCTGGCCCGCCAGTGCAGCGACGCATCGGGCGGCGCGTTCCGCATCACCACCCAGGTCCTGCCCAACGAGGCCGACGCCCAGCGCGAGCAGCTGGTGCGGCGCCTCGCCGCCAAGGACACCTCGATCGACCTGATGAGCCTCGACCCGCCGTTCGTGGCCGAGTTCGCCAACGCCGGCTACCTGCGCCCCATCACCGACGCCGCCGACGTGGCCGCCTTCACCGACGGGGTGCTCGAGGCGCCGCTGCAGACCGCCTCCTGGGACGGGCAGCTGGTGGCCCCGCCGTTCTGGGCCAACACCCAGCTGCTGTGGTTCCGGCGGTCGGTGGCCGAGGCGGCCGGGGTGGACCCCACCGCCGAGGACGTCACCTGGGCGGAGCTGATCGACGCGGCCGCCTCCGAGGGCAAGCGCTTCGGGGTGCAGGGCCGCCGCTACGAGGGCTACATGGTGTGGATCAACGCCCTGGTGTCCAGCGCCGGCGGCGCCATCGTGGAGGACCCCGGTGCCGGCGCCGAGGCCACGCCGGCCCTCGACTCGCCCGCCGGGCGGGCGGCGGCTCAGGTGGTGGCCGACCTGGCCCGCTCATCGGCCGCACCGGCCGACCTGACCACCGCCGGCGAGGAGGAGGCCCGCTCCACGTTCCAGGGCGACCAGGGCGCGTTCATGGTCAACTGGCCCTACGTCTACGCCGCCGCCCAGGCGTCGGTGGCGTCGGGGGCGATCACCCAGGAGACGTTCGAGGACATCGGCTGGGCCCGCTACCCGCGGGTCGACGCCCGACTCGAGAGCGCACCGCCGTTGGGCGGCATCAACCTGGCCATCGGCAGCTTCACCGACCACCCCGACGAGGCGCTGGCCGCCCTGCGCTGCCTGCTCACCGTGGAGGCCGGCACCCAGTACATGCTGGAGTCGGGCAACCCCGCCGCCCGGGCTGCGGTGTACGACGACCCGGCCGTGCGCGAGGCGTTCCCCATGGCCGATCTCATCCGCGACTCGATCGCCGCCGCCGCCCCGCGACCGCTGACGCCGTACTACGGCGACGTGTCGCAGTCGGTGCAGCGCAGCTGGCACCCCGCTCGTGACGTCGACCCGCTGCGAACGCCGGCGGACACCGCCTCGTTCATGCGACAGGTCCTGGCCGGGGAGCGACTGCTGTGAACACCACCGCCATCCGGAGCCGCGGGCGAAGCCGCGGGTTGTCGGGCGCAACCGGCGACGACGCCACCGTCACCGGGCCGGTCCGCACCGACCGGGCCCGGCACGAACGCCGGCTCGGCCTGCTGCTGGCCGCCCCCTCGTTCCTGGTCATGGTGGCGGTCACCGCCTACCCGTTGCTCTACGCGGTGGTGCTGTCGCTGTACCGCTACCGCCTGACCGACCCCGGCGGCCGCGAGTTCGTGGGCCTGCGCAACTACGCCACCGTGCTGTCCGATCCCATCTGGTGGGGCGACGTCGTCACCACCACGGTGATCACCGCGGTGTCGGTGGCGGTGGAGCTGGTGCTGGGCTTCGCCTTCGCCTGGGTGATGTACAAGGTGCTGCGGGGCCGCTCGCTGGTCCGCACCGGCATCCTCATACCGTACGGTATTGTCACGGTGGTCTCGGCCTTCGTGTGGCGCTACGCCTTCCAGCTCGACTCCGGGTTCATCAACCAGTGGTTCGGGCTGGGCGACTTCAACTGGTTCGGTGGCCGGTGGAGCTCGCTGTTCGTGATCACGTTGTCGGAGATCTGGAAGACGACGCCGTTCATCTCCCTGCTGCTGCTGGCCGGCCTGGTGCAGGTGCCCCACGAGCTGCTGGAGGCGGCCACGGTTGACGGCGCCACCGCCCGCCAGCGGCTGCAGAAGGTGATCCTGCCCAACATGAAGGCGGCGATCATGGTGGCGCTGCTGTTCCGCACCCTCGACGCCTGGCGCATCTTCGACAACCCGTTCGTGATGACCGGCGGCGCCAACGACACCGAGACGCTGTCGTTCCTGGCCTACCGCCAGAACGTGTCGCTGGTGAACCTGGGCGCCGGCTCGGCGGTGTCGGTGCTGCTGTTCCTGACGGTGGTGCTCATCGCCTTCGTGTTCATCAAGGGCTTCCGCACCAATCTCGGACAGATGAAGGGGCAACGCTGATGGACGGTCGTCGTACCTCCAACTGGTGGTCGCTGTGGGGCGCCCTCGTGCTGCTGTGGGCGCTGTTCCCGCTGGCGTGGATGGTGTCGCTGTCGTTCAAGGATCCGGCCACGCTGCGCTCGGGCGACCCCGGGTTCCTGCCCTCCACCTGGACGTGGGAGAACTACCGCACGGTGTTCGACAACTCGCTGTTCACCGCCGCGCTACGCAACTCCTTCGGCATCGCCCTCATCGCCACGGCGCTCTCGGTGGTGGTGGCCATGTTCGCCGCCTACGCCATCGCCCGGCTCGACTTCCCGGGCAAGAACGTGCTGCTGTCGCTGGCGCTGGCCATCGCCATGTTCCCGCAGGCCGCGCTGGTGGGCCCGCTGTTCGACATGTGGCGGGGCCTCGGCATCTACGACACGTGGATCGGCCTGATCCTGCCCTACCTGACGTTCGCGCTGCCGCTGTCGATCTGGACGATGTCGGCGTTCTTCCGGCAGATCCCCTGGGAGATGGAACAGGCCGCCCAGGTGGACGGCGCCACCGCCTGGCAGGCGTTCCGCAAGGTCATCGTGCCGCTGGCCGCGCCGGGGGTGTTCACCACGGCCATCCTCACGTTCTTCTTCTGCTGGAACGAGTTCCTGCTGGCCAGTTCGCTCACCTCGACCGACTCGGCCCGGACCGTGCCCGCCGCGCTGTCGTTCTTCACCGGCGCATCGCAGTTCGAATCGCCGGTGACCGCGGTGATGGCGGCGTCGGTGGTGGTGACCATCCCGGTGGTGATCCTGGTGCTGCTGTTCCAGCGGCGCATCGTGGCCGGTCTCACCGCCGGTGCGGTGAAGGGCTGAGGAAGGACCGACATGGCAGCTATCAACCTGCGCAACATCGTCAAGCGCTACGGCGACGGGTTCCCGGCCGTCAACGACGTGAGCCTCGACATCGCCGACGGCGAGTTCATGATCCTGGTGGGCCCGTCGGGCTGCGGGAAGTCCACCCTGTTGCGGATGATCGTGGGCCTGGAGGACATCACCTCCGGCGAGCTGCTCATCGGTGGGCAGCGGGTCAACGAGATGGCGCCGCGCCAGCGCAACCTGGCCATGGTGTTCCAGAACTACGCTGTACCCCACCTCAGCGTGTTCGAGAACATCGCCTTCCCGTTGCGCCTGCTTCGGCGGGACCCCGAGGAGGAGGTGCGGCGGAAGGTGACGGCGGCGGCGGAGACGCTGGAGCTCACCGAGCACCTCGACCGCAAGCCGTCGAACCTCTCGGGCGGGCAGCGGCAGCGGGTGGCGATGGGCCGGGCCATCGTGCGCAACGCCGACGCGTTCCTCTTCGACGAGCCGCTGTCCAACCTCGATGCCAAGCTGCGCGGCCAGATGCGCACCGAGATCCTGCGGTTGCAGCGCCGCCTCGGGGTCACCACCGTCTACGTCACCCACGACCAGACCGAGGCCATGACCCTCGGCGATCGGGTGGCGGTGCTGCGCAAGGGATCACTGCAGCAGGTGGCGTCGCCCCGCGAGCTCTACGAGCAGCCGGTCAACATGTTCGTGGCGGGCTTCATCGGTTCCCCGCCGATGAACTTCGTGCCGGCGCCGGTGGAGGCCGGCGAGCTGGTGCTGCCGTTCGTCCGGGTGCCGCTCGACGCCGCCATGCGTGCTGCGGTGGGCGACCGCGACCTGATCATGGTGGGCGTGCGCCCTGAACGCTTCGAGGACGCCTCCCTGGTGGACGCCGACAAGGCGGGGGTGCGCTTCCGCACCCGGGTGGACGTGATCGAGTGGTTGGGCAACGAGCAGTACGCCTACGTCCCCTACGACGTACCGACGGGTACGGACCGGCAGCTGCAGGAGCTGGCCCGGGAGCTCGACAGCGAGCACCTGCGCAACCAGCTCGTCGTCGCGCTCGACCCGCAGAGCCGCATCCGCGGTGGCGAGGAGGCCGAGCTGTGGTTCGACACCCGCCGCATGCACCTGTTCGACCCGGCCACCGGGGACAACCTCTACAGCTCCGGCGGGGCGGTGGTGCCCGACGTGAGCGAGTCGGGCACGGCCGGCAGCACCTCCCGGAAGTAGGACTCGGCCGCCGCGCCGGTGCCAACGTCGGCGCCGGCCCGCTCGGACAGGAACCAGCGGTGCTCGAGCACCTCGTGGAACACCTCCACCGGATCGAGCTTGTCGACCAGACTCATCGGTATGGTGCTGACCACCGGGTCGTACACCTCGTCCAGCCAGCGGTGGGCGGCCACCGCGTCGGACAGCGCCCGGTCATCGCGCTCGAGGTAGGCCTTGTAGGCGGCCAGGTCGTTGAGCAGCCGCCGGGCCTGGTTCTCCTGGGCGATGAGGCCGGTGCGCCGGTAGAGCTCGGCCCGGTTGCGGCCGGTCTCGCTGACCTTGGTGGTGATGCGCAGCCGGGTCACGTCGTCCGAGGACACCAGCTCGATCTCCTCCACGTCGAAGCCGAGCTGGTTGAGCCGGTCGATGCGTTCGCGCAGGCGTTGCTGCTCCTCGCCGGCGGCCACGGCCCAGTCGCCGGTGAGCTCGTCCCACAGCTGCTCGTAGCGGCGGAGGAGCTCGTCGCCGACGGTGAACGGGTCGAGCTGCTCGCGCAGCAACCCGCCGGCGGCCAGGTCCAGCAGCTCGCCCACCACCCGCTCGCGGGCGCCGTCCACGTCGGTGCGGCGCTGGCCGTCGGACAGCGACGGGTGCAGCTCGGCCGTCTCGGCGTCGACCAGGTGGGCCACCAGCGCGCCGGCGTCGAGGCGGAACAGCGTGTTCGACAGCGAGCAGTCGCCCCAGTAGAAGCCGGCCAGGTGCAGGCGGGCGAGCAGCTCCACCATGGCGTCGAGCAGCACGTCGGCGGGGTGCAGCCCGCGGGGCTCGCTGAACAGCGCCCGGTAGGTGGTGGAGTACTCGAGGAACCGGGTCACCAGGGCGGCGTCGAGCCCGTCGCCGCGGTCCACCACCACCCCCTGGGGCACGACCGCGGGGATGCCCACCGCGGCGAGGTGCCGCAGCAGGGCGTACTCCCGGCGGGCGAGCCGCTCGGGCAGCTCCTTGACCGCCCACAGGCGACCGCCGTCGGCGATGAAGCGCACCACGTGGCGGTGCAGGCCCGTGTTGCGGGCGACGATCAGGCGCGGTTCGTCCCACCGTTCCAGCGGCGTGGCCCACGGCAGGCTCAGCAGGCCTGCCGCTTCGCCCGCCGGTGGGGCGAACACCACGCGCACTAGTAGGTGGCGCGCAGGATGCGGTGGGCCCGGTCGTCGCCGACGGTGCCCTCGCCCATGCGGTTCATCACGTAGGCCATGGTCATGCGGGCGTCAACGTCGTTGACCACGAGCGAACCGCCCCAGCCGCCCCAGTAGCAGACCCGCGGGTTGGGGCTGATCGGCGCCTTGGGGGAGTTGAGCCCGTAGCCCACCCCGACCGTGACCCCGATGCCCAGCACCAGGTCCCGCCCGGCGGCCTGCACGTCGAAGATGCGCTCGCACACCTCGGGGCTGAGCAGGTTCCCGCCGCCGCACGCCACCGGGTGCTGCGCCAGGCACACCGAGCGGGCGTTGCCGTGCCCGCCGGCGGCGGGGATCTCCGCCCGCCGCCAGGCCTCGGTGAACGACGTCACCGCCTCGAGCTTGGGGTTGGCCATGGTGCGCCACGCCACCGACTTGCGCACGTCCTCGCCGGCGCCCTCCATGGCGGTGGTCAGCGGCGGGGCGGGGATGAGCGGCGCCACCCGGGCGTCGTGCTGGGCGGGCAGGCCGATGTGGAAATCGATGGGCCCGGCGATCTCACGGAAGAACTCGCCCACCGACTGCCCGGTCACCCGGCGCACGACCTCGCCCACCAGGTAGCCCTGGGTGAGGGCGTGGTAGCCGCTGCGGGAGCCGGGCTCCCACCACGGCTCCTGGGCGGCGAGCAGCGTGGTGCACTTCTCCCAGTCGTAGAGGTCCTCGGTGCTGATGCGCTCGCTCCAGCCCGACAGTCCGGCGGTGTGGGCCAGGAGGTGGCGCACGAGCACGCCGTCCTTGCCGCTTGCCTCGAAACCCGGCCAGTAGCGGGCCACGGGAGCGTCGAGGTCCACCAGGGAGCGGGAGGCGCACACCAGCAGGGCCAGGCAGCTCATCGTCTTCGTCGTGGAGAACACGTTGACCAACGTGTCGCGCTGCCACGGCTGGGTGCGCTCGACGTCGAGGTGACCGCCCCACAGGTCGACCACCAGTTCGCCGTCGACCGCCACGGCGACGGAGGCGCCCACGTCCAGACCATCGGTGAAGTTGGAGGCGAACGCGTCGCGCACGGCCTCGAAGCGGGGGTCACAGCTACCGTCGATGTGCATCCCGTCACCCTAGGCTTCCTCCGTGGAGCGAACCTGGCGGTTGATCGGCCCGGACGGGCGCCCCTATGACAGCCCCACACCGGGCGGGCTCGGCGGCCACCGGGGCACCCGCATCTACGGCCGGCTCGACTGCCCCACGGCGTTGCGGGCCATCGCCCGGGGTGGCTACGTCCGCCACCGGGTGTTCTTCGCCGACGAGGCCACGGCGGTGGCCGCCGGGTACCGGCCGTGCGCCCGCTGCCTGCCCGACCGCTACCGGGACTGGCGGAACCGACCCGGTTTTCGGCCAGACTGACGCCCATGAACGAGCTTTCCGTCGCGGCACTGCTCCGGCGGGAGGCGTTCACCCTGTCGATCGAGCTCACCGTGGCACCGGGTGAGGTCGTGGGCCTGGTGGGCGACATCGGTGGTGGGAAGTCGACGGTGCTCGACGCGGTGGCCGGGGTGCTGCGGATCGAGGGAGGCCGCATCGAGGGCTCGGGCCGCGTGTGGGACGATCCG
The DNA here is from genome assembly GCA_041394365.1 of Acidimicrobiales bacterium. GTDB lineage: Bacteria > Actinomycetota > Acidimicrobiia > Acidimicrobiales > CAIXPF01 > CAIXPF01. Next base: position 162,969 of record JAWKIM010000019.1, read on the forward strand.
GCTGCCGGGGTGTGGGTGCCACCGGAGCACCGCTCGGTCAGCTACCTGCGTCAGCGCCCGGAGCTGGTGCACGAGGTGTCGGCGGTGGACCAGGTGGTGGCGGCGATGGCCAACGGGAACGGTGCCGTGCACACCACCAAGCGCGAGGCCATGGGCCTGCTCGAGGACCTGGGGGTGCACCCCGGTGTGGCCGGCCGCCCGGGCTGGACGTTGTCGGGCGGTGAGGCGCAGCGGGTGGCGCTGGCCATCGCGCTGGCGGGCCGGTCCTCGATCATCCTGCTCGACGATCCGTTCGGGGCGATCGACACGCGCGGCGGCGTGGCCGTGCGCCGCTGGCTGGCCGACCGCCTGGCCCGCCGGGGCCGGACCACCATCGTGGCCTGTGCGGACCCGGCGGACACCCGTCACCTGGCCGATCGGGTCATCGAGCTGTGATGCGGTACGCCCGGGCGGCGGTGTCGTGGAACAGGTCCTGTCGTTCGGCGGCGCTGTAGCCGGCGCTGGCGATGGCGAACGCCTCCCACAGCACGGCGTAGGGCACACACGGCTTGTCGACGGGGAAGTTCGATTCGAACAGGCAGCGGTGCGGCCCGAACGCGTCGATGACGAAGCGGATCTCGTCGCCCCAGGCCCGGGCGACCTCCTCGGCGGTGGGCGGGGCCGGTTGGCGGTCCCAGCGTTCGCCCGACAGCGGCCGGATGACGGCGCCGAGCTTGCACACCACGTTGGGCTGCGCGGCCATGGCGGTGATGCCGGTCTTCCACAGCGCCCTGGTCTCCTCGGTGCGGCCGCGGTAGGGCCCGCCGGCGATGGGCACACCGAAGTGGTTGAGCACGATGGTGGTGTCACAGGCGGCGGCCAGCGCTGCGGCCTCGGTCAGCTGCGGGTGGAAGCAGAAGCAGTCGAAGCTCAGGCCCAGGCGGCCCAGCGTGCGCACCCCGTTGCGGAACGCTTCCTCGCTCATCATGGCGCCGCGGGGCGCCGCGTTGTTCATGGGTGACGGATCCCAGGCGGTGGTGTGGCGCACGCCCCGGAACAGGCCACCGGCCAGTTCGACGTGGGCGGCGAGCACGTCCTCGGCGTTGGGCAGGGTGAGATCGACGTTGCCGACGATGGCCACGATCGGCGGGCCGCCGAGCTCGATCGCCCGCCGGGCCTGACCGGTGACGAACTCGGTCTCACCGAGCGAGCGCAGCTCGGGTGGCCCGTCGGTGCGGTAGTTCGAGTGGCACTCGACGAACACGGTGCCGACGACGTCGACGGTGCCGATGTCGGCGTGCAGCTCGTCGACGGTGTAACCCGGCCAGAGGTGGTGGTGGGCGTCGAGGATCATGCCGACGCCGCGAGGTGCTTGACGCCGTGGATGAACGAGGCCTGCAGCGGCTGGGGCGCGCCGGTGGCGACGATGCCGGGCAGGCGGTGGAACAGCTCGCGGAACATCACCGTGATCTCCCTTCGGGCGAGGTGGGCGCCGAGACAGTAGTGCGGGCCGGGCCCACCGAAGCCGACGTGGTTGTTCGGTGAGCGCAGCACGTCGAAGCGGTAGGGGTCCACGAAGTGGTCCTCGTCACGGTTGGCGGACAGGTAGAACAGGCAGAGCTTGTCGCCGGCCTTGATCTGCTGCCCGCCGACCACGGTGTCCTGGGTGGCGGTGCGGCGCATGTAGGTCACCGGGCTGGCCCACGATCTCCTCCACCGCGGTGGGGGCGACCCGCTCGAAGTCGTTCTGCCAGATCGCCCGCTGGTCGGGGTGGGTTCTGCGTGAGGAAGTGCAGGCCCCAGCCGATGGCGTTGCGTGGTCTCGTTGCCGGCCGCCACCAGCAGGATGAAGAAGCTGGCGAGGTCGACAGGCTCGGCTCGTCGTCGGGCACCCTTTGCGTTGATCAACATCGACGTGAGGTCGGTGCCGTCGCCGCCCTTCTTGGACTCGGCCACCCGCTGCATGAGCGCGGCGAGGTCCCCGCCGGCAGGCCGAGGTGCGGTGACGATGTCGGTCCTCGTCGGGCACGTACTCGGGATCGAAGCGCCGAGGATCACGTTGGTGCGGTCAGGAGGCACGAGAAGCGGTACTCCGAGTCCGCTCAGGGATGCCCATCAGGTCGCAGACGATCTTGAGCGGTAGCGCAGCGGCCCAGTCGGTGATGAAGTCGAGACTCGCCGCGGTCGCGCACGTCGTCGACGATGCGGGCGGCCACCTGCTGCACGCTCTCCTCGAGCCGGCCGAGCATGCGCGGCGAAGCCGGCCGACACGATGCGACGCAGCCGGGCGTGAAGCGGGTCGTCCATGGCGATCATCGAGCGAAGAACTCGTCGAAGCCCGGCGGGAAGTCGGTGACAGTGATGCCCTTGGCCGAAGCAGACGAGCTCGGGGTGCTTGGACACGTGGAGGATGTCGTCGAGTTTCGTGACCGCCCAGTACCCGGGACCGCGCTCGAGCGGCAGGCCCTCGGGCATCTCGGGCTCTTCGTGGAAGGAAACCGGCGCTTCCCGGCGAAGGGTGGCGAGGTCGGCTTCGATCTCGGCCTGCTCGCGCGTCCAGAACGACGGGTAGATCGGGTTCGGCAGCGACGTGACGGCGGTCATACTTACAGCGTAGCCGATGGGCTCTGCAAGACTGGCGGCGTGATAGGCGCCTTCGAGGGAATCCGTGTCATCGATCTGACCACCGTGCTGATGGGGCCGCTCGCCGCCCGCATGCTGGCCGACCACGGTGCCGACGTGATCCGCCTCGAAGGGGTGGGGGGCGAGGCGTTCCTGTCGACCCCACCGCACCGCCGGGCATGAACGGATTAGCTCAACGTGCACCGCAACAAGCGCTCGGTGGCACTCGACCTCAAGCACCCCGAGGGCGCGGCGGCCGCCGCCGATCTGGTCGCCGGCGCCGACGTGCTGCTGACCAACATGCGGGCCTCGGCACTGGAGCGGCTCGGGCTCGATGCCGCCACGCTGTGCGCCCGTCACCCGCGGCTGGTGCACTGCGTGGCCAACGGTTTCGGTTCGTCGGGGCCCTACGCCGGCCGGGCCGCCTACGACGACGCCATCCAGGCCGCGTCCGGTTATGCCGACCTCATCGGAAGCGATGCAGGGACGGCCGGGGTACTCGCCGGCGGTGGTGGCCGACAAGGTGTGCGCTGCACGTGACCCAGGCCGTGATGGCGGCGCTGTTCCATCGGGAGCGCTCGGGGCGTGGACAGGCCATCGAGGTCCCGATGTTCGAGACGATGGTGGCGTTCAACCTGGCCGAGCACCACGGCGGCGCCATCTACGAGCCCCCGCTGGGCGACATCGGCTACGTGCGGGCGTTGAGCCCCTTCCGCCGGCCGTACCGGTGCGCGGATGGCTGGGCATGCCTGATGCCGTACACCGATGCCAACTGGCGCGACTTCTTCGGCTTCGCCGGCCGGCCGGAGCTGGCTGACGATCCCCACTTCGCCACACCGATCGCATCGCCAACAGCTCGGCGCTCTACGGCTTGCTCGACGAGTTCGCGCCGTCCAAGACGGTGGGGGAGTGGCTCGCGTTCTGTGAGGCGCACTCGATCCCGACGCCAAAGCCGTCATGGACCTTGCCCGGGCGCATGAGGACCCCCACCTCCAAGCCGTGGACTTCCTGCCGGTGGTGGACCACCCCACCGAGGGGCCATCCGAGCGGTACGGGATTCGATCTCTACTCCGGCACGCCGACCCGCCTGCGCCGCCGCGCCCACCTGCGGTCAGCCTCCGGGAGGTGCTGGCCGAGCGGGCTGGACAGCGGACCGGATCGAGGCGGCGGTGGCGGCCGGCGCCGTAGGATCCGGCGATGTCGAAACTCTCTGAGGACCCTCGCATCGACCCGCGCATCAAGCGCCTGTTCGGCAAGATGCCGGCCATGGGCGGCCGGGACATGGCCAGCCGCGAGGAGGTGCTCGAGCGCAACCAGTCGGAGAAGGCGGTTGCCGGCCGGGCGGTCATGACCGCCTTCGCCGAGCGGGCCGACAACGAGGAGCTGGCACCGTCCACCGGCCTCACCACGACGGTGGAGGAGTTCACCTCCCAGCCGGACGGCAACACGATCAAGGTGCGGTTCATCCGGCCCGACGGCGTGGAGCGGCCGCGTGCGTGTACCATCCACGGCGGCGGCGCGGCCACCATGTCGGCCTTCGACGGCAACTACCGGGCGTGGGCCGCATCATCGCCGCCTGCGGTGTGGCGGTGGCGATGGTGGACTTCCGCAACGCGGTGGTGGCCTCCTCGGCGCCGGAGGTGGCGCCGTACCCGGCGGGGCTCAACGACTGCGTGTCGGGCGTGCACTGGCTGGTGGCCGAGGCCGACCGCCTGGGCATCGACGCCGAGCTTCGTGGTGGCCGGGGAGAGCGAGAAGCGGCGGCAACCTCACGCTGGCCACCGGGGCTGAGCTCTTGCGCGACGGCCGGGTGGACCTCGTCAGGGCCTGTACGCGCTGTGCCCGTACATCCTGGGCGCCTGGCCCGATGCGCGCTGCCCGTCTTCGGTGGAGAACAACGGGATCTTCCTGGACCTGCACAACAACCAGGGCCGCATGGGCTACGGCATCGAGGCGTACAGAGGCCGGTGACCGCTGGCCTGGCCGAGCTTCGCCGCGGATGACGTGCGGGGCCTGCCACCGGTGGTCATCAGCGTCAACGAGTGCGACCCGCTGCGACGAGGGCATCAACTTCTACCGGTTGTTGCTCGAGGCCGGTGTGCCGGCGACGTGCCGTCGAGGTGATGGTGCGGTTCATGGCTTTCAGATCTTCCCCATGGCGTGCCCGGAGATCAGCCGCGGACGGCACCAGCATCGCCGATTTCGCCCGAGGGTCGACCCGTCCGGTCTGATGAAGAGGTCGGCCGTTGGTGCTGATCGAGCTCGATCCGCCATCGACGGCGGTGGACGAAGGAATGAGTGCCATCGACAGAGCAGCGTGCCGTTGCCGATGTCGGTGGCACCGCCCATTCGTGGCAGTGGTGGATGTCGCACCAGCCAGGCGGGGCGTCATAGCCGGGAACACGCAGTGCCCGTCCCGCCGGATGATGCCGTCCGCCTGGGCGGCCGACCAGGTGCGCGTGGCCCGGCCCACGTCGAGCACCTCGCCCTCGGCGCCGAGCACAAGGCGGAACAGCTCGGCGTCGCAGGTGGATGCGGTCGGGAGGTGCCCGACCGGTGCGATGTTGCCCTCGGCGTCGGCCTGGAGCATGACGGCGATGCGGTGGCGGTCGGGCGCTCGGCGCCGATCGGGGTCGCGCCGTAGGTCTGCGTCGCACAGGTCGACCAGCGCCTGGGCGCGGAGCTGGGCGATCGTGGCGCCGTCGAGCGTGCTGTCACCGTTGCGCTTGGCCCGGAGCCGGTGGGCGATCCGCCGGTCGAGCGCGGCGTGCACGATGGCGGCGTCTTCATCGTCGAGGTGGAGCGAGCCTCGCTGCCCACCGCCCGGCCGCTCCGACAGGCTGAAGGTGGATGCCCTCGGTGGGCGGTGGGGGTCGGATGCGTCCCGGCGGAAGGCGACCACCGCGGCGCGGAACGCCGCGGCATCGCCGGCCAGTGCGACGAGGCGCTCGTCGACCTCGCTGGTGTACGCATCGGGCGCGGCCCGCCGGCAGGCGGTGAGTGCCTCGATGTGGCCGGCGTGGAGTGCGCCCTCGATGGCGGCAGCATGGCTGTGGGGCATGGAGCGCAACGCCGCCGCCTGACGGCAGGCAACGCTGGCTGTGCCCGCCGGCGCACCGGTGTGCTGGGCGAGCCAACGGCCGGCCGACCGGAAACCGTCGTCCTCCCAGCACCCCGAACGGGAGACCTGGTCGAAGGTGAGGCGGCGCAGTGCTTCCGCGATGTTGCAGATGGTCTGGGCGGTGGCGGCTACCTCGGCCAACTCGTCCGCAGGGACGGGTGCGCACAGCTCGGCGAGCTCGCGCAGTGCGAGCTGCACCTTCTCGAACGCCGTACCCACCGCCTCCTTCATGGGCGCCAGCATAGCGGCGTTCGTTCGGATTGGCAAACAATTGTTCGATCAGACGAACGACGCCCGGCCTCCGTCGGCCGCACCTGTCCAGCGGGGCAGCCGGCACCCGCCGGTCGTGGGGTCCGAGCACGTCGCCCTGCTCGTCGACGACGACGACCGGGCCCGGCTCCTTCGTGGACGTGCTCGGGTTCGGGATCGTGGAGGACGCGCCGTCGACCACCAACGAGCGGCGGCCCAAGCGCTCGGTGGTGCTCCGCACGCCCGGCGCCCGCACGGGTTTGCTGCTCGCCCGCGCCGACGGGCGGGCCCGGCAGATGGCCGGCACGCCGGCCGGGTGGGCATGTTGCGGCGGGCGTGTGTCGTGGGACCGTTCGCTCTGCGTCCCCGGCGAGTCGACGTCGAATCGAGCCCGACGTGCTCTAGGTTGCGCTCGCGGGCGGGAGCGCACCCCGCACTGCCCACGGCGACACCTGCCGCCGCCGACGACGTTGGCCGCACACGCTCCGGACCCAGCGTTCCTGATTCGACGGTCGCCGATGAACACCCCGTGCCGATCTCGTCCGATAGGAGACCTGTCGAGCGCCCGTGACCCACGACGGAAGGTGATCCCCATGGCGAAGACGACGAGGGTGTTGAGCGTGTCGGTTCCGGTGGCCGACCAGGACGAAGCGCTGAAGTTCTACACCGAGGTGCTCGGCTGCGAGGTCCGCACCGACGCCGAGGTCTGGCCCGGGCCCGACTGGTCGAGGTGGTGCCGCCGGGCTCGGACGTGGCGATCGTGCTGCTCCCGCCCGACAGCGAGATCCCGATGGCGATCCGGATGGGCACCACCGACGCCCACGAGGCACACGATCGGATCCGGCACTCGGGCGTCACGCTGCACAACGACGCGGTCCTGCACCTCGACGGGATGCCACCGATGTTCTCGTTCACCGACCCGGACGGCAACGGACTGGTCTATCTGCAAGTGGCCGACGGCGAGGCGTGATCGTCCGCCCTGCATCTAGCGTTCGCCGGATGCACCTCGAGCACGTCGCCCTGATCGTCGACGACTACGACCGGGCCATCGCCTTCTTCGTGGACGTGCTCGGCTTCGAGGTTGACGGAGGACTCGCCGTCGACCACCAACGACGGCCGGCCGAAGCGCTGGGTGGTGGTCCGTCCGCCCGGCGTCAAGACGGGTCTGCTGCTCGCCCCGCCGACGGGCCGGCCCAGCAGGCCGCCATCGGTGGGCAGTTCGGCGGCCGGGTCGGCCTGTTCCTGCGGGTGGACGACTTCGACGCCGCCCACCGTCGCCTGGTGGCCGCCGGTGTGCGACTCCGCACCGCCCCCCGTACTGAACCGTACGGTACGGTGGCGGTGTTCGAGGACCGTGGGGCAACGCCTGGGACCTACTCGGCCCGGCGTGACGGGCGGCGCCACCGGCTCGGCCCGCAGCACCCTGGCCGTGCACAGCTCGCCGTACTCCTCGGTACTGAGGCCGGCCCAGCCTGCGCCACCTCCTCGTTGTGCTCGCCCAGGAACGGCGCCTCGCCATCGGGCACCTCGTCCACCCCCGAGAACCGCAGCGGTGCCCCCGGCGCCTCGAACGACCCGAACACCGGGTCCGACGCGGTGCGCACCGCCCCGGCGGCCCGCAGCTCGGGTGAGCGCACCACCTCGTCGATGCTGAACACCGGACCGACCGGTACGCGGTGCCGCTGCAGCAACGCCAGGGCGGCGTCGCGCGACGCCAACGTGTCCAACCACGCCTCGATGAAGGCGTTCACCTCGTCCTTGCACCGCTCCCGCGACGAGCGCACCGCCCACGGATGGCCACCGCCGGCGTCGGCCAGCTCGGGCCGGTCCATGGCGGCGCACAGGTCCCGCCAGTGCCGGTCGGCGGCGGCGCACACGAACAGGTAGCCGTCGCGGCAGGCGAAGATGCCGTAGGGGCAGGCCAACGGGTGGAACCGCCCCGATCGGGTCTGCACCACCGCCCCGTCGGTCAACGAGAACGACTGGATCGACATGTCGTGGGCCTGCATGTAGGACAACAACAGCGACACCTCCACCTGCTGCCCGGCCCCGGTGCGCTCCCGGTGGTACAGCGCGCCGAGCACCGCGGCCACCGCGTTCACACCGGTCAGCACGTCGCCCAGCGCGGCGCCCGCCATCGACGGCTCACCGCCGGGCAGTCCGTTGAGCGAGGTGACCCCCGAGTACGCCTGGGCCACCCCGTCGTAACCGGCCAGACCGGCGAGGGGGCCCTCCTGGCCGAACGCCGAGATCGAGCACAGGATGAGCCGGGGGTTCAGCGCCGACAGCCGTTCCCAGCTGAAGCCGAGCCGGGCGATCGTCCCGGGACGGAAGTTCTCCGCCACCACGTCGGCCCCCGCCACCAGCCGGTCCACCAGCGCCACCCCTCGGGGGTCGTGCAGGTCGACGCACAGCGAGCGCTTGTTGCGGTTCACCGAGGCGAAGTAGCCGCTGCGGCCGTCCCGCACGGTGGCCGACAAGCGGGTGATGTCGCCGCCCGGCTGCTCGATCTTGACCACCTCGGCGCCGAGCTCGGCCAGGTAGCGGGTCAACGTGGGACCCGACAAGGCCTGGGTGAAGTCCACCACCCGGATGCCTTCCAACAACGCGGCCACCAACGTCCTCCCCCGACAGCGCCGCCCGGGCCGCCCGTTCCCCCGAACGGCGCCCGTCACGGACGCTGCGCATCGTAGGGGCCCGCATGCCCGTGCGCCCCCGGGCGTACACTCCGGGCCATGGACGCCGCCGATCGACTCGAACTGCACGAACTGCCGGGCCGCTACGGCGATGCCATCGACGACCGTGACTGGCCCCGGCTCGCCCGCATCTTCACCGAGGACGCCGTGTTCGACCTCACCGACCTGGGCGGCCCGCGCCTCGAGGGCCTCACCGCCATCCAGCGGTACATGGACACCGACGCACAGCACCCGCGCACCCACCTGATGACCAACATCTACGCCGATGAGGAGCCCGACGGCACCGTGCGGATGAGCTTCCGCATCATCGCCCTGCTGCCGGAGCGTCGAACCGGCACCGCCTCCTACCGCGACGTCGTGGTCAAGACCCCCGCCGGCTGGCGGGTCAAGGACCGGGTCATCACCCTCAAGCGTCCCGGCGCCGGGGCGTGAGCAGGCCCATGGCGACCGACGCCGACGAGGACGACCAATCCGCCGGCGACCGCGCCGCCGCACCGGGCGGTACGTTCGCCGCGCTGGCGGTGCCGTCGTTCCGCTACGTGTGGACGGCCACGGTGCTGTACTTCCTGGCCATCTTCGCCCAGATGATCGCCCGGGGCTGGCTGGCCCACGAGCTGAGCGGCACCAAGGCCGGGCTGGGCGCGGTCACGCTGGCCTACGGCGTGGTCTCGGTGATCTGCACGCCCATCGGCGGGGTGATGGCCGATCGGCTCAACAAGCGCCGGGTGACGGCGTGGATGGTGTTCGCCATGGCGCTGCTGAGCGCCGCCCTGTTCGCCGCGCTGGCCACCGACCGGCTCACCTACTGGATGCTGCTGGTGGCCTCGGGCGCCGAAGCGGTCATCTTCGCCTTCATCGTGCCGGCCCGCATGGCCCTCACCGTCGAGCTGGTCGGTCGGGACCTGTTGCACAACGCGGTGGCGCTGTCGCAGATCTCCATGAACCTCAACCGCATCGTCGGCCCGTTCCTGGCCGGCGTGCTGATGGCGGCGGCCTGGAGCGGACCGACCGGTGTCTACGTCGTCGGCACCATCGCCTGCCTGGCCGCCACCGTGTGCGTGCTGCGCGTGCCGGTCACCGCCGGGGTGCCGCGGCCCGATGCCACCGAACGCTCGCCGGTGGCCGAGCTGCGCAGCGGCATCGCCTACGTGCGGGCCAACCCGCCGTTGGGACCGCTGCTGGTCACGTCGTTGGTGGTCACCATGTTCGGCTTCTCCTACATGACGTTCCTGCCGGCCGTGTCCGAGGAGCTGTTCGGCAAGGGTGCCGACGGGTATGCGGCCCTGGCGGCCGCCGCCGCGGTGGGCGGGCTCGCCACCGCCCTGCTCATCGCCGGGCGGTTCGGTGCCCGCCACGGGTGGAACATCCAGATCGTGTCCGGCGTGGGCTTCGGCATCGGCGTCATCGCCCTGGGCCTGGCGCCGTCCTATGCCACCGCGCTGCTGGTGTGCGTCGCCCTGGGTGCCGCCATCGCCGGCTTCCAGTCGATGAACGCCACGCTCGTGATGGCCAACGCCGACCCGAACTACCACGGCCGCCTGCAGTCGATGCTGCAGCTCGGCTTCAGCGGCTTCGGGTTGGCCGGCCTGCGCTCGGGCTGGCGGCCGACGCGGTCGGCTTGCGCCCCACGATGGTGGCGATGGGCGCGATCTGCGCGGTCACCGTGGGCGTGGCCCCACTGCGACGCCTCCTCGGTGGTTCGCCCGGCCAAGGCCGCAGGGCGGGACGCAACGGTCCGGCGGCCGCCGAGTTGGAGGCCGTGGGTTAGCCTCCGCGCCCATGCAGTTCGGCGCCGTGTACCCCCAGGCGGAGATCGGCGACGATCCGCCTTCATCCGCAGCTTCGCCCAGCAGATCGGGCCGCCGGCTTTCCCTACCTGTGCGTTCGACCACATCCTCGGGGCCGACCCGTCGCCTTCGACGGCCCGGTGGGCGGCTTCCCCAGCGCCGTACCTGGCTGAGCACCCCTTCCACGGGTCTTCTCGCTGTTCAACTTCCTGGCCGGGGTGACCACCACGCTGGTGTTCCGGCCCGGGTGGTGATCCTGCCGCAGCGGCAACGGCGCTGGTGGCCAAGCAAGCGGCCACGCTCGACGTGTTGTCGGGCGGACGGCTCGGTATGGCGGTGGGCGTGGGTTGGAACCACGCCGAGTACGAAGGGTGGAGGCCAGCTTCGCCACCCGTGGTCGTCGCATCGAGGAGCAGATCGAGGTGCTGCGCCGGTTGTGGACCGAGCCGCTGGTGACCTTCGACGGGTCGCGATCACCACCTCGATCGGGTGGGGATCAACCCGTTGCCCATCCAGCGCCCGATCCCGCTGTGGATCGGTTCCGGTCCCGCGGACGTGTCGCTGCGGCGGGTGGCCCCGCCTGGCCGACGGGTGGATCGCGCTGCTGACCCCCGAACAGGACCTGGCCGACGCCGTGCGCCGGCTGCGCCGCTACACCGAGGAGGCGGGCCGCGATCCCGATGCCATGACGGTCGAGACGCTCATCGGGGTGGCCAACGGCGGTCCCGACGACTGGCGGGCGACCGTGGAGCAGTTGGCTGCGGCCGGTGTCACCCATGTTGCGCTGGCTTCGGGTCGCGATCAGGGGCGCTCGCCCCAGCAGCATCTCGACACCCTTCTCGGCGGTATGGACGCGCTCCGTTCCCTCTTGGGCTGATCGCGTCGTCACCCCGCCGTCCCCACCGACACCGATCACCGTTCGTCCCACAGTCACGGGAAAGGTGCACGCGACCGGGCGATGACGTGACGGTAAGGTCCCTGCGCATCGTGAACGGTTCGCCACTGGTCTCGCTGCAGAAGGTCAATAAATCCTTCGGTCCGCTGCACGCGCTGCGCGACATCGACCTCGACATCGCCGCCGGCGAGGTGGTCGTGTTGATCGGCCCGTCGGGCTCGGGCAAGTCCACGCTGTGCCGCACGGTCAACCGCCTCGAACCCATCGACAGCGGCACCATCCTCTTCGAGGGGCGCCCGCTGCCCGAGGAGGGCCGGGCCCTGGCGCAGCTGCGTGCCGACGTGGGCATGGTCTTCCAGAACTTCAACCTCTTCGCTCACCGGACCGTGCTCGACAACGTCACGCTCGGCCCGATCAAGGTGCGCCGCCGCTCCCGCAACGAGGCCCGGCAAGAGGCGATGGCGCTGCTCGAACGGGTCGGCATCGCCGACAAGGCCCAGCGGCACCCGGCGGAGCTGTCGGGCGGCCAGCAGCAGCGCGCCGCCATCGCCCGGGCGCTGGCCATGCAGCCCAAGGTGATGTTGTTCGACGAGCCGACCTCGGCGCTCGATCCGGAGATGATCGCCGAGGTGCTCGACGTCATGCTGGCCCTCGCCGCCGATGGCATGACGATGATCGTGGTCACCCACGAGATGGGCTTCGCCCGATCCGCCGCCAACCGGGTGGTGTTCCTCGATCACGGCCAGATCGTGGAGGTGGCGCCGCCGGCGCAGTTCTTCTCCACACCGGCCACCGACCGCGCCAGGGACTTCCTGGCCAAGATCCTCAACCACTGACGAGAGGAGATCCCGATGCGATCCAAGATGCTGGCCCTCGGTGCCCTGCTGGTGCTCACCGCGGCCGCCTGTGGCGGTGACGACGGCGGATCGGCGGCTTCGCCGGAGACGGCGGCGGCCGGCTCGGCCACCACCGCCGCCGGCTCGGAGACCACCGAGGCCGGCGGCGCCACCGAGATCGAGATACCGGCCGGTTCGTCGGTCGAGGCGATCAAGAACGAGGGCAAGTTGGTGATCGGCGTCAAGTACGACGTGCCGCTGTTCGGCCTGAAGAACCCCACGACCAACGAGATCGAGGGCTTCGACGTGGAGATCGGCAAGCTGATCGGCGAGCACATCTTCGGCGAGGGCCGAGGACAGGATCGAGTTCGTGGAGGCGGTGTCCAAGAACCGTGAGCCGTTCATCCAGGACGGCACGGTCGATCTCGTCATCTCCACCTACACCATCAACGACACCCGCAAGGAGGTGGTGGACTTCGCCAGGCCGTACTACATCGCCGGTCAGGACATCCTGGTGAAGAGCGACAACACCGACATCGCCGGGGTGGACGACCTCAACGGCCGCAAGGTGTGCTCGGTCACGGGTTCGACGTCGCTGAAGAACGTGCAGGAGCAGGCTCCGCAGGCCGACGTGTCCACCGTGTTCGACAAGTACAGCCTCTGTGTGGAGGCGCTGCTCGACGGGCGCGTGGAAGCGGTCACCACCGACGACATCATCCTGTTGGGCTTCGTGGCCGAGGATCCCGACAACCTCAAGGTGGTGGGCAACCCGTTCACGGAGGAGCCCTACGGCATCGGTCTGGCCAAGGGCGACCAGGCCATGCGGGACTTCGTCAACGACGTGCTCGAGGCCAGCTACGAGGACGGCTCGTGGGAGCAGGCGTTCACCGACACCGTCGGGGCGTCGGGGGTGGAGGCGCCCACGCCGCCGCCGGTGGACCGGTACTGAACCGCCGGCCGATGGTGGCGCCGCGGGCTGCACGGTAGGGGGTCGTCGCCATCGACGTCGTCCTCGACAACCTCGACACCTATGCGCTGGGGCTGCGGACCACGCTCTCGCTGAGCCTGCTGTCCTTCACCCTGGCGCTGGTCGGTGGCGCGTTGGTGGCCGCCATGCGGGTCAGCCCGCTGCGGCTGCTGCGCGCCATCGGCGCGGTGTACGTGGAGCTGTTCTTCTCGCTGCCACTGTTGGTGTGGGCGCTGCTGTTCTTCTTCGGCCTGCCCAAGGTGGGCATCGTGTTCGACCGCTTCCCCAGCGCCGTGATCGTGCTGGCGGTCTTCACCGCCGCCCTCTGCGCCGAGGCCATACGGGCCGGTATCAACACCGTGCCGCCCGGCCAGGGGGAGGCGGCGCGGGCCATCGGGCTGCGCTTCGACCAGGTGCTGACGCTGGTGGTGCTGCCCCAGGCGCTGCGCACGATGGTGGGGCCGTTGGGGTCGGTGTTCCTGGCCCTCATCCGCAACTCGGCGGTGGTGGCGTTGGCGTTGTCGGTGGACGACCTGATGTGGCGTTCCGACCAGCTCAACACCGACACGGCCCGGCCGGTGCAGGTGCTGCTCGGTACGTTCGTGGCCTACCTCGTGCTCACCGTGCCGGGCACGCTGGCGGTCAACTGGGCGCAGCGCCGGTGGGCGTTCGGGCGATGAGCATCGCCTCGTTCATCGACGCACCGGGGCCCCGGGCCCGGCGGCGGCAACGCATCCTGACCGTGGTCGTGGTGGTGGCGCTCGCCCTCGTGCTGGTGGGCGGGTACCGCCGCCTCGACGCCCGCGGCCAGTTCGACGCCCGCCGGTGGGAGGTGTTCGAGCAGTGGTCGGTGTGGCGCTTCTACCTCTACGGGCTGGGCAACACGCTCAAGGCGGCGGCGGTGTCGGCGGTGGGTGCGCTCGTGCTCGGCCTGGGCTTCGCCCTGGGCCGCACCGCGCCGAACCGCGCGGTACGGGCGGTGGCGGTGCTCTACGTGGAGACGTTCCGGGCGGCGCCGCTGATCCTGTTGATGTTCTTCGCCCGTTTCGCCCTGCCGAAGGTGGGCATCACGTTCGTCGACTCGTTCTGGGCGGTGGTCATCGGCCTGGTGGCGTACAACTCGGCGGTGCTGGCCGAGATCTTCCGGGCGGGCATCGAGGCCCTGCCCCGGGGCCAGTTCGAGGCGGCCCGCTCCATCGGGCTGCGCCACGGCCAGATGATGGCGCACGTGATCGTGCCCCAGGCGGTGCGGGCCATGGTGCCCGCCCTGGTGGCACAGCTGGTGGTGCTGCTCAAGGACACCTCGTTCGGGGCGTTGCTCAACTACGAGGAGCTGTTGCGCAAGGGCCAGATCACCGGTGAGTTCGCCAAGAACCCGTTGCAGGCGCTGTTCGTGGCGGCTGCGCTGTACGCCCCGGTGATCTTCGTGCTCAACCGGCTGGCCCGCCGTCTCGAACGCCGGCCGGCGGCGCGGCCGGTGAACCTGCCGGCCGAGGGCGGCGCGGTGCTGGCCTGACCGGCCGGCGCGTCCGTGCCCCGCGGGGCGCGTGGCTCGGGGCCCGATCCGCCGGCTCGGGGCTCGGCCACCAGGTCGCCGGCGGGGTTGCGGGGGTCTCTGCGGGGAGGGTGTCCGGAGAACCCGTCGCGCTCGATTCGACGTCGATTCGGAATCGGTCGTCAGACACGATTTTCGGTCACCAGCGGTGTGGCGGGGGCTGCCCGATGTCAGCGTCGACCGCGGCCGGCGAACGAACGGCCCCCTCCCGTCGACCCCGTCGAATCGACGTCGAATCGCCGCCGATGGACTGCCAGGAGGGCCCGTGGTGGGGCGCTTGGAGGGCCCGGCGGTGGGGCGGTTTGGAGGGCCCGGCGGTGGGGCGGTAGGACCGTCCGGCGCTGGCCCGCCAGGGGGTCCCGGGGAACGACGCAGCTGCGTCGTTCCGTTCTCGTCGCCGGCCATGACCGGGACGCGGGACTGCCGCGGGCCCGGGGCCCGCGGCAGCCGAGGTGATGGCGCCGTGCGCCGGTCAGTCGGTGGAGCGCACGACCCGGCCGGCGAGGGTGCCGGCGTGGGTGCCGTGGTCCATGAACACCTCGCCGTTGACGATGGTGTAGTCGTAGCCGGTGGAGCCCTGGATGTAGCGGCCGGCACCGTTGGGCAGGTCGTTCACGTACTCCGGCTGCGGCAGGCGCAGGTTCTCGAAGTCGATCACGTTGAGGTCGGCGTACCCGCCCACCCGCACCCGGCCGCGGTCCTTGAAGCCGAACAGGTCCGCCGTGTCGGAGGTGAGCCGGCGGATGGCCTGCTCCAGCGTCCAGCGCTGCCGCTCGCGCACCCAGTAGGTGAGCAGGAACGTCGGCTGGCTGGTGTCCATGATCTGGCCCACGTGGGCGCCGGCGTCGGCCAGGCCCAGCGTGATGAGGTCCATGTCCAGCATCTCCTCCACCGCCGACAGCTGGTGGTTGAGGATCGGGTAGTTGACGTTGAGCGCCCCGTTGGTGGCCAGCGCCAGGTCGATGAACGCCTCCACCGGCGACACGCCGCGCCGGGCGGCGTGGGCGGCGAGGGAGTCCTCCGGCTTGCAGTCGTAGCGGGCGTCGCCCTCGGGCAGCACGAACAGCTGCTCGTAGGTCATCACCAGCTTGGCCGCCTTGCCCTCCTCCACCAGCCGGGCCCGCCGCGCCGGGTCCCGCAGGGCGGCGAGGCGGTCGGCGAGCGACAGCGAGCGCAGCTCCCGCCACGACGCGGTGCGATCCCACGGCGTGCGGTTGGCGAGGTTGTAGATCATGCCGATGCCGCGGGCGGTGGTCTGCGGCCGCAGCAGGGCGCCGTTGGCGTTCTCCTCGACGTTGAAGTCGATCACCCGGCTGTACAGGTCGGGACGGCGGTCGGACTGGACCAGCCCGTAGCTGACCAGTCGGCCGCTGCGGCGGCTGATCTCGCCGAGCATCGCCACCTCGTGACGGGTCTTGGTCAGCGCCTCGTCGTCGCGCTCGCCCAGGCGCATGGCCCCCTCGAACAGCCCGTAGCCCACCTTGCCCAGCACGTCGCCGAAGGCGAGCAGCTCGTCGGCCTCGGCCCACGTGCCCGGCACCGGCCGGCCGTCGGGCACCTTGTGGCCGAGCGTGCGGCTGGTGGAGATGCCCAGCGCACCCGAGCGCATGGCCTCCTCGGCCATCTCCGCCATCCGGGCGATCTCCTCGGCGTTGCCGGAGCCCTCGACCATGGCGCGATCACCCATGGCCGCCACCCGCAGGGCGCAGTGGCCCACCAGGCCGCCCACGTTGATGCCCTTGGGGGTGCGGTCGAGCCAGCCGAGGTAGTCGCCGTAGGTGGTCCAGTCCCAGGGCAGGCCGTCGAGGATGGCATCGCGCGGGATGTCCTCGACGGACTCCATCATCTCGGCCAGGAACTCCTTCTGGCCCGGCTGCACCGGGGCGAAGGTGACGCCGCAGTTGCCCAGCACCGCGCTGGTGATCCCGTGCCAGCAGGAGGAGGTGGGCAGGCTGTCCCACGCCAGCTGGGCGTCGAGGTGGGTGTGCACGTCGACGAAGCCGGGGGTGACGATGCGGTCGGTGGCGTCGATCTCGCGGTGGCCCCGACCGTCGATGCGGTCCGCCACGGCGACGATGCGATCGCCCTTGACGGCCACGTCGGCCCGCCGGGCGGGGCGCCGGTGCCGTCCACCAGCGTGCCGTTGCGGATGATGAGGTCAGCGTCGGAATGGGCCATCAGCGTGTCTCCCGAGAAGTCGACGGATTCGTCAAGTCGGAACAGTCTGCCAGGTGCGGAGCGCCCATGCCGCAGAGGCCGCCACCGGCAGCGCGGCGGTCGCCCCGAGCAGGGGGTCGGCGCAGCGGTCCGGGAGCGCCGGTACGATCCCCGCTTCGATGGAGCTCTCGGTGCTGCGCAACGTGTTCGACGACCCGGACCTGCCCCGTCCGCCGGTGCCGCACGGCGCCCGGGCGGCGGTGGCGGCCATCTTCCGGGAGGGCATCGCCGGCACCGAGCTGCTGTTCATCGAACGGGCCACGCGCCGGGGACCCGTGGTCGGGCCACATGGCGCTGCCCGGGGGTCGCATCGACCCGGGCGACCCGCACCCCAGGGCGGCGGCCGAGCGGGAGACCCGGGAGGAGGTCAGCCTCGACCTGACGCCGGCCACGCTGCTCGGCCAGCTGAACGATCTCTACGGCGGCGCCCGGCCGATCACGGTGTCGGCCTTCGGCTACTGGCTCGACGGGCCCCGGCCCGCGCTGCAGCCCAACGGCGAGGTGGCCGACACGCTGTGGATCCCGCTCGAGGAGCTGGCCGATCCGGCCCGGGCGGTGGCCTACGAGTACCCGCTGCGCGACCAGACGCTGTTCCCCGGCATCGCCGTCAGCGGGGAGCGGGTGGTGTGGGGCATGACGCTGCGGCTGCTGATGGACCTCTTCGAGCGGCTCGGCCGTCCGCTCACGTTCCCGGTGTGAACGGCCCCGAGGCCGCCGCGTTCGACCGCCGCGCCGTCGAACGCTGGTTCATCCGCCGGGGCGTGCCGCACTTCATCGAGGGCTACGACGCCGGCGATGACATCTTCACCCGGTCCATCCCGGCGCTGGTGATCGCCTACCTGGCCGGCGGGTTCACCGCGCTGGACATCTACCGCTGGTCGGCGGCGCGCAACCTGGCCGTCGGTTGCGGCATCGTGGCGCTGGCCCTGGCCACCTGGGTGGCGGCCAACGGGGTGCGGGGCCGGCCCTGGTTCGAGCGCCCCCGTCGGGTGGGCCGGGGGGAGCTGGCCGTGTTCGTGCTGGGCCCGGCGGTACCCGCCGCCGTGTTCGGCCAGCAGTGGGGCGACGCCTTCGAGGCGGTGGTGATCGGCCTGGGCGTGCTGCTCGCCATCTACGTGATCACCAGCTACGCGCTGCTCCCGCTCACCCGCTGGGCGTTCGGGCGGCTGGTCGACCTGCTCGCCGTACTGGGCAGTCTGGTGGCCCGGGCGCTGCCGCTGCTGCTGTTGATCGTGACGTTCTCCTTCCTCGGTGCCGAGGTGTGGGAGATGGCGGCCACGCTGCCGCTGACGGTCTACCCGGCGGTGCTCGGCGTGTTCCTGGTGGCGGGGGCGGCGTTCCTGCTGAGCCGGTTGCCGGCCGAGATCGGCTCCATCGGCCACTTCGACACCTGGGCGGAGGTGGGCGCGCTGCTCGCCGACTCGCCCGCCTGCGGCTGCCCGCTGCCCACCGACGGCGATGCCCGGCCGCCGGCCGCCGGCCTCACCCGGCGGCAGTGGGTGAACCTGGCGCTGGTGTCGCTGTTCACCCAGGGCGTGCAGATCACGCTGGTGGCGATGACGATGGGGCTGTTCCTCACGCTGTTCGGGTTCCTGGCCATCAGCGAGCAGACCATCGTCAACTGGACGCAGCTGCCGCAGGCGGACGTGCTCGTACAGGTGGCGGTGGGCGGGCGCGATCTCGTGCTCACCCGCCAGCTGCTGCAGGTGGCCGGGTTCCTGGCCACGTTCACCGGCTTCTACTTCACGGTGGTGGCGGTGACCGACGAGACCTACCGGCGGGAGTTCCGCGACGACGTCGTGACCGAGCTGCGCGAGTCGCTGGCGGTGCGGGCCGCCTACCGTCACCACGTCCACGCCGGCGCTTGACCCTCCCCCCGGGGGAGAGCGCAGCATGGGCGTCATGAGCGATCGTGCCGCCGACGGCCTCCTACCGATCGGCATGTTCTCCCGGGCCTCGGGCCTGTCGATCAAGACCTTGCGCGCCTACCACGAAGGGTCGATCCTCGTCCCCGCCTCCGTCGACGCTCGAACCGGTTACCGCGCCTACACGGTGGACCAGCTGGCCGACGCCGCGGTCATCGTCCGCCTGCGTGCTCTGGACGTGCCGCTCGAGCACGTCCGCAGCGTGCTCGCACGGCGCGACCCGGCCCACACCGCCACCGTGCTCGCCGCCCACGCCGACACGATGGCCCGGCGGCTGGCCGAGACCGAGCGCATCGTGGCCGAGCTGCAGTCCGACGCGGCCCCGGTCACCCACACCCCGGTGCACGTGCGGCGGGAGCCGGCGCAGCACACGCTGCGCATCGCCGGCACCGTGCCCATCGCCGAGCTGCCCGACTTCCTCGGCCGGGCCTACGACCGCCTGGCCGCCGTCCTGGCTGCGGCCGGTGTCGCGCCGGCCGGTCCGGCCGGCGCGCTCTACGGCGCCGAGCTGGCCGACGACGACATCGAGGACGTCGAGGCGTTCTTCCCGGTGGCCGCACCGGTGGCGCCGCCCCGCGGCGAGCGCGACTGCACGATGGGCGAGGTGCCGGCCGCCACCGTCGCCGTGCTCGTCCATACCGGAGGGTATGAGACGATGGGCGAAACCTACCGGGCGCTGGGCGCCTGGGTGGCCCGCCACGCCGGGCACGCCGGTGGGCGCGTGCGCGAGTGGTACCTGGTGGGGCCCGGCGACGTCGACACGCCGGCCGGCTACCGCACCGAGCTGTCGTGGCCCATCGACCCCGAAGCCTGATCGATCCCCGACGAGCCCTGCGCTCCCGAACAGAAAGCAGCCCTCATGGCCCTCGACCTCTCCAACATCACCTTCGCCTGCGAGGACCCGCAGCGCGTCGCCGCCTTCTGGCAGGCCGCGCTGGGCCGCACGCTCGACGACGGCGCCAGCGAGTTCTTCGCCTCGCTGTCGGGTCCGGTCGGCGCGCCGAAGCTGCTGTTCCTCAAGGTCCCCGAGCACAAGACGGTGAAGAACCGGGTGCACCTCGACCTGCACGCCGACGACCGGGAGGCCGAGGTCGCCCGCCTGCTGGCCCTCGGCGCCACCCACGTCGACGACCACGACGAGTACGGCATGCGCTGGACGACCCTGCGCGACGTCGAGGGCAACGAGCTCTGCATCGGCTGAGGTGGCGCGAGCAGAATGTCCGGGTAACCGAGCCCCCGGGAGGGAACCATGGCCGATCTCGTGCAACTGTGGAACGCCGCCGCCGATGCCTTCGATCAGCGCTACGACGCGATGACCGACGCCTCGTCGGATCGGGACACGCCGTGCGCCGAGTGGAAGGTGAAGGACCTCGTGGCCCATGCGGTCGGGGTGCAGGCCACCTTTGGCGGGGTGCTGGGCGCCAGCGTCGGCGCTGACGCGGCCTGGCCGGAGGCGCGGGATGCGATGCGGGCCGCCATCTCCGCCCCCGGCGGGCTCGACGGCACCGCCCACTACGCCGGCTTCGGCGGCGACGTGCCCAAGGCCATGCTGATCAGCATCGCCACCACCGATCTGCTCATCCACAGCTGGGACCTCGCCCGAGCCCTGGGCGTGGACGACACGCTGCCGGCCGAGTCGGCGGCTGCGGCGCTGGCCGGCCTGCAGGCCCTGCCGACGGAGGTGTTGCGCTCACCCGGTCGTTTCGACGCCGCCGGTGAGGTGGCGGCCGACGCCGACGTGCAGACCCAGCTGCTCGCCTTCGCCGGCCGCCGGCTCTGATCGAAGCGGGCTAGTTCCCGCCGTCGCCCGCCCGCACGAGGCAGAACGGATGACCGACCGGGTCGAGGAAGACCCGGAACGTCGTACCGGGCTGCACCTCGTGGCGGCGGGCGCCGAGGGCCACCACCGCCGCCTCACCGACGTCGAGGTCGTCGACGTAGAAGTCGAGGTGGGCCTGCTGGGGGTGCTCGGCCGTGGGCCACACCGGCGGCCGGTAGTCGGCCACCCCTTGGCAGGCGATGGTCGGGCCGCCACCGTTGTCGAGCTCGGCCCAGCCGGGCTCGGCGTCGGCCGCCAGCGGCCAGCCGGTCAGGGCCGAGTAGAAGCGGGCCAGCTCGAGACCGTCGGGGCAGTCGAGGGCGACCACCCCCAACCGGGCGACTGCGGATCCAACGTGTGCGTTCCCCATCGGTCAACCCTAGGGCGAGGCGAGACGCCTAGAGTCGCCGCCCGTGAGCGAGGAACGGGCGCCGTCGGTCGAACACTTCGACGAGCTCGTCCGCCGGCGCGTCGCCGAGGAGTCCCCCGACACCGATCTGCTGCTGCTGCAGGCCAGCATCGGCCTGGTGCGGGTGGCGTCGCGGCTCACCGCCGATTACGAATCGGCGGTCCACCGCCACCTGGGCCTCACCTGGGCGGGCTACCGCCTCCTGTTCTGCCTGTGGGTGGCCGGGCCGCAGCGGTCGAACACGCTGGCCCAGATGATGTGGGCCACGCCGTCCACCCTGTCCTCGGTGACGAACACCTTGGAGAAGCAGCAGCTGGTGCGGCGCGAGCGCGACGCAGCGGATCGCCGGGTGGTGACCGTGCACCTCACCGCCGAGGGCCGCCGCTTGATCGTGCAGGCCTTCGACGCCCAGCACGAGCGGGAGACGGCATGGCTGCAGGCGCTGAGCCGCAAGGAGCTCGAGGGCCTGGTCAAGGTGTTGGTCAAGGTGGCCGCCATGGACCACCCGCCCCGCTGAGCCCGTGAACGCCGTGCGCAGCCATCCCGACGTCATCGCCGAGCACGTGGCCCTCGCCGGCGCCACGGTGATCGACGTGGGCTGCGGGGCGGGCGTGCTCAGCCGGGCGTTGCGGGCTCGGGGCGCCGACGTGTGGGGCGTCGAGTGTTCGGCCGCGCTGCTCGAACGGGCCCGCGCCGCGGACCCCGACCATGCCGATCGTTACGTCGAGGGCGTTGGTCAGTCGTTGCCGTTCGTCAGCGGGTTCGCCGACGCCGTCGTGTACTCCTACGCCTTGCACCACGTGCCCGAGGACCTGATGGGCGCAGCCCTCGACGAGGCGGCCCGGGTGCTGCGCTCCGAGGGCATCCTCTACGTGGTCGAGCCGGAGGCGGCCGGGCCGAGCTTCGAGGTGGTGCGCATCGTCGACGACGAGACCGGGGTCCGCGCCGCCGCCCAGCGGGCACTGCTCGGCGTTGCCGCCCACGGGTTCGTCCCGCGGGCGACGTTCGCCTACACCAGCGAGTTGGTCCACGCCGATCTGCAGTCGATGATCGATCGTGTGCTCGGCGGCGACGGGGCGCGGGCGGCGGCGCTGGAGGCCCAGCGCGAGGAGTTCACCCGGCGCTTCTTCGCCCACGGGCGCCCGGTGCCCGGTGGCTTCGCCTTCAGCCAGGCCAACCTGGTGGCGGTGTTCGAACGATGTGGCTGAGACGTCGGGCGCTGCAGGTCATCGCGGTGGGCCTGACGATCATCGTCGGGGCGGCGGCCTGCTCGGACCCGCCTGCGACTGCGCCCTCGCCATCCACGTCTGCCACGCCGGCGGCGGGCGTGGAAGACGGTGGTGCAGGCCGGCTCCTGCTCGACGCGGCCGAGGCGGGCGACGTCGACGCGGTACGTCGGCTGCTCGCCGAAGGGGCGCCGGTCGATCCCGTCGACACCTCCGGGCGCACCCCGCTGGTGGTGGCGAGCTACGCCGGCGACCTGGAGTTGGCCACGGTGCTGATCGAGGCCGGGGCCGACGTGAACCACCAGGACCGGACGAAGCAGAGCGCGTACCTCATCGCCACCTCCGAGATCGGACCCGACGCCGGCCTCACCCTGCTGCGCCTCACGCTGGCGCACGGCGCCGACGTGACGGCCAAGGACAGCTTCAACGGCACCGGCCTCATCCGTGCCGCCCACCGTGGCTACGCCGACATCATCGACGAGCTGATCGGCGCGGGCATCGAGATCGACCACGTCAACGGGCTCGGCTGGACCGCCCTGCTGGAGGCGATCATCCTGGGCAACGGCGGTGCCGAGCACACCCGCGTGGTCGAGCTCCTCTTGGCCGCCGGCGCCGATCCCGGCCTCACCGATGGCGAGGGTGTCACGCCGCTGGCCCACGCCCGCAACCGGGGCTACGACGCCATCGCCGATGCCCTCATCACGGCCGGTGCCAGCGCCTGACCCGCCCGCCGCAGCGTCCTAGTGGCCCGGACCCATGGGGTAGTCCTTCATGTTGCGCAGCATCGACGCGGCGCCGTGCGGGCCGTTGATGGCGGCATCGTCGCCGTAGACGTGCTCCTTCATCCAGCCCAGCGCCTTGCGGTTGGCGCCCAGGCGGGCCAGGCCGGCGGCCAGCTCCACGGCGGTGGCGCGCACCGACTCGCCGTCGGCCAGGTGCTGCACCACGCCGGCGTCGAGCGCCTCCAACCCGCCCCAGCGCTTGGCCAGCATCACGCTCTGGTGGAACGCCGGCATGGGCAGCTTGTGGCGGAACAGCGCCAGCTCGGGCTCGGGGATGGCCATGCCCAGCTCGATCTCGTTGGCGCACAGGAAGCCGCGGTCGCGCCGCATCACCCGCAGGTCGTGGCACAGGGCGATCATGAACCCGGCCCCGAACGCATGGCCGTTCACCGCGCACACCGTGGGCACCGGCAGGGTGATCACCCGGGCGAAGCAGGCCATGGCCTCCTCGGCGAACACCTTGCGGTCCCCGCCGGGGTGGTCGGCGTCCTTCGACGCCAGCCAGGCCAGGTCCAACCCGTTGGAGAAGAACTTGGCGTCGGCGGAGGCGGTCACCAGGGCCGCCGGGCCGCTCGACGCCTCCACCTCGTCCAGTGCCCGCATGATCTGGCGCACCAGGGTGGTGTTCCACCGGTTCTCGCCGGCGATGAGGGTGAGGACGAACACGTCGCCCTCGCGGTCGAGCTGCACGAGGTCCATGACGGAAGTCTTAGCCGTTGGCCAGCGCCGCCGCCCGTTCGGCGAACCACGGCCAGTGCTCCGCCACCAGCTCGATGCTGGTGATGCGCTCGGCCAGACCGTACGTGGCGGTATGGAGCATGATCTCGTTGGCGTTGGTGGCGGCGGCCAGCTCCCGCAACCCGGCCATCACCTGGTCCACCGAGCCCACGATGCGGTAGCTCGGCATCGCGTTGGCCGCTTCCATCTCGGGGTGGTGGGCGGCGTCCTCGGGGCGGTAGAGCGGGAACAGCCGCCCGGTGCGCATGCCGTAGCGGCGCAGCTGGCCGGGGTTGGCCAGCCACTGGGCCCGCTCCTCGTTCTCGGCGGCCAGCACGCTGGCGCTGACGATCGTGTAGGGCTCGGTCAGCACCGACGACGGCTCGAAGTGGCGCTGGTACAGCTCGACCGCGGCCAACGTGCCCCCCATGTCGAAGTGGTGGGCGAAGGCGAAGGGCAGGCCCAGCATGCCGGCCAGCTGTGCGCTGTACCCGCTGGAGCCCAGCAGCACGATGTCGGGCCGGGAGGTGGCCACCGGGGTGGCCACGAAGCGGTTCCACAGGCCGCGCTCGGCCCGCTGGTCGCCGAGCAGGCCCATCACGTCGATCAGGTCGCGGGGGAAGTCCTCGGCGCTCAGATCGGCGGTGCGGCGCAGCGCTGCCGCGGTGGCACCGTCGGTGCCGGGGGCCCGGCCGATGCCCAGGTCGACCCGACCCGGGTAGAGCGCCTCGAGCAGGGCGAACTGCTCGGCCACCACCAGCGGCGCGTGGTTGGGCAGCATCACGCCGCCGGAACCGACCTTGATCCGGTTGGTCACCGCGGCCAGGTGCGACATGAGCACCGGGGGGTTGGTCGAGGCCACCGTGTTCATGTTGTGGTGCTCGGCCACCCAGAAGCGCAGGTACCCGAGCTCGTCGGCCCGGCGGGCGTAGGCGGAGGTGTCGGCCAGGGCCTGGCCCGACGTGGTGCCCTCGCCCACGGTGGCGAGGTCGAGCACGGACAACGGGAGCTGTGCAGGCTGCATCGTGTCCAGCGTAGGAGCGCCCGCCGGCCCGAGCGCCAACCTGCCCTCCGAGCGACGGCCCGGCGATCCTCCGACCGCACGGCCGGGGAAGGCCGGCCCGCCGCCGGTCCCTTCGCCGGACCCTTCGGGCAATGATGTGTTCCAGCGCCCGAACGGGCCTCGAATCGCATCATTGCGCGATGCGCTGTTTCCGCCCGCACCCGCCGACCCCCGTTGGCGCACCTCGCCGCCGGAGTAGGGTCCGAAACAAGACGTGACCGGCCCCCGACGGTCCCCCGAGGTTCGAGAGGTGAAGGACATGGGTCGGGATCGGCAGATGGCCCTGGTCGGGTTCATGCAGGCCAGCAACGTCAGCGTGTACGCCGGGTCGTGGCGGCACCCCGACAGCAGCCCCGAGTTCCTCACCGCGGGCTACTACCAGCACATCGGCCAGGTCCTCGAGCAGGGCTGCTTCGACATGCTGTTCTTCGACGACCGGCTGGCCATGCCCGGCATCTACGGCAACTCGGTGGCCGAGACGGTGCGCTCCGGGGCCCGCTGCGTGAAGCTCGACGTGAGCCTGACGTTGGCCATGATCGCCGCCGCCACCCAGCGCATCGGCCTGGGCGCCACCTACTCCACCACGTACTACGCGCCGTTCCACGTGGCCCGGCTGTTCGCCACGCTCGACCACCTCTCGGCCGGTCGCGCCGCGTGGAACATCGTGACCTCCGTCAACGACGCCGAGGCCCAGAACTACGGCTTCGACCAGCACCTCGGCCACGACGAGCGCTACGCCCAAGCCGACGAGTTCCTCGAGGTGGTCACCGGGCTGTGGGACACCTGGGAGGACGGCGCCATCCTGTGGGACCAGGCCAACGCCCGCTTCGCCGATCCCGACAAGGTCCACGAGCTGCACTACAAGGGCCAGTGGTACAGCTCCCGGGGTCCGCTCACCGTGCCCCGGGGTCCGCAGGGGCGCCCCGTGCTCATCCAGGCCGGTTCGTCCGGCCAGGGCAAGGCCTTCGCCGCCCGCTGGGCCGATGTGGTGTTCACCAACACGCCCGATCTCGACCAGGCCCGGGCCAACTACGCCGAGCAGAAGGGCCTGGCCCGGGCGGCCGGTCGCAACCCCGACCACTTCAACGTGCTCCCGCTGACCTACCTGGTGGTGGCCGAGACCGAGGAGGAGGCCCGCCGCCAGGAGGAGTACCTGCTGGAGCTGCCCGAGCCGATGGCCTCCCTGGTGCTGCTGTCGGAGGCCACCAACCTGGACTTCTCCGGGTTCGAGCTCGACGAGCCGGTGCCGCAGTCGTTCCTCGACTCCGCCACCGGCATGCACGGCTACATCGAGGGCATCAAGCAGTACTGGGCGGGCGCACGCCCACACTGCGGGACCTGGCCGGCCAGCGGGCAACGCTGCGCCAGGCGCTGCGCTTCGTCGGCACACCGGCACAGGTGGCCGACCAGATGCAGGAGTGGTTCGAGGCCGATGCCTGCGACGGCTTCGTGGTGGCCGCCACCAGCCTGCCGGGTACGTTCGAGACGGTCACCCGGCTGGTGGTGCCGGAGCTGCAGCGCCGCGGGGCGTTCCGCACCGAGTACAGCGGCACCACGCTCCGCTCACACCTCGGCCTGCCCAGGGTGTGACGTTCAGCTGGAGGCTTCGCCGGCGTCCTGCTCGGCGATCTGGCGGTGCACGTCCTCCATGTCCACGTTGCGCACCTGGCCGATGAGGTCCTCCAGAGCGGCGGCGGGCAGCGCGCCCGGCTGGGCGAACAGCAGCACCCCCTCACGGAAGATCATCAGCATGGGGATCGACTGGATGCAGGCCATGGCGGCGAGCTGCTGCTCGGCCTCGGTATCAACCTTGCCGAACACGATGTCGTCGTGGCTCTCGGAGGCGGCCTCGAAGATCGGTCCGAACATGCGG
Organism: Acidimicrobiales bacterium; assembly: GCA_041394365.1. Lineage (GTDB taxonomy): Bacteria > Actinomycetota > Acidimicrobiia > Acidimicrobiales > CAIXPF01 > CAIXPF01. The sequence goes on from JAWKIM010000019.1 coordinate 189,707, forward strand.
CACGGTCCGCACCACTCAGCCCACCAGTCGACGAGGACGATGTCGTTGCCCTCGATGGTCTGCTGGAAGTTGTCCTGGGTGAGTGCGATGGTCGACACGGGTACCTCGGTTCGTTCGGCGGCGTCGCTACGAGCGTAGGGCGTTCGCGGTCGGAACAACCCAGAATACCCCTATTGGTATTCCCGGTCAGGTGAGCCCGGCGGCCCGGGCGAAGCGTTCGAGCTCGGCCTCGATGTCGCCGAACGGCTCGTAGGCCAGCTCGGTCACACCCATCGGCTCGAACTGGGCGATCCAGCCGGGCAGCTCCCCCTCGCCGCACAGCAGGGGGGACAGGGCCAGCGCATCGGCGTCGATGACCTGCCGGTCGATCGGGTTGAGCCGGGACAGATGGCCCTCGTGCAGCGCCAGGTGCCGGCCGGCGGGGTCGAGCGCGTCGACGAGCTCGAGGAAGCGCTCGCCGTTGGGCCACTCGGCGATGGCTTCGCGCCGGCCGCTCTCGTAGGCCATGTGGTAGCGCACGGCGATGCCGGGGCCCACCGCATCGAGGATCCGCTCGGCCTGCGGCGCCTCCCCCGGCTGCAGCAGCGTGCCGCTGACCATGGCGGTGACCGACGGCAGGTCCTCGAAGCGCGAGCCGGGCCCGGGCCGGCTGACGAACACGCCGCAGCCCAGCTCCCGGGCGGCGGCCATGCCCTTCGGCCCGCCGACCGCCACCTTCCACGGCACCTCGATCGGGCGGTCGGGGGCCTGGCCCGGCCAGTGCAGCATGCGCACCGGCGCCCCTTCGACCTCGACGGTCTCGCCCCGCAGCAGGGCCTGGACCGTGCGCACGGAGCCGGCCACGTCGCGCCAGCGCAACCCGCGCTGGCCCATGGCGTTGCGGCCGGTGAACCCGGCGCCCACCCCGATGTCGACCCGCCCGGGGGCGAGCTGCACCAGGTGGGCGATGGCGGCGGCGGTGACCATCGGGTGGCGCAACGACGGGATCAGCACCCCGGGGCCGAGGCGGATGCGGCTGGTGCGCTCGGCGGCCAGGGCGAGGGTCATCCACACGTCGAGCTGCAGGGCGGGGGTGTCGAACACCCAGGCCCGGGCGTAGCCCAGCTCCTCGGCCCGCGCGATGTGCCGCGGGGTATCCGGCATGGGCGGGAAGGCGCAGGAGAGCTCCATGGCGGCGAGAGCGTATCGTCCCGGCCATGAGCGTGAACGGCCCCGATGACATCGCCGAGCTGCTGGACCGCGTCGAGGCGGCGCGCGCCCTCACCCGCGACCAGGTCCGAGCCGAGGCCACCGAACGCAGCCACACGGCGGGCCGCATGACCTGCCGGGAGCGGGTCGACGCCCTGCTCGACCCGGGCACGTTCCGCGAGGTCGGCGCGCTGGCCGGCCCCGTGCGCGACAACGCCTTCAACGCCTCGTTGGTGGCGCCGGCCGACGGGCACGTGTGCGGCACCGGGCGCATCGACGGGCGGCCGGTGGCGGTGGTGGCCATCGACGGCTCCATCGCCGGTGGTTCGATGGGGGTGATCGGCTCGCACAAGGCGACCCGCCTGATGGACCTGGCCAATGACGGCGGCTTCCCGCTGGTGATGATCGTGGAGGGCGGTGGCCACCGCATCCAGGACGGCCTCGACGCCCGCAGCTTCGCGGTGGGCGGTGCCTGGCGGATCGGCAGCTGGCTCGACGCCATGGAGCGGCTGTCCGGCTGGGTGCCCACGCTGACGATCGTGCCCGGCGTCGGCTTCGCCGGGCCGGCCAACCTGGCCGCCCTGTCGGACTGCACGATCATGGTGCGCGGCGGTTCGAGCATCGGCATGGCCGGCCCCCGGCTGGTCAAGGCCGGCGTCGGCGAGGACGTCACCGCCGAGCAGATGGGCTCCGCCGAACTGCAGGCCGACCGCAACGGTGCCGTCGAGCTCGCCTGTGACAGCGACGGCGCCGCGGTCACGGCGGCGCGGCGCTACCTCTCCTACCTGCCGGCCAGCGCCGCGGCCGACGCCCCGCTGCCGGTGCTGCCCTGCGACGACCCGATCGATCGACGCTGCCCCGAGCTGCGCGACCTGGTGCCCACCAACCTTCGGCGCGGCTACGACGTGCGCAAGGTGATCGACGCCGTCGTCGACGTGGGCTCCGCGTTCGAGCTGCGCCCCACCAACGCCCGCAACCTGGTCACCGCGTTCGCCCGCCTCGGCGGCCGACCGGTCGGGATCGTGGCCAACCAACCGGGGCACCTGGCCGGGATCATCGATGCCGCGGCCTGCCGCAAGGGTTCCCGTTTCGTCAGCATCTGCGACGCCTACGGCCTGCCGCTGGTGTACCTGATGGACACGCCGGGGTTCCTGGTGGGCATGGCGGCGGAGGAGTCCAACCTGGTGCGCTGGTCGGCCCGGTTCCTGGCCGAGCTCGGCGCCGCCACCGTGCCCCGCTGCTCGGTCATCCTGCGCAAAGGGTATGGGCTGGCCTACTACGCCATGGCCGGCGGGCGATCGCACCAGGCCGAGCTGGCCGTGGCCTGGCCGCAGGCCCAGATCTCGGCCATGTCGATCGAAGGGGCCATCGACGTGCTGTACCGCCACGAGTACGGCGCGGCGCCCGATCCGGCGGTGCGGCGTCAGGAGCTCATCGACGACTTCAAATCACGCCGATGCGCTGCGGGCGGCCGACGGCTTCGGCATCGACGACGTCATCGACCCGGCCGACACCCGTGCCGTGCTGTGCGGCGCGCTGGCCATCGCGGCCGCGCCGCCGGCCGCCCCGCAACGCCCGCCGGGTCAGGCCCGTGCTGCCCATCTAGGGTCGCGCCCGGTCCAGGCCACCAACCGTTCGATGGCGGGCGCGTCGGCGGCGGTGTCGACCACCGGCCCGAACGGCACCTCGTCGGTCCGCATGTCGGCGGTCAGGGCCTGCTGCATGAGGGCGAGGCTGGTCTCGGCGATGGCCTCGGGGTAGTCGGGCCGTTGCCCGGTGGCCGCCGCCAGATCCCACGTGTGGGTGAGCAGCTCGCTGACGTACATGGCCAGCGCCCCGGCGCCGGGCAGCGTGGCCCACGGGAGGACCACGGTGCTCGCCAGCACGGCGTCATCCGCCCAGCCGGCCTCGATCGCGCCCACGGCGGCCCAGCCGGCACCGTGATCGAGTCCCCGGAAGGCGGTCTCGTCCACCGCCATCGGGTCGAGGCCGCGGCCGATGTTCTCGACGCGGGCGGCGACGAGTCGGACGTGGTCGAGCAGCGCCCGCACGCCGTACTGGTCGCAGGGGGTGGGGCGGTCGAGCTGGTCCGGCCGCACGGCGACGATCACCTCGCCGGCGAGCTGGAACACCCGGGCCCAGGCGGGCCGGGGGTCGGTGGGGACCGGGCCGGTGGCCGGGGGCGGTGGTCGCGTCCTGCATGGTGGTGGTCGCGGGGTTCGTCATGGTTCGCATCGTGACCGTGAAACCGGTCATCTCTTGACCGCTTTGCCTTCGACCTGGAATCGCACCCGCCAACGGCGCAGCGCATGCCGATCCTTGCCTCACCCCCGGCCGCCATACCTATAGGTATGTCGGCCGTTGCTCGCAGCGATTCGGCGGGGATTCGCTCCGAGCGGGTGGCGTCTCCCTCAGGCCGGGAGCTGCTCGTCGAGGGGGAAGCGGCTGTCGAGGTGGGCGCCGCTGTGCTCGTCGAGCAGACCGCTCAGCACGGTGCGGAACAGCCCCAACGACGCCGCCAGGATCTCGGGCTCGCTGCTCGATCCCGGCGAAGACGGCCCGCAGCGGCGCCGGCATCCGCGGCGACACCACCAGTTCGTGCAGCATGTCGGTGGCGGCCATCGGGGCGATGGCGAACGTGGTCACCCCGCTGCCGGTCAGCTCCGCCGCCAGCACGGCGGTCAGGTGCGACAGTGCCGCCTTCGATGCGCAGTACGCGCCGCCGTTGGGCACCGCCTGGCGGGCCGAGCCGCTGCTGACGTTGATGATCCGTCCCCGTCCCCGGCCCAACATCGACGGCAGCACCGCACGGGACCACAGGAACGGCCCGCGCACGTTCACCGTGAAGGCATCCCAGAAGGCATCCGGCTCCACCGTGGCCACCGGCCCGAGCCCGCCCAGGATCCCGGCGTTGTTGACGAGCACGTCCACCTCGCCCATCCGGGCCACCAGCGCGGGGATGACCCGCTCGGCGGCGTCGGGATCGCGCACGTCGGCCAGGAACAGCTCGGCCCGGGCCCCGAGGCCCCGCAGCTCCGCCGCGGTGCGCTCCAGCGTGGCGCGGTCCGCCCGACGATGGCCACCGCGGCACCGGCCCGGGCCAGCTCCAGCGAGAGGTGGCGACCCAGGCCGCCCACCCCGGTGACCACGGCGACCTGCCCGCGCAGGTCGACCCGCTCGATGTGTTCCATGGGACCCCTCCCGTGTTCGGCGCCGACCGTACCCGCCCGCCGGGGCGCCACCACGAATCGACCGCGAACCCACCCGCACACCGGCGTCGCCGGCCCGAGGGTCGAGCGGTCAGGCCCAGCTGAACCAGGGCACCGTCCCCCGCGGCATGGAACCCTCCACCGCCTCGAACGCCTCCACCAGCACGCCGTCGGGCGCCGCCACCATCAGGTAGCGGAAGCCCTCGCCGTCGCGTGCGCCCCGGCGCAGCGGCACGCCCGCCTGGCGCAGGGCGGCCTCGAGGGCGGCGACGTCGCGCACCTGGACCCCGAGGTGGTGCACGGCGCTGCGCCCACCGCCCGCGGCGGCGTCCGGTGGCGGCTGGTCGTAGAGGTTCAGCCGGCCGTCGCCGATCGCCACCATCACGTTGCGGGAGCCCAGCAACACCTCGTCGGCCACCACCCGGGCACCGAACCAGCGACGCCACCACGCCACGGTGGCGTCGAGGTCGGCGCAGAAGAGGTGGGCATGGTGCAGGCGTGCCCACGACGCCGTCGGAGGTGCCGTCCGGTATGGCGTGGCGGCCACCACCGCACCGATCGGTATGGGGCCGTAGAGGTGGGGGAACGCATCCGGGGCGCCGGGCGGCACCTCCAGGCGTACCTCGCAGCCCACCAGCCGCACGTCGACCGCCAGCAGCAGCATCGGTTCGGCCACGTCGGCGTAGTAGCGCCGGGCCACCCCGTCCACCTGGTCGGCGAAGCAGGCGTGGATGAACCCCTCCTCGGCCAGGGTGCGGCCCCGGGTGGAGATGCGGTACGCACCGGCGGCCAGCGCCGCTTCCCAGTCGGAGGCCAGCGCGAGGTGGTGCACGAGTCGGGTCACCCGCCCTGCCTAGCACGAGCCGTCCGGCCGGGAGCGGCGCACCGCAGCGCTACGATGCCGCGCCATGGGGGCCCACTTCGACAACGATCCGCTGCAGCTGGCCACGCTGACCACGAGCCCGATGGCGGCGGCCATGGGTGCCGAGGTGCCGGGGATCGACCTGTGCCGGCTGACCGACGAGCAGTTCGCCGACATCGAGACCGCGCTGTACCACCACGGGCTGTTGGTCTTCCGGGGCCAGCGCCTCACCCACGCCGTGCAGGAGTCCTTCACCGAACGCTTCGGTGAGCACGGTACCGACGCCTACACCACCGGCGTGCCGGGCCACCCCAACATCCAGCCGGTGATCCGCGAGCCGGGGCCCGAGCTGCCGATCTTCTTCGGCGCCAACTGGCACACCGACTCCCCGTTCCTCGACCGGCCGCCGGCCATCTCCATGCTGCGCAGCGTGCAGACCCCGCCCTACGGCGGGGACACGCTGTACGCCTCGAGCCGCATCGCCTACCAACGCCTGTCGCCCGCCTACCGGCGCCTGCTCGACGGCCTGCAGGGCCTGTACACCCGCAGCCACCTCGTGCGCGCCCGCCAGGTGTGGGAGGCCGATCCGGCCATACCCTTCGATCTGGTGGCCACCGAAGCGGATCTGGCCGGCGCCACCCGGCACCCGCTGGTGCGCACCCACCCGAAGACCGGCGCCAAGAGCCTGTTCGTCGACGTGAACTACACGCTCGGCATCGACGGCCTCACCCGGGCGGAGGCGACGCCGATCCTGCGCTACCTGGTGGAGCACATCACCCAACCGTCGTTCTGCTGCCGCATCCGCTGGGAGCCCGACATGCTCGCCCTGTGGGACAACCGCCTGGTGTTGCACCAGGCCTTCGACGACTACGGCGACCACCGTCGCGAGATGTACCGCTCGACCGTGCTGGGCGAGGTGCCGGCGTGACCGGGACCGGCGCCGGTCGACGGCCGGTGGTGGCCGTGTCACCGTTGCCGCCCATGCTGGAACCGCTGGCCGAGCTGTTCGAACGGGCCGGGTGCGAGGTCCGCCGCCTGACCGGCGACCGCGACGGCGACCGCGACCGCCTCGACGACGTCGACGCGCTGGCCGGCATCTTCACCGCGTCGCCCGTCACCGCCGAGGTGCTGCAACGGGCACCACGCCTGCGGGTGGTGACCTCGCCCATCATCGGCACCGAGACCATCGACGTGGCCGCCTGCACGGAGCGGGCGGTGGTCGTCGCCTTCGGTGCCACCCCGGAGAACTACGAGGGCGTGGCCGAAGCGGTGGTCATGCTGACCGCTGCCCTGCGCAAGCGGCTGGTCCAGAAGATGGCCGCCGCGGTCGACGGCAGCTGGCGCCCGGCGAGCGGCGTGGGGAACATGGTGCGCGGCGCCACCGTCGGCCTCGTCGGCTACGGGGCCATCGGTCGGGCCACCGCCGCCCGCTTCGCCGGCTGGGGCTGCCGCCTGGTCACCTTCGACCCCTACGTCGATCCCGCGGTGCCCCGGGCCGACGCGGTGGAGCCGGTCGGTTCCCTCGAGGAGCTGCTGGCCGCCGCCGATGTCGTGTCCCTGATGGTCACGCTCACCGACGAGACCCGCGGCCTGATCGACGCCGCCGCGCTGGCCGCCATGAAGCCGGGTGCCGTGCTGATCAACACCGCCCGCGGTCCGGTGGTGGACGAGGCCGCCGTGCTCGACGCGCTCGACCGCGGCCACCTCGGCGGCGCCGCCATCGACACGTGGGCGTCGGAGGGGCCCGGCACCAGCAGCGCGCTGTGGGGCCACCCGCTCGTCATCGCCACCGGCCACAACGTGGGCCACTCCGAAGAGCTCTACGCCGGCCACCCGCCGGCCGCGGTCGACAACACGCTGCGTGCGTTGCGGGCGGAACGGCCCCGCTATGTTCGCAACCCGGACGTGCTGGAGCGCTGGGAGGCCCGCGCCGCCGCCCTGCAGCGCGAGGACCCGATCGACGTGGGCACAGGATGGGAGCTGCCATGACCGCAAGCGGAGCACACGACGGTGACCGTTCGGTGGCCGACGCCTACCTGGAGCTGCTCGCCCATCGCGGCGTCGAGTACCTCTTCGGCAACGGCGGCACCGACTTCGGTCCGATCATCGACGCCTACGCCCGGCGGGTCCAGGCCGACGAGCCGGTGCCGCAGCCGGTGACCGTGCCCCATGAGATCCCGGCCATGGCCATGGCCCACGGGTACGCCATGGTGTCGGGGAAGATCCCCGCGGTGATGGTGCACACCATCGCCGGCACCGCCAACGCCATCGGCGGGCTGATCAACGCCAACCGGGCGCAGGTGCCCATCTTCTTCAGCGCCGGCCGCACGCCGCTGACCGAGGGCGGCGCCCTCGGCGCCCGAGACCTGCACATCCACTGGGCGCAGGGTCCTTCGACCAGGGTTCGATGGTGCGCGAGTGGGTCAAGTGGGACTACGAGCTGCGTGACGGCGCCGACGTGGTGTCGGTGGTGGACCGTGCCCTGGCCGTCGCCGGTACCGAACCGTACGGTCCGGTCTACCTGACGCTGCCGCGGGAGGTGCTGGCCGCCCCGCACGACGGTAGCGACGTTGCCGTACCGAAGCGCATGGTACCGGCCAGTACGGTGGCCGCGCCGGCGCTCATCGCCGCGGCCGCCGATGCCCTCGCCGCTGCCCGCCGGCCGATCATCATCACCCGCTCGCTGGGGCACGACCCGGAGGCCGTCGGCGCCCTCGCCGCCCTGGCGGAATCGCTCGGCGCGCCGGTGTACGACCCGTACCCCACCAACGCCAACCTGCCGTTCGACCACCCGCTGCACGTCATCGCCCCGCCCGACGGCGCCCTGGCGGAGGCCGACGTCATCGTCGTGGTGGACAGCGACGTGCCGTGGACGCCCAAGCGGCAGCAGCCGCGGCCCGATGCCACCGTGATCGCGGTGGCGGCCGACCCGCTGTTCAGCCGCTACCCGGTGCGCGGGTTCCGGGTCGATCTCAACCTGGCCGGCTCAACCCGGCTCACGCTCAGCGCCCTGCACGGCGAGCTGCGCCGTCGCACCATCGACGCCGGTGCGTTGGCCGCCCGCCGCGCCGAGGTGGCCGCCGCCAACGAACGCCTGCGCGGCCGCGGCCGACGAGCGGGCGATCACCGCCGGTCGGGCCGCCCAGCTGCAGAAGCCGTGGTTCACCCGCTGCCTGCAGGAGCTGCTCGACGACGACGCCATCATCGTCGACGAGCTCGGCTGCGATGTGACCCAGCTGCGCGGCGTCGGGCCCGGTGGGTTCTACGGTGTGTCGCAGGCCGGGGTGCTCGGCTGGAGCATCGGGGCCGCGCTCGGCGCCAAGCTCGCCGCCCGCGATCGCACGGTGGTGGCGGTGACCGGCGACGGCTCGTACCTGTTCGGGGCGCCGGCCGCCACCCACTGGGTGGCCCGCAAGATGGACCTGCCGGTGCTGTTCCTGGTGTGGAACAACGCCAAGTGGGGGCGGTCGAGGGCGCCGCCCGGATGGTACCCCGACGGATGGGCGGTGCGGACCGGCTCCTTCCCCTTCAGCGATCTCACCCCCAGCCTCGACCACGAGCTGCTGTGCCAAGCCGCCGGCGGGTACGGCGAGCGGGTGGAGGACCCCGCCGAGCTTCCCGCCGCGCTCGAGCGCGGGCTCAAGGCCGTGCGCGAGGGCCGCCAAGCCCTGCTCAACCTGGTGGCACATTAAGCGGGCGCCTTCGCCGTGTTGGCGGGCGGCTTCGCCGCTCCCGGATGGGGCCCCAACCCCATCCTCCTCCCGAGCATGGGGCCCCTACCCCATGCCGGACCGTGTTTGCAGCGGCTTCGCCGCCCCGGATAGGGCCCCAGCCCATCCTCCTCGAAGCATGGGGCCCCTACCCCATGCCGGGCCGTGTTGGCTGGCGGGGCGGAGGGGGGTGGAGCGGTGGCGGCGCACAGAGTTGCGACTTCGTGCCGGTTCGTGCGGGCATCGACAGTCGGCCGGGGCTCTGATCTGCATCGTTGCGAGACGCAATGAAGCCGGGCTGGCAAGAACCCGCAACTCTTCGGCCTCAGCAGAAGCCGGAGCGGCGGCAGGACCGGGACCGGTGACCGGCGTCATGCCGGGCACGTCCGGTCTAGGCTCCAGCGCAGAGCAGCAACGCCAGGGGGGACCGACGAATGACGCTCACCGATCACACACCCGAGCTCGACGAGCTCGACATCCACACCGCCCGTCGCTACGTCGAGCACGGCTACCCGTGGCAGGCCTGGGACCTCCTGCGGGAGTACGCCCCGGTGTACCGCTACGAGCGCCCCGGCTTCCCGCCGTTCTGGGCGGTCACCCGCTACGAGGACGTGCACACCGTGCACTCGAACCCCGAGGTGTTCATCAACGGCGGGCCCATCCTGCGGCTGGACACCGAGCACGGCCTCGAGGCGCTCGACCGCTTCAAGCGTCGCCAGCACGAGCGCTTCGGTTGGGACCCCGACGCCCCCCTCGACATGGTCTTCCTCGACCGGCCCGAGCACCTCGACCTGCGCATGCTGACCATGCGCCGGTTCACCCCCGCCTCCATGCGGCGCCTGGAGACGGACCTCACCGATCTCGCCGCCCGCCACGTCGCCACGTTCGTGGAGCGGGCCCGGGCCGCCGGCGGTGAACCGCTCGACCTGGTGGCCAACCTGTCGGTCGGCGTGCCGCTCGCCACCATCTGCGGGCTCATGGGCCTGCCGGAGAGCGACTGGCCCCGCATCCTGGCCTGGACCGACATGCTGCTGTTCCCGATGGTGGCGGCCGAGAACGTGCGCCCCGGCGAGACCCCCCAGGACATCCGCCGCCGGCTCGGCCGGGAGTTCCACGAGTTCCGCGACGAGCTCATCACCGACCGGCGCCGGCGCGGCCCCGACGGCGGCGACGACCTCGCCACCCTCCTGGTCCATGCCACCATCGACGGCCGGCCGCTCGACGACCAGCAACTGCACGGCTACCTCAGCCTGCTCATCGGT
>JAWKIM010000020.1:0-183916 GCA_041394365.1 Acidimicrobiales bacterium
CGGGCAACAAGCACCCCCGGCAACAAGAACCGCCAACAACCACCCCCTCGCCCCATTCAGGTGCCCGGGCCGTTCTGCCGATGAATACAACCGAGCCGTACGGACACGGCGGCACTCCCCTCACGGATGAGCGGGCGACGTCGGGGCGCGCAGTTGCGCCGCGACAGGGGCAGGGTCTCATCCGGTGGCGAAGAACGACGACAAGACTGAGCAGCCGACTGCACGGCGCCTGCGCGAGGCGCGGCGCGACGGCATGCTGCCGCAGTCGATGGAGGTGCCACAGGCCCTCACGCTGATCGCCGCCGTGATCGTGCTGCCCGCCCTGCTGCGTCGCATGCAGACCACGCTGATCGAGGGCTGGCACAGCACGCTGGCCATCGACGTCGACGATCCCGCGGCCGCCCTGGGCGCCTTCGTCGACCTGGTGGTGGACAGCTCGCTGCTGCTCGTGCCGCTGCTGGTGGCCATCTCCGTCGCCGGGGTGGTGGCGCGGGCGTTGCTCGGCGGCATCCACTTCAACACCAACCAGGTCAAGCCCAAGGCCAAGAAGCTCAACCCGCTGCCCGGCATCAAGAACCTGTTCTCGGTGCGCCAGCTCGGGCAGCTGGCCCGTCTCGCCGCCAAGATGGCCGCCCTGCTGCTGGTGTCGGTGGTCATGTGGAACCGGTTCGTGCAGACGGTGTTCACCGGTCCGGCCGAGCTGAGCACGTACCTCAGCGGCATCGGCAACACGATCTGGGCGTTCCTGCTGGCGGTGCTGGGGGTCTCGGTGGCGGCCGGCGCGCTCGACGGTTCGCTGGCCGTGCGCCGCTACCGCCGCGATCTGCGCATGAGCAAGCACGAGGTCAAGGAGGACCACAAGCAGACGGAAGCCAACCCGATGGTCAAGCAGGAGATCCGGGCTCGGCAGCGGAAGATGAGCCGGATGCGCATGATGGCCGAGGTGGCCCGCGCCGACGTGGTGCTGACCAACCCGACGCACCTGGCGGTGGCGTTGCGCTACGAGCCCGACGGCGTCGCTCCCATGGTGGTGGCCAAGGGCGCCGACCACATGGCCGCCCGCATCCGCCAGGTGGCCGCCGAGGCCGGTGTGCCGGTGCAGGAGAACAAGCCGCTGGCTCGCGCCCTGTACGCCAGCGTGGAGATCGGGGAGCTCATACCGGTGCAGCTGTACCAAGCGGTGGCCGAGGTCCTCGCCGTGGTGTACCGCGCCGCCCGCGGCCGGGGCCGTCCGGTGACACCGTCGCGTCCCACCCCGCCGTCCCGGCGCGCCGCTGAGGACGGTGCGGCATGAGCATGGCCCCGCCCTCCTCCCGGTCCCGCCTCCGCGGCGGGTTCGCCGTCATCGGCATCCCGTTCCTGATCGTGGCGGTGGTGCTGGTGATGGTGGTGCCGCTGCCACCCACCGCCATCGACCTGCTGCTGTCGGCCAACCTCGCCATCTCGGTGCTGATCGTGGTCACGGCCATGGTCATCCGCGAACCATTGCAGTTCTCGGTGTTCCCGGCCCTGTTGCTGGTCACCACGCTCGTCCGGCTGGCGCTCAACGTGTCCACCACCCGTTCGATCCTGGGCAAGGGCTTCGCCGGGCACGTGGTTGAGGCCTTCGGCGGGTTCGTGGTGGGCGGCAACATCATCATCGGTCTGGTCATCTTCATGATCCTGGTGGTCATCCAGTTCTCGGTGATCACCGCCGGTGCCGGCCGGGTGGCCGAGGTGGGCGCCCGCTTCACCCTCGACGCCATGCCCGGCAAGCAGATGGCGATCGACGCCGACCTCAACGCCGGCCTCATCACCGAGGCGGAGGCGAAGCACCGCCGCAAGGAGATCACCCGGGAGGCGGACTTCTACGGCGCCATGGACGGTGCCTCCAAGTTCGTCAAGGGCGACGCGGTGGCCGGCCTCATCATCGTGGCGATCAACCTGCTCGGCGGCATCAGCGTGGGCGTGCTGCAGATGGGCATCGGGGTGGGGGAGTCGATGCAGCGCTACTCGCTGCTGGCCGTGGGTGACGGCCTGGTCTCGCAGATCCCGGCGCTGCTCATCTCGGTGGCCTCCGGCATCATCGTCACCCGGGCCAGCTCCGATGGCGACGAGGGCCTCGGCGGGGACCTGTGGCGCCAGCTGCTGCAGAGCCGGCGGGTGCTCGGCATCGCCGCCGCCATCATGGGCTCGATGGCGTTGCTGCCCGGGCTGCCCAAGCTGCCGTTCCTGGTGATCGCCCTCGCCCTCGCCCTCGTGGCCAGCCGCCGGCCGAAGGAGAGCTTCCAGGACGCCACCATCGACCTCGACGACGCCGCCGCTGCCATACCGCCCGGTTCGCCCGCCGGTGACGACTCCGATGCCCTCGCCTCCCAGCTGCTCGTCGAACCGCTCGAGCTCGAGATCGCCCCCGACCTCTACGACCTCATCGAGGGTCCGGGCGGTGGGCTGCTCGACCGGGTGAAGGCGCTGCGCCGCCAGATCGCACGCGAGCTCGGCATGGTCGTGCCGCTGGTGCGGACCCGCGACGACATCTCCTTGACGCCGTCGACCTACGTGATCCGCGTCAACGGGGTGGAGGCCGGCCGCGGCACCGCGCCGCCCGGGCAGGTGCTGGTGCTGGCCGTCGGCGCCACGTTGCCCATCCCTGCACCCCCACCACCGAACCGGTGTACGGCCTGCCCGCCTACTGGGTGACCGCCGATCTGGCCGGCCACCTCGAGGCGCAGGGCGCCACCGTGATCGATCGTGGCACCGTGGTGGTCACGCACCTGGCCGAGCTCGTCCGGCGCAACGCCCCCGAGCTGCTGACCCGTCAGGCCACCCAGGCGCTGCTCGACACGCTGAAGGAGGTCGCCCCGGCGGTGGTGGGCGACATCGGTCAGCCCGACAACCTGTCCCTCGCCGAGGTGCAGGCCATACTGCGCGGTCTGCTGGCCGAGCAGGTGCCCATCCGCGACCTGGTGACCATCCTCGAGACGGTCACCGCCCGGGCCCGCGAGAGCCGGGTGGTGGAGGACCTGGTGTCGGCTGCCCGCGTGGCGCTCGGCCCGGCCATCAGCGCCCAGGTGGCCGACGAGCGCGGTGTGCTGCACGCGATCACCCTCGAACCCATGTTGGAGCGCCACCTCCTCGAGGCCGTGCAGAGCAGCCCCGGTGGCGCGTTCCTCTCGGTCACGCCCGAGCGCATCGAGGACCTGCTGCTGTCGTTCGACCAGACGGTGACCGACGTCGAGAACCTCGGCATCACGCCCACGGTGGTCGTCAGCCAACAGCTTCGGCCCATGGTGCGCAAGCTCCTCGCCCCTTCCCGTCCCCAGCTGGCCGTGCTCGCCTACCCCGAGCTGGCCAAGAACCTGCACATAGAACCCGTGGGAGTGATCAACCTTGAGCGGCAAGATGCACCAGTACAGCGGGTCCACCATTGAGGAAGCGCTCCAGCAGGCCACGGCCGAGCTGGGGCGTGACATCACCGTGGTCCGAGCCCGTCGGGTCACCTCCAAGCGGACGCTGGGCTTCGGCTCGAAGGTGCGCTACGAGGTCGACGTGATGGTCGGCGCAACGGCCACCGCCGCCAGCGAGGCGGGGGGGCCGACCGGTGAGTTCGATGGCGTGCTGGCCACCCTCATCGACAACATCGAGCGCCTCGAGACCGACCGCAACGGAGCGGCGCCCGGTGGCGGCTCGGCACCCGGTGCCGGTGTCGCCCGGCTCGGGGCGGACAGCGCCGGGGGCCCGGCCCGCTCGCCGTTCGGGTTCGGCGACGCCGATCTTGCCGACGCGCCCATCGGCTACGGCCCGAACCGGCGACGGGCGGGCTCGGGTGGTGCGCCGGTGGGGGGCGCCGAACGCGACGTCCGCCCGGTGGGGCCGAGCGCCGTTGATCTGCGGGCGCTGCGGGGCGAGGTGGATGACGAGGTGCTCGCTTCGCTGATCGATCGACCGGTCCGCCCGGCCGCGGGGGTCGGTGCCGACAACACGCCCGATCGGGCTCGCCTGGCCCGCACGACCGATCGTGCCGACCAGGGCGGCCAGGGCCGGGGGGAGCAGCGTTCGCCGGACCGACCGGTACGGTCGGCGGCGCAGGCCGACGACGACGGTCCCGTCGGTGATCCGCTGACCCGCGCTGCTCGACGGGCGGCCGAGCGCGCCGCACAGAGCAAGGCGTTCGGCCTGCAGAGCCGGCCGGCGCAGCCCCAGGGTCTCAACGACGAGGAGCAAGCCGAGCGGTTGCTCGCCGAACGCTTCGCGGCGGAGCGCCAGCAGGTGGAGGCCCTGGCCGCACAACGCCTGGAGGCCGAACGCCAGGCCGCGGTCGAGGAAGCGGCGCGGGTCGCTGCCGAGGCGGCGCGGGTGGAGGCGGAACGTCTCGAAGCGGTGCGGGCCGAGGCCGAGCGAGCGGAAGCCGAGCGACTCGAGACGGCCCGCGCCGAGGCGGCTCGCCTGGAGGCCGAGCGGCTGGAGGTGGAGCGGTTGGCCGCCGAGGAAGCGGCGCGCCTGGAGGCGGCTCGTCTGGAGGCCGAGCGGCTGGAGGTGGAGCGGTTGGCCGCCGAGGAGGCGGCGCTGTGGAGGCCGAGCGGCTGGAGGTGGCGCGGCTCGAGGCCGAGCGCTTGGAAGCGGAGCTGGAGCAACAGCGCCGCGCCGAGCAGGAGCGCCGTGCCGCCGCCGAGCGGGCGCTGTCGGAGCGCCTGGAGGCCGAGCGCCTGCAGGTCGAGCGCTTGCGGGCCGAGCGGGCCGCGGAGGAGCGGCGGGAGTTGGAGCGGCTCGAGGCCGACCGGTTGCGCGAGCTGCGGCGGGCTGCCGAGGAGCGGGCGCTGCGGGAGCTGGAGCGCGAGCAGGAAGCCCGTCGTCAGGCTGCGGCGGCGCTGGCGGCCGCCGAGGCCGAGCAGGCCCGCCTGGCGGCGCAGCGTCTGGAAGCCGAGCGCCTCGAGACCGAGCGTCTGGAGGCGGAGAGGCTCGAAACGGAGAGACTCGAGGCGGCGCGGCTCGAGGCTGAGCGTCTGGAGGCCGAGCGTCTGGAGGCCGAGCGAGCGGAGCAGCTCGACCTCGAGCGGGCCGCCGCCGAGGCCTACCTGGCCACCCGGCGGGACTGGAGCCCGCCGACGGTGCCGGCGGGCTGGTCGACGGTGGCGCCGGCCGAGACGACGGTCGTCGACGCCGAGTGGGTGGACATCGACGATCCCGATCGCGGTGCGTGGCTCGACGGGCGGGCCCGGACCGACGACCTGCCGGTGCTCGACGCCGATGTCGAGACTGTCCCGACCGAGCGCGCCGCCGGCACCGACGGCGATGTCGATGGTCCCCCGCCCGGAGCCCGTCGTGCCCGCCGCCGGTTGCGCGACCTGCAGCGCCAGCTGCAGGAGCAGGCGGCCGCCGCCGGCGTCCCGCTCGACCGCACGATCGAGGACGCCGCGGCCGTCACCGTCGTGACCGGAGCGGCGGACGAGGTGGCGGCGGACGACGTGACGGCGGACGAGGTGGCCACCCCCACGCCCGCCGCCTCCACCAGCGTCGAGCTCGTCCTGCCCTACCATACCGGTGAGCATGTGCCGGCCAAGCGAAGTGCCGGCCTGCTGGCCGCGGTGGGACCGGCCCGGCCGGGCGCCCGCGCCGAGGCGGCGTCATCGCTGGCCCCGGCCGCGGCCGGGGCGTCGATGGACCTCGCCGAGGATCCTTCGCTCGATCTCACGCTGGGCGGGGAGCCGCAGTGGTCGCTGGAGCACCTGGCCTCGATGGGGTTGCCGTCGGTGGCGGTGGAGGCGCTGGGCACGTTGGAGCTGGACTCGGACGCGGACTGGATGTCGGCGATGGAGCTCTTCATCCGTGAGCATGTCCCTGCGCCGGTCAGCCGACCCAGCGACACCCCGGGCGTGTTCCTTTCCGGTAGCGGTGCGGAGTCGGCGGCGGCCATCGTGCAGGCCGGTCTGCTCGGCTTCCGTCCGGGCTACATCTTCGTCGAGGGCCAGCTCCGCCTGGCCAGCTCCATCGAGCTGATGCTCGCCATCCGGTCATGCCTGCCTCGCTGAGACACCCGACGCTGGCGTTGGTGGGCTTGGCCGTGGTGGCCGTGCTGTGCGTGCAGCTGCTGCGCAACGCCATCACGCTGGAGACCGCGGCATGGCGGGCGATCCTGACCGTCGTGGTGCTCGTGGTGTGCGACCGCATCGCCGTACCGATCGGTCGGGCGATGCTCAGCGCCACCGGCGCCAAACGCGACGAGCCCATGACGAACCCCGACGACGAGGCGAGGCGGGTGCCCTGACGTGACGCGGATCCAGACCATCGAGACCGACAACCCGAGGATCGTCAAGCTCGGCGAGGGCGGGTTCGGCACCACCTACCGCCTGTCTGCGGGACCCGGCCGGCCGGTGGTGGTGTTGAAGCTGATGCCCAAGGGTGGCCTGCGGGCCCGGCTGTCGGCGCGCCTCGAGCGCGAGATGGGCAACATCGCTGCGCTGTCCCACCACGACGACATGGTGACCATCGCCGGGTGGGGCCGCCGCGAGGACCGCTGGTACATCGCCTTCGAAGAGGCGCCCGGTGGGTCCCTCGCCCGGCTCGTGGAGCTCGGCGCGACGCTCGAATGGCGCAGCGTGGTGCGGCTGGGCGTGCGGCTGGCCCGCGTGCTCGAGCTGGCCCACGAGCTCGGCGTGGTGCACCGCGACGTGAAGCCGGCGAACATCCTGCTGTCGGCCGACGGGCGGCCGCTGCTCACCGATCTCGGGCTGGGCACCCTGGCGTGCAGCTTCAGCCTGGGCACGGCGGCGGCGGCGGAGAGCCTGGCGGTGGCGGCCCCCGAGGCGTCCAAGACCATGGCGCTGACACCGCAGGCCGATGTGTACGCATTGGCGGCGACGATGCGGTTGCTGCTCGGCGGGCGCCGGGGCCGCAGCGGTCGGGCCGAGGTGCCCGATGCGCTGTTCGACGTGCTCGACGAGGCGACGTCGCGGCGGCCGCAGGACCGCCATCCGTCGATGGCGTCGCTGCGGGCCGACCTCGAGCTGCTCGACGACCGCCGCCGCCGGCCGCTCAAGATCGTGTTGCCCACCGGCGCGGCCGCACCCGCTGCGCCGCCAGCTGAACGACGATCGCCTACCGCAGGACGAGCTCGGATGGCGGCCGGGCAACGGCGAAGCGTGTCCAGCGGCACGGCGGCGCCGCGGTCCGGCGGCTGAACCCGGCGGCGGGGCGTTCAGGTGAACGCCGCGATCCTGCTGTGCGGAACGCTTGCTTGGTCGCAAGGCATGTTTGTGCGCAAGGCATGTTTGTGCGCCGGCGGTCGTCGGCGCTTCCGTACCGATGGGTACGGTGGATGAACGCCCTGGTCAGCGTGGTGACACGTCAAGGGTTCGCCCGCCCGTCGCCCTCACCGCACAAGCACCGCGGTGATCGCTCCCCGATCCAGCCTCGTGCGCAGGCAGGCGACGACGCGCCGTTCGGCTGAACGCCTTCGTTCCAGCATCTGGGACGAGGCGGGGTACCAGCATGGCCCCGCCTCGGCCCGGTAGCGTCTGCTCCGCGGACGTGGAGGAGGATCGATGCGACGCACCGTTGCCGGCGTTGCTGTCGCTGACCGCGTTGGGTTGCGCGGCAGGCCGGTCCGTGGCGACGGCCGGCGTACCCACCCTGGTGCAGCGCTCGCACCGATGCCCGTGCAGGTCGAGAGCGGACTGACCGTTGCATCACCTGCCGCAGGTGAGCTCGTCACCTCGCCGCTCGCAGTGACGGGCCGGACCGCCGCCTGGGAGGGTGCTGGTGGCGGTGTGCGACGCCAACGGCGTCGAGCTCGAGCGCGGTTCGCCGCCATCGGCTACCAGCCGGCGGCGGTTCCGTACCGCACCACGGTTGCGCCTTCGGCGCCGACGACGGCCACGGGGTACGTCACGGCTTCGGGGAAGACCGAGGAAGGCGGACCCGGTGGCGGCTGTGGCGCAGCGCTGCGGGTGGCCGTGCGGTTCACGGCCTTGTCGTTCACCGGCTGACCGGTCGACCGGGCGACCGGTCAGCTCTTG
The DNA here is from genome assembly GCA_041394365.1 of Acidimicrobiales bacterium. Taxonomy (GTDB): domain Bacteria; phylum Actinomycetota; class Acidimicrobiia; order Acidimicrobiales; family CAIXPF01; genus CAIXPF01. The sequence continues at coordinate 7,995 of JAWKIM010000020.1, forward strand.
CAGAACGACGGAGCCCAGTGGCCGTCCTCGAGACCGCCGTCGTCACCTCCGCGCCGTTCAGCTGAACGATCGATCCATCGGGGGAGGCGGAGCGGCCGCTGCGAACCCCTCCGCCCCCGACGACCGGTGGATCAGAACGCGGCGGCCAGGTACGGGCCGAGCTCGCGGGTTTCCTCCGAGGACTGCAGGGTGAGGGCGGCCGATGATCGCCGTCCACCCTTGCGGGCCGACGGCGATGGACGCCCCTCCGGCATCGAGCGGCCGCATGCTCAGCACCGTGCCGTCGACGCGCATGAACACGAGCTCCGGCGGCCGGGTGGACTCCACGCCACAACAGCGGTTGACGACGGTCAGCGTGGCATCGCTGTTCCAGCCGACGTCGCTGAAGGAGTTGGCGGTCCCGGTCTGCACGCTCAGCGGGCTCGGCGACGCCGTGCCGTCGAGACGGAACGTGCGCACGTTGCCCGCCTCGAACTGCGCAACGTAGGCCAGGTGCTCACCGTCGGGTGCGTACGCGAGCGCATCGATCCGCTCGCGCTCGTAACCGGGGTGCTCCCAGACGCGGACCGATCCCGACAGGTCACGGTCGATCGCGCCGTCGGTCAGGGAACGCTCCACGATGCGCGCCGGCAACGTCGAGCCGTCGCTCGCGGCGATCGGTGCGTAGGCGACGGCCAGACGCCGGCCGTCCGGGCTCAGCGCGAAGGCCGTCACGTCGTCGACCATCGTCGTCTCCGTGCCGTCGACGCTCACCTGGACGACGTCGATGTCCTCGCTGTCGGCCGTCGAGCGCCGGGTCGCGTAGATGGTCGAACGATCCGACCCGAGGGCCAACTCCGCATCGGCGGGCGTGAACGACAACATCGTGCGCGCACGCTCCTCGCCCGTGGTCGGGTCGATCTCCACGACCATGCGGTCAGCGCGTACCGCGATCAGGTTTCCGGGCCCCACCGGCGCCATCGCTCCGTCCGTGGTGCTCGTGGTGCTCGTGGTGCTCGTTGTGTCCGCGGTGCCCGTGGTGTGTGTATCGTTCGAACCCACCGGCAACGGCGAGGGAGCCGGGCCGTCTGTCGGCGGCGGGATGGGCGTGGGCTGTGCGCTCGTCGGGACCGGTTGTGCCGGGTCGACCGACACCGACCTGACGTCCTCGCGCGGCCAGCTCGCGACGGCGGCCAGCCCCACGAGGAGGGTCGCGGCCACGGCCCCGGTCACCGTCGCCCGCTGCCGTCGCCGGCGCCGGGCGCGATGGCGCGCGCCGGCCAGCACCGCCGGGTCCGGCGGGCCGGCCCGTCCGGCCTCGTGCAGGGCGTTGCGGACACGTTCCTCCAGGTCCGTGTTCATCGGTCTTCCTCCAGTGCGGTTGCGAGTGTTCTCATGGCGCGGTGCAAGTGGTTCTTGACCGTCCCGGCCGACAGGCCGGTGGTGTCGGCGATGTCCCGGGCGGACAGGTCCAGGTAGAAGCGGAGCAGCACGCAGTCGCGCTGCCTTGCCGGCAGACGGCGCACGGCGTGCAACACGGCGGGGTCGCTCACCGTGAGCTCGACCGTGGCCGCTCGTTCCGGCACGAGGCCTCGTTGGCGGCGGCGTCGGCGGAGCGTCCCCCGCGCCACGTTGAGCACCGTGACACGGAGGTAGGGGGCGGCCCGCTCGGGTTGGCGCAACCGGTGCCACGAGGCCAAGAGGCGAGCGAACGCCTCCTGGACGACATCGGCAGACTCGTCATCGACCAGGATGCGGGCGAGGCCGACCAGGCGCGGGTACTCCGCCCGGAACAGGGCGGCAACGTGGTCCTCTGCGGGCCTGACGACGGTGATGAGCCCCGGCCGGCCGGCTGGGGCCACCGCACCCGGCCCAGGCGGGGCGTTGGTGTTCATGGCAGGTGAGACGCGTGAAGGCGCGAACGGGTACAGCCGATCACCGGATCGTCATGCAGCTGCCATGTGCGCCCGCGCTCGCCGCCGCGGAGGCGGCGTCGGCGGTCGCTCAGCCTCCGAGGAACGTGCCGCCCGCCTCCAACGACAGCGAGACCAGCCGCTCGAGGTACATCGGGTAGAACGTGAGCGCGGTGCCCAGCACGGCCAGCGTCACCAGCGTCTTCACCGACAGCCCGAGCATGAAGATGTTGGCCGTCGGCGCGAAGCGCTGCGCCACCGCCAACGTCACCTCGGTCAGGAACAACGCCCCCAGCACCGGCGCGGCGATCTGCAAGCTGGCCACGAACATGGTGGCCAGCATGCGCAGCACCGTGGGCACGTCGAACGAGAACGCCGGCATCGCGTCGAGCGGCACCACCCGGAAGCTCAACACGAACCCGCGGATGAGCTCGTGGTGCGCGCCGGTGGCGAACAGCAGGGTGACGAACAGCAGACGCGTGAAGCGTGCGAACACCGCCACCGAGTTGCCCGACTGGGGATCGAGCAGCGTCGACATGGAGAAGCCCGACATGAGATCGATGTGGTGGCCTGCGGTCTCGAACGCGGCGAGCAGCACGTAGGCCGCCCAGCCGAGGAGCAGGCCCGCCAGGATCTGGCCCACGGCGATGATCACGAAGCCGCCCAACCCGTTCAACGTCGCCGCGTCGGACGACGGCGCCTGATCGGCGAGCAGCGGCGTGAGGAAGAACGACAGCGCCGTCGCCGTGCTGGTGCGGGCGATCGTCGAGAACCCGCGGTCGGAGAACACCGGCGCGGCGTAGAGCCAGGCCAGGGTGCGCGCCGTGATCAAGACGAAGTCGGCCACCAGGGCCAGCGAGATCGCCATCGGTTCAGCGCAGCAGCGTGGGCGCCAGCTCGTAGAGGCCGCGCGTGAACTCCACGAGCTCGTTCAGCATCCACCCGCCGCTGACCATGAGCACCGCGGCGATGGCGAGCACCTTGGGGACGAACGTGAGCGTCATCTCCTGCACCTGGGTCACCGCCTGGAGCAGCGAGATGATGGTGCCCACCACGAGCGACACGACGAGGATGGGCACGGCGAGCTTGGCCGAGATGGTGAGCGCCTGGGCGGCGATGTCGAGCACGGCGGTGTCGTTCACCGGCACTCCTCCTACGTCTTGAACGATTGCACGAGCATGCCGATGGTCAACTGCCAACCATCGACGACGACGAACAGCAGCAGCTTGAACGGCAGTGAGATCGCCACCGGGGGGAGCATCACCATGCCCATCGACATCAGCGCCGATGACACGACGATGTCGATCACCAGGAACGGGATGAAGATGATGAAGCCCATCAGGAACGCGGCCCGCAGTTCGCTGATGACGAACGCGGGCACCAGCGTGGCGGTGGACACGTCGCTGGGGTTGGCCGGCCGCTCCCCGCCCGACAGCGAGGCGAACAGCTCCAGATCGCTGTCTCGGACCTGGTCCAGCATGAACTCCCGGAACGGCTCGATGCCGCGCCCGTAGGCCTCCTGCTGGGTGATCTCTCCGTTGAGGTAGGGCTGGAGCGCCTCCTCGTTGGCCTGGGACAGCACGGGGCCCATGACGAAGAGCGTCAGGAACAACGACAACCCGATGAGCACCTGGTTGGGTGGCGTGCCCTGGAGGCTGAGCGCGTTGCGGGTCAGGCCCAGCACGATGGTGATGCGGGTGAACGACGTCATCAGCAACAACATCGACGGACCCAGGCCGATCACCGTCAGCAGCAGGACGATGGTCAACGGTTGGCTGGTCACCCCGCCCGTGCCGGTGGGCAGCTCCAGGTTGAGCGAGGGCGCGTCGGCGGGGGTGTCGGGTCCGGCCGGCTGGTCGGGCGAGACGGGCGCCGGTGTGCTGACCGTGACCACCGGAGCGTTCGGGTCCGGCGTGACCGGGGTGGCCGGCGTGGTCGGCTCCACCGCGACCGCGGTGGTGGCCGGCGCATCGTCCTGCGCGCCGGCGTCGGGGGAGTGGAACAGGCCGAGCACGGTCACCGTCGCCAGCAGCAGCCCGGCGAGCAACAGCGCCGGACTGAAGGGTATCGGCGCCGGAGGGGAGGCGGCGCCATCGGCGGGCGCGGCGCCGCTCAGGGCGTCACCGCCGGTCCTCGGCGGCCTCGGCTGTCGGCCTCGGTCTCGTCGGCCGTCTCCTGACCGTCGTCGCCGGCCCCGTGGACCGATGCCGGGTCGAGCACCTCCACCTTCGAGCGCCCCGGGAGGTACCGACGAGTATGGCGGAGCAGCTCCGCCCGGAAGATGGCGCCGAAGCCGTCGGGCAAGGTCGTGGCCGCCGTGCCGTCGGCGGCCGTACCGATCCCGCCCCCGGCCTCGGCGCCGGCGCCGCGCAGGTCGATGGCGCCGTCATCGGGCAGGTCGACCTCGAGCAGCATGCTGACCTGTTGCTCGGTCACGCCGAGCACCCAGTGCTGGTCCTGCACGCGCACCAGCACCACGGACGCGGCGCGGCCCAACGGGGCCCGCTCCACGACGTCGAGCACGCGACGTTCACGCCGGCGACGGGGCCGCGCCCCTCGCCTCGCCGCCGTACCGGCCGCCCCGGGACGCCGCCCCCCGGTGCCCAGCCGCCGGTCGTAGCGGCGCAACATCTTGACGGTCATCGCCAGCAGGCCGAACACGATGCCCGCTTTGCCCAGCGTGACCAGGAAGCCCACCATGGTCATCGATCAGCCCGCCTCCCCGTCATCGCCGTCTCGATGTCGTCGCCGCGGCCGGATCGACGATCTCCGACAGCCGCACACCGAACTCGTCGGCGATGGTCACGATCTGACCTCGGGCCACGAGCTTGCCGTTGACGAGCACGTCCACCGGCTCGCCGAGGGCGCGATCGAGCTCCACCACGGAGCCGGGGGTCAACGCCAGCAGCTGCCGCAACGGCAGGCGCGCCCGTCCGATCTCCACGCACAGCTCGAGCTCGATGTCCGACAGCAGCCGCAGGTCGCGCGGTTCGCCCGGCGTCGGTTGCAGGCCGTTGAGGTCGGGGTACGGCGCAGGGTCGACGTGCAGGGCGGCCGCGTCGGCGAACGCGCCGCCGCCCGCCGCGCCGTCGTCGAAGCCGTCGGCGAACCCGTCGCCGCCGACGCCGTCGTCGCCCATCGCCTCGCCGGCGGGCGTGGTGTCTTCGCCGGCGTCGCCGGCCGCGCCGGCCGTCTCGTTGTTGTCGTCCACGACGCTCCGTTCAGAGGTTGTCGAGAGGCGGCAGGCCGCCCTGTCGTCGTTCGATCGCCGGTTCCTCGGTGGCGGCGAGGTTGACGAGCTCCTCCACATCGAGGACCTCGACCACCTGGACCGCCACCCGTCGGCCGGTGGTGCCGTGGGAGACCAGCAGCAGGGGCCGGCCCTGGGACTCGGCCACCAGCGGCACGTCGAGCGGGTGGTCCAGTCGGATCACGTCGCCGACGGCGAAGTACTGCACATCGCTGGCCCGCACCTTGATGGGGCTGAAGCCGACGGTGACCTCCACGGGGATGTCGCGCACGGCCTGGGCCATCGTCACCGTGTCGGCGGCCGGCTGCGGGTCGAGGCTGGCGTCGATGACCGAGGAGGCCAGCGCCAGCAGGAACTCCCAGGAGCGGTCACCGATGGAGAAGCTGAGCCCGACCACCACCGTGGACAACGGGATCTGCGCCAGCGGCGTGTCGATGTGGGTCAGCCCCGGCGGCTCGACCGCTTCGACCCCGAGTGATTCCCACAACGGGGCCAGCGCCTCGGTCAGCCGCCGCGACAGCAGCGACCGTTCGAAGCGGTTGGGGATGCGGGCCTCGCCGTCGCCCGGACCACCCATGAGGAGCTCGGCCAGGCCGGTCACGACGTTGCGCGGCACGATGGCGACCCCGAGGGGCTGCCGGGTGCAAGCCGTGCCCGGGGCCGGCGGGATGGGCACGGTGATGTCGTAGAGGTCGCAGCCGTCGGTGCTCACGTCTCGCCGGTCGACCAGCTCGAAGCGGGTCAGCACGCCGGCGACGTTGCGGCGGGTGATGGCCGACAGCACGAGCGCCACCCGGGGCACGCCGAGCTGCAGTGCCTCGCTGCCGCGCAGCTCGGCTTCCTGGGACAGCTCCGACAGGTCGCGGAAATCGAAGACCTCGACGCCCGCCATCAGCGCACCCCCCGGCGGGCGACCTGTGGCCGGTGCACGCCGAGACCGCTCGACGGGAGCACCCCGACGCGTCGTGGGGCGCACGACAGCGACGGCAACAGGCTGGGCATCGAGGTCCTCCGGGAACGGGCGACAACGTCACCTGACTATCGACAAGGACCGTCCCCTGCCTTGAGGAGGAACCCGTCACCATCGCGGTGGGGCGGCGTTCGGCTCCGGTGCGCTGGGCAGATCTGCTCGGGTGGTCGCCCCTCACCCGAAAACGCCCGGAGGGCCGACCGGATCAACCGGCCGACCCTCGACGGGCGAGCGCTGGTGCGTCTGCGTCAGCCCCGCAGGAGCTGCAGCACGCTCTGCGGTACCGAGTTGGCCTGGGCCAACATGGCGGTGCCGGCCTGGACCATGATCTGGTGGCGGGTGAAGCTCACCATCTCGGCGGCGATGTCGAGGTCCCGGATGCGGGACTCCGATGCCTGCAGGTTCTCGGTGGTCACCTGCAGGTTGGTGATGGTGTGCTCGAGCCGGTTCTGGTTGGCGCCCAGGTTGGCCCGGAGATCGTTGATGTCGTCGATCGCGTTGCGGATGGTGCCGATGGCGGCGGAGGCCGCCGTCTCGAGGTCGATCGAGGACAGGTCGGTGGCGCTGCCGCTGGCGCCGAGTGCGGCGGAGCTCAGCGTCTCGGTGGTCACCTGGATGATGTCGCTGCTGAGCGCGCCCACCTGGAAGGTGACCGCCGAGGCGCCGAAGACGGCCCGGCCGGCGAACTTGGTGGACTGGCCGATGGCATCGATCTGCTTGAGCAGCTCGGTGACCTCGGACTGCTCGGCGGCGCCGTCGCTGGTGGCGGTGTTGGCGGCGGAGACGGCCAGCTCGTTGATCCGCTGGAGGATGGCGTGCACTTCGTCGAGTGCGCCTTCAGCGGTCTGGACGAAGCTGATGCCGTCCTGGGCGTTCTTGATCGCCTGGTTGATGCCGCGGACATCGGCCCGCAACTTCTCGCTCTTGGCCAGACCGGCCGCATCGTCGGCTGCCCGGTTGATGCGGAAGCCGCTGGAGAGCTTCTCCATCGACTTGGTCAACATGCCGTCGTTGATGGTCAGGTTCCGGTGCGCGGAAACCGCCATCGTGTTCTGGTTGATACGCAGACCCATGGTGATCCTCCTTGAATTTCCTCAGGTCGACCCGACATCCATGTCAGGCTGCGTTCGTTGACGACATCGGGTGGGCGCCGCTTGAGCCCGCTCCACCGAATTCCCGTCACCACAGGAGGACGATCGGCCCATGGCCGCCGGCCAGCGACCGGCCTCCCCGACGCGCTCAGGCGGCGCGGTCGGCGGCCGCGCCACCTCGCACCCAGGCGGCGACGGCGCGGGCGTCGGCGGCCACGGTGGCGGTGCCACAGCGGGCCGCCGCCGACGCCCACCCAGGGTCGGCCACCACGGTGGCGTCACAGCGCACCAGGAGGCCGGCGAGCACGCCGTCGTCCGCACCGAGCTCCACCAGCACGTCGGCCGCGGCCGAACCGAAGTGGTCCTCGAGGGCGGCGAGCGTTGCCTCCCCGGACGGTGCCCCGTCGTCGGCCACGGCGACGACCACGGTCACGTCGTCGTCGGCGCCGATGGCGGCTGCGGCGGCGGCCGCCGCCCTTGGCCAGCCCGGATGGCCCTCCCCGGCGACCACCAGCAGGGTCCGGCTCCGGGTGTCGTCGAGCGGGTGGGGCGGCGCATCCGGACGGTAGGGATCGGCGGCCAGCACCCGGCGCGCCGGTCGGGCGGCGAGCGCCTGCAGCCGTTGCGCAGCCTGCCCGGCGATGGCGGTCCAGTCGAGCTGGGCGAGGACCCGGGCCCGGCCGGCCGCGCCGAGCGAGGCGCGCAGCTCGCCGTCCTCGACGATGCGGCGCAGGTGGGTGACCAGGCTGTCGACGTCGGGCTCGGCGAACCAGTACCCGGCACTCGAGCTGGGCAGGTCGCCCGAACCGGGCGGTATGGCGACGCGCCGGGACCGCACGAGCAGCGCCACGGTCTCGTCGCAGAAGTCGCGGGCGGCACCGTCGTCGGTGACCACCACCGGCAGGCCCGACGCCATGGCCTCGGCGATGGGCATGCCGAAACCCTCGCCCCGGTAGGGGTGCACGAGCACCTCGCAGGATCGGTAGAGCGCGGGCCATCTCCGCCTGGTCGAGGTCGCGGTCGATCCACTCGATCTCGGGGCCGTCGGGCCGCGCCAGCGCCTCGCGCAACAGGGCGGCGCCCGGCGAGTGCCGGTACACGCCGTCGGCGCCGAAGCTCTTCACCACCAGGCAGACGTCATCCTCCGCACTGAAGGCGCGCCCGTAGGCCTCGAGCAGCACGTCGATGCCCTTGCGATGGATGAGCCCACCCACGAACAGCAACCGCACCGAGGCGCGGGTGCGCAGGGGGAAGCCGGCACCATCGGACCGGAACCGGGTGGCGTCGACCCCGATGGGCAGCACCCGCAGCCGGTCGGCGGGGATGCCGGAGCGGAGGTAGCAGTCACGGACCCACGACGTGTAGCACCACACCTCGTCGGCCAGCGTGCGGATCGGCTCGATCCATTCGTCGGGCAGCCCACCGAACTCCATGGTTGCACGATGACGAGCGGGCTGTCGTCGGCGGGGGCCGACCAATCAGGCGGCCACTGGTGGCGGATGGTCACCGCCGGGCGGGGACCAGGCGCCGCCGACGAAGGCCACGATGGGCGTCAGCCGCTCGTCGAGGCGCGGCGGTGAGCTCGGGGACCTCGGCGGAGCGGGCCACCACGTCGATGCCGTGCTCCACCAACCGGACGGCCAGCTCCCGGTTCACCTGCGACAGCGAGTGGTAGCCGAACACGGCGCCGTCGAGCGCCATCGTGCAGCCCTGCGCCCCGGCCGGCTCCGCCACTATACCGTTTGGTATGTTGAGGGGCACGACGTGGCCCGCCTCGGTGATGAGCAGGTCGGGCCGGACCCGGCCGGCCCACTTCCGGGCGAGCCGGCGCAGGTTGTCGTTGACCTTCGTCCATCGCTCGGCCCCGCTGGCCGACTCGTGGTGCACCAGCACCGCCGACGGCTCGTAGACCACCCGGTAGTCGGCGGCGGCAAGGGCGAGGCAGAGGTCGACGTCCTCGCAGCCGTTCCAGTAGCCCTCGTCGAACCCGCCGACGGCGTCGAACGTGGCAAGCCGCAGCGCCAGCACCGCCCCCGTCACCAGCTGCAGGTCGCGGCCACGGTCCGCCGCCGGTCGACGCCGGGGCGCGGTAGTGGTCGTGGATGGCGTTGAGGGCAGGCCGTGCTTGCGGTCCTCCACCAGCGACATGCCGGCGTGTTGGATGGTGCCGTCGGGGAACAGCAGCTTGGGGCGACCAGGCCCACATCGGGCTCGTCCAACCGGCCGAGCAGCGCCTCCAGCCAGCCGTCGCACGGTTCGGTGTCGTTGTTGAGCAGCACCACCCGTTCGGCGCGCGCCGCCCGCACCCCCTGGTTGCAGCCCTTGGCGAAGCCGCGGTTCTCCAGGTTGCGCAGCACCACCGCTGGCCAGCCGCTCCACCAGTTCGGCCGAGCCGTCGGTGGAGCCGTTGTCGACCACGATCAGTTCCACGTCGGCCGGGTCCACCGTGCGGGCCAACCGGCGCAGGCAGCGCTCGGTCATGTCGGCCCGGTTGAACACCGGGATGACGATGGAGACCGACGTCGGCCGTAGCTGCGCCGGACGGTCATCGCCGGCGGCATCGAGACGCACCACCGACGGCCGCACGGCCCGCCAGCAGGGCGGTGGCCACGTCGCTGGCCACGCGGTCGACCCGGTTGTAGGCCAGCACGTGCCGGTGCCCGGCGGCGGCCATCAGCGCCCGCAGCGCTGGCGCTGCCTCGAGCGCCCGCAGCGCCTTCGAGCACGACATCGGGCCGTTCGGCCTCCACCACCGCGGCCCCGCCGCTGCGGGCGAACTCCTCGGGACCGCCGCTGCCGGCCTGGGCGAGCGTGGGCACCCCCACGAGCGCCGCCTCCAGCATGGCCAGCGGGTAGGAGTCCTGGCGGGACAGCAGGGCCAGCACATCGAGCTGCCGCAACCGCGGCAGGGGTTCGGCGTGCTCGCCGAGGAGGCGCAGCGGGTGGGCTCCCGGGGCGGCGCCACCGGCGCGCAGCAGCGCGTCCGCCTCCGGGGAGGTGCCGCCCAGCCACGACACCGACCAGTGCCCGGTGGCCGCCTCGGCGGCGGCCAGCACGGCGACCCGGGCCAGCAGGTCGCCGCCCTTCAGCGAGCAGAACGTGCCGAACCCGCCGACCGCGAACCCGCCGACCGCGGACCCGTCGGGCGCGAACCTGTCGGGGCGGGCGGCGCCGCCCGGGCCGGTGGGCAGGTGCGGGCGCGGGCCCAGCTCCCGCGCGACGGCCAACCGCTGCTCGAGCAGGGGCTCGGTGCTGCGGATGATGCGCCGGTCGAACGGCCACAGCAATCGCCGCATCGCCGCCTCGGTGCCGGCCGACACGGCCACCACCGCCCGGCTGGCGAGCACACCGCGGCGTATGGCGTCGGCGCCGATGGCCTCGATGGCGCGGCCGAGCTCATGGGTGTGCACCACCACCGGCCGACCCGACTCGGCCAGCGGGGCCACCGCCGCGGCGGCCACCACCGTGTTGGCGTAGACCACGTCGAACGATCCCAGCGCGCCGGCGTCGAACGCCCCCGACGACGCCACGTGCACCGGCCCCAGCGCGGCCAGCTCGGCGCGCAGGGGCCCGTCGACCAGCAACAGGGTGCTCAGCCGGGCGCCGTGGGCCACCAGCCGCTCCGCCACGGCCAGCGCGGCCAGCGGCGCGCCGGTGCGCGAGCCCTCGTGGCACACCAGCAGCACGCGGAGCCCGTCGATGCCGTCGAGCGGGGCGCCGGTCGCAGACGCCGCCGGCCGTGCCGCCGCACCGTGCAGCGACGCCTCCGTCCAACCCCATTGCCGCGCCGCCCACTGCGAGCGCTCCGAGGCGTCGGGCACCGACCAGATGACCGGGGGCGACGTGGTGGGCGCCGGTCCCTGCTCCCCGTCCCCGTCGTGCGGTGACGAGGGTTCGATCGGTTCGGCGTCGGCCCGCGCCAGACGGCCGGCTTCGACCGCGGCCAGGATCCGCTCGGCACCGGCGCGGTCCAGCGCGCCCAGATCGAGCCGGGGTTGCGGGATCGCGTCCGCCACTGCGGGATCATCGGGCACCGACGGGCCTCCATCCTTCGAGCAGCCGCTGCAGCGCGTCGGCCGCCGGGTCGCGCTCGCCGGCCGCACGGGCCGGGCCTTCGAGCACGTCGAGCCCTGCGCCGTGCAGCACCGCCAGCAGGTCGTGGTTGACCGCAGCGGTCGCCCCGCCCGCCCAGGCCCGCGCCACCGCCCGGAACGCCGGGTCCAGCTCGATGGTGGCGGCCCGGTAACGCGCCGCCAGCGTGGCCATCAGCGCGGTGTGGGGGTACGGGTCGAGCGGCGGGAGCAGCGGACCGGTGAGGGGCAGCAGCAGCGTGGTGAACGCCGAGAACGACAGCGCGGCGTCGACCGAACCGGGCAGCTCGGGCAGCTGGTCGGGCGGCAGGCGCAGCAACCGCTCGTAGGCGTCCACCGTGGCGGGGCAGTGCACGAACCCGGCGCGCTCGTACCACGACGAGCCCGCCACGATCACCGGGATCCCCCACCGGCCGAGCTCCAGCGCCGCCGTGCCCCGCACGGTCAGGCCCACGTCGCAGGAGGAGAAGTACTCGTCCTTGGTGAGCACGCCGTCGTCGAAGCGGATGTGGGCGTGGCCGGCGTAGCGACGCTTGATCGCCTCCACCGTCGGACCCTCGCCGTACATCCGGTACCAGGGGTGGAAGCGCACCACCCACGTCCGGTCGTCGAGCTGCACCGCCAGGTCCAACGTGGCGTGCAGCCAGCGGTGGTAGTCCTCGTAGAGGTTGGTGGCCTGGCGGGGCACGTCGGTCAGGCAGTGCGACAGCACGTAGACCACGGGCTGGCCGCGGTCCTCGACGTCGAGCTTGGCCAACGCCGAGGCCCGCAGCGCGCTGCCGGGACGGCGATCGACCTGCGACGCCTGGTCCACCGCCCACCAGCCGCCGCCCGGCCCGAACGGCGAGCCGAGCAGGGTGGCCGTCTTGGCCCGCAGCGCATCGTGGGCGCCGGTGCGCACGGCCAGCACCTCGTCGAAGAGATCGGCCAGCTGGCGGGCGCGGCGGTCGGCGATCCGCCCGGCCTGCGGCCCGCCCGGTTCGATGAACGTGTAGGAGCTGCCGTTGGCCAACGATTCGGCGTGCACCACCACCCCGCCCCGGGCCGCCACCGTGGCCGCCATCGTGGCCCAGCTGGCGTAGCCGATGTGGCTGGTGACGTAGGCGGCCACCGGCGCCGTGTCGCACACCCAGTGCCCCACCGCCCGCACCTGCAACGCCTCCAGCAACAAGGCCCGGGTGAGCTCCGTCGCCTCGACCCCGGGCCGGGGATCGCCCGTCACCTTGCCCACGCTGTCGGCCACGTCGAGCCCGATGGGCAGGCCGTCGGCACAGCGGAAGGCGGCGACGTCGCTCCAGCGGGTGGCGTCCTCGGCCGTCGCCCAGAGCTGCTCGAAACGTTCGAGGTCGGCGCGGATGGCGGTCTGCACCTCGGGCCGGCCACCGGTGAACTCCAGCAGCGACGCCGCGTCGGCGGGCACGAACACCTGCACCCCGAACGCCTCGGCCAGGCGGCGGACGTTGCCCGCGTCGTAGTCGGCGGCGCTGCCGCCCCACCGCTGGGTGGCGTTCTGGCCGATGAGGCCCACCAGCCCCGCGCCCGACGTGAGCGACAGGTACTTGGCGCCGGTGAGGCACGTCAGCAGGCAGTTCAGGTCGTTGTGCTGGAGGTCGACCAGCACCACCTGCTCGCCCTCGGGCGCATGGGCCCCCTGGATCTGCCAGTAGCGGGAGATCGTGGCGGTGAGCTCGGCGAAGCGGCCCTGGTGTCCTGCGGCGATCTGCACCATGGAGAGATCGACGACGACGACGACCGCCTTGAGTCCGCGGTCCTACCCAGATCAGGCGGTGACGGGATCGAGGCGGAACCAGGTGGCGTCGACCGGACGGTACCCCGCGTTGGTGAACGCCCGCCGGGAGGCGGTGTTGTCGGGGTGGATCTCAGCCAGCAGCTGCCGATCGGCGGTGTGGCGCTGCAGGGCCCGCAGCGCCCGCACGCCCACACCCCGGCCGCGCGCCGCCGCCGCCAGCAGGATGGACACCTCGCCATCGGGCTCGTCGAGCCGCACCATACCGACCGGTTCGTCGCCGATGACCACCTTCCAGAGGCGGCGGTCAGGATCCCGCATGGCCGCCGCATACCACTGCGCATGTTCGTCGGGTCGGGGCGGTTCGGTGCTGCGGGCGTAGGTCCGCGCCCCGGGCTCGCACTGCCAGCGGAACAGCAGGTCACGGTCGGAAGCGACCATGGGCACCAGCGCGACCGGCTCCAGTCGGCGCAGTTCGTCCACCACCCGCGCCGCGCCGCCACCGTCGCACAGCGCCCGGGCCCGCTCCGACAGCTGCCGGCGGGCGTCGGCATCGGTCCACAGCTCGATGAGGGTGGCCTCGAAGGCGGCCCGGTCGGCCAGTTCGGCGTCGGCGGCGGCACCGGCCCGCACCAGCGCGGCGGCGTTGTAGCGCTGGTTGTCGGCCACCACCAGCTGCACGCCGGGCACCCCCACCGCGCAGCGTTCGAGGGCGCTCGTGCCCGGGGCCCCCACCGCCACCCGGGCACCGGCCATGAGCGCGGCCATGGCGGTGCAGTCGACGTGCAGGTGCAACCACGGCCGGTCGGCGGCCAGGTCCCGCAGGCTCGACAGGTGGGGGGCGGCGCCGGAGATGGGCAGGTCGACCTCCGGCGAGAACCCCTCGACCCGGGCCCGCAGGTCATCGAGCCACCCCAACACCGTCAGGTGGTTGCCGTCGGTGTCCAGCCCGCCCAGGCTCAGCACCAGCCGGTCGGAACCGTCCCGCCAGCGGTGTCCCCCGAACTCGGGGCGCAGCAGGGCGTAGGCGCTGCCGGCCAGCACCCGGGTCCACGGCGGCACGTGCGGCAGGTAGACGGCGGCGTCCCGCTGCGGTGACTGGTCGAGCACCAGGTCAACGTGCAGCGGGCGATCGGCGAGATCGTCGATGGCCACGAGCGCCACATCGGGTCGGGCGGCGGTCAGGCGGCGGTGCCAGCGGGCGTCGATGCCGTAGTGGTCCACCACCAGCACCGCCGGTCCCGGCTGCGACGCCAGCGCGGCCAAGGTCTCCGCCGCGTCCTGTTCGACGGGCACCCGGAGCCACGGTGAGGTGCCGTCCGCACCGGACGGGGACGGGCTCGGCGCCGCCAACCGGTGCAGCCGGTGCCGGCCGTCGAGCCAGGCGAGGCCGTTGCCGCCGAACGCCCGGCTGATGAAGAGGACCTCGCCGGGCCAGGCGTCGGCCAGCGTGAGGCACCGCGACAGGTGGCCGAGGCCGATGTGGTCCCCGCTGTCGACCCGCACCACCAGCGGTGCGGCGGTGCCATCGGCGGGCAGCCCGTTGGCGGCGCTCATGCCGCGGGCGACGGCCAGCCGGGCCCGCCCACGACCAGCGCACCGTCCAGGCGCACCGAGGTGGCGTCGGCGTTGAGGGCACGGATCTCGGGATGGGCGTCGAGCAGTGCGATCACCTCGGCCATGGTGAACGCGGGGTCACCGGGGTACAGCGCCTCGTACACCCGGCGCACCACGGCCAGGTCGGCGGCGTGGTCGACGGTGAGGCGCAGGTCGGGCCGGGGCGGCTCGCAGCGCAGCTCCCCCAGGCTGATCTCGCCGGCGTGGGCGCGGAACCACACCGTGACGTGCTCTCGCTCCCAGGGCGAGCGGGCGAGGAGGTCGAGGCGTTCGAGCCAGGCGGCGGTGACCACCTCGGCGTCCATGCCGTGGGGGAACGTCGGCTCCCAGCAGTTCGTCGAGTAGTCGTGGCCGCCGTCGAGATGGCGGGTGATCAACGCATCGATCACCGTCGGGTCGGCCAGGGGGCAGTCACCGGTGAGCCGCACCACGTGGCGGGGGGCGATCGGCCGGCAGGCGCCGAGGAAGCGGCCGAGCACGTCGTCGAGCGGCCCGCGGTGCACGGCCACCCCGGCGCGCTCGCACCAGGCCGCCAGCGGGTCGTCGCTGGGGTCGGTGGAGGTGGCCACCACGAGGTGGTCGAGCCGCGTGCTGCGCGCCAGCCGTTCGACCTGCCGCTCGATCATCGGCCGGCCGAGCACGTCGGCCAGCACCTTGCCCGGCAACCGGCTCGAGCTCATGCGGGCCTGGAGCACGGCGAGGATCACGTCAAGACCTCCCAGCTGATCGGGGCACCCACCTCGAGCTCGATGGCGGCGCAGCGGCCGAGGACCGCGTCGAGCGCGTCGGGCGCCAGGCCGCCGGCGGGGCGGACCGAGCGCACGTTGTCGACGGTGAGCGGCTCCCCCGGGCGGATGGGCCGCACGGCGCGCAGCGAACGCCGGAAGGCGAGGCTGGCCCGCTCGTGTTCCGACGGGCCGAACCGGCAGGTGCCGAGGGCGGCGTGGGCCTCCCGCACCGCCCGCACCAGCTCGGCCAGCTCATGCGGTTCGGCGGAGAAGGCGGCGTCGGGTCCGCCGTCGAGGCGCGAGCCGGTGAGGTGCTTCTCGATGATGCAGGCCCCCAGCGCCACCGCCACCGTCGCCGCCGTCGTCCCCAGCGTGTGGTCGGACAGACCGATCGGTACGTCCCAGCGCCCGGCCATGGCGGTGATGGAGCGGAGGTCCATCTCCTCGGCCCGGGCCGGGTAGGCGGAGTTGCAACGGAGCAGGGCGAGCTGCGTCCCGCCGGCCTCGATGGCGGCGTCGACCGCCGCATCGATCTCCTCGACGGTGGCCATGCCGGTCGACAGCACCAGCGGGCGCCCGGTGGCCGCCGCACGGCGGATGAGCGGCAGGTCCACCAGCTCGAAGGAGGCGATCTTCAGCGCCGGCGCGCCGCAGCCGTCGAGGAAGGCCACCGCGGTGGGATCGAACGGCGTCGACAGCCAGGCCAGGCCGCAGCGGTCGGCAGCGGCGGCGATGGCGTCGGTCCACTCCCAGGGGGTCATGGCCTCGGCGTAGAGATCGGCCAGCTGCAGACCGTCCCACAACGTACCGCCCCGTACGGCGAACTCGGGCCGCTCGGAGCGCACGGTGATCGTCTCGGGCGTGTAGTGCTGCAGCTTGATGGCGTCGGCACCGGCCCGCGCGGCCGCCTCGACCAGCTCGATGGCCCGATCGAGGCGCTGGTTGTGGTTGGCCGAGAGCTCGGCGATGACGTAGGGCGGGTGCTCGGGCCCGATCTCCCGTCCGGCGATGCGCAGCGTCCGGCTCACCGCCGGACCCCCGCCACCGCCACCGCGGGCACAGGCGCGGCTGCGGGCACGGGCGCACCCGCCGGCACCCGCTCGTCGGTCAGGCCGGCGAGCTCGTCGACGG
Source organism: Acidimicrobiales bacterium (assembly GCA_041394365.1). Lineage (GTDB taxonomy): Bacteria > Actinomycetota > Acidimicrobiia > Acidimicrobiales > CAIXPF01 > CAIXPF01. Next base: position 24,512 of record JAWKIM010000020.1, read on the forward strand.
TCCGCCGCAGCACCTCGATGACCCGGTCCTGGTCGGCCTCGGTCAGCGAGGGGAACAGCGGCAGGCTCAACACGCCGTCGTACACCCACTCGCACACCGGCAGGCCGTCCGGTGGCAGCGTGATGTCGGCGCTGATCGGGTGGTGGTGCACCGGCACGTAGTGGACCTGCACCCCGATGCCGGCCGCCCGCAGGCGCTCGTACACCCGTCGGCGGTGGCGCACGTGCACCACGAAGAGGTGGTGGCCGTGCCGGAACCCCGACGGCGCCACCGGGGGCAGGCCCACCCCGGTGCCGACGAGCGCCGATCGGTACCGCTCGGCCAGCTCGTTGCGCCGGTCGATGAACGCATCGAGGCGGGCGAGCTGGCTCAGGCCGAGGGCGGCGTGCAGGTCGGTCATGCGGTAGTTGAACCCCAGCGACGCGATCCGGTAGGCCCAACCGCCCCGGTCGGGATCGGGTTCGACGCCGTGGCTGCGGAAGCGGCGGAGGCGCTCGGCCAGCTCGCCGTCGTTGGTGGTGACCAAGCCGCCCTCACCGCTGGTGATCGGCTTCACCGGGTGCAGCGAGAAGCAGCACAGGTCGCTGTGGGCGCAGTTGCCCACCGGGCCGGAGGGGGTGGCGGCACCGAGCGCGTGGGCGGCGTCCTCGATCACCACCGCCGGCCGGTTGCGCACCGCGCGCAGATCGACCGGTAGGCCGGCGTAGTGCACCGCCACCAGCGCGTCCATACCGCTTGGCATGGCGCGCACGTCGAGGTTCCACGTGTCGGGGTCGAGATCGAGCAGCGCCGGCGTGGCGCCCACGTAGCGGGCGCAGTTGGCGCTGGCCATGAACGTCAGCGGGGAGGTGACCACCGTGTCGCCCGGGCCCAGGCCGGTCACCGCCGTCGCCGCGTGCAACGCCGCCGTGCCCGAGGAGAAGGCGATGCAGTGCGCCGCCTCCACCCGCTCGGCGACGGCCCGCTCGAAGCGCTCGACCGTCGGACCCTGCGTCAGCCAGTCACCGCGGAGCACGTCGAGGACGGCATCCGCATCCCGCTGGTCGACGCTCTGGCGGCCGTAGGGGATCATGCCGCGTCGATCAGGTCCCGCAGCGAGTCGACGTCGAGCCACCACTCGTTCGTGTCCGAACGATAGGCGAACCCGTCGTCCACCGGCTTGCCGTCGCTGAAGTCGGAGGCACCGGACCAACCCGACAGCGTGGGGGCGATCACGTAGAAGCGGTCGTAGGCGAACGTGTGCCGGGCGTCGTGCTCGGAGATCATCTCCTCGTGGAGCTTCTCCCCCGGCCTGATGCCGATGACATCGAGCCGGGCCTGCGGGGCGATCGCCCGGGCCAGGTCGACCACCCGGGTGGAGGGGATGCGCGGCACGTAGATCTCGCCGCCGTGCATGTGGTCGAACGCGTCGATCACCAGCTGCACCGCCTGGTCGAGCGTGATCCAGAACCGGGTCATGCGCGGGTCGGTGATGGGGATCCGACCCATGGCGCCGAGCCGGCGGAACAGCGGCACCACCGAGCCGCGGCTGCCCACCACGTTGCCGTAGCGCACCACCGCGAACCGGCAGCCGTCCTGACCGGCGTAGTGGTTGCCGGCCACGAACAGCTTGTCGGCGCACAGCTTCGAAGCGCCGTAGAGGTTGGTCGGCGACGACGCCTTGTCGGTGGACAGCGCCACCACCCGCTGCACGCCGGCGTCGATGGAGGCGTTGATGATGTTCTCCGCCCCCAGCACGTTGGTGGCGATGCACTCGAAGGGGTTGTACTCGGCGGTGTCCACCTGCTTGAGCGCGGCCGCGTGCACGACCACGTCGATGCCGTCGAGCGCCCGGTCGAGGCGGGCCCGGTCCCGGACGTCGCCGATGAACCAGCGCACCCGGGGTCGGGGCCGAGGTCCTGGCGGAACTCGTACTGCTTGAGCTCGTCCCGGGAGAACACCACGATGCGACGCGGGTCGAAGTGTTCGAGCGCGTACCGGACGAACGCCCGGCCGAACGAGCCGGTGCCCCCGGTGACGAGGATGGACTTGTTCTTCAGGAAGGTCACGTCGGTTCCGATCGCCGCTGCCGGGGTCACCATATCGATCACTCGCCACCCACCAACACGGATAGTGCTCCAATAGCCACATCTAGGGATCGGCGGATCAGCGCTGGGCCTTGAGCCCGTGAACCGCTCCCGGCGGGTGGCCGCGCCTACATCGCGGCGCTCGATGTGCCGATGGTCCCGGTGCAGCGAGTTGCGCCGCAGCGGCGCCGAGGAGGTCACATGAGCAGGCACACGGGTGGGTCCCCGACGTCGGCAACCGGTCCGGCGGCGGTCATCGTCATCGATCACCGCCACCCCGCCGTCGCCCTCACCGGCCTCGTGGAGCAGGTGCTCGCCGCTGCCGAACGCAACGACCGCATCGTCGTGTGGAGCGACGCCCCGGCGCCGGCCGGCCCGGCCCGTCGAGCCGAGCGGGTGCACATCCGGCCCCATCCGGGCGCCGCATGGCACGACGCGCTGCTGGAGCTGGTCGGGAGCGACGACACGTTGCCGAGCGGCGACGACCCCCTGGTGTGCATCGTCGACGACGCCGCCCGACCGAGCGGCAGCCGGTGGCTGCGGGAGCTGCGCCACCCGGTGGCCCGCAGCGAGGCCGACGCCACCACCCCCGCCTCCAACGCGGCCGCGCACCCCGGCTGCCCGCCGTGGGCCCCCGATGCCGACGCCACCGTGGCCGAGATCCGTGACACCGCGACGCGCTGCCGCAACGCCGGAGCGACCCGGTCGATCCCGTCGCTGCACGGCCCGGTCGCCTGCCTGAACGCCGACGCCGTCCGCCGGAGCGGCCCCGGCGCCACCCGGCTGGCCGAGCTCGACCTCGGGCCGGCGAACGTGCTGGAGCTGGGCCGCGTGTACGTGCACAGCACCGCCGACATCCCCCGCCTCTCGGTGTGCATGATCATGAAGGACGAGGCCGCCGATCTCGCCGACTGCCTCGCCACCCTGCGCCCGGTGGCCGACGAGATCGTCATCTACGACACCGGCTCCACCGACGGGTCGGTGGAGCTGGCCCGCTCGCTGGGGGCCACCGTCATCGAGGGCGAGTGGCGCAACGACTTCGGCTGGGCCCGCAACCAGGCGCTGGCCGCGGCGCGCGGCACCTGGGTGCTCTCCATCGACGCCGACGAGCGGCTCGAGCTCGACCACGGCGTCATCCCCGAGCTGCAGGGCCTGCTCGACGACGACCCGCCCATCGACCGCTTCGTCATCGACCTGTTCGACCTGCAGGGCTCGGTCCACGCGCCGGTGCGATCGGCCGCCGCGGTGCCGATGGCCCGCCTCTTCCGGCGGCGGCGCTGCCGGTGGGTCGGGGCCCTGCACGAGCAGCCCGACGCCCGGCCCGGCCTCCCGCCGGCCCGCAGCATCAACCTGCCCGGCCTGCGGTTCCTGCACCGCGGCTACCTCGACGAGATCATCCGCGACAAGGGCAAGTGGGCCCGCAACCTCGCGGTGGCCACCGCCGGGCTCGACCGGGTGCCGACCTCCGACAAGGAGTGCTTCGACCTCGGCCGCTCGTTGCGCTCCGTCGGCGAGGAGGCGCGCGCCTTCGCCCTGTTCGAACGGGCCGCGGACCTCGGTCAGAACGTGACGATCACCCGGGGCGCGCTCGAGTTCGCGGTCTTGTCGCTGCTCGAGTCCGGCCAGGCGGGCGAGGCGCAGCCGTACCTCGATCGGCTGCGGGCCCTCGATGGCGGCCAGGGCCCCGCCCGCTACCTGCAGGGCTGGGTCCACGTCCACCAGCGGGCCTGGACCGAGGCGCTCGCCTGCTTCGAGGGCATCACCGGCTACGACGACAACTTCACCGGCTTCCGGGCCGAGAGCGTCACGCTGGCCCTCGCCCTCACCTACCACGGCCTGGGACGCCGGGCCGAGGCGGTGCGGGCTGCGCTGGATACCCTGCTGCGCAACGACCAGGCGCTCGAGGCCTGGGCGGTGCTGTTCGAGTGCAGCGAAGCGGGCGCGGAGACCGACGCGGAGATCGCCGCCTCGATCGCACCCGAACGCCTGGTCCCCCTGGCCGCCCGGCTCGGGGGGCTCGCCCCGTCGCTGCGCGACCGCCTCTTCGAGGCCGTCTGGCAGGTGCGGCCCGGTGACCGGGTCGCCCTCGCCGTCGCCTCCCAAATCGCTCCGGCGCTGACCGTCGAACGGCAGGTCGCCTGGTCGGGACGGCTCCGGGCGTTCGGCCTGCACGACCTGTGCCCGCTGCGCAAGCTGGCCGACGACGGCACCCGCACGGTGGCCGAGCGCGCCGCCGCCCTGGCCGCCGGGCTGGCCAACGCCGGCAGCGAGGATCTCGAAGCACCGCTCGAGCGTCTGGCCGGCCTGCTCCTCGACGACGAGTTGGTCGCCCTGCTCGACGACAGCCTCGGTGCGGGCAGCCCCGCGGCGGGTGCCATCGTCGTGGGCGGCGCCACCACGCCCGGCCGCTGTGTCGCCATCGTGGCGACCCTGCACGCCCATGGCTTCACCACCGAAGCGTTGGCCGTGCTCGCCCACGGCGCCGAGCTCGACAGCGCCGAGACCCGGCGGTGCCTCGACGCTGCACCCGCACTGCGGCTCGCCCTGCAGTCGGCGGCCCGGCGGGACGGCCGCGAGGACCTCGGAGCGGTCCTCCCCGACGCCGCCTGAGCCGGTGCGGTGACAGCCCAAGGGCCGCCACTGAACGGCCGCCGCTCGATCGTTCGCGGGCCCCTGCGGGCCTCGAAGCGTGCCGCATGCACCACGCTCCGAGCGGTCGTCGCCCACCATATGCCGTGCGGCGAACAGCGTGTGGTCCTCCACTGCGCACCAACGCCCAACGCTCCCACCTGCACAAACGCGAGAACTCCCACCAGCTGCGTGAATTCGTCGCCCAGATATCTCACCATTAGTAGTGAGCCATACACTGTGCGAAGCAATTGACGGGCGGCGCCGCCGCGCCGACGTCACGGATTGGGAGGAACCACCACGATGCCCACTCGCCCCTGGGATGCGACGACGGCCAGACGCAAGCGGGCGCGATCCCGACGCGTGCTGGCCTCCGCCTCGGTCGCCACCGGCCTGCTGCTGCTCGGCCATGCCGTCGGCGGCTCGGCCGAGCCCGACGACCCGACCGAACAGGACGCAGCCGGCGCGTCGCTCGTGCAGCAGGCCCTCGCCCTCGGCCTGCTCGACGAGAGCGACCTCGCCCCCGCGGCGGTCGAACTGGCCACCGCCGTGCCGACCGTGACGACGGTGGTGCCCAACGCCGGTCCCACCAAGGGCGGCCAGATCGTGGTCATCACCGGCACCGGGTTCACCCAGACCACCGGCGCCGACACCGTGACGTTCGGGGCCAACAACGCCACCAGCTACGCGGTGGTGAGCGCGACCAAGATCGTCGCCGAGGTGCCCGACGGGGCGGCCGGTGCGGCGGTGGTCAAGGTGAAGAACGGTGATGGACCGAGCACCAGCGCCGTCAACTACACCTACGGCGTTCCCACCGTCGCCAGCCTCACGCCCAACTTCGCCAGCCCCGACGCACCGTCGCTGGTGACCATCACCGGCACCGGCTTCGCCGGCGCGGTGGCCGCCGACGTGAAGTTCGGCAGCTACCCGGCCGCCCGGATCTGGGTGGTGAACGACACCCAGATCATCGCCGAGACCCCCACCACCGACGAGGTGGAGGAGGAAGTGGTCGACGAGGGCGAAGGCGAAGGACCGATCGAAGGAGAAGGAGAAGGCCAGGCCGAAGGTGAAGGCCCGGTCGAGGGAGCAGGAGACGGCGAGGAAGCCGAGGCCGCACCCGTCGTCGTGGCCAGCGGCCCGGTCAACGTGACCGTGACCCGCGGCTCGGTGACCTCCGCCTCGACCGCGCCGTTCCTGTTCGCACCCGGCGCCCCGGCGGTGACCTCGATGAGCTCGCAACGCGTCGTGATGGGCGCAACCGTGATCGAGGGCGCGGTGAAGGCGGGGGACCTCCTCACCATCAACGGCACCAACCTCCACTGGGTCAAGAAGGTGAACTTCGGGCCCACGGCGGTGACCGCGCCGGCCGACATCACGGTGGCCAACAACGGCAACTCCCTCACCGTCAAGGTGCCGGCCCGCACCACCGCCGGCCCGGTCGACGTCACCGTGGAGAACGTCGTCGGCGTCAGCACCCTGGGTCTCGGCACGCAGCTCTCCTACGTGAACCCGGTCAACCCGACGGTGACCGCGGTGACCCCGAACCTGCTCGACAAGGCCAGAGGCGGCACGTTCCTGATCACCGGCACCAACTTCAGCGGCGCCACCACCGCCACGGTGACCATCGCCTGCAAGGCCACCTCCGACGGCACCACCGACACCAGCGGCGCCATCACCATGGTGTCGCTGTTGAGCGACACCCAGATGATCGTGGTCGCCGGCCCCAGCACCGTCGCCGCCCCCGCTGAGGAGCCGGCGCCGGAAGAGGGCGAAGGTGGGGGCGAAGGCGAGCAGGTCGCGGAGGGCGACGGGACCGTCCCCACGGCGGCCAACTGCAGCCTGACCGTCAAGAACGCCTCGGACAACACCAAGCTGGTGACGCTGCCCTCGGGCACCCTCCAGTACCTCTGACCGTGACCCGCTCGTAGCAACGGGCCTTCGTCCCACTCCTACAGCGGGACTCCGTCCCACCGGACGCGGATCGGCCGGCACCCCCACCGAGGAGGTGCCGGCCGAGCCGCGTCTCACGCCATCAGCCCGTACGGCCGAGCGGTGTGCCTACTGCAGGAAGTCGAGCAGCGAGACCCGCTGCATGCGGGCCACCACCGCCAGGGTGGCCTCGTAGGCGGCCTCGGCGTCCTTCAGGTCCACCGTGGCGGCGCCCATGTCCACGTCCTCGAGCAGGCTGCGGCTGGTGCGGTAGGCGGCCACGTCGTCCTCGGCCTGGGTGCGGGCCAGCTCGATCTGGTTCACCCGGCCGCCCACCGAACCCAGCGCGCTGGTCAGGTCCGTCTGGCGGGCGTCGATGTTGGCCAGCTCGGCCCGGGCGCCATCGGCGTTGCCGGCCTCGATGGCCGCCATCGCCCGGTTGATCACCGCGAACACGTTGTCGCTGCCCGCCGGATTGCCGGCGTTGAAGCCGAAGACCTGGCGGCCGTTGGTGTTGACCGACACCACCAGCTCGGAGCTGACCCGGCGGTCGATCGACTCCTCGTCGCCGGTCCAGGTGACCATGCCGCCGGTGTTCTCCACCGCAGCACCGCCGAAGCCGCCGAAGATGGCCCGACCGTCGTGGGTGGTGTTGGCCAACGACACCATCTGGTCGCGCAGGCCGCTCAACTCCACGGCGATCGCCTGCTGGCCGTTGCCGCTCTCGATGTCCGAGGAGCCGGCCACCACCAGCTCACGCACCCGGATCAGGATCGACGAGGCGCTCTGCAGCGCCGCGTCCTGGGCGGCCAGCATGGCCATGCCGTCGTCGGCGGCGGTGACGTAGGCCCGGGCCAGCTTCTCCTGGTCGCGCAGCCGGTTGGCGTTGAGCGCGTCGGTGGGGGCGTCGGACACCTTGTTGATCCGCTTGCCGGTGGCGAGCTGGCGCTGGGCCTCGGTCAGGCGAGCGAAGTTGACCTCCATCGCCTGTTGCATGGACTCGTGCGCCGTACGGGTCGGTATGCGGGTCACGGTGCGCTCCTGGGTCTCGATCGGGGGAGGCGGCCCGCCGGGCGAGGGGCGGGCCGGTGGTCAGGTCCTGCGGGGCGGCGCTCAGACGCCGGTGCGGTTGATCAGGCGGTCGAGCATCTCGTCGGCCACCTGCATCACCCGGGCCGAGGCCTCATAGGCCCGCTGGTAGCGGATGAGATCGGACAGCTCCTCGTCGAGGTTGACGCCCATGTGGCTCTCCCGCTGGTCCTGCAGCGTGGCCAGGCTGGAGGTCAGCACCCGCGACATCTGTTCGGTGGCGGCGGCGCTCTCGCCGAGCCGTCCGGCCAGCGTCGCCGTCAGGCGGTCGACGGTGCCCACGCCGGGGATCTCCTGCCCACCCAGGCGGGCCATCAGCAGGGCGTTGCGGTTGTCGGCCGGGGCCGAGCTCTGGCCGGCGGCCACCTGCGCCGGGGTGAGGGCGGTGTTGACCTGGATGTCGGCTGCGGTCGTGCCGACGAAGAAGTCCCCACCGGGGTTGTTCTCGAGGTCGGTGCCGGCGGCGTGCTGGCTGTTGACCACCGTTCGCAGGGCGGAGGCGATCTCGTCGAGCGACGCCTGGATGGCGGGCAGCGTGACCGTCTGGCCCTCGTGCACCGCGGCCAGCTCACCGGAGAGGTCCACCGGGTAGCCGTTGATGCCCCACACCGGACCACCGGTCTGCGGCACGACGATCTCCTGGGCGGTGATGCCGTCCACCAGCGGGAAGGAGCCGACGTACACGTTGGTCACGCCGTCCTTGCCCTGCGAGGTGGTGATCGTCGTCAGCCGGGCGATCTTGTCGAGCAGCACGTCGCGCTGGTCGAGCAGGTCGTTGGGGGCGGCGCCGCGGAACACGGCGTCACCGATCTGCCCGTTGAGCTTGGCCAGCTGGTCGGCGTAGGTGTTGATCTGGCCCACCACGTCGGCACCGCGGTTGCTGATCAGGTTCTGCAGGGCGTGCAGCTGCTGCGATGCGGCCCGCAACGACGTGGCCAACCGCTCGCCGGAGGACAGCACCTCCTGGCGGGCGGCCAGGTCCTGGGGGGCGGCCGACAGGCGCTCCCACGAGGCCCAGAACGCACCGAGCGCGTCCTGCACGCCCGAGTCGAGCGGGCCCATGACCTCCTCGGCCCGGGCGGCGATCTCCGAGCGCAGCTGCGCCCCGGACACGCCGGCCGCCTGCGAGCGGTAGGCGTTGTCCAGCACCCCGTCGCGCAGGCGGGTCACGCCGGTGACCTTGACGCCCGCCTCGATCTCGCGGGGCACCTCGGCCGGCATCGGGGCCAGGCGACCCATGACCGCCTGCTCCACCCGCCGTCGGGAGTACCCATCGGTGTTGACGTTGGCGATGTTCTCGGAGATGACCTCCATCGCTCGCCGGGCGGCGTTGACGCCGCTGATGCCGATGTGCAGAGAGGTGGAGCTCATGGCCGTTGGCCTCCGCGGTACGTGAGGGCGGATGTCGTCGGGAGGGCCGGTCGATCGGTCGGCCGGCGCAGGCCCGCGGGTCCGTAGGTCAGCGGCTTCTCGCCGCTCGGCTGGGCGCCCAGCGCCGACAGCATCCGGGTGAGCTCGGCCGCACCCTTCGCCGCCAGCGACTTGTTGGTGGCGATCGTCCGCTCGATCTCGTCGGTCAGCCGCAGGAACTCGCCGTGCAGGTGGTCGAGCATCGTCTTGTAGGGCTCGGGGGCGGCGTTGGCCAACGCCCGCAGCGTGATCTGCTTGGGCGGCACGTCGAGCCGGGCGGCGATCTCGGCGATGCCGGCGGCACGCCTGGTCTCGGCGACGAAGATCTCGTCGATGACGTTCTCGATCTCAGCGGAAGCCCTCGCGACGTAGCGCATCTCGCCGGCGGCGAGCACACCGCGGGCGGCGACGAGCCGGTAGAGCAGATCGTCGAGCAGTTGACGCTGATCGTTGAGGAGGGCGATGAGCTCGTCCATGTAGCCGTATCACTCCAGACCTGGGCGAATGGTCCCATCAGGAGTGTCGGCCTTCGGGGCGGTGCCGCTGTACCGCCACGATGGGGAAATCGGTCTATCCAGCTGCGCGATCGCCGACCGGCCCCGACCGCGCCGCGGTGGGGGGCGGTCTGCTGTGTCGACCGGTGCCCGGCCGCCCGCTCAGCGCTTGGCGTTGGGGCGGCGCGTCTGCTCGGGCGCTCGCCGCGGCAGCATGGCGGTGTCATCGCCCGACATCGCCGCCGCCCGTCGGTTCTCGTCACGGATCTGCTCGAGGACCTCTTCGCGGTGCACGGTCACGTGACGCGGGGCGCTGATGCCCAGCCGGACCTGCTCGCCACGGATCTCGACGACGGTGATGGTCACGTCGGGACCGATGACGATCGATTGGTTCGTTCGCCGGGTGAGCACCAACATTGCAAGGATGATACCCAGCGTCACCGCACGATGACTCACTGCGACAGAAATTCCCACCTCCGGGTTGGGTATAGGTCTTCAGGACCCTCGCTGCGCCGCCGATCCCACTTGCCGTGAGCATCGCCGCCGCGTCGAGCACCTCCCCCGCCCCGGGGTTGGTCCAGGTGCGCAACCGCATCAGCGAGATCCAGCGCCGGGCCGGCGTGGCCGCGGCGTGGTCGGTCACCCAGTTCGGCCAGACCCCGCGACCGGGGGTGCCCGACACCTCCTTCGCCGCCCAGCTGAACGACGCCGAGCGGGCGACGGCCGCCACGGCTGCGGGCGCCGGGGCCACCTCGCTGTCGGCCGCCTCGCTCTCGGGCAGCTCGCTGTCGGGCAGCCCGCTGTCGGCGTCCCTGACCGACCCGGCCGCCGCCCTGAGCGAGGCGCTCGGCACCACCCCGGTCTACGCCACCGAACCGGCGACGATGCCGCCGGTCAACATCTCCGACACGATGCGGGCCGCCGGCACGGCAACCTGCCCGACTCGCTGCTGGCGTCGGTCGGTGGTGGCTTCCGGCTGGCCAAGCCGGCTGCGGACGCCTACCAGCGCATGGTCAACGCCGCCCGCCGCGACGGCGTCACGTTCGGGCTCAGCGATGGCTATCGCACCTACGCCGACCAGGTCGACATCGCCGACCGGCTCGGCCTCTATGGGCAGGGCGGCGTCGCCGCCGTGCCCGGACAAGCAACCACGGATGGGGTCGCGGTCGATCTCGACCTCGACGACCGCGCCCAGGCATGGATGCGGGAGAACGGCTGGCGCTACGGCTTCTTCGAGGATGTCCCCGGAGAGCCGTGGCACTGGACCTACCGTGCGTAGGGCCGGCACCAGCATCGCGCCATCGGGCGCGAGCTCGTCTTGCTCCCGGACAACACCACCGGATTCGATCGGCGTGCGCCACCGCATCGGCCGATCGTGCCTGCACACTGTTGTTCGGCCCGATCGATCAGGGGAATGACCATCCATGGAGTTGCAGACCAGCCGCTTCGGCGTGCTCGACCTCGACGACCACCGCGTGGTGGACCTCGTCGGTGGCATCCCCGGCTTCCCCGCCTTCACCCAGGCGTTGCTGATCGAGGTGGCCGACAACCCCGACTACTACTGGCTGCAGTCGGTGGACGACGGTGACCTCGCCTTCCTCACCGTGGTGCCGTGGTCGTTCTTCGCCGACTACGAGCTGGTCCTCAACGACGACGACCAGGAGGCCATCGGCCTCGACGACGCCGGTGACGCCTTCATCTGCTGCCTGGTGAGCGTCGACCGCGACGCCCGCACCTTCACCGCCAACCTGCGGGCGCCGATCGTGGTCAACGTGGCCGCCAACCGGGCCCGGCAGATCATCCTGCCCGACGAACGGCTCCCGCTGCAGGCCCCGCTCGACGCCTGAGTGAGGCGGGCGCCCTCACACGGCGACGCGCTCCGCCCGGCGACCGACGCCGGTCAGGATCTCGTAGGCGATCGTGTCGAGGGCACCGGCCAGCTCCTCCACTGCGATCCGCTCGTCACCCTGGGCGCCGATCAACACCGCTTCGTCGCCGCGGCCGACCCCGCCGCCGTCGGGGCCGCAGTCGACCATCACCTGGTCCATGGTGACCACCCCCACCACCGGCCGGCGGACGCCGCCGATCAGCACCACCCGCCGCGCAACCCCCAACGGCGCGGCAGCCCGTCGGCGTAGCCCACCGGCACGGTGGCCACCACCGAATCGGCGGCGAAACGGTGGTGGTGCCCGTAGGAGATGCCCTCCCCGCCCGCACCCGCTTCACGTGGCTGACCCGTGAGCGCCAGCGCAGCGCCGGACGGAGCTCCACGGCACCGGCCAGCGCGGCCGCCGGGCGCAACGCCGTACAAGGCGATCCCCGGCCGTACCAGATCGTATGCCGCGCCGGGTTGGGTCAGCAGGGCGGCGGAGTTGGCGGCGTGGCGCACCGGCACCTCGATGCCGTGGCGGCCGAGCGCGTCGAGCACGTCGGCGAAGCGCTCGAGCTGCACGGCGGTGAAGCCGTTGCCGGGCTCGTCGGCCACCGCGCAGTGGGTGCACACCCCCTCGAGCTCGAGCGGCCCCGAACGCAGCGCTCGCACCAGGTCCAGCACGTCGCCCGGTGCCGCCCCCACCCGGCGCATGCCGGTGTCGACCTTGAGGTGCACCGCCAACCTGGTGCGGCGGGCGGCCAGCGCGGCGATGGCCTGGGTGCTGTACACGGTGGCCCGCAGCCCGTTGGCCACCACTGCGTCCACCTCGTCGTCGTCAACCGGTTCGGACAGCAGCAGGATGGGGGCGTCGATGCCGGCCCGGCGCAGGGCCGCACCCTCAGCGGCGTGGGCCACCGCCAGCCAGCTCGCCCCGGCCCCCAGCGCCGCCCGCGCCGCCGTCAGCGCACCGTGGCCGTACCCGTCGGCCTTGACCACCGCGCACAGCTGCGTACCAGCCGGTACGGCGCCGCCCACACACCCATGTTGTGGGCGATGGCGGCGGTGTCGATCTCGACCACCGAGCGGGCCATCACCGACCGTCCCAACCGGCATGGCGGCCGCCGGCGGCAGCCAGCCGCCGCCACACCTCGGGCAGCTGATCGACCAGATCGCCGGCCACCAGGCCCGCGCCGGACCCGCGCGCGGCCTGTCCGTGGACCTCGGCGCCGGCCAGCGCCGCCCGCCATGGATCGAGGCCCTGCGCCAGCAACGCCCCGATCACCCCGGACAGGACGTCACCGCTGCCGGCGGTGGCCAGCCGGGCGTCGCCGGCGGTGCACACCCCACCCGGCCGGCCGGGTCGGCCACCAGCGTCGTCGGGCCCTTCAGCAGCACCACCGCACCGGTGGCGGCGGCCAGTCGGCGGACGTCATCGAAGCGGTCCTGACCAGGGCGGCTTCCCGACAACCGCTCGAACTCGCCGTCGTGGGGCGTCAACACCGTCGCCGCCCGCCGCCGGGCCAGCACCGCGGCGGCCGATCCCCCGAGCGCCGACAGGCCGTCGCCGTCGACCACCAGCGGCACCGGCAGCGCCTGCACCGCCGAGCGGATCTCCTCGTCGCCGGCCTCCGAACGACCGAGGCCGGGTCCCAGCACGGCGGCGCCGAAGCGATCGGCCTCGGCGGCCGCGGCCGCCGCCCAACCCCGCCCGTGCGCCGGCAGCGGGTGGTACACCGCCTCGGTGGGCGCGCCCGGCGAGCGATCCAGGCCGGGCGAGCTCAACCGCACGTACCCGGCGCCGGCCCGCAGGGCGGCGCGCACCGCCAGGTGCGACGCGCCCGGCATGGACGGCGACCCGGCCAGCACCCACACCGCCGCCCGCCACTTGTGCGCATCCACCGCCCGGTCCGGCACCCACGCCGCCACGTCCGCCGGGCCCACCAGCCACGCCCGCGCCCGGCGGCAGTCGAGCCCGATGTCGGCCACCTCCACCGGTCCGGCCAACCAGCGGCCCGGGGCCAGCAGCAGGCCGGGCTTGAGCGCGGCGAACGTCACCGTGGCCGCCGCCGCCAACGCCCCCTCGGGCACGGCGCCGGTCAACCCGTCCACACCACTCGGTATGTCCACGGCCAGCACCGGCACGCCGCCCACCTCGGGCGGCCGCCAACCGCCGCGCAGCCCGGTGCCGAAGGCGGCGTCGATGACCAGATCGCACCCGGCGAGGCTCGACGGTCGCTGCCCGGGGGCCACCACCGCCACCCGCACCCCGCGGCGGGCCAGGCGGCGCGCCGCCGAACGGCCGTCGTTGCCGTTGTTGCCCTTGCCCGCCACCACCAGCACCCGCCGCCCGTAGGCGCGGCCGCCGAGGACGCGCAGGGCGGCCCGGAACGTCGCCGCGCCGGCTCGTTCGATCAACACCTCCACCGGTTCGGGGGCGGCGGCATCGATGGCCCGCATCTCCTCGGGCGTGACGACCGGGATCACTCGGCCACCGCCACCGCGGAGGCCACGAGGTCGGTGTGGGTCATCGACAGCAGCCAGCGCCGCACCGAACGCCCCTCGGCCAGCTCCGCTGCGGAACCGTGCAGGCGCAGCGACGGCGCCCCCGAGTCGGCCCGCACCACCTCGATGTCGCGCAGGCGGACCTCGCCGATGCCCACCCCGAGCACCTTCATGACCGCCTCCTTGGCGGCGAAGCGCGCCGCCAGCCGCTGGGTGGGGTCGCGCGCCTCGTTGGCGTAGGCCAACTCGGCATCGGTGAAGACCCGGCCGGCGAAACCCGGGGTGCGCTCCAGCACCCGGCGGAAGCGCTCGATGTCGACGTTGTCGATGCCCAGGCCGATCACCGCGGCGAGGCTAGTGGAGGCCCCTCACCGCGCTCGGCGACGGGCCGGGTCACACCCGCCAGCGGTCGGCCAGGGTGGTGATCGGCTCGGTGAACAGCAGGTCGAGCGGCACCGACTCCAGCAGGTCCTCGCGGAACGTGGGCTCGGTCTCCATGACCGCGTCCTCGAGCACGCGGTAGCGGTTGCGGTAGCCGGCCAGCGCGGTGCGCAGCGTGGAGGTGGGCACCCGCTCGTGGAAGCGCACGTGCAGCAGCGTGATGCCGGTGGTCTCACCGCCCTTGAGCTCGGGCACGATGATGATGAGCCGGCCGTCGGCGCGGCCGCGGGAGACGAACACGCTCTGCTCGGCCGCCACCTGGTGCTTGGTGCCGCGCAGGCGCGGGTTGCGCTCCGTGCGCAGCGGGAGGTCCAGGGCGATGCCGCCGCGGTCGGCCACCGAGATGGTGGCGGTGCCGCTGTCGGGGGCGCCGTCCACCCGGTAGCGGGTGTAGCCGGTGACCTCGGCCACCGTCGGCGACAGCGCGGCGAGGGTCCGCAACGTGTCGTAGCTGAGCCGGTCCCGACCGGCGCCGGCGTCGAGCACCGCCTTCACCAGCTTCGTCTCGAGCAGCGATTCGTCCGAGCGGGAGATGCCCACGGTGACCGTCTTGGCCTGGTGCTTGATGGCGTCCACCGGCCGGGTCAGCTCGTCGATGGCCGCGGTCAGGGCCCGGGTCAGGTCGTCGATGACCACCGCCGGCGTGCCCACCTTGCCCCATTCCGCCTGGTACGCACCCAGCGGTATGGTCCCGGTGGCGTAGCGCAGCAACGACGACACCCGGGCGGCGGTCGACGCCTCCAGGTGCCCGTCGTAGCCGCCTGCCCGCAGCACGCTGAAGAAGCGACCGGCCAGCGGCTCGAAGCTCGACGAGAGCGACCGCAGCTCATCGCTCGACGCGCCCACCGACACGGCCCGCTCGATCACCGCCCGGGCCTCGCGCAGGGGCACCGCCGACGCATCGATGGCCAGGGCCGCCTCGTAGCCGAAGAGGTGGCCGACCATGGCCGACAGCACGAACGCCAGCATCGGATGGGTGGCCGGCACCCGGATGAACGACAACGCCGCCGGGTAGCGCTCGGGCCCTTCCGAGGCGATGACGATGGGCGCCGCCCGGTGCGCCCGGTAGATGCCCACCTCCTTGGCCACGTCGTCGGCGGTGGAGCCGCCCAGGCCGGCCGCGCACACCAGGATCAGCGGCTCGGAGGACAGATCGATGTGCTTCTTGTCCTCGGTGACGTCGCAGGCGATGGACTTGTAGCAGAGCTCGGAGAGCTTGATGCGCACCTCGTGGGCGGCGATGCGGTTGGGGCCGTTGCCCACGATCGCCCAGTACCGGCGCTGCGGGGCGAACTGACGGGCGGCGTCGGCCACCTGGGGGCGCAGCTCGAGCGTGGCCAACATCTGGGCGGGCAGCTCGAGCAGGGCGGCGAGCACGTCCTGGCGGAACGCCTCGGCCCGGTCGCCGGCGGCACCGGGCAGCTGGTCGGCGATGGCCGCGGCCAGCAGGAAGCCGGCGGCGATCTGCGAGTAGAACGCCTTGGTCGACGCCACCGACATCTCCACGTCGCGCCCGTCGGAGGTGTAGAGCACCCCGTCGGCCTTGTCGGTGAGGTCCGACTGACGGCGGTTGACGATGGCGATCACCGCGCCGCCCCGGGCCCGGATCAGATCGACCGTGCGGTTCGTATCGGTCGTGGTGCCCGACTGGCTGATGGCCACCACCAGCGTGTCGGACAGGTCGCTGCGCAGGCCGAAGCCGGACAGCTCGGTGGCCGGCAGCGCCACCACCTCGACCGACCGGTCGCCGGCGAAGGCGGGCAGCGCCATGGCCAACGCCTGGCCGGCGACGGCCGCGGTCCCCTGCCCGATGACCAGCACCCGCCGGATCGAGCCGTCACCGAGCGCCCGCCGGACCCGACCGGGCAGCGTCTCGGGGCCGAGCTCGACGTGCAGGGCGCCGTCGCGGTCCACCAACTTGCCCCGCAGCGTCTTGCGGAAGGAACCGGGCGACTCCGAGATCTCCTTGAGCAGGAAGTGGGGGAACTCACCGCGGTCGATGTCACGGGTGGTGATCTGGGGCACGACCAGCTCGTCGGCGCCCACCGGCAGCTCGGTGCCGTCGTAGGAGAACCGGCGGATGCCGGCCAGCGTGCCGGCCCCGTCCGCCTCGAGCGCCACGATCTGGCCGCGGCTGCCGGTGGGGTTGGACGGATCCGACGGTGTCTCGCCGTCGAGGCGGAGGTAGCGGTCGGCCACCTCGACCAACCCGTAGGGCTCGCTGGCCACCAGGAACGCCTCGTCGGTCACGCCGACGTACAGCGCCTGGCCGGAGCCGCGCAGCGCGAGCAGCAGCCGCCCGGGCTCGCTGGCCACCTGGGCGCCGATGGCCACCGACCCCTCCATCTGGGCCACCGAGCGACGGAACGCCTCCACCGCATCGGGGCTGGCCTCGAGCGCCCGGCTGACCATGGTCGGGATCACCTTGGCGTCGGTGGTGATCTCGCCCCGGATGGCCAGGCCGTGGCTCGATTTGAGATCGGCGAAGTTGTCGACGTCGCCGTTGAGGGCGGCGGCCACGTAGGTGCCGTGGACCCGTTCGATCTCCTCGGAGTTGAGCGGGTGGGCGTTGGCCGCCGAGATGATGCCGACCGAGGCCCAGCGGGTGTGGCCCAACACGTTCACCTGGGCATCGGGCCCCGAGACCGCCCGGCGCAGCAGCTCGTCGGCCTCGATGGCGGCGCGCATGGCCCTGACGTTGTCACCCAGCTCACCGATCTCCGCCGCCGCCTTGTACACGAACGACAGGGCGCCGCCGTCGACCACCCGCACCGAGCCGGAGCCGAACAGCTCGTCGCTGGTCCGCTCGGACACGAAGCGCGGCGAGCGCCGGGCGTCGAGCTGCAGGTCGTGCCCGTGCACCAGCACGTGCAGGCCGGCCGAGTCGCGGCCGCGCACCTCGAGCCGGTCGATGGCGGACAAGCTCTCCTGGATGGCGAGGTAGGCGGCCACGGCCGAGGGCGTGGGGGTGACGCCGGCCAGGCTCGCCACCGCCCGGGCCGTGCGCTGGCGGTCCTGCACGAGCGCCCAGACCACGTCCTTGAGGGCGATGAGCGCCGCCGATCGGGCTTCGACCTCGGCCGGCGACAGCGCGCCCTCGGCGCCCTCGGCATCGATCAGGGTCTCGATGCGGCCCACCAGCTCGTGCAGGCGACCGAGCTGCACGGTGAGCTGCGCGGCGGCGGCGCGGTCGCTCACCAGCAGGCCGATGCCCGCCACCCGGCGCAGCTCCCGGTCCAGTTCGCGCAGACCGGCCGCGGCGTCCGACAGCACGGCCACCAGGTCACCGGTGACCCGGCCACCGTCCGCTGCCGCCTCCAACCGCGCCTGCGCAGCGTGCACCTGCTCGAGCAGCGAGGCCGCGGTGGGAGCCGAGCGCTCGTTCCGACGCCGGAGGACGGCGATGATCCCGCACATGGGGGCAGCTCCTGTCTGAGCGCACCGCGAACGACGGGTGCGTCGACCAAAAGGCTAATCCGGTACCGCTCGAGTGCGGACGGGGCGAACGGACCCGACCACCTTGGGGATCGCCCTGCCGGCGCGATCCCGCTGCCATCCGCAGCGATCGGGGTCGCGCCCGGGCACCGGCCGGGTCCGGCCGGGGTTCAGCCGGCGTTCAGCCGCCGAGCTGTTCGGCGGCGGCCACCAGCCGGGCGACCGCCTCCTCGGCCGCTGCCTGGTCGGCGGCCTCCGCCATGACCCGGATCAGCGGCTCGGTGCCCGACGGCCGGACCAGCACCCGGCCACGCTCACCGAGCTCGGCGCCCACCCTGGCGATGTCGTCGCGCAGGGCGGCCATGGCCGTGGCGGCGTCGGTGCGCAGGCGCACGTTGCGCAGCACCTGCGGGAGCCGGGTCATCGCCTCGTCGGCCAGCTCGCCGAGCGGACGGCCGCTGCGGCAGCACAGATCGAGCACCTGCACCGCGCTGAGCAGCCCGTCACCGGTGGTGGCCAGGTCCCGGAAGATCACATGGCCCGACTGTTCGCCGCCGAGGCTGTACCCGCCCCGCTCGAGCTCCTCGAGCACGTAGCGGTCCCCCACCGCCGTCTCGGCCACCGCGATGCCGGCGCGGCGCATGCCCAGGCGGAACCCCAGGTTGGTCATCACCGTGACCACGACCGTGTCCTGCGCCAGCGCCCCGCGGCGGTGCCGGTCGGTGGCCAGCATGGCGATGAGCTGGTCGCCGTCGATCACCCGGCCGTCGCCGTCGACGGCCAGCAGACGGTCGGCGTCGCCGTCGAAGGCCAGACCGAGCGCCGCGCCGGTGCGCAGCACCTCGGCCTGCAGCGGCCCGAGGTGGGTGGACCCGCAGCCGTCGTTGATGTTCACCCCGTCGGGATCGGCGGCGAGCACCGTGAGCTCGGCTCCCAGGTGGCCCAGCACGTCTGGGGCCACCGCCGACGCGGCACCGTTGGCGCAGTCGATCACCACCCGGCAACCGTCGAGCCGCCGGCCCTCGATGGAGGCGGCCACCGAAGCGGCGTAGCCGGCGACCACGCTCGTGTCTCCCAGCACGGGGGCCACCGCGGGCACCGCGGCGGGCGGGCGGGCGGGCGGCGCCCCGTCGAGCAGCTCGGCCAGCACCGGTTCGAACGCGGCCTGCTCGGCGTCGGACAGCTTGAGGCCACCGGCGGAGAAGACCTTCAAGCCGTTGTCGCCGAAGGGGTTGTGCGACGCCGAGATCATCACCCCGGGCCGGCCGGTGGTGGCCGACGCCCAGGCGACGGCCGGGGTCGGGCACACACCCAGCAGGTGCACGGTCACCCCCTCGGCCACCAGCCCGGCGCACAGCGCCCCCTCGAACATCGGGCCGGAACGGCGCGGGTCGCGGCCGACGTAGACATCGGTCGGGTGCAGCACGCGGGCCACGGCCCGACCGAAGGCCAGGGCGTACTCGGCGGTGAGCTCGCTGTTGGCCGCACCCCGGACCCCGTCGGTGCCGAAGCGGGGACGGGCGGGGCGCAACGTGGGATCAGCCATGTGCCAGTTTGGCGGGCCGATCAGCGCTTGGAGTACTGCGGAGCCTTCCGGGCCTTCTTCAGGCCGTACTTCTTGGACTCCTTCTTGCGGTCATCGCGGGTGAGCATGCCCGCCTTCTTCAGCGGGGAGCGCAGCTCGGGATCGAGCTCCACCAGCCCGCGGGCGATGCCGAGGCGCAGGGCACCGGCCTGACCGCTGACGCCGCCACCGTCGATGGCGCAGTCCACGTCGTACACCTCGTTGGTGTTGGTGAGGCGCAGGGGCTCGCTGAGGATCATCCGGTGGGTCTCGCTCGGGAAGTAGTTCTCCACCGGGCGGCCGTTGACGGTGATGGTCCCGGTGCCGGGACGCAGGCGCACCCGGGCGACGGCTTCCTTGCGACGACCGGTCGACTGGACGAGGGGCTTCGGCATGGTCGGATCTTTCAGCGAGCGCGGGCGTGGGTCAGTTCGAGCGGCTGGGGCGACTGGGCGGCATGGGGGTGGTCCGGGCCGGCGTACACCTTCAGCTTGCGGGCCATCTGCCGACCCAGGCGGTTCTTGGGGAGCACGCCCTTGATGGTGCGGCGCACCGCTTCCTCGGGCTTGTCGCGCAGCTCGGCGGCGTAGGTGGCGTGCTTGATGCCGCCCGGGTAGCCGGAGTGGCGCCACACGTCCTTGCGCTCGGCCTTGTTGGCGGTGAGCACGACCTTGTCGGCGTTGACGATGATGATGTGATCGCCGGTGTCGAGGTGCGGGGCGAACGTGGGCTTGTGCTTGCCCCGCAGCACCCGGGCCGCTTCGGTGGCCATGCGACCGAGGACGAGTCCTTCGGCGTCGATCACGTACCAGCTGCGCGTGATCTCGCTTGCTTTGGGGCTGTAGGTGGTCACGTTCCGTTCCTTCCTGGCGTGGGCGCGCGACGCCCCACAAGGCGGTTGTCCAGCATACGAGCCGCGCGGCGGCGGGGCAAACCGCCGGGCCGGCCCATCAGTAGCGCACCAGCCAGAGGCACAGGCCCTGGGGCGGGGCGATCGATGCCGCTGCGGCCCGATCGGCGGCGTGGAGGATGGCGAGCATCTCGCCGGGCCGGCGGTCACCGCGGCCCATGGCCACCAGCGTGCCGACGATGGAGCGCACCATCTGGTGGCAGAACGCGCTGGCCTCGATCTCGAAGCGCAGCTCGCCGGGTTCCGGCTCGCTCCAGACGGTCTCGATGACCCGACGCACGAGCGACACCTCGGCGGCGCCGGGGCCCTTCGGCCGGCGGCAGAACGAGCTGAAGTCGTGCTCGCCGATGAGCGCATCGGCGCCGGCCTGCATCGCCCGCAGCGACAGCGGCTCGGGGATCCACCACGTGGTGGCGCGGCGGAAGGGGTCCGGTACGGCGCGGTTGACGATCGTGTAGCGGTAGCGGCGGCTGCAGGCGGAGAACCGGGCGTTGAAGCCGTCGGGGGCCCGCTCGACGTCGCGGACGACCAGTTCGGGGCCGCACAGCTTGTTCAGGCGGCGGCGCAGCAGCTCGACGGGCTGGCGGGCGAGGACCTCGGCTGACGCATCGAAGCTGACCACTTGGCCCCAGGCGTGCACACCGCGGTCGGTGCGGCCGGCCCCGACCAGCTCCACGGGGTGACCGAACACCTTCTCCAAGGCCGCGGACAGCCGGCCCGCCACGGTGGGCAGGCCGGGTTGTTCGGCGAAGCCGTGGAAGTCGGTGCCGTCGTAGGCCAGCGTCAAGCGGACGCGCACGAGCGGCCCCGCCGGGGCCGCTCGCTCGTACACGTCGGGGTCGAACAGCGTCACGACGTCCGCGCCGCAGCGCGCACGATCAGACCAGCTCGATGCGCGCCATCGGTGCGTTGTCACCGGGGCGCGGGCCCAGCTTGAGGATCCGGGTGTAGCCGCCCGGCCGATCCGCGTAGCGCGGGCCGATCTCGGAGAACAGCTTCGACGCCATGTCCTTGTCCCGGATGAACGACACGACCTGGCGCTGGTTGTGCACGCCGCCCTTGCGGGCCTTGGTGATCACCTTCTCGGCCACCGGCCGCAGCGCCTTGGCCCGCGCTTCGGTGGTCACGATCGCCTCGGCGGCGATCAGCGACGCCACCATGTTGCCGAGCATCGCCTTCTCGTGCGAGGCGCTCCCGCCGAACCGGCGTGCCTTCCGCGGTGTTCCACGCATGACCTTGGGTTCCTCAGTCCTTGATGCGCAGCGTCAGGCCACGCTCGTCCAGCTTGGCGACGACCTCGTCGAGCGACTTCTGGCCGAAGTTGGTGATGGCCAACAGGTCGTCCTCGGTCTTCTCGATGAGCTCGCCGATGGTGTTTATCTGCGCCCGCTTGAGGCAGTTCCGGGGCCGCTCGGACAGATCCAGCTCCTCGATGGGGACATCGAGGTCCTTGCGCACGCCCACCTCGATGTCCTCGGTGAGGCCGAGGCCCATGACGTTCTCGCTCATGTCGGCCACCAGCTGCACCAGCGAGGTGAGCGTGGCACCGGCGGAGGCCAGCGCGTCGCGGGGGCTGATCGAGCCGTCGGTCTCCACATCGAGCACGAGGCGGTCGTACTCCGTGGACTGCTCGACCCGCGTGGGCTCGACCTCGACGGCCACACGCCGCACCGGGCTGAAGATGGCGTCCACCGGGATCACGCCGATGGTCGACGACGTGTTCGAACGGTCGGCGGACAGGTAGCCGCGGCCGCGCTCGATGGTCATCTCGAACGCCAGGCGGCCCTTGCCCGACAGCGTGGCGATGTGCAGCTCCCGGTTGAGGATCGACACGTCGGCGGGCGTCTCGATGTCACCGGCGGTCACCTCGCCCGGACCGCGCACGTCGACCCGGATGGTGACCGGCTCGTCCGTCTCGGCCTGGATGACCAGATCCTTCAGGTTGAGGATGACGTCGGTGACGTCCTCCGCGACCCCACCGATCGTGTCGAACTCGTGCAGCGCGTCGTCGAAACGCACCTGCGTGACGGCCGAACCGGGGATCGACGACAGCAGCGTGCGCCGCAGCGCGGCACCGAGCGTGTAGCCGAAGCCCGGCTCGAGCGGGCCGATGGCGAACTTCTGGCGGTTCTGTTCTTCGTCTGCGAGCGCTTCGACGGTGGGCCGCTGGATGACGAGCATGCAGGTTCCTTGCTGTTGCGGCTTCGATTACTTGCTGTAGAGCTCGACGATGAGCTGCTCACGCACCGGGACGTCGATCTGCTCCCGGAGCGGCAACTCGCGCACGGTGACCTTCATCCCGCGGTCGGTCGTCTCCAGCCAGGCCGGGGCCGAGCGGTCGAGCACGTCCACGTTGTGGCGGACCACGATGAACTCACGGGTCTTGGGGCGCAGCTCGATGACGTCACCCTTGCGGACCCGGTAGCTGGGGATCGTCACCCGGCGGCCGTTCACGTTGATGTGACCGTGGGAGACGAACTGGCGAGCCTGCGGGCGGGTGGCCGCCCAGCCGGCGCGGTACACGATGTTGTCGAGGCGGAGCTCGAGGTAGCGGAGCATGATCTCGCCGGTCACGCCGCTCTTGCGGGAGGCCTCCTCGTAGAGGTTGCGGAACTGGCGTTCCGACAGGCCGTAGGTGAAGCGGGCCTTCTGCTTCTCCTGGAGCTGCAGCAGGTACTCGGAGGCGTTGCCGCGGCGGCGGGTACGACCGTGCTCGCCGGGCGGGTAGGGGCGGCGGTCCATGGCGATGTTCTCGCCGCGGGTGCCCCAGATGTTCGTGCCGAGACGGCGGGAGACGCGGGCCTTCGGGCCGATGTAGCGGGCCATGGGGTCACACCCTCCGACGCGTGGGGGGACGGCAGCCGTTGTGCGGCACCGGCGTCACATCCTTGATGCCGGTCACCTCGATGCCGGCGTTCTGGATCGAGCGGATGGCGGTCTCCCGGCCGGAACCGGGGCCTTTCACCAGCACGTCGACCCGGCGCACACCGTGCTCCATGGCCCGACGGGCGGCCTGCTCGGCGGCCATCTGGGCGGCGAACGGCGTGGACTTGCGCGAACCCTTGAACCCGACGTTGCCCGCCGACGCCCACGAGAGCACGTTGCCGCTCTGGTCGGTGATGGTGACGATCGTGTTGTTGAAGCTCGACTTGATGTGGGCCACGCCGTAGTTGACGTTCTTGCGTTCCCGCTTGCGCGGACGCCGGCCGCCTGGCTTGGGCTTCGCCATGGCTGCGCTGCTCTCCTAGCTCTGATCGGACGCCGGGGTCACCGACGTGCCTTCTTCTTGCCGGCCACGGTCTTCTTGGGACCTTTCCGGGTACGGGCATTGGTGTGGGTGCGCTGACCGCGCACCGGCAGCCCTGACGGTGACGGAGACCTTGGTAGCAACCGATCTCCATCTTTCGCTTGATGTCCTGGGCCACTTCGCGGCGCAGGTCACCTTCGACCTTGAGGTGCTGCTCGATGTAGGCGCGGATCCGGTTGACCTCTTCGTCGGTCAGGTTCCGGACCCGGGTGTCAGGATCGACGTTGGTCGCCTCGCACACGCCACGGGCGACGGTCGGACCGATCCCGTAGATGTAGCGGAGGGAGATCTCCACCCGCTTCTCGCGGGGGATGTCGACGCCGGCGATTCGTGCCACGAACTCAGCCTTTCCTTCAGCCCTGGCGCTGCTTGTGCCGCGGGTTCTGGCAGATCACACGCACCACGCCATGGCGACGGATCACCTTGCACTTGTCGCACATGGGCTTGACGCTGGGACGGACTTTCATGAGCAAACTCTCGTTCGAATGAGGTGGGGCGACGGGCGCCGGGTCACGCAGGTCCGCTACTTGTAGCGGTAGGTGATCCGACCCCGTTGGAGGTCGTAGGGCGTCAGCTCAACTTGGACGCGGTCACCTGGAAGGATGCGGATGTAGTGCATGCGCATCTTTCCGGAGATATGGGCCAGCACTTTGTGGCCGTTCTCGAGCTCGACTCGGAACATGGCGTTGGGGAGCGGTTCGATGACCTTCCCCTCCAGGACGATCGCATCTTCTTTGGGCTTCGGCAGGACGCTCCTCCTTGGTCGCGAGCTGGTACTACCGGCCTGCTCGCCACCAGGGGCGCGCGGACCAGCAGAAAGCCAGCGTCATACACTACTCGATCCGACGCCGGAGACCAACTCCCCTGCACGGCCCAACCGGTCGACCGGCGAGGCTGACAGGGCGAGGCTGCGCGCTCACAGGTGCGTGTCGATCACCTCGGTGAGGCGACCGAACACCTCCTGCTCGGAGCCCACGCCATCGATCTCGACGAGCTTGCCGATGGTGCTGAACCAGCGCACGGCCGGCATGGTCTTGGCCTCGTAGTCCTGCAGACGGCGCTCGACCGCCTCGGCGTTGTCATCGGCCCGGTTCCGCCCGGCGATGCGGTCGCGCACGATGTCGAGGGGCACCTCGATGTTGACCGCGAGATCGATGCCGGACTCGCCGAGCGTCTCGACCAGCGCCCGGGCCTGGGCCTCGGTGCGGGGGAAGCCGTCGAGCAGGAAGCCGTGCTCGACGACGTCCTGCTTGGCCAGCCGGTCCTTGACGATGCCGATGATCACCTCGTCGGGCACCAGGTTGCCGGCCGACATGTACTCGTCCGCCTTGCGGCCGAACTCGGTGCCCTCGGCGACCGCGGCGCGAAGGATGTCACCGGTGGAGATGTGCACGGCCCCGTAGCGCTCGATGAGCAGGGCGCACTGCGTGCCCTTGCCCGCTCCTTGCCGGCCGAAGATGACGAGTCGAACCCGCTTGCTCATCGCGCAGAACTCCGATCGAGTCATTCCAGAGTGGGCGACGCTATCGACGCGGGCAGGGCCGGAGCGAATCGATCCACGTGGACCACCGCCGTGCGATCCCGACCCACCGCTACTTCAGGAAACCCTCGTAGTTGCGCATCATCAGCTGGCTGTCGATCTGCTTCATCGTCTCGAGGGCGACGCCCACGGCGATCAGCACCGACGTGCCGCCGAAGGCGAGCTGCTGGCCGCTGAGATCCACCCGGAGCACGTAGGTGATGAACAGCGGCGGCAGCAGGGCGATGGCGGCGATGAACAGCGCGCCCGGCAAGGTGATGCGCGACACGATCCTCTGGAGGTGCTTCTCGGTCTGCGGGCCGGGCCGGATCCCGGGGATGAACCCGCCTTGTTTGCGCAGATCGTCGGCGCGCTGCACCGGGTCGAAGCTGATGGCGGTGTAGAAGTACGCGAAGCCGATGATCAGCAGCCCGTAGAACGCCAGGTAGAGGATGCTCGTGTGGTTGACGAGGTTGTCCTGGACGAAGCGGCGCACGGTGTCACCCCAGCCGGTGGCGGGCACGAGGTTGGTCATGAGCACGGGCAGGTACAACACCGAGCTGGCGAAGATCACCGGGATCACACCGGACTGGTTCACCTTCAACGGGATGTAGGTGGATTGCCCGCCGTACATGCGCCGGCCCACCACCCGCTTGGCGAACTGCACGGGGATCCGCCGCTGGCCCTGCTCGATGGCGACGATGGCCACCAGGAGGGCGACGAACATCAGCAGCACGATGATGAGCTGGAACGTGCCGCCGGCGGCACGGATGAGGCCACCCTCGCTGGGCAGCGTGGACACCACCGAGGTGAACACGATGATCGACATCCCGTTGCCGATGCCCTTCTGGGTGATCAGCTCGCCCATCCACATGATGAGCGCGGTGCCGGCGGTGACGGTCAACACGATCAGCAGCACCCGGAAGGGGGTGAAGTTCGGCACCAGGTCGATGGTGCTGGCGCTGTCGCCCACCAGCGAGCCGCCGCCGTTGTGGAACAGGAACACCAGACCGGTGGACTGCAGCACGGCGATGGCCACGGTGAGGTAGCGCGTGTACTGGTTGATCTTCCGCTGCCCGACCGCACCCTGCTTCTGCAGCTGCTCGAGCTTGGGGATCACCACGGCGAGGATCTGCAGGATGATCGACGCGGTGATGTAGGGCATGATCCCGAGGGCGAAGATCGCGAATCGGGTCAACGCGCCGCCGGAGAACAGCTGCAGCAGCGACAGGATGCCGCCCCGCTCCGCGTTGTCCTTCAGCTGCTCGACGGCGTTCAGGTCGATGCCCGGCGCCGGGATGAACGCGCCGAAGCGGTAGAGCAGGACGATGCCGAGGGTGAACAGGATCTTGGTGCGCACCTCGGGCACCCGGAACATGTTGAGCATCGAACCGACCCGGGCGAGACCGCCCGTAGCCGATGGGTTTGCGCCAGTGGCCACCTGGGTGTGACTCCTTCGAAGGACGTCGTTGGGTTGAGTCTAGGCCGACCCGGCACCGAGGCCGCCGTCGCCCGAGGGCACGGTGGCTGCTCGGGGCGGGAGGTGCTCGGACGCGCCGACGGGGGCCGAAGCCCCCGTCGATCTGATCACGTGTGCCGATCCCGGGGGATCAGCGGTTGGCGTGCTGGTTGCCCTGCACCGGCGGACGGCCGTTGCCGAACGGCGGCGGGATGACCTCGATCGAGCCACCGGCGGCGGTGATGGCCGCCTCGGCCGACTTCGAGAAGCCGTGGGCGGAGACGCGCACGGCCCGGGTGAGCTCGCCGCGGCCGAGGATCTTCACCAGTGCGCCCTTGTGGACCAACCCCTTGCTGTGCAAGGCCTCGGGCGAGATCTCGGTCAGGCCGCTCTCCTCGAGCACATCGAGGTTGATGCCCTGGTAGGCCACCCGGAACGGGTTGTTGAAGCCGCGTAGCTTGGGCACCCGACGCTGCAAGGGCATCTGGCCGCCCTCGAAACCGGGCCGGATCTGGCGGCGGGCCTTCTGGCCCTTGGTGCCGCGCCCGGCGGTCTTTCCGCCCTTGCCACCGATGCCCCGGCCGACGCGCTTGCGCCGGCGGTTCGAGCCCTCCGGCGGCTGCAGCTCATGCAGTTTCATCGGCCACCTCTTCCACGGTGATGAGGTGCGGGACCCGTGAGATCATGCCGCGGATCTCGGGACGGTCCGGCACCGTGTTGGACATGCCGATCCGGCGCAGGCCGAGCGCCCGCATCGTGCCGCGCTGCTTGGGCTTGCACCCGATCGTTGAACGGATCTGGGTCACTCGCAGGGCAGCCATCAGCTCTCCTCGCCCACCGCGACGCGGCTGCGTCGGCTCTCGTTGTAGGCCCGCAGCAGCCCCGTCGGCACGAACTCATCGGGGTGCAGGCCCCGCAGACGGGCCACCTCGTCGGGCCGCTTCAGCTGCTGCAACGCCGCGATAGTGGCCCGCGCCACGTTGATGTGGTTCGACGAGCCGAGCGACTTGCACAGCACGTCGTGGATGCCCGCCTCCTCGAGGATGGCGCGGGCGGCGCCACCGGCGATCACGCCGGTACCGGGCGAGGCGGGCTTCAGCAGCACCCGCCCGGCCCCCGTCTCACCGATGATCGGGTGGGTGATCGTCGAGCCGGCCAGCGGGACCTCGAAGAGGTTCTTGCGAGCCTCTTCGGTGCCCTTCTGGATGGCCAGCGGCACTTCCTTGGCCTTGCCGTAGCCGAGGCCGACCCGGCCGGCGCCGTCGCCCACCACCACCAGGGCGGTGAAGCTGAACCGACGACCGCCCTTGACCACCTTGGCCACACGGTTGATGTTGATGACTCGGCTGTCTCGCAGCTGCGCGTCGCTGGTCGCCATCGACTCAGAACTCCAGTCCGCCCTCGCGGGCGGCGTCGGCCAGGGCGGCGACCCGCCCGTGGTAGAGGAAGCCACCGCGGTCGAACACCACGACGGAGATGCCTGCGGCCTTGGCCCGCTCGGCGAGCGTCGTGCCCACCCGGGCCGCCGCCTCGGCGTTGCCGTTGTTGCCGGTGCGCAGCGCGGCCTCGACCGTGGACGCCGACGCCAGCGTGCGGCCGCTCACGTCGTCGATGATCTGCGCGTGGATGTGCCTGTTCGACCGGTAGACGGCGAGGCGGGGACGGGTAGCGCTACCCGCCACCCTCTTGCGGATGCGGCGGTGACGGCGGATGCGTCCCCGGCGCTTCGACAGTGCTGCGTCGCTCATGAGTGCCTTCCCGCACGGGGCCCCGACCCCGCGCTCCTCCACGATCCCGGAGCGGAGGCTCCGGCCGTGGCCGTGTTCGTGCGCGTCTTCGACATCACTTACCGGTCTTGCCGGCCTTGCGGATCACGTACTCGCCGACGTAGCGGATGCCCTTGCCCTTGTACGGCTCGGGCTTGCGGATCGAGCGGATGTTGGCGGCCACCTGGCCCACCTGCTGCTTGTCGATGCCGACCACGTTGACCCGCGTCGCCGAGGGCACCTCGAACGTGATGCCGTTCGGGGCCTCGACCCGCACCGGGTGGCTGAACCCGAGCGCCAGCTCCAGCTTGTTGTCGCCCTGGGCGGTGGCGCGGTAGCCGACGCCGATGATCTCGAGCTCCTTGCGGAAGCCGTCCGACACCCCCACGACCATGTTGTTGACCAGGGTGCGGGTGAGGCCGTGCAGCGAGCGCGAGCGGCGCTCGTCGTTCGGCCGCTCGACGACCAGCTCGCCGCCGTCCTGACGGATCGAGATGGGCTCGGGCAGCTCGTGGCTGAGCGTGCCCTTGGGTCCCTTCACGCTGATCGAACGGCCGCTGATGGAGACCTCGACCCCGCTGGGGACGGTGATGGGTGCTTTGCCGATTCGGGACATCGAGGCCTCCTACCAGACGTAGCAGAGCACTTCGCCGCCCACCCGGCGCTTGCGCGCCTCGCGGTCGGTCATCAGGCCCTGGTTGGTGGACAGCACCGCCACACCGAGGCCACCCAGCACGCGGGGGATCTCCTCGGCCTTCGAGTACACGCGCAGACCGGGCTTGGAGACCCGGCGCAATCCGGAGATCGTGCGCAGCCGCTCGGGCGAATACTTGAGTTGGATGGTGAGGGTCTCGCCGGGCCCCGAGGTGGCCGGCGCCACCGAGTGACCGGTGATGTAGCCCTCCTTCTCGAGCACCTTGGCCAGCGCCACCTTGAGCTTCGACGAGGGCATGCTGACGTCGTCGTGCATGGCGACGTTGGCGTTGCGCAGGCGCGTGAGCATGTCGGCGATGGGATCGGTCATCGTCACGGTTCGTTCCCTCCCCTCACCAGCTCGCCTTGGTCACGCCGGGGATCTCACCGGCGTGGGCGAGCTCGCGCAGGCAGACGCGGCACAACATGAAGCGGCGGAACACGGCCCGAGGGCGACCGCAGCGCTTGCAGCGCGTGTAGGCCCGCACCTTGAACTTCGGCTTGCGCTGCTGCTTCTGGATCAGCGCTTTCTTGGCCACTTCAGTCCCTCCTGAAGGGGAAGTTGAACGCGTCGAGCAGGGCCTTGCCCTCGGCGTTGGTGCGTGCGGTCGTCACGATCGTGATGTCCATGCCCCGGGGGTTGTCGACCTTGTCGTACTCGATCTCCGGGAAGATCAACTGTTCGGTGACGCCGAAGGTGTAGTTGCCGCGGCCGTCGAACGACTTCGGGTTGAGGCCCCGGAAGTCACGGATGCGGGGGATCGACAAGCTGATGAGCCGGTCGAAGAACTCCCACATGCGGTCGCCCCGCAGGGTGACCCGCACGCCGATGGCGTTGCCCTGGCGGAGCTTGAAGCCGGCGATGGACTTCTTGGCCCTGGTGATGACCGGCTTCTGCCCGGTGATGGTGGCCAGATCCGTCTCACGCCCTCGAGCAGCTTGGCCTGCTGCAGGGCGGCGCCGACTCCCATGTTCACCACGATCTTCTCGGGCGGGGCACCATCATCACGTTGGGCAGCTCGAGCTCCTGCTTGAGCTTGGCCCTGATCTCGTTGTTGTAGGTGAGCTTGAGACGGGGGACGAACGCCGTCTCGGTTGCGGCCGCCATCAGAGGTCGTCTCCGGTGCGCTTGCAGATGCGGATCTTGTTGCCGTCGGCGTCGAAGCGGTAACCGACGCGGGTCGGCTTGCCGTCCTTCGGGCTGAGCACGGCGACGTTGGAGGCGTCGAGCGGCATGTCGACGTCGATCACACCGCCGGGCGTGTTCTGCTGCGGGTTGGCCCGCACGTGCTTGCGGGCGACGTTGACGCCGTCCACGATGACCTTGCCCTTGGCCGGGAGCACCCGTGAGACGGTGCCCTCCTTGCCGCGGTCCTTGCCGGTCAGGACGCGCACCCGATCGCCCTTGCGGATCTTCATCGCCATCACAACACCTCCGGCGCAAGCGAGACGATGCGCATGAACTTCTTGTCGCGCAGCTCTCGGCCCACCGGGCCGAAGATGCGGGTGCCGCGGGGCTGCATCGCATCGTTGATGAGCACGGCTGCGTTCTCGTCGAAGCGGATGTAGCTGCCGTCGGGACGGCGGCGCTCCTTCTTCGTGCGCACCACCACGCACTTGACGACATCGCCCTTCTTGACCGAGGCCCCGGGGATGGCGTCCTTCACGGTGGCGACGAAGATGTCGCCGATGGAGGCGTAGCGCCGGCGGGTGCCGCCGAGCACGCGGATGCAGAGCACCTCGCGCGCCCCGCTGTTGTCGGCCACGCGCAGGCGGGTCTCTTGTTGGATCATCAGCGAGCCCTTTCCAGGACCTGCAGGATCCGCCAACGCTTCAGCTTAGACAGCGGGCGGGTCTCCTGGACCCGCACGCGGTCACCCACGTTCAGGTCGTTGCTCGGATCGTCGACATAGATGCGCGCCGCCCGCTGCACGGTCTTGTTGTAGCGGGGGTGGCGCACCCGGCTGACCACCGCCACCACGGCCGTGCGGTCCATCTTGTTGGAGATGACCACGCCGTCGCGGATCTTGCGGTTGTTGGGCCGCTCGGTGGGGGCCGCGGTCTCTGCAGCCATCAGTTGCCTCCAGCAGCGAGGGCCTCAGCGGCCCGGATCTCGACGTCGCGCAGCGCGCCAAGCAGGCGGGCCACCTCACGGCGCACCTGGCCGATGCGCTTGTAGTTGGTCAGCTGGCCGGTGGCGTGCTGGAAGCGCAGGTTGAACAGCTCTTCCTTCGCTTCGGCGAGGCGGGTGAGCAGCTCGTCGCCGTTGAGCTCGTCAAGGTTCGACCTGGCCATCAGAACGCCTCCTCCCGCATGACGAAGCGCGCCTTGATGGGCAGCTTCTGGATGGCCCGCTCCATGGCGTCGCGGGCGATCTTCGGATCGGGGTAGCGCAGCTCGAACAGCACGCGGCCGGGCTTGACCACGGCCACCCACTTCTCAGGGTTGCCCTTGCCGGAGCCCATGCGGGTCTCGGCGGGCTTGGCGGTGATCGGCTTGTCCGGGAACACGTTGATCCACACCTTGCCGCCACGGCGGATGTGGCGGGTCATGGCGATACGGGCTGCTTCGATCTGGCGGGCGGTCAGCCAGCCCGGCTCGAGGGCCTGGATCCACGTAATCCCCGAAGGTGACCTCGGTGCCGCCCTTGGCGTTGCCGGTAGGGCGGCCGCGCTGGTGCTTGCGGTGCGCGACCTTCTTGGGCATCAACATCTCAGTCGTCTCCCATCCGGAAGTGCGGCGTCTCGTGGGCGGCGCGAGTGGAGCGTTCGATCTCCTCCTCCTCGGCCAGGAGGCGCTCGAACTCGGGGTCGGCCTCCTTGATGAGCGGGGCCGCCTCGATGGCTTCCTCGTCGGGCGCAGCGGGCTCCGCCGCGGGGGCGGGCTGCTCGACGGGACGGCGACGGGCCGCGGCCGAGGACGACACCACCCGGCGGGGACGGTCGCCGGCGCCGGCACCGGCCGGCTCGCCGACGGCCATGGCCGCCTCGCGGGCGATCTTGTCGCCCAGCGCGGTCTTGTAGGGCACGATGTCGCCCTTGTACAGCCACACCTTCACGCCGATGCGGCCGTAGGTGGTCTTGGCCTCACGGAAGCCGTAGTCGATGTCGGCGCGCAGCGTGTGCAGCGGCACCCGACCCTCGCGATACCACTCGGTACGGGCCATCTCCGAGCCGCCGAGCCGGCCGGAGCACTGCACCCGGATGCCGAGGGCACCCGCCTTCTGGGCGTTCTGCACGGCACGCTTCATGGCCCGGCGGAAGGCGACACGGCCGGCGAGCTGGTCCGCCACGCCCTGGGCGATCAGCGCCGCATCGAGCTCCGGCTGCTTGATCTCCTGGATGTTCAGCTGGACCTTGGCGTTGCCGGTGATCTTGCTGAGGCCGGCCCGCAAACGGTCGGCCTCGGCGCCGCGCCGGCCGATGACGATGCCCGGCCGGGCCGTGTGCACGTCGACCCGGAGACGGTCGCGGGTGCGCTCGACCTCGATGCGGGAGATCGCCGCGTGCGGCATCTGCGTCATGAGGTAGTTGCGGATGCGCCAGTCCTCGATGAGGTAGTCGCTGTACTGCTTGCGGTCTGCGAACCACCGGGACTTCCACTCGGTGGTCACGCCGAGGCGGAAGCCGTAAGGGTTGACCTTCTGGCCCATTACTCGGCCTCCTCCTCGGTCGCGTCGTCGTCCGCTTCGGCCCCGCCTCCGGGGGCGCTGAAGCCGGCCGCCTCGGCGGCCTCGACCGTGGCGAAGTAGTACTCGGCCTTGGTCTGGTTGAAGTGGCGGCTACCGGGCACGTGGTACAGCTTCGACTCCTCGTTGCCCTTGATCTCGAAGCCCTCGGGGCCCGAGCCGTCCTCGAGCGGCAGCGCGCTGCCGTCCCACGGGCCGGGGGTCACCTCGGCGCCGGCGTCCTCGGCGGGTGCTGCCTCTTCGGCGGCGGGTGCGTCGTCGGACGCCTGCCGGCTGCCGGCCACGCGGCGTCGCCGCGCCTCGGCCGCATCGCGGGCCGTGCGGGCCCGGCCACCGCCGCGCGCCGCACGGGCGGCTTCGGCGTTGCGCAGCACGGCGAGGCGCTCGTCCTCGAGCCGGCTCACGATGACGGTGATGTGGCACGTGCGCTTGCGGATGCGGGTGGCCCGACCGCGTGCACGTGGGCGCCAACGCTTCAGCGTGGGACCCTCGTCGGCGTAGCAGGCCGACACGTAGAGCTCGTTCGGGTCCTGCCCGTCGTTCACCATGGCGTTGGCCACGGCGGAGTTGAGCGCCTTGGCGATCACCTCGGCGGCGCCGCGCTCGGTGAACGCCAGCACCTCGGCGGCCTCGCGCACCGTCTTGCCCCGGATGAGGTCGAGCACGACCCGGGCCTTGCTGGCCGACATCCGCACGTAGCGGACCTGGCAGCGCGTCCCCGGGCGCTCGTTGGTCTTGACCCCGAAAGCCATCAGCGGCGACCTCGCGCGCTCTTCTCCTGACCGGCGTGATACCGGAAGGTACGGGTGGGGGCGAACTCACCGAGCTTGTGGCCGACCATCGACTCGGTGATGTACACGGGCACGTGCTTGCGACCGTCGTGCACGGCGAGCGTGTGCCCGACCATCTCGGGGATGATCGTGGACCGCCGAGACCAGGTCTTCACGACCCGCTTCTCGTTGGCCGCGTTCAGCGCATCGACCTTCTTCAGCAGGTGGTCGTCGACGAACGGGCCCTTCTTCAGGCTTCTCGGCATGGTTCCTACCTCCGCCCGCCGCGGCCGCGACGGCGCCGGATGATCAGCTGCTGACTGGGCTTGTTGGTGTCGCGGGTGCGGGTCTCGGGCTTGCCCCACGGCGAGACGGGATGGCGACCGCCGGAGGTCTTGCCCTCACCGCCACCGAGCGGGTGGTCGACCGGGTTCATGGCCACGCCACGGGTCTGCGGGCGGATGCCCTTCCAACGGTTGCGGCCGGCCTTGCCCACCTTGACCAGGTCGGCCTCGGCGTTGCCGACGGCACCGATGGTGGCGCGGCACTCGATCGACACCCGGCGCATCTCCGAGCTCGGCAGGCGCAGGGCGGCGTAGTCGCCCTCCTTGGCCACCAGCTGCACGCTCGATCCGGCGCTGCGGGCCATCTTGCCGCCGGCGCCGGGACGGAACTCGACGTTGTGCACCGTCGTACCGACCGGGATGTTCCGCAGCGGCAGCGCGTTGCCGGCCCGGATCTCGGCGTCGACACCGGAAGCCAGCGTGTCGCCCACCTTCACACCGGCGGGAGCGAGGATGTAGCGCTTCTCACCGTCGAGGTAGTGCAGCAGGGCGATGCGGCAGTTGCGGTTCGGGTCGTACTCGATGGCCGCCACCTTCGCCGGTACGCCGTCCTTGTTCCGGCGGAAGTCGACGATGCGGTAGCGACGCTTGTGGCCGCCGCCGCGGTGACGGGCCGTCTTGCGGCCGTAGTTGTTGCGGCCACCGCTGCCGGACTGCTTCGCCAGGAGGCTGCGTTCCGGCGAGTCCTTGGTGATCTCGCTGAAGTCCGACGAGGTCTGGAACCGGCGGCCCGGACTGGTCGGCTTGCGCTTCCGAATACCCATAGCTCGCTTCCTAGGCCTGGAACAGATCGATGGACTGGCCCTCGGCCAGGCTGACGATGGCCCGCTTCTGGTCGGGGCGTTGACCCATGGTCCCCGACTTGCGGTTGCGCTTGCGCTTGCCCTGGCGGTTGAGCGTGTTGACCTTGCGCACCTTCACCTCGAAGATCGCCTCGATCGCATCGCGGATCTCGGGCTTGGAGGCGTCGGGGTGCACCACGAACGTGTAGACGTTGGCGTCGTAGAGGCCGTAGCTCTTCTCGCTCACCACCGGCTTGATGATGATGTCGCGGGGTCCTTCACTGCTCGCCTCCTGAGCCGGGGAGCGTCGCCGTGGTGAACACGACCCAATCGCTGGCCAACACGTCGTAGGTGTTCAGCTCGCCGATGTCGAGCACGTGCACGTTCGGCAGGTTCCGGAAGCTCTTGGCGATCGCCTCGTCGTCGCGGTTGAGCACGACGAGGATCTTGCCGTCGAGCCCCAGCGACTCGATGGCCGCCTTGGCCGACTTCGTCGACGGTGCATCCCAACCCCAGGTGTCGATGACGACGACCTTCTGGTCGGCGTGTCGGTCCGACAGGGCGGACCGCAGCGCCAGCCGGACCATCTTCTTCGGGGTCGACTGGGCGTAGGAGCGGGGCTTGGGCCCGAGGGCGACACCGCCGCCACGCCAGTGCGGCGCCCGGATCGAGCCCTGGCGGACGCGGCCCGTGCCCTTCTGCTTCCAGGGCTTGGCCCGCCGCCGCCGACCTCGGCGCGGGTCTTGGTGGACTGGGTGCCGGCTCGCCGGTTGGCCAGCTGTGCGGTGACCACCTGGTGCATCACCGCGACGTTCGGCTCGATGCCGAAGATCGCCGGATCCAGGTCGTTGGTGGCCTTGGTGGGAGCCATCAGTTCGCCTTCACTGCGTTGCGGATCAGCACCAGGCCGCCGTTGGGGCCGGGCACCGAGCCCTTGACCAGCAACAGGTTGTTCTCGGGGTCGGTGCTCACCACCGACAGGTTCAGGGTGGTGACCCGGGTGGCGCCGGTGTGGCCGGCCATGCGGGTGCCCTTGAACACCCGGGAGGGGGTGGCGCAGGCCCCGACCGAGCCGGGCGCCCGGTGGTGGCCGTGGTTGCCGTGTGCGGCACCCTGGCCCTTGAAGTTGTGGCGCTTCATGCCACCGGCGAAACCCTTGCCCTTGGACACCGCGGTCACGTCCACACTGGGGACCTCGGCGAAGGTGTCGACCGTCAGCTCCTGACCGATCTCGTACCCGTCGACGGCGTCGAGCCGCAGCTCGACCAGACGAACTCCAGCGGGGACGTCGGCCTTGGCGAAGTGGCCCGCTTCGCCCTTGGGCAGCTTGCGGGCGTCCTTCGTGCCGAACGTGACCTGGAGCGCGGCGTAACCATCGGACTCTGGGGTTTTCACTTGGACGATCCGGCAGGGGTCGACCTTGACCACGGTGACGGGAACGACGCGGTTCTGCTCGTCCCACACCTGGGTCATGCCGACCTTCCGGCCGACGATTGCCTTGGATGCCATGACGGTTGAGTCCATCTCTGCCTGCACCACCCGGCGGTCCGGGCGATGCGCGGTGTTCGGTTCACGCGAACGCTCCGCGCGGGCGGACCCGGCGGAGCGCTACCTGGTTGTGCCTTGCGGTTCCCTGACGGGCCTACGAGGACGTCGATTGCACGACAGTCGCACCCGGCCACCGCAAGAGCGGCCGAATGCAGCTCACTGAGTATAACGGGCCTGCTCAGACGATGCGAGTCGGTCTGTTGGGCCCGATGGATCTACTGGATCTTGATCTCGATGTCCACACCGGCGGGCAGCTCGAGCCGCTGGAGTGCGTCCACCGTCTTCGCCGAGGGGTCCACGATGTCGAGCAGGCGCTTGTGGATGCGCATCTCGAAGTGCTCGCGGGAGTCCTTGTCCTTGTGCGGGGAACGGATCACCGTGAAGCGGTGCTTCTCGGTCGGCAAGGGAACGGGGCCCCGGACGGTGGCCTGGGTGCGCACGACGGTCTCCACGATCTTCTTCGTCGACTGATCGATGATCTCGTGGTCATACGCCTTGAGGCGGATGCGAATTTTCTGTCCGTCAGCCATCGGGCGACGCTCCCTTGTCAAAGAACCGGCGGGTCAGTATAGCGACCGCAGCACCTGTGGTGAAAATGGCCGAAGGGCCCGACCGAGGCGGCCGGACCCTTCGCACGAGAAGGTCGAGCAGCTCCCGCAGGAGCGGCGATCACTTCAGGATCTTGATGACGCGACCGGCGCCGACGGTCCGGCCACCCTCACGGATGGCGAACCGCAGACCCTCGTCCATGGCGATGGGCTGGATCAGCGTCACCCGCATCTCGGTGTTGTCACCCGGCATGCACATCTCCGTGCCCTCGGGCAGGTCGATGGTCCCGGTCACGTCGGTGGTCCGGAAGTAGAACTGCGGCCGGTAGTTCGAGAAGAAGGGCTTGTGCCGACCGCCCTCGGCGGTGGTGAGCACGTAGACCTGGGCGTCGAACTCGGTGTGCGGGGTGATCGAGCCCGGCTTGGCCAGCACCTGGCCGCGCTCGACGTCCTCCTTCTTGGTGCCACGCAGCAGGGCGCCGATGTTGTCGCCGGCCTGGCCCTCGTCGAGCAGCTTGCGGAACATCTCGACGCCGGTGCAGACCGTCTTCTGGGTGGCCCGGATGCCGACGATCTCGACCTCATCGCCGGTCTTGACGATGCCCTGCTCGATCTTGCCGGTGACGACGGTGCCTCGACCGGTGATGGAGAAGACGTCCTCGATGGGCATCAGGAACGGCTTGTCGAGGTCACGGGCCGGCTCCGGCACGTAGTCGTCGACCGCCTGCATGAGCTCGAGGATCTTCGGCGTCCACTCCGGATCGCCCTCGAGAGCCTTCAGGGCCGACACCCGCACCACGGGCACGTCGTCGCCGGGGAACTCGTAGGAGGACAGCAGTTCGCGCACCTCCAACTCGACCAGGTCGAGCAGCTCCTCGTCGTCGACCGCGTCGACCTTGTTCAGCGCGACCACGATCGAGGGCACGCCCACCTGCCGGGCGAGCAGCACGTGCTCCCGGGTCTGGGGCATAGGGCCGTCGGTGGCGGCGACCACCAGGATCGCGCCGTCGACCTGGGCCGCACCGGTGATCATGTTCTTGATGTAGTCAGCGTGGCCCGGCATGTCGACGTGGGCGTAGTGACGGTTGGCCGTCTCGTACTCCACGTGCGCGATGTTGATGGTGATGCCGCGCTCGCGCTCTTCCGGCGCCTTGTCGATGTCCTCGAACTTCGTCATCACGGTCTTGCCCGTGCCCGCCTCGGCCAGCACCTTGGTGATGGCCGCCGTCAGGGTGGTCTTGCCGTGGTCGATGTGACCCATCGTGCCGACGTTCAAGTGCGGCTTCGAACGCTCAAACTTCGCCTTGGCCATTGCCTTTGTCCTTACCTATCCCTCATTCACGAATGAATCTGAGCGGTTTGCTCGGTACCGCAACCAACGGCGCGACAGCTTATGCGCCGCGTACCCGTCGGACGATCTCCTCCTGCTTGTCACCCGGCATCTGCTGGTAGGAGTCGAACTGCATCGTGTAGACCGCTCGCCCCTGGGTGCGCGAACGCAGGTCGGTGGCGTAGCCGAACATCTCCGACAGCGGCACCTGGGCCCGGATGACCTGGGCGTTGCCACGCTGCTCCATGCCGCCGACGCGGCCGCGGCGGCTGTTCAGATCGCCCATCACGTCGCCCATGTAGTCGTCAGGGGTGACGACCTCGACCTTCATGATCGGCTCGAGGAGGACGGGCTTGCCCTGCTCGGCCGCCTTCTTGAAGACCATGGCGCCGGCGATCTTGAACGCCATCTCCGAGGAGTCGACGTCGTGGTACTGGCCATCGGTGAGGATGGCGCGCACGTCGACGGTCGGGTAGCCGGCCAGCACGCCGGAGGTCAGCGCCTCCTGGATGCCCTGGTCGATCGCCGGGATGTACTCCTTGGGGATGCGACCACCGGTGATCTTGTCGACGAACTCGTAGCCACCACCGGGGCCGGTGGGCTCGAGGTCGATGACGACGACGGCGAACTGACCGGAGCCGCCGGACTGCTTGATGTGGCGGTACTCCACCTTCTGCGCCGTGCGGGTGATCGTCTCGCGGTAGGCCACCTGCGGCTTGCCCACCGAGGCGTCCACCTTGAACTCACGCAGCATGCGGTCGACGAGGACCTCGAGGTGCAGCTCCCCCATGCCCGAGATCACGGTCTGGCCGGTCTCGTGGTCGGTGCGCACCTGGAACGTGGGGTCCTCCTCGGACAGCGCATAGAGCGCCTTGGACATCTTGTCCTGGTCGGCCTTCGTCTTGGGCTCGACCGCCACGTGGATGACCGGCTCGGGAAACTCGAGCTGCTCCAGGATGATCGGCTGGCCCGGATCGCACAGCGTGTCACCGGTGCGGACGTTCTTCAGACCGATGGCGGCGACGATGTCGCCGGCACGGGCGAAGTCCACGTCCTCCTGGTTGTTGGCGTGCATCTCGAGGAGACGTCCGGCCCGCTCCTTGTTGCCGGTGCGGGTGTTCAGCACCTGGCCGCCCTTCTCCAGCGAGCCGGAGTACACACGGAAGTACGTGAGCTTGCCGACGTGGGGGGCGGTCATGATCTTGAACGCGAGTGCGGAGAACGGCTCGCTGTCGGACGACTTGCGCTCGACGGTCTCGTTGCCCTTGACGGTGGTCCCGACGGTGGGGGGCAGATCGGTGGGCGACGGGAGGTAGTACACCACCGCGTCGAGCAGCGGCTGCACACCCTTGTTCTTGAACGCCGAGCCGTTGAGCACCGGCACGATGTCGCCGGCGATGGTGCCCTTGCGGATGGCGGCGCGCAGCTCGTCGGCGGTGATCTCCTCTTCCATGAGGAACTTGTCGGCGATGTTCTCATCCACCAGCGACACGGTGTCGATCAGCTTGTCCCGCCACTCGGCGGCCTGGTCGGCGAGCTCGCCGGGGATCTCGACCACGTCGAAGCTGGCGCCGAGGTCCTCGCCCTTGTCCCACACGATGGCGTTCATCTCGACCAGGTCGATCACGCCGCGGTAGTTGCCCTCGGCACCGATCGGCAGCTGGATGACCGCCGTGGTCGCCTCGAGGCGGCTGTGGATCGAGTCGAGCGCGGCGTAGAAGTCGGCGCCCAGGCGATCCATCTTGTTGACGAAGCAGATGCGCGGGACGCCGTACTTGTTCGCCTGGCGCCACACCGTCTCGGTCTGCGGCTCCACGCCGGCCACACCGTCGAACACGGCCACCGCGCCGTCGAGCACCCGCAGCGAGCGCTCCACCTCGACGGTGAAGTCCACGTGGCCGGGCGTGTCGATGATGTTGACGCGGTGGTCCTTCCAGAACGCCGTCGTGGCCGCCGACGTGATCGTGATGCCCCGCTCCTGCTCCTGGACCATCCAGTCCATGGTGGCGGCGCCCTCGTGGACCTCACCGATCTTGTAGTTGCGCCCGGTGTAGTACAAGATCCGCTCGGTCGTCGTCGTCTTGCCCGCATCGATGTGGGCCATGATGCCGATGTTGCGGGTCTTCTCGAGCGGGTGGCGTTGCGGGGCCATGTTCTTCTGAGCTCTCTCGTGTCGTGCGGCGTCGGATGCGTCGGGGGCTGGACCGGCCCACCTGCGTGACCCGTTGGGCGGGTGTCACGCCGGTGCGCCGGCGTTCGGGGGCATGCATCGGGCGCCGCGTCGGACGCGGCGCGCATCAACGATAGGCGGGACCGGGCCGCTGCCCGACGCCTTTACCAGCGGTAGTGGGCGAAGGCCTTGTTCGACTCGGCCATCTTGTGCATGTCCTCACGCCGCTTCACCGAGGCGCCGATGCCGTTCGAGGCATCGAGGATCTCGTTGGCGAGGCGTTGTGCCATCGAGCGCTCGCGCCGGGAACGGGCGAAGCTCACCAGCCAGCGGATGGCGAGGGTGTTCGCCCGGCGCGGGCGCACGTCGACCGGCACCTGGTAGGTGGCGCCACCGACGCGACGGCTCTTGACCTCGAGCTGGGGCTTGACGTTGTCCACGGCACGCTTCAGCGTGGCGACCGGCTCGGAGCCCGTCTTCTGCTGCACGATGTCGAGGGCCTCGTACACGATGTGCTCGGCCACGGTGCGCTTGCCCCGCATCAACACCTTGTTGGCCAACTGGGTCACGAGCACCGAGCGGTAGATCGGATCCGGTGCCAGGTCTCGACGGGGAGCGGGTCCCTTGCGCGGCACGTCAGCCCTCCTTCTTCGCGCCGTAACGGCTGCGCGCTTGCTTGCGGTTGCGGACGCCCGAGGTGTCGAGGGTGCCGCGGATGATCTTGTAGCGGACACCCGGCAGGTCCTTCACACGACCGCCGCGCACGAGCACGATGGAGTGCTCCTGCAGGTTGTGCCCTCACCGGGGATGTAGGCGGTGACCTCCATGCCACTGGTCAGACGCACACGTGCCACCTTCCGCAGCGCCGAGTTCGGCTTCTTGGGGGTCGTCGTGTAGACGCGGTGCACACGCCGCGGCGCTGTGGCGCACCCTTGAGCGCGGGGGTCTTCCCCTTCGACGGCTTCGATGCGCGTCCTTTGCGGACCAACTGCTGAATGGTGGGCACCGATGTCCTCTCGGCCTTGTACTTCGGGGGCGGGCGAGTTGCCGGAAGCGCGCGTCTGCCCCAGCGAACCGGCGTTCCAGGTTACGCGTCGCCGGTGGCGATTTCAAACCGCCAGACCCATCAACGATAGGGCATCCGCCACCGAACGGTCGCGATGGTCGCCGGGACGGCGCCGACACCGCCGTGGAACGGCGATAGCGAGACCATCGGGCGCCGACCGTGCCGGCGACGCCGGCGACGTCGGTGCGACGACGCGAGGCGCCGGCGACCGGCCAC
Source organism: Acidimicrobiales bacterium (assembly GCA_041394365.1). GTDB lineage: Bacteria > Actinomycetota > Acidimicrobiia > Acidimicrobiales > CAIXPF01 > CAIXPF01. Next base: position 66,059 of record JAWKIM010000020.1, read on the forward strand.
GTGCCTCACCGCGATGCGTGAGCATCATCGTGGCGCAAGGTCGCCCATCCACGACAGAACGCGCTGGAACGTTCCATTCACTGTCTCGGTGTGGTGGTCCATCCGCACAATCATCGGATGGCGTGCTGCGGGATTACGACAGGTGCTGTACAAGAAGATCACGCATGGGCTCGATTCCCCCGATCGTGGGCACCGCGAAGATGGCGCCACGATCGGAGGGGTCCTACCGAGGAGGAGCTACGGACACCGAACAGCCGGTTCCGGCCGAGAACGGCGAGATCAGGGTGTTCCTGGTCGACGACCACGAGTTGTTCCTCGACGCCCTCGCGCGTCGGCTCGAGGTCGAGCCGACGATCGCGCTCGTCGGCCGGGCCACCAACGTGACGGAGGCGCGCCGCGCCATCGGACGGGTGGCGGTGGACGTGCTCGTGGTCGACGCGCAGCTCGACAACGAGAGCGGCATCGAGCTGGTCGGCCAGGCCCTTCGGGACCGGATGGCGCCGGCGGCCGTGGTGGTGACCGCCCACGACAACGTCGAGCTCGCCGCCCAGGCGGTGCGCTCCGGCGCCCGCGGCTTCGTGACGAAGGTCGACCACATCGACGAGCTCGTCGAGACGGTGTCCGCCGTGCACCGCGGGGAGACGCGGCTCCCCAACCGCCTGCTCGCCGGCATCCTCGAGGAGCTCCAACGGGCCAGCCGCGAGGACGACGAGCTCGTCCGACGGCTCGAGATGCTGACCGACCGCGAGCGCGAGGTGCTGGCCATGCTGGCCTCGGGCGCCGACCGGCAGGCCATCGCCCGCAGCTTGTTCATCTCCGCCCACACCGTGCGCACCCACGTCCAACGGATCCTCACCAAGCTGAACGTGCACTCCCAGCTCGAGGCGGTCAGCGTCGCTCTGCGAGCCGGTCTCCAGCACGAGCCTCCGGGCTGACCGGCGTCCCGCCGCCCGGGCGGGCCAGGCCACGCTGGACCGCCACCGCTGCGGCCGCCGCCCGCGAGTGCACGCCGAGCTTCATGAGCACCCGCTGGATGTAGCCGCGCAGCGTGGAGGGCCGCACGCCGAGCCGCTGGGCGATGCCGCTGGTGGACTCGCCGTCGACCAGCGCCTGCAGCACCTCCTGCTCGCGCAGGGTCAGGAAGCTGCTCACCGGGTCGGGAGAGCGCCCGGCGATGAACCCCAGCAGCGGATCGATGCCGGAGCGGGGCGACGTGGGGTCGCACACCCGATCGAGCGCGGCGAGCACCGTCTCCGCCGGCTGGTCCTTGGTGAGGAAGGCACGGATGCCCGTGGCCAGGGCCCGGGCCCGATCGCGAGGGTCGCGATCACGGGTGATCACCACCAGCAGGGTGCGGTCCGCCAGCTGGCGCATCGCCCCGAGCTGGGCGGGCGAGCCGGCTCGGGGCTCCAGCCCGTCGATCTCCATGATGCAGAGGGGCCGGGGTTGGCCCGGCAGGGCGTCGACCTTGTCCACCATCGCGTCGAAGCGCGACACCACCTCGACCGGGCTGAACCCCTCCGTGTGCAACAGGTGGGCGAGCGCCTCGGAGAACATCTGCTCGACGTCGCAGATCACCACCGGCCGGGCGCGGTGACCCGATCGCTGCTCGCGGTCCGTGGCCATCTCCGTCGCGTTCACCGCTGTTCCGTCCCCACGTCGCTGCACCTCTGCCGTCTCTGACCGAGCCCGTTGCGCGGGCGCGGCACCCCGTTGCGCGGGCATCGCACCCTGACACCATCGCAGAACCGGTCAGACAGCGTCATCCGTGATGACACGGATCGTCCGTTCGCGTCATCCGAAAACGGCACATCGGCATGCCCCACGGTGCGTGGGGACATGCCGATGGAACCGCAGTGCTCACCGCCGCAGCGGCGATGGGATCAGCCCACGCTGTGGTCGGGGGCGAAGTCCACGATGTTGTCGTCGCCGACGGTCAGACCGCCGTCGAGGCTGGCCAGGAACTCGGCGGGATCCTCCGACGAGTAGAACGACAGGTGCTGGTAGTCCGGGGCGACCGTGTCGATCTCGCGGTACTGCGGCATGCCCGTACCGGCCGGGATCAGCTTGCCGATGATGATGTTCTCCTTCAGGCCCATCAGGGAGTCCGAACGGGACTCGATGGCGGCCTCGGTGAGCACCCGGGTGGTCTCCTGGAACGACGCCGCCGACAGCCAGCTGTCGGTGGCCAGCGAGGCCTTGGTGATGCCCATCAGCTCGGGACGACCCTCCGCCGGGCGCTTGCCCTCCTGGACCAGCCGCCGGTTGGCGTCGGCGAACACCCGCGAGTCCACCCGCTCGCCGGGCAGGAACTCGCTGTCGCCGGGCTCCTGGACGGCCACGCGCCGCGTCATCTGCCGCACGATCAGCTCGATGTGCTTGTCGTGGATCGACACGCCCTGGTCGCGATAGACCCGCTGCACCTGCTCCACCAGGTACTCCTGGGTGGCGCGCACGCCCTTGATGTCGAGCAGTTCCTTGGGGTCGCGGGCGCCTTCGACGATGGCGTCGCCGGCGGCGACCTCATCGCCGTCGTTCACCTCGAGCCGTGCCGCCAGCGGCACGGTGTAGACCTCCTCGGTCCCGTCGTCGCCCACGACTCGCACGACGCGGCCCCGGGCGTCGTCCTCGTCGAGGCGGACCACGCCCGACGTCCGCACCAGGATCGCCTTGTTCTTCGGCGACCGGGCCTCGAACAGCTCGACGACACGGGGCAGACCGCCGGCGATGTCGCCCTGGGCGCCGGCGATGCCGCCGGTGTGGAACGTCCGCATGGTCAGCTGCGTACCCGGCTCACCGATCGACTGGGCGGCGATCACACCGACCGCCTCACCCACTCGATGGGCCGGCCGGTGGCCAGCGACAAGCCGTAGCCCGCCGCCGAGATCCCGAAGCGGCTGTCGTCGGTCAGCGGCGACAGCACCCGCACCCGGGTGACGGTCGGGTCGTCGCGCAGCGTCTCCATCAACGTGGTGTCGACGAGCGTGCCGTGCGGCACGACCGTGCCGTCCTGGAGGGTGACGTCGTCGGCCAGCGCCCGGGAGAACAGGCGGGTCTCGAGGTAGGTCCGCTTGCCGGGCGTGTCGGGTTCGATGTTGTCGAGCCACAGGCCGCGCACCGCAGCCCGGGAGAACGGGTCCTCGTCGTTGATGATCAGCTCCTGGGCCACGTCGCACCAGGCGCCGGGTCAGGTAGCCCGAATCGGCCGTGCGCAGGGCGGTGTCCACCAGCCCTTGCGGGGCACCGGGGTGGAGATGAAGTACTCCAGCATGGTCAGGCCCTCACGGAACGAGGACTTGATCGGCCGGGGATCATGTCGCCGCGGGGGTTGGCCATCAGGCCGCGCATGCCGGCGATCTGACGCACCTGCAGCCGGTTCCCTGAGCGCCCGAGCCCACCATCATGTCGACCGGGTTGAACACCTCCGCCCGCATGACGGCCTCCATGGCCTCCATGATCTCCTCGGTGGCGTAGGTCCAGATCTCCACTTCCTTCTGGCGGCGCTCACCGTCGGTGATGATGCCCCGGCGGAACTGGGTCTCGACCTTCTCCGCCTCGCCTTCGTAGCGATCGAGGATGGCGTTCTTGTCACCGGGGACCTTGATGTCGTCCACCGAGATGGTCAGCCCGGAGCAGGTGGCGAACTTGAAGCAGAGGTCCTTGATGGCATCGAGCGACTTCGACACCTCGGCGTTGCCGAAGCGGGCGGCGAAGTCGTCCACCAGGGCGGTCATGTCGCCCTTCTTGATCGCCTTGTTCACGAACGCGCACCCTCGGGCAACGCCTCGTTGAACAGGATCCGACCCGCCGTGGTCTTGAGGTAGACGTCGCGGTCGGTCCGGTTGTTCGGGTCGAGCAGCTCCGGCGAGCGGTACTCGATGAGCGCGTGCAGATCGAGCTGGCCGGTCTCGTAGGCGCGCTCGACCTCATCGATGCGGCGGAAGGCCCGGCCTTCGCCAAGGGCGCCGGGGATGGCCTCGGTGAGGCAGCACGCGCCGATGATCATGTCCTGCGTCGGCGTGACCAGCGGGGCGGCCGTGGGCCGGGGACAGCAGGTTGTTGGCCGACAGCATCAGGATGCGGGCCTCGGCCTGCGCCTCGGCCGACAGGGGCAGGTGCACGGCCATCTGGTCACCGTCGAAGTCGGCGTTGAAGGCGGTGCAGACCAACGGGTGGATCTGGATGGCCTTGCCACCCACCAGGATCGGCTCGAAGGCCTGGATGCCGAGGCGGTGCAGCGTCGGCGCCCGGTTGAGCAGCACCGGGTGCTCCTTGATGACCTCCTCGAGCACGTCCCACACCTGCGGCCGCCGGCGCTCGACCATGCGCTTGGCCGACTTGATGTTCTGGGCCAGCTCCTCGTCGACCAGCTTCTTCATCACGAAGGGCTTGAACAGCTCCAGCGCCATCGCCTTGGGCAGACCGCACTGGTGCAGCTTCAGGTACGGGCCCACGACGATGACCGAACGGCCCGAGTAGTCCACGCGCTTGCCGAGCAGGTTCTGGCGGAACCGGCCCTGCTTGCCTTCAGCATGTCCGACAGCGACTTCAACGGGCGGTTGCCCGGACCGGTCACCGGCCGGCCGCGACGGCCGTTGTCGAACAGCGCGTCGACCGCCTCCTGCAGCATGCGCTTCTCGTTGTTCACGATGATCTCGGGGGCACCGAGGTCGAGCAGGCGCTTGAGGCGGTTGTTGCGGTTGATGACCCGGCGGTACAGGTCGTTGAGGTCCGACGTGGCGAAGCGGGCCACCGTCGAGCTGCACCATGGGCCGCAGCTCGGGCGGGATGACCGGCACCACGTCGAGGATCATGGCCCGCGGCTCGTTGACCCGACGGCCGTTGTCGTCGCGGCGGTTGAAGGCGGCGACGATCTTCAGCCGCTTGATCGCCTTCTGCCGCTTCTGGGCCGAGACGTCCTTGCGCTCGATGACCTCGCGGATCTTCTGCTCTTCCTGATCGAGGTCGATGCGGTCGATCAGCCGGGCGATCGCATCGGCGCCCATGCCGCCCTCGAAGTACTCGCCGTAGCGGTACTGCAGCTCACGCCACAGCGCCTCGTCCTCGAGGATCTGCCGGGAGTGCAGGCTGTTGAACTCGTCCCAGGTGCGGGTCAACAGCTCGATCTGCGCTTCGTGCTCCTCGCGGATGGAGGCCAGATCCCGCTCGGCGGCGCGCTGGCGGTTGCGCAGCTCGTTCTCCTTCGCCACCGGCCTCGAGTTCGGCGATCTCCGCCTCGAGCTCCTCGTGGCGCTTGGCCAGCGCCAGCTCGCGCTCGCTGACCAACTCTGTCCCGCTCGGCCAGGTAGTCGGCCTCGAGGCTCGAACGGTCCTTGTCGATGCGCTCGTGATCCACCCAGGTGACCAGGTTGGCGGCGAAGTAGATGACCTTCGAGCTGCTTGGCCTTCAGCTCCTCGTTGGTCTCGGTGCCCGACAGCAGGTACGCCAGCCACGACCGGGTGCCGCGCAGGTACCAGATGTGCACGGCGGGGGCGGCCAGCTCGATGTGGCCCATCCGCTCGCGGCGCACCTTGGAGCGCGTCCACCTCGACACCGCAGCGCTCGCAGATGATGCCCTTGAAGCGGACCCGCTTGTACTTGCCAGCAGTAGCACTCCCAGTCCTTGGTCGGACCGAAGATCTTCTCGCAGAACAGGCCATCCTTCTCCGGCTTGGAGCGTCCGGTAGTTGATGGTCTCGGGCTTCTTCACCTCTCCGTTCGACCACGTGCGGATCTGATCCGCGGTGGCCAGGCCGATTCGCAGCTGGTCGAAGTCGTTGACGTCGAGCAAGGTTCGTCCGTTCTCGTTAGCCCGCATGGGGCCCCAACCCTACGTTCTTCCACGCACGGCGGGGCCCCTACCCCACCCGTGGCCGTTGTTCCCAGGTCAAGGATCGATCGCTGCCGTACCAATCGGTATGGTCGGTACGGCAGCGGTCAGGTGAAGGTCAGTAGCGGCCGCCGGTGCGGCGCATGTCGTCGTCGTCGGAGCCGCGCTCCGGCCGCTGCAGGTCGATGCCCAGCTCCTCGGCGGTGCGGAAGATGTCCTCGTCGAGCTCGCGCATCTCGATCTCGGCGCCGTCCGCAGCGCGGACCTCGACGTTCAGGCACAGTGCCTGCATCTCCTTGATGAGCACCTTGAAGCTCTCGGGGATCCCCGGCTCGGGGATGTTCTCGCCCTTGACGATGGCCTCGTACACCTTCACGCGGCCGAGCACGTCGTCGGACTTGATGGTCAGCAGCTCCTGCAAGCAGTACGCCGCGCCGTAGGCCTCGAGCGCCCACACCTCCATCTCACCGAAGCGCTGGCCGCCGAACTGGGCCTTACCGCCGAGCGGCTGCTGAGTGATCATCGAGTAGGGGCCGGTGGACCGGGCGTGGATCTTGTCGTCCACGAGGTGGGCGAGCTTCAGGATGTAGATGTAGCCCACCATCACCGGGTTGTCGTACGGCTCACCGGTCCGGCCGTTGAACAGCTGGGCCTTCCCGTCGGGGCGGATCAGGCGGCGGCCGTCCATGGACTCCGGCACCAGGTTCTCGAGCAGGCGCTTGATGGTCGGGTGCTTGCCGGCCCGCTCCACCTCGTCCCACTTGGCACCGTCGAACACCGGGGTGGCGATGAAGGTGACCGGCTGGGTGTTGGGTCGGGTCTTCGTCTCGGTGCCGCGGCGCGGCGGCTGGCCCACGTCGGGCTTGCCATCGCCGTTGAGATCCCAGCCCCATCGGGCCGCATAGCCGAGGTGCGACTCCAGCACCTGGCCCACGTTCATACGGCTCGGTACGCCGAGCGGGTTGAGGATGACGTCCACCGGGGTGCCGTCGGCGAGGTGGGGCATGTCCTCGATGGGCAGGATCTTGGAGATCACGCCCTTGTTGCCGTGGCGCCCGGCCAGCTTGTCGCCCACCGAGATCTTGCGCTTCTGGGCGACGTAGACCCGCACCAGCTGGTTCACGCCCGGCGGCAGCTCATGGTGCTCGTCACGGGAGAACACCCGCACGTCGATCACCTTGCCGCCTCGCCGTGGGGCACCTTCAGGAGGTGTCGCGCACCTGCGGGCCTTCTCACCGAAGATGCGCGCAGCAGGCGCTCCTCCGGGGTGAGCTCGGTCTCGCCCTTCGGGGTGACCTTGCCCACCAGCACGTCACCGGCGGCCACCTCGGCGCCGATGCGGATGATGCCGCGCTCGTCGAGGTCGGCGAGGATCTCCTCGGACAGGTTCGGGATGTCCCGGGTGATCTCCTCGGGGCCGAGCTTGGTGTCGCGGGCGTCGATCTCGTGCTCGTGGATGTGGATCGACGTCAACACGTCGTCCTTGACCATGCGCTCCGAGAGGATGATGGCGTCCTCGAAGTTGTAGCCCTCCCACGGCATGAACGCCACGAGCAGGTTCTTGCCGAGGGCCAGCTCGCCGTGGTCGGTCGACGGGCCGTCGGCCAACAGGTCGCCCTTGACCACCCGCTGCCCTTCCCGGACCCGCGGCTTCTGGTTGATGCAGGTGTCCTGGTTGGAGCGCTCGAACTTCAGCAACCGCTTCGAGCGCCGGCCCAGGCGGTCGTAGTCGATGGTGATCGTCCGGCCGGAGACCTCCGCCACGGTGCCGTCGTCCTCGGCGAGCAGCATGTCGGCCGCGTCGCGGGCGGCGCGGGCCTCGATGCCGGTACCGATGTAGGGCGCCTCGGCCCGCACCAGCGGCACCGCCTGGCGCTGCATGTTGGCGCCCATGAGCGCCCGGTTGGCGTCGTCGTGCTCGAGGAAGGGGATGAGCGCGGCGGCCACCGAGATGATCTGCTTGGGCGACACGTCCATCATCTGGACCTCGGCCGGCGGCACCGAGGAGATCTCGGTGGTGGCACCGAAGAACACGTCCCGCTCGAGCTGCAGCTTCAGGTCCGACAGCGAGGCGGCCTGCGGTGAGCGCCGGGCGAGCACCCGGTCGGCGAAGAACGTGCCGTCCTCGTTGAGGGGCACGTTCGCCTGGGCGACGACGTAGTCCTCCTCCTCGTCGGCGGCCAGGTAGCTGATCTCGTTGGTGACCCGCCCCTCGACCACCTTGCGGTATGGCGACTCGATGAAGCCGAAGTCGTTCACCCGGCCATAGGAGGCCAGCGCGCCGATGAGGCCGATGTTCGGGCCCTCCGGCGTCTCGATCGGGCACATGCGGCCGTAGTGGCTGAAGTGCACGTCACGGACCTCGAACCCGGCGCGCTCCCGGCTGAGGCCGCCAGGGCCGAGGGCGGAGAGGCGGCGGCGGTGGGTCAGACCCGATAGCGGGTTGACCTGGTCCATGAACTGGCTGAGCTGCGAGGTCCCGAAGAACTCCTTGATCGCCGCCACCACCGGGCGGATGTTGATCAGGGTCTGCGGGGTGATCGCCTCCACGTCCTGGGTGGTCATCCGCTCCCGGACCACGCGCTCCATGCGGGACAGGCCGATGCGCACCTGGTTCTGGATGAGCTCGCCCACCGAGCGGATGCGCCGGTTGGCGAAGTGGTCCTGGTCGTCGAGGCGGTAGCCCGGCTCCGGCTTGACCAGGTGCAGCAGATAGCTGACGGTGGCCAGGATCTCGCAGCGCGACAGCACCGACTGGTTCGGTTCGGGCCGGTCCATCTCCACGCCGAACAAGCTCTCGAGCTTGTCGATCTCGGCGCCGAGCTTGCGGTTCAGCTTGTAGCGACCGACCCGCGACAGGTCGTAGCGACGGGACTCGAAGAAGGCGTTGCGGAAGTACGCCCGGGCGGACTCGATGGCCGGCGGTTCACCGGGCCGCGCGCGCTTGTAGATCTCGACGAGGGCCTCGTCCTGGGTGGGCACGAGCGCCCGGTCCTTCTCCCACTGGCCCTCGAGGAAGTCGAAGTAGCGCACGAAGGCGTCGAGGAACCCGGGGGCGTTCTCCTCGTCGTAGCCGAGGGCGCGCAGCAGCGTGAAGATGGAGAGGCGGCGCTTGCGGGCCACCCGGGTGCCGGCGGTGACGTCCTTGCCCGGCTTCTGCTCGACGTCGAACTCGATCCATTCCCCGCGGTACGGGTGGATGGTGCCGGTCACCAACTGGTGCTTCTGGAGGTTTCGCAGGCGGAAGCGCTCCCCCGGCTGGAAGATCACGCCGGGGCTGCGCACGAGCTGCGACACGACGACGCGCTCGGTGCCGTTGATGATGAAGGTGCCCTTCTCCGTCATCATCGGGAAGTCCCCCATGAAGACGGTCTGCTCCTTGATCTCACCGGTCTGCGCGTTCATGAAGCGGGCGCGCACGAAGATGGGGGCGGAGAAGGTCATGTCCTTCTCCTTGCACTCCTCCACCGAGAACTTGGGCGGGGGGCGCAGATCCTCGTCGTCGGGATCGAACTCGAGCTCGAGCTGCAGGGTCTCCGTGAAGTCTTTGATCGGACTGATGTCCGCGAACGCCTCGGCCAACCCGCGGTGCAGGGAAATCCACTCGAAGCTGTCGCGCTGGATGGCGATCAGGTCGGGGGAGTTCGAGCACCTCGTCGAGGTTGGCGAAGGAGTAACGGTCCCGGAGGACGGGGTGCGAGGACAAGGACGGGCTCCTCCTGAGGTTCATGGGCGCGCCACGACGAACCCGTTCGGTTCAGCGGCCTGCGACCGGTCCGAGAGCAACGGGGGGCGTGGCCGCCACCCCGGTTCGTGACCGCAGGCACAACAGCCGACCCGCGCCCAGGCGCGTCAAGAACAGAACTTTGACGACGGCAAAACAAGGGCGCGAGCACGGCAACGCGAAAGTCTATCCGCGAGGGAGCGCCGGGGCAAGAGCCTACCCAGCGTCATGGATACCGCCACCCGGACCGTCCAAAATCCTCGGGTGCGGATTTTCGCCGACTGTAAGGCCGGCTCCACCCGTCGTCAAGGCAATCGTGGCCTCACGGTGCGTGCTGCAACCGCTCCGACCGGCTCCCTCCCACCGCCCCGAAACCAGCTCCGGCCAGGTCGAACGGGCTGTTCCAGCCGCCCGGGCGCCGCGCCGGGGCACGTGCCGGCGCCGACCTCGAGGCCTCCCTCGGCGGCCTGGAGAACGCGATCAGCGGTTCCGGATCGGCGTCGCCGGCCTCAATGGGTGACGCCATTCGTCCGATCATGAGGACCGAGCCGAGCGGCCACATCCATCCGGAGCCGGACTCCCGGAGCCGGGCCCGAGGACCTAGGCTGGTACGCCTTGAAGAACGACCCGCAGGACGGCACCGACGGCCCCGCGCAGCACACATCCGCTGCTCAGGGCCCCGCCGCACCGCCATCCGGACGTTCCCACGAGCACCTGTCGCCGGGTGCTGAGCGACCGGGCGCGCTCGCGGTGCGCCCCGCGGGCGGCGGCGACCAGCCGCCGGCACCGCAGACGCTCGAGGCCGAGGTACGCCGGGAGCAGGCCGCGGTGGACCGCGCCTACGAACGGCTCGGCTCCATGCGGGAGGCCGCGCTCGACGTGGTCCGCCACCACCGCGAGCTGGGTGAGACGACCACCGGCCAGGCCCGCGTCGAGTGGGAGAGCCTGCTCGCGCTGACCGATCAGCGCCTGCACCACCTCGAGCTCGGCGGTGCCTCGCTGTGCTTCGGGCGGCTCGACCTCGAGGACGGCGACACGTACCAGGTGGGCCGGCTCTCCGTGCTCGACGAGCAGGGTGACCCGCTCGTGATCGACTGGCGGGCACCGGCGGCCGAGCCGTTCTACCGGGCCACCGGGCGCAACGCCATGGGCCTCGTCCGCCGCCGCCACCTGCTCACCCGTGGCCGGACCGTCATCGGGCTCGACGACGAGGTGTTCGACCTCGACCGGGCCGCCGACGGATCGCTGTCGGTGGTCGGCGAGGGTGCGCTCATGGCGGCGTTGGAGCGGTCGCGCACCGGGCGGATGGGTGACATCGTGGCCACCATCCAGGCCGAGCAGGACGAGATCATCCGCGCCCCCATCCCGGGGATCCTCATCGTGCAGGGCGGTCCCGGTACGGGTAAGACGGCGGTGGCGCTGCACCGCGCCGCGTACCTGCTCTACACCAATCGGCAGCGGCTGGAGGATGCCGGGGTCCTGGTGGTCGGTCCCAACCGGACGTTCCTGCGCTACATCGAGCAGGTCCTGCCCTCCCTGGGCGAGAGCGGCGTGGAGCTGGTGACCATCGACGGGCTCGCCAACCGGGTCCGCACCGTGGCTTCCGAGCCGGCGGCAACCGAGCGGCTGAAGGGCGACGCCCGGATGGTGCGGGTGATCCGCAAGGCGGTGGCCGATCGCCAGCGACCGCTGCCCGACGACCTCGTCGTGCCCTACGGCGCCCGCAACCTCCGGGTGCCCCGGGCCGAGCTCGCCCGCATCGTCGCCCAGGTGTCGTCCCGCCAGGGCACCCACAACGAGCGGCGCGCCGCGTTCGCCAGGCGCCTGCGGCGGGTGCTGTGGCGCCAGCAGCGCCGCATCGTGGAACAGCGGCTCACCCGGCTGCCGGCCGAGCTGCCGCTCGATCCGACCGATGAGCTCGACCCGCTGGATGTGATCCAATCCGCCGCGCTGACGATCGAGCGCGAGGAGCAGAACTTCCTGAGCGGCATCGGCCACGTGCCGGAGGTACGGGCCGCGCTCGAGCGGATGTGGCCGGTGCTCACGCCCGAGGAGCTGCTCAACGACCTGTTCGGCGCTCCCGGCCTGCTCCGCCTGGCCACCGAGGGCGTACTGAGCGGTGAGGAGCGGGCCCTGCTGGCCCGGCCGCGCAGCAAGGTGGCCGAAGCGGCGCCGTGGACCAGCGCGGATCTGGCGCTGCTCGACGAGGCGGCCGGCCTCCTCGGCCCGATCCCCTCCGCCCGCCGCAAGCGTCTGGCCCAGGTCCGCGACGACGCGAGGTGGATGATCGAGGACACGGTCGGTGACATCTCGTTGCAGACCGGCGAGCTCGACGCCACCATGCGGCGCCAGCTCATCAACCGGCTCACCGAGCGCGAGCTCGCCGCCCAGGCCGAGGATGACGACGACGGTGCCCCGCCCGTCTACGGCCATGTGATCGTGGACGAGGCCCAGGACCTCTCACCGATGCAGTGGCGGATGATCGCCCGGCGCTGCACGATCGGCTCGATGACGGTCGTCGGTGACCTCGGTCAGGCCAGTCGGCCCGGGGCCATCGCCAGCTGGAACGAGGCGCTGGCCCAGCTGCCGGTGCGACGCGAGCCCCGCAGGGCGATGCTCACCGTGAACTACCGCACGCCGGCCGAGATCATGGAGGTCGCCGCCCGGGTGCTGGCGGTGACCGACCCCGACGCCGACCCGCCCCGCTCGGTCCGCCACTCGGGTGCGGTGCCCCGATTCGCCCGCTGCGGCGCTGACGAGGTGGTGGACGAGGCCGTGGCCCACGTGGCCCGGGTCCGCAGCGAGCTGGCCGAGGGCAAGACCGCGGTGATCGCGCCCGAGGCGCTGGTCGGCGACATCCGAGGCCGTCTGGGTGGGCTGCCCTCCGCGGCCGACGTGCTCGATGCCGCTGTCGGCGTGTTCAGCGCCACCGAAGCCAAGGGCCTCGAGTTCGACGCCGTGGTCCTCGTCGAGCCGGCGGCGATCGCCGGCAGCACCGTGGCCGGCCTGCGCGGCCTCTACGTCGCACTCACCCGGGCGACGCGGTTCCTGACCGTGCTGCACAGCGAAGAGCTGCCGCCGGGACTGCGCATCGAGCCATGACCGACGGCGTGGCCACGCCGCCGGTGGTGCTCACCATCGGCGGTGCCGACTCGGGAGGCTGCTACGGCGTGCCCACCGACCTGCGCACCTTTGCCGCCCTGGGCGTGCACGGCACCTCGGCGCTCACCGTGGTCACCGCCCAGAACACGCTCGGCCTGCGCAACGCCCAGCCCATCCCCATCGACCTCATCGCCGCCCAGCTCGACGCCGTCCTCGACGACTTCCGCGTCGCCGCGGTGAAGACGGGGATGCTCGGCCGGGCGGAGGTGGTCGACCTCGTCGCCCGCTATGCGGCCGGCGGGCGCCTGCCCAACCTGGTCGTCGATCCCGTCGTGGTCGACCGTCACGGCACGGCGTTGTTCGGCGATGAGGTCATCGAGCGCTACCGCAACGGCCTGTTCCCCCATGCGGCCCTCGTCACCCCGAACACGGCGGAGCTCGCCGTGCTGGCCGCCGAGCAGCGAGCGGGCGAACCCGATGCCGTCACCGCGCTGGCCGGCGGCCGGCCGGTGGTGGTGACCGCCGGTCGGCTCGGCGGGGCCGAGGCGTGCGACCTGCTGTGGGATGGCGACGTGCTGCACCGCATCGTCGCCGGGCGGGTGGTCACCGCCAACAACGCCGGCTCGGGCGACGCGTTCTCAGCCGCCGTGGCCGCCCAGCTCGCCCTCGGCGCCGGCTTGCTCCACGCCGTGCACGCGGCCAAGGCGTTCGTGCACCGCGCACTGGCCGGCGCAGCGTCGTGGCGGCTTGGACAGGGCCCGGGCCCGCTCGACCTGCGGCCGGAGGGTCCGACCGCCCGCTGACGCGCCGAGGGCCGGGGCGCCGTGCGGCATCCCCGACCCTCGTGGTGCGGTGGCTCGCAGGCTCATGGCCTGCGTGCGGTCACTTGATCTCGACGGTGGCGCCGGCGCCCTCGAGGGCTTCCTTGGCCTTGGCTGCGTCCTCCTTGGACACCTTCTCCAGCACGGCCTTGGGCGCACCGTCGACCAGGTCCTTGGCTTCCTTCAGCCCGAGGTTGGTGAGGGCCCGGACCTCCTTGATGACCTGGATCTTCTGGCCGCCGGCCTCCTTGAGGACGACGTCGAACTCGGTCTGCTCCTCGGCCTCGGCGGCGGCCTCGCCGCCACCGCCACCGGCCATCGGCATCGCGGCCATGGCCATGGGCGCAGCCGCGGTCACGTCGAACTTCTCCTCGAACTTCTTCTTCAGCTCGACCAGCTCGAGCACGGTCATGTTGCCGATGGCGTCGAGGATCTCGTCAGCGGTGATAGCCATTTGGTTCTTCTTCTCCTACTTGCGATCTGTCGTGGTGAGAGCGGGTGGTCGTGCGATCGCCCGGTGGGGGACCGCCATTCGGACGGGACGGGGTCGCTCAGGCGGCGACGTCGCCGCCCTGCTTGTCGACGAGGGCCTGCACGGCGTAGGCGATGTCGCGCACCGGCGCCTCGATGAGGCTCGCCATCTGCGACAGCGGCGCCTCCAGCAGCCCGGCCAGCTGCGAGAGCACCTGCTCCCGCGAGGGCATGTCGGCGAGGTTGCGTGCGTCCTCGGCGTCGATGGTGCGACTGCCGAGCACGCCGCCCTTGACGATGAGCGCCGGTACGTCACGGCTGAAGCTGCGCAGCGTCTTGGCCACGCCGGCGATGTCGCCGCTCGAGCCGTCCGGCCGCACCCCGACGAAGGCGATCGCCGTGGGGCCGACGAGCAGCTCGTCGAGGCTGAGCTCCAGGTTGTTGGCGGCGATGCGCACGAGCGTGTTCTTGTACACGCAGTACTCACCACCGGAGTCCCGCAGCTGACGGCGCAGCGCCGACATCTGCGCCACCGTCATCCCGCGGTACTCCGTGATGATCGCGGCCTCGGAGTCGGCCAGCTTGCCCTGGACCTCCTCGACGACCGCGACCTTTTCGGGTCTCGGGTTCTCCATGCTTCCCTTCCCGCACGGGGCCGCAACCCCGTGCTCCTCCACCCGGGTGGGCCCTCCCCCACCCGTGGTCGTCCCCAGGGGGCCGACCGGTCTGACTCGTCCTGTTCGGTCGGTCGAAAAACGACCGAGACGTGAGCGTGCGCCCGGGACAGGCGAACACCCACGTCTCCACAGGAGGATCGAAGGTGGTCCACCTCGTCCGGCGACCCAGCGGGTCATTCAGCCGTTCGGCACCGGAGGTCTCTGGCGCGACACACGTCGAGCTGGTTGTGCGGCCGGTGCTGCACCGGCCGGGCGGTCATGCCTTCTCGGACACCGCCTTGTTCGGGTCGATCTTGATGCCGGGACCGTGCGTCGAGGACAACACGATCTTCTGCATGTACTTGCCCTTGGCCGCGGCCGGCTTGGCCCGGTTGAGCTCCTCCACCACGGCGGCGAAGTTCTGCATCAGCGCATCGGAGCCGAAGCTGACCTTGCCGATGGGAACGTGCACGTTGCCGTAGCGGTCGGTGCGGTACTCGACGCGACCACCCTTGAACTCGACCACGGCCTTGCCGGCGTCGGGGGTCACGGTGCCGGTCTTCGGGTTGGGCATCAGGCCGCGGGGGCCGAGCACCCGACCGAGCTTGCCGACCATCGGCATCAGGTCCGGGGTGGCGATGGCGACGTCGAAGTCCAACATGCCGCCCTCGACCTGGGCGACGAGATCGTCGGCACCCACGAAGTCGGCGCCGGCGTCCCGGGCGGCCGTGGCGGCCTCACCGGCGGCGAAGACGGCGACCCGGACGTTGCGCCCGGTGCCCGACGGCAGCGCAACGGTGCCGCGGACGATCTGATCGGCCTTGCGCGGTCGACGCCGAGCCGGAAGGCGACCTCGACGGTCTCGTCGAAGTTGGCCTTGGCCAGGCTCTTGATGACGTCGATGGACTCGGACGGGCTGTGGTAGTGGTCCCGGTCGAAGCGCTTGGCTGCGTCTTCGTACCGCTTTCCCTTCGCCATGATGGCTCCCTCGGGGCTGGCGTGACAGGGGCGAGGTCCTCCCCCGTCGACGACGGTTGTTGTGAACGGTGGGCTGCGCTCAGCCCTCGATGACCAGGCCCATCGAACGGGCGGTGCCGGCGACCTGCGCCTTGGCCGCCTCGAGGTCGTAGGCGTTGAGGTCACCCATCTTGGTCTGGGCGATCTCGGTCAGCTGGGCGTCGGTGATGGTGCCGACGGTCTCACGACCGACCTTGGCGGCACCCTTGTCCACCCCGGCGGCCTGGCGCAGGAGCACCGGCGTGGGCGGGGTCTTGGTGACGAAGGTGAAGGTCCGGTCCTGGAAGACGGTGACCTCGACCGGGATGATCGTGCCGGCCTGCGCTTCGGTGGCGGCGTTGTACTGCTTGCAGAAGTCCATGATGGCGATGCCGTGGGGACCCAGCGCGGTACCGACCGGCGGCGCCGGCGTGGCCTTGCCGGCAGGGATCTGGATCTTCACGACGGCCACGACTTGCTTCTTGGCCATGGGTGTC
This sequence comes from Acidimicrobiales bacterium, assembly GCA_041394365.1. Taxonomy (GTDB): domain Bacteria; phylum Actinomycetota; class Acidimicrobiia; order Acidimicrobiales; family CAIXPF01; genus CAIXPF01. The sequence continues at coordinate 82,157 of JAWKIM010000020.1, forward strand.
TACCTCGAATTCGGGGGCGAACTAGTTTGGCGCGCCGCGTGCGGGCACGCCAGTCGGCGGGGCTCGGGGGTCAGAGGCGGGAGATCTGGCTGAACTCCAGCTCGACCGGCGTCTCGCGGCCGAAGATGTTGACCAGCACCTTGACCTTGAGCTGGTCCTCGTTGATCTCGACGATCTCGCCGGAGAAGTCGGCGAAGGGACCTTCCTTGACCCGCACGGTCTCGCCCATCTCGTACTCGAGCTTGGGCCGGCCCTTCTTGACCGGTGCCTCGCCGGTGGGCTTGACCTGCAGGAACTGCTCGACCTCATGGCGCCGCAGCGGCGACGGCTTGTTGCCGGCACCGACGAACCCGGTCACGCCGGGGGTGTTGCGGATCACGTACCAGGAGTCGTCGTCGAGGTTGCAGCGGATCAGGAGGTAGCCGGGGAACACCTTGCGCTGCACAACGGACTTGCGGCCGTTCTTGAACTCGACGACGTCCTCGGTGGGGATGACCACCTCGTGGATCCGACCCTCCATGTTCATCGAGGACGTGCGCGCCTCGATGTTCTGGCGGACCTTGTTCTCGTAGCCGGATTGGGTGTGCACCACGTACCACTTGCCCGGCCGATCGAACGGGCTGATCTCGGCGGGCTCTTCCTCGGCCTCCTCGTCGAGCAGGTGCTCGGCGTCGATCGCCTCGGTGGCGGCATCCGCCTCGCCATCAACCGTGGCGTCCGCCGACGCATCGTCGATCTCGATCGCGACCTCGTCCACCGCCACCGGCTCGTCGGCCAGCTCGGTGTCGGTCACGTCGTCGAGATTGTCCACGTTCTCACTCCTTCGTCGGCGGCCGGTCAGTTGATGTCGAACAGCCAGAAGATGGCCCTGGCGAACGCCCAGTCGGCCACCCCGACCAGCGCGGTCATGAACACGAGGAACACGAGCACGATGATCGAGTAGTTGATGACCTCCGACCGGGTGGGCCAGGCCACCTTCCGCAGCTCGCCGCGCATCTCCTTGATGAACTGCTTCGGCGGGGTGCGTTCGCGGTTGACCGCGGCGGCCTGCGTCGTGGTGCGCGGCTTGGAACCCTGCACCGGCTCACCGGACTCGTCGAGGTAGCCGGCGCGCCGAAGCATGCGCTTCTGCTCACGATTCATGTTCATGGCCATGGCAACCCTCACGTCCGTCGGTCCGGGTGCCCCGACTCGGGCGCCATGCGCTCGCGCCGTCGGGCCGGAACCCGATCTCGGATGCCGGCCGTCACACCAGGAGCAGGGCAGGAGGGACTCGAACCCCCAACCTACGGTTTTGGAGACCGTTGCGCTGCCAGTTGCGCCACTGCCCTAAGGGAGACACAGCCTAGCACCGCCGCCACACCGAAGCGCCCGACGACCCCGGCCCAGGGGCACCGGCGCCGGGCACCGCTCAGGAGGCGAGACGGAGCCGCCCGCGCCGCGACATCGTGGCCAGCACCACCGCTCCCGCCGCGCCGGCGGCCGTGGCGGCGGCGATGCCGCCCACGGAGGCGACCCTCCGGCCGGACAGCAGCTGGCGGACGGCGTGGCGCTCGCCCGACTCCGAGATGGTGGCCAGGATGTCGGTCAGCAACCCCGGGGTGGGCTCGAGCACCTCGGTGCGGATGGTGCGCAGGGCCCGCAGCAGCTTGCGGTACTGCACCAGCTCGGCCTGGCACCGAAGGCAACGCTCGACGTGCCAGACGGCGGCGTCGCTGAGCGTCGCGGATCCATCGGCGACGCCGGGCAAGAACTCGGCGACCTCCTCACACCGCACGCCGATCACCGCCCTCCTCCTCGCCGGCGAGTGGGTAGAGCCGCTCGCGCAGCTTGCGACGGGCCCGGTGCAGGCGCACCTTGGCCGCCGCCTCGGAGATGCCCAGCTCGGCGGCGATGGCCTCGTGGGGCAGGTCGTACACGTCCCGCAGCACCACCACGGCGCGCAGCCGGGGCGGCAGCTCGGCCAACGCCGCCTTCAGGCGCTCGCGCACCGCCCCCCGATCGGCGTGCTCGGCCGGGTCGAGCCGGCTCGACGCCTCGAGCAGCTCGTCGTCCTCCAGCACGTCGTGCCGGTGCCGGGCCCGTTTGCCCAGCGTCGACGACGCGCAGTTGGCCGTGATGCGGTAGAGCCAGGTGGTGAACTGCGCCTCCCCGCGGAAGCGCTTGAGCCCCCGGTAGGCGCGCAGGTACGCCTCCTGCACCACGTCTCGGGCATCTTCTTCGTCACCGGTCAGCCGATAGGCCAACGTGTAAGCATCCATGTACGTCGCTCGCACCAGTTCCTCGAAGGCCCCGTGATCGCCCTGGCGGGCACGATCGACGAGCTCTGCGAGTCGCGTTGCCATCGAGGGTTCAGACCCGTCGGGCGGCGGGGTGGTTACGGGCGACGTCATGACGGTCGGGCGACGGACATACCGTGCCCATCCAAGCAGATCGGGCGCCGGGAGCGGCGCACCTGAGCGAACTGTTGCGTGGCGGCGGTCAGACTCGAACTGACGACCCCTCGATTATGAGCCGAGTGCTCTTACCGACTGAGCTACGCCGCCATGATCGCAACGAGCCCCCTGTCAGAATCGAACTGACGACCTTTTCCTTACCATGGAAACGCTCTGCCGACTGAGCTAAGGGGGCGGGCGGGATGTCCCAGGGGGATGTCCCGTCGGGCAGGGTAGCCTAGCGTGTTGGCGGGCCGGACCCAAGTTTCGATCTTGGGGAATCTCAGCAGGCGGATGGCCCCATCAATCCAACCGCGGCGCGATGCCTCGCACGAACAGGAACGACGGGTGCAACTCGATCGGATCTCGTATCAGTACCCAGACGGCACGACGGCGGCGTACGACTTCCACCCGCGCCTCACCGTCATCGACGTCCACCCCAGCCACCGCTCCGCGCTGGTCGAGCACCTGCTGTCGGCGCTGTCGAGCGAGGCCCCGGGCGTCCACGTCGAGTTCACCCGGGCCGACAAGGCGTTCGTGGCCTTCCGCCCCTACGGCGGCGCCCACCGGGTGGTGTCGCTCGAAGGCGCCGGCGACGCGACCGGGCCGTACCGCAAGGGCGAGTCCGTCGACGTGCTCGCACCGCTCGGCCTCGACCGTGAACGGGCGGCCGCCACCCTGCTCGCCGGCCACGCCGACCTGACCCTCGTCGACCCGACCGAAGGTTGGATGGCCCGGCTGCTGGACCACGACACGGGCCGGTTGCTGGCCGCCGCGCAGGACGCGGTCGCCGCGGAGCGGGCCCTGCGGGAGGCCACCGCCGCCGCCCGCTCGACGCCCGAGCAGGCCTCGGTCGTCACCACGGTCTACCGCCAGCGCGACACCGCCACCGACCTCGAGAAGCGCCACAACCAGGTGCGCCTCGCCACCCTCATCATCGGCACCGGCTGCCCGGTGGCCGCGGTGCTCGGGTTCAACACGTTCGGCACCGGTCCGGCGCTCGGCCTGATCGGGGTGGCGGCCGCCGTTGCCGGTGGCTGCCTGGTGTACGAGCGCAAGCTGGCCAAGGCCGTCGACGCCGAGTACGAGGCGCTCGCCGGCGCCGGGGCGGCCTCCTACAGCGAGCTCGAGCACCGGCTCGACGGCGCGCCCCTGGCCGATGCCGCGCAACGGAACCAGCTGGTCGAGGCGGCGGAGCGCTACCGCACCGCCACCGCGGCGTGGCAGGACCTCGCCGGGGACATCCCGGCACCGTGGGTGGTCGCGCAGCAGGACCGCCTGGTCGAGCTGGCCGGCATGCGCGCCGCGCTGCAGGCCGCCCCCACCGCGGGGGCCGACCGGGAGCAGTCGGCCAGCGCAGCGTTGCTCGCCGGCCTGATGAGCCGGGCGGGCGCCATCAAGGAGGTGGGCGGCGGGGAACCGCTCCCGCTGTTCCTCGACGACCCGCTCGCGGGGCTGCAGTGGGCCGACAAGGTGCCCGTGCTGGAGTTCATCAACCGCCTGGCCGAACGCCAGCAGCTCGTGCTGTGCACCGACGATCTCGAGATCCTGCAATGGGCCAAGCTCGAGGCCATGGCGGGCAACGCCGAGGTGGTCGACGTGAACCCGGGCCGGGCCATGGCGGCGGGCGCCGGTGCAGAGCCGGCGCCGTCAGGGGCAACGGGCCCGGCGGCACCGCGGACGGCCGGCGGCCAGGCCTCCTGACCGACCTCGCGGTGCCGGCCGGCGGGATAGGTTCCCGGGCGTGGACATCCGCCTGGCCACCCCCGCCGATGCCGAGGCCATCCGGCAGATCTACAACGTCGAGGTCGAGACGTCGACCGTCACGCTCGATCTGGTGCCCCGCACGCTGGAGGAGCAGCAGGCGTACCTCGCCCGCCGGGCGGGGACCTACGCGGTCCTGGTGGCGGTGGAGGAGCGGGCGGTGGTTGGCTTCGGGTCGCTGTCGCCCTACCGCGACCGACCGGGCTACAACGCCACCGCCGAGGACTCGATCTACATCCACCGCTCGCACCAGGGCCGCGGCATCGGGCGGCTGCTGCTCACCGAGGTGGTAGCGGTGGCGAAGGCCCACGGCTTCCATTCCGTGATGGCCCGCATCGCCGCCGGGCACGCCGCCTCCCGAGGACTGCACGAGTCGCTCGGCTTCTCCCACGTGGGCACCGAGCGGGAGGTCGGCCGCAAGTTCGGCCGGTGGATCGACATGGAGCTGCTGCAGCGCATGCTGTGAGGCCTGGGCGCACCCCGCCCCTGAACGCGAAACCGGGTGGCCGGATGGCCACCCGATGTTCGAGCGCTGCTGGTGGGCCGGGAAGGATTTGAACCTCCGTAGGCGTAAGCCGGCGGGTTTACAGCCCGCTCCCTTTGGCCACTCGGGCACCGACCCTCGCAGATGCGAACGGTCAGGATAGCCGCTGGCGCGGCAGGAACGGAATCCGCATCGGCCGGTCGGGGGCCGGTAGCGTCATCGACCATGCCGACCTTCGACGTGGTCTCCCAGATCGACTTCCAAGAGGTGCGCAACGCTGTCGACCAGGCCAAGCGTGAGATCAGCACCCGCTACGACTTCAAGGGCACGGACTCGACCATCGACCTCGAGCCCGACTCGATCACGCTCAACTCCTCGAGCGAGGACCGCCTGTCCGCCTTGCGCCTGTTGCTCGAGGAGAAGCTGGTCAAGCGCAAGGTCTCGCTGAAGATCCTCGACTACGGCAAGGTCGAGGAGGCTTCCGGGGCGCGGGCCCGCCAGCGGGCCAAGCTGCAGGCCGGGATCAGCAGCGACAAGGCGAAGGCCATCAACACCCACCTCAAGGGCCTCGGGCTCAAAGGTGTGCAGAGCCAGACCCAGGGCGACCAGATCCGGGTCACCGGCAAGAAGCGCGACGATCTCCAGGCGGCCATCGCCGCGCTGAAGGAACACGACTTCGGCATCCCCCTGCAGTTCGAGAACTTCCGGGACTGAACCTGGCGCCGGCCGGCGGCGGGCAAGGCGGGATGCGTGCGCAGCGGATGCCGACGAGGCGCCCGACCGCGTCAGATGGCGGTGGCGAGGACGAGCTGCCGGCTGCTGTCGGCGTGCAGCGGCCCGCCGTCGTCGCCGGCGATGGCGGTCAGGCCGAAGCGGGTGCGCTTCAGGCGGGTGGACAACTCCGACGGGGTGTAGAGCCGGCAGGCCAGCTGCACCGTACGGTCGTTGCCGTTGCGGACGATGCGGCGGTTGAGCTGCAGCTCACTGGACTCGAGGTCGATGGCGAGGCGGTCCTCCATCACGTCGCTCTCGCCGACCCGCCGCACCCGGTGGATCTCCCGGCCACCGGGACCGAGCTCGCGCAGCAGCAGCGCCGGGTTGGGCAGGTCCAGCAGCAGCTGCCCGCCGGGACGCAGCGCCCGCCGGAAGCGGCGGAGGATGTCGACGTTGGTGCGATCGTCCCAATAGCCGAACGACGAGAACCAGCAGAGCACGACGTCGAAGCCGCCCTCGTCGGCCAGCTGGCGGATGTCCTCGTTGCGGTAGTGCACCCCCACGCCGAAGCCGCCGGCCTCGGCCGCGCCGAGGCGGCAGAACAGGGGGTTGGCGTCGATGGCGGTCACCCGGTGGCCGCGGGCGGCCAGGCGGTTGGCGATGCGACCGGCGCCGCAGCAGGCGTCGAGGACATCCTGCGGGCCGTGCAGATCGAGCAGGCGTGTGATGAGCCCGGTCTCGGCCTCGTTGACCGCCGGGGTCTGAAAGGCCTCGTAGAAGTACAGGTAGTCGACGTCGAAGACCTCGGTGGGCAGCAGATCGCTCAGCACAGCGCTGATGCAACCACGCTCCGTGGGTCGGCGCCCTAGACCATTCGTCAGCCCCAGGCGAAGACGGGCTGCTCGTAGTGATCGCACGGGCTGGGATCACCTTCGAGCGCAGCCAGCCGGAACTGGTAGAGCACGGCGCCGGTCGGTGCGTGGATCAGGTCACCACCCACGGGGATCTGGATGACGGGACGGTCGCTCTCGGGGATGGTCACCAAGCGGGGCGAGTCGGCCCGGCACAGCTCACGCAGGGAGATGCGGTGCACGGAGGCCACCTCGACCGGATCCGGCTCGAGGGCGGGATCGTCGCCGCCCCACAACACGAAGGGGCGGATGACGTAGCCGGAACGGGTGGCGTAGTCGTCGAGCGCACCGAGCACGGCCTCCTCGGCCAGGTCGAGGCCGAGCTCCTCCAGCAGCTCCCGCCGGGCGGCGGCGAGCGCGTCCTCCCCCGGGTCCACCCGTCCGCCCGGCAGCGCCCACTGGCCGGCGTGACGGTTGAGACGGCCCGTGCGGCGGGTCAGCAGGAACGCCGGCCCCCCGGCCGTGCCCCCGACGAGCCCGGTCAGCGTGCCGGGCTCCACGCCGGGGATCCGGTCCAGGCGGGCAGGCGTCTCCCACCCCGGATCCTCGCCGTGGCGCTCGGCGTCGCTGTCGACCAGCACCACCGCCACCGCGGCGAGGCGGCGACCGTCGAGCGGCAGCCGGCGCGGCCGGTGGCGGCCGAGGTTGGCCACCACCAGCGCGCGCAGGTGCTCCCCGTACGTCCAGGACTCGGCGGGGTGCGCCGCGTCGGCCATGACGGGCGCCTAGTCCTCGGCCGGGGCGTCGGCGGCGCGGTCTGCAGCTCCTGCACGACCGAGGCGTCGGCCAGGGTGGTGGTGTCGCCCAGCGATCGGCCTTCCACCACATCGCGCAGCAGGCGGCGCATGATCTTGCCGGAACGGGTCTTGGGCAGGTCGGGCACGATGATCACCGCCTTGGGCCGGGCGATCGCCCCGAGCTTCTTCGACACGTGCTGGCGGATCTGCTCGCGCAGCTCGTCGGAGGGCTCGTTGCCGCCCCGCAGGATCACGTAGCCCACGATGGCCTGGCCGGTGACCTCGTCGTTGGCGCCGACGACGGCCGCCTCGGCCACCGCCTCGTGGTCGACCAGGGCGGACTCGACCTCGGTGGTGGAGATGCGGTGGCCGGACACGTTCATCACGTCGTCGACCCGGCCCAGCAGCCACAGGTAGCCGTCTTCGTCGAGCTTGGCCCCGTCACCGGCGAAGTAGCGGCCCTCGAAACGGCTCCAGTACGTGTCGGCGTAGCGCTCGGGCGCGCCCCAGATCCCGCGCAGCATGCCCGGCCACGGCTTGGTGATCGTCAGGTACCCGCCGCCGCGCTCGACGACCTTGCCCTCGTCGTCCACCAGCTCGGTGAACACCCCGGGGATGGGCCCGCAGGCGGAACCCGGCTTGGTGGTGGTCACGCCCGGCCACGGCGTGATCATGTGCCCGCCGGTCTCGGTCTGCCACCAGGTGTCCACGATGGGGCAGCGCTGCCGACCGATGTTGAGGTGGTACCACATCCACGCCTCGGGGTTGATCGGCTCACCGACCGTGCCGAGCACGCGCAGGCTCGACAGGTCGTGGTCGGCGGGCCACTGCTCGCCCCACTTCATGAACGTGCGGATGGCGGTGGGCGCCGTGTAGAGCTGGGTGACGCCGTAGCGCTCGATGATGTCCCACAGGCGGTCCTTCGGCCAGGACGCCGCGTCGCCGCTGCGGAACTCCGGCCGAGGGGTGTCGGGCGTGCCCTCGTACATCACGGAGGTGGCGCCGTTGCAGAGCGGGCCGTACACGATGTAGCTGTGGCCGGTCACCCAGCCCACGTCGGCCGCGCACCAGTAGATGTCGGTGTCGGGGTGCAGGTCGAAGCTGTACTTGTGGGTGAAGGCGACCTGCGTGAGGTACCCGCCGGTGGTGTGCATGATGCCCTTGGGCTTGGCCGTGGTGCCCGAGGTGTACAGCAGGTAGAGCAGGTGCTCGCTGTCGAGCGGCTCGGGCGGGCAATCGGCGGACGCGCCGGCCATCAGCTCGTGCCACCAGTGGTCGCGGCCGGGCTCCATGTGCACCTCGGTGCCACAGCGGTCCACCACGACGACGTTCTCGACGGTCTTGCAGTCGGCCAGGGCGACGTCGACGTTGGTCTTGAGCGCCGAGGGCACGCCGCGGCGGTAGCCGGCGTCGGCGGTGATGATCAGCCGGGCCTCGGCGTCGTTGCAGCGGTCGACGATGGCGTCGGGGCTGAACCCGCCGAAGATCACCGAGTGGGCCACGCCGATCCGGGTGCAGGCCAGCATGGCGACGGGCAGCTCCGGCACCATCGGCATGTAGATGGCGACGCGGTCGCCGGACTGCAGGCCCAGGCCCTTGAGCACGTTGGCGAACGTGGCCACCTCGGTCAGCAGCTCGGCGTAGGTCAGCGTGCGGGTGTCGCCGGGCTCGCCCTCCCAGTGGAAGGCCACCTTGTCACCCCGGCCGGCCTCCACGTGGCGGTCGAGGCAGTTGTACGAGATGTTCAGCTTGCCGCCGATGAACCACTTGGCGAAGGGCAGCTGCCAGTCGAGCACGGTGTCGAAGTCCTCGAACCAGCTCACCAGCTCGCGGGCCTGACGGGCCCAGAACGCCTCGTAGTCGGCATCGGCCTCGTCCCACATGGCGCGGTCCTTGACGAGGGCGGTGGCCAGGAAGTCCGGCGGCGGCGGGAACGTCCGCTCCTCGTTGTAGAAGTCCGCGATGGTCGCCTGGTCTGCCATCTCACGCACCCTTTCAGTCGACGTCGGTCCCGATAGTAGGTGGCGGCCGACACAGCGAAGCCACTGCCGTTCTCTGCGTCGGCCACAGCCCGCTCCGTGGTGTCGCGCGCCGGCGAGCGCAGCACGGGTCCGGCCCGATCCGGCGAGAACCACCCATCCGACGCAATTCGCATTGATCAGAATTGGTCCTCAAGTTGCGTCCGTGTAACGTCGTTGTAATACATCACTGGAGATCCCCCGCTCCGCCGTGTGCTGCAACGCGGTGAGCGGGGCCCCGCACGGCCTCCCGATCGCCTGCCCGGCAGCCGGTCGACCATGGCCATCGCCGACCGATCGGCGGTGGTGCAGGCCTGCTGCGGGAGCACCCTGGAGGTCTGATGACCAAGCGGCAGCGACGCTCGACGGTTCTGATCGGCACCACCCTGGCGGGCGGTGCCATCGTGCTGGGACTGACCGGCACCGCGGGGGCGGCCGACCCCCCGGCCGGACCGTCGATCGTGGCACCGCCCGGTGCGGAGACACCGGCGACCATGCCCGGACCGGGCGATGCCGCCACGGGAACCGACGCCGCCGGTGAGATCGACGGCTTGACCGCGACCGCGCCGGTGACGGTGATCGTGCCGATGGCGGCGCCCAGCCTGGGCCAGCCGTCGAACGTGGTGCTGTCGCCCGAGGCGCTCGCGTCGGGCCAGGACAGCGCCATGCAGGCCGTGCTCATCGCCCGCCCCGACGGCGCCGCCGCCATCGCCAACAGCGCGCCGATCAACGTGGACCAACCGGAAACCCCGGCGGTCCCGGCCGGTCCGTCCGACGCCGCCCTCGCCGCCCTGCGCTCGTGCGAGTCCCACGGCAACTACGCCGCGGTGTCGGCGGGCGGTCTCTATCGGGGCGCCTACCAGTTCGCCCAGTCGACGTGGAACTCGGTGGCGTCGCGCTGGGCGCCGCACCTGGTGGGCGTGGACCCGGCCGCCGCCGCACCCGCCGACCAGGACGCCATGGCCCGGGCGTTGCACGCCGAGCGGGGCTGGGCGCCGTGGCCCACCTGCGGCGCCGGGCTCTGATCTCCGAGCCGTTCGCGGCGTCCGGAGCGGCGATAGCGTCGCGGCCGGCATGGTTGCGCTGCGCACGGTCGACGCGTTGCTGGTCGAGCCGCGCCATGCCGGCGCCGTGGTCGGCCACGCCTACGACGCGCTGAGCCCACAACAGCGACGGCAGCTGGCGGCGTCGAACCCCGACAGCTTCCTCAACGTGCTGCGCTCGCCGGGTGACGAACCCGGGGCCGACGCCGCCGAGCTGCTCGAGCGCAGTGGCGCCGCCCTGGCCCGCCTGATCGCAGCCGGCCGGTTCCGGCCCCACCCGCCCGGGCTGTACCTGTACCGACTCCGCTCCGGTCAGCACGTGCAGACCGCGGTGGTGGCCGACCTCGCCGTGGCCGAGACGGGCTCCGGCCGGGTCCGGGCGCACGAACGGACGCGGGTGGCCAAGGAGGAGGAGCTCGCCCGGCACCTGGCGCACGTCAGGATCCAGTCGAGCCCGGTGGGCCTGGGCTACCGGGGCCGCCCGTCGATCGACGCACTGGCGGAGCGGGCGGCGGCGGGCGCGCCGCAGCTCGACTTCGAGACGGTGGACGGCGTGCAGCACCAGGTGTGGCGGGTGGCCGACCCCGGCACACAGACGGCGTTGCAGGATGCGTTCGCCGCGGTGGAGGCGACGTACATCATCGACGGGCACCATCGGGTGGCCGCCGCCGCCGCGTGGACGGTGCCGGCCACTTCCTGGCCGCGCTGATCCCCGACCATGCGCTGCGGCTCCTGCCCTACCACCGGGTGGTCGCCGGTCCGCTGCCGGCCGACCTGCCCGCCCGGTTCGCTCACCTGGCGGAGCGCTATGACGTGGCCGTCACGGAGGCCGCGGAGGCCCCACGAGCGCCCGACCGCTTCCTGCTCTTCGTCGGGGACGGTTGGTTCGAGCTGGGTCGCCGGGCACCGCTGGACGGCCGCCTGGCGGTGGAGGTGGCGGACAGCGAGGTGCTGCGCACCCTGTTCGACGTGCGGGACGCCCGCCACGATCCCCGCCTGTCGTTCCTGCCCGGCGGGCATGACATCGGGCGGCGCGCTGCGCAAACCGCAACGCAGATGGGCGGTGCGGCCCTGCTGGTGAGCCCGCCGAGCGTGCTCGACGTGTTCAACGAAGCCGACCGGGGCCGGCCGCTCCCGCCGAAGTCGACGTGGTTCGAGCCGAAGCTGCGCTCCGGCATCTTCCTGGTCCACCGCTGAAGAGCGACGCAGACGGGAGGGCCCGCTCCCCTCAGACGGGCGGGATGGCCCCGGCCTCGATGCCGGCGATCAGCACGTCGAGCCCACGGGTGAACTCGGCGTCGTGGTCGGTGGTCAACGGGCGGGCCGCCAGGTAGCGACGCAGCAGGGCACGATCGGGCGGGATGTCGCGATCGTGCAGCAGCGGTTGCTGGTGGACCATGGCGTTGATCTCGAACAGCACGAACCCGACGAGGAAGCTGGCCACCACGTTGACCGCGGAGACGGCCTGCTCATCGCTCAGCCCGGCGTGGTGGATCAGATCGAACCCGGCCAGCACCGGGCCCCACGCCTCGAGCGAGCTGCGGCCCTGGGTGACGAGCAACGGGAAGGCCCGGGGGTGGGCGATGCCCACCTGGCGGACGGCGTTGCACAACGCCCGGACCGAGGCCCGCCAGTCCTCGTCCCCCGCCGGGATCTCCACCGACTCGAGCAGCAGGTCCGCGACGCCGGCGAGCAGATCGTCCTTGGAGGCGACGTGGTTGTAGAGCGACATGGCCTCCACACCGAGCGCGGCGCCGAGCTTGCGCATCGACAACGCCTCCAGCCCGGCGTCATCGATCAGCAGCAGCGCCGTCTCCAGCACTCTGGCCCTGCTGAGCGGTGGGCGGTCCTCGGGCGTGGGCATCGTGGCGAGCGTACGCGGCGCACCCCGCCGGAACCGCATTCCGCTGGAAGGGACGGTGCCGAGCCCACCACCCGCCGCGAACAGGCTCAGAGGGGCCGGGCGCGGTGGCCGACCCGGTGCTGCCCGGCGGGCCCCACTCGGCCACCAGGAACGCACCGAGCCCGTCGGGATCGAGCAGCGCCTCGGACTCGGCGATCCGGCTGCGGGCGCGCAGCGCCGCCAGATCCCCCACGCCGGCCCGTGCACGCCACAGCTCGCGGCCGGCCTCGACCAGGGCCTCGATCCCCCAGCGTCGCAGCCAGTCGGCTTGGGCCACGACCTCGAACGAGGACGGCAGCTGGTCGAAGGGGACCTCGCAGGTGATGTCCTGGCTGCCGGGCTCGTCGAAGGGGTCGCCTCCCCGGCTGTGGCGCCGGTAGGTGCGCAGCCAGTCCTCAGCGGGCCGGGCCAGGAGGTCGCCGGTGCGGATCACGCCGTAGTCGAAGACGAGCAGACGGCCCTCGGGCACCAGGAGCCGTCTCGCCCCGGCCACCCAGGCCGCGGCCGCTTCGAGCACCGGCAGGCGGGCGCCGTCGGGCATGGCCGAGGCGTCGAGGGCGCCGAGGACCGAGGCCGCGGGGGCGGGCAGCGGGTCCGCCGGGCGGAGCCGCGGGCGCCCGTTGTCGACCCAGATCTCGGACCACACACCGGCGTGCCGTTGCAGCAGGCGAACGGCGAGGTTGTCGAGCAGCTCGTTGGCGACGATGACGTGCGCCGGGCCGATCGCGGCAGCGGTGGTGGCGGCAGCGGCGCCGGAGCCGGCGGCACCGTCGATGCGTTCGACGCTGCGGCCGAGGCCCTCGTGGCGGGTGCGGGCGGCCGGCGAGCGATCGGCGAGCGTCCAGCGCAGCGCAGCGGCGCAGGCCGGAGACGCGGCGAGGATCGATCGGACGAGGGTGCCGGGCCCTGCACCGGCATCGATGGCGTTGAACGGATCGGGGCGGCCGCAGCGATCCCAGCAGGCGTCGAGCCATCGAGCGAGGACGGCTCCGAAGAGCGGGCCGACCTCGGGTGCGGTCAGGAAATCACCCCGGCGACCGGCGCCGCCTGCACCGGCACCGTAGAACCCACGGTCGGGGTCGTACAGCGCCGCCTCCATGAAGGCGTCGAAGCGCTGCGGCCCGGGGCCATCCACCGAGTCGGGTGCGCCGACCACGAGCCGCGCCTACCGAGCGGTACGGGATGCGCTAGCGGCCGACGGCGGCGAGCAAGCCCTGCAGGTTCCCGGTGAAGTGACCGATGAGGCCCGGGAACATACCGAACAGGATGGTGACGCCGACGGTGAGGGTGAGCGCCGACACCAGCGACACCGGCACCCGGATGGGCATCGTGTCGCCGTCGGGCGCATCGCTGAACCACATCGCCTTCAGCACGAGTGCGTAGTAGTAGAACGCGATCACCGAGTTCACCGCGACGACGATGGCCAGGGTGTAGCCCGACGCGCTGTCGGCGGAGGCGAGCGCCCGGAACACGACGAACTTGGCGAACCAGCCGCCGAGCGGCGGGATGCCGGCGAGCGCGGCGAGCGCCACCGTCATGGCCACGGCCAAGCCGGGGGCGTAGCCGAACAGCCCGCCGAAGGAGCTGATCTCACCCGACTGCGTCTTCCGGGACACGGCGATGACCACGGCGAAGGCGGCCAGGTTCATGCCGGCGTAGATCAGCAGGTAGGTGACCACGGCGGTCAGCGCATCATCGGCGTTGGTGCCGACCACCGCGAACGGGGCGAGCATGAAGCCGGCCTGGGCCACACCGGAGTAGGCGAGCAGGCGCACCACGTTGGTCTGGCGCAGGGCGATCAGGTTGCCCACCGTCATCGAGGCGGCGGCGAGCACCCACATCATCGGCTCGACCACATCGGCCCGGCCGAGGAAGCCGATGAACACCAGGTTGATCAGGGCGACGAAGCCGGCCGCCTTCGAGGCGACGGCCAGGAACGCGGTGACCGGGGTGGGCGCACCTTCGTAGGTGTCGGGCGCCCAGGAGTGGAACGGCACCGCCGACACCTTGAACCCGAAGCCGACGATGACCAGCACGATGCCGAGGGTGATGATCGGGGTGGAGCTGTCGCCACCGGCGATGGCGTCGTTGATGTCGGTCAGCAGGGTGGAACCGGACACGCCGAACAGCAGCGACATGCCGTACAGCATGAGCGCCGAGGCGAACACGCCCATCAGGTAGTACTTCAGGCCCGCCTCGTTCGAGCGCAGGTTGCGCTTCTCCCAGGTGGCCATGAGGTAGGCGGGGATGGACAGCAGCTCGAGGGCCACGAAGATGGTGATCAGATCCCGGGACGAGGACATGACCACCATGCCCAGGATCGACGACAACATCATCAGGTAGAACTCGGACTCCCAGAAGTCGCCCTCGGCGAGGTAGTTGCTCGAGATGAGCGTGACCACGTAGCCGGAGAGCAGGAACATCGCCTTGAGGACGAGTGCAAGGTTGTCCACCACGTAGGCGCCGCCGAACATCGTGCGATCGGCGCCGTCGAGGGCGAGCGACACCAGCGGGATGATGCTGGCCAGCATGGCCACACCGGAGAGCGGGGCGATGAAACGACGCCCGTCCTCCAGCTTGAGCACGTCGACGAGGATCACCAGCGCCAGCAACGAGACCAGCACGATCTCCGGTGCCAGCGCGTGGAAGTCGATGGTGGGTTTGTCGAACGGCAGCTGTGCTGCCTGGGCGACCAGCGTTGCCAGCACGGTGACCTCAGCGTCCCAGGGCCTGGGCGACGACCTGCACGGCGTCGCTCGTCATGCCGAAGATCAGCACCGGCAGGAAGCCGAGCACGACGATGAGCACCAGCATGGGCAGCCAGGCGATCCACTCGGTGACGTGGGCGTCGTGCACGTGCTCGTGGGCGAACTCCTCGTTCGGCGTGCCGAAGGCGGTGCGCTGGTAGAGCCACAGCAGGTAGGCGGCGGCCAGCACGGTGCCGAGGGCGGCCACGAACATGTAGAAGCGGAACAGCCCGACGTTGAGGCCCTCGGCCGGGTTGTAGGCCGACAGGATGGCCGGGAACTCACCCCAGAAACCGGCGAGACCGGGCAGACCGAGCGACGCCATCGAGGTGAACCCGAGCATCCAGCCCATGTACGGGGCCTGCTTGAGCAGACCGCCCAGCCGCTTGATCTCCAGGGTGTGGAAGCGCTCCTTGATGGAGCCGGCGATGAAGAACAGCATGCCCGTGATGAGGCCGTGGGCGACCATGCCGAAGATGGCGGCGTTGATGCCGAAGTCGGTGAGGGTGGCGATGCCGAGCATCACGTAGCCCATGTGCGCCACCGACGAGAAGGCGATCAGGCGCTTCATGTCGGTCTGGGCGAGGCAGCCGAGCGCACCGTAGATGATGCCGATGCAGGCGAGGCCGCCGATGATCGGCGCCCACCACTGCGCCCCCTCGGGCAGGATCGGTAGGGCGATGCGCACGAAGCCGTAGGTGCCCAACTTCAGCAGCACCGCCGCCAGGATGACCGAGCCCTGGGTGGGCGCCTGGGTGTGGGCGTCGGGCAGCCAGGTGTGGAAGGGGAACATCGGCACCTTGATGCCGAAGCCCATGAACATGCCGCCGAAGATCAGGATCTGCGTGTTGCGGGCGACGTCGTTCTCGCCGACCAGGCGGGCGAGCTCCACCATGTTGAACGTCTCGGCGCCGGTCACGAAGAACAGCGCCAGGAAGGCCACGATCATGAAGGCCGAACCGAAGAGCGTGTAGAGGAAGAACTTGATCGAGGCGTACTGGCGATCCTCGCCACCCCACACGCCGATCATGAAGTACATCGGCAGGAGCACGACCTCGAAGAACACGAAGAACAGGATGAGGTCCTGGGCGACGAAGCTGCCGAGCATGCCGGTGTCGAGCACCAGCATGAGGATCAGGAACGCCTTGGGGTTGTGCGGCTCCGGGAAGTGGTTCCAGCTGTAGACGATGATCAGCGGCACCACCAGCAGGGTCAGCAGGATCAGCGGCATGGCGATGCCGTCGACGCCGACCG
Source organism: Acidimicrobiales bacterium (assembly GCA_041394365.1). GTDB lineage: Bacteria > Actinomycetota > Acidimicrobiia > Acidimicrobiales > CAIXPF01 > CAIXPF01. The sequence continues at coordinate 98,167 of JAWKIM010000020.1, forward strand.
TGTACCGGGAGTGGATGACGTCGATCCAGCCCTTGTCCACCACGAACTGGAGATCTTTGGAGCGATCCCAGTCGAAGTTGGCCGTGAGCAGGATGCCGACCACGCCCACCACGAGGGTGGTGAGGAGCGCGACGACCTTGTGCAGCTCCTCTTCGGCTTTGGGGATGAGCATCATGACCACGGCGCCCACCAATGGCAGGAACACCATGGTGGTGAGACCCCAGTCGTTCAGGAAGTCCTTCATGCGGCGACCGAACCTACTTGACGTTAGACGGCGAGGACGAAAACCCCGGCCAGCACGGCCGCGGCGGCGAACATGAGCGCGGCGTACCCCTGCACCCGCCCATTCTGCATGCGGCGCAGGAGGCCGCCCGTCTCCGAGGCACCGATGCCCGAACCCCGGACCACGCCGTCCACGACCTGTTGGTCGAGCACGGTGTAGGTGAAGCCGGCGGTGCGCTTGAAGACCGTTGCCGTGCCGTTGACGATCCCGTCGAGCACGTTCTGGTTGAACCAGTTGGCCGCCCGGGCGAGCGGGCCCTTCACGAAGCCGACGATGACGTCGGTGTACAACCAGTCCAGGTAGAACTTGTTGGCCAGCACCTTGTAGCCGAGCGCCGGGAGGCCGCCCTTGCTGGTCGGGCCGTTGGCCAGCTCCGTGGCCATCGGGTCCTCGGCCTCGGCCCTGCGGTAGTAGGCGACGGCGGCGCCGGCGGCCACCGCAGCCACGATCAGCGAGATGATGGCGATGATCGGGCTGAACTCGGCGTGGCTGATCGTCGGGAAGTACTCGCCCTTGGGCTCGACGTAGTGCTCGAAGCGCAGGCGCCAGCCCTCGGGCACGAAGTTGAACTGACCGGGGATGTTGGCGAACGTGGCCACGAAGGCCAGGGCGGCGAGGATGATGAGCGGCGTGGTGATGCGCGGCCCGGATTCGTGCGGCAGACCGCCGTGGGCGCCGTGCGCGTCATGCACATCGTGCGCGTCATGGGCATCGTGACCGCTCACGTGCCCGCCGGCGACGGTGTCGTGCTCGGCAGGGCCGTGCGCCGCGGCGGTGGCGTGGGCGTCGTCGTGGCCGTGGGCGCCGTGGTGGGCGTTCGGCGAGTTGGCCCCGCGCCACTCGCCCATGAACGTGAGCCAGTAGCAGCGGGTCATGTAGGCGGCGGTCATGCCGCCGGTGATCAGGCCCATCACCAACATCAACTGGTAGTTGCCGTTGGCCTTCTCGCTGAGGCCGAAGCCGCCCGTACCGGCCAGGATCTCGTCCTTGGACCAGAAGCCCGACATCAGCGGGAAGCCGGCCAGGGCCAACGTGGCCACCAGGAACGTGGCGTGGGTCTTGGGCATGTACTTCCGCAGCCCGCCCATGTCCGTCTTCATGTCGAAGGAGTGGTTGCAGGCGTGGCTCACCGAGCCCGAGCCGAGGAAGAGGCAGGCCTTGAAGAAGGCGTGGGTCATCAGGTGGAACATGGCCGCCGTCCAGGCGCCCACTCCGAGGGCCATCACCATGTAGCCCAGCTGCGACACCGTGGAGTACGCCAACACCTTCTTGATGTCTCGCTGTACGAAGGCCAGCGAGCCACCGACCATGGTGGTGAGCGCACCGATGAGCGCCACCGCGTTGATCGAGCCACCGGCGATGGACATGCCCTCGAAGAAGACCGGGAAGAGCCGGGCGATCATGTAGACGCCGGCCACGACCATGGTGGCGGCGTGGATGAGCGCCGAAACCGGCGTGGGCCCGGCCATGGCGTCGGGCAGCCAGGTGTGGAGGAAGAACTGGCCCGACTTCGACATGACCGCGGCCAGCAGGCACAGGGCGGCGACGGTGAGCGCGGTCTGGGAGACCGTGCCCGACGCGGCGGCCACGTTGATGTCGTAGATGTTGAACGTGCGGCCGCCGCCGGCGGTGAAGAACAACGTGATCATGCCGATCAGCAGGCCCATGTCGCCCACCCGGTTGGTGAGGAAGGCCTTGAGGGCGGCGTTGGAGTTGTTCTGCTCCTCCCACCAGTGGCCGATCAGGCTGAAGCTGCATACGCCCACCAACTCCCAGGCGGTGATGAACATCACCAGGTTGTTGGCCAGCACCAGCAGCAACATCGAGGCGGTGAACAGCGACAGGAAGGCGAAGAAGTGCGTGTAGCGGATGTCGCCGTGCACGTAGTCGGTGGAGTAGATGTGCACCAGCAGCGAGATGAGGCCGACGACGAAGAGCATCATCACCGCCTGCCCGTCCACGAACGTGCCGACCTGGAAGTCGATGCCGCCGACGGTCCACCAGTCGGAGATCCACTCCGTCACCACCGGCGGGACGCTGGCGTGGGCCTCGCCCTCCTCGGCCATGGGCACGGCGAGGACGGGGCCGAGCACGGCGCTGCGGCCGCCACCGACGGCCAGCGCGCCCTCGTCGTGGCTCTCCTCCTCGGTGGTGGCGCCCTCCTCAGAGTGGCCTTCCTCGGTGGTCGCGCCCTCCTCGGCGTGCGTCTCTTCGGTGCTGTGGGTCTCTTCGGTGCTGTGCGCCGACTCGGCGTCGTTCACGTGCTGGATCCACTGCACGCCGGCGGCGAGGGCGGCGGCGAACACGATGCTGAGCGCGGCGATGCCGACCTCGGCGCCCTTCTTCGGCATCTTCTTGCCGAAGAACAGGATCAGCAGGAACGAGACGAACGGGACCGCCGGGAACAACCAGGCGTTCTCGAGGAACCAGCCGGCCGACGTGGCGGCGCCGGCTTCTGCGGCGAGCATCACAGGGTCATCCCTTCAGCAGGTCGACGGACTCGAGGTCGATGCTCGACCGGTTGCGGTAGATGAGCAGCACCAACGCCAGGCCGACACCGACCTCGGCGGCGGCCACGGCGATCACGAAGAGGGCGAACACCTGGCCGGCCGGCGTCTGGTGGAACGCGCCGAAGGCCACCAGGTTGATGTTGACGGCGTTGAGGATGAGCTCGATCGACATGAGCACCATGACGCCGTTGCGCCGGGCGAGCACGCCGTAGACACCGATGCAGAAGAGCACGGCGCCGAGGACGAGGAACTGGTTGAGCCACATCGGGCTACTCCCTCCGGGCCACGACGATGGCGCCGATCAGGGCGGCCAACAACAGGAACGAGACCGCTTCGAACGGGATGAGGTAGTCCCGGAAGATCGAGTCCGAGACCGCCTGGGTGGTCTGCGGCGCCAGGGCGGCGTTGGCCTCGATGTCGGTGTCCTCGAACGCGTCGACCAGGGCGAACGTCATCACCGCGAACAGCAGCACGGCGGTGAGGCCGGCGATCCAGCGGCGCTCGTTGTCGACGTCCATCTCCTGGCCGATGCGGGCCCGGGTCAGCATGATGCCGAAGAGGAACAGCACGATCACCGCGCCGATGTAGACGAGCACCTGGGTGACGCCGGTGAACTCGGCGCCGACCAGGATGAACTGCGCCGCCACCCCGGCCAGCACCAGCACCAGGTACAGCGCGGCGTGGACCACGTTCTTGGTGGTCACGACGCGGATGGCGGAAAGCACCATGGCGGCGGCGATGATGCCGAAGAAAATGTTCTGGGCCACCATGGCTAGCGGGGCACCTTCTTCTTCTTCACCTCGGAGCCGGCCTCGTAGTCCTCGAAGTCGGGCACCGTCTCCATCCACTGGCCGAGCCGGCTCTTGTCGTGGAGCAGGTCCGCGATCTTCGGCTCCGAGTACTCGAACTCAGGGCTCCAGAACAGGGCTTCGAACGGGCAGACCTCGACGCAGATGCCGCAGTACATGCAGAGGGCGTAGTCGATGTCGAACCGGTCGAGCTGGTTGCGCTGACGGGGCTTGCCCCCTTCCCGGCGGGGCGGGGCCAGATACTTGTGCGCCTCGATGAAGATGCACCAATCGGGGCACTCCCGGGCACAGAGCATGCAGGCGGTGCAGTTCTCCTCCTGGAGGGCGATCACCCCGCGGGCGCGCGGTGCCGGATCCTCCTTCTCACGGGGATATTGCACGGTGACCGCGCCCTTGATCGGGTTCGGCGGCTTGGTGAGCCCGTCGGGGAAGACCGTCTTGCGGGCTTCGCCGAGGGTGACCCCCAGGCCCTTGATCACACCGGGAACGAGACCCATGTCAGAACGCCACCTTCAGCACGGCGGTGACCGCGATGTTCACGAGCGAGATGGGGATGAGGATCTTCCAGGCGAAGATCTGGAGCTGGTCCTCACGGAAGCGCGGGTAGGTGAACCGGAACCACATCACCAGGAAGACGATCAACATCATCTTCACCAGCATCACGATCGGTCCGAGCACGTTCATGACGTTGCTGTCGAAGGCGATGCCGGGCACCGCCCAGCCACCGAGGAACAGCACCGCGGCGATGGCGGAGAACGCACCGGCGGTGGCGTACTCGCCGATGAAGAACAGCAGGAAGCGGAAGCCCGAGTACTCGGTGAGGTAGCCGGCGACCAGCTCCGACTCGGCCACCGGCATGTCGAACGGCGGCTGGGTGAGCTCGGCCTGCATGGCGATCATGAAGAGGGCGAAGCCGACGAACTGGGTGAGGATGTAGGGGTTGCCGATGCCCCCGAAGCCGAAGATCTCCCCGTTGCGCTGGGCCTCGATGATCCCCTGCATGTTGAGCGTGCCGGCCTGGATGACCACGCCGAGCACGGCCAGCACCAGCGGCAGCTCGTAGGCGATGAGCTGGCCGGTGGCCCGCAGGCCGCCCATCAGGGAGTACTTGTTGGCCGACGCCCAGCCGGCCATCAGGATGCCGATGACCGACACCGATGACACCGCCAGGGCGAAGTAGATCCCGGTGGGGAGGTCCGCGAACCAGGCGTCGGGGCCGAACGGGACCACGGCGTACATGATGAACGTGGACGCCACCACGACGATCGGCGCCCAGGCGAACACCCGACGGTCGGACCCCGCGGGGAACAGGTCTTCCTTCTGCAGCCACTTGCCGACCTCGGCCACCAACTGCAGCGAGCCCGCGGGGCCCGCCTCCCAGGGACCGAGACGGCTCTGCATGAACGCCATCATCTTGAACAGGTAGAGGTTGACGATGGCGCCGGCCGGCAGCAGCACGGCGGCGAGGAGGCCCAACACCCGCAGGATCGTCTCCTGCCAGTAGGCCAGCTCGATGGCGAGCACGGATCCCGTCATCGGTCGATGTCTCCGAGGATGAAGTAGAGCGAGGCGAGGATGGAGATGACGTCGGGAACGTACACGCCGCGCAACAACCAGGGCACGATGCTGATGTTGTTGAAGCTCGCCGAGCGGATCTTCACCCGGAACGGCACCAGGTCGCCCTTGGAGACGATGTAGTAGCCCATCTCGCCGAGCGGGTTCTCGGTGACCGCCCAGGCCTCGCCCTCGGGCACCTTGATGATGCGGGGCACCTTGGCCATGATCGGCCCCGACGGCAGGCCGTCGCAGAGCTGCACCACCATCTTCGCCGCCTCGCGCACCTCCTGGAGGCGCACCCAGTAGCGGGCGAAGCTGTCGCCGTCGGGATGGGTCCAGATCTTCCAGTCGAGCTTGTCGTAGACGAGCGCGTTGGGCGTGTCGCGGCGGTGGTCCCAGTCGACGCCCGAGGCGCGCAGGTTGGCGCCGGAAAGGCCGTAGGACAGGGCGACCTCGGGCGGGATCACGCCGATGCCCCGGGTGCGCACGCTGAAGATCTCGTTGCCCACGAGCAGCTCGTCGAGCTCGTCGCAGAAGTCCTGGACCTTCTGCATGACCTGCTTGGTCTCGGCGATCCAACCTTTGGGCAGGTCGTCCTTGAGACCGCCGATGCGGTCGAAGTTCGGGTGGAACCGCCCGCCGGTGGCCGCCTCGATCAGGTTCAGCACGTACTCGCGGTCACGGAAGGCGTAGAAGACCGGCGTCACCGCACCGAGCTGCACCGCCATGTCACCCAGGAACAGCGCCACGTTGGCGATGCGCGACAGCTCGAAGAGCATGGTGCGGATCCACTGGGCGCGCGGCGGGGCCTCGACCTCCATCAACCGCTCGGCGGCGAGGATGAACGGCACCTCGTTGGCGAAGCTGCCGAGCCAGTCGATCCGGTTGATCAGCGTGGTCACCTGCGGGTACGAGCGCACCTCGCAGAGCTTCTCGTAGCCCCGGTGCATGTAGCCCGGGACCGGGTCGGCGGCCACCACCTGCTCACCGTCGAGCTTGACGATGATGCGCAGCGTGCCGTGGGTGGCGGGGTGCTGCGGGCCGATGTTGAGGGTCATGCCCTCGGTCTCGAGCTCCACGTTGACCCGCATGTCGGCGGCCTGGCTGGCGATGTACGCCAGCTGCTGCCGCTCGCTGACCGCGGTCATGTCACTCGCCTCCTTCTTCGTCGGCGACACCGGGCATGCCTTCGACGTCGACGATGCCGGGCCACGGCTTCACCAGACGTGACACCAACGGGAAGTCCTTGCGCAACGGGAAGCCCTCGAAGCCGCCCGGCAGGTAGAGCTTGCGCAGCGAGGGGTGGCCGTCGAACGTGATGCCGAACATCTCGAACGTCTCGCGCTCGTGCCAGTTGGCGCCGCCGTAGAGCCGGGTCCAGGTGGCCATGGTGAGCGTCTCGTCGGGGACGTCGGCCTTGAGGTGCACGCCCAGGCGCTTGGAGATGGCGTACACCCGGGCCAGCAGTTGGAAGCGGGTGTCCCCACCGGTCACGCCGTGGGCCATGGCCTCCGGCTCCTTGGCCTCGACCTGCTCGAGGATGTTGTCGACATCGCTGTCCATGCTGCGGCCGTAGGGCGACGGCAGCCAGTCGATGGCCGACAGGAAGGAGAAGTAGCGGAGATCGAGGCCGTCACGGGCGAAGCGGCCGGCCGCCTCCCACGCCTCGGAGCTGACGCGGATCCACAGGTCGCGCCCGGCGTCGAGGTGGGTGGCGACGACGGCGTCGCCCAGTTCGGCGGTGAACGCCTCGGCGAGGGCGCCGCGGGCCTCGTCGGCCGGGGCGTCGCTGCCGGTGGTGTCGGTGGTGTCGGTGTCAGCTGACGACAAGCGGCTCACCCTTCCACTTGGCGGCCATGTCTTCGTTGGCCACCATCTCCTGGAGCAGCACGATGCCCTCGAGCAGCGCCTCGGGCCGGGGCGGGCACCCGGGGACGTACACGTCGACGGGGATGATCTGGTCGACGCCCTTGGTCACCGAGTAGCTGTCCCAGTAGGGCCCGCCGCAGTTGGCGCAGCTGCCCATCGAGATCACGTACTTGGGATCGGGCATCTGCTCGTAGAGCCGCCGGATGGCGGGGGCCATCTTGTCGGTCACCGTGCCCGAGATGACCACCAGGTCGGCCTGGCGGGGGCTGGCCGGGAAGGGGATGACGCCGAGGCGCATGACGTCGTAGCGGGGCGACGCGAACGCCGAACCCATCTCGATGGCGCAGCACGCCAGACCCCACTGGTAGACCCACATCGAGTACTTGCGGCTGATGTTGAGCAGCTTGGTCAGGGGCTTCGGGAGCTTCCCACTCTCGACTAGACCCATCGCAACACACCCTTCCGCCAGGCGTACACCAGGCCGAGGAACAACACGAAGATGAAGATGAACATCTCGATGAGGCCGAAGAGGCCGTAGGCCTCCAAGCGGGTCGCCCACGGGAAGATGAAGACGGCCTCGACGTCGAACATCACGAACAGCAGGGCGAAGATGTAGTAGCGGATCTGGCTCTGTGACCAGCCGGAGCCGACCGGGTCCACACCGCCTCGTAGACGATGTGCTTCTGCGGCGATGGCTTGGACGGCCGCAGCAGCGAGGCAACCCCGAGCAGGGCGGCCACGAGCAGCACGCCGACGCCCAGGAAGATGCCGACCGTCAGGTAGCTGCGAAGAAAGTCGGACACGTGGCGGGAGCCTACTTGCGCGACGGGAGGGGGTCCAAGATCACCGCCGTGCCACCGGGTGGTGGCCGCGGCCGGCCTCGATACCCTGCACCCCATGGCGGAGCATCGATCCGGCCCGAGTCGCCGGCCGGCGGCCGCGGTGGTGCTGGCCGCAACGCTGGCCGCTGCGTTCGCCCCCGACCTGCCGGGTGGTCCCGACCCGTCCGCGCCCGGCGTCGAGCGGGGCGCACCGATCACCCTCGTCACCGAGCTGGCGGCGGCCCGGCGGGGCCCCGTGGCCGGGGTGCTCGCCGTGGCCAGTGGCCGGGTGCTGCACGTCGCCGCCGGCGCCCCCGCCGGTGGGGACGGCACGAGCGCCGCGCCGTTCGCCGGCGTGCAGGCGGCGCTCGAGGCGGCCGGACCGGGCGACACCGTGCTGGTCGCGCCCGGCCGCTACCCCGGCCGCATCGTGTCCGTACGGGCCGGTACGCCCGACGCCCCCATCCGCCTGGTGGGCACCGGCGGGGCCCACCTGTTCGCCGACGGCGCCGGCCGGTTGCTGACCATCCGCCACGATCACCTCGTGGTCGAGGGCTTCGAGCTGTCCACCGCCAACATCGCGGTCGTGCTCGAGGGCGCCGACGGCGTGCGCCTCGACCGCAACTGGATCCACGGCACGCGCTCGGAGTGCGTGCGGCTGCGGGCCGGCGCCAGCGCCAACGTGGTGGTGCACAACGTCATCCGCGAGTGCGGGCTGGCCTTCGACGGGGCCAACGGCGAGGCCATCTACGTGGGGACCGCGCCGGAGAAGCTCCACGAGAACGCCGGGCCCGACGGGTCGGCCGCAGGGCCCGACCACAGCGACGGCAACCTGCTGTGGGGCAACGACATCGTGGTGTGGGGCGAGTGCGTCGACATCAAGGAGGATGCCGACGACAACCAGGTGATCGAGAACTGGTGCCGGGGCGGCAGCTACGTCTCCGGCGCCGGCCTGTCCTCGCGCGGTCACCGCACCGTGTTCGTCAACAACTGGTCCACCGACCACCTCGGCTCGGGCCTCCAGCTCGCCGGGGACCGCCCGGGCGACGGCAGCGGCTCGGTGGTGACCGGCAACGTGCTGACCGGCAACGCCCAGTACGGCCTCAAGATCGTCCAGGGGGCCACGCCACAACAGCGGCTGTGCGGCAACGTGCTCGCCGGCAACGGACGAGCCCCCGCCACCCCGCTGGGAGCGGGCGCCGACGGACCCTGCTGAGCGGCGCCGGCGACGGCGCCGGGTGGCCGATCAGCGGGCGGGGATGAGCGCCGGGGCGGCGTCCTGCGCCAGCGACGTGACCAGGCCGGGCAGGAAGCCGACCAGCACGGTGACCGCCACCGCCACCGCCAGCGCGATCCACAGCGTGGTGGGCACGGCCAGCACGGCGAGGCCACCGTCGGCCCGCACCGCCACCGCGGCGTCGCCGTCGGCGTGGGCCTCGACGTGGTCGTCGTGGCTGTCACCCATGTACATGGCGACGATGATGCGCAGGTACACGAACGCACCGACGACCGCGGACAGCATGGCCACCAGGGCCAGCCAGTAGCTGCGGGCGTCGACGGCGGCGGTGATGACGCCGAACTTGGCGAAGAAGCCCGACGTCAACGGCACGCCCGTCTGCGCCAGCAGCATCACGGTGAAGGCGGCGGCCAGCATCGGCTTGGCCGACGCCAGGCCCTTGAAGTCGTCGAGGGAGGTGTGGTCGTCGCCCTTGCGGCTCACCGCGGTGATCACGCCGAAGGACCCGGCGACCATGAACGTGTAGGCGGCCAGGTAGAACAGCGCCGCCTCGGTCCCCCGGGCCGACGCCGCCTGCACGCCCACCAGGATGAAGCCGGCGTGGGAGATCGACGAGTACGCCATCATCCGCTTCACGTCGGTCTGCACCACGGCCAGCACCGCACCGGCCAGCAGGGTGGCCACGGCGAGCACGTAGACGATGGGCTGCCAGTCGGTCCGTTCGGTGGAGAAGGCGAGGTAGAACACCCGCAGCAGCCCGGCGAAGCCGGCCGCCTTCACACCGGAGGCCATGTAGGCCACCACCGGCGACGGCGAGCCCTGGTACACGTCGGGCGTCCAGGCGTGGAACGGCACCGCCGCCACCTTGAAGCCGAAGCCCACCAGCAGCAGGGCGAAGCCGGCGAGCAGCAGGGCGTTGTCGAGCAGCGTGTTGGTGGCCAGGAACGTGCGGATGCCGATCAGGCTGGTGGTGCCGGTGGCCCCGTAGACCAGGGCGATGCCGTACAGGAAGAACGCCGAGGAGAACGCCCCGAGCACGAAGTACTTCATGCCCGCCTCCTGGGAGGCGAAGCGGCGGACGTGCGAGGTGGCCAGGATGTACACCGCCAGCGAGAGGATCTCCAGGCCGAGGAACATCACGATGAGCTCGTTGGCCGACGCCATGATCACGCCGCCCGAGGCGGACAGCAGCAGCAGCACGTACAGCTCGGCGCCCTCGAGGCCCTCGCGGCGCAGGTAACCATCGGCGAGCAGCGCGGCCAGGATCACCGAGGCGCACAGCAGCACGGTGACGAACACCGAGAAGCCGTCGACCCCGAAGGCGCCGCCGAGCGTGGAGAACGGGCCGCGATCGACGTCGGTCACCCGCCACCACAGGCCGATGGCGAACCCGCCGGCCACCACCGCGATGGCCACGGTGACGAGGGTGTAGAAGCCCTTGAACACCTTCGGCAGCAGGGAGGAGGCGTGCAGCAGCACCATGGCCGGCGCGGTCAGCAGCAACAGCGGCATCACTCCCCACCAGTCGACCGACGGTGTGGTCAGGTCGGTGGTGGTGGCTTGGGCGATGAGGCTCACTCGTGCTCCTCCGCGGACGCCTCGGCTGCTTCCAGCGCTTCGGTCAGTTGCGCCGCTCCGGCGCGGGCCGGCGGTTCGGTGACCGCCTGCTGTTCGGCCTCGGCGGCGGCCGCGCCGACCTCGGCGTCGTCGGTCCCGGTCTCGCCGCCGCCCTCGTCACCGGCGTCCTCGCCTTCGGCGGCGGCCGGCTCGGCGTGGTCCTCGCCGGCGGCCAGGGCGGGCGTGGCCTCGGGGGCGGTGAACGTCTCGGTCTTGTCCTCGACCTGGGCGATCAGGCGGTCGACGGCGGGCTCGATGCGGTCGATGACCGGCTTGGGGTAGACGCCCATGAACACGATGCCGCCGATGAACAGCAGCATCATGGCGCCCTCACGGAAGTTGAGATCGGCGAAGCGTTCGTTCTCCACCTGCTTGGGCGAGCCGTGGAACGTCCGCTGGTAGGCCCACAACAGGTAGAGGGCGGCGAGGATCACGCCGGTGGCGGCCACCACCGCGTACCAGCGGTGGGCGATGAACGTGCCGTTGAGGATGAGGAACTCCCCGACGAAGCCGTTGAGCCCGGGCAGGCCGATGGAGGACAGCATCACCACCGTGAAGCTGGCCGCCATGAGCGGCGCCGCCTTCTGCAGCCCGTTGAGCTCGGCGATCAGCCGGGTGTGGCGCCGCTCGTAGATCATGCCCACGAGGAGGAACAGCGCCCCGGTGGACAGGCCGTGGTTGACCATCTGCAGGATGCCGCCGGTGATGCCCTGGCGATTGATGGCGAACGTGCCGAGCACGATGAACCCGAGGTGCGCCACCGACGAGTAGGCCACCAGGCGCTTGAGGTCCTTCTGCATGGTGGCGACGATGGCGCCGTAGATGATGCCGATGACGCCGAGCACCAGGAACACCGGCGCCGCCCAGCGGGCCGCCTCCGGGAACAGGTACAGCCCGAAGCGGAGGAACCCGTAGGTGCCGAGCTTCAGCATGACGCCGGCCAGGATCACCGAGCCGGCGGTGGGCGCCTCGGTGTGGGCGTCGGGCAGCCAGGTGTGCAGCGGGAAGATCGGGACCTTGATGGAGAACGCCAGCGCGAACGCACAGAACACGGCGCGCGCCGTGTTGGTGGACAGCGCTTGTGCGTCGGCCAGTGCCTGCAGGTCGAACGTGGTGGCCCCGCCGGTGGCCCGCTGCGTCAGCGCCACCAGGGCGATGATGCCGACCAGCATCACGGCCGAGCCGAACATCGTGTAGATGAAGAACTTCAGCGCCGCGTAGGTGCGGTTGCCGTGGCCCCACTTGCCGATGAGGAAGTACATCGGCACGAGCACGATCTCGAAGAAGACGAAGAACACGAACAGGTCGAGCGCCAGGAACACGCCCATCGACGCCGACTGCAGCACCAGCAGCCAGGCGTAGTACGGCTTCGGGTCGTGGTCGGGGACCACCGCCAGGATCGCCACCGGGAACAGCACGCCGGTCAGCACGACGAGGAACAGCGAGATCCCGTCGACCCCGAGCTTCCAGCCGATGCCGAACTCCTTGATCCAGGTGGAGCTCTCGACGAACTGGAAGTTGCCGTCGGTGGCCTGGAACTTGATGAGCACGTAGACCGAGAGCGCCCCGGTGAGGGCGGCGGCCAGGAAGCCGATCTGGCGGCAGGCGTCGGGGCGCTGCTTGGAGATCAGGGCCACCAGCAGGGCGCCCACCGCCGGCACCACGATCAACGCCGTCAGCAGGTGCGGGAACGGCGGCGAGATGGCCTCGGCGGATTCGGCGGCGGCGAGCAGTGCAGCGAGCATCAGAAGGCCGCCTTGGAGAGCATCAGGCCGAGCAGGGCAACCGCACCGATGCTGATGCCGAGGGCGTAGTTGCGGATGAAGCCGCTCTGCGTCTTGCGCAGCTCGACCGAGGACTCCCGCACGAAGGTGGCGACCCCGTTCACGGCGCCGTCCACCACGATGCGATCGAAGGCGGCGGCGAGATCGGCGAAGCGCCGGCCGGGCCCACCGAAGAAGGCGGCGTAGGCGCCGTCGACCCCCCAGCCCTTGGCCAGGATCGGCTGCTCGATGGCCGACCGGTCACCCTGGCCCCGCAGGTACACCGCCGCGGCGGCGGCGATGCCGACCAGGCCGAGGACCACCGCCACGATGGCCAGCACCCACAGCGCACCGCCGCCGAGGTCGAGGTGGGTCTCGCCACCGAACAACGACGGTTCCAGCCACTTCTCGAGGAAGTGCGTGCTCGACGCGAACGGCAGGTTCAACGCACCGGCGACCATGGCGCCGATGGCCAGGACCATCAGCGGCAGCGTCATCTGCCACGGCGACTCGTGGGGGTGGTACTCGCGCCGGTGGGCCACCTCGTGGGGCAGGAAATCGGCCACGTCGGCATCGTCAGGGGCGGCCAGCAGCGGCACCACCGCAGAGGTCGGGCGACCGCGCCCGGCCTGGGCTGTCACCGTCGTGACCCGCTCCTTGGCGGCCGTCACCTCCTGCTCGGCGGCGTTGACGGCGGCCTCGGCCTGCGTCACCGCCTCCCGAGCGGTGACCACCCCGGCCTCCGCCTTCGTCACCGCGGTCAGCGCCTTCTCGGCGTCCTTGGCCGCCTTCTCCAGTTCTTTCAGCGCCTTGTCGGCGGCCTTCTTGGCGTTCTTGTCGTCGCCCGCCGCGGCCACCGCGGCCCGTGCCGCGTCGAGGTCGGCGGGGCTGACGGCATCGGCCTTGGCCTTGGCCTCGGCGGCGGCGTCGCCCGCCTTGGTCACCGCGGCCTCGGCATCGGCCACCTTGGCCACCGCCACGCTCAGCGCCTCGCGAGCGGCGGCGACATCGGCCATGGCCGCTTCCACCTTGGCCTCCTCGGCGGCGACCTTGGCGTCCCACGCCTCGTTGAGCTCCTCGTTGGAGGGGTCGCCGAAGCGGTAGCGGCCGAAGAACGTCAGGAACACCTGGCGGCTCATGTAGAACGCGGTCAGCAGGGCGGTGACCAGGCCGATCACCCACAGCACCTTGTTCTCCTGCCAGGCGTAGGCGAGGATCTCGTCCTTCGACCAGAAGCCGGCGAAGGGCGGCACGCCGGCGATGGCCAGCCAGCCGATGATGAACGTCACGGCGGTCACCGGCAGCAGCTTCCACAGCCCACCGAAGCGGCGCATGTCCTGTTCGTGGTGCATGCCGTGGATCACCGAGCCGGCGGCCAGGAACAGCAGCGCCTTGAAGAAGGCGTGGGTCACCGTGTGGAAGATGGCGGGCACGTAACCGCCGAGACCGATCGACAGGAACAGGTAACCCAACTGGCTGACGGTGGAGTATGCCAGCACCTTCTTGATGTCGTTCTGGGCCACGGCGATGGTGGCGGCGAACAGGGCGGTGAGCCCGCCCACCCAGGCCACGATCTGCGGCGCCCAGGTGTAGGACGCCTCCAGCACCGGGCTCATCCGTACCAGGAGGTACACCCCGGCGGTGACCATGGTGGCGGCGTGGATCAGCGCCGAGACGGGGGTGGGGCCGGCCATGGCGTCGGGCAGCCACACGTAGAGCGGCAACTGGGCCGACTTGCCGCAGGCGCCGACGAACAGCAGCAGGGCGATGCCGGTGGCGGTCACGGCGGCGAGACCGGGGGCCCGGCTGAGGATGTCGGCGTAGCGGATCGAGCCGATGGCGGTGAACGTGAGGAACGTGGCCACCATGAAGCCCCAGTCACCGATGCGGTTGGTGACGAAGGCCTTCTTGCCGGCCGAGGCGTTGGCGTCCTCGGTGAACCAGAACGAGATCAGGAAGTAGGAGCAGGCGCCCACGCCCTCCCAGCCGAGGAACGTCAGCAGGAGGTTGTCGCCGAGCACCAGCATCAGCATCGAGAACACGAACAGGTTGAGGTAGACGAAGAACTTCGAGAACTTCTCGTCGCCCTTCATGTACCCGACCGCGTAGAGGTGGATGAGCGTGGCGATGCCGGTGATGAACAACACCATGGTCATCGACAGCGGGTCGACGAGGAAGCCGACGTCGACCCGGAAGTTCCCCACCGCGATCCACTCGAAGAGCGTCTGGATGAAGTAGCGCTCCTCGGTGGGCCGGTCCACCAGTCCGGCGAACACGATGAGCCCGGCCACGAAGCTGGCGCCCACCATGCCGGTCGCCAGGTAGCCGGCCAGCGGGTCGCCCAGACGACGACCGAACGCAACCAGCAGCAGGAACCCGACGAGCGGGAGCGCGGGTATCAGCCACACCAGGTCAAGCACCGGTCATCCCTTCAGCATGGCGATGTCGTCGGCGGTGAGCCCGGGGCGGCGGCGCAGCACGGCCACGACGATCGCCAGACCGACGACCACCTCGGCGGCGGCCACGACCATCACGAAGAACACCACCACCTGACCACCGAGGTCGCCCAACGCCCGGGCGAACGACACGAAGGTCAGGTTGACCGCGTTGAGCATCAGCTCCACGCACATGAACATCACCAGCGGGTTGCGGCGCACCATGAGCCCGACCGCCCCGATGGTGAACAGCACCGCACCGAGCACGAGGTACCAGCTGGCGGTCACCTCGGGCGGGAAGTCCACAGCGAGCAACATCACGACGCCACCTCCGCGTCGGCCGGTGCGCCGAGCTCGTCGGCGGCAGCTCCGCCGGCGCTGTCCTCGTCACCGCCGGGGGGCCGGCGGGCGAGCAGCACGGCGCCGATGACGGCGATGGTCAGCAGGATGGCCGTGGCCTCGAAGGCGAAGGCGTAGTCCGTGAAGAGCAGGCGCCCGAGCTCGGAGATGTTCTCGGCACCGCCGACCGGCGTGCCCGAGGTGCCCTTGGCGCCGGTGGCCCCACCGGCGAGGAACAGCGACACCAGCGACAGCCCGGCGATGGCCACCCCGGCGATGATGGCCACCGGGCGTTGGCCCACGAGCGGCTCGACGCTGAGGTCCTCCGCCTCGTCCACACCGAGCAGCATGATCACGAACAGGAACAGCACCACGATGGCGCCGGCGTAGACGATGACCTGTACGGCGGCGAGGAACTGGGCGTCCTGGGCCACGAACAGCACGGCGATGCCGAACAGCGTGCCGACCAGGCTGAGGGCCGCGTGCACCGGGTTGCGCAGCAGCACCACCCCGATCGCACCGGCGAGCACCGCCGCACCGGCCAGGATGAACGTGATCAGTTCCGGCATGTCGGTGTACCAATCCCGGTCTCAGTGGCCATGACCGTGCGCTCCATTGTCCGCGGCCGGCTTCGCCGGCTGCCACGGCGTCTCGGCCGTCTGGCCCTTCTCCGCCTCGCGCACGCCGTAGCCGAGCTCGCCCGACCAGCCGACCCGGCCGACGTAGTCGGCATCACCCTGGGCGGCGGTGGCGCGCACCCAGCCGGAGGTGAACTCGTCGTCGCCCTCCCGCCAGTCCTCCCACGGCAGCTGCTGGGGCTTGCCCGTCTGGGCGTCGACCACCAGCTCGGCCTTGGTGTAGATGGCGTCCTCGCGGGACGTGAAGGAGAACTCGAACAGCTTCGACTCGGTGATGGCCTCGGTGGGGCACGCCTCGACGCACAGGTCGCAGTGGATGCACCGCAGGAAGTTGATCTCGTAGACGTAGCCGTAGCGCTCACCGGGCGAGGTGGGGTCGGCCGGGTCGTTGTCGGCCCCGCGCACGTAGATGCACTTGGCCGGGCACACCCGGCGCACAGCTCGCAGCCGATGCACTTCTCCATGCCGTCCTCGTAGCGGTTGAGGACGTGGCGACCGTGCAGCCGGGGCGATTTGGGCCGCTTCTGGTCGTGCTTGCCGGAGGCGCGTGCCGGCCGAGTACTCGGTGGTGACGATCTCCTCGTTGGCGAAGAAGCCCTTCGCGAACTTGCGCCACGTGACGCCGAAGCCTCCCAGCGAGCTCATCAGGCGTACGCCTTTGCGTCGGCCTCACGGTTGCGGCGCGCCGCCCGGAGGGAGAGGCTCAGCAGCCCGGCGCCGGCGATCAGCACCGCCACCGCGATGGCCATGGCCACCGGCGGCGGCCAGCCCTCGGACTGGGCCACCCGGATGGTGGCCAGCAGCAGCAGCCAGCCGAGCGAGATCGGGATCAACGCCTTCCAACCGAGGTCCATCAGCTGGTCATAGCGCAACCGGGGCAGCGTGCCGCGGAACCACACGAACACGAACAGGAAGATGACCAGCTTCAGGAAGAACCAGAACAGCGGCAGGATCCAGGCGCGCAGCACGTCGGGCCCGAACGTGGGCCCGGAAGGCCCGCCCAGGAACATGGTGACGATCAGGGCCGACATCGTCACCGTGTTCATGAACTCGGCCAGGAAGAACATGGCGAAGCGGATCGAGCTGTACTCGGTGTTGAACCCGCCGACCAGCTCCTGTTCGGCCTCGACGAGGTCGAACGGCGGGCGGTTCAGCTCGGCGGTGCCGGCGATGAGGAACACGACGGCGGGCACCACGCCGGTGACCACGAGGTTCCAGTCGATGAGGAAGCGATCCGACTGGGCGCCGACGATGCCGTGGGTCGACACCGATCGCGACACCAGCAGCACGGCGACCACCGACAGGCCGAGCGCCGCTTCGTAGGACACGATCTGGGCGGTGGCCCGCACGCCGCCCAGCAGCGGGTACTTCGAGCCGGAGGACCAACCGGCGAGCATGATGCCGTACACGCCGATGGCCGACATGGCCAGGAAGAACAACACGCCCACCGGCGGGTCGGCGAGCTGCAGGAACGTGCGGTGCCCGAAGATCGACACCGTGCCGTCACCGGTGTCGAAGTTGCCACCCAGCGGGATGACCGAGAAGGCCAGGAACGCGGGCACCACGGCCAGGATCGGCGCCAGGCGGAAGATCCGGCGATCCGCCTTGTCGGGCAGCAGGTCTTCTTTGAAGAACAGCTTGGTGCCGTCGGCCAGCGTCTGCAGCAGGCCCCACGGACCGGCGCGGTTCGGGCCGATGCGGTGCTGCATGTCGGCGACGATCTTGCGCTCGAACCACACCATGAACATGGTCGCCACGAGCGTGAAGGCGAACGCGATCAACACCTTCAACAAGGTGATGAGGACGACGGCGACACCGATGCCGCCGGTGTAGAGGGGATCACCCATCAGCGGACCACCTCGAGGCGGACGTCGATCACGGGACTGGTTGGCGAGAGCAGGATGTTCACGGGCGCGTCCGGCACATTAGCCAGCACCACCGCCGATCCTCGAACGACGCCGTCGTCGCTCACCACCGGCAGCGTGAGCCGGCCCTCGTCGGCCACCAGCGTCACCTCGGCGCCCTCCGCCACCCCGAGCTTCTCGAAGTCCAGCGGGTGGAGGTGCACCGCGTTGGCCGGCGGGAGCTGGCCCAGCGAACGCGACTGCTGCGTCAACGTGGCGTTGTCGTACATGGTGCGCCGCACCACGAGGCGCAGCTTGGTGGGATCGAGCGGGACCCGCTTGGCCGTGACCGGCGGCAGGTCCGCGATCGCCGCCGGGCGCCCGTTCGCGCCGCCGGTGCCGGCCGCCACCATACCGTCGCGCATGGTGGCCAGCGCCTCGGCGGTGATGCCCTCATGGGCGGCGGAGACCGCTTCGATCTCGGCCCAGATGCCGGCGACGTCCTCGAAGCCGAGGTCGGCCTCGAGCCGGGCGGCGAGCTCGACGGCGATGGCCCAGTCGGCCCGGGCCGTACCGGGCGGTGTGACCGCCTGGCGCACGGGCAGGATCCGGCCCTCGAGGTTGGTGGTGGTGCCGTCGACCTCGCCGTAGCCGGCGGCGGGCAGCACCACCTTGGCGTGGGCCACCGAGTCGTTCGGGAACGTGTCGATGGCGATGACGGTGGCCCGCTCCAGCGCCCGTTCGGCCAGGGCGCGGTCACCGCTGTCGTTGATCGGATCGGCGCCCAGCAGGATCAGCACCGGCAGCGACCCGTCGGCGGCGGCGGCCAGCATGGCCGGGGTGGACTTGCCCCGCGCCGCCGGCACGCCGCCCCACGCCTCGGCGAAGGCGGTGCGACCGGCGTCGAGCGCCACCCGGCCGGGCAGCAGCCCGGGGGCGAGGCCGAGGTCGAGGGCGCCGTGCACGTTGCCGCGCACCAGCGCCGGCAGGAACCGGGCGCCCTTGGCCGCCAGCACCTGCGCGGCCTCGGTCAGCACCGCCGGGTCCTCGCTGAGCGATGTGCGGCCCAGCACCACGGTGACGGGCCCGCCGTCCGGCAGCAGCTCGGCGGCGCGGGTGGCCTGGTCCACCAGCGAGCCGCCGGGCTCGCCGTGCAGCACGTGGCGCGCGTGGCGGGTCATGCCGGTGGCGGCGTTGGCGATCTCGATGAGGGTGGCGCCGTCCTCGACCACCGCGTGGCGCAGCCGCAGGTACAGCACCCCGAGCGTCTCCTTGGGGTCGGGCCCCAGCAGCACGATCGTCCCCTTGGGGGTGCAGGCCTCGGCGATGGTGGCCCGGGGCAGGCCGAAGAGCACCTCGCCGGGCAGGCCGTCGCCCAGCTGGGCGTCGACGTTGTCGGTGCCGATGACACCCTTGGCCAACTTCGCCCAGGCGTAGGCCGACTCGTTGGTCAGCCGGGCCCCGCCGATGACCCCGATGCCGGACGGGCCGGCGTCGCGCAGGGCGGCGGAGATGGCGCCGGCGGCGGCTCGCAGCGCGTCGTTCCAACGGGCCGGGGTGCCGTCGATCAGCGGCTCGGCCAGGCGGGCCTCGGCTTCGACGGCTTCGATGTCGAAGCGGCCGCGGTCGCACAACCAGCCCCAGTTGACGGCGTCGTTGTCGACGCCCATCGAGCGCAGCAGCCGGTTGCGCGACGCCTGCAGGGTGACCGAGCACCCCACCGAGCAGGTGGTGCAGGTCGATTCGACCTCGGTCAGGTCCCACGGACGGGCCTTGAACCGGTAGGAGCTCGACGTGAGCGCGCCCACCGGGCAGATCTGCACGGTGTTGCCGCTGAAGTAGGAGGCGAAGGGCTCGTCGGGGAACGTGTTGACCTCGGTGCGGGCGCCCCGGCCCTGGAAGTGGATCAGCGGGTCGCCGGCCACCTCCTTGGCGAAGCGCGTGCACCGATCGCACAGGATGCAGCGCTCGCGGTCGAGGAACACCAGATCGGAGATCGGGATGGGCTTCTCGTAGTGCCGCTTCTCCTCGACGAAGCGGCTCTCGCCCGGCCCGAAGGCGATCGTGTTGTCCTGCAGCGGGCACTCGCCGCCCTTGTCGCACACCGGGCAGTCGAGCGGGTGGTTGATGAGCAGGAACTCCAACACGCCGTCCTGCGCCTTGCGGGTGCGCTCGGACTCGGTGTCGACCTTCATCCCCTCGGTGACGGGGATCATGCAGCTCGGCGACAGCGCCGGGCCGCGGCCCTGGTCGATCTCCACCAGGCACATGCGGCACATTCCCACCGGCCGCATCCGGTTGTGGTAGCAGAAGCGCGGGATGTGCACGCCGTTGCGCTCGGCGGCGTCGATCACCAGCTCGCCGGGGTTGGCCTCGATGGTGTGGCCGTTGATCTCGACGCTGACGGTGCTCTTCGGCGGGGCATCAGACATGGGCGCTCTCCTCCACCTGGAGCGGGATGTTCACCGCACGGCGGCGGATGCGGGCCTCGAACTCGGGTCGGAACCGCCGCAGCGCGCTGGTCACCGGCGCCACCGCGGACGGGCCGAGCGGGCAGATCGTGGTCTGACGGGGCGGGAACGGCACCGCCGCGAGGCCCTCGGCCTCCCAGCTCGCCGCCGGGTACGGCCCGGGGCTGATGTTGTCGCCCACGTCGAGCAGCATGTCGATGTCCGACGGGCGGCCGTGACCGTCGTAGATGCGCTGCAGGATGGTCTCCAGCCAGGTGGTGCCCTCCCGACAGGGGGTGCACTTGCCGCAGGACTCCCGGGCGTAGAAGCGCACGACCCGCAGGCAGGCCTTCACCGCATCGGTGGTCTCGTCCATCACGACGATGGCGCCGGAGCCCAGCATCGAACCGGCGCCGCCCACCGGTCGGGCCTCGAGCGGCAGGTCCAGCTGCTCCTCGAAGAACCACGGCGACGACCCGCCGCCGGGGATGAACATCTTCAGCTGGTGGTCGTTGCGGATGCCGCCGCAGAACTGCTCGTCGTAGAACAGGTCCCGGAACGTGGTGATGCCGTGCTGCACCTCGTACACGCCGGGTCGTTTCACGTGCCCGCTGATGGCGAACATGCGGGTGCCGGGCGAGGACTCCGAGCCGTACTGCTTGTAGGCGTCGGAGCCGTGGCGCAGGATCCAACCGAGGTTGGACAGCGTCTCCACGTTGTTCACGATCGTGGGCTTGCCGTACAGGCCGATGGCGGCGGGGAAGTACGGCGGCTTGAGCCGGGGCATGCCCCGGTTGCCCTCGAGCGACTCGATGAGGGCGGTCTCCTCGCCGACGATGTACGCGCCCGCGCCCCAGTGCAGCACGATGTCCACGCTGAAGTCGCTGCCCAGCACGTTGCGCCCGACGTAGCCGGCTGCGTAGGCCTCGTTGAGCGCCCGGGCCACCCTCGTCTGGGCCAGCGCCATCTCGCCGCGGATGTAGAGGAAGCACTGCGACAAGCCGGCCGCGTAGCAGGCGATGAGGCACCCCTCGATCAGCTGGTGCGGATCGCGCTCCATCAGCAGCCGGTCCTTGTAGGTGCCGGGTTCCGACTCGTCGCCGTTGACCACGAGGTAGCGCGGCCACACGCCGGGCGGGCAGAAGCCCCACTTCACGCCGGCGGGGAAGCCGGCGCCACCGCGACCGAGCAACGTGGCCGCCTTCACCTCGTCGTGCACGGCGGCGGGCGACATGGTGAGGGCCTTGCGAAGCCCTTCGTACCCACCGGTACGTTCGTAGACGGCGAGGGTGTGGGAGTCCTCGAGATCGAAGCGGGCGGTGACGATCTTGACGATGGGTGCGGTCATGCCTGCTCCAGCCAGACGGGGGCGGGGGCCGAGTCGGGATCGGCGTTGCCGGCAGCGCGTTCGGCCGGGATGTGCTGGCGCTCGAGGGCCAGCGTGCCGTGGGCGGGGATGGCGCCGTCGGGTCCGGTCTCGGCCGCCTTGCGGGTCGGCCGGCGCCCGTTGCGGAGGTCCTCGACGATCACGTCGAAGTCCTCGGGGTCGACCTTGTAGAAGTAGCGGTAGTTGACCGTGAGGCAGGGCGCCTCGGTGCAGGCGGCCACGCACTCCACGTCCTCGATGGTGAACAGACCGTCCGGTGTGGTGTTGCCCGCCTTGATGCCGAGGCGGTGTTCGGCGTGGTGCAGCAGCTCCTCGGCGCCCAGCAGCTGGCAGGCGATGTTGGTGCAGATGTTGACCACGTAGCGGCCCACCGGCTCGCGCTTGAACATCTCGTAGAACGTGCAGGTGCCGATCACCTCGGCCGGCGTGACGCCGACCAGCTCGGCGAGGTGGACCATCGCCTCGTCGGTCACGTGGCCGTTCTGCTCCTGCGAGAGGTGCAGCAGGGGGATGAGGGCGGATTTGGGCCGCGGGTAGCGGGAGATGATCTCCCTGGCGACCGCCTCGTTCTCCGGCGTCAGTCTGCTCACTGCGGGTGCCTCCTTGTCCCGGCGCGCTCGTTCACCGGTCGACCTCCCCATGATCGGGTCGACGGAGGAGATGATGGCCACGGTGTCGGCGATGAGGCTGTCGGCCATCATGTGCGGCAGGCACTGCAGGTTCACGAAGCTCGGCCCCCGGATGTGCATGCGGTAGGGCTTCGACGTGCCGTCGGAGACGAGGTAGCAGCCGAGCTCGCCGCGGGGGCTCTCGACCGCCACGTAGACCTCGCCCTCGGGCACCTTGAAGCCCTCGGTGTAGATCTTGAAGTGGTGGATCAACGCCTCCATCGACTCGTCGATGCGGGCGCGCGGTGGCGGGGTGACCTTGCGGTCCTGCGCCTTGTAGTCGCCCTTCGGCAGCTTCTCGAGGATCTGGTAGACGATCTTCATCGACTCCCGGATCTCGTTGAGCCGGATGGCGTAGCGGTCGAAGCAGTCGCCGAAGGTGCCGACGACGACGTCGAAGTCCACCTGGTCGTAGCGCAGGTAGGGCAGGTCCCGGCGGAGGTCCCAGGCGTAGCCGGTGGAGCGGAGGATCGGGCCGGTGGCGCCGAGGTCGAGCGCTTCCTCGGTGGAGATCATCCCCACGCCCTGGAGCCGCTCACGCCAGATCGGCTGGCCGGTGAGCAGCGTGTCGAGGTCCTCGAGGTGCTCGGGCAGGGCGTCGAAGATGCGCAGCAGGTCGTCGCCGCCAACCGTCGGGCAGGTCGGCGGCCACCCCGCCGGGGCGGATGTAGTTGTGGTTCATCCGCAGGCCGGTGATCTTCTCGAACAGCCGCAGCATCTCCTCGCGGTCGCGCCAGCCGTAGATCATGACCGACACGGCGCCGATGTCCATGCCGTTGGTGGCCTGGAACAGCAGGTGCGAGCTCATCCGGTTCAGCTCGCACATCAGCATGCGGATCCACTGGGCCCGTTCCGGCACCTCGATGCCGAGCAGTTCCTCCACCGCCATGGAGAACACCAGTTCGTTGAACAGCGGGCTGGCGTAGTCCATGCGGGTGACGTTGGTGGGCCCCTGCAGGTAGGTGAGGTCCTCCGCCGTCTTCTCCATGCCGGTGTGCAGGTAGCCCAGGATCGGCTTGGAGCGGATGACCTGCTCGCCGCGCAGCTCGAGCATCAGCCGCAGCACGCCGTGGGTCGACGGGTGCTGCGGGCCCATGTTCATCAACATGGTCTCGTCGTTCTCGTCGGCGAGCTTCTCGCCGTGCTGCGCCGCCTCCACCTCCGACATGCGCAACACCCCGGCCGCTGCGCAGCCGGGCGTGGTGGTCGATGGTCTCGGTCGGGTTGTGCACAGCGGTCACGGCGAGATCCCAGATGGGTGGTGCGGGCGGGCGGCGGGACGGGCGGGTCGGGTGGTGCGGGCGCCGGGGCGCGCGCAACCCCGGCGGGCGCGCTTCAGGAAGACGGAGCGCCCTTGAACTGCACCGGGATGCGGCCCATCGCGTAATCCTTGCGCAACGGGTGCCCCTGCCAGTTCTCGGGCATGAGGATGCGGGTCATGTCGGGGTGGCCGTCGAAGGTGATCCCGAACAGGTCGAACACCTCGCGCTCGGGCCCCTCGACACCGGCGTGGACCGGCCACAGCGACGGGCAGGTGGGGTCGCTCTCGGGCACCTGGACCCGGACCCGGATGCGGCTGCGCTCGGCGTGGTTGATCAGGTTCGCCACCACCTCGAAGCGCTCGGCGGCGATGCCGGGCGGCAGGGCCCGGGGCGCCTTGGCCAGCAGGTAGTCGGTGGCGCACACGTCGACGCACATCACGTAGCCGTCGGCCTTGAGGGCCTCGACGGTGGCCAGGTACGTCTCCCGGCTCGGGTGCAGCACCCGCTGGCCGCGCGACCACGTCACCAGCGCGCCGTAGGCCTCCTCGGGCGGTTCCGGCTCGGCGGGAACCTCTTCGGCCGGCGCGTCGCTCATCGGGGTGCCCCGATCTGCACGCCGCGCTCGCTCTGGCCGTCGCGCTGCTCGATGACGAGCGGCCCGGCCCCTTCGGCCCGGCGCTGCAGGATCTCGCCCGAGAGGATCTTCTCGTGGATGGTGATGATCCCGTGCAGCAGCGTCTCGGGGCCCGGCGGGCAACCGGGGGCGTACACGTCGACCGGCACGATCTGGTCGACGCCCTGGACGATGGCGTAGTTGTTGAACATCCCGCCCGAGCTGGCGCACACGCCCATCGACAGCACCCACTTGGGTTCCATCATCTGGTCGTAGATCTGGCGGAGCACCGGCGCCATCTTCTGCGACACGCGACCGGCCACGATCATGAGGTCGGCCTGGCGGGGCGAGGCGCGGAACACCTCCATGCCGAAGCGCGAGAGGTCGTAGTGGGCGCCACCGGCCGCCATCATCTCGATGGCGCAGCAGGCGAGACCGAACGTGGCCGGCCACAGGCTGCGGGCTCGGGCCCATTGCACGAGGTTCTCGAGCTGACCGGTGAGCACGTTGTGCTGCAGCCCGGCGAGCCCGTCGTCGAGCAGTGCCTTGGGCAGCGGGGCGGCCATGTCAGTGCGCCCCGGAGGTGGCCGGTTCGTGCTCGTCCACGGGCAGCAGTCCTTCTTCGATCATGATCTTCGTCTCCTCCGCGGTGGTGCGGCCCTCCAGGCCGACCCGGCGCACGGTGCTCGACGCGGTGCGACCGGCACCGATCATGTGGGCGGGGCGCTGCACCCGCTTGAGCGGGCCCCAGTCCAGCGCGCCCTTGGACAGCAGGTAGAGGAAGGACTCGAACACCGAGGCCGAGAAGATGGCCACGGCGACGAGGCCGAACAGGCCGAGCTCCCGGTGCACCATGGCGTACGGGTACAAGAAGATGATCTCGATGTCGAAGACGATGAAGATCATGGCGATGAGCGAGAAGCGCACCGGGAACCGCCGGGGCGGCTCCTTGCCGGGCACGATGCCGGACTCGTAGGGCTGCTGCTTGGGCCTGGTGGCCAGGCGCGGCGCCAGGATGCTCGAGGCGACGAAGCTCAGCACCACGAACAGGACGGCCAGTACCGCCAGACAGAAGATGGGAAGGTACTGACCCATGGCGGCCTACTTCGCGTAGGCGGCCCGCACCGCCATCTCCTGCTTGTCCCGCTTGTGCAGGCGCCACGCCAGGGCGAAGAAGATGATGCCCGAGCCGATGGTGATGTTGGCCGACGGCACCCGCTTGGAGCCGAGGTCGCGCTCCATGACGATGGTGTAGAGCGGCTGGCTCTCGTCGATCTCCTTCAGCGGCGGTGCCTCGCCCGGACGGACGGTCAACGACTGCGGCGTGGCCGACTGGACCATGATCGCGGCGTAGTGCGCGGGTGGCGCGGGTGAGGGCGATCTTGATGCGGTGCCAGGCGGCGGCCGGGCAGCCGTCCCAGGTGGCGTTGATGATCCGCGGCTTGCAGACGACGTCGGGGTCCTTCTTCTCCTTGCCCCCGATCTCGAACGCGGCCACCGGCACGTAGCTGCCGGCCTCGAGCTCCTGCGCGCTGAGCAGGAACGCATCGACCGCGGCCTGCGCCTCGCCCCGGGACCGGTTGGAGGCCAGCATGCCGGTCCAGCCCTCGACCACCGGTGCCTCCTGGACCTCCTCCGCGCTGGCGAAGACCTCCTCGAGGGCGGCGGCCTGCGAGGAGGCACCCTCCTCGAGCGTCAGCAACCCCTGGCCCAGCTCGGAGGCTTTGTCGAACTGCGCCGCGGTGAGATCGCCGCGGTTCATCTCGATGACCTTCCAACTGGGGAGGCGTCCCTGGTAGCCGATGCCGTAGATCCACCAGATGGCGCCCATGATGAACATCCAGCCGAACAGGCCGGTGAGCGCCAGGAACATGCCGGTGCGGAAGCCGCTGTTGGTGGCCAGCAGCAGGAACACCGAGCCCATGAGCACGGCGATGCCCACCCCGACGACCAGCAGGCCGCGGATGAAGATGCCGAAGTTCAGGCCGTCGATGGTGATGAAGGCACTCACTGGGCCTGCGCCTCCTCAGGCGTGGTCGGGTTGAACACGTAGGTCTGCTCGCCGTCCAGCGTGCCCAGGTAGGCGGCGACGGCGTCGAGCTGCTCCTGGGTGTACTGGGAGCCGAAGCCCGGCATCTGACCGCTCTTGCACTGCGACTGGCGGCCGTAGATCTTGCCCACGTCGCAGCCCTCACCCAGGAAGATGGCCAACTGCTCGGGATCGTTGAACTTCTCGATCACGTCCCACAGCTTCGGACCGAACGCCCCGCTGCCGGTGGCGCCCGGACGGTCGTAGGACCAGCCCTGGGTGTGGCACCGGGCGCAGCTGTAGGAGCCGGACGCCGCCTCGTTGTTGAACATGAGCTCGCCCAGCTTGAGCTGAGCGGACTCCTCGTTGGAGGCCACGCCCAGCGCGATCAGCGCCTCGGTGTTGGTGGCCGCCTCGTCGAAGGCGGCCTCCACCTCGTCGGTGACGGCGGAGCGCTCCTCGGCCGACATGCCGACCGACAGCTCCTCGGCCACCCGGGTGACGAGCCCGCCGCGGATCTGGTCCTGCGCCTCTTCAGGCGTGAGGATCACCGACTGCATGTAGTCGATCAGGTTCTGGATCTGCTGGGCGTTCATGGCGCCGCCGCCCACGGTGGACCACGGCTGCATCGGCGAGAACGCACGACCGTGGTCGAGGACGTACTGCACCTCTTCGCGGCTGAAGCGCAGCAGGGCGTTGTTCAGCGCCGGCGCCTTCCACGACACGTTGGCCAGGAAGTCGCCCTCCTTGTCCTGCAGCACGAACGCCGCCACGCCGCCGCCGGCACCCTGGCCGTGGCAGGACGCGCAGTTGGTGGCGAAGAGGGCTTCACCCCGGGAGGCGAAGATGGCCTCGAAGCGCTTGACCGAGCCCTCCTGCCGGCCGGGCTCGGCCAGCCAGTAGAAGGGCACGCCCAGGGCGAGGATGCCGAGCAGCACCAGCGCCATCGTGAGGTAGCGGTCGAGCCGGGGGCCCTCCAGCTCCTCGTCGGTGTAGTAGGGCTTGCGGTTGGGGGCGAGGTCGACCTCGGCACCCACCTCCGGCTTGGCCCGGCGCATGTTGATGAACAGGTAGATCGCGAACCCGACGATCGTGATCCAGGCCACCACCAGGCCGATGGAACGCTGCACGCTGGCAGCGAGAAGCGTGGCGATCATGTGCTCAGTGCCCCCCGGCGGACCCGATGCAGTGGGGCCCTTCCGCTTCCTGGCCGGTCGTGTTGGTGCCGATCGGCGGGCCTTGGATGATCTGACCGGTGTTGATCACCAGGTTCCCCCGCGGATCGAGGGTGCCGGGGAAGCGGTCCATGCCGCGAGGTGCGGGACCGCCCTTCTTCTCGCCGTTGCGGTTGTACTGCGACCCGTGGCACGGGCACTCGAACCACTGGGAGGTCTTGCACTCGGGCACGCGGCAGCCGAGGTGCGGGCAGGTCTGCCACAGGGCGGTGAAGCCGGCCTCGAGGATCGCGTGCAGCGCCGCGGCGTAGGCGATCTTGCCCTTGCTCAACGCCGCTTCGGGGTACTCGGTGACCCACGCCCGGCCTTCCGGCACGTACAGGAAGCCGTTGTTGGCCCGGATGCGGGCCCGGACGTCGGTGGCGGGGCCCACGGTGATCTGGGCGCCGAAGCCACCGCTCGTGCTCGGCCACAGGAAGGCGATGACGGCCGCCCCGAAGCCCGACAGCGACATGACCATGAAGCCGACGATCGAGCGGTTGAGGAACTGCCGCCGGGTGACACCGAGCGTCTCGGGGTCGGTGGCACGTAGACGGCGGGGCCTTGGCCCGCACCGGCTCGATCTCCCCGCCGCCGCTGCGGGCGAGGGCGACCGAGCGCTCGTAGTCCCGGCCGGTGGGCACCACCGGGGCGGTGCCGGAGCGGTGCTGCGGTCCCGCTTGCGGGTCTCGTGGCTGAGCGCGCCGATGGCGCTGTCGGCGTCACGGCGTCGTGACGTGGCCAGGACCCCGACGAGGGCCAGCACCACGATGGCGACGGCGACGATGATGACGATGGTGTAGTTGCTCACGACGTTGCTCCGACCGTCACAGCCAGAAGAAGAGACCCGAGGTCCACGGGAACACGAAGTTGAACCCGGCCCCCGGAAGAACGAACCGATCATCACCAGGACCGCCCAGAACATGAGGTGCACCGTCATCAGCGAGATGGCGAACTTGCGGTCCTCGGGTTTGTTGGACGGGTTCTTGTCCACGTACGGGGCCATGCCCAGCACGAACAGGCCCATGCCCGGGATGGTCACGCCGGCGACCATCGGGTGGAACATGGTCAGCAGCTCCTGCAGACCGAGGAAGTACCACGGCGCCTTGGAGGGGTTCGGCGTCTGGTTCAGGTTGGCCAGCTGCAGCAGCGGGGCGTTCACGAACACCGAGAAGATGAACGTGAAGGCGGTGATCAGCAGGGCGGCCACGAACTCGGCCACCAGCAGGTGGGGCCACGTGTGGACCTTGTCCTGCGGCAGCGCCCGCACATCCTGGATCGAGCCGGACTTCACCACGGTCAGCAGGCGCTGGGTGTGGCCGCCGGGCCCGGAGGCCACCGGGCGGGCGTCCGCCACGGCGGTGGCCACGGCCCCGGCCGGTGCGGCCACCTCGAGGCCGGCGTTCTGGGCCGCCGACCGGCTGCGGTCGAGCAGGTGGGCGGGGATGCGGTCGCTGTCGCCGCCACCGCGCCGGCGGCGGGTGCGGCTGCGGCGGGCCGCGGCCGCCGGGGCGGCAGCGGCGGGCTCGGCCGGGGTGTCGCCACCGGCCTTCTTGGCCTCGGCCTTCGCCTTGGCGGCCTCGGCCCGCTTACGGAGGTGTTCAGGGATTTCGGTCATCGGTTCGCCCCGTTCCCTCGCTCACAACGGTCCGGAGATGCCGCCGTCCTTGCGGACTCTCCAGAAGTGGATGGCCATGAAGATCACGACGACGAACGGCAGCATCAGCACGTGCAGCACGTACCAGCGCAGCAGCGTGTTCGAGCCGATCTCGAACCCGCCGAGCAGCACGAAGCGCACCTGGCGGCCGAACACCGGCGTGTAGCCCATCATGTTCGTGCCCACCGTGACCGCCCACAGGGCGAGCTGGTCCCACGGGAGCAGGTACCCGGTGAAGGACAGCAGCAGGGTGAACTGCAGGAGCATGACGCCGATCACCCAGTTGAACTCACGGGGTGGCTTGTAGGCGCCGTGGTAGAAGACGCGGGCCATGTGCAGGAACACCGACAGCACCATGAGGTGGGCACCCCATCGGTGCATGTTCCGGCACAAGGAGCCGGAACGCCACCGCCGTCTGCAGGGAGTAGATGTCGTCCCAGGCCTGGGCTGCGGTCGGCCGGTAGAAGAACATCAGGAAGATGCCGGTCACCGTCAGCAGGATGAACAGGAAGAAGCTGAGGCCACCCAGGCACAGCGTGTAGCTGACCTTGACCGCGCGCCGCTTCACCTTCACCGGGTGGAGGTGGTACAGCACGCTGTTCATGATCACGTACGACCGGTTCCGGGGGCTGTCCGTAGCCCTTGCGGAAGATCGAACCGGGTCGGAAGATCGAGTTCCAGGCCTGGCTGTCCTGGACCTTCCTGGTGATCTCGCCGACCTTGTCGGCGAGCTGATCGCTTCGGCGTGGTGCCGTCTTCGCCACCGATGCCTCTCCCTACCTCAGGTTGTGCCAGAGCCTGTCCCGGCGTTCTCGGCGCTGACATTACGTAAGTCGGCCACCCAGCGGCGAACTCACGGCGGGCGGGGGCCATCGGCACCCGACGCGTTGGGCCCGGCCCTGGATGCGTCCGTCTAGGACGCTCCGGGCGGCCCCGATCGGCTCACCCCAGACGCGTGCCGTAGGCGTAGCCGTGGGTGTTCATGCGCTGGTGGACCTCGCCCTCCTCACCGGGGTCGACGAGCTTGCCCAGCAGGATGACGCAGGGGGCAGCGATCGACGCAGAGGGCGCAGCGGGTGCACACGTCGTCGTCGATCGTGAACACGACGTGGTCGGCCGGATCGGAGCCCGGCTGCTCGACGTCGTAGGCCTCGGTGATGGCCGAGGGCGAGACCATGTGGATGCACTTCCACGGGCAGATGTCGACGCAGCCCTCGCACATGATGCACTCGGACTGGTCGATGTGGATGAACTGCTTGGGCTTGACCGCCTGGCTGAGCCACTGGGCGTCGACCTCGTACAGCACGTAGTCCGAGCGGAACTCGGGCATGGGCGGGTTGGCGTCGGTGCGGGCCATCCTGTCGTCCTTTCTCGCTCGATCGATGGGTCGTGTGCGCGGTGATCGGCCTGTGCCGGCCCTCGCGCCGCGTGGCTCAGGTGCGGACCAGCGGGCGGCCGTACTCGGACCGCTCGAGCTCGGTGCTCGGCGCCTTCTTGCCCCGGTTCTGCCAGATGACGAACAACGCGCCGTTGGCCCCGAGGGCCACGATGTAGATGCCGGCGGCGATGAAGTCGCGGGCGTGCTGGTAGTGGAGCGTGAACGGCAGCTTGGTGAGGATGCCGTCGCTCATGCCGAAGCTGGGGCCGTGCCAGAAGCGGTCGGGGCGCCAGTTCCACTCGTTGTCGGCGAGGGTCAGCCACTGGTGGGGGACGACCCCATACCACCAGAACATCAGGAAGAACGCCCACGTGGAGGAACCATGGCCTCGCCCCACGCCAGGGGGCGCCGACGGGGCGGCGCTTGTAGTAGTAGCGGAACGGCAGGACGAGGCCGAGCACGCCGATCAACGTCGAAACGATCAGGGCAACCACGGTGGCGCCGTCCTCCTCGTGAATCTCTGCACAAGCGTAGCCCTGGCGCTCGCGGCGAAACAGCACACCGGCGGGCGGGCAGGCGTGCACTGTCTACCAAATCCGTCGGCGCACGAACGAGCGCGCCCTCCGGACCGGCCGCGGACCCCGGCGCCGGGGCCCCGCCGACGGGGTCCGGGCCACGCCGGGAGCGGGCCCTCGAGCGCGCCTCGGGGTGCTCGCACCGCAGCGAGGTTGGTCGGAGCGGGGTGGTCCTGCGATGATGGCCCCCTGGCACGACAGGTGGTGCGCCAGCCGCTAGCGTCACGCCCGCAGTCGCGGTCGACCGCCCACCCGATCGCCGCTCCGCCCATCGCAAGCACCCATCGAGGCATCCGTGACCGAGATCCCCGACCACCTCCTCCAGCGCACGAGGTCCCGTCGCCAGGCGCTCGGCCTCCCCGTGAGCGGAGGCGGCGACGACGGCGGGGCCGCAGCGGCTCCTCGGCCGCCGCCGGTGGTGGCGGAGGCGGCGCTGTCGCCGCCTCGAACCTGCCCAAGGGCCCCGTCGCCCTCGTCCGGGCCGGTCGCCTCGGACCCCCAAGCCGGCCAAGCCCCTCCCGCCGTACATCGAGGCCTCGAAGCGCCGCACCCGCATCCCGGTGGGCCATGCCGGTGGTGGCCATCCTGCCGTTGTGGGCGTTCCTGTACGCGGGCACCCTCGAACCGCCGAAGAAGACCGAGCCTGACGCTGAAGGAGGCGGGCGGCGTGGTGTACACCGGCGCCGCCGCGTGCCGGCTGCCACGGCGGTTCCGGCGGCGGCGGCGTGGGCCCGCAGCTGTCCGGCGGGGCGGTGGCGGCGACGTTCCCGAACCCCGTCGACCAGGTCCGCTGGATCATCCTCGCCCCGCCGGCGGCGCCGAGGTGTACGCCGCCGCAGGCAAGGACGTGAAGGGCGGCATGCCCGCCTTCGGCAGACGCTGTCGCTCACCCAGATCGTCGAGGTCACGCTGCACGAGCGTCAGACGCTGGCCGGCCACGACATCGCCGAGGACGCCGAGGGCTGGGCGGATCTGCACCAGTTGGTGGAGGAGTTCCCCGAGCGCGGCTACACCGAGGAAGAGGTCGCCCTCATCCTCGAGGAGATCGCCGTCCAGGAGGGCGTCGAGATCCCCGAGCCGGAGTGACCGTCGTCTCGCCGACCGCCCCCACCCGGAATCGTCGTAGCCGCACGGCAGCCCGCAAGCTTGGGACATGAGCTATGACGCGCTCGTCGTCGGGGCCGGTCCGGCCGGTGCGGCCACCGCCTACTGGTTGGCCTCCGCCGGCCGGAGGGTGGTCGCCGTCGAGAAGGCGACGTTCCCTCGTGACAAGACCTGCGGCGACGGCCTGACCCCTCGGGCGGTCCACCAGCTCGAGGACATGGGCCTCGGCGAGACGTTGCAGCGCTACCACCGTTTCGAGGGCCTGCGCGCCACCGGCCACGGCAAGGTGCTGGAGCTGCAGTGGCCGCAGCACTCGGTGTTCCCGTCCTACGGCTACGTGGTGCGCCGCTGCGATCTCGACCAGTTCGTGGCCGACCATGCCGTCCAGGCCGGGGCCGAGCTGCGCCAGGCCACCACCGCCGTCGAGCCGCTCCGGGAGGACGGACGGGTGGTGGGTGCCACCCTCAAGCGCCGGGACGGCGGCTACGAGGAGGTGCGCGCTCGCTTCGTGGTGGTGTGCGAAGGCGCCAAGACCACGTTCGGCCGGGCGTTGGGCACCGTGCAGGACCGCGGCTACCCCCAGGGCATGGCCCTGCGCGGCTACTACCGCTCCCCCCGCCACGACGACCCGTGGATCGAATCGGCCCTGGACCTGCGCGACCGCGACGGCCACTCGCTGCCCGGCTACGGCTGGATCTTCCCGGTGGGCAACGGCACGATCAACGTCGGCGTGGGCCTGCTGTCCACGTTCAAGCACTACAAGCAGATCAACACCACCCACCTGCTCAACGAGTACGTGGCCACCGCCCCGGACTACTGGGGCATCTCCGCCGATGCGGTGGTGGGGCGGCCGACCGGCGGCCGGCTGCCGATGGGCGGCTCGGTCGGGCCCAAGGTGGGGCCGGGATGGCTGCTGGCCGGCGACTCGGCGGGCACGGTCAACCCGTTCAACGGCGAGGGCATCGACTACGCCTACGAGACCGGTCGGATGGCGGCCGGGCTGATCGACGATGCGCTGCGCCGCAACGATCCGTCGCTGCTGGCGCGCTACCCGGCGATGCTCGACGCCGAGTACGGGCGCTACTTCAAGGTGGCCCGGTTGTTCGCCAAGGTGATCGGCCGCCCGGCGCTGATGCGGGAGCTGACCCGGGTCGGGCTGCACTCGCGGCCGTTGATGGAGTGGGTGCTGCGCATCATGGCCAACCTGCTGCGCGACGACGAGCTCGGCCCGGCCGAGGCCATCTACCGCACCGTGGCCCAACTGGCCCGGGTGGTACCGGAGCGAAGCGCCGCCTGAACCACCCGGGCCGGCCCAGCATCACCTATGCAGGTCGTCCACCCAGGGGACGGACTCGGGCTCGGCCACGGCGTCGAGCTCCAGGTTGACCACCACCGGGTCTTGGCCGCTGCGCACCAGCACGCAGCTGAGCTCCTCGTCGGCGGCGGCGTTGATCTCCTGGTGCGGCACGTAGGGCGGCACGAAGATGAAGTCGCCGGGACCCGCCTCGGCGACGTACTCCAGCCGCTCCCCCCACCGCATGCGGGCCCGGCCGCTGACCACGTAGATGACGCTTTCGACGTGGCCGTGGTGGTGGGCGCCGGTGCGCGCATCGGGGTGGATGACCACGGTGCCCGCCCACAGCTTCTCGGCACCGGCCCGGGCGTGGGTGATGGCCGCCGCCCGGTTCATGCCCGGCGTCTGGGCGGTGTTGGTGTCCAGCGCCGATGACGGGATCACCTTGATCCCGTCATCGCGCCAGTCGCGGGGTGCCTCGCCCATCAGTCGAACGTGATGACGGTGCGGGTGGTCTGCCGGTTGCGCATGAGGTCGTAGCCGGCGTTGATCTCCTCGAGCTTGATGCGGTGCGACACCATCTCGTCGAGCATCAGCTTGCCGTCGAGGTACAGGTCGATGAAGCGCGGCATGTCCAGGCGGAACTGGTTCGAGCCCATCATCGAGCCCTTGAACGTCTTCTCCATCATGAAGACCTCGTGGGCCGGCAGCTCGAAGTTCGTGCCCATCGGCGCCATGCCGATGATCGTGGCCACGCCCCGCGGCCGCAGCATCCGGAACGCCTGCTCGCCGGTGACCTTGTTGCCGATGGCCTCGAAGGCGTAGTCCACGCCGCCGCTGGTCAGCTCCTTGACCTGCTCCACCGGGTCGCCCTCAGTGGCGTTGATGACGTGGGTGGCGCCGAGCTGGCGGGCCACGTCGAGCTTGGGGGCGGTGACGTCGACGGCGATGATCTTGGACGCCCCGGCGATGCGGGCGCCCTGGATGGCCGACAGGCCGATGCCGCCGGCACCGATCACGACCACCTCGGAACCCGGCTCCACCTTGGCGGTGCGGAACACCGCACCGAGGCCGGTGGTGACGCCGCAGCCGATGAGCGACGCCCGATCGAGCGGCATCTCCTCCCGGATCTTCACCACCGCGTTCTCGTGCACCAGCATCATCTCGGCGAAGGCGCCGAGACGGGCGAACTGGGCCAGGCCCTCGCCCTTGGCGTTGCTGAGGCGGGCGGCGGCGCCACGGGGCCGACCGACCGCGTTGGGGTTCTCGCAGATGGACAGGTGCCCGGCCAGGCAGTAGCGGCACTTGCCGCAGAACACCGACAGGCAGGAGATGACGTGGTCACCGGGCTTGACGTAGGACACGTCCTCGCCCACCGCCTCGACGATGCCGGCGGCCTCGTGGCCCATCACGGCGGGCAGCTTGGTCTGCCACAGGCCTTCCATGAAGTGCAGGTCGGAGTGGCACAGCCCGGAGGCCACCACCCGCATGAGCACCTCGTTGGCGGCCGGCTTGTCGATCGAGACCTCTTCGATCTCGAGCTCGCCGGGAATCTGGTTCAGGACTGCAGCGCGCATCGCAGGTTCTCTCCCCCGTGGTACGGAACGGGAGCGACCGTAGTGGATGGCGGTGCCCGGACGCCTACGGCGGGGCCGCCCCTACGGCGCGGCCGTGGCCACCTCGGCGGCGGCTTCGGCGGCGGCGGCGATCGTCTGGTCGATGATGGCGTCGGTGTGGGCCAGGCTGGGGAAGATCGCCTCGTAGGCGCCCGGGGCCAGCGCCACACCGCGGCGCAGCATGGCGTGGAAGAAGGGGGCGTACCGGCCGTTCTGGGCGGCGGCGTTGGCGTCGTCGAAGTTGCGCACCGGCTCGTCGGTGAAGAACAGCCCGACGAGCGGCCCCACCCGGGGCACCTGCACGGCCAGACCGGCGCCCGAGATGGCCGAGGCCAGACCGGCGGCCAGCCGCTCGGCCGTGGCACACAATGCTGCGTAGGCGTCGCGGTCGAGCTCGGCCAGGGCGGCGAGACCGGCGGCGGTGGCCAGCGGGTTCCCCGACAGCGTGCCGGCCTGGTACACCGGCCCCAGCGGCGCCAGGTTGGCCATCACCTCGCGGGAACCGGCGAAAGCGCCCACCGGCAGGCCGCCGCCGATGACCTTGCCGAAGCACCACAGATCGGGCCGCACGCCCGACCACTCCTCGGCGCCGCCGTAGGCCAGGCGGAAGCCGGTGATCACCTCGTCGAACAGCAGCAGCGCACCGACCCGGTCGCATTCGGCGCGCACGGCGGCGAGGAAGCCGGGCTCCGGTTCGACCAGGCCCATGTTGGCGGCCACCGGCTCGACCACCACCACGGCGGTGTCGGCGTCGAGCGTGGGCACCACGTTGAACGGAGCCACCACCGTGTCAGCCACCGCGGCGTCGGGCACGCCGGCCGAGCCCGACAGGCCCTGGTTGGCCACGCCCGAACCGCCGGCGGCGAGCAGCGAGTCGCTGTGGCCGTGGTAGTGGCCGGCGAACTTCACGATCTTGGCCCGGCCGGTCGCACCGCGGGCCACCCGCAGCGCCGACATCACCGCCTCGGTCCCCGAGGACACCAGCCGCACCTGGTCCACGCCGGCGATGCGCTCGGCGATCACCTCGGCCAGCAGCACCTCGCGCTCGGTGGGCGCGCCGTAGGTGGTGCCGTCGAGGGCGGCGGTGCGGATGGCCTCGATCACCTTCGGGTGGGCGTGACCGAGGATGGAGGCGCCGTAGCTCTGCACGTAGTCGATGTAGCGGTTGCCCTCGACGTCGGTCACGTGGGCGCCGGCGGCCGAGACCACGAAGTACGGCGTGCCGCCGACCGAGCGGAAGGACCGCACCGGCGAGTTCACACCGCCGGGGATGACCGCCTTGGCCCGCTCGAACCAGGCGGCGTTGCTGGCCTCGAACGTCACAGCGTCTCCGCCAGCTCGCGGGCGAAGTAGGTGAGGATCACGTCGGCGCCGGCGCGCTTCACCGCGGTGAGGTGTTCGAGGGCCACGGCCGGGCCGTCGATCCAGCCCCGCTCGGCGGCGGCCTTGACCATGGCGTACTCACCGGACACGTGGTAGGCGGCGAGCGGCACGTCGAGCTCGGCGCGGGCCCGGGTGATGACGTCGAGGTAGGCCAACGCCGGCTTGACCATGACGATGTCGGCGCCCTCGGCGAGGTCGAAGCGGATCTCCTCGAGCGCCTCGCGGGCGTTGCGGTAGTCCTGCTGGTAGCCCTTGCGGTCCCCCCCGCCCTCGATGGTCACGTCGACCGCGTCGCGGAACGGCCCGTAGAGCGCAGAGGCGTACTTGGCGGCGTAGGCCATGATCGCCACCTGTTCGAAGCCGCTGTCGTCGAGCGCCTCGCGGATGGCGAGCACCTGGCCGTCCATCATGCCGCTGGGGGCCACCACCGCGGCGCCGGCCGTGGCCTGGGCCACCGCCACCTGCGCGTAGAGCTCGAGGGTGGCGTCGTTGTCGGGTTGGCCGGTGTCGTCGAGCACGCCGCAGTGCCCGTGCGAGGTGTACTCGTCGAGGCAGAGGTCGGTCATGATGGCGAGCTCGTCGCCGTGGTCGTCGCGCAGGTCCTGCACGGCCAGCTGCACGATGCCGTCGGGGTCCCATGCACCGGAGCCCTCCGGGTCCTTGTGGGCGGGCACGCCGAACAAGATGATCCCGCTGAGGCCGGCCGCCTTGAGCTCGGCCACCTCCTTGCGCAGCGATTCGCGGGTGTGCTGCACGACGCCGGGCAGCGAGACGATCGGCTCGGGGGACTCGATGCCCTCCCGCACGAACAACGGGGCGATCAGATCGTCGGCCGAAAGGCGCGTCTCGGCGACGAGGCGCCGTAGCGCAGGGGTGCGGCGCAGCCGCCGAAGGCGACGTTGGGGGAAGTTCACGGGCCGATCGTAGTGGCGGCGCCCGGCACACGGTCGGCGGCGCGTGGCCCGACGGCCCCCGGTGCGGACCGCCGCTCAGCCGGCGGCCACCAGCGCCCGCAGGCGGGCCAGGTCGAGCTCGGAGGCGCTGTCCACCACCAGGCGGGCGTGGGACAGATCGAGGTAGCGGGTGAGTCGGTTGGGCACCGCTACTGAGACAATGCAGGCAGCGTTGGCGGCGGTGACGCCGTTGGCCGAATCCTCGATGGCCACCGCCGCGGCGGGGTCGATGCCGAGCCCGGCGCAGGCGGCCAGGTACAGCTCCGGCGAGGGTTTGGCCTCGTCGACATCGTCGCGGCATCGGGTGAGGGCGAAGTGGCCGAGCAGGCCGAGCTCGTCGAGCAGCGGCTCGACCCACGATCGGGGGGAGCTCGATGCCACCGCCAGTGGCATCCCGGCGGCGACGGCGGATTCGATGAGGGCGACCACACCGTCGAGCGGGGTGAGCGGGTGTCGCAGCGCCCGGGCCCGCTCACGGCGCTGCTCGGTCAGGGCGACCCGGTCGAGCTCCCGGCCGAGGGCGTGCTCAAGCTGGCCGATCCAGTCGACGTCCCACGAGGAGCCGATGACGTGGACCCAGCGCTCGGGCGGGAACGTGAGGCCGTGGTGCTCGAAGTGCTCGGCGATGGAGCGGTACTCGGGCCACTCGGTGTCCACGATGAGCCCGTCGAAGTCGAACACGATGCCGGTCAGCACGCCGGCGAACGCTACCGGCCGACGGCTCGGCAAGCGGTGCGACGGGCTGCGGTCGCAGCGGGCACGGCCTTGAACGTTCGTGGCCCGCTCGCCGGCACCGAAGCCGTTCACCCTGACGCGTTCGGTGGTTTCGCCGCACCGTGTCGGGGCGATTCGCCGTCGATTCGCCCCGACACGGGGGCACCACCCCTCCGAGGGGAGCACGGACCGTGACCATACCGAGCAGTCTGGCCAAGGGCGACACTCGGAACCTGTGGGCGGTGCGGCCGGCTCGGGAGCCGGCACGTCGGGCGCCGCCACCTGCCACCCGCCACCGGGCCGGGCGTCAGCCCTGCCGGCCCGCCGCCCAGCCTTCACGATGGCGTCGATCAGGCCGCCCATGTCGGAGCGCTCGGCCATCACGTCGACCGCCACGCCGGCCTCGGCCGCCGCCGCTGCCGTGACCGGGCCGATCACCGCCACCGCCATACCGATCGGTCTGCCGACCAGCTCCACGAAACGGTGCAACGCAGACGGCGAGGCGAAGGTGACCACGTCCACCGAGGCCAACGCCGCCCGCAGCCCATCATCGACCGCCGCCGATACCGTGCGGTACGCCGCGATCACGTCCACCGCATAGCCCAGCGCGCGCAGGCCATCGGGCAGCACCTCGCGCGCCACCTCGGCCCGCACCAACGCCACCCGGTCCTGCCCCGGTCGCTCGGGGTGCGGGAACGCCGCCAACAGACCCTCGGCCACGTGACGGGCCGGCACCAACGGGTCCACCGCCCCGGCGGCCCGCAACACCGACGCGGTGGCCGGGCCCACCGCCGCCGTGCGCACACCGCAGGTCGGCACCGTCGGGCAGGGCCTCGACCAGCGCACGGGCGCCATTGGCGGAGGTCAGCACCACCCACCGGTAGCGGCCCAGGTCGGCCGCCGCCCGCCGCAGGGCCGCACCACCATCGGCCGGCGGGTCGATGGCGATGAGCGGCACCGGCACCACCACCGCTCCCAGCCGGCGCAGCGGCGCATGCCAGCGCCTCCTGCTGCTCGCCGGCCCGGGTGACGCCCACGGTCAGGCCACGCAACGGTTGCCCGCCGGGGCCTCCGGTCCGGTCCTGATCCACCACGGCAGGCGGGCGCAGCGGGGCTCAGCGCTCGAGCAGTGCCCGGCCGCCCTGGTCCAGCAG
This sequence comes from Acidimicrobiales bacterium, assembly GCA_041394365.1. Taxonomy (GTDB): domain Bacteria; phylum Actinomycetota; class Acidimicrobiia; order Acidimicrobiales; family CAIXPF01; genus CAIXPF01. The sequence continues at coordinate 137,340 of JAWKIM010000020.1, forward strand.
GTGGTTGGCCACCTGCGGCCCAGCTCGCAGGCGTTGGCGCCGTGAAGGCGGTGCCGGAGCACCACATGGCCGTCGAGCGAGCCGATCAGTCCGCTGACGGTGACCTCTCCCTCGGCCCCGACGGTGGCGAAGGCCCCGGCCGGCAGCGAGCAATCCCCGCCGAGCGTCTCGAGGAAGGCGCGCTCGGCGTCGAAGCAACGACGGCTGGGCGGGTCCTCCAGATCGGCCAGCACGGCGAGCACGTCCTCGTCGTCGCTGCGGCACTCCACCGCCAGGGTGCCCTGGGCCACCTGGGGCAGCATGACGTCCGGTTCGAGGATCTCGGCCGCGCGGGCCGTCTCGCCGAGCCAGCCGAGGGCGGCGGCGGCGATGACGATGGCGTCGAACTCGGCGGCCTTCTCCAGGCGGGTGCCGATGTTGCCCCGCAGCCCGGCGAACGTGAGATCCGGCCGCAACCAGGCCAGCTGCGTGCGGCGGCGGATCGAACCGGTGGCCACCCGGGCACCCGGCGGCAGGTCCGCCAGGCGGCAGCCCACCAGCGCATCGCGTGGATCCCGTCGGGTGGGCACCGCGCCGATCGTCAGCCCGTCGGGGGTGCGGGCGGGCAGGTCCTTGCCGGAGTGCACGGCGATGTCGGCCCGGCCGGCCAGCACCGCCAGCTGCACCTCCTTGGCGAACACGCCCTTGCCGCCGAGCTCCCAGATGGGGGTGATCTTGTCGATGTCGCCGGCCGTGTCGGTGGGCACCAGCACGGTCTCGACCTCAGGGTTGAGGACCTGCAGTCGTTCGGCCACCCAGGTGGTCTGGGCGATGGCCTGCGCCGAGGATCGGGTGGCGATGCGGATGAGCACGGGGTCAGCTCCCAGCGACCGGGACGGTCAGCAGTCGAGGCCGAACAGCTCGGAGGCGGCTTCCGCCAGCCGGCTGCCGTGGGCGGACCCGGCGCTCGACTTCAACCGCACGGTGGGCTCGTGGAGCAGCTTGGCCAGCAGCGAGCGGGTCATCGACTCCACCGCGGCCCGGTCGCGCTCGTTGAGGTGCCCGAGCCGCCCGGCCAGGCGCTCCCACTCGGCGCTGCGCACCTGTTCGGCCTGCTGGCGCAGGGCGGCCACCACCGGATCGGCGGTGCGGCCCGCCACCTCGGCCTCGTAGCGCTCGATGGCCACGTCCACCAGCGCGGCGGCCTCGCCGGCCGCTTGCCGTCGCTCGTGCAGCCCTCGGTCGGTGTGGGCGCGCAGATCTTCGAGGTCGATGAGGCGCAGCCCGTCGATCGAGCGGGCGGCGGGATCGACGTCGCGGGGCATGGCGACGTCCACCACGACCAGCGGCGCCGTCGACGCCCGGCGGGCGCAGACGCGGGCGAGGTGCTCGGCGGACAGCACCGGGCGGGACGAGCCGGTCGAGGTGACCAGCACGTCGGCATCCACCAGGGCGTCATCGAGCCGGTCGAGGGTCACCGCCCGGTTCGGTGCGGTGCCCGGCAGGGAGGCGCACAGCGCTTCGGCCCGTTCGATGCTGCGGTTGGCCACCACCACCTCGGCGGCGCCGGCGGCGACACCGGACACGGCAACCCCCGAGCCCATCTCCCCGGCGCCGAGCACCACCAACCGGCGACCGGCCAGCGAGCCGAGGACCTCGGCCGCCAGCTCCACCGCGGCGTGGGAGATCGATGCGGTGCCGCGGCCGAGCGCGGTCTCGGTGCGGACCCGTTTGCCCAGCTCCACCGCCCGCCGGAACAGCAGGTTCAGCCCGGGTGTGGTGGTCTCCGCCTGGCGGGCCACCTCCCAGGCCGTGCGCACCTGGCCGAGGATCTCGTGCTCACCCAGCACCGCCGAATCGAGCCCGGCGGAAACGGTGAACAGGTGGCGGGTGGCCTCGGCGTCGAAGTACGGCACCAGCCGGTCCGACAGCAGCAGCGGATCCGCCCCGGTGCGGGCGGCGACGGCGTCGCGCACCACCCGGAACGAGTCGTGGAAGCGCTCGGCCTCGAGGTAGAGCTCGAGGCGGTGGCAGGTGGCGAGGACGACGGCGCCGCGCACCAGACCCGGCTCCAGCAGGTCCAACGCCAGCTTCTCCCGGCCCTCCGGCGACACGCTCACCGACTCGAGCACGTCGAGTGGGACGTTGCGATGGTTCAGCCCGAAGGCGATCGTGACCACGGTGCCCCGACGCTACCTGCCAGCCGCAGGCTGCAGGCCAATCGGCGTGACCAAGGCCTCGGCCGCCGGGTTCGTGCTGGGTGAGCGGTGCATGACGTCGGATCATCGTCAACCGGCGAGGGCGACCGGAGGGTCCGTTCGCACCTTTGCACCGGGCCGGCGGCCACATTCCCCCAGGCGAGAGGTACAGATCCGTCACAGACTCGCCGTTACCTCCGATGCAGTCCTTCGGAGGTCCCTCATGCGCTTGCTCAGCAACCTGACCGTGTCGCGTCGCCTCGCGCTCGGCTTCGCCGCCATCGCCCTGCTCATCGTCGTCGTCGCCGGGATCGCGGTGACCAACGTGCGCTCCGTGGCGGGCACGGTCGATGCCGTGGCCGACGACGTCGACGTCACCCACGACGCCGTCGAGCTGAAGTACGACGCCGCCGACCTGAACGGCTGGCAGACCGCCTATGCCTACGAGGCCGAGCTCGGCCTGCCCATCGGCGACGGCGACGGCGCCCGCGCCGAGTTCCTGACCTCGGCCGACAAGCTGCGCACCGACCTCGGTACCCTGCGGAGCACGCTGGCCGGCGTGCCCGAGGCGGTCGACGCCCTCGACCGTGCGACGGGCCACCTCGAGGAGTTCCTGGCCGTCGATGAGGGCATCATCGCCAACCTCCGCGCCGGCGACGCCGCCAGTGCCGCGGCCGCCCGGGACGACGTGCTCAACGCCGAGATCGAGCTCTACCAAGCCATGACCGGCGCCATCGACGAGGTCGTCGAACTGGTCGACGCCCGCTCGGAGGCCAACCGCGACGGCGCCGCCGGCACCGCCTCCTCCTCGACGGCGATCATGATCGTGGCCAGCCTGTTCGTGCTCGGCCTGTCCACCGGCGCCGGGATCATGATCACCAGGTCGATCGTGCGCCCGCTGACCGTGCTGGGCGACGCCATGAACGACATCGCCACCGGCGAGGGCGACCTGACCCGACGCCTCGATGACAACGGCCGCGACGAGATCAGCACCGTCGCCCACTCGTTCAACCTCTTCGCCGAGAAGATCCGGGTGTCGATGTCCTCGATCGCCCAGCAATCGGCGCAGCTGGCCGCGGCCAGCGAGGAGCTGTCGGCGGTCAGCCACCAGATGTCCTCCACCGCCGAGGAGACCACCATCCAGGCCTCCACCGTCAGCGCCGCCGCCGAGCAGATGTCGGCCTCGGTCAACACCGTCAGCGCCGGGGCCGAGGAGATGTCCGTGTCGATCAAGGAGATCGCCCAGAACGCCCAGGAGGCCGCCCGGGTGGCCATGAGCGCCGCCCGCGTCGCCGAGACCACCACCGCCGCGGTCAACCGGTTGGGCACCTCCTCGTCGGAGATCTCCACCGTGGTGCGCACGATCACCGCCATCGCCGAGCAGACCAACCTGCTCGCCCTCAACGCCACCATCGAGGCCGCCCGCGCCGGCGAGGCCGGCAAGGGCTTCGCCGTGGTGGCCACCGAGGTGAAGGACCTCGCCCAGGAGACCGCCCAGGCCACCGCCGGCATCACCGCCCAGGTCGAGGCCATCCAGGCCGACACGCTGGCCGCGGTCGATGCCATCAGCCAGATCTCCCAGATCGTCACCCAGATCAACGAGACCCAGTCGATGATCGCCGCCGCCGTCGAGGAGCAGACCGCCACGACCAACGAGATCGGTCGCTCGGTGTCGGACCTGGCGGTGGGTTCCACCGAGATCGCCCAGACGATCAGCGGCGTGGCCGACGCCGCCCGTGAGACCACCACCGGGGCATCGAACACCCAGGACGCCGCCGGCGACCTGTCCCGCATGGCCGGCGAGCTCCGCACCCTCGTCGGCCAGTTCAAGTACTGAGCTTGCTGGCGGCTACGCCGCTCCCGGATGGGGCCCCAACCCGTGCCGGCTGCGGCTCCGCCGACCTCCTCCCGAGCACGGGGCCCCTACCCCATGCCGGGCCGTGCGTGCCGGCGGCTACGCCGAAGCTGATCGTCGCCCCCGCCGTGCTGGCGGGGGCGACATCGCGTCAGGCGGTGTCGCGGCGGGGTTCGCGCTGGGATTGGTAGAAGCTCAGGATCTGCAGCTCCAGCGCCAGGTCGACCTTGCGCAGCGAGATCGACGGCGGCACGGTCACCAGCGCCGGCGCGAAGTTCAAGATGGCGGTCACACCGGCGGCGACCAGCTCGTCGGCCACCTGCTGGGCCACCGCACCCGGCGTGGCGATGATGCCGATCACCGGACGGTGCGCCTGCACCAGCTCCTTCAGGTCGCCCATCGGGCGGACCTCCACCGGACCCACCCGGGTGCCCACCTTCGTCTCGTCGGCGTCCACCACACCGGCCAGCGGGAAGCCGCGATCCCCGAAGCCGCCGTAGTTCGCCAGCGCTCGGCCGAGGTTGCCGGCCCCCACCACGACCACCGGCCAGTCCTGGGTCACCCCCAGCGCCTGCCGCATCTGGAACAGCAGGTAGTCGACGTCGTAGCCGACGCCACGGGTGCCGTAGGTGCCCAGGTAGGACAGGTCCTTGCGGACCTTGGCGGCGTTGACGCCGGCCAGCTCGGCCAGTCGTTCGGACGACACGGTGGTGATGCGCTGGTCGACGAGATCGACCAGGATCCGCAGGTACTCCGGCAGGCGGGCGACCGTTGCGTCGGGGATGCGCCTGGCGTGACCGTCCATGGGGCGCACCCTACCCAGCTTGTGCACAAAGTCACAAGCTACGTCGCTGTGACGTTGGTGACGCCGCGGCGGCCACGCAGCGCGGTCCTCGTGGCGCTGTGACCACGCCGACGGCGGCGTCGTCGAGCCGCCCGGAGTTGCCGCGGCGCGACCCCACATGGTGAGGTGGCCGGATGCAGCAGGCGTCGGCGTTCTCGGCGGTGGCGTTGTTGGTGGCGGTGGCGTTCTGCTGCTGCACCGGCGAACGCTGGCTGCGTCGCCGCCGGCCCTACGACGCGGCGTGGACGGCGGCCATGGCCTGTTTCGCCATCGGCGCCGCCGCCTTCTTCGGGGCCACCGCCGTCGGCTGGAACGCCGCCCTGTTCCGCATCTTCTACCTGTTCGGCGGCGTGCTCACCGTGCCGGTGCTGGCGCTGGGCACGTTCTACCTGCTGGCCGACCGCCGCCTGGCCGATCGCATCGCCCTCGCCACCGCGCTGCTCGGCGCCTTCGCCGCCGGGGTGGTGCTCACCGCCCCGCTGCACGCACCGCTCACCCCCGACCGGCTCAACGAGGGCAAGGTCATCTTCGGCGTGTTGCCCCGGGTGTTCGCCGCCACCGGCTCGGGGGTGGGGGCGACGGTGGTGATCGTCGGTGCCCTGTGGAGCGCGGTGCGCTTGGCGCGCACCCGGCGGCGGGCCGATGCGACCGGGCGGAGCGGCCTGCCGGGCCGCCGCATGGTGGGCGCCAACGTCTCGATCGCGCTGGGTACGCTGCTGATCAGCGCCAAGGGACCGTTCGTGGCGCTCACCGGCAGCGACGAGATCGGCTTCGCCTTCGCCCTCGCCGCCGGGTTGGTGGTCATCTTCGCCGGCGTCCTGCTGGCCGCCACACCGGTGGCCGCCCGGTCGCCACGCCCCCTGGCCGCTCCGGTGCCCCGCACCCCCGTCGGCGTCTAGGCGTCGCTGCGCTGGCGCAGCTCCCGGCGCACGATCTTGCCGCCGAGACCCTCCGGCAGCGCATCGGTGAACTCGATCTTGGTCGGGCACTTGTAGCGGGCGAGGCGCTCGTGGGCGAAGGCGATCACGTCGTCCTCCTCGATCGAGTGACCCGGCGCCGGCACCACGTAGGCCTTGACCGTCTCACCGGTGCGGGTGGGCGAGGCCGATCACCGCCGCGGCGGCGATGCCGGGGTGCTCGGCCAGCACCGCCTCCACCTCGGCCGGGTAGACGTTGAACCCCGACACGATGATGAGGTCCTTGATCCGGTCCACCAGGTACAGGAACCCGTCGTCGTCCACCACGGCGACGTCGCCGGTGCGCAGCCACCCGTCGGGGGTGAGCGCGGCGGCGGTGGCGTCGGGGTCGGCCCAGTAGCCGCGGAACACGTTCGGCCCCCGCACCCAGATCTCGCCGGGATCCCCGACGAGCACGTCGCGGCCGTCGTCGTCCACCAGGCGGACCTCGATGCCCGGTGCCACCCGCCCGATGGAACCGGGCCGGCCGGGCAGGCCGACCGAGGAGGTGACCGTCGGTGCCGTCTCGGTCAGCCCGTACCCCTCGGCCAGCTCCACCCCCAGGCGGTCGGCCACCTGCTGACGGATGTGCGGGCTGAGCGGCGCAGCACCGGACACCGCCACCCGGATGCTGCGGAGCTGCTCGGGGGACACGTCGGGCAGCGCGGCCATGGCGGACCACATGTTCGGCGGGCCGGCGGCCACGGTGACGCCCCAGCGGTCGATGCTCTGCACCGCGCTGGCGGGGTCGAAGCGCTCGATGAGCACCAGGCGGGACCCGGCGTAGAGCGCCGAGCCGAGCACCACGTTGAGCCCGAAGATGTGGAACAGCGGCAGCACGCCGAGCACGACGTCGTCGGGCCGGCTGCCCGACTGCCGGCCGGTCTGTTCGATGTTGGCCCACAGGTTGCCGTGGCTGAGCATGGCCGCCTTCGGGAACCCGGCGGTGCCGCTGGTGAACATGAGCACGGCGAGGTCGTCGCGCTCGCGATCGACCACCGGGAAGGGACGGGCGGCCATCACGTCGTCGAGCAGCAGGCGCCCGCCGGCGTCGGGGGTGCCGCAGTCGATCACGTGCTCGAGCTCACCCAGCGAGGCCAGGTCCACCCCGGCGAACGCGTTGCGGGCGGACGGTCCCAGCACCACCGCCCGGGCGCCGACGTGGGCGAGCTCGCCCTGCAGCTCGCGGGCGGGGGCCATCGGGTTGAGCGGCACCACCACCAGCCCGGCCGACAACCCGGCCAGGTAGGACACCACGAAGTACCAGTTGTTGGCGCACAAGACGGCCAGGCGGTCCCCGGGTTCGAGGCCCAGGCCGTGCAGCCCGCCGCGGAAGCCCGCCACCTGGGTCCTCAGCTGCCCGTAGGTCGTGGTCTTGCCCCGGCTGATGATCGCCACGGCGTCATCGGGATGGTGATCGATGATGCTGGCCAGGTTCACCGCGTACACACCGCTCGGTCGGTCCTCGTCTGCGCGTCCACTCTGCGGCGGAAGTTCAGCACAACCGCGGCCCCGGCGCCGAAGGTTGCGTTCAGCAACCAGCCAGCCGGCTCGCTCAGCGGGCGAGGAAGAACAGCTGGACGGCCGCCGCGCCGAGGATGATCAGCAGCAGCACGGCGACCACCAGCGTGGTCCCCGGTCGCATCAGCCGTTCCTCCGGCCGAACGGCACGATGACCTCGCCGGCGCTGCGCTGCGAGGCCGACTCCTGCTCGTCGAGCGGTTCCAGCCGCACCGCGTCGCCGGCGTCGAGGTGCAGCTCCACCGCGGCGGAGGCCCGGTTGGCCACCAGCGCGCTCAGCCCGTAGCTGTCGACCAGCAGGCCGATCTCGCCGGTGCGCAGCTCGCCGTGGGCTTCGATGCGCCGGGCGATGCGACGGCTGCCGTCGGCCACCACCGCCACCTGGTCGCCGAAGGCCTCGAGCTCGTCGGGGTCCACGTTCAGCTGCAGGTTGCCGAAGCGGTCGGCCCACAGGATCTCGGCGTGCAGGCCGCCGTCCTCCTCCCGGCTGACCGGGAGCAGGCCGGGCAGCAACGAGACCGGGTCGAGCGCGGCGCCGAGCTGCTCGAAGGGGATGCCGTTGCAGAGGTGGGCGGCGGCCGGGGCGAAGATGTCGCGCCCGGAGAACGTGGGCCCGGGGGCCGGCAGGTGCAACGACTCGTTGCTCAGCTCGACGGCGCGCGAGGCGCCGCCGACCATGGCCACCGCCGGGGCGAGCAGGCCGTTGTCGGGACCCACCAACACCGACATGCCCTCGCCCACCTCGACCGCGATCGCCCGTCGGGTGCTGGGCACGCCGGGGTCAACCACCGCGACCACGACGCCGGGGCACAGGTACTGGGCGGAGCGGGCGAGCATCAGCCCGGCGCCGCGCACGTCGAACGGCGCGATGTCGTGGCACAGGTCGACGATGCGCACCTGTGGGGCGATCGACCAGATGACCGACTTGAGCACCCCGACGAACTCGTCGGCGGTGCCGTAGTCGGTGAGCAGGGTGATGGTGTCGAAACCGGTCACAGGGCAGCTCAGCCGGCGTGGTGGTAGCGGGCGGCGAGGAACCGGTCCACATCGGCCTGGCGGAGCCGGTACGACTTGCCGATGCGCAGCGCCGGCAGGTCCCCCGCTCTGATCAGGCGGTACACGGTCATCGTCGAGACGCGCATGGATTCGGCCACCTCGGCCACGGTGAGCAACCGGACGGGCGCGCTAATTAGTCGTCATGGAAGGATCCTCTTCAACTCCGCGCCGCTAATCTATAGGAGGGGCCACACCGCGGAGGCGCAAGCGGCGATGACCACCCCGGTTCGACGTTCTTCGCAGCACGGTCACCACGTTCCGTAGTCTCCGCCCTGTCGGTGTGACCGATTCCCGGCCGGGCCGCCGCGTGAGCCGATCGAGCCGGTGGTTGCACCGCAGGCTCGTGGGCATACTGCAACAGCACCGGGCGGCATCGGTCACCTCCCCGTAGACCACCCCGGCGCGCCGTTCCCGATGATCTCGATGCGCCTCCCCTCCCCGCGGCCCCACCTGCTGCACACGTTCACCGACCTGGCCCCGACGGCCGGGCAGCTGATGACGTTGCAGTACCTGGCCAACCGTGACGAACGCTGCTTCGACGTCGGCGTGGTGTTCGTGGGCCCGCCGGTGGACCTCTTCGACGAACTGGCCCGCACCGGGGTCCGCATCGCCCGGCTGGGCCACCCGCCCACCGAACGACGGGCCCTGCTCTCCGACCTCGTGCGGGTGCTGCGCAGCGGCGACACCGCCCTGCTCCACGTCCACGGCCCGCTCGACCGCTCCGTGGCGGTGGCCGCCGCCGCCCTGACCCGCACCCCGGTGCTGTGCCATCTCCACGGCGACGACGCCGTGGACCGCACGCCCTCGACGATCGGCGCCCGCCTCGAACGCCGGGCCGTCGCCGAGTACCTCGTCGACGACGCCGGTGCCGCCCGACGCCTCGCCGCCCGCGTGCCCCAACGGGTGTCGCACATGCCGGCCGGTGCCACCCCTGACCAGATCGCCCACTGCTTCGAGCGCGCCTACCGGCGCATCCTGGCGGTCGACGACACGACCCTGATCCGGCTCGACCCCCCGGTCTCGGCGCACGGTGCGCCGCCGGTGCTGACCGCAACGAAAGGCTGACCTGATGCGAGTGCTCGTGACCGGCGGAGCCGGCTACATCGGTTCCCACCTCGTGGACCTGCTGTTGGCCAGCAACCACGAGGTGACCGTCATCGACAACCTCAGCACCGGCAAGATCGCCAACCTCGCCCATTGCATCGAGGACATCCGCTTCATCAACGGCTCCATCCTCGACGAGGCGTTGATCGAGCGTGAGGTGGAGCGGTCCAACATGGTGTTCCACCTGGCGGCGGCGGTGGGCGTGCGCCACATCGTGGACCGTCCGCTCGAGTCGCTGCAGACCAACACCCGGGGCACCGAGAACGTGCTCGAGGCCTGCTTCAAGTACTGGCGCAAGGTCCTCATCGCCTCCACGTCGGAGGTCTACGGCAAGACCGACAAGGTGCCCATGAGCGAGGACGACGACCGCGTGCTCGGCTCGACCAAGGTGCACCGCTGGGGCTACTCCACCGCCAAGGCCCTCGACGAGCACCTCGCCTTCGCCTACGCCGCCCATGGCCTGCCGGTGAGCGTGGTGCGCTACTTCAACAGCTACGGGCCCCGCATCGATCCGCGCGGGTACGGCTCCGTCGTGGCCAGCTTCATCGGCTCCGCCCTGGCCGGCCAGCCGATCAACGTGCACGGCGACGGCACCCAGACCCGTTGCTTCACCTATGTCGACGACACCGCCCGCGGCACGTTCCTCGCCGGCTTCCGGGAGGAGGCCGAGGGCACCGTGGTCAACCTCGGCAACCCGACCGAGACCTCCATCAAGGAGCTCGCCGAGCAGATCTGCACGCTCGTCGGCTCCTCGGCGGGGCTCAACTTCATCCCCTACGAGCAGTACTACGGCAAAGGTTTCGAGGACACCCGCCGACGTGTCCCCAACGTCAGCCGCGCCAAGGAGCTGCTCGACTGGGCACCCACCATCGACCTCGCCACCGGCCTCGCCCGCACCCTCGAATGGTGGAAGCAGACGTACTAGTTGGCGCCTCCGGCGCTCCCGGATGGGGCCCCAACCCCATCCTCCTCCCGAGCACGGGGCCCCTACCCCATGCCAGGCCGTACGGGGCGCACGAACCAAGCCCGCTTCGCGGGACGTCACCGGATGATGGGTGGCGCTGGCGCCGCACAAAGACCTGGGGAGCGGTGCTGCTCCCGGGATGCAAGGGCGCCAGGTCGGCGCCGCGAGCGCCAGCGAGCCGCCGACACCCGCCAAGCGACAGCGAGGCGGGCAACAAACCTATGACGACGCGAGGCATCGGGCGGGTGGCCCGGCAGGCTTGATCGACAGCGGCAGCAGCACCTCATCTTGGACGGAACGAAAGCGCAGGGAATGATGGCGGACGATTTTCTCGATCGGTTGGCGGCTCGTGAGCTCACCGTGGCGGTGGTGGGTCTGGGCTACGTGGGGCTGCCCTTGGTGATCGGCTTCGCCGAGGCGGGCTACCGCACGATCGGCTTCGACGTCGACGCCGAGCGGGTGGCGTCGCTCAACGCCGGTCGCAGCCACATCGAGGACGTGGCCACCGAGCGGGTGGCGGCGATGCGCCAAGCCGACCGCTTCATGGCGTCGAACCTCCCGGCCGACCTGGGCAAGGCCGACGCCGTGTTCATCGCCGTGCCCACGCCCTTCGACGAGGCGAAGACCCCGGACCTGTTCTTCGTGAAGGCCGCCACCGAGACGGTGCAGAAGATCCTTCGGCCGGGCATGTTGATCATCCTGCAGTCCACCACGTTCCCCGGCACCACCACCGAGGTCGTGCGCCCGATCCTCGAGAAGACCGGGCTGCGGGCCGGCGAGGACTTCCACCTTGCCTTCTCCCCCGAGCGCGTCGACCCCGGCAACCCCCACTGGGACCTGCGCAACACCCCCAAGGTGGTCGGTGGGATCGACGACCGTTCCGGTCGGTATGCCGCCGCCCTGCTGGAGTCGGCCACCGAGGCGGCCGACCACGGCGGCCTGGTCAAGGTGCTGTCCTCCCCCGAGGCCGCCGAGCTGACCAAGCTGCTTGAGAACACCTACCGGGCGGTGAACATCGCGCTGGTCAACGAGCTGGCCCAGCTGTGCCACCTGATGGACATCGACGTGTTCGAGGTGATCGACGGGGCCAAGACCAAGCCGTTCGGGTTCCAGGCGTTCTACCCCGGCATCGGTCCCGGCGGGCACTGCATCCCCGTCGACCCGTACTACCTGTCGTGGCGGGCCCGGGTGTTCGACTTCCAGACGAAGTTCATCGAGCTGGCTGCCGACACCAACCTGGGCATGGCCGACTACGTCAAGCGTCGCATCGTCGAGGTGCTCAACGACGAGGGCAAGTCCCTGCGCGGCGCCCGGGTGCTGTGCCTCGGCGCCGCCTTCAAGCCGAACGTCTCCGACATGCGCAACTCCCGAGCGGTGCGCATCATCGAGCTGCTGCACGACAGCGGCGCCGACGTGCGCTACCACGACGGCCGCGTCGCCAGCTTCCACCTCGGCGACGGCCACGAGGGCCACCACGCCGCCCGCGGCGAGCTGCTCAAGTCGGTGGAGCTGACCGAGGCCGAGCTGGCCGCGGCGGACATCGTGGTCGTGCTCGTCGCCCACCCCGAGATGGACCTCGACCTGGTGGTGCGCTCCGGCCGGCCGGTGTTCGACGCCGTCAACGCCATCGGACGCCGCGACCAGACCCAGATCCGCCACCTCTGATCCTGCGGCGCTCGCCTCCCCTCCCCGTGCCGACGTCCTCGCCGTCCTCGTCCGCCGACTCCCGCCCATCCGGACCGGCCGGCCGCGCCGCCGCGCTGGCCGGCACGGCGGTGCGCACCGGTCTGCGGGTGGCGACGGCGGCCGGGGGCAAGGGGGCCCGGCTGGCGGTGCGCACCGGGCGGCGGCCGGTCACCGCCCGGTGGCGGCGCCGGGTGCTGGCCGGTGGCGTGGACGACACCGTGGCCTCCGCCGGCCGGCGAGCACTGGTGGTGGCCCCCCACCCCGATGACGAGACGATCGGCTGCGGGGCGACGATCGCCCGCAAGCGGGCCGCCGGCACCGCCGTGGACGTGGCCATCGTCTGCGACGGCCGCCACTCCCACACCTCGACGGTGCTCACCCCGCAGCAGTTGGCGGACCTGCGCCGGGCGGAGTCGATCGAGGCCTGCGCGCTGCTCGGGGTGGACGAGGCCAACGTGCACGTGCTCGGCTTCGAGGAGCTGACGCTGTGGCGCGCCCTCGACGACGTGGCCGACGCCCTGGCCGCCCTCATCGCCGAGGTGGACCCCGAGGAGATCCTGGTCATCAGCGACCAGGACTGGCACAGCGACCACCAGGCCACCCACGTGGCGACGCTGCGGGCCGTGCAGCGCAGCGGCTTCGCCGGTCGGGTGGCGGCGTTCCCGGTTTGGTTCTGGGCCGACGGCCCGTGGCGCACCGTCCCGGTGGCGGCGCTGGGCCGCACCTGGCGGGAGCTGGTGGTGGGGCCGTTCGCCGCCCGCCGGCTGCCCACCGCCGAGCTGGTCCGTACCGATGAGTACGGCGAGCGCAAGCGGCGGGCGTTCACCTGCTACCGCACCCAGACGACCAACCCGACCGGCGAGGCGGGCTGGGCCACCTTCGAGCCGGACTGGATCGAGCCGTACCTCGAGGCCGAGGTGTTCTTCCCGGTCGACGCCGGAGCCGTTGCCCGCGCCCGGCTCGATCGCCGCCAGCAGGTGCTGGGTGAGGTCACGCCGGTGGCGGTGGGGCTGCCACCGGCCTCGCCCCGACCGGCGGGCCCGGCCGCACCGCCGACGGGCCCGCGCCTGGCCGGCCTCACCGTCGGCCGCACCGACCTACTCACCGGTATGGTCGATGGGCTGGCGTGGCTGCCGGCGCCCGGGCTGCAGGACGGTCTCACCGGCGCCCTGCTCCGACCGGACGTGCCGGTCGGTATGGCGACGGCCCAGTTCGAGACGTCCGCCCGCTACGCCCCCGATGGCCGCTGCGGCCTGCTGTTCCGCCAGGACGGCGCCGGCGGCGGGTGGCGGCTCACCGTGGGCCCCGACCACACCGAGCTGGCGCGACGCGCCGGCGACGGGGAGCCCTGGACGGTGGTGGCCACCGAGCGCGATGGCGCCACGGCCGTTGAGGTGGTGACGGTGAGCGTGTACGACGACGGCCGGCGCCTGGACTGCCGCCGCGACGGCGCCACGCTCTTCGGCGGTCCGGTGACCGACGACGCCCACGCCGACCACCACGCCGCCGGACCGCTGTGCGGGCCATCCTCGGCGGTGTGGTTGCGGCGCTTCAGCCTCTTCGCCCGCGCCTGAGCCCGGCGCGTTCCCCGGCGCGCGACCGGGGCCGGCGGGTCAGGCCTTGCCCAGCTCGGCCGAGCGGGCGGTGGCGGCGCTGACCGCGTCGAGCAGGGCGGCCCGCACGGCCCGCTGCTCGAGCACCCGCAGGCCGGCGGCGGTGGTCCCCCCGGGCGAGGTGACATCGGCCCGGAGGTCGGCGGCGCTGCGATCACCCGCCGCCAGCAGGGTGGCCGCACCCAGCAGCGTCTGCACGGCCAGGTCCTGGGCCACCGGTCGGGCCAGGCCGTTGAGCACCCCGGCCTCGATGAGCGCCTCGGCCACCAGGAACACGTAGGCGGGGCCGGACCCGGACAGCCCGGTCACCGCGTCGAGTTGGTACTCCCCCACCACGGCCACGGTGCCGACCGCCCGCAGGATCGACTCGGCCCAGGCCAGGTCCTCGGCGCCCGCCGCCCGACCGGGGGCGATGGCGGCCGCGCCCTTTCCCACCAACGCCGGCGTGTTCGGCATGGCCCGCACCACCGCCACCGACGGCTCGAAGCAGGCCTCCAGCGCGGCGATGGTGGTGCCGGCGGCGATGGACAGCACCCGCCGGGGGCCATCGGCGCCGAGGGCGGCCAGCGCCCGGCACACCCCGTCGACGTCGTTGGGCTTCACCGCGATCAACGCCGCCGCGGCCGGCACGACGGCATCGGTCACGGTGACCCCGGGGAAGCGGTCGCGCAGCTCGGCCGCCCGTCCGGGCAGCTTCTCCACCACGGCGAGGCGTTCGGGCGCCGCCCACCCGGCGTCCAGCAGGCCGCCGAGCAGCGCCTCGCCCATCTTGCCGCCGCCCACCATCACCAGCTCGATCATCGGCGCGGACACTAGCCCGCCGCCTAGGGTGCGGCCCATGGGGGAGCTCACACGCTGGCAGATCGGCAACGTTCGCATCACCAAGGTCTACGAGACCGAGGTGCACTGGCCCTGGCGGGCGCTTGTCCCGGCGGTCACGCCGGAGTTGCTCGAGCAAACGCCGTGGATGGCGCCGCACTTCGTCGACGGCGACGGCAAGATGATCCTGTCGATGCACGCGCTGGTCATCGAGTCACAGGGCCGCACCATCGTGGTCGACACCTGCATCGGCAACGACAAGGTCCGCCCGACGCGGGGCTTCAACGGGTTGCAGACCGACTTCCTGCAGCGGCTGACCGACGCCGGCTTCCCGCCCGAGCAGGTGGACACCGTGTTCTGCACGCACCTGCACGTCGATCACGTCGGCTGGAACACGAAGCTGGTCGACGGCCGGTGGGTGCCCACCTTCGCCAACGCCCGGCACCTGTTCGCCCGCACCGAGTACGAGCACTGGCAGGCCAACCCCGAGCCGGAGATCTTCGGTGACGTGTTCGGGGATTCGGTGGCGCCGGTGGTGGAGGCGGGGCTGGCCGACTTCGTCGACATCGACCACCGCATCACCGACGAGGTCTGGCTGGAGCCCACCCCCGGCCATACCCCGGGGCATTGCAGCGTGCACGTCTCCTCGCAGGGTCTCGATGCCGTGATCACCGGCGACATGACCCACAGCCCGATCCAGTTCGCCTACCCGCTGACCTCGGCCGCCGACACCGACTCGGCCATGGCCGACCGCACCCGCCAGGCGTTCGTCGAGCGCTACGTGGGCACGCCCACGCTGATCATCGGCACCCACTTCGGTGGACCGACCGCCGGGCGCATCGTGCGCGACGGCGACGCGTTGCGCTTCGACTGCTGAACCAGCGCCCGCAGCACCGCCGCAGCTGGCCGGACGGCCGGAAAACGTCGTGTGCTCCGCCCGATCGGGCGGAGCACACGGTCAACGATCGACGTTGGTCGACGTTCGCCCGCTCAGGTGCGGAACGAACCGGTCTTGTACTCGACCCGCTCGGCCGCCCACGGGATGGCCTCGAGGCGCTCCTGCGGGATCGGCTGGCCGGAGTGGATGCAGATGCCGTAGGTGCCGGCCTCGATGCGACCCAGCGCGGCGTCGATCAGCTCGACCGCCGCACGGGCCTGGGCCGACAGCGCCAGGTCACGCTCCCGCTCGACGGCGAGGCTGTCGCCCTCGCCCGATTCCTCGTCGAACTGGGTGTCGCCCGGCTCCCGCTCGTTCATCAGGGCGTCCGCCTCGGCCTTCAGCGCGTCGGCCGACTTGATGTAGCGCGCCCGCTCCTGCAGCAGCAGTTCCTTCTGGGCGTCGATGAACTCTTGCGGGAACGGGCTGGCGACCGGCGCGGCCTCGGCTGCCTTGTCGTTCTTCTTCGTCGTCTTGGCCATGTCTTCTCGCCTTCCACGCCGCAGTACCGACAGATGCCGAGCAGCGATTTCGGCTCGGCAACGTCGAAGGGCCGGGACAGTATTCCCTATCGCGGTCCTCTTGCGACGCCTTCATGACAAATACTTGCGGGGATCGACCGGCGCGCCGGACTCGCGCGTTTCGAAATGCAGGTGGGGACCGGTGGAGTTCCCGGTGACCCCGACGTAGCCGATCAGCTGCCCGCGTTCCACGTGGTCACCGGCGTTGACCTCGAACGCCGACTGGTGGGCGTAGAGCGTGGTGAGGCCGCCCCCGTGGTCGATGACGGTGACCTGCCCGTAGCCGTCCATCCAGTCCGCCTCGATCACCACCCCCGATTTGGCTGCGTAGATGGGCACGCCGATGTCGGACTCGAAGTCCACACCGTTGTGCATCCGGCCCCACCGGGTGCCGAACTCGGAGGTGATGGGCGCGTCGATCGGCATCGACAGGCGACGGGAGGCCTGTTCCTCGGCGGCGAGCTCGGTCTGGCTGAGCACCCGGACGAGCTGCGCCTCGCCCTGCGCCAGGCCGATGATCTCGGCGTCGAGGGCGGCGACCCGCTCGGCCAGGGTGAGGGCCAGCTCGGCCCGGCGGCCGGTGGCGGCGTCGAGCTGTTGCTCGGCGCCGTCGAGCCCGCCGCGCAACGCCGACGCCGTGCCGTTGACCTGGTCGAACGCCGCCCGCAGCTCGAGCAGGTCCTGCTGGGCGATCCGCAGCTGGTCGGTGGCCCGCTCGCCGGTCTCCAACAGCGAGCGGACGAGGCCCTGACGGCGCACCGAGCTGTCGAGGTCGCCGGCGCTGGTGAACACCTCGAGCGCATCGGCGCGAGGCGAGATGTAGAGGCTGATCGCCTCCTCGGCGACCCGGGCCTCGAGGTCGTCGATGCGGCGCTGGGTCTCGGCGATGGCCACGTCGAGGCGGGCGCGGTCCACCTCGACCACGGCGAGCTGCCCACGGGCGTTGGCCACCTGCGCACCGACGAAGGCGATCTGGCGGTCGAGCTCGTCCACGGCGGCGTCGAGTTGGTCGAGCGGCAGGGCCACCGCCGCGGCCGGGGCCAGCTGGGCGACGCCCTGCTGCAGTTCGGTGAGCACGGCGGTCGAGCCGTCACCGCGCAGCAGGAGGCCGGTGCCCTCGGCATCGGGACGGTCGGGGTCGGCGGCGCCCGGGCCGAGGACGCCGAAGGGATCGTTGCGACCCAGCGAGGCGGAAGCCGTACCCGCAGCCACCGCCCCGAACGAACCGGGCTGTGCGAGACCGACCACCAGGCACACCACGAAACCCAGGCGGGCGAGGTGTTGCAGGCGGCGAGCGGCGGGGGACCGCCGCAGGTGACGGGGACCAGGTCGGTGACGCAACGCCGGTACAAGGTAGTTGCTCACGCTCGGCGGCCGGTGGATCCGGATGGATCACGTTCAGCTGGAGCGGCGGGACCGGGCGTGACTTCCCCAAGACATCGCCCGGCCACCGCCGTGCGACGCACCGTAACAGCGATAGGGAATGAAAGTCAACGAGAGATCATGAAAGAGGCTGCAGGTAGCCGTGTTCCTCAGGCCTCAGGCCTCAGGGGAAGCGGCTGGCGAAGCCGATGCGCAGGGCGGGCCGGAAGTAGTCCTCCGTGGCGGCGTAGAGCGTGCCCAGGATGCGGTCGAGGGCGACGTCGTCGACCTCGCCGTTGGGGATCGACCCCACCAGGTAGATGGCGTCCTCCGGCCCGATGGCGAACGTGGCCCCGCGCAGCTTGAAGTTGCGTCGCAGCAGGTGCTCGTAGAACAGCGCGTGTTGCTCCTCGGGCGCGGGCAGCAGGTAGGTCTCGTAGGAAAGGGACCGCTGGCCGAGGAAGAACCACACCGCGAAGTGCGCCTTCTCCTCACCGAGCAGGCGGACGACCCAGCGCCGCTCGTCACCGTCGCGCTCGATGCCGGCCACGGCGGGGTTCTCCGCCTCCTGGGTGGTCAGCCACGCCTCCAGGCGGGTGCAGAGCTGCGCCAGCTCCTCGGGCGTGGACGGCGGGCGCCCGTCGTCGATCACCGGCGACCACCCCGGCCGGCGCCGCACTCCACCAACGTGTCGGCGGTGAGATCGGCATAGAGCCGGCGCAGGCGGGCGGCGGTGGTGGACCACGTGAAGCCGCGGGCCTTGCGGGCCGCCTGTTCGCCGAGCACCCCGGCGAAGAGCGGGTCGTCGATGATGCGTCGCACGGCGGCGGCGTAGGCCCGCGGGTCGCGGCTGTCCACCAGGAGCCCGGTGCGCTCGTCGTCGACCAGCGTGAGCAACCCGCCCACGGCGGCGGCCACCACCGGGGTGCCGCAGGCGCCGGCCTCGAGCGCCACCAGGCCGAAGGACTCCGATCGACTCGGCACCAGGCACACGTCGGCGGCCCGGTAGTAGCTGGAGAGCAGGTGGTGGGGCTGGGGCGGCCGGAAGATCACCCGGTCGGTGAGGCCGAGCTCGCGCACCCGCCGGTGGCAGTGCTCCTCGTGGGCGCTGCCCTCCTCACCGCTGGGTCCGCCCACCACGACCAGCCGGGTGTTGGCCGGCAGGTGGGCGAGGGCCTCGATGGCCACGTCGAGGCCCTTGAGCGGCTGGATGCGGCCCACGAACAGCAGCAGCGGGCCGTCGAGGTCGACCCCGAGGGCGGAGCGGGCCCCGCGCCGGTTCCCCGGAGCGAAGAACGCGTGGTCCACGCCGGGCGGCACGATCTCGATGCGGGCCGGATCGGCCCCGTAGAACCGTTCGAGCTGCGCGGCCTCCTCGGCGGAGTTGGCGAGGATGGCGTCGCTGCAGCGGATGACCGCCGTCTCGGCGTCGATGCGGCGCTGCGGCTCCGGGTCCCCGGTCTCGGCCTTGACCCGGGCCAGCGTGTGGAACGTGCACACCAACGGAAGGTCGAGCGCGTGCTTGATGCCGTGGGCGGCCACCCCGGACAGCCAGTAGTTGGCGTGCAGGGCATCGGTGGTGCCGTCGGCCTCGATGTGGCGCTGCACCCACCGCTGGAACGGCTCCACCACGTCGGGTAGCTGCTCCTTGGGCAGGTCGACCGGCCCGGCGGGCACGTGCACCACCCGGAAGCCGGGTTCGACGTCGACCACCTCGGGCAGGTGCTCGGCCCACTTGCGCACGTAGACGTGGCAGTTCACGCCGGCCTGGGCCACCGAGGCCACCAGCTCGCGGACATAGACGTTCATGCCCCCGCTGTCGCCGGAGCCGGGTTGGGCCAGGGGCGACGTGTGCAGGGAGACGACCGCGAGCGTGTCCACGACCGGTCTCAACCGTCCCCACCCCCGGTCGATTCCCGATCGGGTCCGTCGACATCCGCCTGCCCGCCGGTGTCGTTCTCGGCCCGGAAGGACTCGTAGACGTGGATGAGGGTGCGCTTCTGGGCCTCGGTCAGCTCGGGGGCCCGCCGGATGGCGTCGGGCACGCAGGACGGCCCGGTCTCGGGATCGAGGATGCCGGCGCGGACGTAGAGCGTCTCCGCCGACACCTCGAGGGCGTGGGCCAGCTGCTGGAGGATCTCGGCCGAGGGCCGACGGAGGCCGCGCTCGATCTGGGAGAGGTACGGGTTCGAGATGCCCGACAGCTCCGACAGACGCCGCAGCGACATCTGCCCGAGCCGGCGCTGTTCACGGACGAACTCGCCGAGCTCCTGCCATCGATGCTCGAGCTCCCGTTTGACCTGCTCCACGCCCCCGCTCCTGCCGGACCGCCCGACAGGTTATTGATCACGGGGCCGGCGAACCCATCCGGTGAGGTCGGTGGTCGGGCCCGCCCGGAGTGTGCGCGGCGCCGGGTCCGATCAGCTGAGCAGGCCGTCCACGGAGATCTCGCCGCGCCCGTAGCGGCCGCTGAGCTCGGCCTTGAGCTCGTCGATCCGCTCGTGCAGGCGCCGCCGGGTGGTGGAGAACTCGCGCTCGAGCTCGGCCAGTCGGTTGGCGATGGCGGCGATGTCACCCTCGCCGAGCGCACCCAGATCGGCCAGCGTGCCGCCACCCACCGCGTTGTCGATGGCCACCAGCAGTTCGCCGGCGGGCATCTCGGGATCGAGGTCGATCGGCCGCCAGCTCGGACCGGTGTTGCGGTCGTGCTCATCGGCGAGGATCTCGGGCAGCCGCTCGACGAGGTCGTGCAGGGTGCCGCCGGCGGGGGCGAGACCGCCGTCGTGTCGCCGGCGCAGTTCGCTGGCCACGATGTCGAGGTGGCCTTGGAGCACACGGCGGGCGAAGGACACGCCGACCTCGGCCTCCTCGCACTCGGCGCGCATCGCCCGGATCTCGGCGATCGAACGGTCGCCGAGGCCGGCGAGGTAGTCGTCGTGCAGCACGCGATCCGAGAGGGGAAAGCTCACCTGTCCTCCTAGGGCTCGGATTGCCATCGACCTGCCTCCTCGACTGGGTGATTCACCACAGAGGGTAGCTGCGTGTCCCCTGATTGCGACCGGAGACGTCCTGGTTGCCAGGGCGAGGGGCCGGAAATCCCCAACCCGGGCGATGGGGCCGCCACGGCCTCACCAACCGTGGGGGGACCGACACGGGCGCGCCGGTCAGGCGAACAGCACCAGCCAGATCAGGCTGACCGCGATCAGGCTGTCGACCCGGCGCAACGCCGGGGCGAAGGCGCCGGCGGTGGGCAGGGTGATCGAGCCGAGCAACTGGCCCACCGGGCAGGCCGCGGCGGCCAGCAGGACGGCGGGCCAGAGCTGGTGGTCGGCCAGGCCCCAGGGGTGCAGGATGGCGGCCCCGCAGCCGACCGCGAGCACCCCGACCAGGCCGGCGAGGGGGCCCTCGAAGCTGTTCGACGAGGCCGTGCCCACGAGGAAGTCGCCGGCGTCGTAGCTGCAGACCAGCAGGAACAGCAGCACCCCCAGCGCGGTCTCGTAGCGGGCGAAGACCACCGGGCCGGCGCAGGCGATGGCCACGCCCAGCCAGCTGCGGATGGTGTCGGCGGAGGACTCGAGGTCGAACCCGCCGTAGTGCAGCCCGCTGATCAGGCTGACCACGACGGCGACGAGCACGGCCAGCCCCACCGCGCTCGAGCTGGGGGCGACCCCGGCCACGGTGACCAGGGCGGCGGCCGCGCCGGCGAGGTACGGGTTGGTCCGGTGGCCGCGCCGTCGCAGGGCGGTGGCGGCCTGGATGGCGCCGGTGGCGGCCACGGCGGTGAACACGGCGGCGGCCAGGTAGCGGTGCAGCAACAGCGCGCCGCCGCCCAGCACGAACCAGGCGAGGCCGAGGCGGATGCGGGGGCCGTTGACGTCGGCCACCACCCGCAGGCGCGGTTCGTCCTGCTCGACGGCGCGGCTGCGGGGACGGGCGATGGCCCGGGCGGCGGCCACACCGGCGCCCTCCATGCCGTCGCGGGAGCCGCCGCCGACCCGGCCGGCCGGGCCGCCGCGCACGTTGACCGGCAACAGGGGGCCGCCGACGGTGAGCTGGTCGGGGTCCTCCTCGTGGCTGCTCAGCACCACGACGGGGGCCTCGGCGGTGCCGTTGCGGGCGTGGGCCCGGGCCGAGACGGGGTTGTCGCGGAGGTCGATCACGTCGGCGTCGACCGCCTCGACGGGGGCGAGGCCGTCAGCGGGCCCGGCGAGGTCGTAGCCGGCGTGGCCGTCGTGGCGTTCGTCGTGCTCGTGCTCGGGCTCGGGCTCGGGCTCAGGCTCGCCGAAGGAGAACAGCTCGTCGACGGTGGTCTCCCGACCGCGGCGACGGGCGCGGATGGTGGGGTGCGGGCCGGTGTCCATCAGCTTCCCCCTGAGACGGGTGGGAGGACGGCGATCTCGTCGCCGTCCCGCACCGCTTCCCCGGGCTCGGCCGGATCGCCGTTGCGCCAGACGCGGCACCCGGCCAGGATCTCGGCGAACCCGGCTCCGTACCGGGCGGTGGCGGCGTCGAGCACGGCGCTGACGGTGCCACCTTCGACCTGGTCGCGACCCGTGCCGGCCGCGACCCGGGCGGCGGCGAAGAGACGGAGCGTGACCTGGGCCATGGCCTGCGATGGTACCCCCGGGCCCGGCGCCGGTGCGGGACCACTGCGCCGCGGAAACGCAGCGTCTTTCGCTCTCATCGCTGGCTACATTGCCCTGCGTGACGGTCGCCCGTTTCCTGCTCGTCCGCCATGGCCAGTCGACGTGGAACGCCGCCGCCCGTTGGCAGGGCCGGGCCGATCCACCGTTGACCGAGGCCGGGCAGCTCCAGGCCGCGGCGGCGGCCGAGGCGCTCGGGGCGGTCGACGCCATCGTGTCGTCCACCCTGCAGCGGGCGCACCACACCGCGGTGATCATCAGCGAGCTGCTCGGCGTCGGCCCGGTGCACCTCGACGATCGGCTGGTGGAGCGTGACGCCGGCGAGTGGACCGGGCTCACCGGTGACGAGATCGACGTCAGGTACCCGGGCGACCGCGAGGCGTGGCGGACGCCGCCCGGTTTCGAGGACGACGACCAACTTCTGGCCCGCGTCGGCGGCGCGCTGGTGGAGCTGGCGGAGCGCTTCGAGGGCGGCGAGGTGATCGCCGTCACCCACGGCGGTGTCATCTTCGCTTTGGAGAAACACTTGACCGGCGATGCCAGGCGTATTCCGAACTTGGGCGCCCAATGGATCGAAGTCGGCGTCGACGGCGCGATGCGGTTGGGGGATCGCGTGCCACTCTTGGCGGAGCACGGGCCGGCACCCACCAAGTCGGACGTGACCGAGCAGGTTTGACGCTGGGGGGAGACCATGCGGGTCGAGATCATTCGCAGTCCGAGGCGGCGGTCCACCGCACAGGCCCGGATCGTGGATGGCGTGCTGCAGGTGCGCGTGCCCGTCGGCCTTCCCCGCAAGGAGGAGGACCGCCTCGTCGCCGGGTTCGTGACCCGCTTCTCCCGCAACCAGGCGGCCGGCACGGTCGACGTGGCCGAGCGGGGCCGCCAGCTGTCGGAGAAGTTCGAGCTACCCCAGGCCCGGTCGATGCGCTGGGTGGGCAACATGTCGTCCCGTTGGGGGTCCTGCACCATCAACACCGGCGACATCCGCCTGTCGGACCGGCTCGCCGCCTATCCCGACTGGGTGCTCGACTACGTGATCGTGCACGAGCTGTGCCACCTGGTGGTGTCCGATCACTCTCCCGCGTTCTGGGAGCTGGTCAGCCGCTACCCGCTGGCCGAACGGGCCCGCGGCTACCTGCTGGCCAAGGGCACCGAGACCGAGGACGACGTCCGGGACTGACGCCGGGACCGGCCTGCGCTCCGACCGGCCCCCGCCGGTTGGAGACCCCCGCCCACTCGTACCGAATCCTCCCCGAATCGGTGCGACGTCGGCCCAGCTCAGCACCCCTTTCGGTGGGATCGTCGCCCGGCCGCCGACGCAGCCCGGGGCCGGTACCGACGTTGGCACCCGCCCCGGTGGGCGCCACACTGCGGGGGTGGGCAACAGCGGCGGGATGCGGATCGGTGTGACCGGGCTCACCGGCTACCTGGGCGGTCGCCTCGGGCCGCTGGTCAGGGCGGCCGGCCACGAGCTCGTCGACCTCGGCCGCCCGGCGGGCGTCGACCTGCTGCAGCCGCCCACGCTGGTCGAGGCCGTGACCCGCCTGCGCCCCGACGCCGTCATCCACACCGCCGCCGCCAACCCCGGCCGGCCCGAGGACACGATGGACCCCGTCAACCGGGCTGCGTCCGCCGCCCTGGCCGAGATCACGGCGGCCGAAGGAGTCCGGCTGGTGCACGTGTCGAGCGACGTGGTCCACGACGGCCGCCACGCCCCCTACGACGATCACGCCGCCCCCAGCCCGCTGAACGAGTACGGCCGGTCCAAGGCGGCCGGCGAGACGGCGGTCCTCGCCGTCCACCCCGCGGCGGTGGCGGTGCGCACGTCGCTCATCTACGGGGTGCACGACATCGACCGTTCCACCGCCGGCTTCATCGAGCGGCTGCGCAGCGGGCAGCGCCTGTCACTGTTCGCCGACGTCATCCGCCAGCCGGTGTGGGTGGAGGCGCTGGCCGAGGCCCTGCTGCGCCTGGCGGTGGAGCTGACCGACGTGGCCGGCCCACTCAACGTGGCCGGCTGTCAGCCGATCGACCGAGCCGCGTTCGGCCGGCGCATGCTGGCCCACTGGGGCGTCGACGCCGGTGCGTGGGGTGGCGGCATCGACGACGTGGCCGCCGCCGAGCTGTCCGATGCGATCCCGCTCGACCTGCGCCTCCGCCTCGACCGGGCGCTGGGCCTGGGGCTGCACTGCCCCGGGGTGGACGAGGTGCTCAGCGGTGCAGCTGCGGGTCGCGCTGGGTCATGACGGTGCGCACCGTGTGCACGGCATCGCCCGACAGCACCGCGCTGCGCCCGAACAGCCGGCCCGACTCCCAGTTGGACAGGCCGAGCTCCGGCCGGGACAGCGCGTACTGACCGTCGACCCAGCGGGTCATGCCGTCACCCACGAACGGCGTGTCGATCAGGGCGTAGAAGCGGGCCTGCTCGACCGGGTCCTCGCTGAGCAACGAGGCGACCAGGCGGGGGCTGTGGGCGTTGTGCAGTGCGATGGCGTCGGCCAGCGTGTCGACCACCGCGATGGACAGCTCGGGGCTCTCCTCCCACTCCCACTCCGTGCCCAGCTCCTCCGTACCGATCGGTACGGCCTGGGGTTCGTCGTGGTCCCCGTCGGCCCGACGCACGGTCACCGTGCGCTCGAAGCGACCGGCGGTGCGCACCAGCGCCTCGGCCGACGGGGCGACGTGGAACTTGGCCGACGTGCCGCGCTTGGCCGCGGCCCGGTCGGCCGCGTCGAGCAGCACCGGCAGCAGCTCGGCGGCCCGCTCCCCCACCAGCACGCACACGTTCAGCGTGTTGCACACCTTGCGGTCGAGAGACCATTCGACGGCCGCGGCGAAGCGGTCGGCGTCGGCCGCCTCGGTGGCCACCATCCAGGCGCCCCCGGTGCCGTGCAGACTGACCGGTATGCCCGTCTGGCGGGCCACCGCCCCGAGCTGGGCCACCGCCTCACCGGAGCCGCGGGCCACGGCCAGCGCCAGCCGGGGGTCGGAGAACAGCGCCCAGCCCGCCGCCCGCGACGGCGCGTCCACCAGCCGTACCGTACCGTACGGTAGGCCGGCGGCGGCGAGGGCCGGTTCGAGGGCGGCGCCGACGATGGCCCGAGCCGTGCCCAAGGCGTCGCTGCCGATGCGGAACACCACCGCGTTGCCGCTGCGCAGCACGCCGGTGGCGTCGGCGAACACGTTGGGCCGGCCCTCGAACACGAAGCCGACCACGCCGAGGCCGGCGCGCCGCTGCTCGATGTCGAACCCGTCGTGCTGGAGCCGCTCGATGACCGCCCCGCGCCCCGACTCGGCGACGGCCCAGCCCCGCAGCCCGGCGACCATGTCGGCCCGCATCTTGTCCGACAGGATCAACCGGGTGGTTGAACGGCCGCGGGAGCGGGCGGCGGCCACGTCGGCGTCGTTGGCGGCGGCGATGGCGGCGAAGGCGCTGTCGTCGGCCAGACGGTCGGCGAAGTGGTGGTAGAAGGCGGTGATCTGCTCGTCGGCGGCGCCTTCGAGGGCGGCGAAGGCGGCGGTGGCGTCGTCCACCGCGGCGCGCACCACGGCGTGGTCGGCGGCGGGGATGTGCAGCAGGGCGCCGTCGGTCTGGCAGACGACGAGGCGGTCGCCCGGCTCGAACGCATCGGCCAGTTCGGGCGGCACCCGCACGAAGCGGTCGCCGCCGAAGGGGATGACCGTGCCGGCCACCAGGTGCTGCAGGACGTCGCTCATCGCTGGCCAGTATCGCGTCCGGCGCGCCAGGCGGCCTCGATCCGGCCCAGCTCGGTGGCGGGCGGTGCGTCGATGCGGTACTCGTCGAGGATGGCCCGCCACCGGTTGGTGGCCTCGAGCTTGCCCAGCAGCGCCGACATGCCCCACACCACCCGGTCCAAGATGACGAAGCTGGTGGGCAGGTTGAGCTTCTCGATGATCGGTTGGTACGGGCCCTTGACGTCGAGGATGGCGCCCAAGGTGTCGGCCACGTAGCGGCGGGTGAACGTGAACGTGTCGACGAAGTACGGCTTGTAGGGCGCCGACACGTAGGCGAACACCTCGTCGGGGTCGAGGTCCACGTCGTCGGCCAGGAAGCCGGCGGTGCGCATCTCGGCCATGGTGCCCACCGGGTCGGCGCGCAGCAGCGGGTCGATCACCGGCCACAGGGTGGCCACCTCCTCGTCGGTCCAACGCTTCACCAGGCCGAAGTCCAGGAACGTGACCCGGCCGTCGGGGTGGAAGCGGTAGTTGCCGGGGTGGGGGTCGCCGTTGAAGATCCGGTGGCGATAGACGCACTGCTGGGCCCAGCGGAAAAGCACCTCGGCGGCGTGCTGGCGGGTGGGCTCATCCGCGGTGGCCTCGAACTCGGCCCAGGTGAGCCCGTCCACCCAGTCGGTGACCAGCACCTTGCCGGTGGACAGCTCATCGATGACGCCGGGCACCGAGATGAACGGGTGGCCGGCGTAGAGGTCGGCGAAGAGGCGTTGGTTGGCGGCCTCGCGCCGGTAGTCGAGCTCCTCGGTCATGCGCTGGCGCAGCTCGTCGACCATGCCGCGCACGTCGAGGCTCTTGAGGGCGAACGCCGAGAACATGGCGTAGAGCACCTCGACGTTGGCCAGGTCGGCGCCGATGGCGTCGCCCACGCCGGGGTACTGCACCTTGACCGCCACCTCCCGGCCGTCGTGCAGGCGGGCGCGGTGCACCTGGCCGATGGAGGCGGCGGCCACCGGCACCGGTTCCCACTCGGCGAACACCTCGGTGGGGTGGCGGCCCAGCTCCTCGGTGACCACCGACTCCGCCAGCGTGGGGGCCATGGGCGGGGCCTCGTGCTGCAGCGTGGCCAGCGCCTGCTGGGCCTCGGCCGGCAGGGCTTCGACGATGAAGCTGACCAGCTGGCCGGCCTTCATCACCGCGCCCTTCATGTTGCCCAGCTCGCGGGCCACGTCCTCGGCGGTGCGGATGGCGAACTGGCGATCGAGCTCCTCGCGGGCGGCCTGATCGGCGGCGGTGGCTCGGCGGGCGAGGTGGGGCACGGCGGCCACGCCCCGGCGGGCGCCGACGCGCCACAGCCGGGCGGTGCGGGTGATGCGGTGGCGGGCCTGGGGGTGGCGGCGCAAGTAGCGGACCACACCGGCGGTGCTCCCGGCGG
Source organism: Acidimicrobiales bacterium (assembly GCA_041394365.1). GTDB lineage: Bacteria > Actinomycetota > Acidimicrobiia > Acidimicrobiales > CAIXPF01 > CAIXPF01. Next base: position 164,526 of record JAWKIM010000020.1, read on the forward strand.
TGCCGGCGAGGCCGACAGCACCGAGCACGAGCAGGGCGGTGGAGGCGCGGGAGCGCGGGGCGCGCAGGGGGTTGAGGCGCATGGGTTCGGTGGTGGCGCGGGTCAGGCGGCGCAGGACGGGCAGGTGGTCGTCAGCGGGTCGGTCTCGAGGACGAGCTCGGCGATCGGTTCGCCGCAAGCGCTGCAACGGCCGTAGGACTCGTCGTCGAGGCGGCGCAGCGCGTCGTTGATGGCGGCCAGCTCGGCCTCGGCGGCCAGCAGGAGGTCGGCGTGCTCGCGGTGGGCGGAGGGCGGCGCCTCCTCGATGACCGGGGCGTCGTCGATGGTGGGGAGCTTCGGCTGCGGCGTTCGGCGGCGATCTCCACGGCGGCCCAGGCTACCGGCGGGACGGGGCGGAGCTGCCGGGCGGGGCGACCAAGGGCGGGCGGCTATCGTGTCGGGCGGGCCGCTAGCTCATCGGGTAGAGCAGGGGACTTTTAATCCCAAGGTGCCGGGTTCGAGCCCCGGGCGGCCTACCCGACAATGCCCAGTTCAAGCCTGGTACGGCGAGAGCCGAGGCGAGTCACGAGTTCCGGCACGGTCGTGGCACCTGTCAGACCACGACCACCTCGACGGCGGGGTCGAGGCGTCTGAGGTCATCGGGGTCGGAGGTGACGACCCGTTGGGCTGTTCGACGGGCGCACACCACGACATGGGCGTCGACGACGTCGGAGGTACCGCTGGCGGCCAGGAGCCGGCCGACGTTGACGGCGTCGACGCGGTCGAGTTGGACCACGTCGCTCGACGGTTGGCGGATCAGCCGGGAGAGGCGTGCCTGTCGTTCGGGTCGACGGATCGCCTGGGCGAGCGCCGACGCCGGGATCGTCACCCGGCTGTTCGTCTCTGCCGCACGGGCGAGCAGGACGACCACGCGGCGATCGCTGCGGTCGAGGGCGATGAGGCCGCCGGCGTCGAGGGTGACGCCGGGCGTCACGCTGCTCCCCGCCGGCGGCGCTTGGGCACGCCGAGCGTGGTGTCGGCCCATGCTCGCTCCTCGGGCGTCATCGGCCCACCGCTGTCGTCGAGGGCCTGGGCGAGCAGGGCTCCCCAGCCGGCCACATCGTCGAGCGCGACACCGACGGCGTGCTGCACGAAGCCCGACACGCTCGCCGCCCGGCCGCTGCTGACCAGGTCGCGGATCCGCTGGACCTGCTGTTCGTCCAGGGTGACCGTGACCTTCTTCGTCGCCATACCGATCACCATACCGGCTCGGGCCGTCCAACGACATCGGGGCGCTCCCGGCCCTCCAAGACGAGCCGCTTCGCATGCAGTCCGTCCCATCGGTTCCTCGGGATGACGAACCCTGGTGGCGAGCGCGTGGATCGGGCATCGTAGGACGCGTAGAAGTTGCGCTGAGAACCGCGTAGAATTAGCTTCCTCGACCGCGTAGAATTGCCCGCGTGCCCCCTCGAGATCGGACGTACATCCCGCGACTGGTCGATGCCTGGTTGGCGGAGCTCGTCGCCGACGTACCCGCCGTGCTCCTCGTCGGGCCTCGCGCATCGGGCAAGACGACCACCGCATCGCGACTCGCTCGCACCGTGCTCCGCATCGATGATCCCAACGTCCGCGCCGCGGTCGCCGCCGACCCCGACAGCGTGCTGCGGGACGCAACGCCACCCGCGCTCGTCGACGAGTGGCAGCTCGCTCCCGAGATCCTCGCCGCCACGAAGCGCCTGGTCGACGATGATCCGTCACCGGGTCGGCTGCTCCTCGCCGGGTCGGCCGCCGACGACATCAACGTCGGCCAATGGCCGGGCACCGGTCGCGTCATACGCGTGCCGATGTGGGGGCTCACCCAACGGGAGCTACGGGGAGCCGCAACGGGTGCCACGTTCATCGACCGGCTCATCGACGCGGTCGACCAGGGTTCCGACGTGACGTTCCCGCTCCCGCCGGACCCACCCGACAACAGCGGCTACGTCGAGCTGGCCGTGGCGTCCGGCTTCCCGGAGGCCCTGGCTCGCTCGTCGGCGCGCACCAGCGCCGCCTGGCTGGATTCCTACCTCGACCACCTGATCGGCCGCGATCTGGGACCGGGCGCCGCAGCCGGTGGAGCGGGCAAGCTCCGTCGCTACCTGCGAACGTTGGCAGCGTCCACGGCAGGCTCCCCCGCGCTCACCACCCTCACCCGGGCCGCCGATCTCGACCGGCGGACGATCGAGCGCTACGACGCCCTGCTCGAACGGCTCTTCGTGACCGAGCAGGTGCCGGCCTGGTCCTCGAACAGGTTGACGCGGGTCACGCGACGATCCAAGCGGTACGTCTGCGACGCGGCGATCGCCGCGACCGCGCTCGGCGTCGACCGCCGCGCCATCCTGCGCGACGCAGACCTGCTCGGCCGCATCATGGACACGTTCGTGGCCTCGCAGCTACGCCCGGAGCTCTCCCTCGGCGATCGCCCAGCGAGCATGTACCACCTTCGGGAGCAGGCCGGCCGGCGCGAGGTCGACCTCGTCATCGAGCGTCGCGACGGTGCGCTCGTGGCGATCGAGATCAAGGCTGCGACCTTGGTCGAGCAGCATGACGCCCGCCACCTGGCCTGGTTCCGAGAGCAACTGCCGGCGGGCGAGCTCCGCGCCGGCGTCGTGTTCTACACCGGCACACTGGTCCGCCGGCTCGACGAACGCATCTGGGCGGTACCCATCTGTGCGCTGTGGGGCTGAGCCCGCCCGGTTCACGGCTCGATGAGCACGGTGTCGGTGCCGCTGCGACCGAACGTCTCGGGGGCGTAGAGCTGCTCGGCCTTGGCCGCCGGGGCCACGAACGTGCCGGGGGTGGTGGCCCGGGCCACGTAGGTGTAGTCGTACGTGCCGGCCGGCAGCAGGGTGGCCAGGGCCTCCGCCCGGTCATCGCGCAGGTTCTGGTGGTCGTACCACGTCCACCGCCACCAGCCGCCCCACCCGAACGGGCCGTCGACGGCGCCGCCCGCGTCGCCGGCGTCGGGATCCGGCGGGGTGTCGGGGCTGGTGGCCAGGTCGGGGTTGACGATCTCGAGGCCGGCCGGCAGGTGGTCGACCAGGGCCACATGGGTGCGCTGGCTCTCGGCCACCAGCGTCAGCCGGACCCGCACCGCGGCCCCGGCCCGCAGGTGCCACACCCCCTCGTCGTCGAGCCGCACATCGGCCGGGTCATCGACGGCCTCGTAGCTGCGGGCCACCACGAACCCGCGGTCGAGCGGGTCGACCCGCAGATCGGTGGGGGCGTAGCGCAGGCCCAGCCGGTAGTAGAGCCGCCCGGTGCCGTCCTTGGCCACGGTGACGGACCCGTCGCCGGCCTCGACGAGGTCGGTCATCGGCAGCGTCAACCGGGTGCGGTCGGTGCTGCGGCCGGCGAAGGACTGTTCGCCCGCGTAACGGTCCTCCAGCCACACCCGGGCCACGAAGGCCGGGTCCTGGGCCTCGTACACGTCGAAGTAGCGGCGCAGCGCCCCGATGATGACGGTGTGCTCCTGCACGCCGCTCCAGCGTCCGTCGCGGCGCTGGGCGAGCAGCCCGGTGACCACCTTCGGGATGAGCGTGCTGTCGGGCCGCATGGTGATGAGGGCATCGAGCACGACGGCGTCGACCCGGCGCTCGGAGGACAGCACCAGGTGGGCGTCCTCGCCGTAGGCGACGGTGAAGGTGGCCGCGTCGGCGGTCTCCACTGCGGCGTTGGTGATGCGGGTGTCGATGGCGGCGACGGCGGCGGGATCGTCGAGCACCGGCCAGATCCACGCCGCCGCTTCGAGGGACAGCTCAGCACCGCGGCGTTCCCACAGCGCCTGGGCCTTGGCGGCGTCACGCCCGCCGGCCTTGCTGCGCACGTGCAGGGCGTAGGCGCTGAGCACGTCGCGCACCGGTTCGGTGAGCTCGGTCGGGTAGGTGCTCTCGATGGTGGCCAGGTAGCCCAGGGCGGCGTCGAGCATACCAGCGGGTACGGTGGCGCCGGCGGTGCGGGCGGCCACCAGCGCGTCGGTGACCACGATGCTGACGAACGCCTCCGACGGACGGCCGGGCTCCCAGTGGGTGAACCCGCCATCGGCGTTCTGCAACGCCACCAGCGCAGCGACGTCGGCGTCGATGGTGGCGAGCGCCTCGGCGGCGGTGGGCACGTCGGGGGCGGCGAACTGGTCGAGCACGTCGCGCAGCGCGGCGATGGTCAGGATCCGGGCGGCCCGCCCATCGGCGGTGTCGTAGGGGTAGCGGACCACGTCGAGCACGGCGTCGGTGAGCCCCTGCAGCGCGGTGGACGAAAGGGTGACGTCAAGCCCACCGAAGCCGTCGATGACGTCGGACGGTGTGCGGAACGGTTGCTCGACCGCGCCCTCGGGGAGCACGCCGTAGGTGGCGAACGCCTCGGTGGTGGCCGGGGTGTGGACGGGCAGCTCGACGATGGCGGCGTCGGCGTCGCCCCCGCTGACCGCGGCGATGCGCAGCGACGCCGGCCCGGCGTTGGCGGTGCGCACCGGGAAGCGGACCTCGATGCGCTCGTCGGCGGGCACCCGCACCCGCCGCCCCGCCCCTTCGAGCAGGGTCAGGTTCGCCGCCTGCACCACCACGTCGACCGTCATGGCCGCATCGGTCTGGTTCTGCAGCACGACGGGCAGCTCGAAGCGGTCGCCGTGGTTGAGGAAGCGGGGGGCGGCGGGCCGCACCGTCAGCGGCAGGCGGGCGGTGATGGACGCCTCGGCGGTACCGAAGCGGTCCTCGCCGGCGGCCGCCACCACCATGACCCGGTAGCGGGTGACGTTGTCGGGCAACGGCACGTCGACGGTGGCGCGCCCGGCGGCGTCGGTTCCCACCGCCGGACGGAACACGGCCAGCGGGTTGAAGTCGCTGCGCAGCACGATGGGCGCGGCCGGGCTGCCGGGCGCGGCGTTGAAGGCGGCGTCCGCCACGCCCGACTTGACGGCTGGGTCCACCGAGCGCGCCGCGTCCCCGGCGGATTCCGCCACGGCCGCCGCGGTGGTCGGCACCCCGCCGAGGCCTTCGTCGACGCTCCCCTCGCCCGAGGCTGCGGCTCCGAGGTCGGCCAGGATGATCGTGTCGCGGCCCAGCTGCGGCGGTTGGGTGCCGTACCCGGCGGTGGTCAGCAGCGTGTGGGGATCGGGCAACCGGTGGCCGCTGAGGGCCAGCACCGCCTCGTCGACCACGACCACCGCCAGCTCGGCACCGGCCACCGGGTCGCCGTCGGGGCCGGTCACCTGCAGGTCGAGTTGGGTGGCGCCGCCGGGCAGCAGGGTGGACTGGCGGGGGGTGGCGGCGACGGTCAGGGTGCGCGACGCCGTCGACACCGGCAGGTCGAGCTCGGCGGTGGCGAAGGCCGGCCGCGGCGGCGTACCGGTCAGTACGGTGCCGGTCGCATCGGTACGGTCGGTGGCGCCGACCACCTCGAAGCTGAGGTGCACGCCGGGGACGTCGCGCTCGGCGATGGGCAACGGCACCTCGGCGGCGCCGTCGGTGACCACGAACTGGTGGCTGGCCTCGATGCCGACGCGGCTCACGGTGACGATGCCGTAGCCCTCGGCGAAGGGCGCCTGCACCAGGACGGTGGCGGTGTCGCCCGGGTTGTAGATCGACGCGTCGGGCACCACGGTCAGGTCCTGGCGTTGCAGGGTGCGGGCGGCCACCGAGCCGCCGCCGGACACCCAGCGGGTGAGCTCGCTGCGGTTGGCGCCGCCCTTGCCGTCCTGCACGGTGGCGCCGATGCGGTAGGTGCCCCCGGCGGCGGTGGCGAAGGTGCAGCGCACGGCCTCGGCGGCGGACGTGACCTCGCAGGCCTGTTCGTCGACGAGGTCCTCGGTCCAGGTGCCGTTGCGGTTGCCCCACTCGACCCGGTGGGCGGTGACGGTGAAGGGCCGTCCCGGCACGGCGGCACCGTCGATACCGGTCAGTACGGCGTCGACCACCAGCGGCTCGCCGGCGGCCACGAACGTGCGGTCGCTGCGCAGCCCCACGTACAGCTCGGCCGGGTGCACCAACACGGTGGTGCTGCCGGCCAGCGCCTGGCGGTTCACGTCCTCCACCGAGGCCTGGGCCACCAGCACCTGGGGCAGGTCGGGCAGGCCGCCGTCGTCGCCGGCGAAGTCGACGGCGAGGTGGTGGCGCCCGTCGAGGTCGGTGGTCCCCCGGTAGGTCTCCCACCGCTGGTCGCCGTTCGGATCGATCGGTCCGCCCCACCCGCTGCGGTCGAGCGCGCCGCCGGCCAGCCACCACGGGGTCCAGACCCCGAACGTGTAGCGGTCCCAACCGGGCGGGGCGTACGAGCCGGGCGACGTGCGCACCTGCCAGGTGACGGGCGCGCCGGCCAGTGCGCCGCCGGCGTAGTAGGCGGCGTCGGCGGCCAGGGTGGCGGTGGTGGTGGACAGCACCGGTTCGGCGCTCTCGAGCCGGGCGGTGACCTCGAACTCGGGCCGGCGGTACTCGGCCACCGTGAACCCGTGGTAGCCGTTGGTCATCCCCACGCCGGCCACGTCGGTGCTCAGCAGCAGCGTCGCCTGGCCGAGGTTGGCGCCGGCCGGCAGCGCCAAGGACAGGTCGAACCCGCCCAGTGGGCTGAGCGGGGTGGTGCCCTCGGCCAGCCGTACGCCGGCGCCGTCGAGCAGTTGATAACCGACCTGGCCCTCACCGACGAGGTGCAGCAGGGCGTCGCCGCCGGCGTCGAAGCGACGCAGCCAGCCCTTGACCGACACCGTCTCGCCCGGTCGGTAGGTGCCGCGGTCGTCGAACACGTACCAGCGGCCCTCGGCGGCCACGGGGTACGGCAGCCAGTAGCCGGGGCCGAGCAGCGCCGAGTCCGCGCCTCGGGTGGCCACCAGCGCCGCCGCGCCCCCGGCGGGCGAGGTGGAGGGATCGAACCCGGACAGCGCCACCACCGCCGTGCCGTCGGCCCCGGTGACCACGGGGCCGCTGCGGGACAGGGCGACGCTGACGTCGGGCAGCGGTTGGCCCGTGCGGAGGTCGGTGGCCCAGGCGTGCACCTCGTCGTTGTCCCGGAAGGCGTCGAGGCCGATGCCGGTGGCCTGCACCCAGGTGGCGGCCGGCCGGTTGAGCCAGGCCTCGCGGCTCTGCGGGTCGACCGGGGTGGTGGGTTCGACGATGACGGCCACGTGGCCGATGCCATCGGGGCCGATCTCGGCGCTCAGATCGAGCGCGGTGCGCACGCTGCGGTCCTGCTCGCCGGTGATGGTGACCACCTCATCGCGGCGCAACGTACCGGGCGGTGTGGCGGGGACGGAGCCGGGGAAGGGCTGGGTGACCGACATGGCGTACAGGAAGAACGCGTCCCAGTCGCTCGGCGCCACCTCGTAGGTCCGCACCCGGACGCTGGGGTGGTTGGTGGTCACGATGTCGAGGCTCGGCGTGGCGGCGAACGGGTCGAGCGTGGTCAGCAGGTTCGGCCAGGCTCCCAGCGTCATCTGGGCGGGCCCGATGGTCACCTGCTTCGACGCTGCTTCGGCCAGCTCCTGGCCGCGCTCGTCCCGCAGTCCGGCGGCGACCGTGACGGTGTAGGTGGTGCGGGCGGCGGTGGCGCCGTTGATGACCACGGTGTCGTGTTCGACGCGCACCCGTTGCCCGTCGAGCGTGGGCGTGACCGTGATCGATGCGGGGTCGAAGCGGTCCGTGTCGAGCGGGTTGCTGAAGCGGAGCACGAGCGGGCTCGACGGGGCGCAGGCACCGCCGTCGCCGCAGCCGGCGCTGCGCAGCATCAACGGTGGATAGGTCCGCAGCGTGTACGTCTCCGGCTCGGTCGAGCGCAGCGGGCCCTCAGCGGAGGGCACGTCGGGCCCGACGGTGACCCGGACGGCGGCGTCGGCGGGCAGCGGGTCGACCGTGCGGAACGCCACCCAGCGGCCGGCCAACAAGGCGCTGGTGTCGACGGCCTCGGCCGCCTCGATCTCCGCCGGGGTGGCGACCCGGATGGCCTGCGCCCGGTCGTCGGCGGTCACGGTGATGGCCCGCACCACCTCGGCCGGGTCGACCAGCTGGTCGAAGGAGGCCACGAACACCGCGTCGAGGGCGAGGTCCACGCCGGTGGGCTGGAAGGACTGGACCGACGGGGCCGGCGTGCGGAAGCGGAACGAGGTGGCCTGGGCGAGCTCGGCCCCCGAGGCGGCTTGCGTGCCCGCCGGCACCGTGACGGTGAACTCGGTGGCCATGGGCAGCCGGTCGGGCGCGCCCGGCACGCTGCGGTCGGTGGCGGCGGCGTCGAAGCGGAGCAGCTGGGTGCCGAGCCACTGCCAGCGCCCGTCGATGCGGGGCTCGATGGTGGCGGGCACGTCCTCGGCGTCGAGCTGGGCGAGGGTGGCCAGCGGCACCATCGGCTGGTTGAACGTGATGCTGACGAACGGGGCGACGGCCACGTCGCCGGAGGGCTGCACCCGTTGCACCGCCAGCGCGGCGGGCGTGGTGGTGGGTGCGGAGCCGCCGGTGCTCACGCCGAGGGGGGTGTCGATGGTGCGCCCGGCGCGAGGGCGCGGCAGGGTCTCGGTCGGCCAGCTGACCGTCGGCTCGGCGTCGGTGGCGGGCGTCCACGCCGGCAGCCGATCGGTGATGGCGTCGATGGCCGCCTGGTCCAGCGGCGTGCCGTCCTGCACGGCGAGCGGCAGCCGGCCGGTGTCGAGTGCGCTGCCGGTGCTGAGCCGAAGCTTCATGCGGGTCCCCGGATCGTCGTTGGTGAGCTGCCGGTCGCCGGCCGTGGTGGCCGAGGGCGCGGCGTCCTGCTCATCGCCGCCGCCGATGCAACCGGCCAGCAGCGCAGCCGCCAGCAGCGCGCCGAGCGAGCGCCGAGCCCTCGGGTTGTGCCTCGTGCGCATGATCTGCTCCCCTCCACCCGGCGCCGCTGCGCCCGCTGCGGGCTCGGGCCGCGCCCGTCGGTGAGACGAACGGTGGGATGCCCGCGGTTCCCGCTCCGTGCATGATCGCGCCGCCGGGCCGGCAGCGAACCCGCACCCGGTCGGCGCCCGCCGGCGTCGGGCGCGGTCCGGCCGGCGCCCGCCTGCGCCCATCACCCGTCGGCGCCCGCCTGCATCCAGGGTGCCCACGGCGCTCCCGTCCGGCAGCCCACCGGCGCGCCCGTCCGGCGGCCCAGGCGCACCATCGGCGGCGATTCGATTTCGATTCGGCGGGTTCGACGGGGTGGGTCCGGTTGCTCACAGACAGTTGCCGAGACGCGCGTCGAGGGCGCCGTTTCACACCGCCCGTCACCGAAAAACGTGTCTCACGACCAATTCCGAATCGACGTCGAATCGAGCGCGACAGGTTTTCCGGGCACCGCCGCCTTCTCGCCGCCGCCGCGTTCCCGCCGCCGCGTTCCCGCCGCCGCGTTCCCGCCGCCTTCTCGCCGCCGCCGCCTCGCCGCCGCGTTCCCGCCGCCTTCTCGCCGCCGCGTTCCCGCCGCCGCCTCCCGCCCGCTTCCCGTTCCGAGCGGGGCCCGCCGGCCAGGCCCTCGGCCGCGGTGTTCGTGCACCCAGGGTCAACGCCTCGGAGCGGGGCACCACGCCCACGGCTCCGACCTGGGCGAACGCACAACATACCGCTTGGTACGGCGCCGGCGACGACCGCCGACGCACAGACACCGCACGGAGGGCCCGCCAACCAGGCGTACCGACCGGTCCGCCGAGGTCAGCCGAGGTCAGTCACGGTCCGTCGAGGTCAGTCACGGTCCGTCGAGGTCAGTCGCGGTCCGTCGAGGTCAGTCGGTCGGGGCGGGGAAGGGCCGGGCGAACGTCCACGCCCGCTCGGTGGGGCCGTGGGCCCGGAGGTGCAGCAGGCGGTCGTAGGCCTCGGCCAGCGACGGGATGTCGCCGGCGGGCACCCACCAGCAGGCCGTGATCGCCTCGGCGGGCGCCTCGAACCACGCCCGCCGGCGCCGCAGGAACGGGGCGTGCCCGCTGCGGTAGACGAACGCCTTCAGCGCGCTGAGATCACGCCAGATGGAGTAGTTCACCGCCACCAGCGGATCGTCCACCTGGGGGATGCGCACATAGCTGGAGGAGGCGCCGTCCTCGTCGGTCAGCCGCCACACGAACCCGTCGCTGGCCTCGGCCAGTTCGTTGACGGGGCCCAGCGCTGCCACGAACTCGGCCATCTCGTCTGCGTCGAGCGGTGCCCGCAACCGCCCCACGTTGATCTGCGCCAGGTGCCAGCCCATCGGCGGCCAAGCTACCGGCCGGTCACCACAGCAGCGTCACCGGGAAGATGGCGAACGCCGCGTCGGCGGTCACGAGCCGGGCACCGCTGTGCTCGGCCTGCGCGGCGAGCAGCCGGTCGAAGGGATCCCGATGGGTCACGTCATACCGCCCGGCCCGGAGCGCGTCCGCATGGGTGATGGGCAACGGGTCGGCGCGCAACTGGACCAGGGCGTCGTCCCACCCGTCGAGCAGCACGGCGGCGTCGGGCAACTTGCCCAGGCGGTGCTTCGTGGCGATCTCCCAGGCCGACGCGGCCGAGACCAACAGCTCGGTGGACGGGTCGAGCAGGTGCTGGCGGACCGGGGCGCTGAGCCGCTCCGGGGCCGCAACCGCCCAGAGCAGGGCGTGGGTGTCGAGGAGCAGCCTGCTCACAGTGGACGTTCGTAGGCGTCGAGCTCGTCGTCCGCCAGTGGTTGGAGCACCGCATCACCGGCGGCGCGAAGCTCCGGGAGGAACCCGAGCCGTCGGGGGCGGGGACCGTCGATCGGCACCAACTTCGCATACGGCACCCCGGCCTTGGCCACGATGATCTCCTCGCCGGCGTGCACCTCCTCGAGCAACCGGGAGAGGTGGGTCTTCGCCTCGTGGACGTTCACCGTGCGGGCCATGCCGGTTAGTCTACCCACTTGGTCCACCGATGCTGAGGGGCCGGGGCCCGGGGGCCAGGCGCGGCAGCCGGAGCCGAAATCGCCGAGGGTGGCGCCGCCGGCCGGGCCTACGCTGCGGCCATGAGCCGCGACGTCGCCGCCTTCGCCGCCGAGTGGGTGGACGCCTGGAACGCCCACGACCTCGATCGGATCCTGTCGCACTACCACCCCGACGCCACCGTGCGCTCGCCGCTGGCCGCGGTGCGGGTGCCGTCCTCCGGCGGGGTGGTCACCGGGCACGAGGCGCTGCGGGCCTACTGGGGCCCCGCCCTCGGACCGGACTCCGAGGTCCGCTTCACGCTGGAGGCGGCGCTGCGCACGGTCGACGGCTGCACGATCCTCTACCGCAACCAGCGCGGCCAGTTGGTGGCCGAGACCGTCGTGTGGGACGGCGACGGGTTGGTCACCGACGCCGTGGTGTCCTACGACGAGCGGACCGCCGGCAGCAACTGATCCCGCTCACCCGCCGAGGTGGGCGGCCAGCGCCGCCCGGGTGGCGTCGCGGGTGCCGGCATCCGGCGCCGACACCTCGATGCGCAGGTCGGTCACGCCGGCGGCGGCGTAGGCCCCGAGCCCGTCGAGCACCCGCTCCCACGAGCCGATGAGGAACAGGTCGGCCGGCTCCTCGACGCCCTCGCGGGCGAGCACACCGGCGTAGGACGGCAGCACCTTGTACCCGGCGCCGATCTGCTGGGCCAGCCGGTAGGCCGGGCCGGGGTCGTCGGTGACGCAGATGCGGACCAGCGCCACGATGCGCGGCGCCTCGCCGCGCCCGGCGGCCTCGGCGGCGGCGTCGATGGTCGGTCTGATGAACGTGGCGATCGTCCTGGGCCCGCACTGGCCCACCGTGGTCCCGGCGGTGACCTGCCCGGCCAACGCCAGCATCTTCGGCCCCAGCGCAGCCAGCAGCACGGGCGTGTCGGCGGCGTCGACGTCGAGCGCGCCGTGGGTGGTGACCTCGGTGCCGTCGACATCGGCCTGTTCGCCGCGCAGCAACGGCTGCAGACCGGCGAGGAAGTCACGGGTGTAGGCGAAGGGCCGGTCCCAGGACAGCCCCAGGTTGGGCTCCACCGACGCCCGGTGCGACGGCCCGACGCCCAGCGTGAACCGGCCGCCCCAGGCCGACTGGGCGGTGCGCACCGCCTGGGCCAGCGGCAGCGGGTGGCGGCCGTAGAGCGGCACCACCGAGGTGCCCACCTCGGCCAGCGCGGGCGCCACATCGGCGGCGGCGGCCAGCGCCACCACCGGGTCGACGGCACCGCCCTGGGACACCCAGTAGGCGTCGAACCCGGCGCCATCCGCCCACGCGGCCAGCTCCCGCACCTCGGCGATGGTGCGCAGGGCCACCCCGCCGGCCAGACCCCACCGGATGCCGAACCGCTCGCCCCGACCGGTGCGCTCGCTGTGCTGCGTGTCGCTCATCGGCGCAGTCTGGCCGATCCGGCGCAGGGCTGCCCGGTGGGCCGGAGGCAGCCGTACGGGCCGGCTGCACGCGGCGGAGGTCCGCAGCACGCTCAGCGGACCGACAGCACCTCGGGGCGGACCTTCACCCACACGGCGAGGCCCACCAGGCCGGCCACGTTGAAGATCACCAGGGCCTTGGTCGGACCCACCGCCTGGGCCAGCTCCCCCAACGCGTACATACCGACCGGTAGGGCGCCGATGGCCATCGACAGCAGCCCCATGGCCCGGCCCCGCAGCTCGGCGCTGGTGGAGGTGATGGCCAGCGCGGTCTGCGTGGAGCCGAACAGGCCCATCGACACGCCGGCCGCCAGCGCGAAGGCGAGCACCAGCGCGTAGGTCCCGACGGAGGCGAAGCCGATCAGCAGCGCACACGCCGCCATCGAGCCGGCCACGTACGCCCGGCCGCGGTGCGGGCGGCGGGCGGCGACCCACAGCGAGCCGGCCATCATCCCCAAGCCCGACGAGGCCGAAAGCAGCCCGATCAACGTGGGCGACACGTCGAGGCGCCTCCCGATCAACGGCACGATCGGGAAGAACGAGAAGTGGAAGAAGTCCACGAAGACGGTGACCCCCAGGATCGACACCAGCGCCCGGTTGCCGGGCAGGGCCCGGAACCCGTCGGCCACCGAACGCAGGAACGGCTCCCGGGCGGGCGTCGCGCCACCGGCCGGCGTCGCGCCACCGGCGGGCACGGCCCGGGCCACCGACGGCACCCGCCACATGACCACCAGCGCCACCCCCAACCCGCCGGCGATCACCAGGTACGCCTGGCCCACGCCCAACGCCTCGATGACGGTGCCGCCGATCAACGCCCCCATGGCCAACCCGGCGGAGGAGCTGAGCATCTCCAGCGCCATCGCCCCGTTGACGTGGGCCTCGCCGACGAGGTCGTAGATCATCGCCCGCCGCACGGTCATGTCCACGATCCAGCCGAACCCGACCACCAGCAGGAACGGGTAGACCATCCACGTCTGCAGTGCGTCGCCCAACGCCAGCACACCGATCAGCGCGGTGAGCGGGATCATCAGACCGAGCTGGCCCAGCACCGCCAGCCGGCGGTCGACCCGGTCGGAGAGGGCACCGCCCACCAACCCGGCGACGAGCAGCGGCCCCCACATGAAGCTGCCGGTGAGCTGCACCAGCCGGGGGAACCGGTGAGATCGTTGACCACGAAGGCGCCGAGGAAGCCCATGCCCCAGCGGGCGATGCTCCAGATCCAGCCGGCCGCCCACACCTTGGCGAAGTGCGGCGCCCGCAACGAGGCGAGCGCGGCCGCCACCCCGGCGGCGGGAACCGCCTCGGCGCGGGCCGGCGCCGATGCCGACGTCGTCAGACCCCGCCGGCCAGCAGGGCGGCCAGCTCGTCGGGGTTCGACAGCATCGGGTAGTGCCCGGCGTCGAGCTCGGCCCATGCCGCACCGAGCGCCTCGGCGGTGCGGCGTTGATGGGACTGCGGCGGGTTGACGCTGCGCAGGCAGGCGATGACCATCGCCCGCCAGGGCAGGTCCCAGAAGCGCTCGAGGTGCACCGGCTCGGTCATGGGGGCGAGCGGGTGCAGCGTGCAGCGGTCGATGGCCCACCGGCGCAAGGCCGGGTCGAGGTCGGCGAACAGCCGCTGCTCGGCGTCCTCCGGGGTCGGGCCGGTGGCCAGCTCGGTGGTCACCGCCCGGGGCCGGCTGACGAAGTCGGCGATGCACTCGCCGTCGCGCAGGGCCAGCGCATCCACGAACACCACCCGGCTCACGCGTTCGCGCGCCAGCTCCGCCGCCCGGCACAGCACCATGCCGCCCGAGCTGGTGCCCACGAGCGTCACGTCCCGCAGGTCCTCGTAGTAGAGCAGCTCCGCCACCTCGGCCCCGTGGGTCTCGGTGGTGATGCCGGGTCGTAGCGCGCCACGCCGCTCGGCGCACCCGTCGAGCGTGGGCCGCAGCACCCGATGGCCGGCCGCCTCCAGACGCTGGGCCACGGGGTGCCAGATCCATCCCCCCTGGTATGCCCCGTGCACCAGTACGAACGTGTCCATCGTGTCCGCTCCCCCTGCGTCCGCCCGCAGCGTAGGCTGCCGCCGTCGTACGCGTGGCGAAACCGGGGGGTCCGCATGCTCGCCAACGATCGGGTGCTCGACCTGTCCGATGAGCGTGGCCTCGTCTGCGGGTACGTGCTGGGCCAGCTCGGGGCCGACGTCATCCACGTGGAGCCGCCGGGCGGTCACGAGCGCACGGCGACGTGGGTGGCGTACACCCGCGGCTCGCGCAGTGTGGAGCTCGACGCGGACACCGACGCCGGGCGCGCCGCGCTGCTGGAGCTGGTGCGCGGCGCCGACATCCTCATCGAATCGGCCGACCCCGGCACCTGGGAGCGCCGCGGCCTCGGCTACGACGAGCTGGCCGCCGTCAACCCGGCGCTGGTGTGGGTGTCGATCACCGCGTTCGGCTCGCACGGGCCCAAGGCGTCCTACGCGGCCACCGACCTGATCGTGCAGGCCGCCGCCGGCACCGTGCACCTGGCCGGCGAGGCCGACCGGGCGCCGCTGCGCACCGCCGGCATCACCGCCTGGGCCCACGCCGGGGCCGAGGCGGCGGGCGGCGCCCTGATCGCCCGCTACGAGGCCCGCCGCTCCGGTCGGGGCCAGCGGGTGGAGGTGTCGGCCCAGCGGGCCAAGAACCTGGCGTCGTTCTTCAACCTGCAGGCCGAGCGGGTGGGCCACAAGCCCCTGCAGCGCTCGGGCAGTGGCTTCACCATGTGCGGGGTGCGGTTCCCGTTCGTGTGGCCCTGCGCCGACGGGTTCGTGTCGTTGACCATCGCCTTCGATCCGGGCAACAAGCCGTTCCTCGACCGCCTGCTCGGCTACCTCCGCGAGGAGGGCGCCATCGGCGACGAGCTGGCCGAGCTGCCGTGGCGCACCCACCTGCGGGCGGTGCGCTCGGGCGACCTGCCCAACACCGCCCTGCAGCAACTGGTGGACGCGGTGGGCGCGTTCCTGCGGACCCGCACGAAGGCCGAGCTGCTGGCGGCGGCGCTGGATCGCCGCCTGCTGCTGGTGCCGGTGTCCACCGTGGGAGATCTGCTCGACAGCCCGCAGCTCGCCGAGCGCGGCTTCTGGCGGGCCGAGCAGCTGCCCGACGGCCGCACCGTCAAGGTGCCCGCCCACCTGGTGCGCGGTGCCGAGGGCGGCGCGAACGCCGAGCGCCCGGCACCGGCCGCCGGCCAGCACACCGATGAGGTGCTCGACGAGCTGCGCCGGGTGATCGACCTGCGGGAAGGCCGAGCGACCCCCGACCGCCGTGGGCCACGGCGCGGCAGCGGGCGGCTCGAGCGATGGGCCCTGGCCGGGCTGAAGGTCCTCGACCTGATGTGGGTGATGGCCGGGCCCACCTCCACCGGGGTCCTGGCCCAGTACGGCGCCACGGTCATCCGGGTGGAGAACGCCGCCCGCATGGACACCGTGCGGCTGCTCGCCCCCTACTGGGGCGGCAAGGCGGGCCGGGAGACGTCGATGGCGTTCGGCAGCATCAACGCCGGCAAGCTCAGCGTCACCCTCGACCCCAACCACCCGAGGGCCCGCGAGGTGATCTTGGATCTCGTGCGGTGGGCCGATGTGGTCACCGAGTCGTTCTCGCCCAAGGCGATGAAGGCATGGGGCCTCGACGAGCGCACGCTGCGCGAGGTCAAGCCCGACCTGATCATGTTGAGCTCGTGCCTGTTCGGCCAGGACGGGCCGTACTCGCTGATGGCCGGGTACGGCACGATGGGCGCGGCGATCGGCGGCATGGTGCAACCCACCGGGTGGCCCGACCAGCCGCCGGCCGGGCCCTACGGGGCGTACACCGATGTGTGCGCGCCCCGCATCTCGGTGGCGGTGCTGCTGGCTGCGGTCGAGCACCGGCGCCGCACCGGCGAGGGGCGCTACCTCGACCAGTCCCAGATCGAGGCGTCGGTGCACTACCTGGCGCCGGCCATCCTCGACCACCAGCTCACCGGGGCGGCGTGGGACCGGCTGGGCAACGACGATCCGGCCATGTCACCCCATGGGATCTACCCGAGTGCCGGCGAGGACGAGTGGGTGGCGGTGGCCGTGCGCGACGACGAGGACTGGCGGGCGCTGGCCACGCTGCTGGGGCGGCCCGAGTGGGGCGACGCGCCCGACCTCCGGGGCGCCGAGGCCCGCCGGGCACGGCGCGCCGAGATCGACGAGGCGATCACGGCGTGGACCCGGCACCGGCCCCCGCACGACGCCGAGGCGGCGCTGCAGGCCGCCGGCATCCCCGCCCACGCCGTGCTGCACGCGGGGTCGCCCCCCGACCCGCAGCTGGAGCACCTCGATCACACGGTGACCGTGCCGCATCGGGGCCAGCCCGACCGGCTCATCGAACGCACCCGCATCGAGCTGGTCCGCACCCCGCCGGTGCCCTCGCACGTGCCCGCGCTGGGCGAGCACACCGAGTACGTGCTGTGCGAGGTCCTCGGCTACCCGCCCGAGCGCCTGGCCGAGCTGCGCGCCGCCGGTGCCCTCGGCGGCGAACCCAACCGCAGCTGACCGCCCGCCCGCCGGCGCGCCGTGCCAGCGGCCCGATGGCGTTTTCACGCGCCGCTCGTTCGTGGTTTCACGCGCGGAGACGAGTCGGGCGCGGGGATGCCATTGACGTGACACGGCGGTGCCGACTGCGCAACCCGTTGGTGGCGATCGCCGATGCCCTATCGTCTTGTGGTTGAGCAGCGGCGACCCCTGTGCCGACGTGCTCAGGAGGGGGACCGAGATGCGAGACATGGTGCGCGAGCTGGCGACGGGGCGGATCCGGGGATCTGCGGCCGCTGGTGGTGGCGTCGTGCAGTTCCTGGGTGTGCCGTATGCAGGCGAGGTCGATGGAGCGGCCCGCTTTCGTCCCGCGCCGCCCCTTCGACCATGGACTGGGGTGCGCGACGCCACGGCGATCGGACCCGCCGCACCGCAGCCGCCGATGAGCTTTCCGCCCAGCGCCCGGAGCCGGCGGATGCTGTCGCTGCTCACCGACATGATGTGTACCGAGGCGCAGAGCGAGAACTGTCTCGTCCTGAACATCTGGGAGCCGGTGTCGCCGGCAACGAACCTCGCCCGGTGATGGTGTCACTCCATGGTGGGGCGCACACCCTCGGTTCGGGGTCGATGCCTGTGTTCGACGGAGCGTCGCTCGCCAGCCAGCACGACGTCGTGGTCGTGTCGATCAACCATCGTCTGGGCGCCTTGGGGTACCTGTTCCTCGCTGATGTGCTCGGCGAGGAGTACGCCGATTCGGGCAATGTAGGCAACCTCGACATCGTGGCTGCCTTGCGCTGGGTGCACGACAACGCCGGGGCGTTCGGAGGCGACCCGTCCAACGTGACGATCTTCGGTGAGTCCGGCGGCGGGGCAAAGGTATCGACACTGCTTGCGACGCCCGCCGCCGAGGGGTTGTTCCAGCGGGCGATCGTGCAGAGCGGACCACGGCTGCGAAGCGAGCTCTCAGGCGCGGCGGCGGAGGTCACCCGTGCATTGTTGGACGATCTCGACCTTGCGTCGGACCCGAAGCAGCTGCTGTCCGCCAGTCGAAGCCATCGTGGCGGCTCGTACGCGTGCTCGGCGGGCCGCTCGGCTTCGGCGGCCTCGCACCTTTGGGCCGGTTGTCGACGGAGGCGTGCTCCCCCGTCATCCGTTCGACCCTGATGCGCCTTCCGTGTCGGCATCGGTACCTCTGCTCATCGGCACCACGAGAGACGAGATGACGTTCTTCACGTATCCGGACGAGCGACTGGACACGCTTGACGACGCCGGTGCGATCGCCGCCGTCCTACCGCTGGCCGGTGAACGGGCGCAGCACCTGTACAGCGTGTACTCCCAGACCCGCCCAGATGCGACACCGACACAACGACTTGCCGCGATGTTGACGGATCGCTTTCGCGTGGGATCGATCCGAATGGCCGAACGCAAGGCTGCGTTGGGCAGGCCCTGTTTGGATGTATCGGTTCGATTTCGCCTCTGATGTGGAGGATGGCGCGCTGGGTGCTCCCCACGCCATGGACGTCGCTTTCACGTTCGGCAACGCAGACGCAGCCGCGCTGAGCGGCAGCCGCCCGGAGCGTCACGATCTTGCGAGGCTCACCAGCGCTGCATGGGCGGCATTCGCCCGCCATGGGTCACCTGTGACACCCGAGCTCCAGACCTGGGCCAGCTACGAGCCAGAACGACGTACCACGATGCTGCTCGACGTCCGATGCCGATCAGTCGAGGACCCCGATGCCGCCGAGCGCGAGGCTTGGGATGGCATCGAGATCTCGTGACGACGGTCGTCACGTGTTCAGCTGAACACCCGTCAACGCGCCGGCAGATCAGGCCGAGCGCGGCAGCGGCGACAGCACCGGGGTGAGCCGGGGCCGTCGCCGCTCGACGCGGTCTGCAACAGCCGGGACGCTGCTACATCTGGCCGTGGCGCAGCAGCTTGCCGGGCACCGCGCCGGTGCAGTCCCCGTTCGTGAACGTCTCCACGCCGTTGACGAGGATGTGGTGGTAGCCCTTGGCCCGCTGGATGCGGCGCCACTCGCCACCGGGCAGGTCGTGCACCACCTCACCGATCCACGCCGGCTCGATGTCGAGCTCCTCCATGTCGTAGACCACCACGTCGGCCGCGGCACCCTCCTTGATCACACCGCGGTCCTTGAACCCGGCGGCGTGGGCGGCGAGCGCCGACATGCGGTAGTGCGCCTCCTCCAAGGTGACCTTGCCCTCGTCGCGCACCAACCAGCGCAGGTAGTCCGTGGACCAGCTGCCACCGTTGAAGAACTTGGTGTGCGCACCACCGTCGGAGACGCCGGGGATGGTGTAGGGCGAGTCGTTGGTCATCTCGGCCATGAAGTCGGCGTTGGAGCCGCGATCGGGGCCGAGGAACTCGACGTTGAGGTCGCCCATCAGCGACAGGTCCAGCATGACCTCGATCGGGTGCTTGCCCTCGGCGGTGGCGATGTCGCCCAGGGAGCGACCGACGTACTGCTGCAGGTCCTGCTGGCGGTTGACGCCCTGCACGATCAGCTTCTCGGGCGAACCGCCCACCCCGGCCT
>JAWKIM010000021.1:0-168005 GCA_041394365.1 Acidimicrobiales bacterium
GGCAGCAGCTCCCGCCAGGGGTAGCTGATGCGGGCGATCGCCTGGGCGCCGACGGCGAGGGTGGTCGGTGTCGCCCGGAAGCCGAACGTGAGCAACGGCAGCGGCGGGACGGTGGCATCGGAACGTCGATCTGACACGGTGACGGCCCTCCATGGCCGGATCTCCGGCGAAGCCGGCGACGAGCACGGCCGGCGAGCGCCGGCGGCGGGTTCGGCGGCGCGCGCGGCGCGGCCGGAGACCGGTTCCGTCGATCCGTGACGGTCGGTCAGAGCTGGTGGTTGAGCGGTGTCTCGGTTCGTCGGCGACCGGGGGAGCGGCTGCCGACCTCGCTTCGCAACGGCGCCCGGAGCGCTGTCCTTGAGCCGTCCGACCCCTCCGCGGGACGCGCTCCCGCACAGGCGGTAGGGGAGGGTCCTTCCGGCGGGGTATCGTCTCGTGCGCCGAATGCCGCCCGAACTCGTCGTCCTCACCCAATCGGCCACCCGGACCGCCGCCGTGGCCGCCGCGCTCGCCCGGCTGAGCCGGCCGGGCGACCTGGTGCTGCTCACCGGTGACCTGGGCGCCGGCAAGACCACCTTCTGCCAGGGCTTCGGTGCCGCCCTCGGCGTCCGGGAGCCGATCACCAGCCCCACCTTCACGCTGCACCACCGTTACGAGGGCCGGCTGGTGATGCACCACCTCGACGTGTACCGGATCGATCAGATCGAGGAGACGATCGAGCTCGGCCTGGCGGAGCTGCTCGACTCCGGCGGCGTCACCCTCATCGAGTGGGGTGACGCCATCCGACCGGCCCTGCCCGCCGACTACCTCGAGATCACGCTCGAGCTGGGGGAGCGCGACGAGGACCGGCAGGTGCGGGTGCAGTGCACCGGTTCGGGTTGGGCGGATCGCTTCGCCGCCCTGTGCCGCGAGCTGCCCGCCGCCGCCGCTGGAGGTGCCTGATGCTGGTGCTCGGCATCGAGACCTCCTCCACCCAGGTCAGCTGCGCCATCGGCGGCTACGAGGGCGTGCGTGCCGCCGCCCAGGTCAACCGCGACCAGCGCCATGCCGAGCTGCTGGCCCCGATGATCGCCCAGGTGTGCCGGGCCGCGGATGTGCGCTACCGGGATCTCGGCGCCATCGCCGTGGGCGTCGGCCCGGGACTGTTCACCGGCCTGCGCGTCGGGTTGGCCACCGCCAAGGCCATGGCGCTGGCGCTGCGCATCCCCATGATCGGCGTGGGTTCGCTCGACCTGCTCGCGTTCCCGGTGCGGCTCAGCCCCCGCACCATCGTGGCGGTGATGGACGCCCGCCGCAGCGAGGTGTTCGCCGCCTCCTACCGGGCCACCCCCGGCGGGCTGCAGCGCCTCGACGAAGCCGCGGTGTGGTCGCCGCTCGAGCTCGCCGGCGAGCGCGACGCCCATGCCGACGGCCCCCACCTGCTGGTGGGTGATGGCGCGCTGCGCTACGCCGAGCACTTCGCCGATCTCAAGGGCGTCGAGCTGGCCGACCGGGCGCTGGCCCACCCGTCGGCGTGGGCGTTGGTGCAGCTGGCCCACGCCCAGGCGGTGCGGGAGGAGTTCGTGGCCCCCGAGGAGATCCATCCCACCTACCTGCGCAAGCCCGACGCCGAGGCGAACTGGGTGCAGCGCCCCGGCTCCGCCGGAGGCCCGGCGTGAGCGCGCTGCGGGTCGACGAGCTGGCCGAGCCGGCCGAGCTGGTGATCGGGCCGATGCGCCGCCGGCACCTGCCGTCGGTGCTGCGCATCGAGAAGCAGGTCTACCCGAGGCCGTGGACGATGGGGCTGTACCTGGGGGAGCTGTCGCTGCCCAGCAGCCGGCTCTACGTGGTGGCCCGGCGGGCCAACCGGGTGTGCGGATACGGCGGGTTCATGCTCACCCTCGACGAGTGCCACATCACCACCGTCGCCGTGGACCCCCAGCTGCACGGCGGCAAGATCGGCACCCGGCTGATGCTCGTGCTCGCCTCCCGGGCGGTGGCCCGGGGCGCGGTGTCGATGACCCTCGAGGTGCGCATGAGCAACCGACCCGCCCAGGAGCTGTACCGCAAGTTCGGCTTCGCCCCCGCCGGGGTGCGCAAGGGTTACTACGCCGAGGTCAACGAGGACGCGCTGGTCATGTGGGCGCACGACATCGATGCGCCGGCCTACGGGGAGCGGCTGGCCGCCATCGAGGCGTCGTTGCCCGGTCCGACCAGGATCGAGAGGGTGTGACGGTGGACGTGGTGGGCGAGCGCGCCGTGCTGCTCGGTATCGAGACCTCCTGCGACGAGACGGCGGCGGCGGTGGTCGCCCGCGCCGCCGACGGCACCTTCGAGGTGCTCAGCTCGGCGGTGGCCAGCCAGATCGAGCTGCACGCCCGGTTCGGCGGGGTCGTGCCCGAGGTCGCCTCCCGGGCCCACATCGAGTCGCTCAACCCGGTGGTGGCCGAGGCGCTGCTCGAAGCCGGCGTCGACGGCGCCGACCTCCACGGCGTGGCCGCCACGGCCGGCCCCGGCCTCGTCGGCTCCCTGCTGGTGGGCGTGAGCGCGGCCAAGGCGCTGGCCATGGTGTGGGACGTGCCGTTCGTGGCGGTCAACCACCTCGAGGCCCACCTGTTCGCGCCGATGCTCGAGGAACCCGACGTCGCCTTCCCGCTGCTGGTGCTGCTGTCTCCGGCGGCCATACCATGCTGATCGGTATGGAGGGTCCCGGCGAGTACCGGTTGCTCGGGCGCACCCTCGACGACGCCGCCGGCGAGGCCTTCGACAAGGTGGCCCGCTACCTCGGGCTGGGCTACCCCGGGGGTCCGGTGATCGACCGCCTCGCCACCCGGGGCGCCATCGACGCCATCGCCTTCCCGCGCTCGATGCTGCACGACGGCCTCGATTTCTCGTTCTCGGGCCTGAAGACCTCGGTGGTGAACCACGTGCGTCGCAACCCCGACGTCGAGGCCACCGACGTGGCCGCCTCCTTCCAGGAGGCGGTGGTCGACGTGCTGGTGGCCAAGGCCCGGCGGGCGGCCGACGGGATCGGGGCGCGGGCCATGTCGCTCGCCGGCGGGGTGGCGGCCAACAGCCGGTTGCGCGAGCGCTGGCTGGACGCCGCCATGGCCGACGGCCGGCGGGCGCTGCTGCCCTCGCTGGCCTACTGCACCGACAACGCCGCCATGGTGGCCGCCGCCGGCTGCTGGCGCCTGCGCACCCGGGGTGGGTCACCGCTCGACAGCGGCGTCGACCCAAATTGGGCCCTCGTGCCGACCCTCGCCTGAACGAACACGGGGTCGTCGGCGCCGGGGGCTTGCCGAAGCGCGGAGGGCGGGCCTATCGTTAGCACTCGCCACTCGCGAGTGCTAACGAAGCACCGCCATCCGAATCTGGAGGCTCGATCCATGAACCTTCGTCCCCTCGAGGACCGCATCGTCGTTCGCCCGCTGGAGGCGGAGGAGCGCACCGCCAGCGGCCTGGTGATCCCCGACACCGCCAAGGAGAAGCCGCAGCAGGGAGAGGTCCTGGCCGTGGGCCCGGGCAAGCGTTCCGAGCAGACGGGTGAGCTGATCCCCTCCGACGTGAAGGTCGGTGACCGCGTCGTCTACTCCAAGTACGGCGGCACCGAGATCTCCGTCGAGGGCGAGGACCTGCTCATCCTGTCCAGCCGTGACGTGCTGGCCGTGGTCGGCTGACCCCTGCGGCATCGATGAGCAAACTCCTCGCCTTCAACGAAGAGGCCCGCCGCGGCCTCGAAGCCGGCGTGAACAAGCTGGCCGACGCAGTCAAGGTCACCCTCGGCCCGCGCGGCCGCAACGTCGTGCTCGACAAGAAGTTCGGCGCCCCCACCATCACCAACGACGGTGTCTCCATCGCCCGGGAGATCGAGTTGGAGGACCCCTACGAGAACATGGGGGCCCAGCTCGTCAAGGAAGTGGCGACGAAGACCAACGACGTCGCCGGTGACGGCACCACCACCGCCACCGTGCTGGCCCAGGCGCTCGTCCGCGAGGGCCTGCGCAACGTGGCCGCCGGCTCCAACCCGATGGGCCTGAAGAAGGGCATCGAGGCGGCGGTGGCCGCTGCGGTCGCCTCCATCAAGGACCAGTCCAAGGAGATCGGCGGCAAGGAGGAGATCGCCCAGGTCGCGGCCATCTCCGCTGCCGATCCCGCCGTGGGCGAGGTCATCGCCGAGGCCATCGACAAGGTGGGCAAGGACGGCGTGGTGACCGTCGAGGAGTCGAACACGTTCGGCACCGAGCTCGAGTTCACCGAGGGCATGCAGTTCGACAAGGGCTACCTGTCGCCGTACTTCGTGTCCGATCCCGAGCGCCAGGAGGCGATCCTCGAGGATCCGTACATCCTGTTCAACTCGTCCAAGATCAGCTCGATCAAGGACCTGCTGCCCGCCCTCGAGCGGGTGGTGCAGGCCGGCAAGCCGATGCTGATCATCGCCGAGGACGTCGACGGTGAGGCGCTGGCCACGCTCGTGGTCAACAAGATCCGCGGCACGTTCAACTCGGTGGCGGTCAAGGCACCGGGCTTCGGCGAGCGTCGCAAGGCGATGCTGCAGGACATGGCCATCCTCACCGGTGGCACCGTCATCGCCGAAGAGGTCGGCCTGAAGCTCGAGAACGTCACGCTCGACCTGCTCGGTCGGGCCCGCAAGGTCGTCATCTCCAAGGACAACACCACGATCATCGAGGGTGCCGGCTCGAGCGACGAGGTCGCCGGGCGCGTGGCGCAGATCCGCCGCGAGATCGAGGAGACCGACTCCGACTGGGATCGTGAGAAGCTGCAGGAGCGCCTGGCCAAGCTGGCCGGCGGTGTTGCGGTCATCAAGGTCGGCGCGGCCACCGAGGTCGAGCTCAAGGAGAAGAAGCACCGCATCGAGGACGCGTTGTCGGCCACCCGGGCCGCCATCGAGGAGGGTGTGGTCGCCGGTGGCGGCACCGCCCTGGTGCGGGCCCGGGCTGCGGTCGATGCCCGCGTCGCCGAGCTCAGTGGCGATGAGAAGGTCGGCGCCACCATCGTGGCCCGCTCCCTCGACGCCCCGGCGCGGCTGATCGCCGCCAACGCCGGTTACGAGGGCGCCGTCATCGTGGGGCAGGTGGCCGCCGCCGAGGGCCCCATCGGCTTCAACGCCGCCACCGGCGAGTTCGAGGACCTGGTGAAGGCCGGCGTCATCGACCCGGCCAAGGTGACCCGGGCGGCGCTGCAGAACGCGGCGTCGATCGCCGGCCTGCTGCTCACAACCGAAGCGCTCGTGGCCGACAAGCCCGAGCCGGCCCCGGCCATGCCGGGCGGTGGCATGGGTGGCATGGGCGGTATGCCCGGCATGATGTGACCCAACCCCCCGGGGTCACATCCTCCACGCACGCAGCCGGCCTCCGGGCCGGCTGCGGTCGTTTTGCCCTGGTCCGCCGACGGCACCCGGCGACCGACAGGGAGCCGGGCAACAAGCACAGCAACAAGAACGTCCACAAGCATCCTGCTACGGTTCGCGAGGTGACGGGAGCCGAGCTCATCGCCCGTTTCCGGGAGGGTGACCACTCGGCGATCCGCGATCTCTATCGCGAGTACGGCCGGGTGGTGTTCGCCATCGCCGTGCGCATCCTGCAGGATCGGTCGCTCGCCGAGGAGGCCACCCAGCAGACGTTCCTGCAGGCCTGGCGCGCCGCGGAGAGCTTCGATCCCACCAGGGATCTCGGGCCGTGGCTGCACACCATCGCCCGCCGGGTGGCCATCGACGGGCTGCGGCGCGAGCAGCGGCGGCGGGCCGAGGCGCTCGACGCCATGAGCGACCGTGACCCGGCGCTGCACCTCGACGCCCTCGACATCGAGGACACCTGGCGGCGCTGGCAGGTTCGCCATGCCATCGCCCAGCTGCCGCCGGATGAGGCCGAGATCGTCCGGCTGCAGCACCTCGACGGCTACACCCACAGCGAGATCGCCGATCGGCTCTCCATGCCGGTCGGTACGGTCAAGTCCCGCTCGTTCCGCTTCCACAAGCGGTTGGTGCAACTGCTCGGTCACGTGCAGGAGGTGCCGGCGTGAACGAGGAGCTGGCAGCGCTACCTCGGCGGCGACCCGCTCGACGATGCCGAGGTCGTGCTGTTGCTCGACGATCGCGCCGAGCTCGATGCGATCGCCGTGCTGCTCGGTGACGCCGGCAGCTGGGAGGAGCCACCGGCCGATCTCGAGGATCTCGTCGTCGATCTCGTGGCCGGCGCCGCCGTCGCCGCACGCCCCGTCGCCGCACGCCCCGCCGCCGCAGGGCCCGGCGCCGGCGTTCCCGCCGCCGGTGACGCCGCCGTCATCCCGCTCGCCACCGCTCGCCGCCGGCAGTGGCGCACCTCGTTGCTGGCCGCCGCCGCCGCTGCGGTGGTGGCGGTGATCGTCACCACCGCGCTCGATCGCGATCCGGCCGCGCCGCCGATCAGCATCGAGGTGGCCCTGCCCGACGACCGCCCCGGTTCGGTCACCGTGGCCGACACGCAGTCGGGGCTGCGCATCGAGTTGCACGCGCCCGATCTCGAGCGGTTGGAGGAGGGGCGCTTCTACCAGGCGTGGCTTCGCTCGGTGGACGGCGAGCGGCTGGTGGCCATCGGCACGTTCCACACCGGCGAGGACGTGATCCTGTGGGCCGGCGTCCGGGTGGAGGACTTCCCCACGCTGACCGTCACCATCGAGCCCGACGACGGCGACCCCGCGTCGTCGGGCAACCGGGTCCTGGTGGTGCCGCTCCTTCCTCCCTCGTCGTGAGGTTTTGACCGGAAGACTTGGGGATTCGCGGCGATCCGCGTCCAGTGGCTCGGCCATCAATACGATGCCTGAGCCATGGCACTCCATCGTGAAGCGCAGGCCGTGCTCGACGGGATGCAGGCCTCGGGCATGCGGCCGTTCATCGAGCTGTCGCCGCAGGAGGCGCGTGCGCAGAGCCGGGCGTTCCGCCGGCCGGATCCGGGTGCCCCGGCGTTCGAGACCCACGACACCGAGGTGCGCGGCAGCCACGGGCCGATCAAGCTGCGCTTCTACCCGGGTGGCTCCGATGCCGGCGTCGTGTTCTTCCACGGGGGCGGCTGGGTGTACGGCGATCTGGACATGGCCGACAGCTTCTGCCGGTTCCTCACCCGGATGTCGGGTGCCACCGTCATGTCGGTCGACTACCACCTCGCACCCGAGCATCGCTACCCATCGGCCCTCGACGACGCCGTCATCGCCGTGCAGTGGCTGATGCAACGGGCCCATGACTACGCCATCGACCCCGACAAGCTGGCCGTGTGCGGTTCGAGCGCCGGCGGCAACCTCGCGGCCGCCGCCTGCCTGAAGCTGCGGGACCAGGGTGCGCCCCTGCCGGCGTTGCAGGTCCTGCTGTGCCCGGCCCTCGACGCGTCGATGTCCTTGCCGTCCTACGACGAGCACGCCGATGGGGGCTTTCTGACCCGAACCGACATGGCCCACTACTGGTCGGCCTACCTCGGCGACGGTGCCGACACCGCCGATCCCTACGCCTCGCCGCTGCACGCCGCCGACCTGTCCGGCCTGCCGCCGGCTCTGGTGGTGACGGCCGGCGCCGATCCGCTGCGCGACGACGGGGAACGCTACGCCGACCGGTTGCGCGAAGCCGGCGTCGATGCGGAATGCCTGCGCTTCGACGGGCAGCTGCACGCCTTCCCGATGACCACGACGGTCTCCGCCTCCAAGCTCGTCATCGGCGCGATGGCGGCCCGCCTGCGCGGCTGAGCGCAGCACCACCGACCACGGCGCGGCCACGCCGGCGAGACCGACCGGGCGGCATCGTCGCCCGGTCCCGGCACGCCCGGGGCTCGCCCGGCACACCCTGGTCCGCGGTTGTGACCGATGCCGGGGCGATTCGGTGCGCCGATCCCGCCGGACACTAGGGTTGGCGGATCGTCCACCCGCGAACGCCGTGCGCCCGGCGCGGCGCTGCCGGCCACCGGCCCCGCCGCTGGCCGGGTGGGTGCGGGGCGGCTGGGAAAGGCGTGCGCATGCCCACACTGTCGTTCGAAGGTGAGACCCAGCAGGAACTGGTGCAAAGGTGCGCCGGTGGCTGGCCTCGGTCGATGGTGAGCGCGAAGGTGCCGCCATGAGCCCCACCGAGGTGATCAGCCACGGCGCTGAGCTCACCAAGGAGGCCCTCCGCCTCGTCGCCCAGGCGGCGCCGGCGCCGGTGGCCGAGTCGGACCTCGTGAAGCAGCTCACCAAGATGGGCTACCAGGCGACCGACGCCACCAAGGACGCACTGCTCGAAGGCCTCGAGAGCCTCGATGCGCTGACCGGCGGCTCGCTGATCACCGCGGCATCGGAGGCCGGCCGGAAGACCGCGTTCCAGATGTCCGAAGCAGTGGCACGACAGATCCTCCGAAACCTGACAGGGAGCAAGTGATGGCCGAGATCGAGATCGGGATGGGGAAGTCGGGCCGGCGCGCCTACGGCTTCGATGACATCGCCATCGTTCCGTCGCGACGGACCCGCGACCCCGAGGATGTCGACATCTCGTGGCAGATCGACGCCTTCCGCTTCGAGCTGCCGGTGCTCGGCTCGGCCATGGACGGGGTCATCAGCCCGGCCACCGCCATCGAGATCGGCCGCGTCGGTGGCCTCGGCGTGCTCAACCTCGAGGGCCTGTGGACCCGCTACGAGGACCCGGAGCCCTACCTCGAGGAGATCGCCCACCTCGACGTGGAGAAGGCCACCCGGCGGATGCAGGAGATCTACGCCGAGCCGATGAAGCCGGAGTTGGTCACCGCCCGCATCAAGGAGATGAAGGCGGCGGGGATCACCACCGCGGCGGCCATCACCCCGCAGCGTGCCGCGCAGTATGTCGTGCCGATCATGGCCGGCGAGCTCGACATCCTGGTGATCCAGGGCACGGTCGTGTCGGCCGAGCACGTGTCGCGCACCGTCGAACCGTTGAACCTCAAGCGCTTCGTGCGCGAGCTGGAGATGCCCGTCATCGTCGGTGGCTGCGCTTCGTACCAGGCGGCGCTGCACCTGATGCGCACCGGCGCGGCCGGCGTGCTCGTGGGCGTCGGTCCGGGCCATGCCTGCACCACCCGCGGCGTGCTCGGCATCGGCGTGCCCCAGGCCACCGCCATCGCCGATGCCCGCGCCGCCCGCATGCGCCACCTCGATGAGACCGGCGTGTACGTGCACGTCATCGCCGACGGGGGCATGGCCACCGGCGGGGACATCGCCAAGGCGGTGGTGTGCGGCGCCGATGCGGTGATGATCGGTTCGCCGCTGGCCGCGGCCTACGAGGCGCCGGGCAAGGGCTGGCACTGGGGGATGGCCACGTTCCACTCGAGCCTGCCCCGCGGCGCCCGGGTGCGGACCACCCAGCGCGGCTCGCTGGAGGAGATCCTGGTGGGCCCGGCCCACGAGAACGACGGCCGGCTCAACCTGTTCGGTGCGCTGCGCACCTCGATGGCCACCACCGGCTACGAGACGCTCAAGGAGTTCCAGAAGGCCGAGGTCATGGTGGCGCCGGCACTGCAGACGGAGGGCAAGGCGCTGCAGAAGGGTCAGGGCGTGGGTATGGGGCGATGACGCCCCCCGCTGACGGCGCACCGGCGCCTTCGGGGCCGGTGCGCGGCGGCTGGGCCACCGGCGACGACGTCGTGCTCGTGGTCGACTTCGGCGCCCAGTACGCCCAGCTGATCGCTCGACGGGTTCGCGAGGCTCGCGTCTACTCCGAGATCGTCCCCCACACGATCACCGCGGCCGAGCTCAAGGCCCGCAACCCGGTGGGGTTGATCCTCTCCGGCGGGCCGGCGTCGGTCCACGTCGACGGCGCGCCCCGCCTCGACCCGGCCGTCTACGACCTCGGCATCCCGGTGCTCGGCATCTGCTACGGCGCCCAGCTCATCTCACAGCAGCTCGGCGGTGAGGTGGCCAAGACCGGGCGAGGCGAGTACGGCCGCACCACCGTGTCCCTGCTCGAGGGGGGCGGGCGGCTGGGACACACGCTGCCCGACGAGCAGTCGGTGTGGATGAGCCACTTCGACGCCATCGTCCGGGTGCCCGACGGCTTCGCCGTCACCGCCCGCACCGAGGACTGCCCGGTGGCGATGTTCGAATCGACCGGGCGGGGCCTCTACGGGGTGCAGTACCACCCCGAGGTCGCCCACACGATGCACGGCCAGGACCTGCTCGTGCGGTTCCTGACCGAGGTGTGCGGCTGCCGCCAGACCTGGACGATGACCAACGTCATCGATCACGCCACCGAGAACATCCGGGTCCAGGTGGGCTCGGGCCGGGCGATCTGCGGGCTGTCCGGAGGGGTGGACTCGGCCGTGGCCGCGGCGCTGGTGCACCGGGCCATCGGCAAGCAGCTCACGTGCGTGTTCGTCGACACCGGCCTCATGCGCCTGGGCGAGGCCGACCAGGTGGAGGACACGTTCCACCGCACGTTCGGCATCGATCTCATCCACGCCCGTGCGGCGGACCGGTTCTTCGAGCGCCTGGCCGGTGTCACCGACCCCGAGGCCAAGCGCAAGACGATCGGCGAGCTGTTCATCCGGGTCTTCGAGGAGGCCCGGGGCGGGCTCACCGACGCCCGGTTCCTGGTGCAGGGCACGCTCTACCCCGACGTGATCGAGTCGGGCACGGCCACCGCGGCCAAGATCAAGAGCCACCACAACGTGGGCGGGCTTCCCGAGGACCTCGACTTCGAGCTGGTCGAGCCGTTGCGCAGCCTGTTCAAGGACGAGGTCCGACGGATCGGCTCCGAGCTGGGCCTGCCCGACGAGATCGTCTGGCGCCAGCCGTTCCCCGGACCGGGTTTGGCGGTGCGCATCATCGGCGAGGTCACCCGGGAGCGCGTCAGCCTTTTGCAGGTGGCGGATGCCATTGTGCGTGAGGAGATCCACAAGGCCGGTCTGGAGCGTGAGATCTGGCAGGCGTTCGCCGTGCTGGCCGACATCCGCTCCGTCGGCGTCCAGGGTGATGAGCGCACCTACGGGCACCCGATCATCATCCGCGCCGTCACGAGCGACGATGCCATGACGGCTGACTTCGCACGGTTGCCATACGACCTCTTGGAGCGCATGGCGAGCCGCATCATCGGCGAGGTGCGAGGTGTCAACCGTGTTGCGTACGACGTGACCTCGAAGCCGCCGGGCACCATCGAGTGGGAGTAAATCTACCCACTGGGTGATGGCGCGAGCGCTGTTTGTGCACGTACCCTTCAACCAATCGCAAACAACCTGGAAGAAGTTCACGTGAAGTGAGCGCGCAAGGTTGCCGATAGCTCCTGGGAAGGCGGTGAACGACGCGGGTGGGCCGCGTCGGGCCAGGAGAGCGGGAACTCCATGCGACGCAGGTTGTTCGTAGCGCTGACGGCAGCGACATCGATAGTGGGAGCGTTCGGGACGGCAGCCGCCTTGCCGGGCTCGGACGACGGTCTGCGCACCGATGCTGCGCGCGCCGAGTGGTTCGGGTACGAAGGCGTGACGGTGGCCCCGATCGGCGAGGTCGGGACCGAGCGGTTGGCCGTGGTGCCCGCCGCCGGCCAGACCGGAGCGGTCATCGATCTCCTCGATGACCTCGGGGCGGCTTCGGTGCGCGAGGTGGGCGGTGTGCTCGATGTGACCGCCCCGACCGCAGCGGTCGGCACCATCTCGCTGTCCCCGGCGGTGGCCGAGGTGGCGCCGGTCCAGCGCGCCTTCGAGACCAGCGCCGACGGTGCGGCCGGCACCCAGGTCGGGGCACCCGCCGTCGACGCCACGGCCGACGATGGGTTGGCCACAGCCGCCTCCGCGGCCGATTCGTTGGCCGCCAGCGGCGTGAGCACCTGGCAGCAGGCCGGCTACGGCGGCGCCGGCACCGTCGTGGCGCTCGTCGACACCGGGTTCGCGGGCTGGGAGCGGGCGCAGGACGCCGGCCAGGTGCCGGCGGTGGCGCCGGAGGACGATCTCGACCACTGCGATCTCGGCTTCGCCGAACGGCCGCACGGCACGGCCACCGCGTCGGTGATCCACAGCGTGGCCCCCGGGGCCCGGCTGATCCGCGTCTGCATCGATGACGCCATGGACCTCGCTGCCGCCACCACGTGGCTGATCGAGCGCGGCGACGTGGACATCATCAACATGGCGCTCGGCTTCTACAACACCGGCCCCGGCGACGGCACCGGCGGTCCCGGCAGCCCCGATGACAGCGTTCGCCGGGCCCTGGCGGCCGGCATCGTGTGGGTCAACTCGGCGGGCAACGAGGCGCCGTTCCACTACCGCGGCACCTTCGCCGACGCCGACGCCGACGGGCGCAACGAGTACGCCGGCACCGACGACGAGTACGGGCGTTTCGAGGTCCCCGCCGGGGCCGACGTCGAGGTGTTCCTGCGCTGGGACCAGTGGGGCGCTGCCCCCACCGATGTCTTCCGGCTCTGCTTCACCATCGACGAGGGCGGTTCGCTGAACTGCGTCGAAGCCGCCCAGCCCGAGCGCAGCACCCCGACGACCGGCGTGGCGTTCACCAACACCCGCAGCGAATCGGTCACGTTCTACGTGGCCATCACCCGGGTGCGCGGCAACGGATCCCCGTTGCTGGACCTGTTCTTCACCGAGGCCGGCGACTGGGAGCACCCGGTGGCGGCGTCCAGCCTGGTCGAACCGGCAGCCGTGCCCGGCATCGTCGCCGTCGGGGCCGCCTGCAGCGACACCGGCCGGGTGCAGCCGGTCAGCTCGCAGGGCCCGACCGCCGACGGCCGCGCCGGCATCAGCCTGGTCGCCCCCGGTGTCACCGTCAGCGGGCTGTTCGATCCCACCGCCGACTGCCAGGGTGGCTACGGCGGCACCTCCGCCGCCGCCCCGCACGTGAGCGGGGCCCTGGCGCTGCTGAAGCAGGCCGACCCCGTCGCCCGCGGCCCGCAGCTGGTCCGCACGCTGCTCGGGCGCACCGAGCTGGCCTCCGATCCCGGTGATCCCGGCGTCGACCCGATCTACGGCCACGGGATGATCTCGCTGGGCACCCCGCCCCCGTTCGCCCCGGCGGCGGTGTCCGAGCGGTTCACCTTCCAGGTGGCCGCCAGCTCCGACCGCCGTGACGCCCAGCCGCTGGGCGAGCAGGTGCTGTCGGGCGGCCCCTTCATCTGGCTGTCGCCGCTGCAGCCCGACCCGATCCCGCAGCGGGTGGAGTTCTACATCGACGACACGCTGGTCAACGTGGAGGTGTGGCCCACCTTCGATGTGGCCGGCGGGTTCCCCGAGCAGTCCTTCCCGGTGGACACCACCCGGTGGTCGAACGGCCGGCACCGGGTGGCCGCCGTGATCACGGGGCACGACGGGCGTCGTGAGCTGGCGCTGGCCAACCTGGTCATCGACAACGGGACCACGCCGGCGTGGCAGCCAGCGGGCACGCTGGTGACGGCCGAGGGTGCGCCGGTGCACGGCCGGAGCCTGCCCGCCGGTTCGACGGTGCGGCTCGACGTGGGCGTGGTGACGACCACCCCCGTGCACCACGTCTACTTCTTCGTGGACGCCGTGCTGGTGGCCGAGGAGCATGAGGCGCCCTACAGCTTCGAGCTGGCCAAGGTGCCGGGCCTGCAGCCCGGCCAGCACGTGGTGCGGGCCATGGCCATCGGTGTCGACGGCAGCCGGTGGGCGGTCGACGCGAGCTTCACCACTTCCTGACCACCCGCCGACCCGTCACCTCTCCGCCACGCGGAGTGGTATCGCCGAACCGGTCATGGCGAATCGGTCGGGATTCGCCAGGACACGTCTCGGCGAATACCACACGAAGTAGCGCAGACATCATGCATGGTGGTGTATCGGCCGGCGAAACGCTCGGCTCGGGTCCCCTGCGGGGCGGTGGCCGAGCCGCGGCGCGCATCGCCCGACGGCGTCACACCCCACCGGTAGGCTCGGGCGGTGGCTCAACGTCCGGACACCGAATCGCTCCTCGAGGGCCTCAACCCGGCGCAGCGCGAGGCGGTCACCCACGACGGCGGCCCGTTGCTCGTCATCGCCGGCGCCGGATCCGGCAAGACCCGGGTTCTGACCCACCGCATCGCCCACCTGATCGACAACGGCGTCTCCCCCTTCGAGATCCTCGCCATCACGTTCACCAACAAGGCGGCGGGCGAGATGAAGCACCGGGTCGGCCAGCTGATCGGTCCGGTCGCCGAGAAGATGTGGGTCTCCACGTTCCACGCCGCCTGCGTGCGCATCCTGCGCCGCGACGTCAAGGCGCTCGGCTACCCGTCGAGCTTCTCCATCTACGACCAGGCCGACGCCGTCCGCCTCTGCGGCTACGTGCTCCGTGACCTGAACCTCGACGCCAAGAAGTTCCCCGCCCGTTCGGTGCACGCCACCATCAGCGCCGCCAAGAACGACGGGGTCGGCATCGACGACTACCGCGATCGCGCCAGGGCCCGTTCGAGAAGCGCATCGGCGAGGTCTACAAGGAGTACCAGGCCCGCCTGCACCAGGCCGGCGCCATGGACTTCGACGACCTGCTGTCGGTCACCGTCCGGCTGTTCCGCGAGCACCCCGACGTGCTCTACCACTACCAGCAGCGCTTCAAGCACGTCCTCGTCGACGAGTACCAGGACACCAACCGGGTGCAGAACGAGCTCGTGCTGCTGCTCGGCGAGCGCCACCGCAACGTGTTCGTGGTGGGCGACAGCGACCAGTCGATCTATTCGTTCCGGGCGGCGGACATCCGCAACATCCTCGAGTTCGAGCAGGCCTTCCCCGACGCCACCGTCGTCGTGCTCGACCAGAACTACCGCTCGACCCAGATCATCCTCGATGCCGCCAACGCGGTGATCGCCAACAACCTGTCGCGCAAGCCCAAGGACCTGTGGACCGACCAGGGCCGGGGCGACCGCATCGTGCGCTACCACGCCGAGGACGAGATCGACGAGGCCCAGTGGGTCGGTCGGGAGCTGGCCCGGCTGCACGAGAGCGGCACCGTGCGCTGGGACGAGATCGCCGTCTTCTACCGCACCAACGCCCAGTCGCGCGTGCTCGAGGACCAGTTCATGCGGGGCGGCATCCCCTACAAGGTCATCGGGGGCACCCGGTTCTACGACCGCCGTGAGGTCAAAGACGCCCTCGCCTACGTGAAGGCCATCATGAACGAGACCGACGAGGTCTCGGTCAAGCGCATCCTCAACGTGCCCAAGCGCGGCATCGGCGACACCACCGAGGGCCGGCTCGACGCCTACGCCCGCGCCCACGACCTCAGCTTCTTCGGTGCCCTGCGCCGGGTGGACGACGTGGGCGTGTCGGGCCGGGCGGTCAAGGCGATCAACGCCTTCGTCGAGCTGATGGACCACCTGCAGGACGTGGTGGCCGACGGCCCCGCCGCGCTGCTGGAGGCCATCTTGGACCGCACCGGCTATGTGGCCGAGCTCGAGGCGGAGAGCACCATCGACGCCGAGGGGCGCATCGAGAACCTCGCCGAGCTGGTGGGCGTCGCCCAGGGCTTCGAGGACGTCGACGCCTTCCTGGAACAGGTGTCCTTGGTGGCCGACACCGACGCCCTCACCGAGGACGATTCGCAGGTCACCCTGATGACGCTGCACTCCGCCAAGGGCCTCGAGTACCCGGTGGTGTTCCTCGTGGGCATGGAGGAGGGCGTGTTCCCCCACATCCGCTCGATCGGCGAGCCCGAGCAGATCGAGGAGGAGCGCCGGCTGGCGTACGTGGGCATCACCCGCGCCCGCCAGCGGCTGTTCGTGTCCAGCGCCTGGACCCGCATGCTGTTCGGTTCCTCGCAGTACAACCCGCCCAGCCGGTTCCTGGAGGAGATCCCCGCCGAGCTGATCGAGGAGGCGGGGGTCAACCGCCGCACCGGTCGGGGGCGCAGCGGCGCCGACCCCGGGGCCGGGCGCGACCGCATCGTCGAACGGGCGCTGGCCGGGGCGGGCACCGGCGGCGGGGGGTTCGGCGGCCAGGGCGCCACCCGCGGCGGCAACAGCCTGGAGCGCAGCGCCCGCCCGGCGGCGCCGCAGCCGTCCAATGCCCACGCGTTGGGCTTCCGGGTGGGTGACGACGTCCGTCACCCCACCTTCGGCGAGGGCGTGATCATCGGCATCGAGGGCGACGGCGACAAGGCGGTGGCCAACGTGCGCTTCCCCGCCAAAGGGGAGCGCCAGCTGCTGCTGTCGTGGGCCCCGCTGGAGCGCGTGTGAGCGGACCCCGTTTGACCCGCCGGGCCCTGCTCGGCCGGGTCGGTGCGCTGCTGCCGATGGCCCCGGTCCTCGGCACCATGCTGAGCGGTACGGCGTGCGGCACCGCCGGGGCACAGATCAGGATGCTGCCCGAGCCGGTGCCGGCCGGCGCCGCCGACGTGGCGCTGACGCCGCGGCCCGAACGTGACCGCCGCCGCACCTCGGTGTCGTTCGATCTGGTGCCCTACCGCGGGCTCGGCTGCTGGATCGACGTGTTCGACTGGTCGATGAGCTACCGCAGCGCGCCGTCGCAACCCGCGGTCGGGCCGCACAGCCTGGCCGCGCTCGCCGCCCGCGGCGTGCGCACCGTGTACCTACAGACCGCGCGGTACGACCGCCCGGACCGGCGTGACGACCTGCTCGAGCCCGACCGGCTCTGGGCGATGTGCGACGCCGCCCACGCCGCCGGGATGCGGGTGGTCGGCTGGTACCTGCCCACCCACGTCGACGCCGACCAGGATCTGCGGCGGGGCTGCGCATCGTGCAGGACGCCTCCTTCGACGGCCTCGCCCTCGACATCGAATCACGCATGGAGCCCGATGTCGGCCTGCGCAACCGCCGTGTGGCCGCGCTGGTGGCGGCCGTGCGGGCCGCGGTGGGCCGGCGGCCGTGCTCGGCGCGGTGGTCGTGCCGCCCACCACCATGCAGGACGTCAACCCCGACTACTGGCCCGGCTTCGACTGGGCGATGCTGGCCGAGCAGTGCGGCGTGTTCCTGCCCATGAACTACTGGACCAACCGGCTGGCCTCCTCGCCGTGGCGCGATGCCGGCGCGTCGAGCGCCGAGAACATCCGGCGCTTGCGCGTCCTCGGTGGCCGGGCCGATCAGCCGGTGCACGTGGTCGGCGGCATCGCCTCGCTGTGCAGCGCGGGTGAGGTGGAGGCGATGGTGGCGGCGGCGCACCGCGAGGGCGCCATCGGCGCGTCGCTCTACGACCTGGCCACCACGCCCGAGCACCTGTGGCCGCCGTTGGCCGCGCTGGCGGTGGCGGAGGATCAGTGAGCGCAACAAACGGTGCGGTGGTGGGTGGTTGGTGGCGCCATGCCGGGGTATGGGCGAGCTCCTTCGCGCCTCGATTCGATGTCGATTCGGGATTGGTCGTGAGACACGAAGTCCGGCCACCATCAGTGTGGCTGTGCAGCCTGACCGGAGGCTGAGGCCACCACCCGTGGGCGGCCGAACCCGGTCGGTCGATGCCGTCGAATCGACGTCGACTCGCCGCCGAAGCACCGGGCTGGTGGGGTCGCCGGCCCCGCACGCCGGGGGCCCCGCGCCGCGGCGGGGTTCGGACCCGGGATTGGGGCGGACCGGAACGCCGACAGCGGGCAGTCCCGGGCCAGGACGGTGCGACGGCCGGCTCGGTGGATCCAGGATCAGGAGAACTCGGCGGCCGCCCCGGCGGTATCGGCCACCGGCAGCGTGAACCAGAACTCGCTGCCCTGGCCCGGGGCGCCGAGCGCGCCCACCTGCCCGCCCTGCGCCTCGATCAGGCGGCGGACGATCGACAGGCCCAGGCCCACCCCGCCGCGCACACCGCTGCGGCTACGGGTCTCGCCCTGGTAGAAGGGCATGAAGAGGTAGTCCTCCTCGCCGGGCGCCAGACCGATGCCCTGGTCCCGCACGGCGAAGCGCACGGCGGCGGTGCCGGCGGGGCCGACGGGCGGGGCCAGCGTGGCGCTCACGGTGATGACCCCGCCGTCGGGGGAGTACTTCACCGCGTTCTCGAGCAGCTGGCCGAGCGCGGTGCGCACGGCCTTCTGGTCGGCCCACACCGATGGCAGCGCCTCGGTGGCCTCCACCGTCACGCGGTGGTGGCGACCGGGGAAGTCGAACGGGCCGGCCGCGGCCTGGACCACGCGGTACGGGTCGAGCGACTGGGGCGACAGGTCGATCCGGCCCGCCTCGGTCTTGGCCGTGAGCAGCACCTTCTCGACGATCTGGTAGAGCTCGTCGGCGCTGTCGGCGATGGCGTCATACGCGGTCTTGCGGCGCACGCTGTCGGCGGTCTCGCCGTTGTCGCGCAGCCAGTCGGCGAAGCTCTTGATGACCGTCAGCGGCGTCTTCAGCTCGTGGCTGGTGGCGGCCACGAACATGGCCTTGGCCGAGTCGAGCGCCTTCTGCCGGGAGATGTCGCGCAGCACGACCACCTGGCCCACCTCGAGCGGGGTGGCGACGATCTCCAGCCAGCGATCATCGGTGAAGCGGTGCTCGACCGGGTCATCGACCCGGCCCACCGGGAACGGCAGCGGGCGGCCCGCCATCTGGGCCGGTTCGAGGCCGGTCAGCTCGCTGGCGGTGCGGTTCCAGCTGACCACCAGCCCGTAGCCGTCGAGGGTGATCACCCCGTCGGCCACCGCGTCGATCACCGCCTTCTCGTGGGCCTGGCGGCGGACCGCCTCCTCGAAGGCCAGGGCGTTGGCGATGGCGGCGCCGCCGTGGCCGGCCAGCAGGTCGAGCACGGCCCACTGCTCGCTGCGCAGGCGGTGGTCGGCCTGGGCGAAGGCGACGGCGAGCGCCCCGACGAGCTGCCCGCGGGCGAGCACCGGGATGATGGCGAGCGTGTCGCGGGCGCCCAGCACGGCGAGCGCCTCCGGCCGGTGCAGCAGCTCCCGCCGGGCGTCGCCGAGCAAGATGCGTTGCGGGTTGGCGGCGAGCACCACGAACGCCTCGTCGTCGAGGGGGACCGTGGTGCCGATGGCGTGGGCCGCAAAGCCCACGCCGGCCCGGATGACGGCCTCGCCGCCGTCGAAGGTGAGGAAGGCCGAGGCGTCGGCGTCGAGCAGGTCGACGCTGGCCCGGCAGATGCGACCCAGCACGACGTCGTGGTCGAGCTCGGCGTTGAGGCCGGCGATGACCGGCAGCAGCCGGTCCACGACGGCGGGCGGGTACGGCGACCGCGCCCCTGTTGCACCCGGTGTCGCGACACCCGTGGCGGTCATGACCACGTCGGTTCGTACCCTTCTCCAGCGGCGCCGCACGGCGCGTCTCGGGTCCCGTCCCTCTGTCGGGTCCCACGCTGACGCCTACATAACGATATCGTGACGATCGCCGTCAGGGGACGTCGGGCCCTGGGTAGATGTCCACGTCAGCTCCGACGTCGGGGCTGATCGTCCCGAACGGCGCCCGTCATGAAGTGGAAATCAGGATTCGCCCGTCGCGTCCGTGCCGGCGCGGCTCGGCTGCCGGAGATGACCACCGACGACGTGGAGGCGGTGGTCGTGGTGGACTCGCGCTGGGCGGCGTTGATGTCGATGATGATGTCGCCGTCGGTGACGGTGGCGGGGAACTGCGCCAGCCCCTCGCCGTCGGGCGGGAAGCGCAGCGAGCTGTCGCAGCTGTAGTCGAACAGCGCGGCGTCGGCGTTCCACACGACCGAGCAGTCGCGGTCGTCGCCGGGACGGCGGGCCTCGAAGGCCACCCAGCCCTGCTCGGGATCGTCGCTGAGGTGGTTGAGCACCAGGTCCCGGCTGCCGCCGGCCACGTCGGAGTAGAGGATCGGCCCGTTGTCGGCGATCTCGTCGGCGATGTCGGCGGCGTTGCCGGCGTCGAACACCTCGTCGCCCAGCCGCACCTGCACGTCACCCCGGTTGGCCAGTGCGTTCACGAAGAAGGCGACGCCGCCGACGATGATGGCCAGGCCGATGACGACCATGACGATGGCGCGGATCTCACTGGAGGTTGTGGTGCGGCCGACGGGCATCCGAGCAGCGTAGATTGCCCCGCCTCGCCGGCTCACACCTAGTATCCGGGCGATGCAGCGGCGCTACCGGGTCGTGGTGGCCAAGACGGGCCTCGACGGACATGATCGTGGAGTGAAGGTGATCGCTCGCGTCCTGCGGGACGCGGGCTTCGAGGTCATCTACACGGGGTTGTTCCAGACGCCCGAGCAGGTGGCGGAAGCAGCGCTCCAGGAGGACGCCGACGCGGTCGGCCTGTCGATGTTGTCGGGGGCGCACCTCACGCTGTTCCCCCGTGTGGTCGAGGAGCTGCGCAGCCGCGGGCTCGACGATGTCCTCGTGTTCGGCGGCGGCATCATCCCCGATGTGGACATCCCCGTGCTCAAGGAGCAGGGCGTGGCCAACGTGTTCACCCCGGGCGCCTCCATGGAGTCCATCACCAGCTGGCTGGCCGACGCGCGCGACGAGCGCGAAGCGGCCGCGTCCGGCTGAGCAGCCCCGGCCGGCCGGCCGGCGGCGAAGCGAGCAACCACCCACACGTAGAAAGGCCCAGCACTTGGATCTGTACGAGTACCAAGGCAAGCAGTTCTTTGCCCGTTACGGCATCCCGGTGTCCGCCGGCGACGTGGCCACCACCGTCGACGAGGCCGTGGCCATCGCCGAACGGGTGGGCTACCCGGTGGTGAAGGCGCAGGTGCAGGTGGGCGGCCGCGGCAAGGCCGGTGGCATCAAGCTCGCCAACAACGCCGACGAGGTCCGCACCCACGCCGGCAACATCATCGGCATGGACATCAAGGCCACACCGTGCACGTGGTGTGGATCGAGGTGGCCTCCGACATCGCCGAGGAGTACTACGCCAGCTTCACGCTGGACCGCTCGGCCAAGAAGTACCTCGGGATGCTCTCCGCCCAGGGCGGCGTGGAGATCGAGGCCGTGGCCGAGGAGAACCCCGACGCCATCGCCAAGATCTGGGTCGACCCGGTCGACGGGCTGACCGACGACGTCGCCCGGGCGTGGTGGCGGCCGCCAAGCTCAACCCGGCGGCCACCGAGGGCGCGGTCGACATCCTCAAGAAGCTCTACCGGGCCTACACCGAGGGCGACGCCGACCTCGTCGAGATCAACCCGCTCATCCTCAAGCCCACCGGCGAGGTCCACGCGCTCGACGCCAAGGTGTCCCTCGACGCCAACTCGCTGTTCCGCCACAACGACTACGAGTCCTACGACGCCACCCAGGTGCGCGACGAGCGCGAGACCCAGGCCCACGAGAAGGGCCTGCAGTACGTGGGCCTGGAGGGCTCGGTCGGCGTGATCGCCAACGGCGCCGGCCTGGCCATGTCCACCGTCGACATCGTGAACCAGGTGGGCGGCAAGCCGGCCAACTTCCTCGACATCGGCGGCGGTTCGAACGCCGCGGTGATGGCCGGGGCGCTCGAGGTCATCAACAACGACGCCAACGTGCGCTCGATCTTCATCAACATCTTCGGCGGCATCACCAAGGGCGAGGAGGTGGCCAACGGCATCGTGCAGGCCCTCGCCTCGGTCGACATCGACGCCCCCATCGTCATCCGTCTCGACGGCACCAACGCCGAGGAGGGCCGGGCGATCCTGCAGGGTCACCTGTCGGACAAGCTGCAGATGGCGCCGGACATGCTCGCCGCGGCCCGCAAGGCCGTCGAGCTCGCAGGAGGAACCCCCAAGTGAGCATTTTCGTTGACGAGACGACCAAGGTCATCTACCAGGGCCTGACCGGTTCGCAGGGGCGCTACTACGGGCTGGCCAACCGGGCCTACGGCACCAACGTGGTCGGCGGCACCAACCCCAAGAAGGCCGGCACCGACGTCGAGGGCATCCCGGTGTTCGCCTCGGTGGCCGACGCGGTGAAGGAGACGGGCGCCAACGCCTCGTGCATCTTCATCCCCGCCCCCGGCGTACGGGATGCGGTGATGGAGGCGGCCGAGGGCGGCATCACGTTCATCGCCTGCATCACCGAGGGCGTGCCCGCCCACGACGAGGCCTGGTTCTTCAACAAGCTCAAGCGCGACTTCCCGCAGGTGCGGCTGCTGGGCCCCAACTGCCCCGGCATCATCAGCCCCGGCAAGTGCAACATCGGCATCACCGCCGGGCACATCGCCAAGCCGGGCGGACCGGTGGGCATCGTCAGCCGCTCGGGCACGCTGACCTACCAGGCGCTCTACGAGCTGCAGCAGCAGGGCATCGGGGTGACCACGTGTGTGGGCATCGGCGGTGACCCCGTGCCGGGCACCTCGTTCATCGACTGCCTGGAGGCCTTCGAGGCCGACCCCGAGACCAAGGCGGTCATGATGATCGGCGAGATCGGCGGTTCCGCCGAGGAGGAAGCGGCCGACTTCATCAAGAACCACATGAGCAAGCCGGTGTCGGCCTACATCGCCGGGGTCACCGCCCCGGCGGGCAAGAAGATGGGCCACGCCGGCGCCATCGTGTCGGGCGGCAAGGGCACCGCCCAGGCCAAGATGGAGGCGCTGCGCGACGCCGGGGTCAAGGTCGGTCTCAACCCGACCGAGGCCGGCGAGCTGATGGTGGAGATCGTCAAGGGGCTCTGACCCGCTCCATCCGGCCCGCGCCCGACGGCTCGGCACCATACGGATCAGTACGGCGAGGCCCGTTCCCGCGAGGGAGCGGGCTTCGCCGCGTCCCGGGCCGTTTACTACGGTTCGGAGGTGCCCACCGCTCTGCTCTCCGTGTACGACAAGTCCGGCATCGTCGAGCTCGGCCGCGAGCTCGCCGCCCTCGGCTGGACGCTGGTGTCCTCCGGTGGCACCGCCGCCGCCCTCGCCGGCGCCGGTGTCGCCGTCACCGACGTGGCCACCCTCACCGGGTACCCGCCGCTGTTCGGCCACCGGGTGGTCACGCTGCACCCGATCGTGCACGGCGGCATCCTGGCCGACCGCAGCGAGCCGTCCCACGTGGCCGACCTCGAGGCCAACGGCATCGCCCCCATCGATCTGGTGGTGGGCAACCTGTACCCGTTCTCGTCGAACCCGTCGGTGGAGCTGATCGACATCGGCGGCCCGGCCATGGTCCGCGCCGCGGCCAAGAACTTCGCCCACGTCGGCGTGGTCACCGACCCGGCCGACTACCCGGCGGTGCTCGACGAGCTGCGCGCCGCCGGCTCGCTGTCGGCGGGGACCCGCCGCCGCCTGGCCCGCGCCGCCTTCGCCCATACCGCGGCGTATGACGCGGCCATCGTGTCGTGGTTCGACGAGGAGGACCGTGCCGAGGCCGGCACCGGGGCGGACCCGCTACCGGAGACGCTGCACCTGTCCCTGCGGCGGGTGAGCACGCTGCGCTACGGGGAGAACCCGCACCAGGCCGGCGCCCGGTACCGCTGGAGCAACGGCCCCGCCGGGTGGTGGGAGCAGGCCGCCCAGCTCAACGGCAAGGAGATGTCGTACCTGAACGTGTACGACGCCGACGCCGCCTGGCGGCTGGCGTGGTCGCTCGGGGATCGCCCGGCGGTGGCCATCATCAAGCACGCCAACCCCTGCGGGGTGGCGGTGGGGCGCGGCGCCGATGACGACCTCACCGAGGTGTACCGCCGGGCCCACGAGTGCGACCCGGTATCCGCCTTCGGTGGCATCGTGGCGCTCAACCGGCCGATGCCGCTGGCCACCGCCGAGGCGCTCAGCCCGGTCTTCACCGAGGTGGTCATCGCCCCCGCCTACGAGCCCGAGGCCTTGGCGGTGCTGCAGCGCAAGGCCAACGTGCGGGTGCTGACCGCGCCGCCGCCGTCGCCGCTCGGTCTGCAGGTGCGCCCGGTGGACGGCGGCCTGCTGGTCCAGACGCCCGACCGGGTGACGTGGGACCCGGCGTCGTTCCAGGTGGTCACCGAGCGGGCGCCCAGCGACGCCGAGTGGGCCGATCTCGAGCTGGCCTGGCGGGTGTGCGCCTCGGTGGTGTCCAACACGATCGTGCTGGTGAAGGACGGTGCCGCGGTGGGCATCGGCGCCGGCCAGCAGAACCGCCGCGATGCCGGCCGCATCGCCGCCGAGAAGGCGGCCGGGCGGGCGGCCGGCGGGGCGTGCGCCAGCGACGCCTTCTTCCCGTTCCGCGACGGGCTCGACGCCGCCGCCGAGGCCGGTGCCACCGCCGTGGTGCAGCCGGGCGGATCGGTGCGCGACGGCGAGGTGATCGCCGCCGCCAACGAGCAGGGCATGGCCATGGTGTTCACCGGCGAGCGCCACTTCCGGCGCTGACCCGGCGCCGCCCGCCACCGCGGCACGCCGGGGACACGTTGCGGGCACGGTTGCACACCGTCAGGCCCGGAGGTCCCTGGCATCGGCGCGAACAGGGCCTAGCGTGAACGCATGGCGCACATCCGTGAGTTGCTGGGCGGCGGGCCCACGCTGTCCTTCGAGTTCTTCCCACCCAAGAGCGACGAGGCGGCGCGTGCGCTCGAGAAGACGCTGCACGAGCTGAGCGCGGTCGCACCCGCGTTCGTGTCGGTCACCTACGGCGCCGGCGGCACCGACGCCCACCGCACCCGCGATCTGGTGGTGGACTTCACCCACAACCACCCGTTCCCGACGATGGCGCACCTCACGTGCATGAACCACCGCCGCGAGGACCTGGTGGCGCTGGTGGAGGACTACCGGGCCAACGGGGTGCAGAACATCCTCGCCCTGGGCGGCGATCCGCCGGCCGACGGCTCACCGGCGACGGGGGATCTGCGCTTCGCCTCGGAGCTGGTGGAGCTGGTGCGGGCGGTGGGTGATTTCACGGTGGGCGTCGCCGCCTTCCCGGAGCTGCACCCGCGCTCGGAGAACACCGCCGAGGACCGTCGCCGCCTGGCCGACAAGCTGCGCCGCGCCGACCTCGGCATCACCCAGTTCTTCTTCGACCCGGCGCCGTACTTCCGCATGGTGGAGGAGCTCGCCGCCCTCGGTTGCACCACGCCGGTGCTGCCCGGGGTGATGCCGGTGACCAACCCGGCGTCGATCCGGCGCTTCGCCGCGATGAACGGCAGCCGCGTGCCGCCGGGCCTGTTCGAGCGGGTGGAGGCGGCGGCGCCGGGCGACCGCCTGGCCATCGCGGTGGAGGCGGCCAGCGAGCTGAGCGTCGCGCTGCTCGAGGGCGGCGCCCCGGGGGTGCACCTCTACACGCTCAACCGGTCCGACGCCGCGTTGCAGGTGGCGGCCAACGCCGGTTTCGGCGCCGCAGCACCCAAGGCCTGAGTCGGGCGGCGCGCAGGGCGGAGCGAGGCCGGTGCCGCCGCGGAAAATTCACTGGGGCGGG
Source organism: Acidimicrobiales bacterium (assembly GCA_041394365.1). Classification (GTDB taxonomy): domain Bacteria; phylum Actinomycetota; class Acidimicrobiia; order Acidimicrobiales; family CAIXPF01; genus CAIXPF01. The sequence continues at coordinate 25,116 of JAWKIM010000021.1, forward strand.
TGATCCGATCGCGCGCACCGCTCCTTAGGCTGACCGCATGCGCAGCGATCTCTTCGCCAATGTCGAGCAGCAGGCCAGCGAGCCCGGGTTCCGCCTCCAGAACGGCAAGTTGCTGAAGGCGACGATCAACGGGGGCAGCTTCTTCGCCCGCCGCGGCTCGATGGTGGCCTACCAGGGTGCCGCCCGTTTCGAGTACCAGGGCGCGCTGTCGGGCGATGGCTCGATGAAGGACAAGTTGCTCAAGGCGGCCAAGGGCGCCATCAGCGGCGAGGGGGTGCCGCTGATGAAGGTGTCCGGCCAGGCGGAGGTGTTCCTCGCCGAGCAGGCGGCGGACATCTTCCTCATCGACCTCGACGGGGCCGACGCGCTGTCGATCAACGGTGCCAACGTCCTCGCCTTCGAGTCGACGCTCCAGTACGACATCAAGATGGTGACCAACGCCGGCGCGTTCGCGGGGGCCGGCCTGTTCAACACGATCGTGCACGGCACCGGCCGGGTGGCGATCACCTCCAAGGGCACCCCGGTGGTGCTCGAGACCACCCACCAGCCCACGTTCGTCGACCCCAATGCAGCGATCTGCTGGTCGGCGAACCTCCAGGTGAACGTGCAACGCGGCGAGGGCATGGGCGGGCTGATCGGGCGCACCTCCGGCGAGGCGTTGCAGATGCAGTTCATGGGTCCGGGCTTCGTGGTGGTGCAGCCGTCGGAGGACATCGGCGGCATCGGCCAGACCGGGGCCCAGCAGAACAGCGGCCCGAGCGGTGGCCTCGGCGCTCTGCTCGGTGGTCGCTGACCGCAGCAGCGCAAGCGGTCACCACGGCGAGCAGCAACCGCGGCGAGGCGACCGGTAGGCGATATCGTCGTCACCGGCGTCTGCCCCAACTCACCGGAGGTGACCAAGCCCGTTGTCCATCACCGCACCCGCCACCGGCCCCGCCCTGCGCGCCGCCGTCGGCACCCAGCCCGCTCCCACCGCCCGCATCGAGGACTTCCTCGAGCAGGAGCAGCGGGAGACCCCCTTCCTGGTCGTTGACCTCGACGTGGTGCGAGACCGGTACCGCCGGCTCGACGCCGCGCTGCCCACGACCGAGCTCTTCTACGCGGTGAAGGCCAACCCGGCCCCCGAGATCCTCGAGTTCCTCGTGGACGAGGGCTGCCGCTTCGACGTGGCCAGCCCCGGTGAGATCGACATGGCGATCGCCGCCGGTGCCCACGCATCGCAGCTGTCCTACGGCAACACGATGAAGAAGCGCCGGGACATCGAGTACGCCATCGACCGTGGCGTGCGCATCTTCTCCTTCGACGCGATGGAGGAGCTGGCCAAGATCGCCGACGTGGTGAAGTCCCGCAGCGGGAGCATCGACCCACCAGAGGTGCTCGTGTTGTGCCGAATCCTCTGCGATGGCGCCGGTGCCGACTGGCCGCTGTCCCGCAAGTTCGGTTGCGACGTCGACCAGGCCGTCGAGCTGCTGATCAAAGCGGCCGACGAGGGCCTTCGACTCGGGGTCTGCTTCCACGTCGGATCCCAGCAACGCAACCCCGGTGCCTACCGCGCCGCTCTCACCACCGTCGCCGAACAGATCAGCGCTCCCCTGGCCGAATCCGGCCACCGGCTGGATGCCATCAACATCGGCGGCGGGTTCCCGGGCACCTATCTCGCCGGTGTGCCCAGCCCCGAGGACTACGGCGCCGCCATCCAGGCCGCCATCGATGACCTCTTCGGGCCCGAACCGCCCCGTCTGATGGCGGAACCCGGCCGCTACCTCGTCGCCGACGCCGGCGTGATCCAGACCGAGGTCGTGCTCGTCGCCCGCAAGTCGATCCACGACCAGCACCGCTGGGTGTACCTCGACATCGGCCTGTTCGGCGGCCTCGCCGAGTGCCTGGGCGAAGCGATCAAGTACCCGATCCGCACCCCTCACGGCGCCCACGCCGCCACCGGCCCCGTCGTGATCGCCGGCCCCACCTGTGACAGCGCCGACGTGCTCTACGAGGAGTTCAAGTACCAGCTCCCCTTGGCGCTGACCGCCGGCGACCGGGTCGAGCTGGTGTCCACCGGTGCGTACACCACCACCTACTCGGCGGTGGCGTTCAACGGGTTCCCGCCCCTGCGGGCCTACTACCTGCCGCTGTCGCAGCCCTGAGCCGTTCCGTCGCCGATGCCGGCCCGCCGGCGGGCGCGCGGTGGGTGGCGAGCCAACGGGATCGATCCCCGAGCCGCTCAGCGCACGCTGTCGAACGTCGTGCGGGCCAGCATCAGCGAGTGGTCGCGCCGCCGGGCCAGCATCGGCAGGTCCACGTCCTCGGCCGACTTCTGGCCCTGCAGGTACCGGGCGTACACGCCCTGCAGGATGCACACCGTCTTCCAGTGGTTGAACGCCGAGTAGTAGCCGAGCTGGGACAGGTCGGCCCCGGTGCGGGCGGCGTAGCGCTCGACCAACTCCTCCCGGCGGGCGAATCCCGGCTCGAGGGTGGGCACGTCGGGCTTGACCGGGGGCGGGTCCTCCGGGCCGATCCAACCGTTGAGGGCGTAGGCCAGGTCGGCCAGCGGGTCCCCGAGGGTGGAGATCTCCCAGTCGACCACGGCGGCGATGTAGCCGTCGCGGTGCGACAGCGTGTTGTGCAGGCCGTAGTCGCCGTGCACCAGGCGGGCCGGCCCCTGCTCCGGCAGGGCGGCCACCAGCTCGTCGTGCAGGCGGCCGACATCGGTGGTGTCCGCCACGTCGGGGGTCTGCGAGGCGTTCCACGACGCGTACCACCGCTTGAGCTGGCGGGCGACGTAGGCGTCCTTGCGGCCCAGCTCGCCCAGACCGATCTCGTCGGGGTCGAGGGCGTGGAGGTCGGCCAGCACGTCGATGAAGCTGAAGCTGAGGTCGCGGCGGCGTTCGACCGGCACCTGCGCCTGCACGTCGGCGCCTTCGTAGAGGCTCTTCCCGTCGACGATGCCCATGCAGTAGAAGCGGGCGCCGGTCACCGCTGTGTCCTCGCAGAACGCGATGGGCTCGGGCACCGGCACCGGGGTGGGCCACAGGGCCGAGATGATCGTGAACTCGCGGGCCATGTCGTGGGCCGACGGCAGCAGCTCGCCCAGTGGGGGACGGCGCAGCACGAACGTGAACCCGGCCCCGTCGCTCACCTTGTAGGTGAAGTTGGAGTGGCCGCCGGGCAGCTTCTCGAAGCCGAGCGGCCCGCGCACCCGTCCGGCGGTGTTCGCCTCCAGCCAGGCGGTCACCGACGGGATGTCGATGCCGTCGGGACGGTCGGTGACCTCGCTCGTTGCGCTCATGGCAGGGCATCGTAGGCCCCGCCGGCACCCACCGGCCTCCGATCGTGACGGCCCGGTCCTAGCTGTCGCTGAGGCGCACGGCGCGGGAGTTGTTCACGGCATCGGCCAGCCGTTGGGCGATGGCGTTGGACACGGCGGACTGCTCGTCGACGGCGGAGGCGATGCTCGACTGGCTCTCGTTGACCTTGTCGATGACCTCGGCGATGCCGCCGATGGCGTCGCTCACCTGGCGGACGTAGCCGTTGATCTCGTCGATCTTGGCGGCGATGTCCTGGGTGACGGCCACCGTGTCCACGGCCAGCTCCTTGACCTCGCTGGCCACCACCGCGAAGCCTCGGCCCGCCTCACCGGCGCGGGCCGACTCGATGGTGGCGTTGAGGGCGAGCAGCTGGGTCTGGTCGGCGACCGCCTTGATGGCCTCGATCGCCTTGGCGATGGCGGTGCCCACCGCGTCGAGCGACTCGACGTCGCGCTGCATGGCGGAGCAGGCCTCGACCGCCTCGTGGGCGACGTTGGCGGCCTGGCCGGCGCTGCGGGCGATGATCTGGATGCTGTCGCCCAACTGCTCCACCGAATCCGCGGCGGAGGCGAGGTCGCCGTTGAGCTGCTGGATGGCCTGCTCAGAGCGGGCGACGAAGCTCACGTCCTGCCAGGTGACCAGGTACACCTGGCCCCAGTTGAGCAACAGCTTGTCGATGTGGGTGCGCAGGGTGATCTCGCCGAACGTGAAGTCCGCCTTGTGGGGCAGGCTGAACCCGTCCTCGCGCAGCACCTTCTCCACCCGGGCCGGGTCGCGGTGGAAGCGGTGGATCGAACCGCCGAGGATCTCGTCGACCCGCACGCCGAACACCCGCTGGATCTCGGGGCCGATCTGGCGGAGGGTCGTCTGCGCGGCCCGGTTGGCGAAGGCGACCCGCAGCGACAGGTCGGCGATGAACACGTTGGCGCTGAGGCTGTCGAGCAGCGGGCCGACGCACAGCAGCCAGCTGTCGAGGTCATGGCCGGCGGCCGGTGAGGCCGAGGACTTGAGTCGGTTCAGCACGGTCTTGCTCACGTGGTCTCCTGCGGGTGGCCGGCCGGCGGACGCAGCGATCCGGCCTCGGTGAACTATCGGCCGCACCCATCCGGACGTTCAGGAGGAGGACGCGTCCGTGTCAACCGGTGCTGGTGCGCACCGCCGGCCGTGCGACGCCGGACCGGTGCTCGGCGCGAGGGCATCTACGATGCGCGGCCATGGAGATCAGCAACAGGATCGTGGTGGTGACCGGCGGTGGCAGCGGCATCGGTGAGGCGCTGGCCGAGCAGTGCCTGGCCGGTGGTGCCGAGCATGTGGTGGTGGCCGACCTGCTGGCCGAGCGGGCCGGCGCGGTGGCCGGCCGGCTGGGGGAGCGGGCCAGCGGCGTCGGTCTCGATGTGGCCGACGAGGCCGCGGTCAAGGCGCTGGTGGCCGACACCATCGGACGGCACGGCCGCATCGACCTGTTCGTGTCGAACGCCGGTTACGGCAAGCGGGGCGGGCTCGAGCTGACCAACGACGACTTCGAGCGCATGTGGCAGGTGCACACGATGGCCCACGTGTACGCCGCCCGGGCGGTGCTGCCCTCGATGATCGAGCGGGGTGAGGGCTACCTGCTCAACACGGCGTCGGCGGCGGGCCTGCTGACGCAGATGGACTCGGTGATCTACGCCGTCACCAAGCACGCCGCGGTGGCGCTGGGCGAGTGGCTGTCGATCAACCACCACCACCAGGGCATCCGGGTGTCGGTGCTCTGCCCGCAGGCGGTGGCCACCAACATCCTGGCCAGCTTCGACGACGACGACTCGGCCAAGGGCAGCGGCGGGCAGGCCGGTGGCGACGGCGTGCTGTCGGCCACCGTGGTGGCCGACGCCTGCCTCGATGCGGTGGCCAACGAGCGGTTCCTGGTGCTGCCCCACCCTGAGGTGGCCACCTACTTCCAGCGCAAGGCCACCGACTACGACCGCTGGCTGGCGGGGATGCGCCGCTACGCCGGCCGCCTGTGGGGCGATTCGCCGGGCGGGCTGCCCGGCGACTGGCTGGTGCGCTGACCGGAGCGCTGCCGTTGCGTACCTCCCGGTAGGGCCCTCGGCCCGATACCGGGAGGTACGGCACGGTCGATGATCAGACGGTGGCGCCCTCGGGCAGGCGGCCGGCAGGGTTGCCGGCCGCGGCGTTCTTGCCCGCGGCCATGCGCAGCACCACGTAGCCCACCGCGCCCGACACGAGCGAGCCGATCAGCACGCCGAGCTTGGCCCGGTCGGTGATGTCGGGATCGTCGAAGGCCAGGCTGGTGATGAACAGCGCCACGGTGAAGCCCACGCCGCCGATGGTGGCCAGCCCGCCGACCATGGGCCAGGTGACGCCCTCGGGCAGCTTGCCGATCTTGGCCTTCACGGCGATGAACGAGGCGGTGAAGATGCCCACCGTCTTGCCGATGAGCAGGCCCAGCGCCGGCCCGAGCACCACCACGTCGGTCAACGGGTTGCCGAAGCCGCCACCCACCACCCGCACGCCGGCGTTGGCCAGGGCGAAGATGGGCACGATCACGAACGCCACCCACGGACCGGCCCAGGCCAGGTGCCGTTCGAGCGGCGACAACGTCTCGACGCTCAGCCGGGCCAGGTCTCGGAGGCTGGTGTCGTTGCTGACGGCCTCCTCGTCGGTGACGTGGTGGTCGGCCATGTTCTCGGCGATGCGGTCCACCAGCGGCTGCGCCCGGTTGGTGAAGTGGTGCACCGAGTAGAACGGGTTGGCCGGGGTCAACAGGCCCAACACCACGCCGGCGATGGTGGCGTGCACCCCTGACTCGTGCAGGCAGAACCACGCCGCCACCCCGGCGATCAGGTACGGGGCGTAGGAGCGGATCTCGAGCCGCTGGGCGTAGTACGACAGCGCGAAGGCGACGATGGCTCCGGCCAGCCAGGCGAACTTCAGGCCCTCGGTGTAGAAGATGGCGATCACCACGATGCCGCCGATGTCGTCCGCCACCGCCAGCGTGAGCAGGAACGCCCGGGCGGCCAGCGGCACCCGTTTGCCCAGCAGCGTCACCACCGACACGGCGAAGGCGATGTCGGTGGCCATGGGGATCCCCCAGCCGCCGGAGGCCTCCCCGCCGGCGTTGAGCGCGAAGTAGACGAGCGCCGGCACTACCATGCCGCCCAGTGCGGCCAGCGCCGGCAGGGCGGCCGCCCGCTTGTCCTGGAAGCTGCCGTGCACCAGCTCGTGCTTGATCTCCAGCGCGGCGAGGTAGAAGAACAGCGCCATCAGGATGTCGTTGACGAACTCCTGCAGCGTGAGGTGGATGTGGAACGGCCCGCTCTCGCCGAAGGCGAGCTCGAAGGGCGTCTCCCACAGCGTGAAGTACGACTCGTGCCACGGTGAGTTGGCCCACACGAGCGCAACCACCGCGGCCACGAGCATGGCGATGCCGCCCGCCGTCTCCAGCGCCAACAGGCGCTGGATCGGCTGGACGACCTTGGTGGGGACGAACCGCTGGGATTCGCCCCACCGTGATGGTGCGGCGCTCTCCGCCGCGCCGGAGCCGGCCACGGTCAGACGAACGCCGTGGCGAAGATCAGCGACACGATGGTCATGACCTTGATGAGGATGTTCATCGCCGGGCCGGAGGTGTCCTTGAACGGGTCACCGACGGTGTCGCCGACCACGGCCGCCTTGTGGGGCTCGAGCCCTTGCCGCCGTGGCTGCCGGCCTCGATGTACTTCTTGGCGTTGTCCCAGGCACCGCCGGCGTTGGCCATGAAGATGGCCAGGGCGAAGCCGGTGACCAGTGCACTGGCCAGGAAGCCGCCGAGGGCGTCGACGTCGACGAAGCCGATCACCAGCGGATGACCACGGCCAGGGCGCCGGGGATGAGCATCTCCTTGAGCGCGGCGGCGGTGGAGATGTCCACGCAGCGGGCGTAGTCGGGGATGGCCTCGGGGCGGCCCTCGCAGGCCCGGGATCTCCGGAACTGCCGGCGCACCTCCTCGATCATCTTGTAGGCGGCCCGGCCGACGGCATCGATGGTCAGCGAGGCGAACAGGAACGGCAGCATGCAGCCGAGGAACAGGCCGATGAAGACCTCCACCTCGCCCACGTCGAGGCTGAGGATGTAGTTCTCCCGGGCGAGCGACGCCTCGAACGCCTTGAACAGCGCCAGGGCGGTGAGGGCGGCGGAGCCGACGGCGAAGCCCTTGGCCACCGCTGCGGTGGTGTTGCCCAGCGAGTCGAGGCTGTCGGTCACCTCGCGGACCTTGGGATCGAGGTGCGCCATCTCGGCGATGCCGCCGGCGTTGTCGGCGATGGGGCCGTAGGCGTCCACGGAGACGACCACGCCGGTGGTGGCGAGCATGCCGATGGCGGCCACGGCGATGCCGTAGATGCCGAGGCCGTCGGCCAGCTGCTCGCCGCCCCAGTAGGCGATGCCGATGCCGGCTCACGACGAGCACGACGGAAGCGGCCACGGAGATCATGCCGGCGGAGATACCGCTCAGTACGACGGTGGCGGGGCCAGTCTCGGCCTGCTGGGCGATGTTCTTGACCGGCTTGTACTCGTCGGAGGTCCAGATCTCGGCCACCTTGCCGATGGCGTAGCCCACGACGAGGCCGCCGATCACGGCGAGGGCAGGCCCCACCAGTTGCCGATCTCCACGTCGCCGATCTGGTCGGTGTTGAAGAACACCAGGCCCAACACGATGGTGCCGATGATGGTGATGACGGCGGCCACGTTGGTGCCCATGTGCAGCGCCTTGGACAGGTCGTGGACCTTGGCGCTACCGGAGGACTTCACGGTGAAGGCGCCGATGATCGAGGCGATCATGCCCACCGCGGCGATGGCCAGCGGGAACACGAAGAACTCGGGGGCGGCGTCGAACACGATCGTCGGGATGAAGGCGGCCAGGGCGATGGGGGCGATGATCGAGCCCACGTAGGACTCGAAGAGGTCGGCGCCCATGCCGGCCACGTCGCCCACGTTGTCGCCCACGTTGTCGGCGATGGTGGCGGGGTTGCAGGGGTCGTCCTCGGGGATGCCCGCCTCCACCTTGCCCACCAGGTCGGCGCCCACGTCGGCCGCCTTGGTGTAGATGCCGCCACCCACGCGGGAGAACAGGGCGATCGAGCTGCCGCCCAGGGCGAAGGCGGTGAGCACGTCGAACGCCTGGTCGACCGCCAGCCACTCGACGAAGAACAGGTAGGACAGCGACAGGCCGGCCAGGCCGAGGCCGGCCACGGTGAAGCCCATGACCGCGCCACCGCGGAAGGCCAGCGGCAGCGCCAGCTGCGGGCCGGTCTTGGCCGCCTCGGCGGTGCGGGCGTTGGCCAGCGTGGCGATGGTCATGCCCACGAAGCCGGCAGCCGCCGAGCAGACGGCACCGATGAGGTAGGCGATGGCCCCCCACGGGCGGCCGTAGTCCAGGAAGATGAAGATGAGCACGGCCATGGCCGCCACGAACCCGGCGACCCAGGTGTACTCACGGCGCAAGAACGCCCTGGCGCCCTTCTGGATGGCCTCCATCAGCTGACCATCCGGGCGTCGCCCGGACTGGCCTTCTTGACCATCTGGAAGAAGAACGCGGCGAGACCGAGCCCGGCGAGGCGGTCAACAGCGCGACATACGGTACGGCACTCAAGGGGGAATCCTCCCGGCAGGCTCATCGTTGGGCACTGCGGTGGCTCCGTGGCGAGACGGCGGTCACCGGTGCGCCAGCAATCTACGCGCACCGGTATGCCCAGGTCAGGCTGGGCGGCGCCGCGGCAGGGTCTCGCGGGTTCGTGAACGCGTTCTGACCTTGGCGGAGGGACAGTGTTCTCCCTGGTCAGGGCCTGTTTTCTATGCTGACGCCCGCCGCCGGCGCACCCGAGCGCCGGTGGCCGCAGCCAAGGGGAAACGAGCGTCACATGAGTCAGTTCCTGGCCGCCGAGGGCGGCTACCAAGCCTTCACGCTGGCGGGAGGTGAATGGTTCGTCCTCATCGCCTCGGCGCTCACCGCGCCATCGCCATCGGCGTGGGGTTCCTGCTGATGAAGGACGTGTTGGCCGCCGATCAGGCACGCCGACCATGATCGAGATCGCCACCGCCATCCAGGAGGGCGCCTGGGCCTACCTGAAGCGTCAGTTCAAGACCATCGGCATCATCCTGGTCCCGCTGGCGGTCGTGGTGTTCGCCACGTCGGTGAAGGTGGTCAAGCCCGACGACAGCGTCGCGCTGTCCCAGGCGGCCTCGGGCCTGTTCCGCACGCTGGCCTTCGTGGCCGGCTGCCTCATGTCCGGCCTCACCGGCTACATCGGCATGACGCTGGCCACCCGGGGCAACGTGCGCACCGCCGCCGCCGCCCGCACCGGCTCCATGCCGGCGGCGCTCAAGGTGGCGTTCCGCACCGGCGGCATCGCCGGCATGTTCACCGTCGGGCTCGGCCTGCTCGGCGCCACCGTGATCATCATGGTGTTCCAGAACACCTCCTCGGCCATCCTGGTCGGCTTCGGCTTCGGCGGCTCCTGCTGGCGCTGTTCCTGCGGGTGGGTGGCGGCATCTTCACCAAGGCGGCCGACGTGGGCGCCGACCTGGTGGGCAAGGTGGAGGCCGGCATCCCCGAGGACGACCCCGCAACCCGCCACCATCGCCGACAACGTGGGCGACAACGTGGTGACTGCGCCGGCATGGCCGCCGACCTGTTCGAGTCCTACGAGGTGACGCTGGTGGCCTCGATCATCCTCGGCGTGGCCGCCTTCAACTCCATCGGCATGAACCCGGCGCTCGGCCTGATCTTCCCGCTCGCCGCCCGCGCCATCGGGGTGCTCGCCTCCATCGTCGGCGTGTTCGCGGTGCGGGCCAAGGAGGGGGAGACCAACGCCCTCAAGCCGATCAACCGCGGCTTCCTCACCGCCGGCATCCTCACCGTGATCGGCACGCTCATCCTCTCGTTGGTCTACGTGGGCAACGAGGGCCTCGACGGCTCCACCACCAACGCCGGCTGGAAGTGCTTCGGCGCCGTGGTGGTCGGCCTGGTGCTGGCCCAGGTGGTCAGCCGCCTCACCGAGTACTTCACCGGCACCGAGTACGGCCCGGTCAAGGAGATCGCCGAGTCGAGCCGCACCGGCCCCGCCACCGTCGTGCTCTCCGGTACGTCCTCGGGCCTGGAGTCCTCGGTGTACGCCATCGTCGCCATCGCCGTCGCCCTCGGCGTGACGCTGTGGATGGGCGGCGGCAACCTGCAGTTCTCGCTCTACCTCGTGGCGCTGACCGGCATGGGCATGCTGGCCACCACGGGCGTGGTCGTCTCCGAGGACACGTTCGGCCCGGTGTCGGACAACGCCGCCGGCATCGCCGAGATGTCCGGTGAGTTCCACGGCGAGCCGGAGCGGATCATGGTGGCCCTCGACGCGGTGGGCAACACCACCAAGGCGGTCACCAAGGGCTTCGCCATCGGTTCGGCGGTCATCGCCTCGGTGGCGCTGTTCGCCTCCTACATCGAGACCATCGGCTCCGAGCTCGACCTGGGCCTCGAGGGCGACGAGCTGTTCCGGGCGGCGCAGACCCAGATCAACGTGGCCGACGTGAAGACGTTCATCGGTCTGCTGATCGGTGGCTCGGTGGCGTTCCTGTTCTCCGCCCTGGCCATCCGGGCGGTGGGCCGCACCGCCGGCGTGGTCGTGCAGGAGGTGCGCAAGCAGTTCGCCGACGGCGAGATCATGGCCGGCCGCCGCAAGCCCGACTACGGCCCGGTCATCGACATCTGCACCGCCGCCTCGCTGCGGGAGCTGACCACCCCGGCGCTGCTGGCCGTGCTCACCCCGGTGATCATCGGCTTCGGCATCAACTACGCCGCTCTCGGCGCCTTCCTGGCCGCGGTCATCCTCACCGGCCAGCTGATGGCCAACTACCTGTCCAACGCCGGTGGTGCGTGGGACAACGCCAAGAAGTACATCGAGGACGGTCACGAGGGCGGCAAGGGCTCCGAGTCGCACAAGGCGGCGGTCATCGGTGACACGGTGGGCGACCCCTACAAGGACACCGCCGGTCCGGCCCTGAACCCGTTGATCAAGGTGATGAACCTGGTGTCGCTGTTGACGCTGCCGGCCATCATCAAGCTGCAGGACAACGACGGCGCCCGTTACGCCATCGCCGGCATCTCGCTGGTGGTGCTCATCGGGGCGATCGCCTTCTCCAAGCGCAAGACCGAGGCCATGGGTACCGAGGCCGCCCCGGCGGTGGCCGCCGCCCACTGACGCGGTGCGCCGCTGACCGTGCCATACCGACAAGTACGGCGCGGTGTGGAGGTTTCGAACGGGCGGACGGTCCCCCAAGGGGCCGTCCGCCCGTCGCGTGGGCCCGGCGGCGAACGTGGCGACCCGGTCGGGCCGGCCGCGTGCCCAGCACCACCACCGCCGGACCCGCACCTGCTCGCCACGTGCCACGACGAAGGCATCCCCGACCTCGCCCTCTCCGGCTCGGGCGGCGCCGTGCGGTCGGCGTCGCAATGAGGAGCGCAGAGCCCACCGGCTCTGGACCGATCGGTATCGTGGCGCCATGGCACGGGTCGACATGGTGGTGGTGGGAGCGGGCGTGGTGGGAGCGGCCACCGCGTGGTGGGCGGCCCGCCAGGGCCTCGACGTGGTGGTGCTCGAGCGCTTCGAGGCCGGCCACCAACGAGGCAGCAGCCATGGCGGCGTGCGCATCTTCCGCTTCGCCTACCCCCAGGCCGACTACGTGCAGCTCGCCCAGGAGGCGCTGGTGGGTTGGCGCACCCTTGAGGACGAGACCGGCGAGGTGCTGCTCGAGCAGACCGGTGCCATCGACTTCGGGTGGGCGCCCGGCGTGCGGGCCACGGCCGATGCGCTGGCCGCCTGCGGCGCCGCCCACCAGTGGCTGGCGGTGGAGGAGGCCCGGGAACGCTTCGCCGGGTTCCGCTTCGACGGGCCGGTGCTGTTCCACCCCGACGGCGGGCGCAGCTGGGCGGCCCGCAGCGTGGCCGCGCTGGCCCGCTCGGCCGGCGCCCACGGTGCCGACGTGCGCTACGAGACCCCGGTGGAGCGCATCGAGGTGCTGGGCGACACCGCCACCGTGCACACCGCCTCCGGATCGCTGCAGACCGGCCGGCTGGTGGTGGCGGCCGGCGCCTGGGTGACGGACCTGCTCGACGGTCTGGTGGCCCTGCCCCGGCTGCGCGTCACCTGCGAGCAGCCCGCCCACTTCCGACCGCTCGATGCGCGCCACGTGTGGCCGAGCTTCATCGAGCACGCCTCCGAGGCCGCCTTCACCACCTACGGGTTGTTCGAGCCCTGGGTGGGCGTGAAGCTGGGCGAGCACCAGGTCGGTCCGGAGGTCCACCCCGACCGGCGCAGCTTCGAGCCCGATCCGGTCGGCCTCGAGCGGATCAGGGCACAGGCGCAGCGGCTGCTGCCCGGGGTCGACCCCGAGCCGGTGGCCGTGGACACCTGCCTCTACACGATCACCGACGACGACGACTTCGTCATCGACCGGGTGGGGCCCATCACGGTGGCCTCGGCCTGCTCCGGCCACGGCTTCAAGTTCGGCCCGGCCACCGGCCGGCTGGTGTGCGACGTCGCCGCCGGCGGCGCCACGCCGGCCCGCTTCGCGCTGTTGCGCTGAGGGCCGCGCTGACCGGCGCGTGAGGTTGGAGCGCGCCCGGCCGCCGCGGCCTACGATCTCGCCCGTGTTCGAGCCTCACATGCGTGCCGCCCCCGCCGAGGACCATCCGGCGTTGTTCATGATCGTGCGTCGGGGGGAGATCCTCGTGGCCGCCGGGCCGGAGGGGTTCGCCATCCCTTCGGAGCTCGTCGACCTGCCCCATGCCGGCCGGCATGTGCTGGGCTCGATGGCCGACGGCACCTGGGTGTACGGCGTCGACGTGGCGGAGCACACCGACGAGCCCGACGACCACCTGTGGGTGCCGCTGCGGCAGCTCTACGGCAAGGTCGACGAGCTGTTGTGGACCGTGGCCGGTCGGGCCGAGCAGATCGTCTCGTGGGATCGCACCCACCGCTTCTGCGGGCGTTGCGGCGAGCAGACCGTGTTGCAGGACAACGAGCGGGCCCGCAAGTGCCCCTCGTGCGGGCTGCTGGCCTACCCGCGGTTGTCGCCCGCCACCATCACGTTGGTGACGCGAGGTGAGGGTGAGGACGAAGAGGCCCTGCTGGCGTGGGGCCGGCAGTTCCCGGGCCGTTTCTACTCCACGCTGGCCGGCTTCGTGGAGCCGGGGGAGAACCTCGAGCAGTGCGTGGCCCGCGAGATCAAGGAGGAGGTCGGCGTCGACATCAGCGACATCACCTACTTCGGCTCGCAACCGTGGCCGTTCCCCAACTCGCTCATGCTGGGCTTCACCGCCCGGTATGCCGGTGGTGAGCTCGTGCTGCAGGAGGAGGAGATCGTCGAGGCCGGCTGGTTCCGGGCCGACGCCCTGCCGCCGTGCCCGCGGGGCGGCATGTCGATCGCCGGTGCGCTGATCGACTCGTGGTTGCGCCGCGTCGGCGTCTGAACCACGAGCGACGGGTCAGCTCCCTCGCGGCGCCTCGACCGCGCGCAGGGTGACGAGCGCCGCCCCGCAGGCGACGCTGGCCCGCGCGCCCTCGGCCCGCACCACCGCGCTGAAGGCGAGGGCGTTGCCGTGGCTGGCGGCCAGCGTCGCCTCGGCGCGCAGCAGCGAACCGGTGGTCGGGCCGGTCAGCGTGAAGTCGACCGCCATCGTCATCGGCGCCCGGTCCACCGGGAGCAGCCCGAGGGCGGCGGCGCCGGCGGCCAGATCGGCGACGAGACCGACGAACGCCCCGGCGAACGCGTCCTCGTTCCAGGCGACGCGGGTGGACAGCGGCAGGGTCACCGTGGCCGCCCCACCGGCGGCGGCGACCACCTCGGCGCCGAGGTCGACGGCGAAGGGCATCCGGGCGAAGTGGGCTCTGATCGCAGCCAGATCGCGTTGGTGCATTGGTTCGGGGGCCTTTCCAAGGGGGGCATCGGACCGGGTGGACAGCGCCCGACCCTAGACTCGCACCGTGCTCCTGTTGGCTGCTGAGGCGTCGCGCGCCGAGCTCCCCCGCTTCGACGTCTCCGCCCTCGGCTGGTTGCTGTTCCTGGCCGGGGTGGCCGGGTTGCTGCTGCTCGACCTGTTCGTGCTGCACCGCGACGCCCACGTCATCAAGCCGCGGGAGGCGGCGGTGACCAGCGCGGCGTGGGTGGCGCTGGGGCTGTCCTTCACGTTCGTCGTGTGGGCCTGGCTCGGCGGCACGGCGGCGTCGCAGTACATCACCGGGTATCTGATCGAGAAGAGCCTGTCCGTCGACAACGTGTTCGTGTGGGCGGTGATCTTCGGGTACTTCTCGGTCCCCCGGCAGTACCAGCACCGCGTGCTGTTCTGGGGCATCTTCGGCGCGCTGGCGTTGCGCGCCATCTTCGTGTTCGCAGGCGTCGCTCTGCTGAGCCGCTTCGAGTGGCTGATGTTCGTGTTCGGGGCGTTCCTGATCTACACCGCCATCAAGGTGGCACGCGACAACGAGCACGAGATCCATCCCGAGCACAACCCGCTGCTGAAGGTGGTGCGCCGGGTGGTGCCGGTCAGCTCGGCCTACGACGGCCAGAAGTTGTTCACCCGCCAGCGCGGCCGGCGCATGGCCACGCCGCTGTTCGTGGTGCTGGTGCTCATCGAGGCCACCGACGTGGTGTTCGCGGTGGACTCGGTGCCGGCCATCCTCGCCATCAGCCGCGACCAGTTCGTGGTGTTCAGCTCCAACGCGCTGGCCATCCTCGGCCTGCGTTCGCTCTACTTCCTGCTGGCCTCGGTGGAGGACCGGCTGGTGCACCTCAACAAGGGTCTCGGCATCATCCTGGCCTACGTGGGGGCGAAGATGATCCTGTCGCACTGGTACCACCTGCCCACGGTGCTGTCGTTGGCGGTCATCGCCGGCGTGCTCACCGTCACCGTGGTGTGGTCGTTGCGGACCACTCGAAAGCTGGAGGCGCGAACCGGATGAGGCCGGAGCGAGCCGGGGTGCAGCGAGACGGGTTGCGCCGAGGCAGGTTGCACCGATGAGCGTGCGGCGCATCGTCGTGGGCGTCGACGGTTCCGACAACGCCGCCGCCGCCGTGCGGTGGACGGCCGCGCTCGCCGCCCAGCTCGGCGCCGAGGTGGTGGCGGTGCACGCCTTCGAGCCGCTCGCCCTGCTCGGTGAGGTCCCCCCGCCGGTCGACTTCGCCGCGCTGCGGGCCGCCGCCGAGGAGGACCTGCAGCAGCGTTGGTGCGAGCCGCTGCACGCCGCCGGCGTCGCCGTGCGTGCGGTGGTGCTCGAACGCGGCCCGGTCGAGGCGTTGGTGGAAGCGGCCGACGAGGCCGATGCCGATCTCGTCGTGGTGGGGGCCCGCGGCCGTTCCACGCTGCGCGGCCTGGTGCTGGGCTCGACGTCGCAGAAGCTGCCGCACGAGACCCGCCGCCCGGTGTGCATCGTGCACCCCGACCGCGTCAGCCCCTGAGCATCCCGGCGACGCCGCTCGAGCGGCCACGCCGTCCGGATCAGTGGCCGCGCACCGACACGGCCACCGGCCCGGCGGCGGTGATCATGGCCTCCACCGCGGCGGCGTCGTCCGGGGAGGGCAGGCCCCAGCCGGGCTGGTAGCCGAAGGCGGCGGCCGCCGAGCGGGCGCTGCCGTCGGCGTCGAGCAGTTCGAGGCGATCCAGGCCCACCAGCGACGGGTGGCTCACCCCGCAGGCGTGGGCCAGGCGCAGCAGCTCCTTGCGCAGCGTCATCAGGTAGTTGGCGCAGCGCTCGGCTTTCAGCGTCGGATCGAGGCCGCGGGCGAGCCACGCCCGCTGGGTGGCCACCCCGGTGGGGCAGTGGTCGGTGTGGCAGCGCTGGGCCTGCACGCAGCCGATGGCCAGCATCGCCTCGCGGGCCACGCTCACCCAATCGCAGCCCATGGCCAACGCCAGCAACGCCGCCTCCGGGAACCCGAGCTTGGCCGAGCCGCCGAAGCCGACGTGGTGGTGCAGGTCGACCTCGGCGAAGGCCCGGTACACCCGGGGGAACCCGATGCGGAACGGGAGCGAGACGTGGTCGGTGAACGCCAACGGCCCGGCGCCGGTGCCGCCCTCGCCACCGTCGATGATGACGAAGTCCGGCCCGGTCCCCGTCTGCACCATGCGCTGGGCGAGTTGGGGCCAGAAGGCGTCGTCGCCCACCGCCGACTTGATACCGACCGGTACGCCGGTGGCGTCGGCGACGCGCTCGATGAACTCCAACATGCCATCGAGGTCGGAGAAGGCCTGGTGGTAGGCGGGCGAGAGGCAGTCCTTGCCCACCTCGATGCCGCGCACCTCGGCGATGACCCGGTTGACCTTGGCGCCGGGCAGCATGCCGCCCAGGCCCGGCTTGGCCCCCTGGGAGAGCTTGATCTCCACGGCCCGCACCGGGTTCTCCTCGCACAGCGCCACCAGCCGGCCGAGATCGAACCGTCCGGCCGCGTCCCGTACCCCGAAGTATCCCGTGCCGACCTGGAACACGAGGTCGCCCCCGAGCCGGTGGTGGCGGGACAGGCCGCCCTCGCCGGTGGACTGCCAGCAGCCGGCCAGCTTGGCGCCGCCGTTGAGCGCCTCCACCGCCGCACCCGACAGCGAACCGAAGCTCATGCCCGAGATGTTGACCACCGACGCCGGCCGGAAGGCGTGGCGGCGGCCGCGCCAGGCGCCGAGCACCTTGGCCACCGGCACGGGGTGGGCGGCGTCGGCGTCGGCCGCCACCGGCGGGTGGGGGAAGGCGCTGTGCTTCACGATCACGTAGCCGGGCGCCGGCCGCTCGAAATCGTTGTCGGTGCCGAAGCCGAAGTAGTCGTTCTCCCGTTTGGCGCTGCTGTACACCCAGCGCCGCTGGTCCCGGGAGAAGGGCCGCTCCTCGTCGTTGTCGGTCACGATGTACTGGCGCAGCTCGGGCCCGATCTTCTCGAGGATGTAGCGCAGGTGCCCGATCACCGGGAAGTTGCGCAGGATGGCGTGCTTGCGCTGGAACACGTCGTAGAGACCGATCGCCACCAGCAGTGCCAGCAGCACGCCGGAGATGAGCCCGAACCACATGGCGGTCAGGCTACCGGCGCGCCCGCCCCGGGATTCGGGACCGCCCGTCGGCTGGGTTAGCGTGCGCGGAGGCGAACGAGCCACCACCGCACCGGGGAGGAAACACATGCAGCTGGCCATGTCGATGGGCTACGCAGGCGGCTTCAAGGAGAACGTCAAGCGGGTCCAGGAGCTGGAGAAGGCGGGCCTGGACATCGTGTGGATCGCCGAGGCCTACAGCCACGACGCCATCAGCCAGGTCGGCTACCTGGCGGCCATGACCGAACGGGTGCAGATCGGCACCGGCATCGTCAACGTGTACTCGCGCTCCGCCGCGCTCATGGGCCAGACCGCGGCCGGCTGCGACATGGTCTCCGACGGGCGGTTCATCCTCGGCCTGGGGGCGTCGGGCCCGCAGGTGATCGAAGGCTTCCACGGCATCGCCTACGAGAAGCCGATGCAGCGGATCAAGGAGTACATCGACGTCGTGCGCATGACTCTGCGCCGCGAGCCGCTGGTGTACGACGGCAAGGTGCTGCAGCTGCCGCTGCCGGCCGGTCAGGGCACCGGTCTGGGCAAGCCGCTGAAGCTGATCAACCACCCGGTCCGTCCGTCGGTGCCGATCTGGTGGGCGTCGCTGCAGGGGCTGTCGGTGCGGGAGACGGCGGCGCACGCCGACGGCTGGTTGCCGGTGTTCTTCGAGCCGGAGAGCTTCACCAAGGTGTGGGGCGACGAGCTCAAGGCCGGCCTGGCCAAGCGCGATGCCGGGCTCGACCAGCTGCAGATCTCCGCCGGCGGCCTGCTGGCCATCGGCGAGGATCTCGTCGGCGAGAAGCAGGCCAAGGTGCTCGACGCCGCCCGTCCCCAGACGGCGCTGTACTGGGGCGGCATGGGCGCGCGGGACAAGAACTTCTACAACGATCTGGCCCGGCGCTACGGCTACGAGGCCGAGGCGATCGAGATCCAGGACCTGTACCTGAGCGGCAAGAAGGACGAGGCGGCCGCCGCCGTGCCCCTCGACTTCCTGGCCAAGGCCCACCTGGTGGGCCCGAAGAGCTACCTCAAGGAGCGCATCGGGGCGTTCAAGGAGGCCGGGGTCACCGTGCTCAACGTGAACCCGATCGGCCCCGACCCGGTGAAGGCGATCGAGGAGTTCCGCGCCATCGTCGACGCGTGAGGGTGCTGGGCCCCGGTCCTGACCGGGGTCAGGCCAGGGCTTCGATGGCGGCGACCGCCCGGGGGGCGGCGTCGCCATCGCCGTAGGGGTTGTGGCCCCCGGCCATGGCCGCGTACGCCTCGGTATGGTCGAGCAGGTGGGCCACGGCGGCCGCGATGCGCTCGGTGTCGGTGCCCACCAGGCGGGCCACGCCGGCCTGCACCGCCTCGGGCCGCTCGGTGGTGTCCCGGCACACCAGCACCGGCTTGCCCAGCGCCGGGGCCTCCTCCTGCAGGCCGCCGGAGTCGGTGAGCACCAGCCGGCAGCGATCGAGCAGCTTCACCAGGTCCGGGTAGGGCACCGGCTCCAGCACGGTGACGTTGGCCAACCCTTCCAACAGGGGCCCGACGGCGGCGCGCACCACCGGGTTGCGGTGCACCGGGAAGACGACGCGCAGCCCGGGCCGCTCGAGGGCCAGCTGGCGCAGCGCGGCGGCCACCCGGGCCAGGCCGTCGCCCCAGGACTCGCGGCGGTGCAGGGTCACCAGCACCAAGTCGCCGGCCAGGGCGGCGTCGTGGTCGAGCGCGGCGAGCGCCGGTGTCTCCCAGGGCAGGCACCGGCCGCGCACGTGCAGCAGCGCGTCGATGACGGTGTTGCCGGTCTGCACCACCGTGCCGCCCACCCGCTCGGCGAGGAGGTTGGCCGCGGCCCCCTCTGAGGGGGCGAGGTGCAGGGCGGCGATCCGGCTGACCAGCTGGCGGTTGGCCTCCTCCGGCCAGGGCTGGGCCAGGTCCCACGTGCGCAGGCCCGCTTCGAGGTGCACCACCGGGACCTCGCGGTAGAAGGCGGCGAGCGCGCCCACGAACGCGGCGGTGGTGTCACCCTGCACCACGAGGGCGTCGAAGCGCTCGGCGGCCAGGAGCCCATCGGCGCGACGCATGGTCTCGGCGGTCAGCTCCGCCAGCGTGAGGCCGTGGTTCTGCAGGCCGAGATCGGCATCGGGTCGCAGGTCGAACGCAGCGAGCACCTGGGTCAACATCTCGCGGTGCTGGCCGGTGGCGGCGAGCACCGCCTCGTGGCCGGCGGCCCGCAGCGCCAGCACCAGCGGCGCCACCTTGATGCCCTCGGGCCGCGTGCCCGCCACGATCCCAACGCGCATGTCGCGCCCGCTCCTCCGCCGTGGTCGGCGCGTCCAGCCCGGCCGACCCCGGGGAACGGTAACGCAGCGGTAGGCGCCGGGGCCGGATCGGAGGGCGGCGGGCGTGCTGCCGGTGGTCGTCCTCCGCCGGGGCCACCAGCCACCCGATCGGGCCGGGGTTGCCGGGAAACCCGTCGCGCTCGATTCGACGTCGATTCGAGATTGGTCGTGGGACACGAGATCCGCTCACCCCACGTGGAGAGACCGACTCAGATCGCCAGTCGCAGCCACTGCCGGTGCTCGCCTGAGGCCGGCGAGTCGACATGGTCGCAGCCAGCTCGAATCGTTCGCGAAGGTCTACCGGTGCACGCCGGCTCGGACGATCCGGTGCGAGCTACGCGACCGGCACTGCGCCCAGGTATCGAGCGCCGCGTCGGTGGCCGCCACCGGCTCGGGCCGGGCGGGTTCAGCTCTGGGTGATGCGCCCGTCGTCCATGTGCACGCTGCGGTCGCAGAAGCGGGTGATGCGCTCGTCGTGGGTGACCACGATGGCCGCGGTGCCCCGCGCCTTCATCTCCTGCTGGATCAGCTCCATCACCGCCATGCCCAACTTGGAGTCGAGGGCCGAGGTGGGCTCGTCGAACAGCACCAGCTTCGGTTCGTTCATCAGCGCCCGGCCGATGGCCACCCGCTGGCGCTGGCCGCCCGACAGCTGCGCCGGCAGGTTGCGCGCCCGATCGGCCAGACCGAGCTCGCCGAGCAACTGGTCGGCCCGGGCCTTGGCCGCGGCCCCGGTGCGCCGGCCGATCTCGTCCACCACCAGCAGGTTCTCCCGGGCGGTGAGGAACGGCACCAGGTTGACCGACTGGAACACGAACCCGACGAGGTCCCGGCGCACGGCGGTGAGCTGCTTGGGCGAGTAGCCGGTGATGTCGGTGCCGGCCACCACCACCCGACCCGAGGTGGGCGACAGGATGGCCCCGGCGATGGAGCACAGCGTGGTCTTGCCCGATCCGGACGGACCGACGAGGGCGACGATCTCCCCGGGGGCGACGTCGAGGCTGACATCGTCGAGGGCGACGACCTCGCTGTCACCCATGGCGTAGACCTTGCGGACCGCCTGGAGGGACAGGGCGGGCACCGTGGAGCCGTTGGCGTTCATGAACCACTCCCGATGGCTGAAGCGGGGTCGACCCGCAGGAGCCGGCGCAGTGAGAAGGCGCAGCCGATGATGGCGGCGACGAGCAGGAAGACGCTGCTCTGGCCGAGGCGGGCCCCGGTGATGCGCAGCGGTATGGAACCGGGCGGTATGGCGGCGTCGAGGGCGAGCGCCGCCGCCCCGGCGACGACGCAGGCGACGGCGCTGAGCACCAGCGCCTGCAGCACGAGCCCACCGAACAGCGTGCCGGAGCGGGCGCCGACGGCCTTCAACACGCCGTACAGGGCGGCGCGCTCCACCGTCAGCAGGGCGAAGAACAACGCGACGACCACCACCGCGATGCCGACGGTGACGCCGATGATCTGGTTGAACGTGGTCCGTTGGGACTCGACGCCCGGGAGCCCGTTGGCGGCGGCCTCGACGGTCAGGGTGGCGGTGGCGCCGCCGGTGGCCGCATCGATGGCGGCGGCGACGTCGGTGGCGCTGGCGCCGTCGGCCACGCGCACCACCAGCGATTGGAACACGTCGGCGCCCAGCTGCTGGTCGGGGCGGTTGGTCTGCAGGATCTCCCGCCAGCTCGCCGGTGTGGTCCACAGCGCGGCCTGCCCGAGGTACTGGGTGTCGTCGACGAAGCCGACCACGGTCAGCTCCGAGCGCGCCGGGCCGATGAGCAGCACGGTGCCCTCGCTCACGCCCTGCTCCCGCAGCGAGGAGTCGGCCACCGCCTCGCCGTCGGCGGGGATGGCGTCGAGCCCCTTGGGCGGTGCCTCGGCCCCGAAGACGACCACGTCGAGCAGGTCCCGGGGGCCGCGGTCGGTGCGGCGCGCCCCGAGCTGGGCCACGCCGATGCCGGCGCTGGTGTCCACGCCGTCCACGGCCTCGATGGCCTGGCGCTGCGCCGGCTCGATGCGGCTGCGCAGGAACGAGTCCTCGGCGCTGGCGGTGTAGACGACGAGATCGCCGTCGAGCGCCCGCACGGCACCCGTGGAGGAGCGCAGCAGCCCGTCGAGCAGCCCACCGAGGAACATCAACAGCAGGGCGATGAGGATGAGGATGAGCCCGGCGGCGGAGAAGCGCCCCGGGCGGCGGCGCAGCTCGCGCAGTGCCAGCATCATGAGCCCACCCCCGCACCGGTGGTGGCGGCGTACGGGTCGAGGGCGAGCACCCGCCGGGCGGAGAACAGCGAGCTGATCAAACCGCCGATGCTCAGCAGCGCCACCCACACCAGCACCGCGGTCGTCTCGAAGCGCAGGTTGATGCCGCCCAGCCGGCCCCGGGCGATCAGCGCGTACAGCCCGATGCCCAGCAGCAGGCCACCGCCGAGCACCACCGCCACCTGGACGAGCAGCGAGCCGATCAGCTTGTTGGCCGGGGCACCGATGGCCCGTAGCAGCGTGAGCGCCGAGGCCTTCTGGAACGTGATGATCAGGAAGAACAACCCGGTCACCAGGGGGACCACGAAGCCGTAGAGGAGGAAGATCACCTGGAACGACTGCCGCACCTGCGCCACGCCGGGGGTCTCGTCGGCCGCCTGGCTGCGGGTCAGGGCGTCGAGCTCGTCGGACAGGGCGTTGACCGCGGTGGCGACCTCGGCGGGTGGCACCCCCTCGGGGGCTTGCAGCGCCAGCACGTTGGGCAGTGGCGTGCCGGCGTCGGGGTTGCGGCTGGCCACCGCCGCCAGGTACGTGTCGTAGCTGGTGAACAGCGTCGGGGTGACGTTCAGCTGCACGTCGCTGGCGAGGCCCACGATCTCGATGGCCAACCCGCCCGGTTCCACGGTGACCACGTCGCCCACGGCGAAGCCCAGCTCGGCGTCCACATCCGAGGCGACCGCCTCGTCCGGCGCTTCCGGCAGCCGTCCCGACACCAGCGTGGTGGGCCCGCCGAGCTCGGCGCTCTCGTAGCCGAGGATCGAGGTCTCCACCGGCACGCCGTCGCCGCTGGCACCGGGCGTGACGGTGAAGGTGCCCTGACCGATGCGGCCGACGGCGGCGGCGGCGCCGCTGTCGCGGACGAGCGCCTCCAGCTCCGGCGAGATCACGCTACCCTGCAGCACTCGGCGCCCGTCGGTGCGGTACACGAGCACCTCGGCGCTCTGGTTGCGGATGGCGCCGACGAAGCTGGACAACAGGCCGTTCTGCAGCGACTGCTGGAACAGGATCAGGAACACCAGCAAGGCCACTGCCGCGATGAGCAGGCCGAAGCGCACCTTGGCCCGCTGCAACTCTTTCAGGGCGAGGAACACTGCGCCTCCGACGCATCGTGGGAACGGTCCGACCTGTTCTAGCAACCGGCGCAGGGCTACCGTGCGTCCGCACCCGATCCGCCCCGGACCTGACGGGGGGTGGGCGCCGCCGGCTCGGCTGCCGATGATGTGACCTGCGTCATGCTCAGGCCGGGGCCTGCATCGTTCGATGAAAGGAGCCGGAAAGCGCGTGCGGTGCGCTGGTGAGGCCCCTCGGCGGAGGTGGCGCGGCGCACGGCGGACACGAAGGAGCTGGCGGTGGACGATCGAGAGGTGCTGGCGCGACGCGCCGTCTACGACCTCGGCATCAAGGTGGACTGCAAGGGCGGGAAGCCGCCGTCGCTGCAGGAGCTGGCCAAGGCGTGCGATCGACGGGGCGCACCGCGACCCAGGGAACTGAAGGAAGCGCTCAAGCGCGCCGGCTGAGCGACGGCGTGCGGGCCGGGCCGGTGCGGCGCCATGCCATTCGGTACGGCATGGTGGCCGGCCAACCGGCGCCGCGGACCGGCGGATAGCGTCCGGCCATGGATCGGCAGTGGTTGGCAGCAACACCGGAGGAAGCGCTCGAGCCCGAGCTCGAGATCTGCGACCCGCACCACCATCTCTGGCCGGTGCCCACGAGCCGCTACCCCCGCTACGACCTCGAGGACCTCAGACAGGACACGGGCGCCGGGCACCGGGTGACCGAGACCGTGTTCATCGACTGCGGGGCGAGCTACCGCACCGACGGCCCGCCCGAGCTGCGGCCGGTGGGCGAGACGTCGTTCGTGGCCGAGCGGGCGGCGCGCAGCGCAGCCACGCCGGGCGCCCGCATCGCCGCCATCGTCGGCCACGCCGACCTGTTGCTGGGTGAGGCGGTGGAGGCGGTGCTCGCCGCCCACGTCGAGGCGGCCGGCGGGTTGTTCCGCGGCATCCGGCACACCGCGGCGTGGGATCCGTCGCCCGACATCCCCGCATCGCACAGCAACCCGCCGCCGCACCTCTACGCCGACGAGCGGTTCCGTCGAGGGCTGTCCGTACTGGCTGGTATGGGCCTGACGTTCGAGGGCTGGCAGTTCCACACGCAGCTCGGAGAACTGGCCGACCTGGCCGCCGCCGTGCCCGCCGCCACCATCATCGTCAACCACATCGGTGCCCCGATGGGCATCGGTCCCTACGCCGGCCGGCGCGAGGAGGTCCGCGCCGTGTGGCGGCCGGCCATGACCCGGCTGGCCACGCTCGACAACGTGGTGGTCAAGGTGGGGGGCATCGGCATGGCCCGTTTCGGTGCCGGGTTCGATCGCTGGGAGCGCCCGCCCACGTCCGACCAGTTGCTGGAGCACTGGGGTGACGAACTGCGCTTCTGCATCGACACGTTCGGGCCGCAGCGCTGCATGTTCGAGTCGAACTACCCCGTCGATGCGGAGTCGGCGAGCTACGTGGTCCTGTGGAACGCGTTCAAGAAGGTGTCGGCCGGTTACGCCCCGGACGAGCGGGCGATGCTGTTTCGTGGCACCGCCCGCCGCATCTACCGGATCAGCCGATGACGATGTCGACCCGACGGCTCTGATCGAGGTCGGCGCCGGGCTCGGTGTCGCCCTTGGCGTTGGGCGGGAGGTAGGCCAGGGCGCCGTTGGCGGCCTGCAGCGTGCCGAGCACGTTCTGGGCCCGTTCGGCTGACAGCGTGAGGTTCGATGCCGGGTCGCCCGAGACGTCGGCGAAGCCGGTGACCACCACGGGGGTGCCCGCCGGGGAGGCGGTGGCCGCGGCCACCGCCTGGGCCAGCGTTGCGGCGCTGCCGGCGTTGGGCGTGGTCGCGCCCACGTCGAAGAACACCGAGAACTTCTGCTGGGCGGCGGTGCCGAACTGCAGCCCGGAGGGCAGCAGGACCTGGTCGACGCTGTGCACCACGATCGTGCCGGTGGCCAGGTCGGCCCCGTTGACCTTCGCCGAGTTCACGCTGACCGCACCGTCGGCGAGGGCGATGGTCACCGCTTCGCCGTTGAGGGTGGTCTTGACCCCCGAGCTGAGCGAGGCGGCGGGCAGTGCCTCACCGACCACGTGGTAGGTCAGCAGCGCCTTGAGCTGTTCGGGATCGTTGCCGATGGCGGTGAGGGCGGCGGGCGGCAGGGCGGCGAAGGCGTCGTTGGTGGGGGCGAACACGGTGAGCGGGCCACCGGTGTTCAGCGTCTGCAGCAGGCCCGACTTGGTGACCAGACCGGCCAGCGTGGAGAAGCGGGGATCGGTGGCCAGGGTGACCAGCGCCGGGTCGATCGGCGCCGCCGTCGTGGTGGTGGCCCTGGCGGTCGTGGTGGTGGCTCGGGCGGTGGTGGCCGTCGCCTTCGACGTGGTGGTCGCCGCCTCCGTGGTGGCGGTGGCGGCGTCGGCGTCGTCGTTGGCCACGGTCGTGGCGGCGCCAGCGCCGTCGTCGTTGGCCGCGGTCGTGGCGGTGCCGGCGGCGCCGGTGTCGACGGTGGTGTCGTCGTCGCCGCAACGGCCGAGGGCCAGCGCCACGATGGCCAGCACGATGACCAGCGGCAGCAGGCCCACCCAGTAGGCGCCGCCCTTGCGCCGGCGCTCGTCCTCCTCGGCCAGCCAGGTGGGGCGGCCACGAGGCCCTTGTCCACCAGCAGGGCCCACACGCCGCCGCCGGTCGCCGGCGTCGAGCCGGGCGCCAGCTCGCGGTAGAGGACCGGGCCCAGCGCGGGCAGGAGGAAGGCGAGGCCGCCGGTGCGATAGCGGCGGCGCAGACCGCCGAGGTCCCCACCCTCGAGCAGGCTGGTCAGCTCGCCCAGTTCGTCCACGTTGGTGCTCATCGGGGCGGTACGTTAATCGCTCGCATCAGGGCGGTCGCGATGCGCCGCGCCAATCCTGACAAAGGGCCCATCCGGGCGGCGAAGCCGCCAGCAACACGTCCGGCATGGGGTAGGGCCCTGTGCTCGGGAGGAGGATGGGGTTGGGGCCCCATCCGGGCGGCGAAGCCGCCAGCAGGTCAGGTCGTGTAGTCGGCGTTGATG
The DNA here is from genome assembly GCA_041394365.1 of Acidimicrobiales bacterium. GTDB lineage: Bacteria > Actinomycetota > Acidimicrobiia > Acidimicrobiales > CAIXPF01 > CAIXPF01. The sequence goes on from JAWKIM010000021.1 coordinate 51,168, forward strand.
CGGATGTACTGGTCGGACAGGTCGCAGCCGAACACCGTCCACGATCCGGCGGCGATGGCGAGGTCGGCGGAGATCAGCACCTCCTCCGCCTTCATGGTGGCGGCGAGGCGCTCGAGGCCGGCCTGGTCGACGTCGCCGGGGTACACCTGCTGGTCGCCGAAGCGGATGATCACCCGCTCCTGGTCGATGTCGGTGTCGTCGAAGCACTTGCCGATGGCCATCGCCACCCTGCCCCAGTTGGGGTCGGCACCGTGCACCGCGGTCTTGACCAGCGGCGAGTTGAGGATCGCCTTGGCCACCCGCTTGGCCTGGTCGTCGTCCCGGGCGCCGTCCACCCGGACCACGAGCAGCTTGGTGGCGCCCTCGCCGTCGCGGGCCAGCTGGCGGGTGAGCGAGCGGCACACGTCGCCCAGCGCCGCCTCGAAGGCGTCGAGGTCGACCGGCCCGGCCATCCCGTTGGCCAGGACGGCGGCGGTGTCCGACGTGGAGGTGTCGGTGTCCACCGAGAGGCTGTTGAACGTGCGGTCCACCACCCGGCGGAAGCACCGGTCGAGGTCGGCGGCCGCCACCTCGGCGTCGGTGAAGACCAGGGCGATCATGGTGGCCATGTCGGGCTCGATCATGCCCACGCCCTTGGCCAGGCCCACCACCCGGGCCGGGCCCACCGCGGCCTCGGCGAACTTGGCCACCGTGTCGGTGGTCATCATGGCGGTGGCCGCGGTGCGGGCGTCGGTGACCGGGTAGGGCGGCGCCGCCAGGCCGGCCAGGTGCGCCCGGACGCGGTCCATGGGGTACTGGCGGCCGATGACGCCGGTCGAGGTGACGAGCACGTCGGCGGGCGGGCAACCCAGCGCAGCACCCACGCCGGTGGCCAGTTCGGCGGCGTTGGCGCGCCTTGGGCGCCGGTGGCGACGTTGGCGTTCTTGGACACGACCAGCGCCGCCTGCAGCCGGCCGTCGGCCACGTGCCGGCGCGACAGCAGCACCGAGGGACCGGCGAAGCGGGAGCGGGTGAACACGGCGGAGGCGGCGGCCGGACGTTCGGAGGCGACCACGAGGAAGTCGGTGGTCTCGTCCTTGATGCCGATGTTGGCCACGTGGGCGGTGAATCCGGTGGGGAGCTGCACGGCGTCGGTCACGGTGTCGCAGTCTGGCACGGGCGGACCAACCGGTACGCGGCGGTTTTGGCCGATGGTGTCCGCTTCCGTCCGGGGGCGCTAGCTTGCGGCCCATGAAGTCACCCGTGCGTGTCGCCGTCACCGGGGCTGCCGGCCAGATCGGCTACAGCCTGTTGTTCCGTATCGCCAGCGGCCAGATGCTGGGCCCCGACCAGCCGGTCATCCTCCAGATGCTGGAGATCACCCCGGCCCTGGGCGCGCTGAAGGGCGTGTGCATGGAGCTCGAGGACTGCGCCTTCCCGTTGCTGGCCGACATGGTGCCCACCGATGATGCCGACGTGGCCTTCGGCGACGCCGACTACGCGCTGCTGGTCGGGGCCATGCCCCGCAAGGCCGGCATGGAGCGGGCCGATCTGCTGTCGGCCAACGGCGCCATCTTCACCGTGCAGGGCAAGGCGCTGTCGGACTCGGCCTCCCGGTCGGTCAAGGTGCTGGTGGTCGGCAACCCGGCCAACACCAACGCGCTGATCGCCATGAGCAACGCCCCGGCGCTCAACCCCGGGCAGTTCACCGCCATGACCCGTCTCGACCACAACCGGGCCATCGCCCAGCTCGCGGCCAAGGTCGGCCAGCCGGTGTCGGCCATCAAGAAGATGACGATCTGGGGCAACCACTCGGCCAGCCAGTACCCGGACCTCTTCCACGCCGAGGTGAACGGCCAGAACGCCGCCGCCCTGGTCAACGATCAGGCCTGGTTGGAGAACGACTTCATCCCGACCGTCGCCAAGCGGGGCGCCGCCATCATCGATGCGCGCGGCCTGTCCTCCGCCGCATCGGCCGCCAACGCCGCCATCGACCACATGCGCACCTGGGCGCTGGGCACCGCCGAGGGCGACTGGGTGTCGATGGCGATCCCGTCCGACGGCTCCTACGGCGTGGCCGAGGGCCTGATCTCCTCGTTCCCGTGCACCTGCGCCGACGGCGAGTACCGCGTGGTCCAGGGCCTCGACATCGATGCGTTCTCCCGCGGCAAGATCGACGCCTCCGTGGCCGAGCTGGCCGAGGAGCGCGATGCGGTGAAGGAGCTCAACCTCATCTGACCGGCCGGGCCCGCGAGCTTGAACGGGGGTCGCCGGTGGCGGCGGGCCCGGCCCGCCGCCACCGGCGCGTCCGGGCCTCCGATCCGGTCGCCGCGCCGGGGGTCAGTCCCAGCAGGTTCTCGCCCGCAGCGCGCCCAGCTGCGCGTCGACCGCTTCGAGCACCGGGCGCCAGGCGGGCAGGTCGAGCACCCGACCCGCCACCCGCACCTCGCCGGCGAGCAGCGCCTGCTGGGCGGCGACGGCGCCGAGCGCCACCTGCTGTGCCGTCGCCAACGACTGGGTGATGGTGACCGTGGCGTCGTCGGGCTCGACGGACGCACCATCGCCGTCGTCCAGCGCCGCGGGACCATGGCCCGCACGGCGGGACCGAGCACGAGGTCGTACCCGGAGGCGACGGCGCCGTCAGCGGCGGTGAAGCGGTAGCGCACCCGCAGTCGCCCGCAGCGCCGGTGGCGGGCTCGACCGGCGCGACCCGGAGTGCCTCGTCGAGAGCGGCGATCCATTCCGGGCTGGCGAAGCGGAGCATCGGACGCCACGCTAGCCCCGTGCCCGATGACGCCGTACCCGCAACACCCGCACCCCCACGACCCGCCCACCCGCACCACCGCCCACCGCGCGGCCCCGACCCCGGTCCCGGCGCGGACCCCGCGGCGGAGCGGCCCCGCGACGACGCCGAGCTGTTCACGTTCGAGTTCTGGTCGCCCCGGGCCACCTTCGGCGGGCACATCGCCCTGCTGCGCTTCCCGGCCGCCGGCGTCGTCTGGTACAGCACCGCGGTGTTCCGCGAGGGGGAGCGGGTGGTGGCCTTGGCTGATGAGTTCCCGCTCAAGCGAACCCTGGAGCTGCGGGGCAACGGCCTGTGGGCGGACCACAACGTGGAGGACCCTTTCGTGCACTGGTCGATCGGGCTGGAGGCGTTCGCCCTCGCCCTCGACGATCCGGCCGACGAGCGGGGCGAGCGGGTGCCGCTCGGCTACGACCTCGATGTGGAGCTCGACCCGGTGTCGTTGCGGCGGCGCGGTGACGGTTACGAACAGCCGGCCCGGGTCCACGGTGAGGTACTGATCGGTATGGAGGCCTACGAGCTCGACGGGGTCGGCTGGCGGGCGCACCTCGGCCTGGCCGCCCTGACGGCCGAGGCCGCCGGGGGCGATCTCGTCCGCCACGGGGTCCATGACGACGGACCGCACTGGAGCACCGTGGAGGACGGCGCCGATCCGACGCGCGACGACGCGCTGGGCTGGTCGGTGGCGGTCACGCCCGGCGGTCGCCTGCGCAAGGGCCTCTACCGGCAGCTCGACGGCGCCGGCCACACCGAGCGCTGGCGACCGGCCCCGTGACACCGGCCTGCAGCTTGCGCCATACCACTGCGTATGGCGCGGTCGGGGTGGCGGTCACACGATGCCGACCAGCAGCACCATCACGATCAGCGCCAGGGCACCGACGAAGTCGACCGACGAGGTGACCACCGGCGTGCCGTAGTTGTCGGGGTCGAGACCGATCCGGGTGGCGACCACCGTGGAGTAGTACGCCACGCTGACCACGAAGACCATCACCAGGGCGCTGGCGGCGAGCGACACCACCAGCAGCGAGAACACACCGGGGCTCGACTTGCCCACGAGCGCAGCGGTGACCTGGCTGCCCACCGCGTTGTACAACGCCACCGGGGCGGCGAGCGCCAGCACCACGGAGGCGAGCTGGCGGGAACCGCGGCTGGGCACACCATCGGGATCGAGCGTGCCCACCTGGAAAGCGGTCGCCAGCCGGCTGGCCAGGATCCCGCCCATGGCGCCGGCCGAGCTCACGAACGCGGGCTGGAGCACGAAGAGCGCACCGTAGGTGTCGAAGATCTCCAGGCGCTTCTCCAGCGCCACCCCGGCCAGGCTCGACAACGCCGCCGCCAGCAACAGCACCGGAGCGGACTCGCGCACGGTGCGCCGCAGGGTGTCGAGCGGCGAGCGCCACGCCATCACCGACAGCCCGAGCGACAACCCGATGAGCAGCGCCGACAGCGCCGGGCTGAAGAAGCGGATGTCGACGAGCTGCGCCGCGGCCCACAGCGCCGGGATGGTCAACACGTCGCCCATGGTGGACACCGTGGGGGCGACGAGGTTGTCGAGGTCCCAGCCGAAGCGCACGGCGGCCAGGGTCAGCCCGATGGTGACCGCCAGGACGACGAGGGAGGCCAGCGTGCCGCCCAGGATCGACACCAGGGCCAGCTTCCAGATCACCGACGGCGAGTCGGAGATGTCCAGGCCCAACACCAGCACGCCCGCGCCCACCGCCATGGCCAGCGACACGCCGAGGGTGAGCACCATGGCGGCGGCGGCGTTCTGCGCGAACGCGCTCTCCCGCCGCAACGAGAACGAGAACGTGCCGAGGTGCACCGTGGTCGACAGCCGGTTGCCCAGCGCCGAGAACACGTTGCCCCGCAACCCGATGGCCGCCGGGGCGAGCACCAGCAACCCGGGGAGCGCGTTCAGCGTGCCGGTGATCGACGCCAGGGTGGCGCCGGCCACGAAGCTGGTGGTCGAGTTGACCAGCAGGGCCACCAGGCTCTGGCGGAGATCCGAGGTGGGCATGCCCAGCTCGAGCCGGGACCAACGCCCGGCCAGCCTCCCCACCCCGCGGCGTGCGGGTCCGGTGAGGCGGGCGCCGCGGTGGGCGGTGCCCCGGCGGGCGGCGCTTCGGCGTCCGTTCGTTCGGCTCCGGCGGCGCGCACCGTCGGCGGCAGGTCGCGCCGAACGACGGGGAGAGCGGGCCACGATCGGTGCACGCTAGTTGCCCGCGGTGAGCTGGACGCGTCGAGGGCCGGCGGTGCGGGTGGCACCACCGGCCCTCGAGCGGCGTTCGCTCGGCGTTCGAGCCGACGCGCGATCAGCGGATCTGCGACAGCAGCTGGCGGTTCTTCCGCTTCGCCTTCACGTAGTCGCGGTTCATCATGGCGATGAAGTCGATCGAGATCTCCTTCGGGCATGCCTCCTGGCACTCGCCGTGGTTGGTGCACGAGCCGAAGTACTGCTCCATCGTCTCCACCATCGCCTCGGTCCGGGCCCACCGCTCGGCCTGGCCCTGCGGCAGCAGGTTGAGGTGGGAGAGCTTGGCGCTGGTGAACAGCTGGGCGGCCGAGTTCGGGCAGGCCGCCACGCAGGCGCCGCAGCCGATGCAGGCGGCGGCGTCCATGGCGGCGTCGGCCACCGGCTTGGGGATGAGCGTCAGGTTGGCATCCGGGGCGGCACCGGTGGGCGTGGAGATGTAGCCCCCCGACTCGATGATCCGATCGAACGCCGACCGGTCGACCGCCAGGTCACGGATCACCGGGAACGCCGCCGCCCGCCACGGTTCGACCACGATCTGATCGCCGTCGTGGAACTTGCGCATGTGCAGCTGGCAGGTGGCGGTGCCCTTCTCGGGGCCGTGAGGCACGCCGTTGATGATCATCCCGCAGCTGCCGCAGATGCCTTCACGGCAGTCGTGCTCGAAGATGATCGGGCGCTTGCCCTCGAGCATGAGGCGGTCGTTGACCACGTCGATCATCTCGAGGAAGGACATGTCGGGCGAGACGCCCGGCACGTCGTAGGTCTCGAAGGCGCCGGGCGCGGTGGGCCCGTCCTGACGCCAGACCTTGAGGGTGAGGCGCATCGTGGCGCCGTGGCCGTTTCCGCTCACTTGTAGCTCCGTTGCGCCAGCTTGACGTATTCGAAGGTCAGCTCCTCCTTGTGGAGTTGCTGCTTGCCGCTCTCGCCGGTCCACTCCCAGGCGCCGACGTAGGCGAACTGGTCGTCGTTGCGCAGGGCCTCGCCGTCGGCGGTCTGGTACTCCTCACGGAAGTGACCGCCGCAGGACTCCTCGCGGTGCAGTGCGTCGACGCACATCAGCTCGGCGAGCTCGAAGAAGTCGGCCACGCGCATGGCCTTCTCCAGGGAGGGGTTCATCGTCATCGACTGATCGACGACGTTGATGTCGCTCCAGAACTCCTCGCGCATGGCGCGGATGTCGCTGATGGCCTCGGTGAGGCCCTCGGCGCTTCGGGCCATGCCGCACTTGGCCCACATGATCTCGACGCCCATCTTGCGGTAGAGCTGGTCGACAGTGTGCTTGCCCTTGAGCGCCAGCAGCTTCTGCACCTCGTCGTTCACGTTGGCCTCGGCCTCCTTGAACGCCGGGTCGGCGGTGTCGAGCGGCTTCTGGCCCAGCATGCCGGCCAGGTAGTCGCCGATGGTGTAGGGCAGCACGAAGTACCCGTCGGCCAGGCCCTGCATCAGCGCCGAGGCACCGAGGCGGTTGGCGCCGTGGTCGGAGAAGTTCGCCTCGCCGAGCACGTACAGGCCCGGGATGTTGGACATCAGGTTGTAGTCAACCCACAACCCGCCCATCGTGTAGTGCACGGCGGGGTAGATGCGCATCGGCACCTTGTAGGGGTCCTCGTCGGTGATGCGCTCGTACATCTCGAAGAGGTTGTCGTAGCGCTCCTTGATGACCTGGGCGCCCACCCGGTTGATGGCGTCGCCGAAGTCGAGGTACACGCCGTTCTTGATGGGCCCCACGCCGCGGCCCTCGTCCACCTGGGTCTTGGCGTTGCGGGAGGCGACGTCGCGCGGGACCAGGTTGCCGAACGCCGGGTAGCGGCGCTCCAGGTAGTAGTCGCGGTCGCCTTCGGGGATCTGGTCCGGCGAGCGGGTGTCGTCGGGGTTCTTCGGCACCCAGATGCGACCGTCGTTGCGCAGCGACTCCGACATCAGGGTCAGCTTCGACTGGAAGTCGTCGCTGGCCGGGATGCAGGTGGGGTGGATCTGCGTGTAGCACGGGTTGGCGAACAGCGCCCCGCGCTTGTGGGCCCGCCACGCCGCCGTCGTGTTGGAGAACTTGGCGTTGGTGGACAGGAAGAACACGTTGCCGTACCCGCCGGTGGCCAGCACCACGGCGTGGGCGGAGTGGGAGGTGACCTCGCCGGTGAGCAGGTCACGGACCACGATGCCGCGGGCGGCGCCGTCCTTGACCACCAGATCGAGCATCTCGGTGCGGTTGTAGAGCGTGCAGCTCCCCGCCCGGATCTGCCGGGCGAGCGCCTGGTAGGCGCCGAGCAGCAGCTGCTGACCGGTCTGGCCGCGGGCGTAGAACGTGCGGGACACCTGCGCGCCGCCGAAGGAGCGGTTGTCGAGCAGGCCCGAGTACTCACGGGCGAAGGGCACGCCCTGGCCGGCGCACTGGTCGATGATGTTCACCGACACCTCGGCCAGGCGGTACACGTTGCCCTCGCGGGCCCGGAAGTCCCCGCCCTTGACCGTGTCGTAGAACAACCGGAACACCGAGTCGCCGTCGTTCTTGTAGTTCTTGGCGGCGTTGATGCCGCCCTGCGCGGCGATCGAGTGCGCACGGCGGGGCGAGTCGTGGAACGTGAAGACCTTGACGTTGTAGCCCAGCTCGCCGAGCGAGGCGGCGGCCGACGCCCCGGCGAGACCGGTGCCCACCACGATGATCTCGTAGCGCCGCTTGTTCGCCGGGTTCACCAGCTTCATGTTGAACTTGTGGTTGACCCACTTCTCATGGATCGGTCCCGGCGGGACCTTGCCATCGAGGTAGCCGACGGAGCTCATCAGTTGTTCTCTCCCAGGCAGATGTCGGTTTCCTGGCCCTTGTGGACGTGGCAGGGGGTCGTGCGGTCGTCCTGGCTGACCACGCCGGCCAGGTTCATGATCGGGAAGCTGAGGTTGCCGATGAGGATCACGCCGGCGATCGTCGAGGCGAACGCCCGGCGCGCCTGGTTGAACTTGGGGTTGTTCCAACCCAGGCTCTGGAACATGCTCCACGCACCGTGGTACAGGTGCACCGCGACGGCGATGTTGGCCACGATGTAGATGATGGCCACCGGCACGTTGCTAAGACTCCTCGAGACGTTGTTGTAGACGTCACCGCGGATGTAGTCGTCGCCCAGGATCCAGCCCCAGGTCAGATCGGCCAGGTGGAAGAAGAGGTACAGCACGATGATGATGCCGGTGGCCCGCATCGACCGGGAGGCGAAGTTGGCGGCCGAGTAGCTGCGCGCCGACTGGTAGCCCACCGGCCGGGACTGGCGGTTCATGATCGTGAGGGTGGCCGCCGAGTGGATGTGCAGGGCGAAGGCGGCGATCAGGCCGAAGCGCATGCCCCACAGCGCCCAGGTGCGAGGGATCAGGTGCCCGCCGAGCTCGCGCAGGGCCTCGCCGTACTCGTTGAACCGTTCGGGTCCCTCGTACATGTGCAGGTTGCCGATCATGTGCACCAGCACGAACCCCATGAGCATGATGCCGGTGACGCCCATGACCCACTTCTTGCCCACAGCGGTCTGGTAGAGACCGAGTGGGTAGGGCAGCCGTTTGCGCGGCTGCTTGAAGGTCGGACGGACCAGCCCGCGCACTTTGGTTCGCGCCACGCAGCGGTGTCGTCGTTGCCACCCGGATCCTCCCGAAAGAACGTCGGCCAAAGGCAGGTTGTTGCAGGCCAGACCGTACTTCGTGCGCTCGTGATCCGGCGAACCCATGCGCCCCCCGCCGGCGCAGGTGCGGACCATCGATGTGCGGTACCGCAGTGTCGGGTTGTTTCGGTCAACGACGATGCCTTCGGTGCCTCCGGGGCGGTGGGGCGGGCCGGCGCCCCCAGGCTCTAGGTTCGCCCCATGGAGCTGACTGATCGGGTTGTCATCATCACCGGCGGGGGCGGCGGCATCGGTGCCGCCATGGGCCGTCGCTTCGCTCGGGCCGGGGCCCGCGCCATCGTGCTCGCCGACCGCGACGGCGCGGCCGCCCGCGCCGCAGCCGACTCGCTGGGCCTGGGCGAGCGGGGCGTCGGCGTGGAGCTCGATGTGACCGACGAGGGCGCCGTCGTCGCGCTGGTGGAGGACGTGCTGCAGCGCTTCGGGCCGATCGATCTGTTCTGCTCGAACGCGGGCGCCGGCGGGGCGGAGGGTGGCATCGACGCCTCCAACGAGGCGTGGCAGCTGCAGTGGGAGCTGCACGTGATGTCCCACGTGTACGCCGCTCGGGCCGTGCTGCCCTCGATGGTGGCCCGCGGTGAGGGCTACCTGTTCCACACCGCCTCCGCCGCCGGGCTGCTCATGGCGGTGGGCAGCGCCGCGTACAGCGTCACCAAGGCGGCCTGCATCAAGCTGGCCGAGTACGAGGCGATCACCTACGGCGACGACGGCATCCGGGTGTCGGTGCTGTGCCCACAGGGGGTCAACACCGCGATGGCCCCGCGGCAGCTCGGCGATGGCGCCACCGACGGCATCAAGGAGCCCGACGAGGTGGCCGACGCCGTGCTCGAGACCATCGAGCAGGAGCGGTTCTTTGTGCTGCCCCACGCCGAGGTGGGCGACTACATCGTCCGCAAGGCGACCGATCCCGACCGGTGGTTGCGCGGCATGCGCAAGCTGCGGGCCCGCAGCCAGGGCTGAGCCGGCGCCCGGCGGCGGCCCGCCAGGGCCGAACGTCACCAATGCTGTGGGACGTCCCGTCCCGAGAAGTGGCGACCATGTGCGGTGCCACCTGACCGATGTGTCGATTTACGGTGCGACCATGGCGCAGGCACCCACCGATGGCGATCAGATGCTCGAGGCCGAGGACAAGGCGTTCGTGAAGTCCACCGGCATCGGCGTACTGGTCGGCATGATCGGCATGTTCATCTTCGTCGCCGGGTTCACCCGGCTGGTGGCCCCCGACGCCGGGTTGGCCTACTGGCTGGCCCTCGGCGCCTTCTCCGCCCTGGTGACCGGCGGCTTCTTCGGTGGGGTGGTGTTCGCCTCCCGGTTCCTGATCCAGCAGGAGAAGCGCGAGCACGGCGCCCGCATCGCCGCCCAGCAGACCGGCTACGCCAAGGCCGGCTGATCGACCGGTGCCGGTGCAGGCCGGCACCCTGACGTTCCCCGAGAAGCTGGGATCCGTGGTACCGGGGGTGCCACGGATCCCGGCGTTTTCCGGCCGGACCGACCGGCTTCGCGGTTCGCTCGATCGGCGGCTCAGCGGCGCAGCGGCTCGCCGGCGCTCCAGGGCAGGTCCTCCTCGCGCACGTCGAGGTGCACCTGCCGCCACGTGATGTCCACGGCGTCATCGCCGGCGGCGTCGACCATCACCTCGAACGCGCCCTGGTCGGTCTGGGCCTCGGGCTGGGCCAGCAGCTGCAGGAACGCCTCGGACGCCTCGTAGGTCTCCAACATGCGCGACTGCCAGCGACCGAACACCTTGGGGTTGTCGGCGTAGCTGTCGGTCATGCCGGTGCGGACGAACGGGTAGAGCACCGACAGCGACGAGACCAGCTCGGCGGCCCGACCCAGGTTGACGGCCAGCACCTTGGGCAGCTGCAGCACCGCCCAGTTGGAGATGGCGTAGCCGGGCACCGACACCCCCGGGTCGATCGCCTGGCGGGAGGACACGTACACCAGCCGCAGCGGTTCGTTGTGGTACACCGCCTCGCCCGCCCACAGGTGGGTCATGGCCAGGAACCCGTCGATCTTGGTGTCGAGCACCAGCCGGGATTCCTCCAGGTTGTCGATGAAGTGCTGGCGCACCCGGGCCCGCCGCACGGCCAGCGGCTCGTTGTCCACCTCGCGCAGCGCCCGGCCGAAGGAGTAGCCGCGCTCGGTCAGGCCCGAGTTGCAGATCACCAGGCTCGGCGGGGCGCCGCCCATCTGTTCGATCACGTACGAGCGCATCGCCCACAGATCGCCCATGTTGGTCACATCGGCCTGCACCGGGAAGGCGTTCACGCCCTCGCCGCGCAGCTTGTCGACGAGGTCGAAGCCGTCCTCGTAGGACCGGTGGAAGTGCACGCCCACCGCGGCCGCGCCGTTCAGCCCGGCCGACAGTGCGAACGCCTGGCCGATGCCGCCGTCCTTGCCGGCGCCGGTGATCAGCACCCGCTTGCCCTCCACCCCGGCCCGCCGGGCGGCGTCGTAGCGGAACTTGTCGAGATCGACGGTGAAGGCCATGGCTTCCCTTTCGCCGGAGGGGCGGCTGCGGTGGTGCCGAACCTACTTGGCGGTAACCCGGTGCGCTATCCGCCGGGCGCTGCGGCGATGCCACTTTGCCCCGCCATTGACCGGGCGCCTCGGTTAGCGTGGGCCCATGGCGAGCCCTGCGCATCCACAGCCCGCAACCCTCGGACAGCTCCGTGCCTCCGGCTGGGTGTCCCGATCGGTGAAGGACGAGATCCGGCGCAACGCCATCGCCAAGATGCGGGCCGGCGAGCCGCTGTTCCCGCGCATCCTCGGTTACGAGGAGACGGTGCTGCCCAAGCTGGAGAACGCCATCCTGGCGGGCCACGACGTGGTCTTCCTGGGCGAGCGCGGCCAGGCCAAGACCCGGCTCATCCGCTCGATGGTGAACCTGCTCGACGAGTGGATGCCGATCATCGCCGGTTCGGAGATCAACGACGATCCCTACAACCCGATCTCGAAGTACGCCCACGACCTCGTGCTCGAGCACGGCGACGACACCCGGATCGACTGGGTGCACCGGGAGCAGCGCTTCGGCGAGAAGCTGGCCACGCCGGACACCTCGGTGGCCGACCTCATCGGTGAGGTCGACCCGATCAAGGTGGCCGAGGGCCGCTACCTGTCCGACGAGCTGACCATCCACTACGGCCTGGTGCCCCGCACCAACCGCGGCATCTTCGCCATCAACGAGCTGCCCGACCTCGCCGAGCGCATCCAGGTGGGCCTGCTCAACGTGCTCGAGGAGCGCGACGTGCAGGTGCGCGGCTACAAGATCCGCCTGCCGCTCGACATCATCCTGGTGGCGTCGGCCAACCCCGAGGACTACACCAACCGGGGCCGCATCATCACCCCGCTGAAGGACCGCTTCGGTTCGCAGGTGCGCACCCACTACCCGCCCACCATCGACATCGAGATCGACATCGTGGACCAGGAGGCGCAGCTCTTCGCCGAGGACGGTGTGAACGTGCGGGTCCCGGCCTACATGACGGAGGTCGTGGCCACGCTGTCGCACCTGGCGCGGGCCAGCGGCAACATCAACCAGCGTTCCGGCGTGTCGGTGCGGCTCACGGTGTCGAACCAGGAGACGATGGTGGCCAACGCCGCCCGTCGCAGCATCGGCCACGGCGAGGAGGAGATCGTGCCCCGCGTGTCCGACCTCGACGCGCTGACCGCGTCCACCATGGGCAAGGTCGAGATCGAGTCGCTCGAGGACGGCCGGGAGCTGCAGATCGTCGACGGGCTCATCAAGTCGGCCACGCTCACCGTGTTCAAGAACCGCGTCAACCCCGAGGTGTTCCGCACCGTGCTCGACGCCTTCGAGGGCGGGTTGGTGGCCAACGCCGGTGAGGACGTGTCGTCGTCGGACTACGTGCGCCTCGTGTCCGAGCAACCGGCACTGCGCGGCCCCGTGCAGGCGCTGACCGACGGTGACGAGTCGCCGGGCATGGTGGCCTCGGCCGTCGAGTTCCTGCTCGAGGGCCTGCACCTGTCGAAGCGGCTCAACAAGGACGCGGTCGGCGGCCGCGCCTCCTACCGGGCCCGGAGCTGACCCGACCGCCACGGCGGGTGGACCGCCCGCCGTGGTCTCCCGGTCGGTGGTTTCATCCGCCGTTCACCGTCCGGTCATCGGGACGCCTGTTGCGGCCCCGGACCGAGCGGTACGGTTCGGCTGAGCGGGTGACGGATCGCCCGCACGACACAACGGTGGAGTCCTCGATTGGAAGCTCGGCTGCCGTCCACCCACACGCTGATCGGGTCGGGAGGTGAGCGGCGCACCTACGTGGTGGACACCTCGGTGCTGCTGGCCGATCCGAGGGCGCTGACCCGCTTCGAGGAGCACGAGGTCGTGCTCCCGGTGGTGGTGCTCAACGAGCTCGAGGCCAAGCGCCACCACCCCGAGCTCGGCTGGGCGGCCCGCAAGGCGCTCCGCTTCCTCGAGTCGCACCGGATCCGCACCGGATCGCTGGTGGTGCCCGCCGAGGTCAACGAGCGCGGCGGGACCGTGCGGGTGGAGCTCAACCACGCCGATCTCGGCGGCCTGCCCCAGGCCATGCGCAGCGACAACAACGACCACCGGATCCTCGCCGTTGCGGCCAACCTGGCCACCGAGGGCGCCTCGGTCGTGGTGGTCTCCAAGGACCTGCCGCTACGGCTGAAGGCATCGGTCGCCGGCCTCGCCGCCGAGGAGTACCGCAACGAGCTCGCCCACGACGACGGTTGGACCGGCTTCGTCGAGATCGACGCCCCCGCCGCCGTCATCGACGAGCTGTACGCCGAGCGCACCGCCGACCTGGCCGACGCCCGGGAGCTGCCCTGCAACACCGGTGTGGCCCTGGGCTCGGGCTCGCAGTCGGCGCTCGCCCGAGTGGGGGCCGACAAACGGCTCCACCTGATCCGGGCCGACCGCTCGCTGTTCGACGTGCGGGGCCGCAGTGCCGAGCAGCGCCTGGCCATCGACCTGCTGGCCGATCCGAGCGTGGGCATCGTGTCCCTCGGGGGCAACGCCGGCACCGGCAAGAGCGTGCTCGCCCTCGCCGCCGGCCTCGATGCGGTCATGGAGCAGCGCACCCACAAGCGGGTGCTGGTGTTCCGCCCGCTGTTCGCGGTGGGCGGGCAGGAGCTCGGGTTCCTGCCGGGCAGCGAGTCCGAGAAGATGACGCCGTGGGCGGCGGCCATCTTCGATGCGCTCGAGGCCATCGCCGGCCCGGCGGTCATCGAGGAGATCATGGCCCGGCGCATGCTCGAGGTGCTGCCGCTCACCCACATCCGCGGCCGCAGCCTCACCGACACGTTCGTGATCATCGACGAGGCCCAGAACCTCGAGCGCCAGGTGCTGCTGACCGCCCTGTCCCGCCTCGGCGTCGGCTCCCGGGTGGTGCTCACCCACGACGTCGCCCAGCGCGACAACCTGCGCGTCGGTCGCCACGACGGCATCGTGTCGGTGGTCGAGACCCTCAAGGGCCACCCGTTGTTCGGCCATGTCACGCTCACCCGGGCCGAGCGCTCGCCGATCGCCGCGCTGGTCACCCAGCTCCTCGACGACGCCGGCTGACCGACGCCGCCCTCGCGTACTGGACGGTAGGGTCTCGACCGGTAGGGTCGGCGGCCATGCAGGACGCCGTGCAGCTCGAAGGGTTCCCCGCCACCGCGCAACGGTTGGCGGGCAGGGTCGTGGTGGTGGTCGGAGGTGGCCAGCAGCCGGGGGAGACCATCGGCAACGGGCGGGCCACCGCGGTGCTGGCCGCGCGCCACGGCGCCTCGGTGCTGGTGGTCGATCACCAGCTCGAGCGCGCCCTCGGCACCGCCCGCCAGATCGCCGCCGAGGGCGGCACCGCGTCGACCTTCGCCGCCGACATCACCGACGAGGAGCAGTGCCGGGCGATCGTCGCCACCGCGACCGAGCGGTATGGCCGCCTCGACTGCCTGCAGAACAACGTGGGCATGTCCCTCGCCGCCGGCGACGCCGTGCCCACCGAGCTCACCGTCGAGGCGTTCGACCGGCTGGTCGACATCAACCTCAAAGGGATGTGGCTCACCTGCAAGCACACCGTGCCGGTGCTGCGGGCCCGGAGCGGCTCGATCGTGAACATCTCCTCGATGGCGGCGTGGGCCACCTACCCCTACTTCGGCTACAAGGCCACCAAGGCGGGGGTGATCGCCCTCACCGAGCAACTGGCCGCGGCCGAGGCGGCGCACGGCATCCGGGTCAACGTGATCCTGCCCGGCCTGATGAACACCCCCATGGCGATCGAGTCCCGGGTGGCGGCCGGAACGCGAGGAGCAGGTCGTCGCCAGGCGCGATCGCCAGGTGCCGCTGGGCCGGCGCATGGGCTCGGTTGGGACGTGGCCGCCGCCTCGGTCTTCCTGCACTCCGACGAGGCCCGCTTCATCACCGGGGTGACGTTGCCGGTCGACGGTGGGGCCTCGGTGCGCCGGGGCTGATCAACCCGTCCCGGGCCCGCGGTCGGGCGCGTCGTCAGCGGCGGCCGGCTCGCCCTCGCCCGGTGCCGTCTCGGTCGGCGACCAGCGGTCGCGGAGGTACTCGGCGGCCGGTTTGGCCAACCGGTTGCGGTCGAACAGGCCCAGGGTGGCATCGAACCCGGACCGCAGCTCGTAGCCGTCGATGGCCGGCTCCCACAGCCAGCGGCGCACGTCGATCCCGTCGTGACGGGCGGCCTCCACGTCGTGGTGGGCCACCTCCGCCGCCTCGGCGTCGGCCTTGGGGTCGCCCTGCGGGGTGGTGTGGCCCACCACCCACAGGGGCCGGTCGCCGCTGTGCTCGGCCAGGCGGTGCAAGGTGGCCAGCAGCTCGTCCTCGCGCCGGTAGCGGGCCACGCGGCCGTCGGCACCCGGCGGCGTAGCCGCCGTCGAACGTGAGCGCGAGCGTCATCGAGCGCGTCGCGGGCGCCGTCGAGGCACCGGCGGAAGCCGGGGCGGAGACAGCTCCCGTCGCGCAGCGCCGGTCCACGCCCACTGCACGGTGTCCGTACAGCTTGGCCGGCCGCTCGCCGCCCTCCTCGCCGCTGCGCACCGGCGCGCCCTCCACCCCGAGCGCCACCGGGGCGGCCCGCAGCGCGCGCCAGGCCTCCAGCGAGGCGAGGAAGCAGCCCTGCACGGTCTCCACGGAACCGCTGCACGCTGCGGGTGCCCGGCGGCGCCGTCGCGGTGATAGCACGCCGCGGGCGATGCTCACCGGCCGCAGGATCGGCACCCATCCCGACACCAGATCGCCCAGGTGGTCGCCGATCCGCTCCACGTGGCGGGGCCAGAAGTAGGTGCGGGCCCGACGGTCGCGCCAGCCGCGCTCATCGATCGAGAACCAGCCCGGCAACGGCCCGTCCACCAGCGCCACGACGGTGTCGAGCCCCTCGGCGCGGGCCGCGCCGAGCACCTCCCGATAGCGGTCGAGCACGGCGCCGTCCACATGGCCCTCGCCCGGTTCGATGCGGGCCCAGTCGACGGTCAGCCGCACCGCGCCGGCGCCGAACTGCCGTAGCAGGCGGAGATCGTCGGCGAAGTCCACGGCGAAGCCGTTGCCGTCGAAGCTTGGTGGCGCCTCGCCGTCGCGCTCCCACGCGAACCAGTCCGACGCCAGCGCCGCGCCCTCCGCCTGCACGGCGGCGAACGTCGCCCCCCACTGCAACGGCCCGACGGTGCTCACGGGCGTCGACCGTAGCGGTTCTACAGCAGCTGGCCGGCGGCGTGGATGGCCAGCCCGGCCAGGCCGCCCACCACCGTGCCGTTGATCCTGATGAACTGCAGGTCCCGACCCACCTGCACCTCGATGCGCTGCGAGGCCTCGATCGGGTCCCAGCGTTCGACGGTGGTGGCGATGAGCTCGGCCACCTGGTGGCCCTCGGCGTCGATCACGTAGCGCACGACGCCTTCGAGCCAGCCGTCGATCTTGTCCTGCAGGGTGGCGTCGGCCAGGAGCTTCTCGCCGGCCTGGGCGGTGGCCCGTTCCAGGCGCAGGCGCAGCTCCGAGCCGGGATCGACGCTCTGGGCCACCAGCCCCCGCTTCAGCTCGCCCCAGATCGACCCGATCCACTGGCGCACCGCCGGGTGGGCCAGCAGCTCCTCGCGCCACTGGTCGGCCTTGGCCGCCATCGCCGGGTCGGTCTGCAGGCGCTCGATGAACTCGGCCAGCTTGCGGTCGAGGTGGTGGCGCAGCGCGTGGTTGTCGTTGCGGGACACCTCCACCAGGAACCCGCGCATGCCGTTGTAGAGCTTGGTGAAGATCCGGTCGTCGATGGGCTCGGGCACCCACCACGGCGATTCCTTGCCGAAGCGGCCGCGCAGCTGGTCCTTCTGCTCGTCGAGGAAGCGGATGGCACCGACGATGGCGGCATCGACCACCGGGCGGTGCCGCCCCTCGTCGGTGGCCACCGCCAGCGCCCGGCCGGCGAGCGGGGCCAGCTCGACGCGGCGGATGCGCTCGACCACGGCGTGCTCGATGGCGCCGGACACCTCGTCGTCGCGCAGCACGTCGGTGGCGCCGGCCAGCGCGGCGGCCGCGTGCTTGGAGACGACGGCGGCGTTGCCCGGGGCCACCAACCACTCGGCCGCCCGCCAGGCCACGTGCGCCGCCCGCAGGCGTTCGACGATGGCGTCGCCGGCGAGGAAGTTCTCCTCCACGAACGAGCCGAGCGAACGGCCGAGCTGGTCCTTGCGGGTGGGGATCAGGGCGGTGTGCGGGATCGGCAGGCCGAGCGGGTGGCGGAACAGGGCGGTGACCGCGAACCAGTCGGCCAGGCCGCCGACCATGGCCGCCTCGGCGGTGGCCCGCAGGTAACCCCAGCCGTCGTGCACGTTGGACTCGGCCCAGCGGGCGACGATGAACACCGCCGCCGCGCACAGCAACAGGCCGGTGGCGCGGCGCTTCATGCGCCGCAGATCGCGCCCGCGCGCCGCCTCGTCGCCGTGCAGGACCAGCTCAGCCATCGTCGGGTGTGCACGCTACCGGCCACCGACCGGGTGAACCGCCCGGCACAGGGTCCGGGGGGCCGATAGCCTTCGCGTATGTCGGGTTCTCGATACCGCTACTCCCGCTGGGACGGCACGCAGGTCGGCTTCGAGCTCGGGGCCGACGAAGTGCTCGCCGAACTCACCGACGACCTGCTCTACCACGGCGACCTCAACGCCGCCCTGCGCAAGCTGATGCACCAGGGCTTCCGCACCCCCGAGGGGGAGCGCATGCAGGGCATCCGCGAGATGCTCGAGAACCTGCGGCGCCGCCGCAAGAACGAGCTCGAGCGCTACGACCTCGGCGGCGTGTACGACGACATCGCCCAGGACCTGCGCGAGGTCGTGGAGATGGAGCGCGAGGCCATCGAGGACCGCCTCGACGAGGCATCGGAGTCCGGTGATGCCCGCCAGCAGGAGCTCACCCAGAACGCCATGGCCGAGCGGAACTTCCAGCTCGACATGCTCCCACCCGACCTCGCCGGTCAGGTCAAGGAACTGCAGAACTACGACTTCGTCTCCCAGGAGGCGCAGCAGCGCTTCGAGGAGCTGATCGACCAGCTGCGCCAGCAGGTCATGCAGAGCCAGGTCAACCAGATGGCCGGGGCGATGGAGAACATCACCCCCGAGGACATGGCCCGCATGAAGGACATGCTCTCGGAGCTCAACAACCTGCTCGACAAGCGCAACCGGGGTGAGGACACCCAAGAGGACTTCGATAACTTCATGCAGCGCTTCGGGGACTTCTTCCCGGAGAACCCGCAGAACCTCGACGAGCTGCTCGAGACGATGGCACAGCGCATGGCGGCCATGCAGGCCATGTTCAACTCGATGACGCCGGAGCAGCGGGCCCAGCTGCAGGGCCTGTCCCAGCAGTTGCTCGAGGACATGGACCTGCGCTGGCAGATGGACCAGCTCTCGCAGAACCTCCAGCAGGCGTTCCCCGATGCCGGCTGGGAGAAGTCCTACAACTTCTCCGGGCAGGACCCGCTCAACTTCTCCCAGGCCGCACAGCTGATGGAGGAGCTGGGCGACCTCGACCAGCTGGAGAACCTGCTGCGGGGCGCCTCCAACCCGGGGGCCCTGGCCGAGGTGGACATCGAGCGGGCCCGGCAGCTGCTGGGCGACGAGGCCGCCCAGAGCCTGCAGAACATGGCCCGCATCGCCAAGATGCTCGAAGAGGCCGGGCTGATCGAGAACCGCGAGGGCAAGCTGGAGCTGACCCCGCGCGGCATCCGACGCATCGGCCAGAACGCGCTGACCGACCTGTTCCAGAAGCTGCGCATGGACCAGGTGGGCCGCCACGCGCTGGAGAAGACCGGCTGGGGCCACGAACGGGAGTACTCGACCAAGCCCTACGAGTTCGGTGACCCGTTCAACCTCGACATCCAGCAGACCATGCGCAACGCCGTTCGGCGGCAGGGCGTGGGCTCGCCGGTGCGGCTCACCCCCGATGACTTCGAGGTCGAGCGCACGGAGACGCTGGTGCGCCAGTCCACCGTGTTGATGTTGGACCTCTCGCTGTCGATGCCCATGCGCGACAACTTCCTGCCGGCCAAGAAGGTGGCCATGGCGCTGCACAGCCTGATCTCGTCGCAGTACCCGCGGGACTACCTGGGCCTCGTCGGCTTCTCGTCGGTGGCCCGGGAGTTCAAGGCCACCGAGCTGCCCGAGGTCAGCTGGGACTACGTGTACGGCACCAACATGCAGCACGGCCTGGCCATCGCCCGCCAGATGCTGTCCCGCCAGACGGGCACCAAGCAGATCATCATGATCACCGACGGCGAGCCCACCGCCCACATCGAGGACGACGGCACGCCGTACTTCGCCTACCCACCCGAGCCCGAGACGATCGAGCGGACCCTGCGCGAGGTGGCCCGCTGCACGCGTGACGGCATCGTGATCAACACGTTCATGCTCGACGCCACCAGCTACCTGAAGGCGTTCATCGAGAAGGTGGCGGAGATGAACCGGGGGCGGGCGTTCTTCACCACGCCCGACACGCTCGGCGATTACGTGCTGGTCGACTTCATCGAGCAGAAGAAGAAGCTGCTCGGGGGGCGCTCCCGCCGCAGCGCCTAACCCTCCGCGGGCCCTGCCGCTGCTCACGTTGCGTGCATGCCCGCGCCGATCTCAACACGCAGGGTGTGATTCGGCCGGCCGCGTCGCAGCGAATCGGCGCCGAATCGCTACGACGTGCGGGTCGGACCACCCGGTATGGTCCTGGCCCGCAGACGTTGCGGTGGCTGTCGCTGCTCCCAGCGGCGGGCACCAAGCGCGGTGAGCGGAACGATTTTTCGCCGTACGGGTCCGAAAGGCAGCCGGCGTCGCGTAGGTTCTACGTGACCCGGCGGGCGGAGCGTCCGGTGTCGGCTGGCGCGTGCAACGGCGCCCCGGCATCGTTCGAAGGACCTCGCCGCAACCCTGACACCTGCTCGAACATGGGCCGGACGCCGGTGTCCCCCGGCGTTCTGCGCGCCTTGCGTAGCGGGGCCTTCCCTGCCTGTGTGGGCCTGTTCTCGGCCGGAAATCCGGCCGAACGCTGGGCAAACATGCTCCCAGCAGGGCACTTTCCCGGGATCGCGCTTGAAATTCGCGCCCGTGGTGAGCAAAGATCACAGCAGTGTAATTACACTGATGTGCGAACAGGTGGATGCCCCCGCAGGGACGAGGGGGCGGCGGCAGGGGGGTTGGCCCGAAGCCAGACCACGGGAGGATCAATGCGGAGCGCAGAAGCAACGGAAACGGAAGAGCTCACGTGGCAACGGTTCGCCAACTGCCTCGGAGTCGACCCGGACCTGTTCTTCCCCGAGCGGGGAGCATCGACGAGGGAGGCCAAGGAGGTCTGCCGGGCCTGCGTGGTCCGGGCCGACTGCCTCGAGTACGCCATCGTCAACGGTGAGAAGTTCGGGATCTGGGGCGGACTGTCCGAGCGGGAGCGCCGACGGATCAGGCGGGCGCGTGCGCTCGCGAACGCGAACGTCGTCCACATCCGTTCCACTGCCACCGCCTGACGGCGCCCCGTCGCGGCGGGTGCCGGCCGGGCGAAACGAGCCCATGGTCGCCTCCCGCTCCGCCGGATCGGCCACTAGGCTTCTCCCATGCTCGCATTTCTCCAGGGCCAGGAGTGGATCATCATCGCTGTGGTGGCTCTGCTGCTGTTCGGCGGATCCCAGTTGCCCAAGCTCGCCCGCTCCATCGGCCAGGCGCAGAAGGAGTTCAAGAAGGGCTTGAACGAGGGCGCTGACGAGGACGAGCCGAAGACCTCCGAGCGGGGCTGATCAACCGCCCGGCTGCGGGCGGCGGCAGTGAACCACCCGACGACCGTCACGATGACGCAGCGGGCGCTGCGTCACACCTGCACGAACGACAAAGGGGGCTCCGGTCGGAGACGACCGCAGCCCCCTTTGTCGCGTTGTCGGCCTTGTTCGTGCGTTCAGTCGACGTCGACGGCGATGCCCTCGCGGTCGAGGCGTCGACGTCGCAGGATGCGGCGCCGCTCGCGCTCCGATGTCCCACCCCACACGCCATGGTCGATGCGGTTGCGGAGCGCGTACTCGAGGCAGATCACCTTGACCTCACACGTGGCGCAGATGCGCTTGGCGATCTCCACCCCAACCCCGTCGCTGGGGAAGAAGACGCCCGGCGGGCGCTCGGCGCAGTTGCCGTCCGCCATCCACTCGTTGTCCATGCGGCCTCCTGTCCCCTCTTACGACGACGTCACGCCGCCGTTGGTTCCCGCTTGGTCCGGATGGGCGCAGCAGGCTGCCATGGTTCGGGGGAAAAGCAGTTCGCCGTACACTGTATCCGACGAGCCCCACCCAGCATGATCTTCGGTCGACTACGCTGGTACGGCCCTCGTCCCGGCCCGGCCGCCGCTGTCCGGACGAGCCCCGTCGCCGAGGAGGATCGATGACCGACACCGCATCGCTCGAAGCACCCGTCGCCCACGTGACCGTGGTGTACCTCGGTCCCGTCGCACCGCACTGGGAGGTCCGCGGTCAGGCCGGCGACCGCAAGGTCATCGAGGATTTCCGGGCCCGCGTCATGGCCCGCCTGGTGCTGCTGCCCCCGCACGATCCGCAGTTCCGTCGCAACCGGGAGCGGGTCGTGCGCGATGCCGAGCGCGAGAACATCGCCCTGGGCTGGGACCTCGGCTACGACGAGGACGAGGGCTGAGGCGCCACACCGGCCTCCCGGTTCCCACGCGTCCCGGCCCGGCCATCGAATGGCGCCGTCCCTGACCAACGGCCGCCGTTCACCGTGGGTGTCACTACCATCGCACCATGCCGCCCACGAGTCGCCGCCCCGCGACCAGCCGGTTCCTCAACCGTGAGCTCTCCTGGTTGGAGTTCAACCGCCGGGTGCTGACCCTCGCCCTCGATGGCGGGCAACCGCTGCTCGAACGGGTGCGATTCTCGGCGATCTTCGCCAACAACCTCGACGAGTTCTTCCAGGTGCGCGTGGCCGGCCTGAAGGACCAGATCGCCGCCGGCGTGGCCACCCGCACCCCCGACGGCAGGACCGCTCGCCGGCAGCTGCAGGAGATCCGCGAGCGCGTCGAGGAGCTCGCCGCCCTGCACGAGGGGTGCTTCGTGGAGGAGCTGGTGCCGGCGCTGGCCGAGGCCGGCATCGAGGTGCGCCACTGGGACGAGCTCGCGCTGGAGGACCGCAAGGCGCTGACCGAGGAGTTCCACGAGCGCATCTTCCCCATCCTCACGCCGCTGGCGGTCGACCCCAGCCACCCCTTCCCGTACATCTCCAACCTGTCGCTCAACCTGGCCGTGATCGCCCGGACCCCCGGCACCAGCGCGGTGCGCTTCGCCCGGGTGAAGGTGCCCAGCTCGCTGCCCCGCTTCCTCGCCGTGTCGGGTACCACCCGGTACGTCCCGGTCGAGGAGGTGCTGGGCGCCAACCTCGATGCACTGTTCCCGGGTGTGGAGCTGCTCTCCTGGAGCGCCTTCCGGGTCACCCGGAACGCGGATCTCGACCTCGACGAGGAGGAGGCCGAAGACCTGCTGGCCGCAGTGGAGCTCGAGCTGCGTCGCCGGCGGTTCAACCAGGCGGTCCGGCTCGAGATCGCGCCGGCATGGACGGCGAGATCCGGGCGCTGCTGATGGAGGAGCTCGACCTCGAGGAGCAGGACGTGTACGAGCTGCGGGCCCCGCTGGGCCTGGCCGGCTCCATGATGCTGACGTCGCTGGACCGGCCCGAGCTGCTGCACACCCCGCTCACCCCCATCCCCGAGCCGCGCTTCGCTGAGGCCGACGCCGAGGGCTCCGACCTGTTCGCCGCGCTGCGCAGCGGCGACGTGTTGGTGCACCACCCCTACGTGTCGTTCCGTTCGTCGGTGGAGACGTTCCTGCACCGCGCCGCCACCGACGCCTCGGTGCTGGCCATCAAGATCACCCTCTACCGCACGTCGGGTGACACGCCGATCATCAACGCCCTCATCCGGGCCGCCGAGCTGGGCAAGCAGGTGGTGGCGCTGGTCGAGCTGAAGGCGCGCTTCGACGAGCAGGCCAACATCGAGTGGGCCCGGCGGCTGGAGAAGGCCGGTGTGCACGTGGTGTACGGCTTGGTGGGGCTGAAGACCCACACCAAGACCACGCTGGTCATCCGCCAGGAGGAGGGCCGCCTGCGCCGCTACGTGCACATCGGTACGGGCAACTACAACTCCCGCACCGCCCTCGTGTACGAAGACCTTGGTCTGTTCAGCGCCGACGAGCAGATCGGCAACGACGTCATCAACCTGTTCAACTTCCTGACCGGTTTCGGCTTCGAGAGCCCGTATCGCAAGCTGCTGGTGGCGCCGCAGAGCCTGCGTGCCGCCATCACCGAGCTGATCCGGGGTGAGCGTGCCCACGGCGCCGATGGTCGCATCGTCATGAAGATGAACAGCCTGGTGGACCCCGAGCTCATCGAGGAGCTGTACGCGGCATCGGCGGACGGGGTGCAGATCGATCTGATCGTGCGGGGCATCTGCTGCTTGCGGCCCGGTGTGACCGGCATGTCGGAGCACATCCGCGTCCGTTCGATCATCGGTCGCTACCTCGAGCACTCGCGGGTCTACTCCTTCGCCAACGGCGGCGGCGCCGGTGTGCCGGTCTGCTACATCGGCTCCGCCGACCTGATGCCCCGCAACCTCGACCGGCGGGTGGAGGCGCTCGTGCCGCTGGAGGACGCCGAGCTGCGCAGCCGGGTGGAGGAACTGCTCGCCATCAACCTGGCCGATGACATCCTCGCCTGGCGCCTCGACGCCGACGGTGACTGGTGGCGGGTCTCCGACGAGCGTCCGTCGCGCACGACCGACACCCATCTGCTCCTGCACGACCGGTGGGCGGCCCGGGCGCACCCGGTGCGCTGAGCCCGGCCGGGCTGTGCTTGCCTTGCACCCATGAGCGACCGACCGACCTTCGAGCCGCACGCCGCCGAGATCCACGCCGCCGGTGGCGTGGTGTGGCGCCGCCACCCCGACGGCGTGCGTGTGCTGCTGGTGCACCGCCCGCACCGAGCGGATTGGAGCATTCCCAAGGGCCGGGTCGATCCCGGCGAGACGCTCGAGCAGACCGCGTCCCGCGAGGTTCTGGAGGAAACCGGTCTCCGCTGCGTGCTCGGCCCGTCGCTCGGCCACATCAGCTACTTCGATCACAAACAGCGATCGAAGACCGTGTGGTATTGGGCGATGGAGTCACCCTCGGGCGACACGGCGCGCAACGACGAGGTCGACGAGTTCGCCTGGCTGACCGTTGGTGAGGCGATGGCCCGATCGGATTACGAGAGCGACCGCGAGGTCCTGCAGCGCTTCGCCGATGGCCACGCCGGGGTGACGTCCTGAGGTGGCCCGGGTCATGCGGTGGTCAGACGCTCGAAGCCGAACGTTCATCGCCACCATCCGCCTGCCGGCGCCTCGCAGCGAAGACAATGGATCCATGATCACCAAGAAAGCCGAGGGCTCGAAGGGGACGGTGCGCGTCACGTTCTCCTTGCCGAAGGATCAGCCGGGCGAGCCGGTCTGGGTGGTGGGCGATTTCAACGGCTGGGCAGAGCAGGCGGATCTGCTGCGGGCCCGTTCGAACGGGCGGCGCAGCGTGGCCGTGAGCGTGCCCGCCGGTCGGCGGATCACCTTCCGCTACCGCACCGCGTCGGGCCAGTGGTTCGACGATGACGGCGCCGACGGTTACGAGGCCAACCCCCACGGGTCGCACAACGCCGTGGTGTTCACCTGATCTGATCTGACCCGGGCCCATCTCGATCGGCGCCGCTGGGCGCCCAGCCGCAGGCCGCCACCGACCGCACCGGAGCCTCGGAAGGCGAGTGAACATACTGACAGGTACGATTCGACGGCCCGGCGTCGACCGCTTCCTGAGGCGGCCGGGTATCCGGGAACGCAGCCGCCCGGGTCGGAAGGACCCGGGCCGGGCGTCCCGATCGGTGGCGCCGGGGAGAGAACGCCGCCGACCGGGGGACGCCGCCAGTCTGGCGGTCTTGTGTTTCCGGGGCTCGCACGTTGCGTGAACGGATCGTGTCGCACCGTACGGCAGCCGAGTGGTGCGTTGGGCCGACGCCGGTGCGATCGTGGGGCCGGCGTCGGTGGTGCGCTGTGGCGAATGCTCCATTGCGCCGAAGTGATGTGTCGGGCGGGGGGCGGACGGGCGGTGACCGCGACAACGTTTTCCGCCCGGGGCGCTGGACTTTGGAGCGAGCGGCGGTACGGTGGGCCGCATGCGCGCGGGCATGGCGGTGGTGGGGTGCGTGCTGCTTGCAGCATGCGGTGGCACAGTGGTCAGGGCGAATGGGGATCCTTCACCAAAGTAACCCAGTCGACCGTCTTTGTGGCCGAATCCGATGATTCGGGCACGGATGGCAGTGGAGAAACGCCTCTGCGTGACATTGATCCGGTGCGGTGGCCGACGGAGCTGGCCCGGGTGAAGGGCGTGGCGGTCGATGCGTCACAGCCGGCCGTCACTGGTCTCGGTCCGTATGTCACCATCAGTGGCGGAGCGGCCGGCTACGTCGCACCGGAGGCGGCTCAGCTCGCCGACCTCTCGCGCGACGGCCACGACGAGGCGGTCATCCCCCTGGTGGCCGCCGACGGCACCGGCACCGGTGTGCTCGTGCTCACCCCCACCGACGGCACGCCGCCCTCGTGGGCAACGATGCGTTCTACGGCTCCTTCGGCGTCGGCACCCGGGTCACGGTCGAGTCGGGGAGTTCGTGCTCCGCCACTTCGTGGGCGGTGGGTGGAGCCGGCCTGCTGCCTCTCGGGCGAGGTGACGCGACGCTTCCGTTCCGACGGCACCACCATGATCGAGGCGGCGGCGCCGCTCGAGGTGGGCAACCCGGCCGCCAAGGGCTTCACCATCGACCGCTTCTACCTCCTGCTCGGCCAGAAGAACTACGACGCGGCCAACCTGTTGCTCACCGAGGCGGAGCGGAACCGCACCGCCGTCAGCCAGTGGCCGTCGTGGTGGCAGTCCGCCGCCCAGATGACGGTCAACATCCTCGACACGCCCCGCGATGACGACATGGTCCCCTACCGGCTGGTGATCGCCACCACCGACGGGCGGATCGCAGCCTGGCGCGGCGCAGCCGGCCTCACCTACAACCCCACGCTGCACAGCTGGCAGATCTCGCTGGTGGCCCTGCAGCCCGAGGCGGTCTGAGCCACCCGGTGGTGCGCCGGGCCCGCCGGCGCACGTGCCTCAGCCGAAGCGGCCGGTGATGTAGGCCTCGGTGCGGTCGTCGCTCGGGCGGGTGAACAGCTCGGAGGTGTCGCCGACCTCGACCAGGGTGCCCATCCGCTGGCCGCTGCCCTCATCGAGCTGGGCGGTGAAGAACGCGGTGCGATCCGACGCCCGCGCCGCCTGCTGCATGTTGTGGGTGACGATCACCACCGTGTAGTCGTCCTTCAGCTCGTCCATGAGCTCCTCGATGCGCATCGTCGAGATGGGATCGAGGGCCGAGCACGGCTCGTCCATCAGGATGACCTCGGGCTCCACCGCGATGGCGCGGGCGATGCAGAGGCGCTGCTGCTGGCCGCCCGACAGCGACAGGCCGGACTGCTTCAGCTTGTCCTTCACCTCGTCCCACAGCGCCGCCTTGCGCAACGACTGCTCCACGATCTCGTCGAGGCCCTTGCGTTGGCCGTTGACCCGCGGGCCGTAGGCCACGTTGTCGTAGATCGACTTCGGAAACGGGTTCGGCTTCTGGAAGACCATGCCGACCCGGCGGCGGATCTCGATGGCGTCGGTCCCCGGGCCGAACAGCGGCTCACCGTCGAACAGCAGCGTGCCCTGGGCCCGGGCGCCGGGGATCAGGTCGTTCATGCGGTTGAGCGCCCGCAGCACGGTGGTCTTGCCGCAGCCGGACGGGCCGATGAAGGCGGTGATCTGGTTGCGGTAGATCTCGAGGTGGTGCACGTGCACGGCCCGGAACGAGCCGTAGTAGAGGTCGACGTCGTCGA
Organism: Acidimicrobiales bacterium; assembly: GCA_041394365.1. Taxonomy (GTDB): domain Bacteria; phylum Actinomycetota; class Acidimicrobiia; order Acidimicrobiales; family CAIXPF01; genus CAIXPF01. The sequence continues at coordinate 78,281 of JAWKIM010000021.1, forward strand.
GCTCGAAAACGGGGGCGATCGTCTGGCCGGCGCCGGAGGCGTCAGCCGGGCGGGTCTCGATCCTGCGGTGCAGGGATGGGTCTGTGTTCATCGGGCCCGTCGCACGAGTGTCGCTCACCATCGATTCCGATCCGGTCGCGTGCTGCCCGCCGATGATGCGGCGCCCCGCCACCGTCGTTCAAGGTCTGCCGGCTCCGTCAACCGAGGTGTGGCCCACAGTTCACCCGTCGTTCACCTGTTGGCCACCTGTAGGGCAACTACCCGTAAGGGTTCGTCCCTACCGTGCGCTGCTGACCGGACCGGGCGTACGCCGGGCCCGGTCGGTGGGAGCGGCCCTCGATCGCTCCCGTCACCGCCACCGCCGCGCCATCAGGAGGATCCGCCCCGACGATGTCCCTGCAACGAGGACGACTGCAGCACCGGCGGACCCGATCAGGTGCCGGCCGGCGCCTCACCACCGCGACGGCCGTCGCCCTGGCGCTGGCCGCCGCCGCCTGCGCCGGCGAGCCGGTGAAGAGCGGCGGCCTCACCCCGGCCACCCTCAACGCATCCGGTGCCACCTTTCCCAAGGTGTTCTACGAGGAGACCATCCTGGAGTTCGGGCTGTCACACCCCGAGATCACCGTGAACTACGCCGGCGGCGGATCTGGCAAGGGCCGCACCGACCTGCAGGAGCGCCAGGTCGACTTCGCCGGCTCCGACGCGCCGGTGAAGGAGGAGGACGTGGCCAAGTACCAGGGCGGCGAGTTCGTCTACATCCCCACGATCACGGCGCCGATCACGGTGAGCTTCAACCTCGACGACGTGGACGAGCTGCGGCTCGCCCCCGAGACCATCGCCGGCATCTTCGAGCGCGACATCACCCGCTGGGACGACCCGGCGGTGGCCGCCGACAACCCCGGCGTCGAGCTGCCCGACACCGACATCACCGTGGTCCGGCGCTCGGACGGCTCGGGCACCACCGAGAACTTCACCAAGTTCCTCGTCTCCGCCGCCGGTGAGCACTGGTCGCTCGGATCGGGCTCGACCGTCGAGTGGCCGAGCGACACGCAGGGGGCGCAGGGCAACGCCGGCATCGCCGGGCTCATCCAGGCCACCGACGGCGCCATCGGCTACGTCGACTACTCCGACGCCGTGGTCACCGGGCTGAGCTTCGCCGCCGTGCGCAACCGCAGCGGGGCCTACGTGCTGCCCTCGCCGGCCGCGACCTCGGCGGCGCTGGCCGCCACCACGATCGAGGAAGACCTGACCTACGACCCGATCGACGCCGACGGACCCGACGCCTACCCGATCGCCGCACCGACGTGGATCCTCGTCTACGTCGAGCAGGGCGACCGGGCCAAGGCGGAGGCGCTCAAGGCGTTCCTGCGCTTCCTGCTCACCGACGGCCAGCGGCTCGCCCCCGAGATCGACTACGCCCCGCTGCCCGACGAGCTCGTGGGGCTGGCGCTCGCCCAGCTCGACCGCATCGAGGTGCCGGCATGACCGCCGCCGGGGCGCCGGCCGCCGCAGCCGAGCGGGGGGCGGACGGCCGCGCCGACCCCGGGCCGCCTCCCGTCGAGGCGATCGCGCCTTCCGCACCCTGACCCTGGCCTCGGGCCTGCTGGTGCTGTGCATCCTCGCCCTCATCGTGCTGTCGAGGGTGGAGCAGGCCAGGCCCGCGTTCAGCCACATGGGCCTGGAGTTCTTCACCAGCTCCCGGTGGTCGCCGCCCGATGACCACTACGGCGCGCTGAGCTTCATCTACGGCACCGCCCTCATCTCCACGCTGGCGCTGGTGCTCGCCGTACCGATCAGTCTGGGCATCGCCCTGTTCCTGTCGGAGCTGGCACCGCTGCCCGCCCGCCGGGTGGTGCACCGTCGTGATCGACCTGCTCGCCGCGGTGCCGTCGGTGGTGTGGGGTCTGTGGGGCTTCCTGGTGCTGCGCAGCCCGCTGCAGACGTTCTACGAGTGGCTGTCGAGCGCGCTGTCGCCGGTGCCGGTGCTCGGCGCCCTCTTCGAGGGACCGGTCAGCGGCCTCAGCTTCGCCACCGCCGGCACGATCCTGGCGCTGATGATCATCCCCATCATCACCTCGCTCTCCCGGGACGTGATGGACACCGTGCCGGTGGCCCAGAAGGAGGCGGCGCTGGCGCTGGGCGCCACCCGGTGGGAGATGATCCGGGGTGCGGTGCTGCCGTGGAGCCGGGGCGGGGTCATCGGTGCCATCGTGCTGGGCCTCGGCCGGGCGATGGGCGAGACGATCGCGGTGGCGCTGGTCATCGGTTCGAGCGGGCAGATCACCGCCCGGTTGTTCGCTTCCGGCGACGCGCTGCCGTCGCAGATCGCCAACCAGTTCAACGAATCCGAGGGGCTGTTCCGCTCAGCGCTCATCGCGCTGGGCGTCACCCTGTTCGGCTTCACCATCGTGGTCAACCTGGCCGCCCGGGCGCTGGTCACCCGCACCAGCCGACACCTGAAGGGGGTGGCGCTGTGAGCGTCGCCGACGCGCGACCGTCGCCCGCCCGCCGGGCCCGGCCCTCGGGGGTCAGCAGCCGGCGGCGTCTGATCAACGGGCTGTTCGTCGCCGCGGTGTACGCCGCCGTGCTCGTGGCCGCCGTGCCGCTGGCGTTGTTGGTGTACTTCGTGGTGGCCAAGGGGGCCAGCCAGATCAGCTGGTCGTTCCTGACCGAGGCGCTGCCCATCTCGGCTCGCCGCAAGACGGGCGGCATCGGCCCGGCCATCGTGGGCACGCTGCTGGTCACCGCCCTCGCCGCCGCCCTGGCCATACCGCTCGGTGTCCTCGGCGCGGTGTACCTCAACGAGTACGGCAAGGCGTCGCGCACCGCCTCGGCCCTGCGGTTCCTGGCCAACGTGCTCGCCGGTGTGCCGTCGATCGTGATGGGCTTGTTCATCTACACGATCTTCGTGTTGCGCTTCTCCGGGGGCGGGCGGATCGCCTTCGCCGGCTCGCTGGCGCTGGCCTGCCTGATGCTGCCCATCGTCATCCGTTCCACCGAGGAGATGCTGCGGCTGGTGCCGAACCACCTGCGGGAGGCGTCGATGGCGTTGGGGGCGAGCCAGTCCCGCACGGTGCTGACCGTGGTGCTGCCCGCCGCCCTGCCCGGCATCACCTCGGGCTCGATGCTGGCGGTGGCCCGCGCCGCCGGGGAGACCGCGCCGGTGCTGTTCACCATCGGCTTCGCCACCCGCGTCAACTGGAACCCGTTCTCCGGTCCGAACACGACGCTGGCCCAGTTCATCTTCGGCAACGCCGGACAGCCCTATCCTGCAGCGGTGAGCCGGGCATGGGGTGCGGCGTTCACGTTGATCGTGCTCGTGCTGCTGCTCACCGCTGCGGCGCGGTTCGTGGCCGCCCGGTTCACGGTCCGCTGAGAAAGGGTTCCACCATGGCCGACGAGATCCGCAAGGGGTTCCATCGTGAGCTCGACGACGTCCGCGCCGACGTCGTGAAGATGGCGGCCATGGCCACCGAGATGATGACCCGCGCCACCGACACGCTCCTCGACGCCGACATGCTGATGGCCCAGGCGATCATCGACCACGACGACGAGATCGACGTGCTGTCCCAATCCATCGAGGACCGCTGCTTCCGCCTGCTCGCCCTGCAGGGGCCGATGGCGGCGGACCTGCGGGCGATCGCCGCCACCATGCGGATCAACAGCGACCTCGAACGCAGCGCCGATCTGGCGGTGAACATCGTCAAGGGCGCCCGCCGCATCTACGGCCAGCCGCTGACGCCGCGCCTGCGCGGCATCATCGCCCTGATGAGCGAGGAGGCGGTGCGCATGGTGCGCCTCGCCATCGACGCCTACACCGAGAACGACGGCCCGCTCGGGGCCGCGCTCGACGACATCGACAACCGCCTCGACCAGCTGCAGAGCGAGTTCGTGCAAGCGATGTTCGAGGCCCACAGCGAGGAGGGGCTGGCGCTGCAGCCCGCCGTGCAGCTCGCCCTCATCGCCCGCTACTACGAGCGGATCGGGGACCACGCCGTGAACATCGGTGAGCGGGTGGCGTTCATCGCCTCGGGCGCCACCCCCGAGCACCCGGCCTCCGAGCGCATCCGCCAGCGCAGCGATGCGCCGGTCGCCTGACGGTCGAGCGGATCATGGACCATCCCACGGTGTTGTTGGTGGAGGACGAGGAGTCCTTCGTCGAGGCGCTCTCCATCGGCCTGCGGCGCGAGGGCTTCCAGCTCGAGGTGGCCCGCGACGGCCAGGAGGCCATCGACCGCTTCGAGCAGGTGCGCCCCGACGTGGTGCTGCTCGATGTGATGCTGCCCCGGCGCAGCGGGATCGACGTGTGTCGTGAGCTCCGGCGCAGCTCCAAGGTGCCGATCATCATGGTCACGGCCAAAACCGGCGAGATCGACGCGGTGGTCGGCCTCGAGGTGGGTGCCGACGACTACGTGGCCAAGCCGTACCGGCTGCGGGAGCTGGTGGCCCGCATCCACGCCGTGCTGCGCCGGTCCTCGGAGGCGGCCACGCCGGTGGCCCCCGGCGAGGAGGACACCGATCGCATCGAGGCCGGGCCGTTGGTGATCGACCTCGATCGCCACGAGGTGACCCACCGGGGCGAGCCGGTGACCCTGCCGCTCAAGGAGTTCGAGCTGCTCACCTGCCTGGCCGAGCACGCCGGCAAGGTGCTCACCCGCGAAGCGCTCATCGACCGGGTCTGGGGCATCAACTACGTGGGCGACACCAAGACCCTCGACGTGCACATCAAGCGGTTGCGCCACAAGCTGGAGCAGGACCCGTCCAACCCGCAGCACATCACCACCATCCGGGGCCTGGGCTACAAGTTCGTATCGCCGCCAGAAGGCTCGCCGCGCCGAACGGGTGCGGCCGGTGGCGCAGGCCCGCTCGATCGAGGTCAGGTTGCTCGACGACGCCGACGATGCCGCACCGTCGCTGCGCGGCGATCGGCGCCAGCTGGAATCGGCGGTGTACAACCTGCTCGAGAACGCGGTGAAGTACTCCGACGAGGGAGGCGAGGTGACGGTGCGCACCACGCGCAATGGAGCGTCGGTCGGCGTGGAGGTGGCCGACCGAGGCATCGGGATCCCGGCGAAGGACCTGGAGCGGGTGTTCGAACGCTTCTATCGGGTGGATCGGGCCCGAGCCGCACGACCGGGGGCACCGGGCTGGGCCTGGCCATCGTGCGCCACGTGGCCAACAACCATGGCGGGACCGTGCAGGTGGCCTCCGCGAGGGCGAGGGCTCGACGTTCCGCCTGCAGCTACCGGTGCGGCCCGACGGCGCCGGCGGGTCGGACCGGTGAGCCGCCGGTGGTGTTCGTGGTCGAGGACGAGGAGTCCTTCGTCGACGCCCTGACCATCGGGCTGGCCCGCGAGGGCTTCCGGGTGGAGGTGGCCACCGACGGCCAGGAGGCGCTCGACCGCTTCGACGCCGTGCGGCCCGACATCGTGCTGCTCGACGTGATGCTGCCGCGGCGCTCGGGCATCGACGTGTGCCGGGAGCTGCGGCGCCGCTCGAAGGTGCCGATCATCATGGTCACCGCCAAGGGCGCCGAGATCGACACCGTCGTCGGCCTCGAGGTGGGCGCCGACGACTACGTGACCAAGCCCTACCGGCTCCGGGAGCTGGTGGCCCGCATGCGGGCGGTGATGCGCCGCAGCCCCGAGGCGGAGCCCGAGCGCGTCCGCGACGGGGGCGGCGCAACGGGCGAGCGGCTCGACGGGGGTGACGTCAGCGTCGACCTCGACAGCCATGAGGTGGTCATCCGGGGTGCCGGTGCGCCTGCCGCTCAAGGAGTTCGAGCTGCTGTCGCTGCTGGTGGACAACGCCGGCCGGGTGCTGCCCGCGAGACCCTGATCGACCGGGTGTGGGGCATGGACTACGTGGGCGACACCAAGACGCTCGACGTGCACATCAAACGGTTGCGGGCGAAGGTCGAGAGCGACCCCGCCAACCCCACCCGCATCGTCACCATCCGCGGGGTGGGTTACAAGTTCCAGCCGCAACGCTGAAGCCCGCACGCCGGTGGCGGGCCGGCGCGGCGCCGTTGCGGGCCGCTCGCGGCGGGGGTGCGGTGCGTAGCATGGCAGCCCATGGTGACGAGCGCGAGCCGGACGGTGCAGCCGTTCACCCGCCTCGCCCGCACCCACGCCGCCTCCGCCGCCGGTGACGGCGCCGTCGCCATCGCCCTCGCCGGCTCGCTGTTCTTCTCGCTCGACTACAGCGCCGCCCGCTGGCGGGTCGTGCTCTACCTGCTGCTCACGCTGTTGCCGTTCACCGTGGTGGCGCCGTTGATCGGCCCGGCCATCGACCGGCTGCGCGGCGGTGCCCGCTGGATCATCATCGGCGCCTGCGCGGTGCGCGGGGTCATGGCGCTGTTGATGACGGCCCACATCGACACGCTGTTGCTGTTCCCCGAGGCGTTCACCATGCTCGTCATGGGCAAGGGCTACCAGGTGGCCAAGAGCGCCTACCTGCCCACCGTGGTGGCCTCCGACGAGCAGTTGGTGGCGTCGAACTCCAAGCTGGCGGTGCTGTCGGCGGTGTCGGCCGTGGTCGGCGGCGCGCCGGCCACGCTGCTGTCGCAACTGGGCGGTGCGTCGTGGGCCATCGCGGTGGCGGTGGTGTGGTTCGGGGTGGCCACCGTCATGGGCTTCGCCGTGGTCGCGCCCCGGGCCCGTGACATCGGCGCCCCCACCGACGCCGAACGGGCCGAGCTGTCCTCCGCCGGGGTGCGGGTGGCGTCGTCGGCCATGGGGCTGCTGCGGGCCTCGGTCGGCTTCCTGACGTTGTGGATCGCGTTCGAGCTGCGGGCCCGGGCGGCGTCGCCGTTCGAGTTCGCGCTCGTGCTCGGACCGCTCGGCGCCGGCGCCATGAGCGGCGCGGTGCTGGCGCCGAGGGTGCGGCGGGTGTTGTCGGAGGAGTGGATGCTGGGTGGCGCGCTGGCCGTGACGGCGGCGGCCGGCACCCTCAGCGCGCTCATCGGCGGCCTGGCCGGAGCCGCGCTGATCGCCGCGGGGGTGGCGCTGGTGTCGGCGTCGGCCAAGTTGGCGTTCGATTCGTTGGTGCAGCGCGACGCCCCCAACGCCGATCACGGCCGCGCCTTCGCCGCCTACGAGGCCCGCTTCCAGCTGTTGTGGGTGGTCGGCGCGCTGTGCGGGGTGCTGCTGCCGTTCCCGCTGCGGCTGGGCTTCGCCACCGTCGCCGTGGGCGCCATGGCCACCGGTGCGCTGTTCGTGCTCGGCCGCCGCGCCATCGCGGCGGGGGCCGCACCGCCCAAGCTCAGCGAGGTCGTGCTGCGGGTGATGTCCGAACCGGTGCCCGCGCCGCAGGCGGGCGCGGCCGGTGCGTCGGGCTCGCCGGGCTCCGCCCCGTCGTCGTCGAAGTCCTCGGCCCGCCCGCCGACGCCATCGCCGGCGGCATCACCGGTGCCCGATCCGACCATCGATCAGCGCATGGAACCGACGCGCGAGCTGCCGGCCGTGCCGGTGCTGCCCGACAGCGACGACCCCACGATCATCGTGCCGCCGCCCGCCCACGATCCCCGGCAGGGCTGGCGGTGAGCGCCCGGGTGCTGGTGCTGTCCGACACCCACATCCGTCGGGGCGGCAGCCGCAGCCTGCCCGCAGCGGTGCTGGCGGCCGCGGCCCGGGCCGATGCGGTGCTGCACGCGGGTGACATCGTCACCGCCGAGGTGCTGACCATGCTGGAGGAGCTGGCCCCGGTGCACGCCGTGCTGGGCAACAACGATCACGAGCTGGTCGGGGTGCTGCCGCTGCACCGCTGCCTCACCCTCGGCGACGTACCGATCGGCATGGTGCACGACAGCGGCCCGAGCGAAGGGCGACCACGGCGCCTGCGGCGCATGTTCCCCGAGGCGTCGGTGGTGATCTTCGGGCACTCCCATCAGCCGTGCTCCATCGCCGGGCTCGATGGGCAGTGGCTGCTCAACCCGGGGTCGTCCACCGAGCGACGGCGGGCGCCGACGCACACGATGGCGTGGCTCACCCTCGACGGGCCGCAGCAGATCCGAGCCGAGCTCGTCCACCTCGACTGAGCGGGCTGAGCGTGACCGAGCCGTTGGCCGGGGTCAGGGTTCGATGAACTCGATGCGGGCCAGCCAGAGGCCCGGTGCGCCGATCTCGGCGATCGTGGGCAGCGTCTCGTCCCGCTCCCACAACCGGGCCAGGCCGGCGGCGCCCGCTCGCTCGACCACGCCGTCGACGAACGCCGCGCCCCGGTCATAGGTGGCCTGGGTGAGCTCGAGGCCGAGCAACCGCTCGACGAAGCGGTCGGCCTCCCCGGCCTCCACCCGTCGCCGTCGCAACGCCTCGGTCAGCCGACCGGCCGAGCCGAGCAGGCGGTGGGCGAGCTGGTCCATGCAGTGGTCGGCGTACCCCACGATCGCGGCGACGAGCGCCTCGATCTGGGGCAGCAACGCCTGCTGGGCCGGCGAGCGGATCATCCCGAGCAGCGCCGTCGGATCCCCGAACAGCTTCTGCAGGCCCTGCGGATCGCCCATGGCCGACATCGGGTCGAACCCCCGAGGGCGTCCTCCAGCGCGGCCGGATCGGTGCGGAACCCACCGAGGAACTCGTCGAGCAGCGCGCCGAACCGGGTCCGCACATGGGGGATGGAGAGCACGGCATGGTGCACCAGCTCCGACAGGCACACCCACATGCGCAGGTCCCGCCCGTCGATCTCCCACTCGGTGGCGAAGGCGTCGATGTTGGGGGCCACGAGCTGCACGTCGGCGCCTTCGGGGCGCACGAGCGGGAGGTGGTAGGTGCCCATGGCCTTCTCGGCCAGGTGCCCCACCATCGAGCCGGCGGTCATGCCCAGCATCAGCGGAGCCATCATCTTCATGATCCCGCCGAACATGGCGGTCATCGGGTCGGCCCCCGGGGCGTCGGCGTCGGCGCCGAAGGAGCCGGTGGAGGCCTGGCCCAGCGAGCCGCTCAGCCTCTCGAAGAGCGGTCGGTGGTCACGCAGCGCCTGCTGGGCCCACTGACCGCGGGTCACGGGCACGACCCGCAGCGGCCGCCCGCCGGGGTGCAGCGTCAGCCCGGTGACCTCCTCCACGTGCATCTCGGCGATGCGGGAGAACTCTTCGAGCTCGATGCGGGCAGCTGGGTCGACGTTGGGTTCGGACACGCCGTTGGTGGCGATCGAGACGGCCAGCTGGGTGGCGGCGTCCCACGGCGAGCCGCCCTGGCTGTTCATCATGCGCATGAGATCGCCGAAGAACGGCAGGCCGGCGAAGGGGTTGTCGCCGCCGGGTTGCTCGGGGGTGCTCACAAGCGTCGATCGTACGCCGTCCCGCGGCCTAGCCGCCGCGGTGGGCGCCTCCGTGGTGGGCACCGCCGTGGTCTCCACCGGGGCGGCGGTGGCGCGGCCGATGGCGCCGTCGTCGCCGCGGTCGACGCCGTCGAGGCGGTGGTGGCGGCGGGCTCGGAGCCGTCGCCGGGCAGGGCCTCGGGCGGGGTGGCCAGCGTGACCAGGCAGGACTGCGCCACGCCGGTGCGGACGTACTCGATGGCCACCACGTCGCCCGGCTGACGTTCACGCAGCGACATGACCAACCGGCTCATCGAGTCGATCACGTCGCTGTTGACCCGGGTGACCACGTCTCCGGCGGCCAGGCACTCGGCGGCCGGGCCGTTGAGCGCCACGTTGGTGAGCGCGGCGCCGCTGGCCAGGCCGATGGTCTGGGCCTCGGCCGCCGACAGGTCCTTGCCGAAGATCCCCAGCCAGGCCCGGGTGGGGAAACCGGTGCGGATCATGCTGTCGGCCGTGGACACCACCGCCCGGGCGGGCAGCGCGTAGCCGAAGCGCTCGACCCCGGTCTCGTCGGCCTGCATCAGCACGACCACGGCCATCGCCGAGCCGTTCGTGGCGATGAGCGCCCCGCCCTTGGCGTCGGCGGCGATGTTGGCGTCGATCCGCAGCAGGTTCTCGACGGCGACACCGCTGCCCGGGTGGATCTGGCGGTTGGCCACCGAGCCCACCAGCGCCTTGGCCACGGTGGGCGACGGCGGCCCCGATGACGGAGCGCCGAGGATGACCCCCTCGTCGCCCGGCTGCGGGAGGACCTCCTGCATGAGCAACGTGGGGATGTGCTCGTCCGGCACCAGGACCAGCGCCAGGTTGGTGTAGGGGTCGGTGCCGATCACGGTGGCCTTGCGGTTGCGCTCGCCGGCGAGCACCAGGGTCACCCGCTCCATGTTCTCGACGAGGTCGAGGCTGGTCACGAAGTAGGTGCCCTCGGCCGTGTCGCGGAAGGCGACGGCGGTGCCGGCGGTGGTGCTCGACTGGGTGTGACCCTCGAGGCGGGCCACGCTGGGCGCCAGCGTCTGCACCACCTGCGGCCACTTGGCCCCCTCGGCCAGCAGGGCGGCGGGCGGGGTGGTGCTGGCCACCGTGCGGACCTCGCTGCGCTCGACGACGGTCCGATCGAACGCCCCGCCGGCGGCGAGCGCCCCCACGGTCACCACCGAACCGAGCAGGCTGGCGGTCAGCGCGAAGCCGATCAGCTTGCCGTTGGTGATCTCCCGGCGGCGCCGCGCCGCCTGGACGATGCCGCCGACCTCGCTCGGATGTCGCCAGATCCGATCGTCCGGGGGCAGGGGACGCCCGAACGCCGCCTCGTCACCGTCCGCGACGTCGTCATCGTCGTCGAAGGGGTCCGCAGGCACCTGAGCAGCGTAAACCACCCACAGCGGGCGCGGTTGGCGCCCCTCGCGGCAGCGGGACGTGGTCGCCACCGCTCCGCCGGTGAGCGATCCGTCGGAGGAGCACGGCGCCGGCCGACGGCGCGTTCTAGGCTTGGAGCCGTGCAGCGCCCCGACACCGGAGACACCTGGCTCGGTCTGACCGATCAGCCGTTGCCGGTGCACGACGTCGGGGATTGGGCGGTCCGTCCGGACTGCGGCGCCATGGTGCTGTTCTCGGGGACCGCCCGGGATCACGCCAAGGGCCGGCCCGACGTGTCGCTGCTCGAATACGAAGCGTACGAGGAGCAGGTGGAACCGCGGCTCGCCGCGCTGGCCACCGAGATGCGCCGCCGCTGGCCCGACGTGGGCCGCATCGCCATGATCCACCGGGTGGGTCCGCTGCGCATCGGAGAATCCGCGGTGGTCGTCGCCGTGTCCTCGCCGCACCGGCAGGCGGCCTTCGAGGCCGCCTCGTTCGGGATCGACACCCTGAAGAAGACCGTGCCCATCTGGAAGCGCGAACGGTGGGCCGGTGGCGAGAGCTGGGGCCTCGAGGCCCAGCACATCGCCGAGATCGACGCAGAGGCTGGATGATGGGCAATCTCCTGTACTTGGCGCTGGCAGTCGGGCTCTCCACGCTCGGCGCCCTCGTGCTCTGGGCGGTGCGCCACCGCCCCCGTTCCATGCAGCACCAGATGGATGCGTTCAGCCGCGAGCTGAAGGCACTGCGCCCTCCGGATGCGCAGCTGCACCGGTCGGAGGCGCACCTCGATCGGGTGGAACCCACCCCGATCCGGCCCCGCACGGTGTCGGGCGGCACGCCGCCGTCGCGCCCGGTGCCGGCCGGTTCGTCCCGCCGGCAGCGGCGTGAGCAGCAGTCCGCGGACCGGCGACGGTCCTCCTCGGAGTCGTAGCACCTGGCCCGCGACCTCGCGATCGACCTCGGGACGGCCAACACGCTGGTCTACGCCCGGGGGGAGGGCATCGTCCTCAACGAGCCGTCGGTCATCGCGCTCAACACCCAGACCGGCGACGTGCTGGCCATGGGTCACGAAGCGTGGCGGATGATCGGACGCACACCGTCGAACATCGTGGCGGTGCGCCCGTTGCGCAAGGGCGCCATCACCGACTTCGACATCACCCAGCGGATGATCCGGCTGGTGCTGCAGCGGGCCGGGGTCAACCGGTTCAACCGACCCCGGGTCGTGATCTGCGTGCCCTCGGCCATCACCCCGGTCGAGCGACGGGCCGTCATCGAGGCCGCCCGCCGCGCCGGCGCGGCCGAGGCCCAGCTGCTCGACCAGCCGATGGCCGCGGCCATCGGCGCCGGCCTGCCGATCAGCGAGCCGATCGCCAACATGGTGGTCGACATCGGCGGTGGCACCTCGGAGACCGCGCTGATCTCGCTCGGCGGGCGGGTGGCCCTCGAAGCGGTGCGCGTCGGCAGCTTCGACCTCGACGCCGCCATCGCCGGCCACATCCGCCGCAGCTACGGCATCGCCATCGGCGAGCGCACGGCCGAGGCCATCAAGATCGCCATCGGCTCGGCCTACCCCATGGCCAACGAGCTGTCGGCCGAGGTCCGGGGCCGGGAGCTGACCAGCGGCCTGCCCCGCACGGTGATCCTCAGCGCCGAGGAGGTGCGGGAGTTGATCAAGGAGCAGGTCAACACCGTGGTCGAGTCGGTGCTGCGCTGCCTGGGGGCGGCGCCGCCGGAGCTGGCGCGTGACCTGATCACCCGGGGCATCCACCTGGTGGGCGGCGGCAGCCTGCTGCGGGGGCTCGACGTGAAGCTGGCCGAGGCCACCGACATCCCCGTGCACCACGTGGACGCGCCGCTGGAGTGCGTCGTGCTCGGTGCCGGGCACTGCATCGAGTCGCTCGGCGCGCTGAAGAGCGTGTTCGCCGCCAACCGACCCACCGCCTGAGCCGCGGTAGCGTCGGGCCATGGCCTACGAGCTGATCACCGTCGAAGCGGATCCGAAGCTGGGCTCGGACTACGTGCTCATCACGCTGGACAACCCGGCGAAGCGCAACGCGCTGTCCGCCCCGATGATGCGCGAGCTGCACGCCGCCTTCACCGAGGTGGGCGCCACCGACGTGCTCGGTGTGACGCTGGCCGCCAACGGGGTGGTGTTCTCCGCCGGGCACGACTTCGCCGACATGGCGGGCACCGACCTGCGGGCCGCCCGGGAGCTGCTCGGGCTGTGCACCGACATGATGACCGCCATCGCCGAGATGCCCCAGGTGGTCATCGCCCGGGTGCACGCCCTGGCCACCGCGGCCGGCTGCCAGCTCGTGGCCAGCTGTGACCTGGCCGTCGCCGCCTCGTCGGCCGCCTTCGCCACCCCCGGCGGCAAGGGCGGGTTGTTCTGCCACACCCCGATGGTGGCGGTCGCCCGCAACGTGGGCCGCAAGCGGGCGGCCGAGCTGGCCTTCACCGGCGATCCCATCGATGCGGCCACCGCCGCGGCATGGGGCCTGATCAACCGGGCGGTTCCCGATGAGGAGTTGGTGGACGCCACCGCCGAGCTGCTGCGTCGGGCCACCCGGGGCAGGCGTACTCCAAGGCGCTGGGCAAGCAGACCATGTACGCACAGATGGAGCTGCCCACCGACCAGGCCTACCGCCATGCGGTGGAGATGATGTCGGCCGCCACCCAGACCTCCGACGCCCAGGAGGGCATCGGCAGCTTCCTGCAGAAGCGCCGGCCGACCTGGGTCAACCGCTGAACCAGCCGCCGCGCCGTCCGGGGCCGAGGCTCCGTCAATACCGTACGGTATGGCACGGTACGGCTCGGTATGGGTCCGGGGTGCCGCTCACCCGGATTCGTCGGTGATGCGGAGCAGCTCCTCGGCCGCGGTGCGCACCTGCCAGTCGCGGTCGGATGCCGCCCGCCGGAGCGCGGCGTCGATGTCGGGGCCCTCGTGCACGACGAGGGCCAGCACCGCCCGACGGCGAACGTTCGGCTTGTCCTGCATGCCGGCGAGGATGGCGGCTCGACCGGCGGGGGCCTCGAGGGAGCCGAGGGCGGCGATCGCGGCCTCGCGCACCAGCGGGTCCGGATGGGTGCCGGCCTGGGCCACCAGGCGCCCGACCACCGCATCGAGCTGCGGGTCGGTCGGTCGCTCGCCGGCGGCCCAGGCCGCCATCTCCGCCACCAGCGGATCCCGGTCTTCGAGCGCGGCGAGCAGGGAGACGTGGGGGTGGCCGGCGGCCAGCTCCACCGCCCGGCGCCGCACCGCCGGGTCCGGGTCCTCCAGCGCCCGCTGCAGGGTGGCCGGGTCCAACCGCCCGCACCGGGCCAGGCCACCGAGCGCGGTGGCCCGCACCGCCGGCTCCTCGTCGAGCACGAGCCGGCGGAGGGTGGGCAGGTCGCCACGGTGGCCGGCGATGGCGGCGTCGCGGCGCTTCGACTGGATCTGGTCGGGTGTCACGTGTAGGTCGATGGTCCCAGATATCGGTTCAGGTGCGGACGCAGTGCGCCGATATCACTACTCGATAAAGGAGGAGCGTCCGTGTCGCACATGGTCATCTATCGCAGCGTCGACGGGAAGCCCGGGTTTCAGCAGACCGATGACCTGGTTTCGGCCGTCGAGTTCGTCGAGCGCCTGCGCAACCTGGAAGGCGTCGAGAGCGCGCGGATCTACCGCCTCGAGCAGGTCAACTTCCGGTTCCAGCCGTACTACCAGGTGCACCTGGACACCGACGACGCGCCGGCCCCGCCGCCGCTGACCGTCGCTACCGCCCCGGCCGCCGCGCCGGAGCCGGCGCCGGTCGTGGCCGAGCCTGCACCGGTGGTGTCGCCGGCGGCGATGGCCGCAGCTGCGGAGGGCGCCACGACGACCGAGGAGGCTCCCACGTTGGGGGCGACCCCGGCGCCGGAGCCCAACGACGGCAACGGCATCCGTCGCGGCCTGTTCGGTCGCTGATCGCCGCCCGGCTGGTGCTGGCGCGACCGCCGGCCCCGCGGCGCGCAGACGTCCGCTAGCCGACGAGGTGGTTGGCCACGATCAGCAACGTGACCATGGCGGCACCGATGAGGGCCGCCACCAGGCCTCCGAGGAAGATCACCAGCGCGACGAGCCCGACGGCCGAGCGGATCCGACGCCCCGGCGAGGGGAACGGACGCTGCAGCCGTTCGGCTCGTCGTTCGCGCCAGCGGGCGGCTGTGGCCGGCCACCACGGGCGTGCAAGGCTGACGGCAGTGGCCCCGCCGACGGGGTCCGGGGAGTCCACCGGCGATGACAGCTGAACATCCACCCGATGAGGGAGCTCGTCCGGCGCTGACGGCATCGTCGCCCACCGTAGCGCAGGCGCCGGAGCGGAAGATCTCGCCGCGGCGCAAGCTCGCCATCGCCTTCGTCGTGGTGGTGGCGCTGGGCCTGGTGGCCGCCGGCCGCTTCGACATCCCCTACTACGCGCTGTCGCCGGGCTCCATCCGCGAGACCGAGCCGCTCATCCAGCTCGGTGCCGGCACCCCCGACCCCGACGCGGGCTCGATCTCGTTCGCCACCGTGGCGGTGGAGGGCCGGCTCAACCTGCTGCAGGCGCTGTCCGGCTGGTGGGATCCGACCATCGACGTGGTCGATGAGGACCTGATCCTCGGCGGGCGCACGCAGCAGCAGAGCGACGAGGTCAACCAGGTGCTGATGAACGACTCCAAGGAGCTCGCCATCCAGCTGGCGCTCACCAAGCTCGACCTGGCCGAGCCGGCGGGCGCGGCGGTGACCGGTGCGCTGCAGCCGGGCGGCCCGGGCGACGGTGACGGCGCTGCGGCCCTCTCCGCGGGGGATGTGATCGTCAGCGTGGATGCGGTCCCGGTCCACTCCGCGGTCGAGGTGCTGCGGGCGGTCGACGGCCTGGCGGTCGGCGCCGAGGTGGTGTTGGAGATCGAACAGGCGGTGGCCGATGAGCGCGGTGCCATCCACACCGCCGGCGTGGACCGGCCGGAGCCCACCGTCGAGCGGGCGGTGCTGGTGGACCACGACGGGCGAGCGGCGCTGCCGCACCAGCTCCGAGACGCCTACCGCACCAGCTACACCGGTGAGGTCGACATCGACAGCGGCCAGGTCGGCGGTCCCTCGGCCGGTCTGGCGTTCACGCTGGGCATCATCGACGAGCTCACCGAGGGCGATCTGACCGGCGGGTTCAAGGTGGCGGCCACCGGCACCATCGACCTGCAAGGGGAGGTGGGCCCAATCGGCGGCATCCAGCAGAAGGCGACGGCCGCCAGCCGGGCCGGGGTCGAGCTGTTCCTGGTGCCCGACTCCCTGCCGCCGAGCGAGCTGGCCGCGGCCAAGGAGCTGGGCAAGGGCGTGGAGCTGGTCGAGGTCGGCTCGCTCGACGAGGCGCTCGACGCGCTCGCCGCCCACCGGGGGAACGAAGCCGCCCTGCCGGCGCTGCGGGCCTGATCGAGCGCTGCGCCACGAGCGGTCGTGAGGCCGGCACGCAGCTCGCCGGCCTGGTCGTCCGGCCGGTATTGAGCCAAAAGGCTGACGCCGGGTATGCGTACCCGCCCGACGGTCACGTCGTAGCATCCGACCATGGCTGACACCCGCGCCTCGCGCTCCACGAGCCCGATGCCCGCTACCGCCAACGCGGTGAGCACCGCCCCGGCCACGGCCTGGTTGACGCCGGAACGGGTGGCCCGCGCCGAGTTCCGCAGCGGCTTCCGGGGTCTGGACAGCGCCGAGGTCCGAGCGTTCCTGGCTCGGGTGGCGAGCGAGCTGCGCACCATGCTCGAACGGGAGGCCGAGCTGGTGGCCCGTCTGGAGCAGGCGGAGGAACGCAGCACCGCAGTGGTGCCCGCCCCGCTCGACATCCACCAGGTCAGCGAGTTGCTGGGCCAGGAGACGGCCCGCGTGCTGGAGACCGCCCGCGAGGCGGCCGCCGACATCAAGGCCCGCGCCGCCTCCGATGCCGACGCCACGCTGGAGGCCGCCACCGCCGAGGCCGACCGGCTGCGCCACCAGGCGGAGGGCCTGCTCGCCGAGCGCACGACCGAGGCCGACGAGGCGGCGGCCACCATCCGCGCCGACGCCGAGGCGGCCGCCGCCCGGCTCATCGCGGAGGCGGAGGAGCGCGCGGCGGCCGTGACCGCGTCGGCGGAGGCCGATGCCGCCCGGCTCCGAGCCGATGCCGATGCCGCGCTGACCCAGGCCCGCACCGACGCCGACGCCACCCGGGAGGCGGCCCGCGACGAGGGCAAGCGCATGGTGGCCGAGGCCCGGGCGGTGCGCGAGCGGGTGCTGACCGACATGGCACGCCGTCGCAACGTCGCCCGTCAGCAGCTCGAGCGGGTCCGAGCGGCCCGGGAGCGGCTGCTGGAGGCGATCGACGCCGTGCGCCAGGGCGTGGCCGACACCCACAGCCAGCTGTCGGGATCGCTGGTCGACGCCAAGCTCGCCGGCGACCGGGCCGCCCGCACCGTCGACGTCGACGACATCCCGTCGCTGCGCGAGCTCGACGCTGAGGTGGAGCTGGCCAAGGACACCGGCTTGATCGACCTCACCGCCCTCGAGCCCTCGGCCGAGGACTTCTCGCCGGTGGAGACGGGCGAGTTCGCGGCGGTCACCGCCCCCGAGCCGGCGGTCGATCGTTCCGGCGAGGCCGGCGGGGAGCCGACCGCGTCGATGGCGGCGATCGTCATCGACGACGCCGAGCAGTCGACCGGTGCCGTGGCGGCCGCCGCCGACGCACCCGCCGCACCCGATGAAGCGGGCACCGATCCTGCTGATGCGGTTGAGCCGGCCGCGGCGACGCCGGCCGCGGCGACGCCGGCTGCGTCGGGGCCGGCCGCCTCGGGGACGGTCAGCCCGGTCACGCCGGCGACGGCGAAGCAACCCGCACGACCGTTGTCGCGGCCCATCAGCGGCCGGGCCGGAGGGGTCGAGGTGGTCCGCCGCACGACGGCGCCGGCGACCGCAGCATCCTCGCCGGCGGCGCCGGCCGAGGTGGCTCCGACGGGCGAGGCTGTCGCAGCGACGGACGACGCGGTGATCGACCTGCGTGACGCGGCGGTGGAGGCGCCCGCCGGCGACACCCCGGAGGCGACCGCCACCGAACCGGACACCGCCACCGAACCAGGAAACCCCACCGAACCCAAGAACCCCACCGAAGCAACCGGCGCTGCCGAAGCAACCGAGGAGCTCCGCGACGAAACGTCGCCGGGACCGGCTGACCGGCCGGATGGCCCGGGACCGTCGGGCGGCTCGACCGGTGGTCGGCGTTCGAGCGGTCGCCGGGCGCTGAAGGACGCCGACAAGGCCAACGAGCTGTTCGCCCGCCTGCGCAACCGCGACGAGCGTCCGGCCAACGGCTCCGCGACGGCCGATGCGACGTCTCCCAACGAGCGCGGTTCGGCGAAGGTCATCGGCCTGGCCGTGGCCGAGCGGTCCGAACCGACTCCGGGCGGCGAGGCCGCGGGGTCGAGCGCTGGCACCGGTGACGCTGCGGACGCGGACGAGGCCGCGACCGATCAGGGTGCCGTGGACGCGGATCGGGTGGTGCTCCACAAGCGCGATGCGGTGCTGGCGCCCACCATCCGCGATCTGAGCCGGCAGCTCAAGCTGGCGCTGTCGGACCAGCAGAACGAGTTGCTCGAGGCCAGCCGCAACGCCAAGGGCCAACCCGATCCGGTGGTGGCGCCGCTGACCGACATGGTCGCGGTGTACGCCCAGGCGGCGCGGGAGGCCCTCACCACGGCCTGGACGTTGGGCCGCCGCTCGGTGCTCGGGGCCAACGACGCGGCCGATGCGACCGGCGGTGCCGCCGACGAGGTGGCCGCCGAGGTGCGTGCACTGGCCGATGGCATCGTCGATGCGTTGCTGCCCCGGTTGCAGGGTGGCGATCCCTCGGAGCCCTGGCCGGTCGACCGGGTGCGCGCTGCATACCGTGAGGTACGGAGTCAGCGGTTGGGTGAGCTGGTCGAGCACCACGTGCACCGGGCCTACGCCGGCGGTCAGCTGGCCGCCGCCGCCCCCGGCACCCGGGGCCGGTGGGTGTGCGACACGTGCGGGCCGGACTGCCTGGACAACGCGCTGGCCGGGCCGCTGCCCTTCGGCGAGGCGTACCCCACCGGCCACGCCGCACCGCCGGCGTTCGCCGGGTGCCGGTGCGCCCTGACCGTGGTCGACGGGGACCGCTGAGCCGATCGCCGCGCCGGTCGGTCGCCTCCGGTGGCGGGCCGGTGACCCGCCGGACGGGCTGATCCCTGCACGCGCGACCCCGCCGCTAGCATCACCGGCGATGTCCAGACCTGCTGACGCGCATGCCCAACCCTGCTGAACCCGCCGCCGCCGGCCGTCGCCGGTTGTCGAGGAAGGGTCGGGTGCTGGTGGCCGTCGCGGTGGTGGCCGTCATGGTGCTGTTCCTGTCGCTGCGGGGGATCGCCGGCTTCTACACCGACTACCTGTGGTTCGACTCGCTCGGTGCGGCGTCGGTGTGGCGGGGCGTGCTCGGCGCCAAGATCGCGCTCGGGGTGATCTTCACCGGCGTGTTCTTCGCCCTGCTGTGGATCAACCTGCTCATCGCCGACCGGCTGGCGCCGAGGTTCCGGCCGAGCGGTCCGGAGGAGGAGCTGCTCGAGCGCTACTACGACCTCGTCGGCCGGCGCAGCGGGCTGGTCCGCTTCGGGGCGGCGGCGATGTTCGCGCTCATCGCCGGCGTGGGTGTGTCCCAGCAGTGGCGGTCGTGGCTGCTGTTCACCAACCGGGTGGACTTCGGTCGGACCGATCCGCTGCACGGGCTCGACATCGGTTTCTACGTGTTCCAGCTGCCGTTCCTGCAGTTCCTGGTCAGCTGGTTGTTCGCCGCCTTCGTCATCATCCTGATCGTCACGCTGGTGGCCCACTACCTCAACGGCGGGATCCGGGTGCAGACACCGTCGCAGCGGGTGACCTCGGCGGTGAAGGGCCACTTGTCGGTGCTGCTGGGCGTGCTGGCGGTGATCAAGGCGGCCGACTACCTGTTGCAGCGCTACGCGCTGACGCTGTCCACCCGGGGCTTCGTGCAGGGCGCGGCGTACTCCGACATCCGGGCCAAGCTGCCGGCGCTCAACCTGCTGATGGCCATCTCGGTGCTGTCGGTGGTGCTGTTCCTGTTCAACATCAAGCGGCGGGGCTGGACCCTGCCGGTGGTGGCGGTGGGGTTGTGGGCGTTCGCCGCGGTGGTGGCCGGCTCGGCCTACCCGTGGTTCGTCCAGCGGTTCTCGGTGGAGGCCCGCGGTGAGTCGGCGAAGGAGCAGCCGTACATCGAGCGCAACATCGCCGCCACCCGCGACGCCTATGCGCTGACCGACGTGAAGGAGGAGACGTTCGCCGCCGACGCATCGCTCGACGCCGAGCAGATCGCCGCTGCGTCGGAGCGGGGCGTGTTCCGCAACGTCGGCCTGCTCGACCCGTCCATCGTGAGCGAGGTCGTCAATCGCGAGCAGTCCCAGAACGGGTGGCTCGCCTTCCCCGGCACGCTCGACACCGACCGCTACGAGGTCAACGGGCAGGAGACGCTCACCATCGTCGGCGCCCGGGAGCTCAACCGGCGCGGTGTGCCCCAGCAGAGCTGGGAGGGCCTGCACCTCATCTATACCCAGGGGTATGGCGCGGTGGTGGCGGCCGCCGGTCAGGTGGTGGCGGGCAACCCGGCCTACCTGGTGCGCGGGGTGGGCGACCGGCTCCGGGTGGACGAGTCGGTCGACGTGGCGCTGGACCAGCCCCGGGTCTACTTCTCCGAGACGCTCGACGGGTACGCCATCGTCAACAACGAGCGGCCGGAGATCGCCTTCGAGGGCGACGGTTTCACCTACGACGGCGACGGCGGCGTGGTGCTCAGCTCCGTGCTGCGGCGGGCTGCGTTCGCGCTGCGCTTCGGTGATCTCAACCCGTTGGTGTCGGGGTTCATCACGTCGAGGTCCCGGCTGCTGCACGTGCGTGACGTGGCCGAGCGGGTGGCGACGGTGGCGCCGTTCCTGGCCTTCGACAGCGACCCGTACCCGGTGCTGGCCGACGGTCGCATGGTGTACGTGATCGACGGCTACACCACCAGTGACAGCTATCCCTACAGCGAGTCCTACACGGGCGGTGACCTGCCCGGCGACAGCGGCTTGCGGCACTCGTTCAACTACGTGCGCAACTCGGTGAAGGCCACCGTCGATGCCTTCGACGGCAGCGTCACGCTCTACCTGGTGGACGACGGGCCCGACGGGGATCCCATCGCGCTGGCCTACCAGCGGGCGTTCCCGTCGTTGTTCCGGCCGCTGACCGACATGCCGCCGGGGTTGCGGGAGCACCTGCGCCACCCGCAGGACCTGTTCCGGGTGCAGACGTCGATGTTCGCGCTGTACCACGTGACCGATCCGACGGAGTTCTACAGCCAGGTCGGTCGCTGGGCGGTGGCCGACCAGCCCGACCAGCGGGTGGAGAACCGGACGGTCACCTCGCTGGCGGCGCCCACCACCAGCTCGCCGCTGGCGTTGTCGGGGGTGGGGCAGTCGAACGCCTCCACCGGGCAGCGGGTGGACCCCCAGTACCAGTTGCTGGCGCTGCCCGACGAGCAGGATCTGTCCTTCGTGCTCACGAGGCCCTTCGTGCCCATCTCGGACCGCCAGCTCGAGCGGCGGGAGACGCTGACCGCGTTCATGGCGGCCAAGCCGGACGGGTCGCTGTCGGTGTACCGGGTGACCACACCGGAGGTGCTCAGCCCCACGCTGCTGACCAGCCGGATCCTGTCCGATGATGCGATCAGCCGGCAGATCTCGCTGCTGGCCAACCCGGGCACCGGCTCGGAGGTACGGCTGGGGGCGAGGGTGATGGTGCCCATCGAGCAGTCGCTGCTGTGGATCACGCCGATGTACGTGACGGCGGCGGCGAGCTCCTCGTCGAGCGTGCCCGAGTTCAACTCGGTGATCGTCTCCTACGGGACGCGGCTGGTCATCGCCCCGACGCTCACCTCGGCGTTGACGACGATCTTCGGTGACCAGGTGCCGTTCGACACGCTCAACGACACGGGGGCGCCGCCGGTGGGTGGCGAGGTCGATGGTGGGGGGCAGGCCGGCCCGTCGACGACCACCACCACCGGTCCGAGCACCACATCGACCACGACGGCGACCACGGCCCCCACCACCGAACCGACGGGGCCGACGGGAACCAGCGGGCCTCTGACCGACACCGAGGCGGTGGCCGAGGCGGCCCGCCTGCTGGCCGACGCCGAGGCGGCATTGCGCGCCGGTGACCTGGCGGGGTACCAGCAGCGGGTGCGCGAGGCCCAGGCCCTGCTCGACGCCCGGGTGACCCAGAACAGCGCCACCACGTCGACGACCAGCGGTCAAGCCTGAGCGCTTCTCGCCGACCGACCGCAACATCCGCGGTCATCTTGCGGGCTATCGCCGTTCTCTCCCCGTTTCGCCGGATTTCCGCTCCGGTCGGCGGCCGGGGCGCGATAGAGTGGGCAGTCCCAACGCGGGGTGGAGCAGCTTGGTAGCTCGTCGGGCTCATAACCCGAAGGTCGCGGGTTCAAATCCCGCCCCCGCCACTCAGGTAAGTGCAGGTCAGAAAGGGGTCTCGCTCGTGCGAGGCCCCTTCTGCTTTCCTGAAGATCTCACAAAGATCTCACAGCTCGGTCGAGCAGCCCTCGCAGCGTGGTGGGTGAAGGCGGCTCCCGTTCGTGCTCGACGACACAGAGCGTGGTCACAGCCAGAAACGGCGCTGTCGGCAGAATCCAACCCCGCCGGCACGGGAAGCCGATGCGACCGCGACGCTTGGACCATACTGACGGGAGCGTGGAGGGAGATGGACGTGCCGCGATCGGACCTGCTGATCGACATGGTCGAGGCTGAGCACCGAGGCGACAGGCAACGCTTCCGCGCGGTCGTCGAGGCCGTGATCTCTGAGGAGCGGGCGAAGCAGCACCATCTGGTCGCTGACCGCCTGACGGAGATCGTCTCGACGTCAGGCGTGTCGATGTCCGCAACTCGGAATGGCTACCGCGGTTCTGACCTCCTTCTGGAGATCGTTCCTCAGCGGTGCCTCGATGGACTCGTTCTCGCCTCGGGGATCGAGCGCGAGACGCGCCAAGTGATCGAGGAGCACCACCGAGCGGATGTGCTGCGAGCACACAACCTCGAGCCTCGTCATCGCATTGTGCTGCAGGGCCCTCCTGGGAACGGAAAGACGACGCTCGCAGAGGCCATCGCTGCTGAGGTGATGGTCCCGCTGCTGGTCGTTCGCTACGAGGCGGTCGTCAGCAGCTTTCTCGGGGAGACCGCGGCGAGGCTCGACGCTTTGTTCGACCACGTCCGCACCCGCCGCTGCGTGTTGTTCTTCGACGAGTTCGACACGCTGGGCAAGGAACGAGCAGACGAGCACGAGACAGGCGAGGTCAAGCGGGTCGTCAGTTCGCTCCTGCTTCAGATCGACCGGTTGCCGAGTCACGTGATCGTCGTTGCAGCGACCAACCACGGCGAGCTGATCGATCGGGCTGCGTGGAGGCGGTTCCAGGTGCGACTGGAGCTCGCAACTCCGTCGAGGGCACAGATCGAAGCGTTTGTCGGGTCGTTGGAGCGTCGCCTCGGCGGTGGATTCGGCCTAGCGCCCAGGACGATGGCAGATCGACTAAGAGGCGCCTCCTATTCAGATGTTGAGCAGCTGTGCCTAGATGTGCGGCGTCGATACGTGCTCGACCTGCCCGACGCTGACCTTCGGGCGATCACTTCGGAGCGGCTCAAGTCTTGGCAACCCCAGACCCCCCGATAGCCGCCGCCACTCCACGCCCGCTGTTGGTGTTCCAACCCGCAGAGGTGCGGGACTGGACGGGCTCGCGGTCGGGTCGGGAGAGGCTGCACACGCCGCCGCCGGCGACACAGTCTGGCCGCCACGGCCCCAGGCTCAGAGAGCTGGTCGCCGCCCTCGCCTCTGAACGGGCGGCCCTGCAGGCGTCGGTTCCGACAGCAGAACCCGAGCACGTCATCGTGTTCGAGGTCGCTGGTTCAGTTGAGCGCTTCGTGAAGGCCGTGTCCAAGGTAGATGGCATGGAGTTCTTGGCGGACGTCGATGAGGACGACTTCCCGCCCGATGAGGACTACTACCTTTCGGACAGGGACGGGC
This sequence comes from Acidimicrobiales bacterium, assembly GCA_041394365.1. Lineage (GTDB taxonomy): Bacteria > Actinomycetota > Acidimicrobiia > Acidimicrobiales > CAIXPF01 > CAIXPF01. The sequence continues at coordinate 102,075 of JAWKIM010000021.1, forward strand.
GGACGGAGAAGTCCGTAGGACGCTCGTTGTACCTCGTATTGACGAACGCCCGCGTGGCAGAAGAGCTGCTCTCGCTGTGGGAGCGGTGGACCCGGAACCCAGACGAGTCCTTCGCTCGTGGTCTTGCTCCGTGGCGCCACGTCTTCGCCCAGCTGCTCGCGCTTCGACGCTGGAGCGCCATCGATCGCGTGGCCGAAACCGGATTGCTCGAGGAGTGGGAGTTCCGTGTCGCCCAGGGCCTGCAGACGGTCCGAGGCGGAGCTCGACCTTGGTTCCGGCATCGGCAGATGCTCGGCGTGTCGCCGAAGGCCACGTACGCGCCCTGATCGAGGGCGTGCGGCGCACGTGATTGCCTCGGCAGTGGTCCCTGAAATCGCCTACCACGCGCTGGCGGTCAGTCTGCCTGCCGCGCGCCGTGCAGGAGGTGCGCCCGCAGGGGCGGACTCGATCGAGCCTGCTGCGGGCCGAGGAATCATGTTGGCATCGCCTGCGTCTCAGGTGCTGGCCGAAATGTCCACCGAGACGACCGACGGCGACGTTGGCCGGCTGTGCAGCCCAGCGGCGAGCCGATCGTTGCGCTTTTGGACGGTCTCCCACTGAGCGGTCATCAGGCGCTGGTCGGGCGACTCCGAATCGACGATCCTGACGATCTCGAGCCGGCCTACCCGGCGGCGCGACGGCGCCACGGCACGGCCATGGCCTCCATCATCTGCCATGGCGACTTGAGCCGTCCATCGGGCCCAATCCGTTCGCCCGTCTACGTTCGCCCGGTGCTCGTGCCAGACGAGTCCGACCCGAAGCAAGCACGCGAGCGGTTCCCGTCTGGATCGCTGCCGGTGGATGTGATTCACCGTGCGATCCGGCGAATGCTTGTCGGAGACGGGAATCAGCCGGCGGCGGCGCCGACGGTTCGAGTCGTGAATCTGTCCCTTGGTGATGCAGCGCGTCCCTTCGTGCGCCACATGAGCCCGTGGGCACGGCTCCTCGACTGGCTGGCCTACGAGCACAACGTGCTGGTCGTTGTCAGCGCTGGGAACCACGGCGGTGACATTGAGCTGCCGATGAGTGAAGCGGACTTTCGTAAGCTTGGCGCCTTCGATCGAGAGCAGGCGGTACTTCGAGCGATGCAGAAGCGGGTTTGCTTCAGCGGTTGCTGTCGCCCGCCGAGGCACTGAACGTGCTGACAGTCGGTGCCGCGCACAGCGACGATGCGCTCTGATGGCCCCGCTACTGCCAATCGTGTTGTGCTGGCTTCGAACCCTCGCCTACCCGCGCCGTACAGTCCGATCGGCGCCGGGTTCAGGCGCGCCGTGAAGCCGGAGGTGCTCGCCCCCGGTGGACGACGGGCCTACGGCGCTCCAGTTGAGGCTGGGCCACCGGTGCGTCTTCGATCGTTGGAGAGCGTGATTTACCCGCCGGGAACGCTCGTAGCGCAACCGAGCGTCGAGGGCGGTTTGGGTGCGCAGCACTACTCCGCCGGTACGTCCAATGCTGCAGCGCTCGTGGCACATTACGCCGGCCGCCTTCACGAGTCGCTCACTGCCCTACGATCAGCGATCGGCCCGAATCAGCAACTGGAGGATGCCTACCTCCCTGTCGTCCTGAAGGCACTCCTTGTGCATGGATCGAGCTGGGACTCTGGGCTGGATCTGATCGCGAATACGTTCACCATTGAGGGCCAAGAGGCACGTCAGCGCGCCGCGCGTTTGCTCGGCTATGGCTTCGTTCAGCTCGATCGATGCTCGCACGGCCTGCCCACGCGAGCGCTGGTTGTCGGATCCGGCGGTCTCCTCGATCGACGGGAAGCGCGATTCCGGTTTCCGCTGCCGCCTTCGTTGGCATCGAGAGTCGAGTGGCGGCGCCTGACCGTGACGCTCGCGTGGATGACGCCGATCGCCCAGCGGAGCCGCCGCCTGCGGGCCGCTCGGCTCTGGTTCGAACCACCGACTGACCCGCTTCTGGTCACTCGCCGCCAGGTCGACTGGCTGGCCGCAAGGCGAGGCACGGTTCAGCACGAAATCCTCGAGGGCGACCAGGCGGCGGTCTTTGTGGACGGCGATGATCTGGTCATTCCCGTCGCATGTCGAATCGATGAGGGCAAGGTCGAGCAGCCCGTGCGCTTCGGCCTCGTAGCTTCGCTCGAAGTCGGTGATGGAGTTCGGATCCCGGTGCACGACGAGGTTCGAGATCGCCTCCAGGTCACTGTCCGGCCCCGTACGTAGCGAGACCCCAGGTTCCGGAGCGTCAGCGAGACCTGAGGCTTCGAATCGCAGCCGATTCCGGCGGTCGCACCCCCGGTAGCGCTGGCCGAGGGCGTCGTCGATGCGCTCTTCGAGGTTCGGAAAGAGATGACCGTAGGTGCCGAGGGTGACGTTGATCGTGGAGTGGCCGAGGCGCTCCATCATCGCTCGGGGGTGAGCGCCCTCGGCGATGAGGAAGGCAGCGTAGGTGTGTCTGAGGTCGTGGAACCGGCAGGCCCTGCGGGAGTCCGCAACGCGCCGCTGCGGGCTTGAAGTGGCGCGGTACCAGTTCGAGTGGCGAATTGGGCCGCCGTCGGGCGCCTCGAAGACGAAGTCGGTTTGCTGCTTGCCGGCGATGTGAAGAGCCAGCTCTTCAGCGAGCGGTGCCGGGAGGGGCACGGAGCGGCGTGCGTAGGTCTTGGTCGGGCCGAAGCTGAGCTTGCCGTGTGCCTCGGCAGCCGATTCAGCGACTTCGACCCGTCGGCGCATGAGGTCGACCTTGCCGACTCGCAGCGCAACGATCTCGCCGGCGCGCAAGCCCGTCCAGGCGGCGAAGCGGACGAGTAGCCCGAACTCGGGGTAGTTCGGCTTGTCCTGCTTGCGGCGCCGCCTCATCACGGGTGGCTCCGTGATGGCCTCGGACAAGGCCATGACTTGATCCGCGTCGAGGAACACCATCTCGTTCGGCCGAGACCTCGGCGCCTTCACACCCTTGACCGGGTTTGTCTTGATGGCCGCGGAACGCACTGCGAGCTCGAAGATCAGCCGTGCGACGTCACGCACGTTGCGAATGGTGCCGGCTGCAGCGCCCGACGATTTGAGATCGGAGAGGAAGGCGAGGATGGTGGGGTGGTCGATCGAGCCGATCGGCACATCGGCGAAGCGGGGCAGGAGGTGCTTCGCGACGATCGACTCGTAGCCCTGCTGGGTGGTCGGCTGAAGGTGGGTCACCGTCGCGAGCCAGCGTTCCGCCCACGATCCGAAGCTCTGCTTGCCGTGCTGCGGGTCGATCCAGTCTCGCCGTTCGATGTCGGTTTCGACGCTGTTGCAGTACCGCTGGGCATCGACCTTCCGTCCGAAGCTCTTGGAACGCTGCCGCCCGGTCGGATCGCGGTAGACGACCTCCCACCGCGTGTTGCCCGCGGACGTGGTGCGCTTGCGGATGCTGGCCATGGTCTCTCCTCGGCTCGGCCGATGGCCGTGACCCTAACTGGTGGGTGTGACAGCGGGGTTCCCCTTCGGCGGGCCTCAGAGGCGTGCCGGCTCGACGCGTCCTTGCATTGCGAAGCGGTCGAGATCGGCGGGGTCGAAGCGGACGTACTTGCCGATCTTGTGGAACGGGATGCGCCGCTCGTCGACGAGACGGCGCATGAAGCGCACCGAGACGCCGAGTCGCTCGGCGGCCTGGGCGATGTCGATGAGCGGGGCGCTTGGTGCTGCGGGAGCTCCGGCTGTCCGACGATTCATCGCGGCACCGCCGCAAGGCGAAGCTGCTCGAGCCAGCGCGACCAGTCGATGATGGGCTCGCCGCTCACGCACCCGAGAACGGGAGCGAGCGCCGGGGGGACCGGCCGTCCCTGCGAGATGGCGACCAGGACCGGCTGGGGGCAGACGGCGGACCCGGCGATCTGGACGGCGAGATGGAGGTGCGGGCCGGTGGTGTTGCCTGCACCTGGCGCGCCGGTCTGCCCGCCGCTGTACGCGACCAGCGTCCCGGCGGCGACCGTTTGGCCCGGGGAGACGGTGATGGCCGAGAGGTGGCAGTATACATAGTCCGCGCTGTCGACTCCGGCGATGACGAGGGTTGAGCCGCAGCGGTTCGGGTCCGCGGAGTAGACGCCGGCTGTCGCGGCGGTGGTGACCGTGCCATCGGTGACCGCGAACACCGGCGTCCCTACCGGCACGGGCGCATCCCACGCCGGGTAGTCGTGGTGTGGCTCGACGAGATCGGCTTCGCTGACGGCGCCGACCGGGACGGGCAGCGCATAGCTGCCGACGACGCTCGTCGTCGGTGCGGCATATCGTTGCGCCCAGTCGAGCACCTCGTCGACGTAGGCGTCGGAGTGGTTGTAGCTGAAGATGGCGGCCCGCACGTCGGTCACCCGGCCTTCGGGGCAGAGGTGGCGTCGCATCGCTGGCAACGCGTCGTAGACGTTGTGCGGGTCGGCGATGCCATCGCTGGTGCCGTCTCCCCCGTAGATGCGCCAGCTCGACGGGATGAACTGGAAGGGGCCCACCGCTCGATCGAACACAGCGTCGTGGTCCCATCGGCCACCGTCGCTGTCGAGGATGCGCGCAGTGCCGCCCGTGCCGTCGAGGGCGATGCCGATGATTGGTGGGGAGACGACCCCTGTTGCGTCGATCGAGGCGCCGCCGTAGCGGCCGTGGTTCGACTCGACTCGGCTGATGCTGGCGAGAACGGTCCACGGCAAGCCTTCGCAGGATCTCGCTTCTGCTTGGAAGACCGGTAGAAGCTCCGCCGGAATGTCCTCAATGGCGTCCGCCGATGGGGCGAGGTGGCCGCCGGGCGGCGATGCCACGCTGGCAGTCCCAGCTAGCGTCGCCAACCCAGCGATCGTCGCCAGGGGGACAGCAGCGGTGGCGAACAGTGCAGCGGTGACTCCCGCAAGCGCCTTCACTGCAGTGATCCGTTCGTTGGCGACTCTCGAAGCTGACGTTCTCCCATGCAGCGACGAGGGACACCCACCTCGACTGGATGGGACTGGAACCTTTCATGGGTGCACTACAGAACTGCACGTCGGGTGTCCGATCCTTGGCGGGCTTGTGTCCCTGGTGTCATCAAGATGGGCTATCTGGCCCCTGATGCGGCGGTTGGAGGTGCACGTACGGTGAGCGTGTGGAGGGGCAGGGGTACGAGCACGTTGGACGACGAGGGCAGCGGCCCGCCCTGCCTGCATGCTGGCGAGGCCACGAACGTCTGGCACCGGCGCATGGGTAGCGACGTGGTCGCCGGCCGGCCGGACCGAAGCCAGCCGATTCGTTCGCGCGCGTTCACTGTCGCCTTGGCCGTCGCCGCTTGCGGCAGCTTGACCGCCGGTTGCTCGAACGGGCACGACGTCGACAGGTCTGCCACCCCGACAACCTCGAGCGGGTCGGCGCCTACGGCAGCGTCTTCCACCTCGCAGTCGGCGGGCGGGACGACTGGCTCGACGGCGTCCACAACCGCTGCGTCATCAGTCGACTCGACCACGTCGACGTCTTCGGCCGGAGCGCCTGAGGGAGCGAGCAGGTGTTGGCGGCTCGGGCTCGCGACTTCTTCGCCGTCGCATGGCAGCGAACGCAGCGCCGCTGGCGAACCGGATTCGCCCCAGCTGGTGCAGGTTGCCACGGGCGGCACGCTTGCGGAGTTGCGGGCGGAGGCCAGCCGGCGTCGTGATGCCGGGCAGGCGGTGCGAGTCGCGTTGCCGAGCGTCGCCGAGGTCCGGGTCGGCTTCGTCCAGGTCTCCGGCGCGGCTGCTTCGCTGTCTGTCTGCCGAGTGGACGATTCGGTTGTCTATGAGCTCGCCAGGGGCAACGTCGCCAACGCAACCTTGTCACCACACAGAACTACACGCTGGGCTGTCGCTTGTGGATGGACAGTGGAAGGTGTCTGGCGTGACCCAGGTGCAGCGGTGGGAGGTGGCGGGATGCGCGTTGGCGGACGCGGACTTCCCCTACTGATCGCTGGACGCTCCTCGGGCTCGCCGCCCCGGCCGGTGCAGAGGACGGAGCCGCTTCGGGGTCGGGATGGCGTGGTCGATGCGGATGCCGGCTCACGCCGGGATCAGGCGGATCAACCGGCGACGGTACCCCGAGTCGTTGCACCTGGCGGGTCGTCATCGCTGACGATCTGACGAAGGGCGTGTTCGCCGCTGAGCGGCGACGGCTGTACCCGACACCGGTCGGTGGTTGCAGAAGGTGTGCGACGGCGAAGTCGAGATGGTCGACAGGCTCTTCGTGATCCCCGAGGGCGGCTCGTTCGCGATCGCAGATCTGCTTGAACAGGCGAGACGGACGCTGATCCGCCTGCCCCCACCTGGTCGGCGAGCCCGAACGGGACGACCGTGCCGATGGTGACGACTCCCGACCTGGCTCTGGGTTGACGGCGACTACTGGAACGGCGGGTTCTCTGCCCGGGCGTCCACGCCGTCGGGCCGGGTGGGCGGAGGCACGGGCGACTCCCACGTCGGCCCTCTGGCAGGTTGGTGATGGGTCGACGGTCGTCTGCGGCGCCGGCACCGCCTGGCAGGCGGGGCCGCAAGCCAACTCCTCGGATTGCACCTACACGTTCCGCCGCAGCACCGCCGGCACGGCGGGGACGCCGCTTTCCGTGTCCGTGACGTTCGACGTTGTGGGCGTGACGAGCCTTGGTGGAACGGCCGAGCTCAACGCTGACACGAACCTCGCTACCTGCGCTCGTGCAGGTGGCCGAGATCCAAGCCATCGAGTCCAACGGTCGATAGGAGCCCGGCGTGACGGCGACCCTCACGAAATCCAGCAATCGCAACGGCGTGGCGCCGCCGGCGTTCGACCTTGACGCCGCACCGACCGTCGCCGGTCGACGTCGCCTGCCGGAGATCGCTGCAGGAGTGCTGGTGATCCCGGTGTTCGCGCTGGAAGCGATGTGGTGGCAGGCGTCGACGACGCGGCGCACGGAGGTGCTGGCGGTGCGGGGTCCGGTCGAGCGAGGCCACGTGATGACCGTGGACGACTTGCAGCTGGTGCATCGACAGCGACGACGACCTCGCGGTGTTGCGGAGTCGGACGCCGCGCGATCGTCGGCCGGGTCGCCCGGACCGATCTTGCGGCGGGCACGTTGGTGACTCGGGAGTTGTTCTCCACGAGCTCGCTGATCGGTTCGGGAGAGGGTGTCGTCGGCCTGTCGCTCGAAGCCGGCCAATTCCCGTCGCTGCGCATGGCGACCGGGAGTGGTGTCGGTCGTGCTGACGCCCTCGGCGAGCGATCCCGTGGCATTGATGCGGCATCGCCCCCGACGTGCTCGTCGCTCGGGCGACGGTCGTCGAGGTCGAAGAGGTGGGTGTTCAGGGCCGGCTGTTCGTTGCGGTGCAGGTCGGCGAGGCGGACGCGGCGAGGGTGCGCGTCAGCGGCGTCAGCGAACCGTGCGGCTCATCCAGGTCGCGGAGAGCTGAGATGGGGTCATCTGCTTCGCATCGCGAAGGGTTCCCCGGGCGTCACACTCACCGCTGGCGGTAGCGGCGGCTCTTCCGGTCGCGGAGGGCCGACGCAAGGTACTGCTGGAAGCGGACGCCGACGGTGGCGGCGTCGCCGTGCGCTACCGTCGGTCGCCAGCCCGGACCTGATCACGCTCGCTGCGGCGAGCCGGCACGGGCTCGGCCGCGAGGACATCTGGGCCCATGCCCAAGCACTGCCGGGCGGCTTGGCGGCGATCGTGGCGCCAGAGCGAGCCGATCGGGCGAGCTCGGTGCTGGCCACGAGCGGCAAGGCCCTCGCTTCGTGGTTGTCGCCGTTGCCAGGCGTCGACGTGATCGTCGATTGCGGACGGCTGAGCCCGGCGTCGCCTGCGCTGCCGTTCGCGCACCACGCCGACGTCGTGTTCATGGTGTCCCGCCCGGCCGCCGAACAGATTCAACCAGCGGCGGAACGTGCGCTCGCACTGCAGGGCGCTGGGCGGCAGGCTGCGTGGGTGCTCATCGGCGAGCACCCCCACTCGGCCGCCGACGTCGCCGAGGCGACGGGGATCAGGGTCGCTGCCGTCCTGCCTGACGATCTCGCAGCGCTGAGGCGCTCCTCGGCGGCACCACGGGCCGGCTCCGACGCTCTCCGCTTCTTCGCGCCGCGACGAGCTTCGCAGCGCAGATCCAGTCATTGAAGCCGGCGCAGCCCGCGGCGCCCAGCATCAGAGGCACGGCAGGCCGAGGTGGTCGCGTGACCCCGGCCTCCGCCCTGATCGGCCGTCTGCACGCCGCAGTCGGTGAGCAGGCTCGACGACCCCGCCGCGCTCGATGAAGGGCAGGGGCGCCGGCCGCTCGGCAACGACGATCGCCGCCAGCTCGCTCGCCAGCTGCTCATCCAGCAACTCGGCCGGCTCGATGCCGAACGCATGGCCGCCGGCGAGCAGCCCCTCGCCGCCGAGGACGTCCGGGCGCTGAGCACTGCGGTGTTGAACCGGCTGTTCGGGCTGGGACGGCTCCAGGGTTACATCGACGACCCGCAGTGGACCGACATCCACGCCAACGGCTGTGACGGGTGTGGCTGACCCATCGCGACGGCAGCGTGCAGCGAGGTGAGCCGGTCGCCGACACCGATGCCGAGTTGATCGAGCTCATCCAAACCCAGGCCCGCCGGGGGCGCTCCGAGCAGCGCTGGGACCCGGCCTCACCGGAGCTGGACATGCAACTCCCCTCGAGGGGATCGGTTGCATGCCATCGCTGGGTTGCCGGGCGGCCGTCGGTGTCGATCCGCCGGCACAACTTCGACATCGGTCGGCTCAAGCAGCTGATCGGCTACGGGACGATCTCGGAGTCGCTGTGGCACCTGCTACGCGCCATGGTGCAGGCTCGGTTCAACGTGATCGTCGCTGGGGGCACCGGCGCCGGCAAGACGACACTGCTGCGCTGCCTCATCAACGAGGTACCCGATACCGAACGCATCATCACCGTCGAGGACTCCTCGAGATCGGTCTCGACCACTTCGCCGCCCTGCACCCCAACCGGGTCGATCTCGAAGCTCGAGAAGCCAACGTCGAAGGCGTCGGCGAGTTCCCCATGCACCGCCTGGTGCGCTCGGGTCTGCGGATGCAGCCCGACCGGGTGATCGTCGGCGAGGTCCGCGGCGCCGAGGTGCTGCCGATGATGCTCGCGATGTCGCAGGGCAACGACGGCTCGATGTGCACCATCCACGCCGATTCGAGCATGGGCGTGTTCACCCGCCTGCAGATGTACATGGCGATGACCCCGGAGCGCTTTGCGGTCGAGGTCACCAACTTGATGATCGCCAACGCGGTGCACGTCATCGTCCACCTCGCCCGGCTCGACACCAATGAGCGGGTGGTGACCAGCGTCCGCGAGATCACCGGCGCCGACGGTCCAGGTGTCGTCGAACGAGGTCTACGCCCCCGACCACACCGGCCGGGCGATGCCACGGTTCCCTCTCACCGACACGTCGCTGCAGCGGCTCGAGCGGGCCGGATTCGACGCTCGCTGGCTGCGCGCCGACCACGCCGGATGGGCCCGATGAACACGCTCATCGCCGTCGCAATCGGCGTCGGGCTCAGCGAGGTGTGCTCCTTGTCGTTGCGGGCTTGCGTGGCCAGCGAGTGCTCCCATCGCTACGTTGCATGGCACCTGCGGAGGCGCGGCCCGAGGTCTCGCTGGCCTGGCTCAGCGGCGCGTTGGCAGCCGGCCTGTCGGTCTTCGCTCTGACCGGCTGGATCGTCGCTGCGGCCGTGGTTGGCGGACTGCGTGGACGGCGCCACGACTGTCGGCCGCCCGCAGCCATCGAGACGCAACGGTCGCCCGGACCGAAGCGATCGCGTCGTGGGCGGAGATGATCCGCGACAACATGGCCGGTTCGGCGGGGCTCGAACAGGCACTCCTCGCGTCTGCCCACGTCGGGCCGGCGCCCATCCGTCCGCAGCTGGTGCGCTTCGCCGCCCGGCTCGACCGGATGCCGCTCACCGAGGCGTTGATCCGCCTCGGTGCCGACCTCGACCACCCATCGGCCGACCTTGTCGTCGTGTCCCTCGTCAACGCCACCCGGATGGAAGCACGGGAGGCTGGGCCCGCTGCTCGGCCGGCTCGCCGAAGCGATCCGCGGCGATGTCAAGATGCGGCTGCGAGTCGAGGTTGGCCGGGCCCGCATTCGCACCTCCGCTCACATCGTCGTCGCCACGATCGCCACGATGGCCTTCCTGTTCCTGTTCTCCCGCCGCCTTCTCGATGCCTACGACTCCTTCGCCGGGCAGCTGTGGCTGGTGCTCGTCGCTGCGGTGTTCGCCGCCGGGGCGTGGCTGTTGCGGGTGTACGGGCAGATCGATATGCCGGAGCGGTTCGCCGCCCGGTCGGACCGCAGCGGCGCCACCCGATGAACGCGATCGTGCTCGCCGTGTGCGGTGCCGGCGTTGGCGCCGGCCTGCTGATCATCATCCGCGCCCTTCAACCACGGGCGATTCCGCTGCAGCGCCTAGCGCTGATCCTCGATCGGCCCGGCGTAGCGGTCGCCCAGCTCACCGTCGAACCCGAAGGTCACGCCGGGGTTAGGGGGGCGCAGCGGCACCTCTCCGCAATCGGTCTGGCGGTGATGCGCGTGGTCGGCGCAGCGGAGCGGCCGAAGCTCGTCGACCAACTCCGTGTGCTCGACAAGCCGCTCGAGCGCCATGCCTACGAGAAGACCCTCGCCGGAGTCGCAGGCTTCGCGCTCCCGCTGTTCACGATCGTTGCGGTCAACGCCGCCGGTGTGGCCGTGTCGCCGCTCATCGGGCTTGTCGCTGCGGCGGCGCTGGGCGCAGCCGGGTTCTTCTACCCTGACCTGCCGCTTGCCGAGCAGGTCGAAGCTCGGCGGCGGGCCTTCCGGCACGCGTTCAGCTCCTACCTCGACCTCGTCACGATCCTCCTCGCCGGCGGCGCCGGCATCGAAACCGCGCTCGAAGGCGCCGCCGAAGCCGGCGATGGGTGGGCGTTCGCAGAGATCCGACGAGCGCTGCGCCGCGCTCGCTTCACCCGCCACTCACCCTGGGAGGCCTTCGAGCAGCTCGGCGCCGAGATCGGCGTCGACGAGCTGGGAGAGCTCGCGGCCAGTGTGTTGCTGGCCGGCGGGCACGGCGCTCGCATCAAGCTATCCCTCACCGCCAAGGCCGACGCGCTGCGTGCAACGCAGGCTGCCGAGCTCGAGCGGGCGGCCGAAACCCAGACCGAGAAGATGATCGTTCCCGTCGTGGTGATGATCCTCGGCCTCGTGCTGTTCATCGCCTTCGGGGCGGTGTCCGCCATCACCGACAACGGCGCGAGCACGTTCCGGCCCGCCGCCACCCAACCCCACACCACGACCGGCAAGTAGCCGCCGCAACCCACAGACAGGACAACGCCATGCAGTGGATCCGCGACTCCATCGACTTCCTTCGCGTCGGGGTCGAATACAACCTCGCCGCCGCCGGTGTCGCCGTTCGCGATGAGAGAGGCGCCGTCTCCACCGAGATGGCCGTGGTCATCGCGGCGATGGTGGCCATCGCCGTCGTGCTCGGCGCGATCTTCATCGCCAAAGCGCAGAGCAACGCCAACAACATCCCCGACACGGTGCCCGCCCCAGCCGCTGCGGCGCGCTGAAGCTCATGCGGGTGTCTCGACGGCCGCGGGTGAGGGGAGAAGGCGGAGCGACCTCCACGGAGCTGGCCGTGCTCATGCCGGTGCTGATCCTGCTCGTGATGCTCCCTGTCCAGGTCGGGCTGTGGTGGCACGCCAAGCAAGCAGCCGAAGTCGCCGCCGAGGAAGCCGTCGACGCAGCCAAGATCGCCACCGCGACCACAGCTGACGGCGAAGCCGGCGCGGCCGCAATCCTCAGCCAGGCGGGCAACCTGCGAAACGTCACCGTGACCGTCAGCCGCACCGCCGAAACCGTCACCGTCGACGTGCAGGGCGAACTCGGCTTCTCCGTCTTCCCCGGCGGCTGGAGCGTGCACGCCCACGCCGAGGCGCCCGTCGAACGATTCATCCCCGAGCCCGAACGATGACCACGCGATGCGAGACGACCGCGGATCAGTGTCCACGGAGATGGCGGCGGTCATGGTCGCCTTCCTCGGCGGGTTCCTCCTCCGTCGTGTTCGCCGGCCGCGGAGCCCAAGCCGAGAACGACGTCCGCAGCGCCGCGCACGCCGCCGCTCGAGCGGCCAGCTCTCGGGCAACCCCGCACGGGCCGAGACGGCAGCCCGCCAAGCCGCCGAAGCGAACCTCACCACCTCGGGCATGAGCTGCCGCCGCGGGCTCGACATCACCGTCGACCTCGACCAGTACCGACCCGGCGGCTGGGTCGGCGTGACGATCAGATGCCGCGCGTCGTTCTCCGACGTGGCCACGCTCGCCGTTCCCGGCGAACGCCTTCACCGCCACCTCCGTCGAAGTCATCGACACCTACCGGGCAGACAACCGATGACCAGCCGCGTGCACGACGAACGCGGGTCCGTGTCGATCTTCATCGCTGTCCTCGGCGTCGCCTTCGTCATGGTGGCTGGCCTCGCCATCGACGGGGGCCGCAAGCTCGGCGCGCTTTCAGAAGCCCGAGACCTCGCCGACAACGCTGCCCGGGCCGGGGCCCAAGCCGTCGACGCCGACACCTACCGGACCACCGGCATCGTCGTCCTCGACCCCGCTGCCGCCAGCCAAGCAGCGAGCGACTACCTCGCCGCCACCGGCCACAGCGGAACGATCTCGGTCACCGCCGACACCGTGACTGTCACCGTCGGGCTACGGGTCGATACCCGCATCCTGCCCGGCCCGCTCAACGCGTCAGCCACCGAATCCGCCACCGCCACCCTCGGCCCGGCGAACGCAGCATGACCCGCCGCGCTTCCTCGCTCTGCTCCGCGGCCTCAGTTCGGTCGCGGCGATCGTCGCCATCATGCGGCCGCCATCCCTCTGGCGCTGGTGCGCTTCGCCGGTCTTCCTGGCAGCGACATCGTCCGATCACTGACCGACGACCTCGTGTCAGATACGACGCGAACCGAGCAGCTGCTACGAGGCGGCCTCGCCCTCATCGCCTGGCTCTGTTGGCAGCTCGCGCTTGCTTCATTGTTGAAACCGTGGCTGCAGTTCGAGGCACCGTCGCTCGACGAGTCCCACGCTGCCTGGGTCTCCAGGCCTTCGCCGCTCGCCCGTCACCAGCTGCACCCTCGTCGTCAGCCTCATTCACGCCGCCCACTCTAGCGATCGCTGCGCCGCTCACCGGTCGCAGCGATCCATGAACCGGTCCTCGCGCTCGCCGCCGGCAGTCACCACCGCACCACCCTGGAGGCTGTGGCCAGCCCCATCGTCTCGGCTGCAGCCTCTAGCCGCACCTATGTCGTCGAGGACCGCGACACGTTCTGGGACCTCGGCGAACGCTTCCTTGGCGACGGCCTCCGCTGGCGAGACCTGCGCACCGCAAACCTCGGCGTCGTGATGAGCGACGGCACCACGATCAGCGAGAGCACGGAGGCGCTCCAACCCGGCTGGGAACTTCGCCTCCCGGCCGACGCCGTCGTCCCACTCGCCACCGGGGCCTCCGAACCGGTGCCCGACGGGAATCTGGTGACCGTCGAACGGGGCGAGCACCTTTGGCAACTCGCCACGGAGGCGCTGACCGACGCCTGGGGCCGGCCACCCACCGATCCGGAGCTCGCCCCGTACTGGTCCGAGATGATCGAGCTCAACCGAGACCGCCTTGCGCGACCCGGCGACCCGAACCTCATCTACACCGGCCAGCAGTTCATCGTCCCGCCGGTACCTGCCAACCCACTCGCGCCCGCGCCCGCCTCACCTCCGCCCGCCGAACCCGCCGAGGCGCCAACCGTGCCGGCTCAGACCACTCCACCCCCTGTCACCACAGCCCCTCCAGCGGTACCGGCGACGACGCCACCCACCGCGCCGACCGCACCGGCTGAGCCAGCGGCAGCAGCACCGACGACCAGCGAAGCGGCGGCCGAGAACGCAGCGGATGACGGGAGCGACCCGGCGATCGGACTCGTGGCCCTTGGAATCGGGGGACTCGCCACCGGTGCTGGCGCACTGGCGCTCACCCTTCGGCGGCTCCGCCACCACCAGGCCGCCCGCCGGAGGCCAGGAACCACGCCGCTCACGCCCCCGGCCGGCGCGCTCGCCTATGAAGCGAAGAGCAGGGCCGTGGCCGACACTGAAGCCGCACGCTGGATCGAAGCCACCAACCGGTATCTCACCCACCAGCTCGCGCAACTGTCCGACACGCCAACTCCGGCGGTGGTTGCGATGCGTGCCGGGTCACTCGGCGTGGAGCTCCTGCTCGACGAGCCGTGCGCCGTCGTCGACGGCTTCGTGCTCGACCCCACCAGCGCGACCGCGTGGCGGCTCGACCCCGCCCTCGAACTCGCAGGCATCGAAGCTGCGGGCGGCGGCGAACAGCCCTACAGCCCGGCGCTTGTGCCTGTCGGGCGAACCGCCGGTGGCGACCTCCACCTGGACCTCGAACAAGTCGGGCTCATCGCCGTCGACGGTGAACCTGACACAGTCCACGGCTGGATGCGCACCATCGCAACAGCCATCGCTGTCGTGCCGAACGCCCGACCGTGCGAGGTCGTCGCTCTCGGGCTCGACACGGAAATGAGCGGCCTGGTGAACGTCACGATCCCCTCCGATCCGGCAGCGTGGGTCGAGCAGTTCTGCCACGAGATGCGCCAGCTCAACGCGCGTCTCGACGCGACGCCCTACCGCCAGCGTGTGCAGCCAGGCGAGGTCTTCCACCCCACGATCGTGCTCCTCGGCGCCGACCAGGCCGGCGTCGGTCGGCAGGTTGCCGAGGTGGCCGCCCTCGTCAACACGCCCGTCGCCATCATCGCTGCTGCACTGTTGCCGACGGGGTGCCGGGTCCATCTCACCAGGGACCGGGCCACGCTCGAGCCCTTCGGCATCGACTTCACACCGGCGATCACCGACTTCATGGAGCTTCGGCAGATTTCCGCGCTGCTCGAAGCTGTCGCCGACCCGGACCTGAGCGGGCCAGTCGTTGAGGACCCTGCTGACCTGGCGTGTCGGCCGGTACAGGGATCGAGGCGGCATTTGAGGGCACCGCCGAGCTGATCGAGCGCATCACGCAGCGACCTGTCGAGGTAACGCTGCTCGGACCTCGGCCCCGGATCAGCGGCCTTGGCAAGAACCACCCGCCAAGGTTGCGTCTGTGATCGCCTACCTTGCCTACCACCGTTCGGTCTCGTCGCAGACGCTGCGAGAGACCTTCTGGCCGTCGTCCACCAGCCGCAAGACCGCAGACAACGCTTCAGCACCGTCCGCCAGCTCCTCGGAACTGGCGCCGACGGCCACCACCGGTTGACGATCGCCACCAACAGCGGGCGGTACGAGCTCTCCGACGAGGTCGGCTGCGACTGGACACGGGTCGAGGCCCTCACCTGCGCTGCCCGCAAGCGCGACGCGGCCGACGTGATCGAGCTGCTCCGAGCAGCGCTCCAACTCGCCGAGGGCCGCATTGCCTCCGAAGCCGACCAGAACTTCGCTTGGCTCAACGAGGATCATCAGGTCTACGGGCGGATCGAGCGCGCCATCGTCGATGCCGCGCACCGGCTTGGCGAGCTGGCACTCGTCGCAGGCGATCACGAGCTAGCCCGTTGGGCAGCCGAGAGGGGCCTCGCCGTCGTCCCGGGCCAGGAGTCGCTGTACCGGATCCGGATGCAGGCGGCCGCGGCCGCTGGCGACTCGCAGGGTGTGGTCGACGTGCTCAGAGATGCCTCTGCCGCGGCCGGGGAGATGGGCCTCGTTGGCACGAGGTGCAACAGGAGACCCTTCAGTTGCTCTACGAACTCGAGGGTCAGCGCGCCAGCGGTCGGGGCGCTGCTACCTTGCCCCGATTCAGCGCGCGCATCGGACCGCTTCCTCAGCTCGCGGTGACCAACCGCCTGGGCAAACGCTTCCTCGCGCATGATGAGGGTGTGGGAACGATGGGCGTCTGGGGCAGGAAGGCTGCGGAGTCAACTACCGCCCTTCCAGAGAACTTGGTCAGGTCACGCCAGAGGGTCGCTGACCACGGGGAAGTGTTCACACCTTCATGGTTGGTCGAGGCCATGCTCGATCTCGTCAAGGGGAGTCGGAGCGGATTGACGCCTGGTTCCTCGAACCGGCATGCGGATCGGGAAACTTTCTCCTGCCGGTGCTTCGTCGGAAGCTGGCCACGGTGCACGAGAAGTTCGCCAAGAGCGATTTCGAGAAGCGGAACCATGCACTCCTGGCGTTGATGTGCATTTATGGGATCGAGTTGCTTCCCGACAACGTTGCCGAGTGTCGGGCCAATCTGCTCGACACGTTGTTCGACTATCTCGGCAAAGGGGTCGGTGGCGAGTGGTTTGCGCGGCTCAAGCTGTCGTCCGCGCCAATATTGTGCATGCAGATGCCCTCGACATGGCGACGTCGACCGGCGAGGCGATCACGCTGCCTGAGTGGGGCTATCTGGGCAAGGGAAGGTTCCAGCGTCGCGACTTTCGACTCGGATGCGCTAACCCAGCGGTCGTCGATTGAAGGATCGCTGTTTGAGATGCTCGAGGATCACGATGTGTTTATACCAATCAGAACGTATCCTCCTATGACAGTGGCGGAACTTGCACGATGAGCGAGGCCCCGCCTCGCTTCAGAGTCGGAACCCTGACGTGCTGACCTGCATCGCCAACCTGTCGAACGATGAAGTTCTTCACACCGCCGGACCTTGCAAACGAGATGCTCAACGCTGTCGAGCGGGCGTGGGCCGACAACAATGGCGGAGCGAGGATTTGGGCCGACAAGTCTGTCAGGTTTCTTGATCCGTTCACCAAGTCAGGCGTGTTCCTTCGCGAGATAACGAAACGCCTTGTGGCCGGACTGTCAGATGAAATCCCCGACCTCAATGAGCGCGTCGATCATGTACTCACGAAGCAGGTCTATGGAATAGCTATCACCAGGCTGACGAGCCTCCTCGCACGCCGTAGCCTCTACTGCTCCAAGTGGGCGAACGGCAAGCACTCGATCGTCAAGTCGTTTGTGACTGAAACGGGCAACGTCTGGTTCGAGCGCACCGAGCACACGTGGGTGGGGTCCAAGTGCAGGTTCTGCGGGGCAAATGAACGGGACTACGGCCGCGGAACTGATTCGGAAACCCACGCGTATGAGTTCATCCATACCGATAACGTCAAGGCCCGGCTCGCCGAGCTATTCGGAGGCGATATGAAGTTCGATGTCGTGATCGGCAACCCTCCCGACCAACTCGGGCAGAGCGGAGGCGACGCGATAGGGAGCTTCGCTATGCCGATCTACCAACGGTTCGTGCAGGCCGCAAAAAGCCTGGACCCGCAGTACCTGACGATGGTTATTCCAGCGCGGTGGTATGCCGGCGGCAGGGGTTTGGACGACTTCCGCCGAGAGATGCTGTCCGACAACCGAACGCGTGTCCTCGTGGACTACCCGGACTCCCGCGAGGTCTTTGCGGGGGTGGACATCGCTGGCGGGGTCTGCTACTTTCTCTGGGATTCCGAGTGGAACGATGGTTGTGAAGTCACGACCATGAGAGCCGGCGGGCCTGGCCCGACCTTGAAACGTCACCTGGACCAATACGACATCCTGGTCCGCTACAACGAGGCTATTCCGATCCTCGAGAAGGTGCTCCGTACCCCGAAGGGTGTCAAGTTCGCCAGCCTAGCGAGTTCGGTCTCGCCCATTCAGCCATTCAGTCTCCGAACCAACTTCCGCGGAGAGACTAGCCCGGAGGGCATGCGAGCCCCCGTGTTACTCTATCAAAACGGCGGTATTGGATATATCGAACGCGCCGCAATCCCGAGGAACGTCGAGTGGGTTGACGACTGGAAGGTTTTCCTTTCTGGAACGGCCAGCGAGCACGGCGGTCAGACGGACAAGAGCGGTACGCGGCGGGTCTTCTCTCGGATCTTGCTAGGTGGACCCGGAACGGCCTGCACCGAGACCTATCTGGTGGCAAACCGTTTCGAGACCGAAGTTGAAGCCCGAAACTTCAGCAGCTATCTTCGCACGCAATTCGTCCGCTTTCTCGTCTCACTCAGAACGAATACGCAACACCTCTATAGTGAGCGCTTTGCGTTTGTTCCGAATCTTCCAATGACGCGTGCTTGGGCTGATGCTGATCTGTACGAAAAGTACGGACTGACCGATGACGAGATCGGGCACATTCAGAGCGTCATCAAGCCGATGGGCGCAGGTGATGGCTCGACCGATTGAGGAACTGCTCCCTGAGCGACCTGACGCTCGTCTGCGCATCTATGCGTGGTCTACGGCTGACATCCCGAAGTATGTCGGATGCCTCAAGGTCGGCCAGACCACCCAAGACGTGAACGTGCGGATCCGGCAATCTCACGGCCAGGCGAAGTTCAAGTACGTCTTGGAAGTCGACGAAGCTGCCGATCGAGATGACGGGACGCTCATCCGTGACAGTGCGGTCCGGGAACGCTTGAAGGCCAAGGGATTCGAGAACCTCGAACTCGAGTGGATGCGCTGCACGGCGGAGGATGTGCTCACCGCGATCAAGGAACTGCGAACCGGTCAAGCGCTAGCCGGCACGCACCACGAGGACTTCCCGATGCGCGCCGAGCAAGAGGCAGCCGTCAACAAGACGGCTGCCTACTACGAGTCCATCTGGGCCGAGGACAGCGAATCGGTGCCGCGGTTCTTGTGGAACGCGAAGATGTGGTTCGGCAAGACCTCTCGCCTCCTACCAACTCTCGCCAAGCGGCTTGGGGCGAAGAAGGTGCTTGTGGTCACGTTCAAGCCCGCAGTAGAGACGCGTGGGAGACCGATTTGTGGTCTCATGTTGATTTCAACGGATGGCAGTACCTTTCGAAGGCGAATGGTGGCGATCCGATGAAGGCCGACAAGAAGGGGCCGCTCGTGTACTTCGGGTCCTTCCAGGGATTTGCTCGGCCGCAAGGATGGCCGGATCAAGTCGAAGAACGAGTGGTTGCACTGGGTCAACTGGGATCTAGTGAAAGTCTTTTCGACGAGTACCACTTCGGCGCTTTCAGCGCGACAAACGCCAAGGGAGCTGTTCGAAGGAGAGGACGCTGAGGTTGCCAAGAAGGAGGTCGAGGCTGAGTACGCAACAGTCTTGGACGATTTGGCGAGGGCCTCGAAGCACTGTCCGGCCAGGAGGGCGACTTCTTGCCAATCACGACGCTTATCTTTATCTGTCGGGCACACCGTTCGCGTTGGCGACTGGTGAGTTCATCGAGAGCAGATCTTCAATTGGACGTACACCGACGAGCAACGCGCCAAGCAAAGGTCTGCCGAAGAGCACCCGAGCGATTGAACCAGTACGCGGCGCTACCCGAAATGCGGTTGCTCACCTACCAGATGCCCGATGAGTTGGTCGCGACGCTGTAACCAGGGTGAGTTCGACGAATTCGATCTGAACGCCTTCTTTGAGGCAACCGGCCGAGGCGAGGCGGCTGAGTTTAAGCACAAGTCCGACGTGCAGAAGTAGCTGACATCATTCGCGGCGCACACATGCCCACCCAGATTAGCCTGAAGTCTGGAACGCGTCGCCCTTCCCCTACTCCGATGTGCGGTTGTTGCCTTACCTGCAGCACTCGCTCTGGTTCATGCCGAGCGTGGCGGCCTGCCATGCGATGGCTAACCTGCTGTGCGAGAAGCACAACGTGTACTGGCACGACCACGAGGTGAGCTTGGCGTCGCCGGCGTGAGTGCGGGCATTGGGCCTGCCTGCTGCCACCCGTCCGTAAGGCCATCGGTTCGGGCTTCGACACGAAGACGATCACGCTGTCGTGCGGCAAGCCTCACAACTGGTGTCACGGTCCTGCAGTGGTCGGCGATTCTGGTGCTGCGGAACCTGAAGTCGCCCGAGACCTATTTTCAGTCGGTGTTTTGCGCAGTCCCCGTGGTCGATCAAGAACCCGAACGGCGACAACCCCCATGAGGAGGCGATCATCAAGCCCGTGTGCTTCGTGTCTGATTTCGCTCCCACGCAGCGCTTCGTCAGACGATCGCCGAGGCATGGCGCCGGTCTTTCGCCCGAGACGCTGAACCCTGAGCAGGCGGTTGAGGAACTCGCGGAAGTTTCTTCCGGTGTTGGCCTACGACGGATCGAACATGACCTGTGCGGACGCAGGTGGCATCCTCGACATCGCCATGTCAGGCACATCGGCCACTCTGCCTGCCCGCAAGTGGAGTCGGCCCTCTTGGTCAACGTCGACAACGACACGCTTCTTGCAAGATCATGGACAACCAGGCGGCGATGGACGCTGTGATGAACATCGAGGGCTTTCGAGCGCTTGGGAGCGGCATCTTTGGAGATGGTGGTCAACAAGAGTGAGGGCAGACACACCAAGAAGGCGAAGGGCGACAACCTCACCGCCAAGGAGAAGAGACGGCCTCACCGACGAGGAGAAGGAGTACAAGTCGAAGCGCAAGCAGATCCAGGATAAACCAATCAAGTTCGCCACTCGGATCCCGGCCTTCATGTACCTTACTGACTTCCGCGAATACCCCTCCAGGATCGTGATTACCAAGCTCGAACCTGAGCTATTCAAGGTTGTGACTGGGCTGTCAGTCGGCGGACGAGCATTTGCTGGTGTCGCTTGGTGTCTTCAATTCGACCCACATGAATCAGCAGTACTGGGTGTTCCGCCGCTACGAAGACGCCGCTTTCGTACACCGGCATCGAGTCGCACCCCCAACCTTCGTCGCTACGGCTTGTACGACACGGTCGTGGCCGTCGACGAGATTTCGGTTGGGCGAGGACGCTCCGGACTGACAAGTCACCGGGGCTTCGGGAGCGTACTGACGAGCGGAAGAGCTGAAGGCGCTCTGGTGAGGATGGGCGACCCCTACCTACACGACGGGTGTCGGAGGCATCGCTTCGATCCCACGACGCAGTTGGCGGTACCCACCCGGGAAGGCTGGTGCTGTCGTCCGGATCAGTTGGGACGGAGGAGGCGCGGCGCCCGACCCCGAGGCAATCACTGGGAGGAATTCGACTTCGCTGGCTGTAGCGACCGGTCAGCGCTCGCGTCTCGCCGCTCGTCGCGTGGGCCCACTGCTTCTGGGTGAGGCAGCCGGCAACGATGAGGCGGCGGCCCTTGCGAAGTTCTTGTAGCAGACACCGGCGAGAGGGCCCCAGGTGTTAATGTCGGTCGAGGGCCTTCGGCCTTGGAGCTGGCGTACAGACGTCAGCCGGAAGGTGCAGACGACGCCGCCATTTGCTTCTTTGCGCACGGGGTTTTCTTGGGCGCGGCCGGCAACTGTCGCCCGCCAGGTGGATGGGACCTTTTCGGGGGGTTCTCGCCAGGTAGATGGGACCGGGTGTCGCCAGGTGGATAGGACCGCCTGGTCGTAGTTCGTGGGGTCCGCGGTGGTGGTGCCGTGGACGGTCATTCTCGCCGCCTTGTCGTCTACGGGCCAGGAAGGCGGTGGAGCGCTGTGGCGTTCCGGGGAGATCCCGCGTATGAGGTGCGTGAAGTGTTACGGCTGTGGCTTTCGGGCCGTGGCTACCGGACGATCGAGCCGATGGTCCGATCGGACCGCAAGACGGTCCGCCGGGTGGTGGAAGCCGCGGTTGAGGCGGGCCTGGTACGCGACGGCGGCGACGGTCAGCTCGACGACGTGTTCATCGTGGGGGGCTGATGTTGTGGTTGGCGCAGCATCGTCCCGACCGCCACGGTTCGTGGCAGGACAGGCTGTCGGGGCCCATGACCGTTTGAAGGGTCTGGCATGAGGCGGCGGTGCCGGTGGTGAAGATGCGCGAGCTCCTCGCTCGTGACGGCGTGGCTGTCCCGGAGCGGACGTTGCACCGCTACGTGGCTGAGCAGCTCGGTACGCCGCCACCATCGACTGTGCCGCTCGCGGATGGGGTGCTGGCGGGGAGGCGCAGGTCGACTTCGGTGAGGTGGGGTTCCTCGCCGATGAGTCCGGGAAACGGCGCAAGGTGTGGGCACTGGTGTTCACTGCGGTTCTCCCGCCACATGTTTGTGTGGGTCACTCCCATCGTCAAACGACGGCGACGATTGGAGGGGTGTGAGGCCGCATGGGAGTTCTTCGGCGGGGTGTTCGCCGTGCTTATCCCCGACAACCCGCCGCGGTCGTCACCACCGCGGACGGGTGCACCCGTGTTCAACCAAGCCTTCGTGGGAATACGCAGGCCCGGGGATTCGTGGTTGACCTGGCCTGTGTCCGTTCACCCCAGGACAAGGCCAGGTCGAACGATCAGTCCAGTTCGTGCAGTCCTTCGTTCTGGGCTGGTGAAACGTTCGCCGACTCAGCAATGGCGCAAGAGGCTGCGGGTGCTGTGTGCCGCACACGGGCAGGGATGTGGGTGCATGGCACCACCCGCCAGCAACCGCTCGTGGTGTCTGATGAGCATGGAACGTCAGCGCCTGTTACCAGCGCCAGCTCAGCGTTAAGACGTGCCGGTTCACACGACCGCGAAGGTCGCCCGGGACTATCACATCCAAGTCGCCAGGCCTTGTATTCCGTGCCTGGTGACCGGCGGGGCCAGCGAGTCGATGCGCGGGCGGACCGTGCGCTGGCGTCGAGATCTACCAGCGTGGGGCGCTGGTCAAGGCCCACCCGCGCATACGCCCGGTGGCCGTTCAACCGACCGTGATGATTCCCTGCAACGGTGAGACCGCGCATGGCGCAGGTGACATCGACCGCCCTATCGCAGATGCCGCCGCCCACGGCCCTGCGGTTGGGGAACTCTGCTCGCCGCGATTCCTGATGACCCGCTGCCATGGACCCGATGCGGCGTGTCTACCGCCTCATCGGTTTCTGCCGCATGGCGATGAGCGCGCTGACTCCGAAGCGTCGCCGTCTCCTCGACGCGGAATCGGCCGATCTGAACGTGATGCGCCGTAGCTGCCTGAACGCGAGCCCTCGAGAACGAACAACCAGCCGCAGCCGGAGCGGTCGAACGTGATCGTGGCGACTGCCCGGTTCGGCGCGGACAACTCCTGTTACGCCGCCCGCCGGCAGGTCCGGCTATGAACCCCGTCATCGACCCTGATCTGCAGCGACGCTGCGCCGCTGAAGCTCGGGCAAGTCCTGCACACCCTGGGCGTCTCGCTGACCGGCCACGTTGGTTACGGCGGCTCTGGTCGGCCTGGGGTTTGACGGTACTGATTCTCCCATTCGATTGGGGCGATGTGGCCGAGGCTGGAGTGGCGTCGACGGGTGTTGTAGCGGTTGATCCAGGCAAATATTGCCCGCCGGGCGGTGGCCCTGTCCGGGAACACGTAACGGTGGACGAGTTCTCTCTTGAGCGAGGACCAGGCGGCCTCGGCGACTGAGTTGTCCCAGCACACCCCGGTCCGGCCCACGGACTGGCGCATCTCGAGCGCGGCGATCAACTCCCGGTACTCGCCCGAGAGGTACTGACTGCCACGGTCGCCGTGGAAGATGATCCCCTTGGTGCAGCCGCCGCGAGCACCCGCAGCCATGCGCAACGCGCCGGCGACGAGTTCGGTGCGCATGTGGTCGGCCATCGAGTAGCCGAGCCAACGCCGCGACCCCAGATCGATCACGCTGGCCACATACAGCCAACCTTCACCGGTCGGGATGTAGGTGATGTCGCCGACCCAGGCGACATCAGGTGCTCCGGGGTCGAAGCGCCGGGCGATCAGGTCCGGCAGCGGCGGCGTGTCCTCGGCGGGGATCGTGGTACGGACCTTCGGCGGCTTATGCACCCCAACAATCCCATGCAGGCGCATGAGCCGCTCCACCCGCTTGTGGTTCACCACCCACCCCCGGTCCCGCAGCTCCGGGGTCATGCGCGGCTCGCCATAGGTGCCGTCGGTCTCCGCGTGGATCTGGCGGATCGCCTCGACCAGCCGAGCCTGCTGAATTTCGGCCTCGTTCGGCCCCGACTCCTGACGACGTCGCCAGTCGTTGAACGCCGTCACCGACACCGCCGCCACCCTGCACGCCGTCGTCGTCGGGAAGCCCTCGGCCTTCCGGGCAGCGACCCACCGATAGCGGGTCACTGTCCCGACTCCTTCACCCAGAAGGCCGTCGCTCGTTTGAGCAGATCTCGTTCCATCCGCAGACGGGCGTTCTCACGGCGCAACTCGGCGAGCTCGGCCTTCTCCGACGTGGTCAACCCCGCCCGCTCACCCCGATCAATGCGCGCCTGACGGACCCAGTTCCCCAGCGTGCCCTCACCGATGCCGAGCCGTCGGGCCACGTCAACGATCTGGTTGCCCTCAACCAGCACCATCGCCACCGCGTCACGCTTGAACTCATCGGTGAAGCTGCGCCGCGTCCTCGCCGGCCGCTCCTCCATCACTGACATACCTACCTCCGATCGGAGGTGGCCGGTCAACCGGGGGATGCTCCCCCTGCCCGAACGGCTCGCATTGGCGAAGACAAACAAGCTGTCCCACGCAGAGTTCCTCCAGATCGTGTTGTCCGACGAAATCACCCGCCGCGACACCGCATCAGCGACGCTACGAGCGAAGACCCGCCAGCTTGGACCCCGCTATGAACTTCGACCTATGGGACCCCACCGCCGCGGTCACCTACGACCACAAACTCCTCGATGAACTCGCCAGCCTCCGCTTCGTCGACGGAGCGAACAACGTGATCGTCATGGGCCCCGTTGGTGTCGGCAAGACATTCCTCGCAACAGCGCTCGGTCACACCGCGGTCCGCCGCCGCCACAGCGTCCATTTCGAACGCGCCGACAAACTGTTGAAACGGCTCGCGTCAGCCGTCTCGACAACAGCCACGACACCGAGGTCCGCAAACTCCTCCGCGTGGAGATCCTCATCCTCGACGACTTCGCTGACCGCGATGGACGCCAACGACACCGCGGACATCTACGAGATCGTCGTCGAACGCCACCGCCGCGTGTCCACCATCATCACCTCTAACCGCGAACCGAACGAATGGATCGCTCTCATGGCCGACCCGCTCCTCGCGCAATCCGCGATCGACCGGCTCACCTCCGCCGCCCACGAACTCATCATCGAAGGAGACAGCTACCGCACCCGGCAACGACCCACCACCAGTTGACCCGACCACGGGCCAGCGCGAAGCTCACACCGCCGTCACCAAACCCAGGCACCCGGTCCCATCACACTGGCGAGACCCCGGTCCCTTCCACCTGGCGAGCGACAGGCAACGGCGATGTGAGTCACAGTGTTGCTCGCGTGGTGAGTTGTTCGAAGATCACTGACAGTGGCTGTTGACCGGTGAGGGACTGGCGGCCTCCGCGGCAGGGCGCCTGTGTTGGGGACGCTGCGGCGAGAGAGGGCGGATCGTGGTGATGCGGCTGGAGCCGTTCGAACGCGCCCTCGATGTCATCCTTGTTGGCGTTAGGTCCGCCGTCGATGAGGCGCAAAATGTCGCGGCCGATCCGTCCAGTTGGGCGGGGTGCGCCGCGCAACGCCTGGCGCGTTCGCCGAGTTGATTGTCGCACGGCGGACGACCGCTTCCGAAACCGTTCGTAGATCGCGACGAGCCGGCGGGCGGGGCCGCTGATGGCGGCGAGGTCGATGACGGCTGCGTTGTGCGAGGGTGCGCGAGGTGGGGTCCGATGCCGCGCAGAGGGACCGTCGCACGGCGCTGACGGGACATCGCTGCAGCTGTCCGAAGTCAGGCCCTCGCTCGTCCCTAGCTCGCCTCGAATCGGAGCTCATCCGTAGGAGGCAGCAATGGAAGTGTTCGCACGAGTCGGCTCGATCTTGGCGCAGGTCGATGCCACACCGGACAACGGGTTCCCCGGCGCCGATCTGGCGCAGAACGTTCTGAACTGGCTGATGTGGCTGGCCCTGGCGGGCTCGCTGGCGAGCCTGTTCATCGGCGGCGCCGTCTGGGGCCTGTCCCAGCTTTCGGGCAACACGGTCGCTGGCGGCGGGGCCGGGTCTTCGCACTGGGCGGCGCTGCTGGTGCGATCGTCACGGGCTGGCGCCGACCATCGTCAACCAGCTGTCAGGTTTGCGATGACACCGGCACGCCGATCACTCATCGTTCTGGGCGCGTTGACGACGGCCACCAGCCTCGCCGTCTTGGCTCTCACAAGTGACGACGACTCAGGACGAGACGGAGAGCACGTCGTCGCATCCCCAACGGCGAGCGCGACGACGCTCGCCGAACCGCAAGGCGCGGACTCGTCCGATGTCGAGCCGGGCGCCACTGAATCCGGTGCTCGTCTGGCGGCGCTGCGCTTCCTCGAGCTCACTGAGCGGGTGGTCGAAATGACGCCCGAGGAAGCAGCGGACGCACAACGAGCGATCTCGACCGCCCGCGCGGCCGAGCGGCTCGCAGCTGACGTCGAGACGAAGTTGAGGGCAATCCAGGCGCAGGTGCCGGAGGGTGTCGCCGTCCGCGTGGCGCCGGTCGCGGTTCGTTCGAGTCGACTGGGCGACGGGTGGAGCGTGGCGATCTGGTATGTGCAGGTCGCTGTCTACGGAGGCGAGCTCGCCGCCGAGCAGTGGACGACCGCGACGTACTCGATGGTCTGGGAAGGGGGCGGTTGGCGTATGGACGATCTCGTGTCGGCGCCGGGGCCGACCCCGGCACGCTCGTCGACCACCACAGCGACACCTGTTGGTGAGCTGCTTGCCGCGCTGGAGGGGTTCAGCGATGAGGGAGTTGCGCCGTGATGTTGGCGATCGATCTGAACCCGGTCGGCGATGTGATTGGCGGCGTCAGCGACGGGCTCGGGAATGCGGCCGGCGCCGCCGGTGAAGAAGTGCTTGAGGCCGTGGCGAGGTCGGTGTTCGAACTGATCGCCAACGCAGTCACGTCGATCATCTCGTCGACCGCCACGGCCATGAGTGCAACGACCAGCGTCGATCTCGACGGCGGGTTCTTCCCGGCGCTGACCCCGATCCGTCGAACGGTGCTGGGCATGTCGATGGCCTTGGTGTTGGCATTGTTCTTCGTGGCGATCTTGCGATCGTTGGCGGCCGGTGAGCCGGGAGCGATCGTCAGAGCCGCCGTGGTCGATGTGCCCGCCGCCTTGTTCATGACGGCCACGTCGGTGTCGGTTACGTGGGTGCTGATCCGCGTGGTTGACCAGGCATCGCTCGCAGTGACCGGCGACGTCCCGACGGCGATGGGCCGGTTCAGCGCGGCGCTGTCGAGCGTCGACGCGCTGAGCACCGGCGGGTTGCTGGGGATCATCTTCGGGCTGCTGTTCGTGGTCGGGGCGATCCTGGTGTGGCTGCAGCTTCTCGTGCGCTCGGCGATGCTCTACATCCTCGTGGTGCTCGCGCCGCTCGGGTTCGCGACCCGGGCGCACCCCAGCACGAGGCCGATCGCTCGGCGCACGATAGAGATGGGCATCGCGCTGATCCTGTCGAAGTTCGCGGTCGCCGTGGCGTTCGGGGTCGGTGCAGCAGCGATCGACTCGAGCAACGGCGTGCCCGCCGGGGAAGGGGTGGACCTGACGGGCATGATGACAGGTGTCGCCCTGATGCTCATGGCGGCCTTCATGCCGTGGGTGATCTGGAAGGCCATCCCGGTGGTCGAAGCGGCGGCAGTGACCGCCGGGGTGGAGCGTTCCCCGGGTCGGGCCGCGACGACCGCTGCATCCTTGGGCGTCGCGGTCGAGGTCGGCGCGGCGCGGCTGGCCGGCGGTGGCGCTGGAGCTGGTGGCACGGGCGGCGCTGGGGATGGTGCCGGCGTTGCCAGCGTCGATGGGATGCCGTCGGCACCAGGCGCGGCGGCATCCGTGGCCGCCGCAGGTGCGGCTCCGGGAT
The DNA here is from genome assembly GCA_041394365.1 of Acidimicrobiales bacterium. Classification (GTDB taxonomy): domain Bacteria; phylum Actinomycetota; class Acidimicrobiia; order Acidimicrobiales; family CAIXPF01; genus CAIXPF01. Next base: position 129,735 of record JAWKIM010000021.1, read on the forward strand.
CTGGCCGATCCTCGGCGCCACCTAGCGCGCAACGGGGGTGAGGCGCAGCGGCGGTGTGACGGCCGTGCAAGCCGGGCCGCCGATCGCGGCAATCGCCGGACCATCGGCGTCACGGGATGTCGATCCATCGGCGACTGAGAACGGTGGTGGGCGATGACGTCTCCGGTGGTGTCCTCAGGACGGTCGTACCGGTTGTCGCCGCCGGATCGGACGGGCTGGATGTTCGGCCTGTCCCTTGGGCAGCTGCTTGTGGTCGCGGCGGGCGTGTTCGCAGGCGCGGTCCTGATGGCGACCGTGTCGGTTCCCGCCGGGTTCTCGGTCATGGCGTTCCTGGCGGGGTTCGGGTCGGTGCGGGTGCACGGCACGTCGTTGGTCGCCCTGGTGCCACAGCTCGTTCGGTTCGTCGGGGTACGACAACACGCCGATCGTGCGTGGGTCTCCCGGCTGCCGGTGTTGGGCGGTGATGAGCGCGGCGCACCTGGCGCGCTGGCCGGGCTCGAGCTGCTCGTCGTCGACGCCGCCGAGTTCGGTGCCGGCGCCCCGGGCGTGCAGATCGCCGTGTCACACGATCGGCGAGGTTCGACGGTCGCGGCGACGCTGCGGGTGTCGGGCCGCCAGTTCGCGCTCGTCGAGCGCGCCGAGCAGGACTGGTTGGTCTCGCAGTGGGGCAACGCGCTGCAGGCCTTCGTCAGCGAGCGGAGCGCGGTGGTGTCGGTGCGCTGGTCGGAGTGGGCAGCTCCCGCTGGGCTGGACGAGCACCGGGCCTGGCTTGCCGAGCATCTCGCCGCTGAACCGCTCGACGACGTCCGGGTGGCGTATGACCGCCTCCTCCGTGAGGCCGGCACGAACGCGATCCGCCACGAGGTGCTCGCCACGGTCACCGTGCACACCGGCAAGGTCCGACGGGGCCGACGACCAGGCGAGGATCGGCTTCATGCCGGGATCGCGACGCTGCTGCGAGAGGTGAAGCTGTTCGCGGATCGACTCGACGGCGCGCGCCTGCAGGTGTCGGCGCCGCTCAGCCCGACCGAGTGGGCGCGAGCGATGCGGCTGCGCTTGGATCCGTCGTGCCGCCTCGGGCTCGACGGGCGGCTGCGTTCGCTGGGTGAGGCGGCGGGTGCGTGTTCACCGGCGAACGCCGGCCCTATGGCCGCGGAGAGTGCATGGACGGCATGGCACACCGACGGTTCTTGGCACCGGGCGCTGCACGTGTCGGACTGGCCCCGCGTCGACGTGCCCGCGGCGTGGATGAGCGACTTGATCCTCTACGCCGGGTCGGTGCGCACGGTTTCGGTGTTCTTCGAACCCGTCGCCCGTTCGAAGAGCCAACGCTCGATCGTGCGCAACGCGGCCAAGATCGAATCCGACGCTGCGCATCGAGCGGAGAAGGGGTTTCGGGTCGGAGCGCATCACCGTCGCGCACGTCGTGCGGTCGAGGAGCGCGAAGAGGAGCTCGTCGCAGGGTTCGCCGAGTTCAGCTACGCCGGTGTTGTCGTCGTCAGCGCGGCGACGCTCGACGAGCTCGATGCGGTCACCGCCGAGATCGCGCAAGTCGCCGCATCGGTCGGCGTCGACCTCCGTCCGCTGCACGGCCGCCACGACATCGCGGTCGCCGCCACGCTCCCGATCGCCCGAGGCCTCGTCCCCAAGGAGTGGCTGTGATGACCCGCAACGAATCGTCCGGGGACGCCGCCGACGCCTCGCCCCATGGCGCCGCTGCGGCTCGGTGCTCACCGGTCAGCCGGCATCAGCCGGGAACCACTCGCACGACCGAACAGGATGGATCCGGGCGGGCTTGCGGCTCCCCGCCACCGGGCGACGACGGCGCACCTGGCCGCGCTGTACCCGTTCCACGCCGATGCCGGGCTGGGGCCCCGAAGGCATCTACATCGGCGAGGACATCTCCGCCGGCGGCAGCGCCTGGTGCTACGACCCGTTCCAGCTCTATACCGACGGCGTGCTCACCTCGCCGAACATCCTCGTTGTCGGCATGGTCGGCTCGGGCAAGTCCAGCGCGGTCAAGACCATGCTGTACCGCTCGATCGGTCTGCTCGGCTCGCCCGGCGGCAAGCCCCGCTGGTGCGCCATCTTGGACCCCAAGGGCGAGTACGGACCGCTCGCTGACGCGCTCGGCCTGCAGCGCCTCCGGCTCTACCCCGGAGGGGCGACCCGGCTCAACCCGCTCGACGCAGGCGTGCAAGGTGCCGCGCCCGACGAGCTGCGGGCCCGGCGGTCGCAGATGGTTGGCGCGCTCGCCGCCGCGGTGCTGACCCGCGAGCTGAGCGCGACAGAGGACGCCGTGCTCGGCTGGGTCATCGACACCGTGAGCGACGCCGAGCACTCGGTGTCGGTGCCGACGCTCGGCGATGTCGTCTCCCTGCTTGCCAACCCCACGGGCGAGATGGCCAATCGGGCGCAAGCCGAATCGACACGGGAGCTCGGCCGAGACGTGATCGAGCTGCGCCACGCTCTCGGCAAGCTCCTCGACGGTCAGCTGCGTGGCATGTTCGACGGCCCCTCCACCGAGCGCCTCGACCCGACCGGCCGAGGAATCGTCATTGACCTCTCCGCCGTGCACCAGGACCCCGCCGCACTCACCGCGGTCATGATCTCCGCGACCGGATGGCTGCAATCGTTGCTCGCCGCACCCGAGTCCGACGATGTCCCGAGACGGGTGCAAGTGCTCGAGGAGATCTGGGCGCTGCTCGGCTCGGAGCGGGTCGCGAAGTACTACCAGTCGTGCCAGAAGCTCGCCCGTGCCTACGGCGTCGCGAACATCGCCGTCGCCCACCGCATTGCGGACCTGCGAGCCCAAGCAGGAGACGGCACCGCTACGGCGAAGGTCGCCATGGGCTTGCTCGCCGACACTCAGACCCGCATCCTGTTCCGCCAATCGAGCGACCAGATCGCTGAAGCGCGCGACCTGCTCGGCCTCACCACCATCGAGGCGGACATCCTCCCGAGGCTGGCTCGCGGACGGGCGCTGTGGCGCGTCGGCGATCACACCGCCGTCGTGCAACACCGCATCGGCGCCTCCGAATGGGCGATCACCGACACCGATCAAAGGCTCGCCGTATGACCACCGACGCCGTTCCCAGCCGACCGATCCGCGAGTGGCTCACCGCATGGATGATCATCACCGGCGACCCGCCCGAGACCATCGCCAAGGGCTTCGACCTCGACCCGGCGTTCGTCGCCGACATCCTCGGCGCCGAGCCGCCGAGGATGCTCGAAGCGACCGTGGCACGGGAGCTGTGCATCAAGCTCCGACTCGACCCGATCGAGCTGTGGCGAGTCGCATCCGCAGGGACCGTCGGACCATGCGATTGGCCGGTGGACAGCGCCATGGCCGAGGTGTCGAGGTTTGTCCCCTCCGGGCCTATTGGCGTCCGCGCTCGATCGGGGTCTGACGGCGGGCCGGGGAGTTGACGCGCTGTGGGCTGGCCGCCACCCCGATCGGTGGCCAGCCGTCCGCTGTCGGGCCAAGCGTGTGGCACGTCCAGCGGACCCCGTTCCACCACCGGTAGGGCCACAGCCCAGTGGGATCGGGGGCCCAATCAGCGATGAGCCCTTCGTTATCACGGCTACGTCGGCGCGGGCGCGGGGCGTTTCGCAGGATCGCGCCGGTGTCGAAGCCAGCGAGCTGAAGCTGGCGACCGTAGACGGCAACGAGGTGTCGGCCGATCCTGAGGTGATGCCTCGTCCAAGCGGCGTCGGGCTCGTTGGCAAGCCAGTGGCCGACGGCTACGTGCTCGGCGTTGAAGCCGTGGCCGTCGCGTCGGATGGCGCCGTCGCAAGCTGAGGCGAGGTAGCGGATGGCGTCGGGGATGGTGGCGTAGCCGGGCCAGCTCGGTCGGTGTCGTCGCATGGTCATCTCCTTCCAGGTGCGGTCTCCGCCAATGGTCGCGCTTCCCTGTGACAGGACCTCCCGGCCAGGGCCGGGAGGTGGCACCTCCCGGGGAAAGTTGCTGGTCAGGGCCACTAGGAGGTGGATCGGGAGGTGAAACGGGTGCTGGAGCGGGAGGAGCGTTTCCGACCGTGCCGCCATGGCACACACACGACATGTTCTGAAGGACCTCGACCGTGAATGGGAGCAGCTGGCAGCCTCGACCCGGGCGTTGCGCCAGCTCCGTCTCTGGCGGCTCAGGCACGATTGCTTCGAGTGCATCGACGGTCTGAGCGATCTCGTCGCAGCGATCCGCACCGGCGAGAGGGATGGCTCGAGCGAGCTGGTCTGGGCGCTGTTGGACCTCGCCGCTGAGGACGAGCTGGCGGTACGGACCCTCTTGCAGGTCGTGGTCCCGGGCCTGGCTGGGGAGCTCAGGTGGTTGCTCGAGTGGGCTCGCCGGACCGACCCTTGTTTCCTCGGCGGCGGTGACGTCGACCAGCTCTTGGTGGTCGCAGCGCTGGAGGCGATCCGCCATGCGGTGGGCCAGCGCAAGCCGTGGCCGGTGATGTCAATCCTGCGACGTGCGCACCGAGTGCTGCGGCGCGAGACGGCGACCGAGGAGCAATGGCACAAGATGACCGTGCTGACGACGACGACCGCGACGGCGGTGGCCGAAGCGGACGAGTCACCGGCCGCCCGGCTTGCGTCGGTGCTTGACGAAGCGAGCCAGCGGGGAGCGGTCTCCAGGGACGACGCTGCCCTGGTGTGGCTGACCCGGGTCGGGGGCTACCAACCGGTCGAGCTCGAGGCCCGGTTCGACGCGACGGGTGACTGCTTGCGCCGGCGCCGCCACCGTGCCGAGGCGCGGCTTGCGCAGTGGGCCGAGGCGGTCTGACCCGTGGCAGCAGATCGACACACAAGTCCCTTGGGGGGCGACGAGTGGATCGCCGTCGCGCTCATCGGCGCCGTCATGCTCGCGATAGGCACGTGGTGCGGCGCCCAGGTGTCCACCCTTGTCACCACCGGAGGTTGGCTCGACGCGTCGCTCGGTGAGGCAATAGGCGCCATGGTCCGCCTCCCCGGCCACGCGTCGCACCCCGCTGGGGCTTGGCCCGCCGCGATTCGAGCTGACGTGGCCGGCCCCTTCGTCTACTGGCCAGTCACCGCGATCGTGCTCGGCGGTCAGATCGCTGGGGCCGGCTGGCTGTGGCTCCGGTTCGGTTCCGGCCGGATCGGGACGCAGCGCCGGCGCCGACTGGGTGTTGAGGTCGGCGCTCGCCTCGCCACACGGCGCGACCTCGCCCCGCTCGTGGTCGATGGGCCAACCCCGGGCCGGTTCATCCTCGGTACCGTGAACCGTCGCTTCGTCGCCACCGAGAACCGCGCTGCGGTCGAGCAGCGGCGGGCCCGGGGCGACCGGCAGGGTGATCGCAGCGCCGTCGCTGTGATCGGCCCGACCCGTTCCGGCAAGACCGCCACGGTCGTTGCGGGGATCTTGGACTGGGACGGACCGGCGATCTTGTCGTCGGTGCAGAACGACCTGTTCGACGCGACCGTGCAGCGGCGCGCGCAGCTCGGCGACGTGTACCTGTTCGACCCGATGCGCACGATCCCCGACCCGCTGCCCGAGGGTGTGAAGCGGTGCGGCTGGTCGCCGCTGCACTCAGCGCGCACGGTGTCTGGCGCGATGGAAGCAGCGAACCTGCTCATGCAAGCCGCGCCGAGCGAGGGCGTCACCAACGCCAACTACTGGAGCCGCAAGGGCGAAGCGTTGCTGTGGCCGATGCTGTTCGCAGCTGCGATCTCCAACCGCACGATGGCCGATGTCGTGCGCTGGCTCGCGCTGCAGGACGGCAACCCGCCCGACCCGCAACCGGCCTCGCGCAGAGGGAAGGCGACGACTGTCGATCCTGCGTTGCAACGGGGCGAGATCCGCGGGCTGCTCGACGCGGCAGCGAGGGATCCTGATCGGCGGGTGGCGATCCAGGCAGAGCATGCACTGGCGCAGTTCGACGGGTTCTGGAACCTCGATCATCGCACCCGAAGCGACATCTACTCCACGTCCCAGACGCTGGTGCAGCCGTGGGAGGACCCGAACGTGTCGTTCGCGTCGTCGCCCGACGCCGGCCCGGTGGCCGACCTGCGCCACCTGCTGGCTGGGCGCAACACGCTGTACGTGGTGCAGCCGTTGAAGTCGACGCAGCGTTTCTCGGTCGTGTTCGGCGGACTGCTCGGGGCGCTGCTCAAAGACCAGGCGTACGAGGTGGCCAAGCGTTACCGGCGGCCCCTGCCCGATCTGCTGTGCGTCATCGACGAAGCCGGCAATACACCGCTGCGCTGGTTGCCTGAGGTCGCGTCGACCTGCGCCGGGATCGGGGTGCTGCTCGTGACGGTGTGGCAGTCCAAGGCCCAGATCGACGCGATCTACCAGGCGCAGGCCGGCCCGGTGCTCACCAACCACGGCTCGAAGGTGATCTTCGCCGGTGTGTCCGACGTCGAGACACTCGAGTACGTGTCGTACCTCGCTGGCGAGGAAGAGATCGCGCAACGGTCGTCGAACGCCGACGCGCACCTCGCGGGGTACCGGCGCGGCGTCGCCGACTCGACGATCCATCGCCGCCTGCTCCCCGCCGAGGTTCTCCGCCAGGCCAAGCCCGGCCAGGCGCTACTGCTCCACGGCACACTGCCTCCCGCTCATCTGCTCGGCAGACGGGCCTGGCTCGACCCGAGGCTGCGTGCCCTCGCAGCGGGAATGGGGCCGAAGCCGGTCAAGGCAGAGGCGGCGCCAGATCTGCTCGCAGCGCTGGCGTTCGACCCAACCCCACCGATCGAAGTCCTGCAGCACCTCCCGGGATACTCCCGGCCAGAGGCAGGTTCGGAGGGCGGCGCCGATCAGGAGGAGGCCGGGACCGACATGCGGCCGAAACCGCTCGGGCAACTCGCGCGGCGGGATCGGGGACGGGGCATCGAACGATGATCGCTCGCTACCCTCAACGTTGGGGCCCTCGAGGCTCTCTTTGATCAGTCGCCTTCGCCGAGGCGAGCGTCCGTCTTGTCACCACGAAATGCTGAACCCTTGGCTGACCTAGCGACAACACGATCAACAATGCGATCGACCACCCTCGTCGGATCCTTCCACTTCATGGCAAGCCGATCGTTGTCCATCCCATGTTCCGCCACGATGTCCCTGAGCAACTCAAGGTCGAGGCTCGAGGCGAACGCAGTACCTCCTCGCCAGACTCCGAGTAGATGGCGAACGGATCCAGGACCCCAGCAAGGCGTCGGTTCTTGGGGCGCTCGCCTATTGAACTAGCACGCCGATCCTTGCCGCCGGCCGGACGACGGGCGGTGTCGGTTTTGTCCTCGGCTACTTCAACTGACAGTGCCGTGCTGAGGGATCGGGCGAACCCACGGGATCTCGCAGCTTCCGAAACTACGGCGACGAAGAGCGCCGAGAGCTGCTTGGCGAGCGCCGGATCACGAGTGGTGAGGTCTTCGAGAGCGCTGCTTGCCTGTCTTGTCCACTCATGAGCCTCGGGGTCGCGTGAAGGACTCTCGTCGTCACTCTGGACAGTCATAGTGAGGCCTCCACGGTGCGGATGAACTCCGAAGTAAGTGCACGAAACGCATCGAACTGACCTTGATATCCGTATTTCTGGCGGAGCGTGCCATAGCTCTGGTACTCGGCAGAAGCCGCAATTTGGTTGGCCTCGGGGATTAGTTGCTCGAAGACCGGCGGGAGGTTCGGGTCGTCGATCATTCGCTGTACGGTATTCTGGTGAATTGTCGATGCAGCGCGGAACTTCGAAACGATGATGCCGATCTCCGCGATGTCTTCGCCGATGCTGTCACTGAAGAGCCGCACGCGGGTCTGGATCTGCGGGATGCCGTAAGTTGAAAGCACGTCGGGGATAGTTGGGATGATGTAGCCGTCGGCGATTCGCAGGCCGTTCAACGTGATGATGCCCAGGTTTGGTGGGCAGTCGATGAGAACGTAGTCGTACTTCGGGAGGAGGTTCCTGACAGCCCGCCGCAAGAGATCAGTCGGGTTGTTCGAGTAAAACTTGCCCGAGGGCATCGATGCCAGTCGATCTTGAACATCGATGAGGTCGAGGGACGACGGAAGTAGGTCGACCTTTCGAACGGCATCGACCGAAGATGCGCCGTTGCAGCGTCTTTTCGATGTCAAACTCGGGTGATTCGTCATCGGGTCTCAACGCATCCTTGAATAACGACGCGAGTGTGTATCCAGCGTCGTTCAACTCCTTCCACTTTGGCTCGCTGATGAGGACCGTCGTGAGATTCGTTTGAGGGTCGAGATCAATAACGAGAACCTTCTTGTTGAACTCGCCAGAGAGAAACTCTGCTAGCGCGACCGTCGTCGTAGTCTTTCCTACGCCACCCTTTAGATTGATTGTCGCTACAACGTGGACCATTCGAATACTTCTCCGCTTTAGGTATCGATCGATTTGGGAAACCCTGAAGACCGGACCGCTGCGCAGTTCGGCGACCGCCTCAGGAAAGTGCGGATCGCGCACACGCCAGTTCGCGACCACCGTGCGTCCGACTCCTGCCATCTCGGCGACCTCGTAAAGTCCGATGAGCTCGGGGCGTCGTGTTTGGCCATGGCCTTCTGTGAACGTCATTCACACGAAGACCAGTGTGAATGACGTTCCGCGCAATGTCAAGCCCGATCCGGTCGCCCCTGCGCTCGGATGCCGCGAACGAGCTACGGGTCGAGATGGTGCGTGCGAGAGTCCTACGCGAACAGCGGAGTCTGTTGCCCGCGGCCGCCCGCGGTGTGAAAGTCCCCTGAGAGGCATGGGCCGCTACCGGCCGAGGCGTAGTGGGCGATGCTGGTCGGATTCGATGATGGTTACCTCGACAGCCCTGTTCGCCTCACCCCACGCATGGGACGCGAACCTGCCGTCGGGCCGTTCGCCGAGTGCCCCGCCGCCGGGAGCTTGTCCATCGCTGGGTTCCAGGCCGAGGTGGCGGTGGCGGTAGGCCTCGATGGCTTCTGCTGCTGCGTCCCACCGGGCGCGTTGCCGTCGTTGCGTGGCCCGAATTCGGTGGTCAGGTACTGAGCCGGCTGTGCGCACGCGCGCGATCCGAGGTTCGAGGGCGCGGTCGATGATCTCGATGCGATCGACGATGCGTCGGCGGACCGCGACATCGTTGGGGTGCGCGTCTTGGACCAGGTTCGCCTCACGTACTTCGTTGCCTATCGCGCGACTGCCTCGGCGGCGTCGGCGAGCGAGCGACGGGTTCGCTCAGGGCCGTCGGGATCGCGTCGTCGAGCTCGTGGGCTGCACGCGTGCTCGTGTGCGGTTTGTGCTGCTCGCTCGGAGGCCGTCGCGCCGGTGAGGCGTTCCTCGGCTCGCTGCAGCCGGGCCTGGAGGATGCCGGCATCCGGCAACGCTGAGCCTTCGAGCCTTGCGAGAAGTGCGTTCCGTTCGGCGGCCAGGACGCAGGTTGGCTCGTTGACGAGCCGGGCCGCGTTGGCGGCGATGACAGCGTCGTGGGTGGACTGGTGCGCGGCTCGCTGTGCGCTCGGTGCGTGGGCGGTCGGCGTCGGGAGCAGGGTGCCTTCGTCCCCGATGTTCCACCGCTCGCGGTACAGCGCCGCCCTCGTTGCTGCGAGGCCCCAGTCCTCGGGTGACGGGTGGGTGGATCGGTGTCCGATCTCGTCGAGCGTCAAGCTTGTCGGCGTAGTGATAGCGCGGTGCGCGATCCGTTCGACGAGCACCGCTGCGGCTCGTTGGGCGAGCGGTGATGGGTCAGCTTCGAGGTCGCGCAGCGGCGGCTGAGGTGTGCGAGCACATGGCCGATGTCGGCGTCGGCGATGGTCGCGAGATCGGTGGGTCGTGATTTGGCGAGTTGCTCGCTGAGCGCCTCGAGCGCGGTGCGGGGGTCGTCGATGCGGGGAGCTGCGGGTCGGTGTCGATGCCGGCGGGCTGCGCTTGACGGTATAGATGCGGGAGTCCTCGGTCCCTCGCGTGAGGCCGACGTAGACGGCTTCGCGTTGCGACGTGTCGGTGGCGAGCATTCGCCCCGCTCGGTACGTGTCGCCTTGAGCGGCGTGGGAGGTGACGGCGTAGGCGGGGCGAGGCCTCCGACGACGCCGGGTCGGACTTCGGTGGTGAGCCAGTCGTGGGGGACGCGGATCCGGCCGCGCTCAGCGAAGTCGACGACGAGGTTCTCGTGGCCGGGCGGGCCAACGATGGCGGTGACGGTGCCGGTGGTGCCGTTGCGGACGTAGGCGTCGCGGCGGCACCCTCGGGCCGGAGGTTGCGGTTCTGGAGCGGGCGATGACCTCGTCGCCGACGTGGAAGGCCGCTTCGCCGATGCGGACCCTTCGGGATCGATGGTGCCGTCGGCGCGCAGCAGGGCTTGGGCTCGGGCGTTGAGGGCGCGGCGGTCGTGGTGGTGCTCGGCGAGCATGCGTGAGGGCGGCCGGCGTGGTGGCGGTCGATGTACCAGTCGGCTGCGAGCTGGTCGAGGAGCTCGGGCGCGGTGGGGGCGGTGACGATGCGTTGGTTGGTGTCGAGCCGAGCGAGGGATTCGGCGATGCGGCCGTTGCGGTAGTCGGCCGCCGCGAGGCGGACGTCGGCCATCTCGGGCGCGGCTTGGCGGCGGTTGTGGACGAGGGTGGGGGTGCGGTCGGGGTAGCGGCGGACGAGCTCGGCCCCATGCCGCCGGCTACGACGGCGCTGTGCTGGGCGGGGTCGCCGACGGCGCATCGCTGCGCCGGCCTGGGCGACGTGGTGGGTGAGGCGGGCGTGGTGGCGGTTGCCGAGCGTGGAGGCTTCATCGACGATGACCACGGTGCGGTTGTCGATGACGGGTGTGGTGGCGGTGTCGAGCCGGGTAACGGGCTGGCGACGGTGCGGGCGTCGATGCCGGTGGATCGGGCGAGGACCTCGGCCGCGGTCCCGTTTACCGCCGCGCCGACCACCCGGTAGCCGGCTGCTTCCACGCTCGGGCGGCGACCTCGAGCGCGGCGGTCTTGCCGGTGCCAGCGGGTCCGACGACGGCTTGGAACCGGTCCCCGGAACCGCAGATCGCACGGACCATGGCGGTTTGGTCGTCGCCGAGGCGCAGCCGGGTGGCGTGTTCCCAGTCGGTGATGGCGGGAGATGACCTCGTCGGGGACGACGGCGGCGCCGGTATCGAGGCCGACCTCCCAGCGCTGTGAGATGGCTTGTTCGAGCGCGACCATCGTCGGGGTCGTGTAGTAGGTGGCGTCGGCGGCGAGCCCAACCTTGCCTTCGTGGCCGATCACCTCCTGGCGTTGGTGGGAGGTGGTGGCGAGGGGATCACCGCGCCGGTGTGCAGCCAACGGTCGGCGTGGAGATGAGCTCGGTGGCGGAGAGCCGGCCGCCCGTGTGGTCGACGATGGCGCAGATGACGTCACGCCGGTCGAAGATGGCGACCATCTCGGTCACCCCGTGCGGTCCCGCGAGGTGAGCGTCGAGGCGCCGGGTGTCATCCGGGGTCCACAGCCGTGCCGGCGCAGCGGTGGTCGCGGCGGCGAGCTCGGCGGGGCCGAAGCCGACCTCGGCGAGCCGGTCGGCCCAGTGGACGCGAAGGTCGGTGGGGTCGACGCCGTGGTCCTTGGCGGCCCGGGTTGCGAGCGCGGCGGTTTGGCGGGCGTGGGTCGAGTTGGTGCCGAGCTCGGCGGTGAGCGAAAGGATCTGCTCGCGGCGGGTGGACATGGCGCGGATGGCGTCGTCGCTGACGCCGGCGACATTGGCGATTCCCCGGTGGGTGGGGGTCCAGGCGAGGCCGCGGCGGTTGGTGTGGTGTTGCATCTCTGCTTCGGCGAGGTGCCCGGCGGTTGTGGCGTGGGCGAACAGGCCGCGTGCGTCGAGGGCTTGGGTGCGGCCGTCGGCGGCGGTGGCCATGTTGGCGATGACGACGTGCTCGTGGAGCTGCGGTTCGAGCTCGCGGTTGGTGTCGTGGCGGTAGGACGCGGCGAGCATCCCGCCGGCCGATTCGTAGCTGCGGCCGCGGCGGACCCAGATGGCGTGGCGTTCGAGGTAGTCGACCGCGGCGGCGACGCCGGCGTCGAACGCTTCCTCACACAGCGCCCGGACCTCGGGGCTGCCGGTCGCCCACAGGATCGACAGCGACTTCGGGGCGGAGAAGGTGATGTCGTAGCCGATTACCACTTGGGGTTGGCGGCGGGCATCAACGAAGCGGTCGATCTCGGCCCGGGTCACTCGCCACTGGCCGCGGACCTTCACGGCGTCGAAGTAGGCACCGGGAGATGCGCTCGTGCTGATCGGGGCACCGGGAGATGGCGCCTCGGCGGAGCGGGAGATGGCGGTCTTGGCGGCGAGGCGACGGAGATACGACGTGTCGACGCCGATGTGGGTGGCCGCTTGGTCGAGGGTGAACAGCTCGCCGGCCGGACCGTCCGGTAGCAGTGTGCGGCGGGTTGTGGTTCGCCCGGATGATCCGTGTGCCCCGACGAGTTGGTCGCCGGTGGCCGGGTCTTGGCCGAGCAGCGCACGCCGTAGCTGCTCGGGGTCGACGATTGCGCCGAGGTGCTCGGCGGCTGCACCTCGCCAGCGGCCGGGTTGGGCGGTCGAGTCGGAGTAGTAGGCGCCGGGCCCGGACTCCTGGCCGAGGAGCGGCTTGCCGTCGCCGAGGGACCCGCCGGCGGTGAGGCGGTTGGCGCCGTTGGTGAGGTAGGCGACGACTTCACCGGCGGCGGATTGGCGGTGGTCGGCGCGAGCGCCGAGCGCAGTGACGCTGACCAACATGCGCGGCCCAGGGACTGGGCGCTGCGCTTCGGTCGGACAGGTTCACGTGCCGGTATCGGCCATCTCCCGGTCGGAGGTCCGCAGGACCTCCAGATGTGTCTGAGCGTTTTCCTGGATGGCGGGAGATGCTGGGCCGGTGGCCTGGGCTGGGTGCTGAGCGCTACGGGCGGTGGCGCAGGGTGTTGAGGTGGGCGGCGAGGCGTTCGGGTGTCAGGCTGGCGAGGTTGGGGCCGGTGAGCTCGGCGATGTTGGTGACCTCGGCTCCGAGCGGTGGGCTGGGCTTGTATTCGACGAGCGAAGTGTGGTCGGCGAAGTTGAGCTCTGCGAGGACGAGGCCGGCGAGGTGGCCGGTGTAGGTGTCGACGGCGGCGGCGTGGCCGTCGTGGTGGCTCCACCGGCGGCGGGTCTTGGTGACCTCGACGGCGTCGAGCATGGCGAGGACGTTCACCTCGGCCGGGTCGAGGTAGAGGCTGGTGTGCAGCATGGCCGTGGGGTCGTCGGGGTCGGGTCGGACCTTGTGTCCGTCATGGGGATCGCTGCCGACATGGACCTGTACATCGAGCGCGACGGGAGCGACTACGTCGTGCTGAACCCCGTCCAGCCACCGGACCGGCCGGAGAACCTCGCGGACCGCTGGGGCAAAGACCCCGCGCTCGTCCAGAAGTTCTACTGACGGCGGCCGTGAGATGTTCCCCGTAGGCGGTCACGGGTTTTCCCCGGGGACGGCCATGTGGTTGTCCCCGGGGACGGTCATGAGATTCCCCATTTGAGGGTCCCTGTTGGGTTGGTCCTCCTCGGTCAGCGTGCCGGTTGCTGAACACGTGCACGTGCCGAGGAGGACCGGTATCTCATGTACTCGAAGGAGAAGATCTTGGAGATCTTGGAGGCGTATGACCTCACCAAGTCGTTGCGGTCCGCAGCGGCGTTGGTGGGGTGTGATCATCACACCGTCGCCCGTTACGTAGCGGCCCGAGCGGCGGGCCTGGACCCGTCGGCGGCCGGTTCCCGGCCGACGGTGGCCGAGCCGTTCGTGGACAAGATCCACGAGTGGGTCGACCGTTCGGACGGCCGGATCCGGGCTGATGTCGTGCACGAGAAGCTGCTGGCGATGGGCTATCCGGGTTCGGAGCGCACCACCCGCCGGGTGGTCGCAGCAGTGAAAGACCGGTGGCGTCGTTCGTCGCATCGTGTCTACATGCCGTGGATCACCGAGCCGGGCTTGTGGTTGCAGTGGGACTACGCGGCGGGCCCGACGCTGGCCGGCGAGCGGGTGGTGTTGTTCGTCGGTTGGCTGGCGTGGTCGCGGTTCCGGGTCGTGATCCCGCTACGAGACCGCACCATGGGCTCCGTCATCGCCGCCCTTGATGGGACGTTCCGGCGTCTCGGCGGGGCACCGACGTTCGCGTTGACTGACAACGAGAAGACGGTCACGGACCGGCACATCGCCGGCATCGCCGTGCGCAACCCGCAGATCGTGGCCGTCGGCCACTACTACGGTGTCTCGATCGCCACCTGCGTGCCCGCGGACCCTGAGTCCAAGGGCGGCGCCGAGTCCTCGGTGAAGCTCGCGAAGGCCGATCTGGTGCCTTGCGGGCACAACCTGTTGGACGGCTACCAGTCCTGGGACCAGCTCGTCGCCGCCTGTGACGCGTTCATGGAGACGGTCAACGGGCGGGTGCACCGAGCGACCGGGGTTCGGCCGGTCGAACGGCTCGAGATCGAACGCGGCCACCTGCACCCGGTGCCGGCCGATCCGTTCACCGCCGCGTTCGGCGAGACCCGAGCGGTTGGCTGGTCCTCGCTGTTGAACCATCGAGGCGCCCGCTACTCCGTGCCGCACGTGTGGGTTGACCACAGGGTGTGGGTCCGCGTCGAGGGCGACACGCTCGTCGTGGTCGCCACCCCGCCAGCAGGACCAGTCGAGATCGCCCGTCACCGCCTCGTCGGGCCCGGCCAGGTGTCCATCGACCCCGCTCACTACCCGCCGCGCCGCACGGACCCGTTGCACCGCGAACCCAAGGCCCGCACCGCCGCAGAAGCCGCGTTCCTCGCGATCGGGCAAGGCGCGGCCGCCTGGCTGATCGAAGCCGCCGGGGCAGGCACCCGCAGCATCGAGCACAAGATGCGTGAAGCAGTCGAGCTCACCAAGGTCTTCGACCCCGCTGCGGTTGACCGAGCCCTCGGCCGAGCGGCCATCACCGCCCGGTTCACCACCGCCGATCTGCTGTCGATCCTGTCCACGCCCACGCCGGCGACGACCCGGGCGAGCGAGGACCACTCGCTGCAACCCGGCACTGCCGCCTGGCGTCACATCGGCACCCCCAGCGATGGAGACCAGCCGTGAGCGAACCCATCGCCGTTGACCCTGCGGACGCGATCGAGATCGCCGAAGCACTGCAATGGCTGCGCGACTGGCTCGGCTCCGATCCCCATCTCGCCGCCTCGATGCACCGATACAGCTTCGGGTTGTTCACCCTTGCCGAGATCAGCGCCGACCTCGACCGCTTCGCCTCCACCCTCAGCGGGCGGCCATGACCACCACCAACACCACCGCGCTGGAGGAGATCGACCGGTTGTGCCGGCGGCTACGGATGCCCTACATCCGCCGCACCGTCGCCGACGTGGTCGCGACCGCCAAAGCCCAACGCTGGGACCCCGCCGAGATCGTCCGAGTCCTGCTCGAAGAAGAAGCCACCGGCCGAGACGCCTCCACCATTGAGGTCCGCCGCCGCAAAGCCGCGTTCCCTGCCGGCAAGACCTTCGACAGCTTCGACCCCGCCCGCTTCTCCATCCCCGCTCCCACCCAACGAGCTCTCGCCACCCTGGAATGGATCAACCGCCACGAGAACCTCGTGGTCGCCGGACCCTCCGGCACCGGGAAAAGCCACTTCTGCGAAGCGCTCGGCCACGCCGCCATCAACGCCAACCTGACCGTCACCTGGTTCTCCGTTGAGCAACTCGGCAGCCTCGTCGCCCGCCACCGCATCGACGACACCATCACCAAAGCCCTGAAACCAGTGCTGCGGTCCGACCTCGTCATCGTCGACGACATCGGACTTCTCCCGATCACCACCGACGCCGCCGAAGGCCTCTACCGACTGATCGACGCCGCCTACGAACGCCGCAGCGTCGCCATCTCATCGAACCTGCACCCCTCCGGCTTCGACGAACTCATGCCCCGCACCATCGCCACCGCCCTCGTCGACCGGCTCATGCACCACGCCCACGTCCTCGTCACCACCGGCGACAGCGTCCGCCTCACCGACGCCGCCGGCGGGAAAGGAGTGAAACCACTCACCTAAACCAACGCGGGGAACCACGTGGCCGTCCCTGGGGAACCAACCCGACCATCCCCGGGGACGAACCACGACCACCAACGGGGAGAACCCACCGACCGTTGACACTCGTACTCGGGGAGGGCGTACCTCGACGCCGGTTGGGTCATGGCGACCAGTTTGGCCGAGCGCGGGTGAGGGTGGGCCCGGCTTCGCCGGCGGGCCCACCCTCGTTCTTGGTCAGAAGACTTCCTCGCCGGGCTTGGGCTCGTCGCTGGTGCGGCGGGGGCCGTCGAGGTAGCTGACCGTGTTTGCGTAGACCTCGTAGCGTTCCCGCTTGTTGCCGTCGGTGTCGGTCCAGGTGTTGTGGTGGAGCCGGCCGGCGATGGCGACGAGTCGGCCTTTGGTGAGCCAGCGGGCGTCGTTCTCGCCGCGGGTGCCGAAGCTGACGATGCTGATGTAGTCGGCGCCGTCGGTGCCGGTGCGGTCGACGGCGATGCGGAACCGGCAGATCGGGTTGCCCTTGGGGGCGGTGAGCTCGGGGTCGGCGGTGAGGCGGCCGATGAGGGTGATGTGGTTCATGAGCGGGTGCTCCCTTGGCTCGGTGGTGGTGCCCTCGGTGGGCTTGATGGGGCGGCGAAGGCCTCGGGCCGGAGCGGGCGGTCAAGGGCACCCGTGGGTGAGCGAGGAGATTGCGGTGGACCTCGGAGCCGAGCGGAGCGTCCCCGCAGGGGCGGCGAGAATGCTGGAGCCGCACTACCGCAGCGGTCCTTGACCGGCCGCGGGCCCGGGGCAGCGTGTCGCCCTGGTAAGCACACCGGTGGGCGTCCGCCCGTTGCGAGGGGGCTGGCGTCGTGGACGGCTTCGTTCGTGGTGGCCGCCGATCGAGGGCGTGCGGTTGCGTCGGGGGGCTACGGGTTGTGCCAGTTGGTCCAGATGTTGGCGGGGTGGTAGCCGAGGGCGATGGCGGCGTGGTCGGCTTGTTGATCGGTGAGCCCGCGGTGATGCCAACGCCAGACGGTGCGCAGGGTGACGCCGACCTGGGCGGCGAGCGCAGCAGCGGACGGCCGGCCGGCGGCGTCGAGGAGCGGAGCGAGGGGCCAGCGCAGCTCGCACAGCACGGGGCTCATGCGGCGGCCTCGTCATCGGCGAGGCGGGCGCTGCTGTAGGCGTCGAGGTGGTCGACGGCCGTTTGGGCCTTGGCGGCGACGGCGAACAGTGCCTTGGGGTCCTCGCCGAGGATCCGGAGCCAGTGCGAGAGGTAGGCGGCATGGTCGTCACGCGTCGAGGGGGCGATGGCGAGATGGGCGCAGGCGATGGCGGCGCCGAGCTCGGCGACGAGTTCCTCGGCGGCGTAAGAGTCGTCGCCGAAGCGGCCGGTGCGGTCGCGCCCGAGACGGGTCCGGTGGCCGGTCCAGTGGACGAGCTCGTGGCATGCGGTGCTGTAGAAGGCCGCGCTTTCGGTGAACTGCTCGGCGGCGGGGAGCTCGATGCGGTCGACGCCGGGCCGGTAGCAGGCGTGGTGGTGGCCGTAGGTGATGTCGGCCTGGGTGGCAGCGATCCAGGCGTCGGCGTGTTGGTTGCGCTCGAGGACGGTGGGCGTCGACGCAGCGGGTGGTGTCCAGCCGTCGACCTGGGCGGCGTTGAACACGGCGTAGACCATGGGGACGAGCCGCCGGCCGTCGCTGTCGCTGTCGTCGGTGGCTCGGCCGGGTACCCATTTGACGATCCGGGCGGCGGTCTCGCCGCGCCGGACCTGGGCGCCGAGCTCGGACCATTGGCGGTAGGTGGCCCACCAACCGGCCGGGTAGCCGCAGTCGAGGGCGGCGACGGCGAGCGTGATCGTGTTGGCGCCCCGGTACGGCAGGCCCGTGGCGGCGTTGCGGACGTCGAGGAGGCCGGGATTGGTGTGCCACGGCATCGACCAGTCGCTGGCGCCGGCTTCGATGCGGGCGACGAGTCGAGCGGTGACATGTGAGGCGAGCTCGGAGTAGTTCACGGTGCTCGCCCCGGGTTCACGCGACGCCGGCGAGGGCGGTCACGGCACGGCGATGCTCGACCTGGAGCCGGTAGGGCAGGCGGGCGACGAGCGGAGCTGGCAGCGGGAGCAGGTGCGTGTACAGCGAGAGCACCGGTGCGTCGTCGATGGTGTCGATGCGGGCGGCGTTGAATCGCACGAGACGGTCGAGCGTGCGCCCGATCGGGGAGTGTCTTGATGTGGAAGCACCCAGACCGATCGCTTGGGCCAGCTCCGCGAGGTCGACTGCGGTGGCCCGCGGGAACCGGTCGGCGCGTCGGTCGACCCAGCGCAGCACAGCCACGCAGGACGGACCGAGAACCGGGAGCCAGAACTCCTCGATGAAGCTCGACCCGATCGGCCAGCCCCGCTCGAGACGGTCGGCGGTGGTGATCAGGCGAAGGGAAGCCTGCGGGGTGGTGTCCATCGGAACCTCCATGGATGGGTCCCGCCCTCCGGCGGGAGCGCAGCGCTGCGCTGCGCTTCCATGGCTGCTGCTCCCGCCACGACCGGCGCCGGTGTCACGCCCCGGTCGAGGGTCCCGCAGGGAGCCGACGCCGGCCGCCAGCCGTGTGCACCTTCACCGCTTCGTTTGCGCGGGAGGGGCTTGAGGCCGGACTGAGCCGGTCGTGGCACCGATCAACGTGTGGTCGCCCCATCGGGCAGGTGGGGCGCGGAGCCAGGTCGCAATGAAGCTGCCACCTCACCGGCCGGATGGGAGTATCCGATGGCCCCACCCTGTTTAGAGCAGTGACGATCGGAGGTTTGCATCAGCTGGTCACGGATGGGGAGGCTCTACGTGCCGCGACTCGCATCGGCGATCATCCCGCACCTGGTCGACGGGCTCGGTGGGCGGCAGCCCGATCACCAACCAGGCAGGGCGCTGGCGGTCTTACGGGCTTGCGGTGACAGCCTCGCCCAGGGCTGATCGGTGGATCAGTCCGACGGCGCACGACCACATCCTCGACGTGGTGCGGTTAGGCAACGCGGTCGAGGAACGCCAGCACGGCGGTGGTGAAGGCGTCGTTGTCGTCGCCTGCGACCATATGGCCAGCCCCGCGGACGTCGACGTACTCGGCGGCGGGCGCCGCGGCGCGCAGTTGTGCGACCGTGTCGTCGCTGACGAGGTCGGACAGCAGACCGCGAATAAGTAGCAGCGGACAGCGCAGCGCCCCGGCCGACGCGTGAAGTCGATCGGCCCGCAAGTGGCGTTCGGCCTGCCAGCGCTAGGGGTCGTTGTCCATCGCCTCGGCGTGGGCGGCGATGAACTGGGGGTCCCAGTGCCAGCGCCAGCGGCCGTCCCCACCGTGTCGTAGTACTTTGGCGAGCCCGGCGGTGTCCTTCGGTGGGGGACGGTGCGGGTTGTACGCCGCGATCGCCCGGGCGGCGTCGTCCAGGGTGGCGAACCCGTTGGGGTGGGCGGACATGAAGCCCACGATCCGCCGGGAACCGTCGCTTTCGACCTTGGGCGCGATGTCGACGAGCACGACGGCGGAGAAGACGTCGGCGTGGCCGGTCGACGCATGGGCTTCGAGCGCGGTGATCCCGCCGAGCGACGCGCCGACGACCGCGGGGCGGTCGAGGCCGAGCTGGACGATGACGGCGAGGAGGTCGGCGCCCATCGTCGCCATCTGGTAGTCGGCGTCGGGGTCCCAGGCGGAGTCGCCGTGGCCGCGGGCGTCGAGCGCGATGACCCGGTGGCCCCGGGCGGCCAGTGCGGCGCCACTGCCCTTCCAAGCCAGGCGGTTCTGGCCGCCGCCGTGCAGCAGCACCGGCCTGCCGTCTTCGGGCCCGTCGACGTCGGCAGCGATGCGCAGGCCGGTGGCGCCGCTCAATCTGATGGTTTGGACGGCCACGGTCTTCTCCTCATGCGGCTTCTGATGGCGCGGTCCGCCGTCTACGCCAGCGAGTTCATCTCGCGAGCAAACGGCGAAGGTCGGCTTCGACGAAGGTGCCGGTCGCCCGGGCGAACTCCTGGTCGCCGGAGCGTCCGAAGCAGGCGATGGTCAGTGTGCGGCCGACCCTGCCGATCAGGCTGGCGCGGAACTCGAGCGGGGTGTGCAGCGGGGTGGGCCCGAGGTAGTCGACCTCGAGGCGGGTCGTGAACGCGACGGCGCCGAGCACGCTGAGCAGGGCGGTCATCGTCTCGTCGACGATGGCGGAGACGATGCCACCGTGGGCGCGGCCGGGAGGGCCCTCGAACGCCGCCCCGAGGCTCACGTGCGCCACGACGTCGCTACCGCGCCGGATGTAGACGGCGTCGACGCCGAAGGGATTGGCCGGCCCGCCGACAAGGCTGTAGGGCGCGAAGTCGAGTTCCGCGTCGTCGGTGGGGATGGGCGGCGGATCGCCGCTCATGATCGCCTGCACCCGCGCAGAGGAGAGCATCGCTGCGAGGCGGTCGCGGATCGGTTCTCGCTCAAGCTTGTCCGCTGCGCCCGAGAGGTGTGCTGCAACGGCGTCGAGCAGTTCGGTCGGCGCGTCGTGGTGCACGAGCGCGTGGCCGAAACGCCGGACTGCGTCGGCGGTCCGGTGGCGGGCGTCGTGTTCGGCGGCCTCGGTGGGCCCGGTGGGAACGTGCTCGTGCAGGAAGTCGAGAACGGCGGTGGTGAAGGCGTCGTTGTCGTCGCCGGCGACCATGTGGCCCGTGCCGCTCACGTCGACGTAGGCGGCGTGGGGCACGGCAGCGAGGAATTCGCGCACCGTGTCCGGGCTCACCAGGTCGGACTGGGCGCCGCGGATCAGCAGCGTGGGGACCTCGAGACGCCCGGCAGCGGTGAGCATCTGTTGGGCCATTCCCGCCATGCGGGCCTCGATGGCGTCGGGGTCGCCGCTCATCATTTCCGCCTTGCTGGTGATGAAGCGGGGGTCCCACCGCCAGTGCCAGCGGCCGGCACGTTCTTGGAGCACCTTGCGGAGGCCCTCCACGTTGCCGGAGCGTTCGCGGTGCGGGTTGTAGGAGGCGATCACGTCGGAGGCCTGCTCGAGGGAGTCGAACCCGTCGGGGTTGGCGGTCATGAAGCCGACGATCCGGGTGACACCGGACAGCTCCATCCGTGGGGTGACGTCGACGAGCACGACCGCGCTGTACAGCTGAGCGTCGGACGTTCCCTGCGCCCAGAGCGAGCTCATCCCGCCCATCGAGGCGCCGACGACCGTGGGCGGGCGGTCGAGGAGCGCGAGCAGCGCGGTCAGGTCCGCGGCGTTGTCCTCCATGTCGTACTCGCCGGCCGCGGACCATTCGCTGTCGCCATGGCCACGGGCGTCGTAGGCGATGACGTAGTACCCGGCGCGGGCCAGCGCGGCGGCGCTTCCCTTCCAGGCGTGGCGGTTCTGGCCGCCCCCGTGGAGTAACACCACCGGCGCTCCGGACGGATCGCCCCACTGCTCGCCTTCGACGGCGAGGCCGCCGTTGCCGGCAAAGCGGAATGGCGATGGCTCAGCAGTGGCGGTCACGGTGTGCTCCTCAGCGCCGCAGGGGTCAGCCCCCTGCACTCAAGACAGACTAGTGGCGCTGTCGCGGACGACTGATTCGTGGACGACGCTGGCTAGTCCCAAGCGGCGACCCTCGGCACGATCGTGGAGCGCCAGGCTTCCATGCTGTGGCGGATGCGGCCGTCGTCGACGAGCCCGTTGTAGTTCCAGGCGAAACCCACTCGACGGGTATCCGCCCCCGCAGCGTCTCGAGCTGGCGGGTGACCGTGTCGACGGTGCCGACGAACGCGAGGCCCTCTGCGAAGCGGTCACCGTCGAACTCGGCGCCCGTGTCGGGGTGCAGCATGCCTTTGTCGAACCCGAAGGGTCGGAACCAGCTTGCGCCGCAGAACACCGGGCCGTCCATCCAGATCTGCAGCGCCTCGCTGTCGGTGTCGGCGACGATGAGGTCGCGCAACACGCCGACACCCTCGCCCGGCGCCTTGCCGGACACCTCGGCGTACAGCTCGATCAGCCGCCGTTCGAGCAGCGGGTGGAGCGGCGGGAGGATCGGCGTGATGCCCTCCTCGGCGCAGAACCGGATGGTCCGTTCAGAGCTGGCGAAGGGCTGGAAGATCGGTGGGTGCGGCTTCTGCAACGGCTTGGGCACGACGGCCAGCTCGGTGACGACGCCGTTGCGCACGCCGGAGCCCCAACGCTCCGTGGCCTCGATGTTCCAGGGCGTCCCAGGCGGCGGTACCTGCCAGAATTGGCCTCGGTGGGAGAAGTAGTCCTCGGTCCAGGCGCGTTTGATGATCCGCAGGTTCTCCTCGAAGGCGGCCCGGTTGGTGTCGTCGATGCGGTCGTGCTCGTGGGGGCGCACCCCTGCACGCCGTGGGTCTGCTGAGCCATAGTGTCGACCCAGCGGCGTTGGTAGCCACGCGCGAAGCCGGCGTTGGCCCGCCCCCGGTCATGCGGTCGAGCATGGCGATGTCCTCGGCGACCCGCAGCGGGTTGTTGGCCGGCAGCACGATGCCGAGCTGGCCTACGCGGAGGCGTTTGGTCTGCAGCCCGACGTAGAGGTCCAGCATGACCGGGTTGTTGGACAGCTCGAAGCCCTCGCAGTGGAAGTGGTGCTCGGTGAAGCTGACCGAGTTGAACCCGAGCTCGTCGGCGAGCTGGCATTGACCAAGCACGTCGCGCAGCATCTCGTCGTACAGGTCGCCCGTAGGCCTGCACCGCCCTGCTCGACCGCCTCTCGTGTGCCGACCCCCGGCAGGTAGAACAACGACGTTCGCATCGAATCCGCTCCTTCGCGGCTCTACCCTCCAACGAGCGGAGGAGACGACGAGACGAATATAAGCTACTGTGTCATTCGCAGGCCGGACGAACCAGTCCGGTTGAAGGACGCTCGAAGGGGGACCAATGGCTTCAACAGTTGTGGACCGGCCGATCATTTCGGCGGACTCGCATATCACCGAGCCGCCGGACTGCTATACCAAGCACATCGACCCGAAGTTCCGGGACGAGGCCCCCCGGGTCGAGCGCGATCCCCAGCGCGGTGATATGTTCGTCATCCCGGGGATGAAGCCCATCTCGATGAGCCTGACGGCGGCTGCGGGTATCCCGCCGGAGGATCTGGCCGAGAACGGGCGAACTTTCGAGGAGTTGCACCGCTCCGGCTACTCGCCGGAGACGCGCGCTGCGGACCAGGATCGCGATGGTGTGGGCGGGGAGATCATCTATCCGACGGTCGGCATGTTGCTGTGCAACCACAAGAACCCCGAGTACAAGCAGGCGTGTTTCGAGGCGTACAACCGTTGGATCGCGGAGTATTGCGCCTACGACCCGTCCCGACTTTTTGGCCTCGGTCAGACCGCGGCGTTGGATGTCGAGCAGGCCATTGCGGACCTCGAGGAGATGAAGGCGCTGGGGTTGCGGGGCGTGATGATGCCGGGCTACCCGGGCGACGCGTACAACGGCAACACGCCCGACTACGACGACCCGTACTGGGATCCGTTCTACAAGGCAACGGTCGAGTTGGGGATGCCGTTGGGCTTCCACATCCTGACGATGGGTTCCCAGCGTCATCGCGGCCCGAAGGCGGCGTCGTTCATGTCGATCATCCGGGGTAACCAGGACGTGATCGCGATGATGGTGCTCGGCGGCGTGTTCGAGCGGAACCAGGACCTGGTGATCGCTTGCACCGAGGCTGACGCCGGCTGGATCCCCCATTTCATGTACCGCATGGATCACGCGGTCAAGCGGCACGGCAACTGGATGAAGTCGTCCAACCTGTCGAGGTTGCCCAGCGAGTACTGCCTCGACCACGTCCGGCTCACCTTCCAGGATGACTGGGTGGCGTTCCAGATGTGCCGGCTCAACGACACGCCGATCCACAAGATGCTGATGTGGGCCAACGATTTCCCCCACTCCGATTCGACGTGGCCGTGGAGCCAGGAGATGCTGACCGAGCACACCTCGATGCTGACCGAGGATGAGAAGCGGGCGATCCTGCACGACAACGTCGCCCAGCTCTACGGCCTCTGAGATCCCCGGCGGGGCGGGGCCCTCGTGGTCCCGCCCACCACCCTTCCGGGGCGGCTCGACAGGTCAGAGCAGGAAGGTCAGGTTCTCGTAGTACCGGCCGAGTTCCAGCAGCATCACCTGCTTGCGGCGGACGCGGAACCCGTCGTCGGTGCGGGCCAGCCGCCAGGTGGCGCGGGCGGGGATGGTCTGGGTGGTGGTGTTCGGCCGCGTCTCGTAGACGACGAGCACGGCGCTCGCCTCGACGTCGACGTCGCCTTCGCCGGTCGACAGGACTGCGACGTTGCTGACCTGCCGGCAGGTGCGCGACGGCGGCTCTTGCGCGTACTCCTTGCCCGACTGCAGGCGCGCCACCCGGACAAGGAGCCGAGGCTTGTCGTCGTAGACGATGGACACGTGCCGGGCCGGGTCGGGGGCGCCGGTCCGCGCCGGAACCCAATAGACCCCGTCGTCGGTGAACAGCTCAACCCAGTCGTCGAGCGCCCCGGCGTCGAGCAGCGCCGCCTCGTGGTACAGGAACGCTTCGACGGCGCTGCGGTCAGCTGCGGTTGGGCCGTTCGGGTTCATCCCGCCATCTCCTCAGCCCAGCGCCGGTAGAAGGCGCGCTGGGGGTGCTCGTCGGTGACGTGGCCGATCAGCTCGCCGTTCGGTCCGAGCTCGGTGCGGCGAAGGCCGCGCAGCAGCGGCAACCACTCGACCGACTCGACCGCCAGGCCCTCCTGGACCCGCCGGAACATCTCAAGGTCGCCCGGGGCGCCGCCGCCGGCTGGTCCGTAGAAGCCCTCGTGGCTGCGCAGTCGGGCGGCGTTGGTCTGCTCGCTGGCTCCCGCCAGCAGCGTCGGGTACAGATCGATCTCGGTCAGGTCGACCCGGCGAGGGTGGATCACCCGGATCTGGATCTGGATCAACTGCAGGTTCGGGAACACCAGCAGGTTGAAACCCTGGCCACCGTTGGTGCGAATCACCTCCGCGGCTCGCTCGGCGCCGAGACGGTCGACGAGCAACTCGTAGTGCGCCTGCCCACCAGGGTTCCCACGGAACGCTCGCTCGTGCACGTCGCCGAGGGTGGGCCGGCTGTCCAGCAGGGCGTGGCCACGCCCGAGGTCGGCGGCGCGGCCGGCGGACTCACCATTGAACAGCTGCATCGCCAACCCGCCCCGGCCGTTGTCGAGGAACGCCTGATGCACGAAGTTCGGGTGATAGCCATCCACACCGTTCTCGGCCTGGAGCTTCCAGTTGCCGGCGTAGCCGTAGTGGTTGCTGCCGGCCGCGCCTACCTCGATGTCGCCGGCGGGGGCGAGGTCGCAGAACAGATCGATGTAGGTGCGGGCGTTGCCGAGATGCTCGGCAAGGGTGGGCCCGGCCGGTGCGAGGCTGGCGAACACGAAGCCGCGGTAGGCGTCCACGCGCGGCGCGGCTGCCAGGGAGTAGTCCTCGACCCGGAAGTCCTCGGCGTCGTAGCCGGAGCCGAAGGTGGGTGAGATCAGCGTGCCGTCGTTGCGGAACGTCCAGCCATGGTACGCGCAGCGGAAATGCGAGGCGGTCCCAGCACGTTCCTGGCAGACCGTCGCGGCGCGGTGGGTGCAACGGTTCATCAGCACGTGGAGCCTGCGGTCCGCGCTCCGGGCGACGATCACGGGCTGGCGGCCGATCCAGCTCGTGACGAAATCGCCCGGCTGGCGGAGTTGGCTCTCGTGGGCGACGTACACCCACACGCGGCCAAAGATGCGTTTGAGCTCGGCGTCGAACACGGCAGGGTCGACATACGCCTCCCGATGGACCGCCCGGTCCGACACCAGGTGATCGAAGCGCGCCACGTTGCTGGCCCGCAGCTCGTCCGTCGCGACCATCGTCGAAACCTCCCTACGGCGGGAACGCCTGTTGAGACAATCACCGCGAACTGTAGCTTGCGCAGTAGGGTGGCGCGCTGTGGACGTGGACTTCATCGCTTCCGGTGGCCGATTGCAGCGGGTGCAGGACCTCGCCCGAGACGCCAGCAAGGCGGGCTTCTCCGGCATCGTCTTCGCTGAGGCGGGTCGCACGGCATACCTGTCGGTCGCCGCCGCTGCGCTCGCCACCAACGACCTGGACCTCAGCACCGGCATCGCCGTGGCGTTCCCCCGCAGCCCGATGATCACCGCCAAGATCGCCTGGGAGCTCGCAGACGCCTCGGCGGGCCGCTTCACGTTGGGTCTCGGCCCCCAGGTCAAGGCCCACATCGAGCGCCGCTACGGGGTTGGCTTCGACCCGCCGGCCCCCGTTTGCGCGAGTACGTCGAGGCGGTCCGTGCGATCTTCCGGGCGTTCCAGGGGCAGGAGAAGCTGAACTTCGAGGGCGACGCCGACGGCACCAAGTGCCGGCTGGGCATCATGCAGGGCACCACCGAGAACAAGACCGCCTGCCGAGACCTCCTGGCCAAGGCTGTCGAACGCGGTCTCGACGCCTCCGCACGGGGTTGTTCGTGCTCGATGGCGCCAAGGCGTTGCACGCCGCCGTCCGGGACGTGTTCGACGGCCAACCCGTACAGATCCAGCGGTGTAGGCGTCATCATGTCGCGTTCCCGGTTATGTCGGCTTCCGCTCGGCCGGTTCGTGGTGGTGGGGGTCTGCGGGTGGTGATGGCCGCATAATCCGGGCGGCTGGGTGTGGCCGATTCTTCTCTCTCGTCGAGAGGAGTCGGAGATGGGCAGTCCGTTGCGTGTGAGCGTCCGGGGTCCGTTGGAGCCCTTCGCTGGTGGGTTCGCCGCCGAGTTGGAGTCGTTGGGGTATCGGCCGAATGCGGCGGCGAACCTGCTGCAGCTGATGGCGCATCTGAGCCGCTGGCTCGACGCCCAGGACCTGGGGGTCGCAGCGGCGTCCCCGGCGTTGACCGGCCGGTTCCTGGCTGATCGGCGGGCGGCGGGCTATCGGTTGTGGCTGTCCCCGCGGGCGCTGCGCCCGATGTTGTGCTTCTTGCGCCGGTCGAGGCGCTGGCGGCGGAGGCGCCGCTGCCGGCGACGCCGGCGGAGACGCTGGTCGCTACTTTCGAGCGCTACTTGACCGCGGAGCGGGGGTTGGCCGGCTCGACGATCGCGGCGTACACCTACGTCGCACGGTTGTTCTTGGCCAGCGATGCGGTCGGCGGCGATGCCGTTCTGGACGGGCTGACCGCAGCATTGGTGACCGAGTTCGTGCTCGCCGAGACCGCCGAGCGCAAGGTCGGGTCCGCCAAGTTCGTGGCGTGCGGGTTGCGGGCGTTCTTGCGGTTCGCGTTCGTGACCGGCCGCACGGCCATCGAGTTGGACGCGGCGGTGCCGAAGATCGCGTCGTGGCGGCTGTCCGGTGTGCCCCGGGCGCTCACCCAGCCTGACGTGGCCCGGCTGGTCGGCTCATGCGACCGGCGAAGTCGGACCGGTCGCCGGGACCACGCCGTGCTGCTGTTGATGGCCCGACTGGGCCTGCGCGCCGGTGAGGTCGCCCGGCTCGGGCTCGATGACATCGATTGGCGGGCCGGAGAGATCACGGTGCGCGGCAAAGCCAACCGGGTGGAACGAGTCCCGCTGCCGGCCGAGGTTGGCGAATCGATCGCCGGCTGGCTGCAGCGAGGCCGACCATGCACTGATCGGACGGTGTTCAGCACCGTGCGCGCCCCGCACCGCCCGCTGAGCAGCGGAGCGGTCAGCGGGATCGTCACCGCAGCGGGGGCACGGGCGGGACTGGGGCACGTGAACGCGCACCGCCTGCGGCACGGCGCAGCGACCGCGATGCTGCAGGGGGGCGCCAACCTGGCTGAGATCGGGCAGGTCCTGCGTCACGCCAGCGTGGCCACGACCGCGATCTACGCCAAGGTCGATGACCGGTCGCTGCGCCCGTTGGCGTTGCCCTGGCCGATCGGCGCGCACTCGTGAGCGGCTTGCGCGAGGACCTCGCTGTCTACCTGCAGATCCGCCGGGCGGTCGGGTTCAAACTGGCCCGCACCGAGCTGCTCCTCAACGACTTCATCGACTACCTCGCCGACCACCAGATCGAGGTGGTCACCATCGACGCCGCCATCAGCTGGGCCGGCCTGCCGGCGAACGGCCGCTCGAACTGGAGGGCCCATCGACTCTCGGTCGTGCGCAGGTTCGCCCGCCACCTCCACACGATCGACCCAGTCCACGAGATCCCGCCGACCAAGATCTTCCCACCCCCACCGCCAGAGCGGAACCGTTCATCAACACCGACGGCGACATCGCCGCGCTGATGCACGCCGCCGGGCGGCTGCGCGCACCGCTGCGTGCTGTGGTCATGGAAACCATCGTCGGGTTGTTGTCGGTCACCGGCATGCGTATCGGTGAAGCCCTCCGCGCCTGGACCGTGACGACCTCGACCCCTACAGCGCAATGCTCGCCGTCAACAATTCGAAGTTCGGCAAGTCCCGCCAAGTGCCGCTACATCCCAGCACCATCGGCGCGCTCGACACCTACCTCCAAATCCGCGACCGCCACACCAGCGATCCCAGCGAGCCGGCGGTGTTCATCTCCGCCGCCGGGCGACGACTTCGCTACGACAACTTCCATCACAGCCGGCTCCAGCTCGTCGCCCTCGCTGGACTCGGCGCCCGTTCCGCACGATGCCGGCCACGACCGCGATGACATAGTCAATCGCGAGCGCCTGAGCCGACGCGCCATGCATCATCCTGCTAGGGACGGACGTTTGCATTGATTAGTTACCGAAATTGTTGACAAGTGCTCAGTGCACTTCAAGGAGGTCTGGTGCCGCGGGTTCTACAACCTTGTAGAGCTTTTGGGCGTTCTTCCACAGAATGGCATGGCGCTGTTGGGGCGTGGAGTCTGACAAGCCTGCTTGGATGCGGTCGGCGACTTCGTGACCGAAGAGCGAAGTCGGGTGGGGAAAGTCCGTCTCGAAGAGAATTCGGTCTTCGCCGATCTTATCAATGAGGCGGCGGGGCGCAACCTGCTCGAACCAATAGCACGCATAGACGTTCCGGGCGAAGTACTCACTTGGTAGGAGGTCGAGATCGGGGCGCTCATCTCGAACGCGGTTGCCGAGGAACTGATAGTCGAGCGCTTCAAGGACGAACGGGATCCAGCCGATACCAGACTCGACCGACACGAACTTGATTTCAGGGAACCGAGCGAGAACCCCGGACATGAGCAGATCTGACAGTTGGATACCGTTCTTGAGAAAAATCTCGACAGAGCCCGCGGTGAAGGTGGCCATCTTGCCGTAGCTCGCCATCATCTCCTTGGTCATGCCGCCTTCCATGTTGCCTGAACCGATGTGGAAGGAGATAGGCACATCCAGTTCGCAGGCGGTCGACCACAACGGGTCCCACGCCTTGTCTCCCAACATCGGCTGTCCAAACTTGTGCGGCTCGCCAGTGAACAGGATCCCTCTGTGACCCATCGCAGCGCAACGGCGAACCTCACGTTCTGCAGCCTCGATATCCCAAAAGGGCGTGGAGGTGATCGGCAGCAAGCGGCGTGGATCCTCCGACGCCCATTCTGTCTGCCAGTTGTTGTACGCCTCAACGCAAGTCAACATCAGCTCCGGGTCGCGAAGTTTAAGAAACTGTTGGCTCCCGAAGCCGGCGACGTTCGGGTACATCACCATGGCCCAGATGCCCAACTCGTCCATGTACTTCAGGCGCTCTCGGGCGTTGTGGGCACCTGGATGCATGTCCGAGTACGTGGCTGGATACTCCTTGAAGTCTCCCCGTCCCGCCGTAGCCAGCAGTCCGGCCAAGGACACGCGCTCGCCATCAATTACCCAGATGTCGCGACCCCGAGCGTCTTGTTCCAAATGTGGTACCCGGTCCCGCATGGATGCGGGCACGCGGCTAGACCAAAGATCGGGTGCCTCGCTGACGTGTGTGTCCACATCGATAATTGAATACAGGGTCATATGCTTCAGCCTTTCAGTAGAGTATTAATATCGACGGGGGCCGATGGTCCACTCCCAAGGGAGCGCCTGGGCGCGTCTCGTTCAGGATCGAGCTCAGCTCGGACAGCGTGTGACACCAGCTAGCCCCTGTGGAGACGCGATGGAGGGCGTCGATCGCCTTGCCCCTGCTCATACTTCTCCACATCCGTGACCGCGGCAAAAGGACGAGTGCCCCAGTCGCCATGGTCGAAGATCTGAGATCCTGCCGCATTGTGCTCCCCGAAAGTAGATCGTTTCTGGCGGTCGATAGATCCCGCAAGGGACGTGCGGCTGGTTGGATGCAACCGTGATACTATGGCACGAGTTTGTCTCACGTCAACGAGTCGGGCTCAGGGGGATCGAACATGAGCAGCAACGCAGACACGCTCGTCATCAAGGGCGGCACCGTCGTCGACGGCACCGGGGAGGCGCCCCGCCGGGCCGATGTGGCCGTCGCCGGCGGCCGCATCGTGGAGATCGGCGACAACCTCCGCGGCGACCGCACGCTCGACGCCGACGGCTGCGTGGTCGCCCCCGGCTTCATCGACATCCACACCCACTACGACGCCCAGGTGTTCTGGGACCCGGCGCTCACCCCGTCGTGCTTCCACGGCGTGACCACCGTCGTCGCCGGCAACTGCGGCTTCTCCATCGCCCCGATCAAGCCCTCGGACCGGGAGCTGATCGCCAACACGATGGAGAAGGTGGAGGACATGAACCCCGCCACCCTGCTCGAGGGCGTGCCGTGGGACTTCGAGACCTTCCCCGAGTACCTCGCCTCGGTCGAGCGGCGCGGCACCGTGCTCAACTACGGCGCCTACATCGGCCACACGGCCCTGCGCCTCTACGCCATGGGCGACGAGGCCACCGGCCGCGCCGCCCGCCCCGACGAGCTGGAGACGATGGCGGCCATCATCCGCGACGCCATGGACGCCGGCGCCGTCGGCTTCGCCACCAGCTTCGCCGCCACCCACGTGGGCGCCGACGGCAGCCCCATCCCCAGCCGCTGGGCCGATCGCGCCGAGCTGGAGGCGCTGTTCCGGGCGGTGGCCGAGACCGGCAAGGGCATCATCGGCGTCAACGGCGGCCAGAACCTGTCGCTGCGGGACAACTACGTGCTGCAGAAGCAGGTGGGCATCCCGTTCACCTACACGGCCGTGCTGACCGCGCCGAACGGCAGCCACCTCAAGGCGATGGAGATCAACCGGCAGGGCTGGGCGGACGGCGCCGAGGTGTGGCCGCAGGTCAGCTGCCGCCCGCTGACGTTCTCGATGACGCTCGTCGAGCCCTTCACGCTCAACACCAACCCGGTGTTCGCCGAGCTGATGGCCGGCAACCTGGAGGGCCGCCGCGCCGCCTACGCCAGCGACTCGTGGCGGGCCCGCGCCCGCGAGGCCTGGAACGACGACAAGCAGCGGGCGTTCCGGCCCCGCTGGTCGACGATGGAGATCATGGAGTCCGCCGCCCATCCGGAGCTGGTCGGTCGGCGCCTGTCGGCCATCGCCGAGGAGCGGGGCATCGATGCCTTCGACGCGCTGATGGACCTGGCGGTGGCCGAGCCCGACCTGCTGCTGCGCATCAAGGTGGTCATCGCCAACGACGACGAGGACGGCGTCACCGCCCTGCTGCAGGACCCGCACACCACGCTGGGCCTCTCCGATGCCGGCGCCCACGTCGGCCAGCTGTGCGACGCGCCGCTGTCCACCGACCTGCTCGGCAACTGGGTGCGCGACCGCGGCACGCTCCCGCTGGAGACGGCCATCCGCAAGCTGTCGGGCCAGCAGGCCGACCTGTTCGGCTTCGACCAGCGCGGCTACCTGCGCCCCGGGTACTGGGCGGACATCACCGTGTTCGACCTCGACACCGTCTCCCCCGGGCCCGTGCGCCGGGTGCGGGACTTCCCCGCCGGCTCCGAGCGCCTCACCGCGGACGCCCCCACCGGGATGCGCCACATCCTCGTCAACGGCCGGGCCATCACCCGCGACGGCGAGCAGCTGCACGAGGCGCTCGATCAGCGCCCCGGCATGCTGGTGCGCCCGGCGCCCCGCCGCTGAACGACGCGGGGCGGAGAACGATCCGTTCGGCCGTCAAGGCGCCCGACTCCCCGTGCTTCGATGATGTGGCCCACTGACGAGGTCGCCCTTGGCCGTCTCCTCGACCTTCTCCACGACGCGACTGTGCAAGAACGCCGCAGCATCGCTAGGCACCTGCACGAGGCGTCAATACGACGACTCGAAGCCACGTGCGTCCACATTCGCCGACTGCCGGCGGATTCGGGCCAGGTGGCTCAGACAGCCCAGCTCGAGCGGCAGCTTCGAGCAGTCATCGACGATCTGCGGCGGATCGCCGCGTCACTCGACCCTGTTGACGCGGACGTCAGCCGCCTTTCCGATTCCGTAGGCCAACTCGTTGCACCTTTCGCCGCGGACTTCGGGGTAGCTCTGAACATCGACGACACTGAGGCTTGGGACCTACCGTGCGAACTCAAGGACGCTGCATATTGGGTAGTAGTCGACATCATCCGCCGTGCAATTCGGACCTCTAAGTGCACATCGATATCTCTCACCGTGAAGTACGATGAAGGGATTGGAGTTCTCTTGACAGCACGCTATGATGGACGAGCACAATCAACAGCTCCAGCTGGCGACCGCTACACCGAGCAGCTCCGCAGGCGAGTTGAGACGGTAGGCGGCACACTTGTCATTGACGAAGGGTGCTTGGAACGCATGGTGAGCGCTCGGCTTCCGGAGACCCGTTCGCATCGTGCTGGCGTCAAAGTGAATCATGCCTTCGATCTGCTCAGATCGGAACTGCTGCGCAACAGTAGTCTGATCGCTCCGGCATAAGTGAACGCATCAGACATCCGTGGAGAGGCATCCAACAACCGATGCGCTTGCCGACAAATCGAGGGGAGGGACGAAATTCGGACCGTCTGGCTGGGCGAAGGAAACCCGGGACTGGAGGAAGCTCGAGTGGTGATTTTGGTGGTGTTCTGGGCAATTTGTTTCCAATGCTACGACGAGCAAGGCTCACATCAAACCTGATCGTCTATTTTCAGACGCATGGAGCGCGAGACCGCGCTGCGGAGCGTCGATGTGGGCCACCTCTATCGGTCCGTGCCTCCATCCGAACACACCACCGCTGGCAACAGGAACCGCTCAACGTAGGCGCGCTGGCAGCGGCGCTGCGGCGCCGCGGCCCCTCGACGGTGAGCTGGGACAACAACACCCGCAGGATCCATTCGCTCGCCTCGCCTGCATCGACACCTGGCCGCACCTGTGAGCTCCAGCGCAGGAACATGGGCCGGAAAACTCCTCGACCCGTTCGAACAACGCGGCCGAGGCGCCGGCAACGATCCCTCCGGTTGCCCTGGCCTCCTCGCCTGCGAACAGCATGCCAAGGCTGACGTCTCTCGTCGCAGCGCGGGCCGTGAGGTCGACGAACTCCAAGATCGCTGCCCCAAGTGTCGGTTGGCGCTCGATACGAGCGCGCGCTCGACACAGGTACTGATCGGTGTCTCGCAGGAGTACGCCGAGAAGAATCGCGTCACGGTCGGCGAAATAGCGATACACGGTCGCTCGCGACACTTGAGCGGCACGCGCTATGTCCTCGACCGTGGCCTTGAGCACGCCGCGCGCTTCGAAGGAGCGCTTTGCCGCGTCGAGGATCCTAGTTCGGGCCTCGACGATGTCTTCGGGCGCGGACAACCCCCACCGTACTGCACCTCTGCTCATACCGGAACCAGTATGGCACGAACGTAGGGTCAGGTGGGGGTCCTGGCCAGGCTCGGGGCCTGCAGGCTGCACGGGCGTCGTAGCTGACCTTCCCTTGCGGCGAGCGCGGCGAATGCGTTCGACATGACCGCCGGCGGCACGATAATAGAGGTCGACTCGCCGGAGTCGCTTAGCCTACTAGCGCCGACGCGCAGAAGGTCGTCGACGTATGCCATGCGTAGGCGGTCAAGTAGAGGGGGGCCGCTGCGGTCGCGGGTGCCTTCAGGGTGCCGGTAAAGGGGCCTTTCGGGCATTGCCCCGCAATCTCGCAACCACGGGCGACGTGGGCGAATCCGTCCCGCACTCACCATCCCGCATGCTGTCGATCCGGGGCCGGGATGCGAAGCACCCACGAGGACATCTCAGGGTCGGCGCCGGCTCGTTCGGGGTCGGGGCTTCGTTCCACGGGTCGGAGTATGTCGCAGCTGCTGCGCCGTCGACTCTGGTCTCGCTGTCGATGAACTGGGCGACGCTCCGGCGGGCCGCTGGTGCGGGATGCGAAGCTCGGGCGGCGATCTCGAACGGGCGGCAACGGTGGGTGCGACCTGCTCGCTTCGCTGGTGGTGCCCGCGTCGGAACAGCGGATCCCGCAAGAGGGTTGAGCTGAAGCTTTCCGCTGCGGCGTTGTCCAAGGCGGAATCGACCAGCCCAGAGGTCAGGCACTTGCACTGCCATCTTGCGGAGAGCGATTGCCAACCACCATCGAACGCATGCTACTCTCCCTGACACACATCAGCGAGGCTGTCTCGTGTAGGTGCCGTGGGAGGAGACGCTCTGATGGTGAGAGCTACTGACTTCAGCCCAATCAACGCCACGGTGATGGCGGATCCCTACCCGTACTACGACGAGCTCCGCCGTGGCCCGTCGGCCACCTACCTACCGCTCGATGACTTGTGGGTGGTGCCCAGGGTTCGAGGACGTCTGGCAGATCGCCCGCAATCCCGATTCGTTCTCGTCAAAAGCGCTGCGAGCGCTCGGCACCGGCGCGATCAGCGCGCGGACTGGCCCGCGACCCGATATCCGAGAACTTGACGCTCGAGCCCCGAAGAGTCTCATCGCATCTGACCAACCCGACCACACCTACCTGCGCCGGTTGGTGTCGAGGCCATTCACGCCGCGAGCGATCGCGACACTGACGGGTGAAATCCGTACGATTGCAGAGCAGGTCGTCGGGGACCTCGTCGCCGCTGGGGAACAAGGAGAAGCCGACTTGGTACACCAGGTGGCGTTTCCGCTACCGCTCTGGTCGGAATGAGCGCTCGGTCAGCACGGCGGGTTCGAGGTCGACCGCGAGTTTCACTCGACAAAGAGGGGCGCCGCCCTGAGGTGGAACTATCGCCGCTTCAGCGGACTGCGATTGACGATTCCGGACGGTCAGCGATGCCGAACGCACCTTCTGCTGCAGGCTAAGGGCGGCAATGCCTGTACCGTCGCGGGCGAGGGCGGCTTCCTCGGTGGAGCCCGATCCTTCCTCAATAGTTGTGTCTATCGGAATGGTTCGACCTGACAGCAGCCGACGGATTGTCCCGTCGTCGTGAGATCATTGATAGAAGCAGTGAGGTGTATCAATGTGGAAACGCAGGGTGGCGGTGAGGTCCCCACTCAAAGCACGCCGGGGAGCATCGCCGCCCGTTCGGCTCTGGAGACGCGAGGTGGGGGAGATCTGCGATCTGCTATTGACCATTGAACGGAGAGATGGAGTTGCGCTTCTCAGCTCGGCGCTCGCCGGATTGACTAGCCAAGCGATCGCAGCGGCAGTTGTCTCCGATGCGGGTCGATAGCTCCCGGACGGGGCCGGGTCCCGTGCTCATTGTCGCCGACGGCGTTGGCGGTTCCGGCTTGCTAAGCTTCATTCGAGAGTGCAATATGGGTGGTAACTCCTACTATGTTATTGTGCCGCTCCGACACCGCGTTGGACTCATAACTCCCATGGGCCCTGAGATGGGGGTGTGTTGGCCCGAAACGATACGATGCTTCGAAGAGGATGAGCATAAGGCGGCACTCCATGCTGCAGGCGTGTTGACTCATCTCGAGTGGCTCATATGGGAGATGGGTGCAGACGCGGCCGGTGAGGCCGTAAGCGGCGACTTGTTCGGCGTCGTTCTGGACCTGTATCGGCAGACAGCGAGCCGTTCCGTGGCCATTCACTCCACGCGGCGTGGTGCTGCGCACCTATCCGCTAGACGGCTCGTCAGGCGCCTAAATGAACGTGTTCCCACTATCCTCGTCGATGATCGGCGGCCCACCCTCTTGGGAAAGTGTCGTTCGCGGCCGACGGCTTCGCCGCCACTCCTCCACAACTAGCCCATACGCGCACCTCCTCGACGAGGTTGCGGAGACTAGGTGTTGTAGGCAGGGACGTTGTTGACATCCGCGGTGGGTTGACCCCGCTGGGCGAGTGTGGAGCT
Organism: Acidimicrobiales bacterium; assembly: GCA_041394365.1. Lineage (GTDB taxonomy): Bacteria > Actinomycetota > Acidimicrobiia > Acidimicrobiales > CAIXPF01 > CAIXPF01. The sequence continues at coordinate 165,732 of JAWKIM010000021.1, forward strand.
GTCGAAGGCATCACACGAACCCAGGAGGCCCTGGTGCACGCTAACGCTCCCTTGACCGTTGAAGGACGACGGCGGTTGTGCGGTCGGATCGGGTCGGGCTGGTCCATCACCGCTGCTGCGGAGGCGAGCGGCGTGTCCCGCCAGGAGGTATGACCTGAACCTGTGGATCGGCCACCTGGGTGGGGGCGCGGCGTACCTTCCTTCTTGAGAACCAGAGAAGGACCGGGGTTGCCGCCCCGGCGAGGAAGGAACGCCGATGTTGAAGGTAGTCGCTGACGGGCCGAGCGCGGTGTCTCGCTCGGCGTTGGACGAGATCGTGCTGGAGGGCGCCCGCCGCATGTTGGCCGCCGCGTTGGAGGCCGAGGTCGCCGCGTACATCGACCGCTACGTCGGCGAAGTGGACGAGGACGGCCGGCGGTTGGTGGTGCGCAACGGGCACGCCGAACCTCGCCGGGTGAAGACCGCGGCGGGCGCGGTTGAGATCGAAGCACCTCGGGTGAACGACCGCCGCGTTGACCCCACGACGGGCGAGCGGGAACGGTTCGCCAGTTCAATCGTGCCGCCGTGGTGCCGGTCCTCGCCGAAGGTGGTCGAGCTGTTGCCGTTGCTCTACCTGCATGGCATGAGCTCGGGAGACTTCTCCCCGGCGTTGGAAGGGTTCTTCGGGACCGGCGCCGGCCTGTCCCCCTCCGCGATCACCCGGCTCACCCGCCAGTGGCAAGACGAGCACCGGGCCTTCCACGAACGCAGCCTCGCCGATCGCGACTACGTGTACGTGTGGGCCGATGGCGTGCACTTCAACGTGCGCCTCGACGAAGCGAGGCTGTGTGCCCTGGTCATCGTCGGGGTCCGCCTCGACGGCACCAAGGAACTCGTGGCCATCGCCGATGGGCTACGTGAGTCCACCGACTCGTGGGCGGATCTGCTGCGCGATCTCCGCCGCCGGGGCATGCGCCCACCGATGGTTGCGGTCGGCGACGGCGCTTTGGGCTTCTGGGCCGCGGTTCGTGACGTGTGGCCCGACACCGTGGCGCAGCGCTGCTGGGTGCACAAGAACGCCAACGTGCTCTCCGCTCTCCCGAAGGCGATGCATCCCTCGGCGAAACGGATGCTGGCCGACATCCGAGACGCGGCCAGCCGCCGGGACGCGACCACCGCGATCACCGCGTTCACTGCGGAGTTCGGCGCGAAATGGCCGAAAGCCGTGGCCAAGATCGTTGATGACGCCGAGCAGCTGCTCGCGTTCTACGACTTCCCCGCCGAACACTGGATCCACTTGAAGACCAGCAACCCGATCGAGTCGACCTTCGCCACCGTCCGGCTACGAACCAAGGTGACGAAGGGACCGGGCTCGAGAGCGGCCGGCCTGGCCATGGCCTTCAAGCTGCTCGAGGCCGCCCAAGACCGCTGGCGCAAAGTCAACGCACCCCACCTCGTCGCCCTCGTCCGAGCAGGAGCCACCTTCCGCAACGGCGAGCTCGTCGAGAACCACACCACCCACCAGGAAGCCGCCGCGTAACCCCACCCACGACCAGCCCATCCACAGGTCTTGACGATTCCTCAGGCCCTGGTGCACGCTAACGCTCCCTTGACCGTTGAAAGACGACGGCGGTTGCGCGGTCGGATTGGGTCGGGCTGGTCCATCACCGCTGCTGCGGAGGCGAGCGGCGTGTCCCGCCAGACCGCGCACAAGTGGTGGCGCCGCTATCAGCTCGAGGGCGAGGCCGGCTTGGCCGACCGATCGTCGTGTCCTCGGTCCTGTCCGCATCAGACCCCGGCCCGGGTCGAACGCCGGATCGTGGCGCTGCAGCAGTCCCGCAAGATCGGCCCGGCCCGCCTCGCCGGCGTGGTCGGGGTCTCGGCCTCCTCGCCGCCGCCCTCAAGCCCCGAGCACTCGACCGCATCGAGGCCGTCGCATAGGCTCAACGGCGAGGCCCGCACGTGTAAAGATCCACGATCAGCCGGGCAACCTCCCCCTGAGCTGACCGAACGGCTTGCGGGCATCGCGGCCGAGCGGTTCAAGGTGTTCCTGAGCCGCAAGCGCGACGGCCTGTTGGCCGCCTCGGTCGCGGTCGGGCTTGGCGTGCTGGGCGAGTTCCTGGCCGCCGAGGTGACTGAGAAGGCCGGCCCGAAGGGGCCGCCACAACCCCGAGCGCACGGCAGTCCGCCACGGCACGGAGCAGGCCACGGTGCCGTTGGGCGGCCGGCGGGTGCCTGTCGACAAGCCCGCCTGCGCGCCACGGATGGGTCCGGTGAGATCCGCCTGGACACCTG
>JAWKIM010000022.1:0-165993 GCA_041394365.1 Acidimicrobiales bacterium
CAGCCCAGGCGGCGAGCAGCTGGTCAACCTGCCGACCTGGCTGTGGCTCGGCAGAGGCTGGAGCACCGAGACCTCCACCGCCGCCGTGCCCGGCGTCAGCGTCACCGTCACGGCCACACCGGAGACCGTCCGCTGGAACATGGGCGACGGCACGATCGTCAGCTGCGCCGGTGCCGGCTCCCCCAGCGCTGCCGTGTGCACCCACACCTACCGCCGCTCCTCGGCCACCCAGCCCGGCGCCGCCTACCCCGCCTTGGCCACCGTTGTGTGGCGCGCCCGGTGGGCCGTCACCGGCGCATCGGGAGGCGGCGATCTCGGCACGATCGAGCGCACCACCGCCTTCGATGTCCGGGTGGCCGAGCGGCAGACGGTGAACCACCCGCCGCACTGAACCGCAGCACGGAACACCCGCAGCACGGAACCACCGGCAGCACCGAACGACCTCCGGCACCGCGAAAGGCGTCACGGCGATGACCTCCACCATGCCCCGCAGTACGGCAGCGACCGCCGCGCCGCCCATCATCAAGGCCCCATCGACGGGACGCGCCGGGCGACGCAACCCGGCCCGGGTGGCGTCGGGCGTGTTGGTGCTCTCGCTGTGCACCGTGGGCGCCATGTCGCTGTACCAGCGCGCCAACCAACAGGCCTCGGTGTTGCAGGTTGCCCGAGATGTGCCCGCCGGCCGGGCGGTGCGCGCCGACGATCTGGCGGTCATCTCCGTGCCGGCCGATGCGGGCGTGCGTTCCGTCAACGCCGCCGAGCGTGACAGGACCATCGGCCGGATCGCCGACGTCGGACTCGTCGAGGGCGCACTGCTCCACCCCGACCAGCTCCGTACCGGTCCGGCGGTGCCCGACGGCAAGGCCGTCGCCGGCGCCACCCTCGATGCCGGCCGGTACCCGCTGAGCCTGCGGGCCGGCGACCGGGTCCGGCTGTTGGACACGGGCACACGAGGCGACGGCACCCAGACGGCGGCCACACCACGAACGCTCGGCATCGCCGACGTGCTCGAGGTGCAGCCGCTCAGCACCACCGAAGCCGCCGTCGCCGTGACCCTCCTGGTCGATGAAGCCACCGCCGGGTCGTTGGCCGGCGCCGCCGCCGACCAGCGCCTCGCCGTGGTCCAGGTGGGCGCGTCATGAGCATCATCGCCGTGTTCGGCACCAAACAAGCACCCGGCGCCAGCACCCTTGCGCTCGCCCTGGCCGCCGTGCAGCGCCACGCAGAGCCGCTCGTGGTCGAGACCGACCCGCACGGTGGCGATCTCGCCACTCGCGCCGGGCTGACGCTCGAACCAGGGCTGCTGACGCTCGCCGCCGCCGGAAGGCACAGCATCAACGGCGCCATGCTGCAAGCCCACACCCAGGCCCTGCCAAACGGCGTCCGCGCGCTGCCGGAGCCCACCGACCCGTCGCAGCTGCACGCCGCCCTCTCGCTCGTCGCAGAACCGTTGCGCAACGCCTTGACGGCCCGCTCCGGGACGACGATCCTCGATGCCGGCCGGTGGGTGCCCGCCTCAGCCGCCACACCGCTGACCGACGCCGCTTCGACCATTGTCGTGGTGTTCCGCCCGGACGTGACGGGCATCGAGCAGCTCCGGGTGCGGCTGGCGAGCCTTCCGGTTGGACGCACGCTGCCGGTGGCCGTCGGCGATCGTCCCTACCGGCCGACCGAGATCGCCGCCGCCGCTGCAGCGTCCGGCTCCCCTGGTGGTAGCGCACGACCCGAAGGCCGCCGCCGACGTGGCCGCCGGCGCTCCGCTCGACCGCTGGTTGCGGCGCAGCACCTACGTGCGCTCCATGCTGGCGCTGGCGGCACAGCTGCCCGATCCAGCGGCACGGGAGGTGCGAGCGTGACGATCGCCAGCGACGTGCTCGATGAGCGGTTGGTGCAGCAGGTGCGCGCTCGGGTCGGCGCCGAGCTCATCGAGCACAACCGCACCGCCGAGCTGCACGGGCAGCGTCGTCTGTCGCCGGACGATGAACGGGCCCTGGCCCGCCAGTTGGTGAACCGGGCGCTCGAAGCCCTCGCCCGAGAGGCGGTGACCACCGGACGTCCGGTGTTGGACGACGCCGCCGAGCAGGCGCTGAGCCGGGCCGTGTTCGACCGCATCTTCCAGCTCGGCCGGCTGCAACCGCTGCTCGACGACGAGCGAATCACCAACATCCTCGCCAACGGCCACGACCGGGTGTTCGTGGAGTACGCCGACGGCACCAAGCTGCAGCACGACCGCATCGCCGACAGCGACGCCGAGCTGATCGACCTGTTGCGAGAGATCGGCCGCCGTTACGGCCTGTCGGAACGCGAAGTTCAACCCGGGTCGACCGTCGCTCAACCTGCAGCTGCCGGATGGGAGCCGCCTCTTCGCTGTCGCCTGGGTGGCGATCGTCCCGCCGTCGCCATCCGCCGCCACCGCTTCCTCAGGGTCAGCCTCGATGACCTCCAAGGCCTGGGCGCCCTCGACGCAGAGGTGGCCGGGCTGCTGAGCGCCGCCGTGCGAGCCCGCAAGCAGATCATCATCAGCCGGCGCCACCGGCGCCGGGAAGACGACCATGCTGCGAGCCCTCGCCGCCGAGATCCCCGCCGACGAACGGATCATCACCATCGAGACCGAGCTCGAGCTCGGCCTCGACCGCTTTCCCGACCTCCACCCCGACGTGGTCGCACTCGAGGCCCGCGACGCAAACGTCGAAGGGGTGGGCCGGGTGACCGCCGCCGAGCTGGTCACGCATGAGCCTGCGCATGAACCCCGACCGGGTGATCGTGGGCGAGGTCCGCGGCGACGAGGTCATCCCCATGCTCAACGCCATGAGCCAGGGCAACGACGGCTCGATGTGCACCCTGCACGCCGACTCGTCGGCCACGGTGTTCAACAAGCTCGCGCTCTACGGCATGCAAGCCCGAGCGGCTGTCGCTGGAGGCCACCAACCAGCTGGCCGCCGCCGCGGTCGACCTCGTCGTGTTCATCGCCAAGCACGCCAACCGACGGGTCGTCGCGCCGGTCCGTCAGGTGGTGGGGCCGACGGCCGCCAGGTCATCACCAACGAGCTGTACGGGCCGGGACCCGACGGCGCCGCTCGTCCGGTCACGCCCTGCCCCACGACCTAGCCGAGGAGCTGGCCGTCCACGGCTTCCGAGCGCCACAAGGGTGGTCGCTGTGACCGCCCTCGCGGCGCTGCTGGGCGCCGGGGTCGGCACCGGCCTGCTGCTGATCGCCGCTGGGCTGCGTCCGGCCGAGCCGCCGCCCGTCGGTCGGTGCGACGCACGATCGGCGCCGATGCCCGCCAACGGCTCATGCGGGCCGGCGTCGCCGCCCTGGTGATACTGGCGACCACCTGCTGGCCGGTTGCCGCCGTGGCCTGCGGCCTGCTGGGCTGGTTCTCCAGCGATCTCCTGGGTGGGCGAAGCCAGCGCGCCGCTGGTGTGGCCCGAACCGAGGCGATCGCCACCTGGACCGAGATGCTGCGCGACACCATCGCCGCCGCCCACGGCCTGGAAGCGGCCGTCGCAGCCACCGCGCCCGTTGCACCAGCGCCGATCCGCCACGAGGTCATCGCCTTCTCGATCCGGATCCAGCACGAGCCACTCGGCCGCTCGCTCCGCCACCTCGCCGACGACCTCGCCCATCCCATCGCCGATCTGGTCGTCGCGGCCTTGACCGTGGCCGCCAACGGCTCGGTACGCAACCTCGCCGAGCTCCTCAGCGCGTTGGCCGACGCCGCCCGCGACGAAGCGGTCATGCAGCTCCGTGTCGAGGCCGCCCGCTCCGCATGCGCACCGCCGTACGGGTCATCGCCGGCTGCACCGTGGCCACGGCAGCGGGCCTCGTGTTGCTCAACCCCCGCTACGTTGCCGTCTACGGCGACGCCCTCGGCCAGCTCACCCTCGCCGTCATCGCCACCAGTTGGGGTGCGGCGCTGTGGTGGCTGGCCCACATGAGCCGCTTCCAAGCGCCCGAACGGTTCCTCCTCTCCCCCGAGGCCCCACCGGTGGGGGCCGCCCGATGACCGCCGCCATACTGCTTGGTCTGCTCACCGGGTGCGGATCCTTCTCGTCCGTTCCGGGCTCCGCCCGACGCAGCCTGCGCTCGCCGATCTGCTCGCCCGGCTGCACCAACCCAGCCCGTCGATGGCTGCGCCAGCCGACGTCCCTCACTCGTCGCTGGTCAGGCTCGTCGGCGCCCCGCTGGCTCGCACCCGCGGCTTCGACCGGTTGACGCACCGCTTCTCGGCCGACCTGCGGGTCACCGGCCAGTCGAGCGAGCAGCTGGCCACCCGCACCGCGCTGGCCGGGACCGTGGGGCTCCTGTGGGCGCCGGCGGTGGCGGGGCTGATGGCCCTCGGCGGAGTCCGGGTCTCGTTGCTCTTACCGGCGTGGTCCGCACTGGTGCTCGCCGCCGCCGGCCTCACGCTGCCGTTCGTCGGGCTCAAGCTCAGCGCTGACGAGCGTCGGCGCGGGTTCCGGCATGCGTTGAGCTGCTACCTCGACCTCGTCGCCGTGCGCCTTGCGGGCGGAGCCGGCGTCGATCACGCCCTCAACGCCAGCGCCGGCGACGGTCACGGCTGGGCGTTCGCCGAGATCCGCCATGCGCTCACCCACGCCCGGCTCATGGGGAAGCTCCGTGGCGCGGTCTCGAACGGCTGGGTCGTGAGCTTCTCATCAGCGAGCTCAACGAGCTGGCTGCGTCCGTCACGCTCGCCGGCGACGAAGGCGCTCGGGTGAGAACGTCGATCCGCGGCCAGGCCCGCTCCATCCGGGTGGGGTCTGGCCGACGCCGAGTCAGCCGCCCAATCGGCCAGCGAACGCATGTCGCTGCCGGTGGTGCTGCTGATGCTCGGCTTCGTGCTCTTCCTCGGCTACCCCGCAGTGATCCAGGTCCTCACCGGGCTCTGATCCCACCGATCGCAATCGAAAGGCGGAACCGCCATGTCCGACTGGCAGCTCACGCGCGCCTCATCACCGCCATCCGGTGGCGGCTCGAACCGCTGCGCCCTCCCGATGAGCGCGGCGAGGTCACCGAGAAGGTGATCATCGTCGCCATATTCGCCGCATTGGCGCTGGCCGCTGGAGCGATCATCGTGGCCAAGGTCATCGAGAAGGCCAACAGCATCACCACCACCTGATGACAAACCGCCGACTCCCACGCCACCGTCGAACGGATCCCGCCTCGGAACGAGGCGACGCCACCGTCGAGGCGGTGCTCGCCGTCCCCGTGCTCCTCCTGCTGATCATGACGGTCATCCACAGTTAGGGCTCTACTTCCCACGCCCAGCACACCGTCACCGCCACGCAGCCGAGGAAGCTGGCGTGCGTGCTGCTCGCCTCGAGGGCGGCAGCGCCATCGAGCGACGGCGAGGCCACCGCTGCCGACTTCATGGCCCAGGCGGCTCCTGCGCTCGTCGAGAACCTCAGCACCTCGGCCAGCCGCACCAACGATCGGGCCGCCGTCGAGGTGCGAGGCAACGTGCACGCCATCGTCCCGGGTCTCACCCTCACCGTGCACGCCCGCGCCGAGGGGCCCACCGAACGCTTCCGGGCTGATGCGCCATGACCCACCGCCCGAACACCCACCGGCACGCCGATGCCGGCAGCGCCACCATCGAGTTGGTCCTGCTCACCCCGCCGATCATCCTCACCCTGCTGTTCATCGTGGCGCTCGGCCGCATCGCCGGCGCCCGCCAACACGTGGATGCCGCCGCCCGCGACGCCGCCCGAACCGCCAGCCTGGCCCGCTCCCCGGCGCCGCCCAGCGGAGGGCACCGCCGCGGTCGCAGCAACGCTGGTCGGTGCGGGTCTCACGTGTCGCACCTCGACGTGGCCCTCGACACGAGCGACTTCCGTCCCGGTGGGCAGGTCACGGCCAGGATCACCTGCATCGTCGCCCTCGACGACCTCACCCTCCTCGACGTTCCCGGCGCCAAGCAGCTCCACGCCACCGCCACGCGCCCATCGACACCCACCGAGCGACGGCGATGACCGCCGCCGCCCGCCACGACTGCGAGAACGGTTCGATCAGCATGTTCGTCGCCGTGTTCTTCCGCGGCCCTCCGGTCATGGCCGGGCTGGTGATCGACGGCGGCACCGTGCTTGCCGCCCGGCGGCGATCGGCACACGTCGCCGAGCAGGCGGCCCGCTCCGGCGCCCAAGCCCTCGACGAAGGGCGCCTTCGGGCCGGCGGCGGCTACCACCTCGACCCCGTCGCCGCCCGGCGCAAGGCCGAGCAGTATCTCGCCGACACCGGCCACCGCGGCACCGTCACCATCACCGGCGAGACGGTCACCGTGACCGTCACCATCGAACAGCCGCTCTCCATCCTCGGCATCGCCGGTCTCGCCGACGCCACCGTCATCGGCCGAGGCTCCGCACACGGCATCCAAGGCGTCACCCAGGAGGCCAACCCATGACCACCACCCGGTCCCGCACCTCCCGTCTGGGCCAGCTCAGCAGGGCGCTCGGCGCTGACCACGCTGCTCGGACTCCTCGCCGGCGTGCCCTATGCGCTCTGGCGGATCACGGGTGCACCCTGGCCCCAGGCCCTGCCCACCTGGCGTACCGCTTGGGAGACGTTGACCACCAGCGGCCTGTCGGACTCGGCGCTGGTGCGCTTGTTCGTGATCGTGGCGTGGCTGGCCTGGGTGCAGGTTGCGGCCTCCATCGCCGTCGAGCTGGGGGCGTGGATACGCCAGCGCCCGGCGCCCCTGCCTGCGGGCGGCTCGACGCAAGCGATGGCGCGGAAGCTGATCGCCGCAGCCCTGCTGGTGCGTTTGCAGAGCGCCACCGCCTTCGCCGCTCCTGCTCCGGCTGCGACACCGACCGTTGCGGTCGCTGAGCTGCCAGTACCGCTGGTCGTCCCCTACACCGTGCCTGCCGAGGCCGACCTACCGAGCAGCATGCTGCCCGATGCAGTCGTGGCTGCGCCGACCTGCACCGTGGAGCGCTACGACACGCTGTGGGGCCTTGCGGAGCGGCACCTCGGCAACCCCTTGCGGTGGCGCGAGATCTACGAGCTCAACCTGGGAGTCCCCCAGGCCGACGGCTCGCTGCTCACCGACCCCGGCCACATCTCCACCGGCTGGGTGCTCCTGCTGCCGGCCGACGCAGCCTTCGCTGCCTCGCCCAATGCCGCACCCATCGCGGTGCCCGTCTCTGCGCCCGCAAGCACGCGGACGCTTCGACGATGCCGGGGGCGGCAGAATCCACGCCCGCTGCTGGCAGCAGCGCTCCGGCCGACCTGCCGCCAAGCAGCGTCGGTGCTCCCGGCGACACGGCCGCGACCGCCGCTTCCGCTGCCGATGTTGCGCCTTCGGCGACTGTCACGCTGGGCCCACCGCTCCTCACCACCGAGCCCGACGCTGTTGACGCCACTGACGACGCCGACGCCGACGCCGACACCGACGAGGAGACCAGCCCGGTGCTGTGGCCCGTGCTCGGCGGTGGGCTTGCCGCCGCCGGGGCGGTACTGGCACTGCAGCGACTCCGACGGGCCGCACACCGGCAGCGGCCGATGGACGCCCGTCCTCGCCCCGTACCACCCGGGCTGGAGCTGCTCGAACGCCAGCTCCGCCACGTCGCCGCGCTCGACGACGCCGAGTTCCTCGACCTCTCGCTACGGGCGCTGGCCGCAGGACTCAGCGCCAAGCACACCATCCCTCCACGCATCCTCGCCGTGCGCGCCGCCAACCGGCGCACCGAGGTGCTCCTCGACGAGCCAGCGGTACACCCACCCAAAGGGTTCCGCATGACCGACGACGAGTGCGGCTGGGTCACCGACCCGGACCTCGACGACACCGACCTCCGGAACCTCGCCGCTGAAGCGGCCGCACCGCTGCCCGCCCTGGTCAACATCGGCATGCTCAACAGCGATCAGCTGCTCATCGACGTCGAGACCGCTGGGCTGCTCACCATCGACGGCCCGCGGTCGACGGAGCTCCTCAACGCACTCGCCTTGCAGCTGGCCACCAGCGCGTGGGCCGATCACATCGACGTCATCGTCACCGGCGGCGCCCCGCTCAGCGATGCTGCCGCCGAGGGCCGCATCCGCCGCGTGTCCGGCATCGCGGCGGCGATCGGTGAACTGGTGGCGACCCACCGATCGGTCAGTCGAGCGCTGCACGCCGTCGACCAGCCCCACACGCTCGCCGCCCGGTTCTCTCGCCACACCGGAGACGGCTGGATCCCCACCATCGTGCTCACCGACGAGACACCGACCGCCTCGCAGCTCGAAACCCTCCAACGCCTCACCGCCGACACCGGCCACGGCATCGGCGTCATCGCTCGAGGTAGGAACGTCGGCGGCTGGCACCTCGAGCTCCAGCCCGATCGCAAGCTCACGCTTGCGCCCCTCGGCCTCACGCTGGTCGCTGACCTGCTCGAGTGCGATTCGGCAGCTGCACTCCACGAGCTGCTGGACCACACCGTGCAACCAGCTGCCATCGACGACGCTCCCGCTCCTGCGCCGCTGAGCACTGATCCGTCCGAGCGGACTGAGCCGTTCGCCGAGCCACCCTTCGCCGTCCAGGTGCGGGTGCTCGGCCCCATCGAGGTCGAGGGCGTGCCGGCCCCCGTCACCCGGCGCCGGGCGGAAGAGCTCATCGTCTACCTCGCCCTGCATCCCGAGGGCGTCAGCGACGACAAGCTCAAGACCATCCTGTGGCGAGATCGCATGCCGACCGTCGGGACGTTCAACACCACCGTAACCCTCGCCCGAACCAGCCTCGGCACCGACAACACCGGTGAGTACCACCTCCCCCACTACGCCGGCACCGGTGCCTACCGTTTGGCGAAGACCGTCACCACGGACCTGGATCGTCTGTCCTGCCGCCTCCTGCATGCCAAGAAGGCCGACCCAGCCGACGCCATGACCCTTCTTCGAGAAGGGTTGGAGCTCGTTCGAGGGTCCTGTTCGACGCCAGAGGCGGCTACGAATGGGCCCACAGCGAGCAGCACGTGACCATGGCCGAGCTCACCGCCGCCGAGGCCGCCCACCTGCTCGCGCACCCTCGCGATTGAGGCCGGCGACACCCAACTCGCCCACTGGGCCTGCACCCAGGGCCTCCGCGCCAGCCCCGGCAACGAAACCCTCCTCCTCGACCGAGTCCGAGCCCACGAACGCTCCGGCAACCCCACCCGGGCGCAAGCGGTCCTCGATGAACTCACTGCACTCGGTGCAGGCTCATGAAGGGCAAGACATCGGTCCGTCCGAACTAACCCCATATTCGAGCTAAGGTCTCACCCACGTAACCGAAGCCGGGACGAACGACGGAATGGTATCAGCGTTCGCCGCACCCGACCTCGGAAGCGCGCCGCCACATGAGCGAGGGCTATAAGATTCGAGCACGCTTAGGTAGGCGAGCGCAGGGGGCCCGCAGGTGGCAGAGAGATCGGTGTTCTTCGGTTACGGCAAAGAGCCTCCGCTGTTGGCCGACCGGATCCGTCAGGGCATCGCTCGAATCTCGCAGACAGGTCTCGTCGACGTCCATTCCTGGGAAGACCTTCCCATATCGGGCCAGCTGATCATCGACGTGGTTAAGTCTGCAATTGATTCGTCGACAATCGCGGCTTTCGATGTAACCACGTGCAATTCCAATGTGCTGTTCGAGTTGGGCTACGCCATCGGATCCAATAAACCAGTCTGGCTTCTTTTCGATGCGAGCGACGAGTACGCGCTGCAGCGGTGGAACAAGGTTCGAACGCTCACAACGCTGGGATACTCGAGTCACCGGAGCTCTGAGGACGTGCAAGCTGAGTTCTTGAAGCACTTTGAGACACTATTGTCCGCCGATACGGTCTTCCAGCGACACATCGAAGGCAGTCTCCGACCTGGCGCACCCGCCTCTGTATTTGTTTCGAAGCAACCACGCCGACGACCCCGCAGAGCGCACTCCTCAGGCGGGTTCGCGCAGAGGAAGGACGCACAGGTGCCGCGCCGATTGTCGCCGACAACCGCGAAGCACCCACCCTACCCCTGACCTACTACGCCCAAGCGATATACGCCTCGGGAGCCACCATTGTCCACCTGTGCCACCACCGTCGGCACGAGTCCGACGAGCACAATGCACGAGCGTCACTCGTGGCTGGACTGGCGTCGGGCATGGGCAAGCCCGTTCTCCTCCTGGCAGAGCCGACACGATCACTGCTATTGACTATCGAGACGAAGTACTGGTCTACGGCTCAACGGCAGAATTGCGGGACGGAGTCGACAAGTGGCTCAAGGGGGCAGTTAGTACGGTCGAATTGGCAGCCACACGCCAATCGCGTCGACAACAGCAGATTGATCTCTCAGCACGACTTCGGGGATTGTTCTTTGGCGACCCGGTGGCTGAGAATGAAGCCGATACGCTTCCTCACTATTTCGTCGACACACCACACTTCGCAAAAATCATCAAGGGCGAGACCGGTCTGTTTGTCGGCCGGAAGGGCGCTGGCAAGACGGCATGTCTGCTGGCAGCGCGTGAAGAGCTCGCCCACCACGCCGACAACCTGGTTGCTGTCATCTCCCCAACAGGCGCAGAGATGAGCGCGTTGCTTGAGTTCATTTCGACGTACGATGACGCAGCGCAGCGGCATGCACTCGATGCGCTATGGGAATTCTTGCTGATGACAGAAGTTGGCGCGACACTACGGCGCCACCTCGAACGTCTGTCGCTTCTAAGCGGCGCCAACGCCGCCCAGAGGGATTTCATTGAGTTTGTCGACGATGCGGACGTGTCTCTCGATGCAGATTTTACGGTTCGCCTCGAAACAGCACTGGGCAGACTGCAGGAGCGAATTTCAGGCCAACTCAGCCATGAGGAGTTCAGGGGCAAACTTACCCAAGCCTTGCATCAGGTCTACCTCTCAGAGCTGAGACGGAAGATCGGCAGCGCATCGCCAGCGAAACTCAACGCGTACATTTTGATCGACAATCTGGACGCAAGCTGGGACTCGTCGACCAATGTGGCTGAGATGTCTCGAGTGTTGCTTGCACTACTTGAGGCATCTCGAAAGATACGTCTAAGCTTCGCCAAGTCAAGCAGCCGCCTTGAGAGCGTCAACGTGTCGGTCGCCGTGTTTCTCCGGACTGACATTTTAGATGCTATCAAGCGAGTCGCAGGCGAGGTAGATAAACTCCCGATCTCGGAGTTGGTCTGGCGCGACCCGAATGCACTCGCACACATCCCAGAGCAGCGATACCTGTACGCTGATCAGTCAGCCGAGGCTGGGACAGAGCTCTGGAGCCGCTACTTCGTTGATCGAGTGGATGGTCAAGCGACGCGTGAGTACATTCTCAACTCCGTACTACCCCGACCTCGCGATATTGTCATGTTCTGCAGAACGGCCCTCGACGCCGCGTTGAGCAGCCAGCACGAGCGGATACTGGCGGAAGATGTCATAGCGGCAGAAGGGCACTATTCGGAGTTCGCGCTGGACCGATTGCTGGTAGAGGGTAGACTCGAAATTCCTGATCTCGAGGAACTCATTCTGTGCTTTCTTGAGAGAGATGCGGTCATGACCATTGACGGCGTACGTGACGCACTCACTGAGTCCGGGCTCGATGAGGATTCGCATGCTGATGCGATCGAGAAGCTGCTCCGCCTTGAGTTCCTCGGCGTCTCCCAGGCGGGCGACCGACTGATGTTTCCAGCCAGTGAGCGCGACGTGAAGAAGGCATTGGTCTTGGTCCGCCGTGCACTGGAAACTGGTCAGCAGGTAAGCCTTGGCGTTCATCCCGCCTATCACTCCGTGCTTGCAATTTCGCGACCGCCGATGGTCACAGCCCCATAAACCATTCGGCATTGAGATCAGAGTCTCCTGGACGCAGCAGGCCTTGGCCAACTCCGGCCACCTAGAAGTCGGCAGCCAGAACTCGTCGTTGAGTCACGCCTCGGCGCAATCGGCGCTAGATCTCCGAGTTGCTCACCGCCTACCATCTGTGCGCGCCTCAGCCGGAGCGTGAAGGGAAGTACGCCCATACAAGTGGTCCTTCACGACGCACATCTCGGTCAGAGCGCAGCAGATGCACACGCCACAACAAGATGGCGGAATGGAATTTTCGGTGTGCCGCCCGCAGGGTGCATCTGGAAGTGCAGGTGCGCGGGCCGCCTCGAGCGTTGCCGGTGTTGCCGGGGAGGGCGATGGGCTGGCCAGCGGCGACCGTTTGACCGGGTCGAACGAGGTTCACCGTGTTGTGGGCGTAGTAGTAGTCGGTGCCGCTGTTGCCGTGGAGCCAGAGGTCGACGCCGCCGAGCCCGACCTCGGTGTCGTTGACGGAGGTGATCACACCTGACTCGACGGCGACGAGCGGCGTCCCGGCTGCGGTGAACAGGTCGTTCCCCTGGTGGGTGCGGCCGCCGGAGCGGGGTTCGCCGAAGTCGTCACGGAACTCAACTGGACCAGCCACCGGGCAGATCAACCCGCCGTTCATCGGTCCCGTTGCGTCGGTCGCGCCGAGCCCGTACTGCACCGCCTTCGCCCGGACATCGGCGAGGTAGGCGCGGCTGCGGTTGTAGCGGAGGACGGCCTCGTCGAGGTCGGTCAGCTGATTCTCGCCAGCGCACAGGTAGGCGGCGGCGGAGTAGATGGCGTCCCAGGCGTTGTGGGGGTCGGGGGTGGCACCCACAGGTCGGCCGGGGGCGAGACGGGCCCAGCGTTGCCAGGTGGTCGGCAGGAACTGCATGGGGCCCTGTGCGTGCATCCAGCCATCGACCGAAGAGGGGTCTTCGATGGCCTCGATGCCTTCGCTGCCGTCGAGGGCGGGACCGAGGATGGGCGGCTCGACCTGCCCGGTGAGCGGGTCGGCCGTCCCTCGGGCGTGATCGCTCTCGACGAAGCCGATGCCGGCGAGGATCTGCCAGGGTAGCCCGGCACACGTCGCGGCAGCATCCACGTAGCGGGTTAGCAGGTGGGCGGGGATCTCGGCCAACGCATGGTCGCTGGGTGGATTGCGGTAGTCATCAGCGGGCCCGCCGGCGAGGGCAGCGACAGCGAGCACGCCCGCCAGGGCAGCGGCGAACGGCACGGCGAGCAGGCGCACGGAGAACCTCCTGAGCAATCAGCCGATGTGGCCGATCGCACGACAAAGGCACCTCGATCCGCTCACGCGCGTCGCGCGAGATCACGCGAGCGGAGGCCTTCCGCCAGATTCCCGCACGCAGCAACATCGAGCCGTAGACGAAGAACCCAACCGCGATGGTGACGAGCAGACCGGCCCAGGTGACGCCGATCCGCATCCGGGGCCGCACCAGGACCCAAGCGCAGGCGCTGAATCCGGCGCTGAGGACGGCGGTCAACAGCGCGGCCACTACCAGCTCCCCAGCGGTGGCGTCGACGGGGTCGAGCGTGGCGCTCCAGTAGGCGCCCGACCAGGCGGCCATGACCACGGCGGCAATGGCGAACACCACCACACCGACCGATCGAGCTGCCTGCCGTCCCACGAGGCCGCATCGTATGGCCGCCGGCGTCAGCGCGTTGATCGATCCACGAGAAGCGATGTTCGAACGCGCAACAGCCCCCGATCCGGAGGGGTTGGACCGGAGGCTGTCACTGGTTGTTCCGAACGGTATGCCCCTCGACGCCGTTGCGCAACCATCCGCCGGTCTGCGCCAGCGGAGCGCAGCTGAGCTCACCCGGTCGACCTTCCGTGTCGCGCCCGGCCGCCGCAGCGCGCCTTTGTGGGGTGAGGTCCGACGCACGGCCTCTGTCAGGAGCCAACGATCCCGGCCGGGCGGTGTGGCCGCCCGGCCGGGAGGAGGATCTCATGCACGTTCTCGATGGCGGTGTGGTGGCGCAGGTCAGCGTCACGCCCTCGGCGGCCGGGATGCCGGGCGCCTCACTGGTCCAACAGCTGCTGGACTGGTTGTCCCAGGTGGCGCTGTGGGGGTCGCTGGCCAGCATCCTGCTCGGCGCTGCGGTGTACGGGTTGGCCCAACAGTCCGGCAACTACGCAGGCGGCTACCGCGGCAAGCAGCTGGCCTTGGCCGGCGTGATCGGCGCCTGCCTCGCCGGCATCGCACCGATCGCGGTCAACCTCTTCTTCCAGGCGGCGGCTGGATGACCACCAGCACCCCCGCAACCACCGACCTTCGCACCGATCGCTCCCGCCGTCGGCTTCTCATCGCCGTGGCCACCACGTTCCTGGCCGGGTTCACCGCACGGGCACTCCTGGTCCCGGCCGCCGACCGCCTGGCGCCCGTCGCCGAGCCGCTCCGAACGGCCGAGGCGGCCGCAACAGCTGCTGCGCCGAGCACGGGGCTACCGCCAGCCCATGGACCGTTCGGTATGCCGGCGGGGTTCGCACGGGACGGCGCAGGCGCTCGTGCCGCGGCGGCGCACTACGTGCTGGCCAGTTCCATCCTCTTCGAGCTGACCGACGAGGACGTACCGACCGCGATGAGCTTCATCAGCGCAGGTGCCACCGCGGTCAGCCAGACACAGGAGGCTCTGCGACAAGTGATGGCGCTGCGCACGGCTATCGACAACCATGGTGGCACGGCGAGGTTCTGGCAGGCGGTGCTGGGCACCCGGCTCGAGTCACTCAGCGCCGACGGCGCCGTGGTCACCGTCTGGAGCGTCGGCGTGCTCACCAGCGCCGGCGTGATCGATCCACAGTCGTCGTGGTCCACGAACGTGGTCCAGCTCGTGTGGGAGCGCGGTGACTGGAAGCTGCTGGACCAGGCGGTCACACCGGGCCCGACGCCCATCGCCGACCGGTCGGCACCGCCCACCTTGGGTGCGCCGTTCGAGCAGGCGATCGCCGGGTTCCTGCCGTGGTGGGCGCAGTCGTGACCGTGCTGGTGGCTCAGATCTCGTTGCCGAACCCGGTCGATGTGATCCCGGCCGCGGTGGCGTCGCCTGGCGGGTGGGCGTTCTCGCAGGTGTCGGACGGCATCGAGCGGTGGATCCTGGGCGCGGTCGGCCACTTCGTAGAAGGCGCAGTGCGTTTCCTGCTGGAGGCCGCCTCGCCCGACGTGCAGGCGGTGTGGTTCAGCGGCGATGGATCGCCATACACCACGGTGCGCTCCGTCGCGGTCAGCCTGTTGCTGGCCTTCGTTTTCCTCGGGATCGTGCAGGGCCTACTGGCCGGCAACGGCGCCGCGCTGCTGCGCCAGATCGCGCTGCACCTGCCGGCTGCGGTGCTGGGCATGGTGGCCTCCACGGAGGTGGTGGCCAAGCTGGTGGCGTTGACCGACGCGCTATCGAGCGCCGTGCTGGCCGGAGCCGACGGGCAGGCGGTGCAGTTCCTCTCCACCTTCGGGCAGGCGATCAACACGTCGACCAGCGGCTTCGCCGGCGTGCTGCTGGGTCTGGTGGCGGTCATCGCGGCGCTGTTCGTGTGGCTCGAGCTGATGGTCCGCTCGGTGTTGATCTACGTGATCGTGGCGATCTCGCCGCTGTCCTTCGCCGCCATGACCTGGCCGGCGACCCGTGGCGTGCTCCGCCGCACCGTCGAGCTGCTCAGCGCGATCATCGTGTCGAAGCTGGTCATCTGCATCGCCCTGCGAGTCGGCGTGGCGGCGCTGGCGGGCCCGACCACCACCCTCCAACTCGAGCCCGGCAGCGATCCAACCGCGGCCGCGACCGGCGCGCTGCTCACCGGTGGCACCGTGCTCGCGCTCGCCGCGTTCGCACCGTTCCTGGTCCTCAAGCTGATCCCGTGGGCGGAAGCCTCGCTCGTCGCCCAAGGTGTCTCCCGCTCACCGGTGCGAGGGATGCACGCGGCAGCGATGCATGCCACGTCGGCGCAATCGCTGTCCCGGCTCGCCGGCGGGGGCGTCGCCGCCTCCACGACCGGCGGGATGGCGGCGGCCCTCCCGCATGAAGGACCAGTTGCCGCACAGGTGGCGAGTCCGGCCCACCAGTCGCTGGCGGGACAGCGCGGCAGCGGAGGCGCAGCGCCCGTTGGGAGCGCGACACCTGCCGTGGAGGCCTCCGCACGCGGGGGTTCGTCGCGATCCGCGCCCGCTGCGGACCCTGGAACACCGTCAGCAGCACAACCGGCTGCAGGCATCAGCGCGGACGGTGCCGCCGGCCCGGACTCGGCCCGCATCCGCGCCCGCACCGATGCACCCATGTCCCCACCCCGATCCGAGAACGGTCAGGCGCATGGCTGACCCCCAGCCACGCCGCTACCGGTTCGCCCCGCCCGCGACCAACGGGGTGTTGCTCGGCCTCGACGTCGCCCAGTGCACGTTCCTGGCCGCGGGTGTGATCGGTAGCGGCCTGCTGCTGCGAGCCTCGGTCCCGGCGCCGATCGTGCTGACCCCGCTCGCTGCGGCCGGGATCCTGGCGTTCGGCGTGGTCGCCGGCGTCCCCGTGCGCCACCAGCTCCGGCTGCTAACGGGTTGGACCATGGCCCGGGCAGCCGGCGTTGATCGCTGGACGGCCGCATCCCGGCGCCGGTCGAGCGACCTTCCTGCGGTGCTACGCGGCCTCGAGATCGACGAGGTTCGTCTCGCAGACGGGCGATCGGTGGGCATCGTTATCGACCACACCGAAGCCACCGTGTCCGTCGTGATCGCCGTGGCGGGCGGCGCTTTCACCTTGGCGGAGCGGGCTGAGCAGGAGCGGCTGCTGCAGCAGTGGGGTGATGCGCTGGCGCCGTTCTGCGTCGAGCGCGGGTTGGTCAGCTCCATCCGGTGGCTCGAACGCTCGGAGCCCAGCCCGATCGGAGTGCAGCGCCACGGGTTCGAGCGACGTTCGGGCGACGCCGCTGCGGACAGCGTTGCGGCGCTGCGGTCCTACGAGGAGCTGGTCGAGCGCGCCGAGGCAAACAGCACGGCCCACACCACCCACCTCGTGATCACCGCCGATCAACGTCGGGCGCCGCGCCCCATCACCGGCGAGCGCAGCGACCGCACGATCCGAACCGCACGAGCGCTGCTCGACGAGACGATGCTGCTCATCGACCGGCTCGACATCGCCGGCCTCAGCACCCCCGGGCCGCTCGGTCCGCAGGAGCTGCGCGAGCTGTGGCAACGGTGCCTCACCCCGTTCGGCAGCAGTCAGCGTCATGACCCCGCCAGCCTCGTCGAGCTGACCGGGCGCCGTCGCCCCGGTCACCTGCGCCTCGGCACGTTCCGGGCCCACCGCGACCACCTCGGGATCGATAACGCTCTCCACGCGGCTTCCTGGTGGAGCAGTGGCCCCGGCTGGAGGTCACAGCCGGCTGGATGGAGCCGCTGCTGGTAGCCAACACGGGCGTTCGCACCGTGGCTGTGCATCTCGAACCGGTGGCCCGATCGACGTCCCAGCGCACGATCGACCGTCAGAGCGTGAAGCTGGCCACCGACGAGGAACAGCGGACCCGAACCGGCTTCCGCATCGGTGCGCAACACCGACGAGCCCAAGCCGACGTGCTCACCCGCGCAGAGCGGAACTGGCTGCCGGCTACGCCGAGCTTCGACTACGTCGGCGTCATCGTGGTCAGCGCCGCCGATCTGGCTGGGCTGCGAAACAGTTGCGCCGTCGTGAGCAGGCCGCAACGCAGGCCGGGTTGCGGCTACGCCGGCTCGACGGCCGCCACGATCTGGCCCTCCTGCTGGCGCTGCCCACCGGCCGCGGCCTGTCGCAGCGGTGGTTCCCGTGAGCGGGCTGCTCGCCCGGCGACTGCGGGTGCGCCGCCATCAGGCCACCACCGCGCACCTGTGCTCCATCTACCCGTTCCAGACTGCGGGCCCACTGCCAGGCCACGGGTTGCTCCACGGCATCAACGTGCTCGCCGGTGGCAGCCCGTTCCGTTTCGATCCCTTCGATGCCTACCAGAGCGGCCTCATCACCAACCCCAACATGCTCATCGCCGGCGAACCCGGCGTCGGCAAGAGCGCCACCGCGAAGGCGTTCATCTACCGCAGCGTCGGCGTGCTCGGCCGCTGGGTGGCCATTGCCGACCCAAGGGCGAGTACCGCCCGCTGGCCGATGCTCTGGGCCTCACCGTGATCAAGCTGCACCCCGGCGGTCGGGAGCGGCTCAACCCACTCGATCCCGGACCCGATGCGGCCGCGCACGCACCGGACGAGCTCGCTCGCCGCCAGACCACCATGGTCGCCGCGCTGCTTGGCTCCGTGCTGCGTCGGGATCTGACGCCCATCGAGGACGCCACGGTCGGCTGGGCCGTCACCAGCTCGCCCGTCGTGATGGCCCAGCGACGCTGGCTGACGTGGCAGGTCTGCTGGCCAACCCCACCGACGACATGGCCGCCACCGCCCGTCAGCCGCCCGATGAGCTCGCCCGCACCGTGCAGGCCGCCTACTACGGGCTCGGCAAGCTCCTCGATCGCAGCCTGCGCGGCATGTTCGACGGCCCGAGCACGGCCACCGTCAACTGGCAGAGCCCAGGCATCGTCATCGACCTCTCCGCTGTCCACCACGATCCCGAAGCCCTCACCCTGGTCATGATCGCCGCGACCGCCTGGTTGCAGGCCATGCTCGCCACCCACGACGGGCCTCGACGCCTGCAGGTGCTCGACGAAGCCTGGGCGCTGCTCGGCTCGGAACGTACCAGTCGGTACCTCCAGGCGTCCTGGAAGCTGTCCCGGGCCTACGGCGTGGCCAACCTGGCGGTCGTCCACCGCTTGTCCGATCTGCGCGCCCAGGCCGATGACGGCACGGCTACCGCCAAGGTGGCAATGGGGTTGCTGGCCGACACGCAGACCAGGGTCATCTTCCGCCAGTCCAGCGACCAGGTTGCCGAGGCGGCGGCGCTGCTCGATCTCACCACCACCGAAGCGGCCCTGCTGTCCCGGCTCGTCAAGGGGCGGGCGCTGTGGAAGGTCGGTGGGCACACCGCGGTGGTGCAGCACCTGCTGTCCTCCTACGAACGGCAGCTGTGCGACACCGACCAACACATGACGGCATAGCCCCGCCTGATGCGTCCACCCCATCCGCAGGCGGGGTCCGAAGGTCGAGCACCGGCAGGCGACTTCGGCCTCGAGGCCATCGTCGTCGGCGCTGGTCGCCTTCGCAGCGATCGCCGGTGTGGTGTGGGCCGGGGCGCAGCTCCGCGTCACTGGTCGCAGGGCATGGACCGGCGCCCTACGGGCTCGGCGATGCCGGCCGAGCCTTGCTCGAACTGCCCGGCCGTGCCACCGACCCAGCGTCGGCCTGGCCACCCGCCCAAGCCGCTCGGTTGCCCGGGCCGTGGATCTACTGGGGCTGCACCGCCATCGCAGCGCTCGGTGCTGGCGTGATGGGGACAGCGGTGGCGTTGCGTTGGCGGCCCCATCGGCGCGCTCGCCGTCGCGTGCTCGGCGTCGAGGCAGACGCCGGCTTCGCCCGACCCAGTGACCTGAAGCGGCTCACCATCGCCCGGCCGCAGGCCGGCCCGGCTCACCCTCGGCCGGGCCGGGCGCCGGCTGATCGCCGCCGAACCGCAGACCAGCCTCGCCGTCATCGGCCCCACCGGCTGCGGCAAGACCGCCGGGTTCGCCATCCCCGCCCTGCTCGAATGGCAGGGCCCCATCATCGCCACCTCGGTCAAGAACGACCTCCTCGATGCCGCCCTCGAGCACCGTCGCCAGCGGGGCACGGTGTGGATCTACGACCCGACCCAGGCGAGCGGCCACGCCACCGCCCGCTGGACCCCACTCGACGCCTGTCGCTCCTGGGCGGGTGCGATGCGCATCGCCGCATGGCTCTGCGAAGCCGCCCAGCCCCGCCTCGACACCGTCACCGACGGCGACTACTGGTACACCCAAGCCCGCAAGGCACTCGCCCCTACCTCCACGCCGCTGCGCTCGACGGCCGCACCATGACTGACGTCGTCCGCTGGATCGACACCCAGGAACAGGCCGACGTCGAGCGGATCCTGAAACGGGCCGCCGGCTTCGACGACGCCATGACCGACGCGCCCACAGCCCCCGAGCCCTACGCCGCCGCCAAGAGCTCGAGCCCGACGTGCGCAGCGCCGAGATCAGCGCCATCCGGGCGCACCTGGCCCGAATGGGCGGCGGACCCGGCAGCTGGGAACAGGAACCACCCAACCGCTGGCCCCGAGCCCAGCAACTCCAACTTCAGGAACGCATCGACGCCGCCATCAGCCGACACCTCATCGCCGAGATCGCCGACGACGTCCACGACGCCTTCCGCGCCACCGGCAAGCTCGACGCCCTCATCGCCGCCGAGGCCGTGTGGCAGAAGGAACAGCGCATACGCAGCAGCATCTTCGCCACCGTCGAGAACGTGCTCGCCGGCTACGCCGACCCCGGTGTGGGCTTGGCCGCCACACCACCGACGGATGACGAGGACAGCGCCCCGGATCCGGCGAGCCGCATCGACCTCGACCGGTGGCTCGACGGCGACAACACCATCTTCATCGTCGCTCCGGCCCACGAACAGGCCCGCCTCCGGCCTGTGCTCAACGTGCTGGTGCAACAGGCGATCCGCAACGCCTATGACCGGGCGAACGCCAACGGCGGCACACTCGAACAGCCCTGCCTCGTGCTCCTCGACGAAGCCGGGAACATCGCCCCGCTCAAGGACCTCCCCGGCTACGCCTCGACCGCTCGAAGCCACGGCATCACGATCGTGTCAATCTGGCAGGACCTGGCCCAGATCAAGGCCATCTACGGTGACCGGGCGCAGACCGTGCTCAACAACCACCGGGCCAAGCTCTTCGGCACCGGCATCGCCGACCAAGCCACCCTCGACTACGTCAGCCGCCTCATCGGCGACCAACGCCAGACCGAGTACAACGTCTCCGGCGACCTCCATGGCCAGCGCCGAACGATCAGCGAGCACCACGCCTACCGCCGCACCGCCCCCGCCGACGTCCTCCGTCGCATCGCCCCCAACCAGGCCGTGCTCCTCTACGGCAGCGAGCTCCCCGCCCACCTCCGCCTGCGCCCCTGGTACCTCAATCGGGCCTGAGCGAGCGATTGCCGCCGACGGTCGGGCCCTGCGCCATCACCACAGGTACTTGTGCGCCTCGCACCGAGCCCCGTAGCTCTTGACGAACAGCGGGCAGCGAGTGCCCTTCTCCTTGTCCTTGTACCAGCAGCGGTACGTGTGCTCGACCTGCTTCGCCTTCGCCACCGCGACCCTCCCCTCACACTCCGACGTATCGGGGTTCTCCTAACGGCGCCAGAGGTCAGCACGGACCAAGCGGCGATGCAACCACGAGGCAGGGGCAGACTCCCCGTTCGCGTACTTCTTCCATCCGCAGTGGGCGGAGCAACCCCTCGTCGCGTTCACACCGTCCAGACCGCCTTTGTGGACGATGGACAACGAATCGGCGCCCACACTCACGCAGCCCGCTGCCAGCGAGCTCGTCGCTGCCTGCGAGGCTGCGTGGCGCTCCATCCAGCAACGCCACCCAGATCTCCCGGACGTCGTGATCGTGCTGGGCAGCGGGGTCGAACGGGGCCGGCTGGTGAAGCTGGGGCACTGGTGGGGCGGCCGCTGGATCGCCGACGGAGAACTCCGGGGCGAGGTCCTTCTCGCCGGAGAGGCGCTGCACCTGCCAGCCGACGCCGTGTTCGAGGTGCTGCTGCACGAAGCAGCGCACGGGCTCAACGCCGCTCGACAGATCAGGGACTGCTCACGGGGTGGTCGCTACCACAACAACCGGTTCAAGCGTGCGGCCGACGAGGTCGGGCTCGAGGTCGACGCTCAGCCGCCCTACGGCTGGGCGCACACTACCCTCACCGACACCGCTCGCAACACCTACGCCACCGACATCGACCGGCTGGGCGACGCCATGCGCATCGCCCGCCGACTCGGACCGGCCGCTGCGCTCGGTGGCGGCGCCGAGGCCGGCGACCCGTCAGACAGCGGGACGGACGAAACAACCGAGAGCAAGGAGCGCGGCCGGGCATCGACGCCTGCCGCCAGCTGCACGTGTGGCCGCCGCCTTCGTATGGCTCCGTCGGTACTCGCCCAGGGCCCGGTGCTCTGCGGGCTGTGCGGGAGCGAGTTCCAGACCGGCTCCGCCGCCGCACCGACGACGGCCCGCCGGGTCGCTGCCCGGGCAACGGAGCGTGAGCCGAGCACGGGCGACGATGTTGACGAGCTGGCTGCTCTGCTCCGTTCGACCGGGGGTGTGGCGCTGTTGTGTGAGGTTGCCGCCTGGCGGGAGGCGCAGCGGCACGGCGAGCTCCGGGTTCTGAGCACAGACAGCGTCGATGAGGTCATGCAGCTCAACAGCGCCGCTCGGCTCCTGCTGCGAGCGGCGGGCGAGCTCACTGAACCTGCGATCACGATCGCCGGCAGCTTACCGCACCGGGGAGCTCGTTGTGATGGGCACCGACGCAGCAGGCGCCACAGACATCGAAGGCAATGCCTTGCCGCCCGCTGACATGCTCGGCACCATCCCACGTCGATCGACACCGCCGCACGGCTGGTGTCGGTCGACTTCCCCATCGCCGGCTGCCACGTGCTCATGCCGACACCGCCGGGGCCGTGCTCCGCTACGGCTATGCCGAGCAGCGCAGCTGGTTCGGCGCACCACTCATCGACCTGCGCACCCTGCCCGCCAGCGACGCCTTCCGCCCCTCGCCGACACCGTGGAGGCCAGCTGGTAGCCGGACCCGACGCAGATGCGCCCGATCGACGCTGCCCTGCACTACGCCGCCCAGGGCTGGCATGTCTTCCCGTGCCACACGGCGACCGGCAGCGGCTGCTCGTGCGGAAACCCGGCATGCTCGTCACCGGGCAAGCACCCCCGCGTCGCACGCGGCTTGCTCACCGCCACCACCGACGTCCGGCAGATCCAACGGTGGTGGCTGCGCTGGGCCGGCAACGTCGCCATCCGCACCAGCCACATCAGCGATCTCGTCGTGGTCGACGTCGATCCCGACCACGGCGGCACCCGTACGATCCGCCATCTCGTCCGGGCACATGGCGAGCTCCGCCAGGCGCCCCGTGTCCGCACCGGATCCGGCGGCTGGCACCTCTACTTCACCACCCCGGGGCCACGGTGCCGGAACTCCGCCGACGCATCGGCCCCGGCATCCATCCGGGGCGACGGCGGCTGCGTCATCCGCGCCACCAATATCAGCGCATCTCCACGGCACCGTCTATCGCTGGGAACGCAACGGTTGCCGCACCGATCGTCACGCCGGATTGGCTGCTCGAGCGGCTGCGTCCCGGAGATATCGGCCGCCGAGCCACATCCGAGCGCTCCAGGGGGGTTCCACACTCCGGCTGGGCTGACGCTGCGTTCGCCGGAGGCTCCGACGCCTATCCCAGGCTTGGGAAGGCCAGAGGAACCACACCCTCAACCGGTGCGCATTCGCACTCGGTGGACAGCTCGTCGGCAGGCATCTGGACCACGGCGAGGTCGAGCACGCACTCATCACCGCTGCCACGGCCATCGGCCTCTCCGCCGCCGAGGCTCGCCAGACCACCACGTCCGGCCTGCGTGCTGGCTGCGCGCATCCTCGTCGCCTTCGCCTGCTAAGCGCCGATCGAAGCGGGAGTTGGACCGGTAAGTCCCACCTGAGTCGACTATCCGCACCGCTGCACTCCTGCGGCACCAGCTTGTCTACAGTACGTGTCCGGTCGAGTTTCAGCAGGCAGCTGGCGACGCCACCATGCAGTAACGCTGCGGCTATCTGGTCCACTGGCCGCTGGCTGCCCTTTCGCGACGGACGACGACCTCCGACGCAGCACTGAGCACGCCGTGTGCGTCTGTTGCTACAATCCGGGGGTGATCGACATCACCGACATGTCAGAGGCGGATGCAACGAGCCTCATCGAGACAATGGAATCCCAGTTCTGGGATCATAAGAGCCTGGATCGGCGGCGAAGGCCTCAAGAGATCGGCTGCAGTCTCGCAAACGCTGATGGCAGCGAGTTCACCGTCGGCATCAGCGTCGCAAGGTGGCAGCGGGCCTCCGCCGGTGGCAAGGTTACGATGACATTGAGAGCAACATTGTCCTCGAGGCGCTAGCGCGCGACTGCAGCCCCCCGATTCCATATTCGATTGAGTACCTCCGGCGTCGCTCCAATCCGAACGATGGCCTCGTGTGCCTGGTCCACGTACACAGAGTCCCGACGTACACAAGACGGCGAAGGGCCGCGATGTATGCACGGCGAGGTACATCGAACATCCAGCTCCACGCACAGCAGATTGTAGACCTTGGACTATCGAAAGGAAGCGATCCTATGAGGATCAACTTCTCGCCGACTATGGCGAGGACAGACTGTGCTTGGAAGCCGAGCTCCTTCACTTTCTTGATGTCTATAGCCCGTCGACAGATCCGCTCCGCCGATGCGCGCAGCGCGTGGCAGTCGGCTCGATTTGTGCGGACAGCCGCAGCACTGCCTATATGCCGAATCTCCGTCTGCGATCCTGCCCAAGCGATGTGCGATCAAGATTGCTCGGTACAACACGCGACCCCGAGCCGCGACAGGAACACCTTGAGGGTGTGCCCCTCAGCATCAGGCTCCCGCACGACTTGCGATCGAGCAGGCTATCAGCACCGTCACCACTCTCATCTCAAGGTTTCGTACCTCAGTCCAGATGGATCGATGGAGCCGGCACGCTACCCACCAGAGGCCCTCAAGGAGGTCATCGTCAACGCAGTAATCCATCGCGACTACAATCTCTCTGACGATATCCTCATTCGGATCTTTGACGATCGCGTAGAGGTGCGAAGCCCTGGATCGCTTCCTGGCCACATGTCCTTGGATAATCTACTCACGGAGCGATTCTCTCGCAATCCAACGATTGTGCGGTTACTCAACAAATACCCTGACCCACCCAACAAGGGTTTTGTTGGCGAAGGGCTGAACACCGTGTTCGCCAAAATGCATGAAGCACGCCTCCAGCCACCCGACTTCATGGTGGACAGCAGCAGCTTCGTCGTGAGCATACGCCACGCCCCGCTCGCCCGACCGCACGAAATCGTTCTCAAGTACTTGGAGTCGAATAGCGAGATAACGAACCGCATCGGCAACGAATTGACAGGTATCACATCCGAGAATTCGATGAAGGATGTCTTTTACTCACTCAGAGACGCTGGGCGCCTGGAGATATTGATCCCCGACAGGCGTGGAGATCGATCCGCCTGGCGCCTCGTCCAGGCTGTCGGCCTTGGCGATGTGGACGGTCGTAGAGCTTAGTCCAACGGAATCCATCATAACGAATACCACCGTTTCCTCCAATCTCGATGCAGTCGCCGAGGACAATATGGTCGGCGCCGCGCTTACAGCAAGATACTCACTTGGACGCAACGATCCATGCTTCTGCGGAAGCGGATTGAAGTATAAGCGATGTCATTTGTGAGTCCCCTTGTGCGCACTGTTCGCCCCTGCGCTCACCGACCTGCGAGGACGGGTACAACCAACGTCCTCGGTCGCTACCGAACTTCCTTCCCTCCCAAGGCATGGTCAATGCTTCCGCCGAGAGCTGCGCGAAATGTTGCGTTGAGTTGAGCTGAATCATCGCTGCTTGCGAAGTCAATCGGCGGCGCTTCCCCACAGAAGGCGATTCGCCGCTCATCAGCGAAGAAGCGCCCGAGCCGCAGATCATGCGCGAAGGGCAGCGAGATAGCCGACCAGGAGGTCCGTAGCCGACCAGGGCGTCAGATTGAACCTGTTCACGGGGTAGGCTGGCCCCTTGGCTCGGGGTCCGGGGCGTCCGCCCAACCCAACGGCGGTTGACGCGGCGACGATGAGCGCGGCGCGCAAGGCGCTGGCTGCAGCCGCTCGAGAACTCGAGGTCCCTCGTGGGCGCTATCCGGACCCGACCGATCCGGGCCGGGTGACGACGCAGCCGAAGCCGCTGGACCTGGCGGTGACCGCGTTGGCCTTGCGGGGCGCGCTAGAGCTGCTGGCCACCGATCTCGTCGAGCAAGCCCGCACCGTCGATGGGGTCACGTGGGAACAGGTCGGCGAACAGTTCGGCACGTCGATGCAGTCGGCCCACGCCCGCTTCCGTCGACGGTCATAGCCCGATCCCAGCATCGGAGCGGGTCGCAGCGGCATGGGTGGTCTGCTCGATCGTCGCCCGAGCCTCAAGCCAATCGGCCAGCGCGGTCGGTTCGTTGGGGCGCGGCCCGAGCAAGCCACTCGGTGGATGCGTCCAACCGTCGCTCGCCGCGTGCTCGGCGGCTGAATCGGTTCGGGATGGCGGGCTCGGTACACGGCCACCGCTTCCACCGCCCGTCGCCACGACCGTCGATCGCGCTGCAGCGACGGCTCCGGACCGATGACGGTCAGCAGTGTCGGATCCACGCGGTGCACGGCATCGGCGCGAACCCGCACCTCCGCAGTGCGCTCGGCGCGCTCCAGCAGCCGATGTTGTGCGATGAGGGGCGCGTGCCGATTGATCCAGCTCTGCCGATCGGCTTGCTGCTGCTCTGCGGCGGCCAGGCGATGATCGGCCCGGTCGATTGCCTGATCGAGACGGGCGAGCCTGAGCGCTGCTGCCGAGTCTCGATCCGATGAAGCGCGGCGTCGTGCCAGCAGCGCATCGAGCTGTTGTGTGGCGTCGGCGATGATGTCGGCCGCGTCGGGTGGGCCGGCGTCGATACGAGCGGCGAGGCGCCGGCGTTGTCGAGAGAGCTCGTGCAGCGGCAGCAAGTGCTGCAGGCGGGCAAGCTGGTCGAGGTCCGGCGCGGCGTCCCGCCGCCATGATCCCGGCCCGCCGGCGCTGTAACCCGGCGGCCACCTCTTGCATGCCGAACGGTCGGGACGCCGGCTGCTGGTGGGAGAACTCGACGTCTTCGGGCAGCTCGCCGTCGACGAGGTAGATCTTGGCCTGCTCCCGCGCCCTCGTGAGGGCCACGTAGCCCTCCTCGAAGCTCGACACGTCGGTCGGGTGGTAGCGGGCCACGGCGTGGGTGGCGCCCTGGACCCCATAGCTGGTGCGGGCGTAGCCGTGCTCGAGGTGACCGGCCGCCAGGTAACGGTGCGGCACCCGGACCGTTCCCTCGAGCTCGAAGTCGACCACCACGTCGCCGCTGCGCTCGATCCGGGTGACGGAGCCGGCCGAGCCGTTCTTGACGAAGTCCCCGCTGTCGGAACGGAGCGTGCGGTCATTCCGGCGAGCGACCACCACCTCGCCCACTTGGAACTGCCGGCCGGCCACGTCGAGAACCAGTCCGGTCAGCTCGCCGTTGGCCACCAGCAATGCTCGGGCCCGTTCATTCAGCGCCCGGCGGGTGGCGTTCGGCCCGGCGATCATCGGATCGGCACATCCGGCACGCCGGGCTGCGTACCAGTCGGCGACGATGGCATCGAAGGACTCCCCCGGCGTCCGGGAGCGCACCACCTTCCCGGCCCGTTCGTAGCGGGCCAGCGCCTCGGCCACCTGCCCTTGCCGGTAGTCGACCACCGCCCGCCGCTCCTCGAGATCCTGCTGGCGGTTGTTGTCCACCAGCCGCACCAGCGTCTCACCCCGGTCGGCGCACAGCCGGCGGAACACGCCACCCACGTCCACCGAACCGTGCTGATCGGGATCGCCGATCAAGGTTACCGCTCCCCCGCATGCCCACGCCGCCGCCGCGAGACGGTGCAGATCTCGGGTGGCCAACATCGATGCCTCATCGACGACGACCACCGTCCCGGGCCGCAGGCCGCCATCCGAACGATCGAGATCGTGCAGCACCGTCGCCACCGTGGTCGCCGCCACACCCGTCGAACGGCGAAAGCCCGCCTGACGCTCCAACTCCAGCGCCGCCGTGGCCGACACCGAGCACCCGATGATCGGCACACCGGCCGCCACGTGCGCCGCCACCACCGCCTCGGTCGCATACGTCTTGCCGGATCCCGGGCGACCCGCCACTGGCAGCGTGAACCCCGTCGCCGTGCACACCGCCCGAACCATCGCCACCTGCTCAGCCGACAGATCCGGGCGGTCCGCCAGCACCGCTTCCACCACGTCGCCGCCGAGACCCAGTGATCGTCGGTGGAGTGTCGCAGTGCGAAGCAGCACCGCTTCCATCGCCGCGAGTTCCGGCGTGGTGTACAGCTTCTGTGTGGCCGAGCGCTTCACCGCCGGCGCCGCCACGATCGGACCGTCCTCCGGTGGGGCTTCGGCGTGGCCGACGGCCGCATCGGTTGAGGTCTCAACGGGTGGGCGGTCCACCAGCAGCGCCCGCTCGAACCCAGGAACCGGTCCGCCAGCGCTTCGACCGTCCGTGCCGACGCCGACGCACCCACCGCCGAGGCGATCGCCTCGATCACCTCCGTGCGCCGGAACGTGGCCGACCGCTCCGTCAAGCCCGACGGCCCCGCCAACCGATCGAACAACCCGGCAACATCGACCTCGGTGCGGGCCACCTGTGCCACCGCCGTGCGATCGAAACAGGCGGCCACCTGCTCCGAGCCGAAGCCCACCCCCGCCGCCTCACGGCGCCAGCCGGCGTCGAGCGAATCGGCGTCCACGCCGTACTGCTTGGCCTGGCGGGTCTCCAACGTCGCCACCTGCGCCGCCCTCGCCGAACTCGCCCCCGACTCCGACAACACCTCGGCGATCTCCTGCCGGCGCTTCGAGAACAACTCGATCACCCGCTCCGGCACCCCCACCACCTCCGCCGTGCCGTTCACCACCGGCGTGGACGCGAGCCCGAGCCGTTCCGACAGCAGGTGCCGCAGGTGCGCCTGATAGAGGTGACCGGCCGCCCGGGCATGCTCGTACAGGCCAGCGCCGGGGATCGCACGCCACACCAGCTCGCCATCGGCGCTGCGTCGACAGGTCATGTTGGCCGTCACCACATGGGTGTGCAGCAGCGGATCTCCCGCCCGACTCGTCCGATGATCGAACGCTGCTGCCACCACGCCATCCGCTGCCAGCAGCCGCCGACGGCCCGACCCAGATCGGACGAACACGGCCCGATCCTCGTAGTAGCGCACGACTTCGTCCACCGCCTCCCGATGGACCTCACGAATCGACGCAGCGCCGCTCGTCGTCGGCCAACGCCCACAGCACGCTCACCGACTTCGGCGGCCGCAACGTCAGATCGAAGCCCGGCCGGTCCTTCACCACCCGCCGACCCGCCGAGAACCGCTCCAACTCCCGGCGTGCCACCAACCACCCCCGAGACGGGTGCCGTGTACCGACCAGGAACGCCGACGGCTCCGGAGGTGGCGCGCCGCCCGCCGCTTCCGCCGCCCCGCGGCGTGCCTCGAAGGCCGCACCCTCCGCCAGCAGCCGCCGGACGTACTGGCCGGACACGCCGAGCCTGCGCCGCCGCCCGCAACACGTCGACCACCTCGTCCAAGCTGCCCTGCTCAACGGGGCGCTCACCCCGCCGCTTCGCCGCCCGCCCCGCCGATCCCTGCGCCGACACCAGGTACTCGCCCGTGTGCGGATCCCGACCCTGCAGAACCCGCCGGAACTGTGCGGGTCGACCTCCCCTACGAGGCCCAACTCCGTCGCCAGCGACCCCACCCACCGACCCGCCGCCTCCCCCGACCCGAGTAGTAGTCCTCCGCCGACGACGCCACCTCCCCCACGTAGTACTCCGCCGCCCCCGACCCCAGCTTCCCAACGTTCAACACCGAACCGCCTTCCGTCTTCAGACACCGACAAAGGCAGCCCGGCGAGGGCTTCACGCGACGAGGCCGAGAGGCGAGGTCTCGAGACCGATCCTTCCATCAAAGGGACGATGACGTCATGGACATCAGCAGGGGCGGTCCTCTGCTGGCAACGATCCCCGCCCTCGAAGCCCGGCGGGCTCCGAGGGCGGTGGGTGACGCCTAGTTCGTTGAGGATGAATGTCTGACCGGCTGTTCGGGATTGCCCACAGCCTCGCCCCGGGTTTGAGCCACCGTCTGCAGGGTCCGAGGCTTCACTTGCCCATACCTCGTCACGCCTGCTTCCGAAAGATTCCGAAGTTGTCTTGCACGATCCGCTGCACCAGCGGCTCGTATCTTGCAAATTCTGCGTTCGGTGCGCATCCGGCGACGAAGAAGTACCGGCTATCGGCGACGGCCAGACCACTCATCACGTTATGGAAGTCGAAGAAGGCGTACGTCCGGCACCACCGGTCGCGAGACTCTCGCGCTATCCATGTAGCACCGTTCACCTCAATTCCAGAAGGTCGTTCGGTTCCGTCAGGCATGCGGATCCTGACGACGCTGCGCTGGATGAGGTCTGCTTCCTTTGGGCACTGCGTAATGGCTAGGCACAGCAGATGCGGGCACGACGTTGAACTCGATCGTCACACTCGTTGGGGCCTCTGTAGCGATGAGCACGACTCGACTGGAGCCAGCTGGAGGACTCGATCGCAGCCACGCAGCAGGAAAGGCAAAGGCGTAGTCATATGCATCAGGCCCTGAATCGTACTTCCCGTCGAAGGGTAGGTCGGCCGGGCGGAGCGCCGATCCGTTGACCAGAGTCGAATCAGATCCGATCCCCGTGCTTGAGGTGCTCGCAGACTCGGCCGTCGGCAGCGGCGATTGGTTCGGGCGATCGGCTACTACGCCGAGCCCGAGTGACGAGCCGCCCAAGTCTATACCTACATACGCAAATGTCGCAATAACGGTCACCACCACAACAGGAATAGCGATCTGGGTGCTGCGACGCGCAGGCAGCTCGAAGTGGCCCGATATGATATTTATACCAATACCTACAATTAGCGTTAGGGAAGCCATTACGATGACGATCAACACCTTCTTCATCCTTCAGAGTCAAGCGGAGCGCGTAAGCGCATCCAGCATTTCCAGTGGTCGGGGCATTGCGATCCATCAAAGCCGAACAACGACGGACGAATCTCAGCCCAATCCCGAGACGATTCGTCAAGCTCGGCCTCTCGCCCAGTCAACGTGGCTGACGGGTCATGGGACGGCCACGGCCATCCCCGCCACCGACCTCAATAGGGCCTCAATTCACCATTGCTGTGATAGCAACGGTGGGATTGCGGCGACTGAGCGCTGACCGGCGCGATTGCTGTCCGGGCTATCCGACGGCCTTCTCAACGACTGGCGGCTCGACGAGGCCTTCGTCGGCGCCGCGATGCCGCCGCCGGGACGAGAACATCCATGCCGCCAGACCTCCGACGGCGCCCACCGCCACTCCGGCCACGAGCATCTTCTTGCGCCGCTCGGCTGCGGCTGCTTCCGCTGCCGCTAAGATTTCGGCCCGACGGGTTGCTTCCCTGTTCTCGCGGTAGTTGGCGCTGACGCCTTCCATGAGCTCTTGGCCGAGCGCGCCGAGTGCACCTTCAACGAAGGATTCGATCATGGTTGTGCGACCTCCTTGTTCCCCGCAGCGCCGTGCTGCGGCGGACAGGAGAAAGGAGGCCATTGCCCGCTCGTCTGTTACAGATGTCGGGGCACTCTTCGTCCGGCTTCGGTTGTCGCAGTGGTCATCGCGGGTGGTCGCTGCACGTCGGATGGTAGGGCCGGTCGCTGATGTACTGCGCCCATTCTGATTCGGTCAGGTCACGGCCTGCGATTGCGCACGCCTGTTCGATCCAGCGCTGTGGGTCGAGTTCCCAGAGGATCGACTGACCGTCGAACCCGGCGCTCACCACTCGGCACCGGCGGCATCGGATGCGACGCGGCGGGCGCCGTTCTGGTGGCCGATGAGGAGCGACAGCAGCTGCCCGTTGTCCAAGGAGTTGAGCGCGATCGTGCCGTTGTTGACGGCAGCGATGGCGACCGCGCCAAACGAGCTTCGGTTGCGTCTGCGGTGGTCATGTCTCGTGGTGTCTGGAGATAGCGGGTCAGAGGCGTGCGCAGCGGTTGTGACGGTGGCGGCATCCCACAGCACAGCGTCGACGTCGCGACCACCGGTGACAAACGTTCGACGGTCGGGGCCGACGGCGAG
The DNA here is from genome assembly GCA_041394365.1 of Acidimicrobiales bacterium. Taxonomy (GTDB): domain Bacteria; phylum Actinomycetota; class Acidimicrobiia; order Acidimicrobiales; family CAIXPF01; genus CAIXPF01. Next base: position 31,693 of record JAWKIM010000022.1, read on the forward strand.
AGCTTGGATGGGTTCAGAGTGTGCGCCGACGTGGCGGGAGAGACGTTCTCCCGTTGCGGCATCCCATGAGGTGACCTGGATGCCGCCAGCAGCGACGATGACGTTGTTTGTGAGCCATCCGACCGAGCAGTCTGAGCCAGCAACGCTCGCGTTCCAGCGTTCGGTTGCCAGGTCGGCATCCCACACATGCATCGTGCCGGCGGTGTCACATGATGCTGCAGCGGCCCCGTCAGGGCTGAGGCTCACGCTGTTGATCGCGACGCTGTCGGCGTGGCCACGGAACATGGCGAGCTGCTGGCCCGTCTCGGCGTCCCACTTCCCGACTGTGCTGTCGCTGCTGCCGGTGAAGAACGATCGACCGTCCGGCGCGAAAGAGATCAGCCAGATCTGGTTGTTGTGGGCGTCGATCGGGCCGGCGCGAACATCGCCGGTGTCGCCGTCAAAGATCGTGAGGGTGCCGTCGGGTCTGCCGACCACTGCTGTACGTCCATCCGGGCTGATTCCCACCCCAGATGCGGGACCACCAGCGGCCAAGGAGGGTGATTCACCGGGCACGTGCAGTCGGCGGCCGGCCGCAATCGTGTGCGCGAGGTCCGACACCGCGATCTTGCCGTCGGTCGCTGAGGTGATGAATCGCGTCGACCCAGGATCGAACGACACGGCGGCGACGACACCGGTGTGTGCCCGTTCGTACGTGGTCTGCAGTGCCGCGCCCTCGAGCACGGCTGCGCGGTCGTGGACGTCGGTCAGGGCCACCTCGTTCGATGTCGAGACGATCGTTGTTCCGTCCGGGGTGAACACGCAGTCGAGGACGCCGTTGTTGTGCGGGCTGAATCGACGGCTGGTGGACGCCTCGCCCGCGCCAGCGAGGAGCTTGTCGAGGTCCCACAGGATGATCGAGCGGTCCTGGCCGCAGGTGATGAAGTGCTCGCCGGATGGGTCGAACTGGATAGCGTTCGTCGATCCATTGTGGACGGGCTCGTGTTGCAGCAACTCGGTGCCGGTCCGCCAGTCCCACAGCGTGAACGTTCCTTCCTCGTTGCTGTTGTTGTCGGCGTCGGGGAGTGTCACAGCCGACGCGAGCAGAGCGGTGTCGGGCGAGAAGTCGAGCGTGAGCACAATCGGCGGGTCGTCGGGGTCGTTCGGTCGCCCGCCGGTTCGCTCCTGGAGCCGTTGCACGGGCTGGCGTGATGCCAGATCCCAGACGATGATCGAACCGTGACGATCCCCGGAAGCGAGCAGACGGCCATCTGGACTGAACGTGACTGCGGGGACCGCGTTGTGGTTGAACGTGCGTGCGTCGGGATCCGGCTCGTTGTGGGTCAGCGCCTCGCCGACCGGATTGCCGGTAACAGGGTCCCAGATGCGCACGGTGCCGTCCTCACCGGAGGATGCCACCATGGTGCCGTCAGGAGATGCGGCCAGGCCGCGCACCTCGCTCGTTCCATGCGCGGCCACCGGGTCCCGCACCAACACCCTTTCGTCGACGTCCCAGAAGGCGACGGTCCCATTGTCGCTGCCAGCCGCTACTCGGGTGCCGCTAGCCGCCAGCACCGCCGCCCGTCGGGGACGTTCGTCGCCGTAGAGAAACGCAGTGAGGTATGCGGTTCGCTGTAGGACTTCGAGCAGAGAGGACCTGGCTTCGGCGCCTGTCGACGGCGGCGTGCCGTCTGGCGCAGCTTGTCTCGTCGCATCGATCGAGTTCGCTTCCACAGCGAGCAGCAGAGCGAGATCGAGGTTGACGGTCGCTTGCTCCCGGGCACGTGCGGCCAGGGTGCGCACGGTCACCTCATCGGTGTTGAACGCCGACCATCGACGGCTCTCGCTCGCCGCGGCTCGGCTCGAGCGCACGGTCAAACCTGCGATGAGCGCAATGCCACCCAGTAGGGCCAGCGCGCTGACAGTCAGGCGTTTCGTGGTGGTTCGCCGCCGTTCCTGGCGCAAGCTGGCGTTGAGAAACTGTTGCTCGAGCTCGGTGAGCTCGTTGGGGTGGCCGACCTGCCAGCTCTGCAGCGCGGCCAGCCGGGGACCTCGTTCGAGTAGCTGTTCGGAGCGATCGTCGGCCTGCCACTCGAGCGCCCGGGCCGCGACTGCGCGATGTAGCCGCCATCCATCGCTGTCGTCGTCGAGCCAGGTCCGCAACCGTGGCCACGCCGTGAGCAGCGCATCATGCGCGATCGCGGCTTGCGCTCGCCGACCGTCACCAGCCGTTGGTCTGCGAGCAGCTCAAGCGCTGCGCCGAGCGACCGCTCGTGGCGGACCTCGTCGAGGGGTAGCTGCCTGCGTACGGGTTGTGCCGCTCCGCCGGCTGTCACAAGTCGGTGCAGCACAGACCGCAGGGCCTGACGCTCGGCGGCTGTGGCGTTCGACCACACCGACTCGGCGAGGTTGGCGAGCGCGAGCCGCAAGCTACCGGCTGCCCGGTAGCCCTCGAGGGTCAACTGGGGGCCCTCTCGCCGCTTCCAGGTCTCAGCCAGTGCGGTGGAGAGCAGTGGGAGCGCTCCGGGTTGGGCATCGGCCTCACGCAACGCTGCGTCGACCAGCCGAGGCTCGAGCACGAGGCCGTAGTGTTCGGCCGGACCGGTGATCGCTCGACGCAGTTCGCTCGGTTGCATGGGCCCGACAAGCAGCTGGTTGTCGGCGAACGCTGCGGCGAACTGAGCGTCGGACGAGGCGACCTCTGCGTAGTAGTCGGCGCATGATGGCCACCGCCAGGACCCGATGGTGACGAAGCCCGACGATCGCCTTGATCAACGCGGCCGCAGCCTCGGGTTCGGCGAGGGTGAACATCTCTTCGAACTGGTCGATGACCAGCACAACGCGGCTCGCGCGGTGACGACCATCGAGCAGGCTCTCGACCGCTCGCTCACACCATTGCTCGACAGAACCCTCCTGCGAAGTGCCAAGCGCCTCGGCCAGCGCCGCAAGGGGCTCTGAGCCCGGCGACAGCACAATCTGCGGCCATTCTTCGCTGCCCGGCAGCGCTCCCGCGGCCAAGCTCGGCAGCAAACCAGCACGGACGAGGCTCGACTTGCCGCTCCCTGACGCCCCGACCACGCTGACAAACGGCTCGGTAGCGCGTTCCAGCAACTCTGCGACGAGAGCCTCTCTGCCGAAGAACCGGCCGGCGTCGCCCGCCCCGTATGCGGCCAGGCCAGGGTAGGGGCAGACGTCCCCGACCAGCGGTGCCGCCCCGGCCTGATACGCGGTCAAGTCGTCGAGGTGCTGTGCACCCTCGAGTTCGACCATGACGCCATGACGGTCAGCCCATGCGGTGACGGCAGGGTGGTCGACCGCAGGGAGAACCAGAGTGGCGCCCGATGCGGCGGCGACTTCCACCTTCTGGGGATAGCTCCCCAGGTCGTCGGAAGAGTCCAGCAGCGACCCGATGACTCCGTGGGCGTTGATAGCGCCGGTGTAGATGCGGCTATCGCGGGCGCCGCTGAGCCTGCAGCTGACGGAGGCAAACGGCAGCCCCCAGCCCGATGGAGGGCCCACCAATCCCCGTCACCGACCGTTGAGACGTCCGCCAGAAGAGGGACCAGCGCAACGAGCCCGAGGGGTTGCCTGCCACGCGACGAGCGTTCTGCAGCGCTGTCTCGAAGGCTTCGTCCCAGACGAGGAACGGGCACCGCACGACGTCGAGGAACAGGCCGGGTGGCCCGGGACGCTCGATCAAGCTGAGTGTGGCCGCCTCTCCGTCCACGCCGCGCCGGATCGGCACGACCACAGACGCGGCGCGGCCGGGCTCGTAGGTGCCGTCGATATCGCAGAGCAGATCGCGCACCGCAACCAACGACGGATGCGGCGTGAAGCGGATGAGGTCGTCGACGAGTTGCATCGGCGGACTCGCTGTGGCGAAGACCTCGTCGGGCACTTGGCGGCCTGACCACTGAGCCCAGTTCGGCGGCGTGAAGGCGTCGGCCGCACGTTCAATGGCTGCTGGCCCGATCGACCCCGGCGCCCTGCCATACGACGCCGCTAGCCCAGCGACCCGCAGCAGGGCCTCGGTACGCATCATCGGTGAGGGATTGAGATTCGCCGGCAGCTCGTCGACCACGTCCACCAGCTCGGACGAACGCTCAAGCTCGGAGAGTCCGTCGACATCCCCGGCCCGGGCCAGCTCTCGCGCCACGGACCAGATCTCAGCGGCGCTACCTGGAACCCGGGCCAGTTCGAAGCTCCCTTGGTCACCCAGCTCAGCGGTCACGCAGCGCCTCCTCGATCGCAGCCCTCACGGCGGGGTCCAACCCCGGTTCATCCGCCAGCTGACGCCAAGCCCGCACCGCCGCACCGAGCGCTCCGCTCCCCAGCGCCGCACGAGCGTCGTCCGGCTGCAGCTCGTCCAACCGCACGAGCCGCGGTGGCAACGCCCGCAAGGCGAGATCGATCCGCGCTCGGCCCACGTCGTAGGCGGCGCCATACCCGCCCCGAGCCGGCGCGAGCGGCGACCGGCGGAACTGCACGTCGCCCTCACCAACCGCCCAGGAGAACTCGGCGATCCCCGGTCGGTCTGCCGAGATCCGAGCGATGAGCCGGTCATCCACCGTCTCCAGCTGCAACGTGAGCTGACCGTCGTCACTTGAGACCGTGAGACTCGGTCGGTCAGCTGCGTTCGGTGCGCCGCCAGCCGCGGCAAGCAGCGGAGGCGCCCAACTCGCGCCCGACACCGACGTCCGGCTCTCCGCCTCGACGCGCGCCCGAGTCTCTGCGAGCCGGGCCTCGAACCAACCGCTGTCGATCGAGACCGGCGGTGCCAGATCGCGCAGCCGACGGATGAACGGGTCCTCAATCACCACCCGACCTCCTTCTGAGCAAGGCAAGCCCGCATGTGGTCAAGCGCCCGCTTGACCCACTGCCTCAGCGTGCCGAGCTTCACCGGCTGACCCCGGTCGTCGGTCAGGAGCATTGCGATCTCGTCGTAGGACAAGTCCTCGCACACAGCCAAGCCGAGCGCTTGCCGCTGATCGCCGCTGAGCTGTGCCAGGCACTCCGCCAACGCGTCACGCGTCTCAACCGCTGTGGTGGGCAGTTCGACAGCGCGGGAGGGGACATCAGAGGGATCGACCGGACGCAGTCGCCGCCGGTTGTTGTTGCTCCGCTGCGATGCACGCCCGGCGATGACGACGACCCACCTCCGGAACTCGCCGCCCGACGCACCACGGAACGAGTGACCGTGCTGGAACACAGCCATCATCACATCGGTGACGGCATCCTCGACGTCGTGCTGACTCCACCAGTCGCTCGACGCCCGACACACGCGGGTGATGAAGCGCTCGTGGCGCCTCAGGAGCTCCTCGGTGGCGGCCAGATCCTGCGCCTTCATCAACCGGATCAGTTCGTCCTCGCGCCGCGAGTCGTAGCGCTGAACGTTCACACGGAGTACCCCGCCGACGACGCGCCGGCCGAACTGGTCGCACCCACTCTGCCCCCTCCTTCGTGCGCCAAGACGCAGGAACGACGGGGCAGGGTAGCTCAACGCCGGGTTCAGTATGCCAACAGAGTCAGAGCCGGGCGCCCCGGGCACCATCGACTCAGCTACTCCCTCAACGCTCGTCCCAACCCGAACAGCGTGGTGAGTACCAGCCATTACCAGAGCAGCCTGATCGGTTCGAGTTCCGCAAGCCATGCTACGAGTTCCATGCTTCACGCTGCTCCTTTGGATCTGGGGCTTCACCTGTAGAGAGACCACGATGGCTGACCCCGTTACAGCTCACATCGAACGTGGCCACCGGCCAGACGTGCACCGCCTTGCCTTGTCGACCAACGGCGCATCGTCAACGGGTCAGATCCGCCCGGCTTTCAGCCCGGTGGAAACAACGCTCGCTGCTGCGCGCTCGTCCGGCAGCAGCGCGAGTCATGAAGCGGCGCACTCGAGTGGATCGCGCCGGTCATCTGCTGCAGCCATGGTCGACACCGAAGGAGGATCGTTCCTTCAACAAGGCGTATAGCGAGAGCGCGGTCTCGCCCGGGACGCTCGCTGCCGGGAGAACGAGCGTGCAGATCGGTCCCCGTACCTGACGTGTCGTCCACCAGGGCTGAACCTCCCTGGGGGACGACACGTCCATCGCCATGCTCGCGATCCAGCAGTCGCAGAATCAGCGGCGCGCGGTAGAAGCGGTCGGCTGGGCGATTGCTGCATCGACCTGCCGACCAAAGGTCTGGCAGGAGGCGGCGTCGCCATGCAAGATGCATCGATCGGTCAGCGACATCACGTAGGGCGTGGCGAACCAATACGCCCAGCCTTCAGCCAGGCGAACGTAGACACCTCCATTGCCGTCCACCGCCATGAGTACGGGCCCCAGCTGCCGATCGCGATGGCTGACCCCACGACAGTGGAGCGGATGTACTTCGCGCGCCTCTATGGGGCCCAGTTGCCCATGCCGAGCTGAATCCGTTGGAGACGATCACGCACGGCGCTGGCGCAACCTGGGCGCCTGCGGGCGAGGCGCTCGCCGCCCCCGTCGCCGCTACACCGAGCGGCGCTGAGCATGCCAAGAGCTTCCGGCACTGCCGACGAATCCCGCTGAAGCGCCTGGTTGCGGCATCCGGGTGGCGGTGACCACGCAGCTGGTGGACGGTGGCGGGAACCTCGGTCCGCTCGGCGGTGGCGGCGGACTGCGTCACGGTCGTCGTGCTCATGAATGCTCCTGTTCGTGAACGTCGTGTCGACGTTGCATGCGGGACATCGACAAGGAGGCAGTCCGGCACAGTGGCGTTACAGGGCTCATCTCAAGAGCTGGCCGATTCACGCCGCATGCGATGACCACGGCTCTTGGACTCGAAGCGCGGAGCGGTTCTCCGCGGCAACGACGTCGAGACGATCGGTGTTCAGCACGACGCGCAGGTTCGTTGCGAGCCATGAGCGCGAGGACTCGCCGTGAAGCGACGACGTGAGGCTCCGCCGGTTGCGCTTGCGCAACCGGCAAGTCTGTGTGGTTCTTGACACGGTCAGCTGGCCGGATCGGTTGAGAGCGGCGGGGTTGGGGTGGCCAGCGGCCGTTGGGGCTCGCGAGTCGACAGGCTCGTCCAGGCGCTGGGCGTAACGACGCAGTGGCGCGAGATCTCGAAGCTTGGCGTGGCGGGCGGCGAGGAGGCCGGCGTCGATGGTGCGGGCCACGGCGGGCGACACGGCGACGGCGGCGACCACGGGCACGCCGGTGACGTCCTCGAACGTCTCGGGCGGTGAGGGCCCGGCCGGGCTCGGGTGCACGACGATGCCGTCCAGGCGTCCGGGATGGCTCACCAGGCTGCGTAGGGCGAGGTAGCACGGGCCTCGGAGCACCCCGATCACCCGCCTGACACGTCCCGCACCGGTCGCCGCCTGGAGGCCGTCGTAGACCCGGCGAGCGACCGGGGAGATCGGCCCGGCGGTGATGGTGAGCCGCTCCGACACCACCGCGCCACGGTCGTCAGGTGCGGGCACGCCGAGCAGGGCGGCCATGGCGCCGACGTCGCTGGTGATGAGCTCGGTCGGCTCGGCCATGGCGCTGTGCAGGGCGAGGAGGGCGGCGACCGTGCTGGTGCCCTGACCACCACGGGCGCCGATGAGCACCACGTCACGGCCGGACACCGTGCGGCTGCCGCCGGTTGGTCTCAGCGACCAAGCCTGACCGCCGCCGTTGAGACCTGAACAACTTCCGGCGAGCCGCTGGCAGCCGTCCGGGCGCTCACCGGCCGCCTCCGGCGATGGCCAGGGCCTGGCGGTCGTCGAGCCGCACAAGATCGGCGTCGTGGCGGCGGGCGAGCGTGGCGCACAAGCGGCGGCGGTGACGGGCCAGGCAAGGGCGGCACGGTGGCGCACAGCGCGTAGGCGTCCCACCCGATGCGGGCCAGGCCGAACATGGCCAACCGTTCCAGGGTGCGCACGACCGGCGAGTGGCGGGCCACGCCCCGGCCCAGCCCCAAGCTGCCGGCCAACTCCTCGAGCTCGACCACCATCCCGGAGGGCCGGTCCTCGAGCCGGTCCGCCAACCGCCGGGCGGCGACGATGGCCGACGGGCCCACGATGGGCAGCCAGTAGGTCTCCACGTAGCTGCTGCGCACGTCGAACCCATCGCCACCGCCGTGCCAGGCGATGACCGGCAACGGGTTGTGATCGGCGATCCAGCGGCCGTAGTCGACCGAATCGATGACACTCATCTCCCACATCAATACTCATTTTCAAACTGATCTCATCGTCATGTCAGGTTCAAACTGTTTTGACGCTGGCGCCAAACCTGATCCGGCTCGAAGCCGTAGGAAGCCAGGAACGCCCGATGGCGCTCGGCCACCTCGTGCTCCCCCGGCGAAGCAGGCTCGCTCCTCGCCCACCGCCAACGCCACCGCCAGCAACGCCCGGTCCCGATTCGCCGCCGTACGAGCCGCGTAACCGTCCAACGCCGCCCGATGGTCAGGCCCGAAGCGACCCACAACCGCATCGAGTGCCAGGATCCGGCACGCCAGCCTCGCCTGCGCCACCGACACCTCGGCCAACAGCTGCCGCCCCACCAACTCGGCCACGTCCGCCTTCACCACCTTGCGGCCGACCAGCGCCTGGGCAAAGGCGATCCGAGCGGCGCTCGCCGCCGTCGCCCTCGCCTCGCTCGTCCAGCCGCCTGACGCTCGCTCAACGCCGACCCGGCCAGGTCCCCGGCGGACCAGCAGCCGCAGCGTCGCCGCCGGATCGGTCACCTCCTCGTCCCCGGTTCCGCCTGCCGCCTGCGCCACCACCGTTGAGCCCTCATCGCTGCGCTCCCGACGCTCAGCGTTGGCTCGGGCGGCGGCCTGGCGATGCTGCTCACGCACCACCGCCCGCTCCGGATCCTGACGGCTCCACTGGTCCGCCACCAACCGCTCGATCAGCTCGGGATCGTCCCTGAACACGAGCAGCGCCTGCGCCTCGCCCACCGACATCGACCCGGCGTGCACCTCCTCCTGCACCACCTTCGGCGAAGCCCAACAACGCCAACCGGGCCGCGACACGGCGGGCTGAACGCCCGATACGGCGGGCCAGCTCCTTCTGGGTCATCCCGCACTCGACCAGCCGGAACAACCCCGACGCCTCCTCGATCGCGGTGAGATCTGAACGCTGCAGGTTCTCAACCAACATGATCTCCACCCGCTCGGCCTCGCTCAGCTCCCGCACCGTGCACGGCACCTCAGCCAGGCCCGCACCGCCGCCGCATGACGCCGATGACCGGCCACGATCACATACCGCTCGGCATCCAACGGCGAGACCAGCAGCGGCTCGACGATGCCCACCGAGGCCACGCTCGCCGCCAGCTCCCGTACATCACCAACCCGGCGACGCACGTTGTCAGCCGCCGGGACCAGCGACCCGACCGGCAACATCCTCAGCATCCCTGCACCTCCTCGTGCCCGTGCTCCGACAACAGACGCCCACACCGAGACGGCCACGACTCCGGCCCCCACGGCACCACCACGAACCGGCCGTCGACCCAGCGCACCGACGCCACCGTCCCTGCGCTCGATGCCACCACCGCCGTGCCACCGGCAACCGCGATCGCCCGGGCTGCGCCGCCGCCAACACCAGGCTCGACACCACCGGACCGAACTCCCCGCCCTCGGCACGAACCCGGAACCGCAGGCCCTCACCCCCGGCGCCGACCACGAACAGCGCAGGCTGACCCCACACGACGGCGCTCACCCGCCCGCTCCCAACGGGAGCGGCGAGTCTGTGATGACGCCCTCCGCGTCACTCCTCCGAGGCCGGCGTGAGCGGCTCCTCGTCCGCGTCCGGCGGCTCGCCAGCGCTTTTGAAGGGCATGGACACACGAGAGGTCTTCGACGAGCCGGCGGCCACCCCGACGGGCGAGCACGCGGCGTTGCTGCTCACGGTGCGACAGGCGGCGGTGCTGCAGCCGGGCCGCAGCACCGTCTATGGCCTGATCGGCCGGGGCGATCTCGAGGTGGTGCACGTCGGCCGGGCGGTCAGGGTGCCAACTGCGGCGGTGGCCGAGCTCGTCGAACGGCTCCAGCCAACACGCCGAGGCGACGCAACCCGGCCGCATAGGAGTCGCGGGCGGATGGCGAAGCGGCGCAGCCACGGTGAGGGCTCCATCTATCGCCGCGCCCGCGATGGCCTGTGGATCGGCAGCATCACCGTCGGCATCGTCGACGGCAAACAGGTGCGCCGTACCGTCTCCGGACGCACCCAAGCCCTCGTCATCGAGAAGCTCCGCGCCCTGCAAGCCAACCTCGGCGCCGGTGCCACCCCCACCGCCAACAAGCTCACCGTCGACCAGTTCCTCGAGCACTGGCTCAACGACGTGCTGCCCGGCTCAGTCAGCTCCGTCAACACCATCGACAACTACACCTGGGCCATCCGCAACCACATCTCCCCCGCCCTCGGCCACCGACCCCTGCTCAAGCTCGCCCCACCCGAGGTCGGCGAGTTCCTCCGCCACAAACTCGACAGCGGCCTTGCCCGCAACAGCGTCATGCGCATCCGCTCGGTGCTCAGCGCCGCCCTCGATCAAGCCGTGCTCGAAGGCCTCGTCACCCGCAACGTCGCCGCCCTCATCCGCATGCCCCGCGGCGGTGCCCGCCCCGAGGGCCGCGCCCTCACCGCCGACCAAGCCCTCGCCCTGCTCGCCGCCGCCCGCGGCCGACGACTCGAAGCCGCCTACGTCACCATGCTCATGGTCGGCCTCCGCCCCGGCGAGATCCTCGGCCTGCAATGGCCCGACCTCGACCCCGACAACCGCACCCTGCGCATCGACCGCTCGCTCAAACGGGAACGAGGCCAACTCATCCTCGGCGACACCAAGACCCGCCGCAGCCGCCGCGTCGTCGGGCTGCCCACCCCCGTTCTCGACGCCCTCACCGCCCACCGCCGCCGCCAAGCCAAAGAACGCCTCGCCCTCGGCCCAGCATGGGCCGACCTCGACCTGATCTTCCCCACCAACGTCGGCACGCCCCTCGACCCCGCCAACTTCCGCCGAGAGTTCTCCGCCATCTGCCACGCCGCCGGCCTCGGCCACTGGCACCCCCACGAGCTACGCCACAGCGCCGTGTCCCTGCTCTCCGCCGCCGGTGTCCCCCTCGAAGCCGTCGCCGACGTGATGGGCCACCACACCACCCGCACCACCGAAGCCGTCTACCGCCACCGCGTGCTACCCGCCGCCACCGGCGCCGTCCAAGCCATGGACGACCTCTTCGGCGACCGCTGACCCATCGCCGACGCATCAACGCCGGGCGGCTCAACGAGCCCGCGGCCGGCGGGACCGAACCGTCGAACCGTTCGAACCGGCGTCGTCGACCGTCGGCACGAGCCGCTCGCCGAGCTCGGTTTCCCAGTCCGATCCACGCCCGCGCCCCAGGCGCCGTAACAGCGCTAGATCGAGGCGGCGCAAAGCCCAGGGAAGTCCGAATCGGGCGGCCGACCTAACGAGGTTCGGCGACCGCAGAAGTCCCCCGAGATCCGCCGTCAGCTACACCCCATAGCTGCAGTTAAGCTACAGCGGAGTCAGATCTGGGGAGCCCTCCCCGAGGGCGGCAACGCCCTGACCAGGGCAAACACCGGTGGGCCGTAAGGGAATCGAACCCCTGACCTCTTGCGCGTCATGCAAGCGCTCTAACCAACTGAGCTAACGGCCCGGAAGGGACATCAAGCTAGCACGGCCCTCGATCGGGCGGCGAACTCGTTGTCAGGCCCCTCTGCACGAGGAAGGTGCACGACCGGGCCGGGTGGCGACTAGTCGTCCTTGCCTTTCTTGTCCTTCTTGTCCTCTTTGTCGTCGTCCTTCTTGCCCCGACCGCTGTTGTCCTCGCGCGTGGGCATGGTGAACGTCGGCACGGTGATCTGCAGCCGGGTGGACGTGGTCACCTTGGGGGCCAGGGCGGTCGAGGCCGGGGCCGCCGTGGTGGTCGGCGCGGCCGTCGTCAGGGCCTCGGTCACCGGGGCCGGGGGCGGCGCGGTGGTCGGCGGCTCGGTGGGCGGCGGCACCGTCTCCTCCACCACCGGCGGTGCGGTGGCCTCGAACTCCTCGACGATCGGCGCCGTCGGCGGCGGCACCGCCAGCGGCGTGATCGGCGCCGGCGGCTCGGTGACGATGGGCGGCAGCGTGGTCGGCACCAGTGACGACTTGGCCCGCTCTTTCCACGCCGGTGACACGGTCGACGCCGTGGTGCTCACCACCAGCGGTGGCACGGTGAGCTTCGTCCTCGCCGGCGGTGGCCCGGACTCGGCCCGCAGCGGGTTGACCGGCGTGGGCAACAACCACAGCAGCACCACTGCGGCCACCCCGGCCGCCAGCGCGCCGGCGCGCACGTACACGCCGTTCCACCAGCTCGACGAGCCGGTCGGTCGGTCAGCGTCCATGCCTTGGTCTCCCCACAGAGCCTGTCGCTGCGGAACGTCCGCACGGTCAGGCTAGCGGCTGCCCGGTGCGGCACCCCGGAGCCGGGACGCCGATCGATCAGTTGGCGCGGTAGGCGACGTCGCCCAGGTCCGACGCGCTGGCCTGCAATCGCAGCGAGCTCGCCTCGATGCGACCCAGCGCATCGACGATGCCCGACACGTCGTCGCGCAGCTGCGAGGTCAGGCTGCCGATCGTGCTCAGCGACTCCGTGGTGGAGCCGGCCAGCGTCTTCACCTCGGCCGCCACCACGCCGAAGCCCCGGCCGTGCTCGCCCGCCCGCGCCGCCTCGATGGTGGCGTTGAGGGCCAGCAGGTTCGTCTGCTCGGCGATGGCCCGGATCGCCTCAGCCATCCGACCGATGTCATCGGTGTGGCTCTCGAGGCTGCGCACGAACCGGCTGGCCTCCTGCACGGTCACCAGCAAGCCGTGCTGGTCGTCCGACCCGGCCACCAGCGCCAACTCGCGGGCCTGGCGGCTGATCAGCTCGGCCAGCTCCCGGACCTGCTCCGCCGAACGGCGTTGCAGGGTGGTGTCGCGACCGATCGACACGAAGCTCGTCGGCCGGCTGGCACCGTCCTCGAACAACGCCTTGTCGGTCCACATCTGCCATGCCAGCTCGCCGGCGGCGTTGAGGCTGCAGTGCTCGTTCATCGCCACCGGCCGGGCCGGGGTGAGGTTCATCAGCTCCCGCAACGCCCGGCCGATGAAGTCGCGATGGCCGGTGTCGATGTACTCCAGGAACGACCGGCCCAGCATCGACTCGCGCCTCGCCTGGCCGGCATGGGCGGCGTACGCCGGGTTGACGTAGAGCAACGTACCGTCCGGTTTGTAGTGGCACACCAGGTCCGGCAGCTGCTCGATCAGGTCCCGGAACAACGACTGCTCGGCGCCCAGGAGATCCTCGGCGGAGCTGGGTGCAGCGGTGACCGAAGCCGTGGCGACCGGCGCGGCGGGGGGAGCGAGTCTGGAGCGCAGCCACTTCACATCCGGGTGTATCGACGCAGGTGCATCCACCCCTGAGCCGTTTCCCCTCTTTCAGCCGGCCGGTGCGGGCTCGCCCCCTTCGAGGGTGGCCGTTTCGGCCAGCGCCGCCTCCGCCGTCCACGACGAGAACTCCGGCAGCAGCCGGGACAGCACCAGCACGCCGGCCAGGCAGGCCAGCCCACCGGAGATGGCCGACACCCGCGCACCGGCCAGGGCCGCCACCGCTTCCGACTCGGCGTCGCCCAGGCGCGGCCCTCCCGCCACCACCGAGATGTGCACGGCGTTCAGCCTGCCCCGCAGCCGCGCCGGCACGGTGGTCTGCAGGATCGTGTTGCGGAACACCGCCGACACCACGTCGCCGGCACCGGCCACGGCCAGCAGCACCACGGCGACGGCCAACGAGTTGGTGGCGGCGAACCCGGCGATGGCCAGCCCCACACCGCCACCGCCCACAGCACGGCGCGGCCCGGGTAGCGCACCCGCGACGTCCACCCCGACGCCACCGCACCGATGAGCGCACCGGCCCCGGGAGCGGCGAACAGCAGACCGACCGTGCGGGCACCGCCGCCGAACACCGTCTCGGCCAGCTCGGGGAACAGGGCCCGGGGCATGCCGAACACCATGGCGTTGATGTCGACGATGAACGTGCCCTGCAACGCCCGGCGGCCGCGCAGGAACGCCAGGCCCTCCCCGATCGACGCGACGCCCCGCCGCACCCCACCTGGCGGCGGCATCGCCGGCAGCGCCACCAACAGCAGCAGCGCGGCGCCGAAGGCCACCACCTCGGCCCAGTACGCCACCGGCAGTCCGAACTGGGCGATGAGCAGGCCGGCGACGGCCGGGCCGGTCACCCCGCCCACCTGGTAGAGGATCTGGTTGAGGGCGGCGGCGGCGGTGATCAGGTCGGTCCCCACCGCTCGGGGTCACCGGTGCGGTGGGTGAGTCGAGCCCCGACAGCCCGGCCTGCAGCGCGGTGAACAAGAAGATGGGCCACAGCGCCCCGTGGCCCGGCATCGAGGCGTTGATGGCCAGCCCGAGCGAGCACACCAGCGGCGACAGGTTGGCCAGCAGCAGCAGGCGACGGCGGTCGCGGCGTCGGCCAGCGCACCGCCGAACAGCGAGCCCCCGATCAGGAACGGCAGCTGCGCCAGCCCGAGCAGGCCGACGGCCAGCGACGAACCGGTCAGCTCATAGACCTGCACGGGCGCCGCCACCACGGTCAGCTGGCGTCCGAGGTAGGCCACCGCCTGCCCGCCGAAGAGGAACCGGAAGTCACGGGAGCGGCGCAGCGGGGTGAGATCGGCGAACAGTCGGGAAGCGATGCGGGGACGATAGCGGTCGCGCCGGGACGGCAGGCGAGGCCGCACCGGGCCGGCCGGCGAGGTCACGCCGGCCCGGCCGGTGCCGTTGCACCGGAGGGGCCCCCTGCACCAGCATGCGTGCCATGGGAGTGGAAACCGAACGCCGCGGCCGGGTCCTCATCGTCTCGCTGCACCGCGAGGACAAGCGCAACGCCATCGACCGGGAGCTGGCCGACGGGATCGAGGCCGCCCTCAACACCCTCGAGGACGACCCCGGGCTGTGGGTGGGCATACTCACCGGTACGGCCACGGTGTTCTCGGCCGGCACCGACCTCAAGCAGCCGTCCAGCCCGGCCACCGAACGGGGCGGCGAGTACGGGGTCATCCGCCGGGTGCGCGCCAAGCCGCTCATCGCCGCCGTCGAGGGCTACGCGCTGGGCGGGGGCATGGAGATCGTCCTCGCCGCCGACCTCGTGGTGGCCTCGAGCACCGCCCGCTTCGGCCTGCCCGAGGTGGCCCGCGGCATCCTGCCGACCTGCGGCGGGCTGTTCCGGGCGCAGCGGGCGCTGCCCCTCAACATCGCCAAGGAGCTGCTGCTCACCGGCGACCAGCTCAGCCCCCAGCGCGCCTACGAGCTCGGCCTGGTCAACCGGCTCACCGAAGCCGGCCAGGCGCTGGAGGAGGCCGTGGCCCTGGCCGAGCGGATCTGCGTCAACGCCCCCATCTCGGTGCGCCAGAGCCTGTGGGCGCTCGAGCAGGTGGTCACCCTGACCGACGAGGCCGGCTGGGCGGCGTCGGCCACCGCCACCGACGTGGTGCGATCCACCGACGACTTCCGTGAGGGGCGCACCGCCTTCTTCGAGAAGCGCCCGCCCAACTGGCAGGGTCGCTGACGCCCCGCACCCAGGGGCCATACCGGGCGGCATGCTGACCGACCCGTCAGCACGTCGCCGTACCCGACCGAACCGTTCGTCCGCGACCCCAGGGGGACCCGACATGACTATTCCCGCCGTCACCAATTTGCTGCACTGCTTCGACACGTTCACCGAGCTGTGCGCATCGCTGAGCGAGGACGAGTGGGCCACGCCGTCGCTGTGCCCGGGGTGGAGCGTCAAGGACGTGGCCGCCCACCTCGCCGGCATCGAGAAGGCGCTGCGGGGCTGGAGCCCGTCGGTGGAGCAACCGCCGCCGTTCGACACGATCGGCCCGTACATGCAGACGGCCCGCACCTGGAGCGGCGCCCAACTGCTCGACGACATGCGGGCCACCCTGGCCGACCGCCGGACCGAGCTCGGTGCCATGGACGACGCCGCCTTCGACGCCGCCTCGTGGACCCCGGTGGGCGCCGCCACCTACGGCCGGTTCATGGCGGTGCGCACGTTCGACTTCTGGGTGCACGAACAGGACATCCGCGTGCCGGTCGACAAGCCCGGCCACCTCACCGGCGGCGCCGCCGAGCTGAGCCTGGAAGAGGTGCGGATGAGCATCGGCTACATCGTGGGCAAGCGGGCCGGCGTGCCCGACGGCAAGTCGGTGAAGATCGTGCTCACCGGCCCCACCACCGGCGAGCTCAACGCCGTGGTCGATGGCCGCGCCCGCGGCGTCGAGCACCTCGAGGACCCCGACGCCACCGTCACCACCGACTTCCTCACGTTCATGCTGTTGGCGTGCGGCCGCATCGACCCGCAGGGACCGATCGGCGAGGGCAAGGTCACCTACGCCGGCGACACCGCGCTGGCCGACCAGCTGGCGCGCAACCTGCGCTTCACGTTCTGACCCTCGCAACGCCGGACGCATCGCACCGGCCCACCGGCCGGTAGGTTGGCCGCGGGACCCATGCTCTTCTCCATCGCCGACTGCATCGCTGCGAACGCGGTCGCCTTCCCGGCCCGCATCGCCATCGAGGTGCTCGATCCGCGCCGCTACCCCGAACCGGTCCGCCGCTTCACCTACCGGGGGTTGTGGCAGGCGGTGTGCGTGCTGGCCGATGCGTTCGGCTACGTCGAGGCCGGCCGCCACGGCCCGATGGTGGCCACGCTGCTGCCCAACGGCAGCGGTCAGCTCATCAGCTACCTGGCCGCCCAGGTGGCCGGGGTGACCGCCGTGCCGCTCGACGGACGCCGGGGCCACGACGAGCTGGCCTACATCCTGCGTGACTGCGAGGCGTCGGTGCTCGTGGCCGCGGGCTCATCGCTCGACGCCGCCCACGCCCTGGCCCACGAGCTCGGGCTGCGCGTGCTCGACCTGGGCCGGGTCGACCTCGGCGGCGAGCACCTCGACTACCTCCCGGGCAGCCGCGACAGCGGGCGCACCCCGGCGGTGGTGGCCTACACCGCCGGCACCACCGGCTTCCCCAAGGGCATGTTCTGGTCGAACCAGGACTGGTTGCTACGCCTGTTCCGCTCCGGTTGGGCGTTCGGCGTCAGCCCCGACCACACCGTGTCGATGTCCGGTCCACTGCTCCACGTGCCCTTCGGCGGCATGGCCCTCGGCGCGCTGATCATCGGCGCCCGGGTGCGCATCATCACCGACTTCGAGCTCGACGTCGCCCTGCAGGAGTACGCCCGGCACTGCACCTGGGTGTGCCTGACCCCGGCGGTGCTCGGCGCGGTCACCGAACGGTGGCACGAGCGCGGCCGGCCGTCGCTCGACGCGGTCCGCCTGCTGCTCACCACCGGTTCCGCCGGTCCCGTGCCGTTGCTCGAAGCGGCCTTCGACCTCTTCCCCCGGGCCCGCATCACCGAGGCCTACGGCTGGATCGAGGGCGGCTGGATCTGCCACGAGGTCAAGGACCGGGAGGCGCTCGTACCCAACAGCGTGGGCTGGCCCATCGTCGGCGCCGAGATCAGCATCCGCGACGACAACGGCCTCACCGTGGCCGACGGCGGACGAGGCGAGTTGCGGCCCGCACGCTCGTGCCGTTCGGCGGGTACCTCGGGGAGGAGCAGCGCTCCGCCGAACTGCTCACCTCGACGGCTTCGTGCGCAGCGGCGACGTCGCCACCCGGCTCGAGGACGGCCGGGTCGCCATCGTGGACCGCATCGCCGATCGCATCTCGGTCAACGGCCGTTTTCGTGTACTGCACCGAGGTGGAAGGGGTGCTGCGCCGCCATCCCGACGTGGTGGACGTGGCCGTGTTCGGCGCCCAGGGACCGAACGGTCCGTGCGTGGCCGCCGCCGTCGTCCTGCGGCGCGACGCGGCACCGTCGCCGCCGGCCGCCCTCGCCGTGGCCGACGAGCTGCGACGGAGCTGCCGCAGCCACCTCGACGCTCCAGTGCCCGCAGGTCGTGATCCTGCTCGACTCGCTGCCGCAGCAGCGCTGGCCAGGTGCTGAAGTACCGCTTGGTGCAGGAGCTCAGCCCGCCGCGGCCGGCCCCCGTCGCTGAGCGGGAGCACCGCCGACAACGCCTCGACCAGCGCCGGGTGCGGCTGCGGGAAGGCCAGCACGGCCTCCAACGCCCGGCACCCCCGCAGCACCAGGTCCTCGCGGTGGCGGGCGGCCACCAGCTGCACCCCCACCGGCAGACCCCGGCCCGACACACCGGCCGGCATGGAGGCGGCCGGCTGCCCGGTCAGGTTGAACGGCACCGTGTACGGCACGGCGTGGCTCCAGCGATCGAACTCGAGAAGTGGTAGACGGTGTCCACCGGCGGGGCGACCGTGGGCATGGTCGGGGTCAGCAGCAGGTCGAAGCGTTCGTGGAACGCCGCCAACGAGCTGATGAGCTCCGCCCGGGCGGCCATCGCCTGCGAGAAGGCCGACAACGGCACGTCGAGGCCCTCGCGCGCCAGGGCCACGAACCCCTCGTCGCACTCCCGCCAGCGTTCCTGGGCGATGGCGCGCAGCGTGTGCGCGAACCCGGCCTTCCAGTGCGCCTCGAACCGCGGGCGCAGCGGTGGGACGACCGTGTCGACCAACTCCACCCGGGCACCCGCCTCCTCCAACGCCGAGGCTGCGGCGCGCCACGCGGTGACCACCTCCTCGTCGAAGGGTTCGGCCCCGCCGAAGGAACAGGTGGCCGCCACCCGCAGCCCCCGCACGCCCAGCTCCGGTCCGAGCGACCAGTCCCTCGGGTCGTACGGCAACGCCCACGGGTCACGGCTGTCGGGCCGGGACAGCTCGTTGAGCAGCAGGGCGGCGTCGTGCACGGTGCGGGCGATCGGCCCGCCGGACACGCTCAACGAGAACGGGCTGTCCATCGGGGTGTGCGGCACCCGCCCGAACGTCGGCTTGAGCCCGACCAGACCGCAGTAGCTGGCCGGGATGCGGATGGAGCCGCCGCCGTCGGTGCCGAAGGCGATGGCCCCCACCCCGGCCGCCAGCGACGCCCCGGCCCCGCCCGATGACCCGCCCGGCGTGTGGGCCGGGTTCCAGGGGTTGCGGGTCACGCCGGTGAGCGGGCAATCGGTGAAGCCCTTCCAACCGAACTCCGAGGTGGTGGTCTTGCCCAGCACCACCAAGCCGGCTTCACGCAACCGGGCCACGGCCGGCGCATCCACCCGGCAGGGCTCCTCCGGGGTGGTGAGCGAACCGCTGCGCATGGGGAAGCCGGCCATGGCCACGATGTCCTTGACCGTGGTCGGCACGCCGTCGAGCGGGGAACGGGGGGTGCCCTCGCGCCAGCGGCGGGCGCTGTCGGCGGCGGCGGCCCGAGCGCCGGCGTGGTCGAGCAGCACGAAGCAGTTGAGCGTGCGCTGGGCGGTCTCGGCGCGCGCCAGGTGGGCCTCGGTCACCGCCACCGGGTCGAGCTCGCCGCGGCGGAAGGCGGCGGCCAACAGGGAAGCGGGCAGGAACGGATCGACGGCGGGCTCCATGGCCAGATCCTGCCATGCGCCGCCGGCTCCGCTGCATAGCGACGCGCCTCCCCGCCCCCCTCGCACCGAATCGGCACCGAACCGGCTCGACAAGGCGACGCCATGTACTTGCGAAGTACCGGACCGATCGGTATGGTGGCGACGGCTGGACGCCACCGCCTCCGGCTCGGCTACGGTCCGCTCCATGCAGATAGTGTCGACCTCGGCCGCATCGGCCTCTGGCGGGGTGCTCGACCAGCAGCCGACCAGCCGGGTGCGCGAGCTCGCCGCGGAGCTCGAGTCCATGGGTTGGGGCGCCCTCTGGCTCCCCGAGTCCACCGGCCGTGACGCTGGTCTCGTCGTCGGTCCTGCTCGGTGCCACCACACGCTTCAAGGTGGCCACCGGCATCGCCCAGATCCACGCCCGGGACCCTCGCCATGGTCAACGCCCAGCGCACGCTGGCCGAGGCCTACGACAACCGGTTCCTCCTCGGCCTCGGCGTCAGCCACGCCCCCCTGATCGAGGGCGTACGCAAGCAGTCCTACGTCAAGCCGTACTCGCTGATGAAGGCCTACCTCGCGGCCATGGGCACCGCACCGTTCACCGCCGTCAGCCCGGCCACCCCGCCGCCGACCGTGCTGGCCGCCCTCGGGCCGAAGATGTTGGAGCTGTCCCGCGACGCCGCCCAGGGCGCCCACCCCTACTTCGTGCCGCCCGAGCACACGGCGCTGGCCCGCTCGGTGCTCGGCCCCGAACCGCTGCTGGCCGTCGAGCAGATGGTCATCCTCGACACCGACCCGACCACCGCCCGGGCGCTTGCCCGCCAGGACATGGTGCGCTACCTGCGCCTGCCGAACTACGTAAACAACCTGCGCCGACTGGGCTACGGCGACGACGACCTCGGCGCCGGCGCCGGCACCACCGACGGCAACCCCGTGCCCTCCGATCGCATGGTCGACGCCATCGTGGCCTGGGGCGACGAGGACGCCATCCGCACCCGGGTGCAGGCCCACCTCGACGCCGGCGCCGACCACGTGTGCGTGCAGCACCTCGTGGCGGACCGGACCAACCCGCCGCTCGAGCCGTGGCGCCGGCTGGCGGAGGCGCTGCTGTGAACCGGCACGAGGGACGGGTGGCCATCGTCACCGGCGCGGCGGCGGGCATCGGCCGCGCCACCCGTGGAGAAGTTCGTGGCCGAGGGTGCCTCGGTGGTGGCTGTCGACGTGCAGCGCGACGCCATCGGTTGGGCCGCCGGCCTGGACCGGGTGGCCACCCTGGCCGGCGATCTCACCGACCCGGCGGTCAACGCCGAGATGGTGGCGCTCGCCCGGTCGCGCTTCGGGGCGTTGCACGCCGTGGCCCTCAACGCCGGCATCGTGGTGCAGGGGCACCATCCAGCGCGTTCGCTGGAGGACTACGACCGGGTGATGGACATCAACGTCCGCGCCGTCGCCCTCGGCATCCGGGCCGCACTGCCGGCGCTCGAGGCGGTCGACGGCGGGGCCATCGTGGTCACCGGCTCGGTGTCCGGCCTGTTCGGCGATTCAGTTGTGGGCCTACAACGCCTCCAAGGCAGCGGTGGTCAACCTCGTGCGATCGGTGGCGCTCGACATCGGCCACCTCGGCATCCGCATCAGCACCGGTCTGCCCCGGCCCGATTGCGCACCGCCATGACCGCCAACGTGGCGGGCACCGACATGGAACGCTCGATGCAGGCCCGCCTGCCGCTGCAGCGCTTCGGCGACCCGACCGAGATCGCCAACGTGATCTCGTTCCTGGCCTCGACCGAGGCCTCCTTCGTCACCGGCGCCGAGCTCCCCGTCGATGGCGGGGTCACCTGTGGCACCGGCCAGTGGACCACCACCGGCGGCCGCCGCGCCGGGTTCCTCTAGCGCTCCACCTTCACCTCTCGGTATCTTTCGATACTTTCCACCCACCGGCCCGGGCGGCGGGACGCGGTGGAGGCGGGCGGATGGACGGTTGGGAGGCCTGGGGGTTGACGACGGCGCGTTCCGTCCCCCGCCGCCCGCAACGGTCCGGGCGTCGAGCGGGCAGGGCGAGGCCTCTACCCTCGGCCCGCGCCCGGACGGTGACCTCGGTTGGTAGCGGGACGCCGCCATCGCCTGCGCCCGCCACCCCAGCGCCGTGCTCCACGGCCAAGCGGCCGGCCGCGCTCGAAATCGACGGCTTCGAGCCGGGCGTACCCATCGCGGCGGTGCCGCAAACGGCATCGGGCCGGGGGAACGTGCGGCGTCTCGTCGAGCTGGCGCCGCCGGTCACGGTCCACGGCTTGCCGGTCAGCTCCGCCGGTCAGACGTTGGTCGACCTCGGGGCAGGGCTCACGCCCAGGCCCGGCTTCGCGAAGCGGCGGCCGAACCACTGGCCGCGATCGATCTCGCCCGGTCGAGTTGGCACTCGAGTGCGCACTGCGGCGGGGCCTGACCGATCTCGAGACTGCTGGATGCGCTGCTGCGCCGGGCCAGCCGATCGAGGCCGGGCCGCTCGGTGCTCACCGCGGCGCTGCGGCGGCGACCCGCCGACGCACCGCCGACCGAGAGCTACCTCGAGACGCGGGTCGTGCAGCAGTTGCGATCTGCGGGTCTGCCGACGTTCGACCGGCAGATCGCGTTGCACGATGCGGACGGCTTCATCGGTCGGGTCGATCTGTTCCTGGACCCGGTCGTGATCGAGGTGGTCGGCATGCGGTGGCATCTGGATCGCTTCGACGCGGACCACGACCGCTACGGCCGGCTGTCCAACGCCGGTTACCACGTCATCCCGCTGACCTTCCGGCACATCGAGCGACAGCCCGGTCACGTGGCGCGCAAGGTCCGGCTGGCGCTGGCACAGCTTCGGTGATGCGCCGGTCCATGTTTGTGCACAAAGCGCGCGGCGCCTGGAGAGCCGTTCTCGGCCCACCATGGCTGACCAGGGCATTCGCACGGTGCCGGCGGGCCTCTTCGACGACCGCGTGCACGAACTGCACAAACATGGGCCCGGCGACCCTCGGCCGGGTGGCGGGCTAAGGTCCGGCCCACACCACAAGGGGGAGACCAATGCACTTCGCGCGACCCACCTCGCCGCGGATCGAACCGCGCGCCGACCTGCTGGACAAGATCCGCGAGCGGATGAAGAGCTCGCCGGTCAACGCGATCAACGTGTCGGCCACGCTCGCCAAGAACAAGCCGATCAACCGGGCGTTCGGGCCGTTCGCCCAGGCGGTGCTGTTCGAGGGCGGGCTGTCCCGCCGCATCGTCGAGCTGGCGGTGCTGCGCATGGGCTGGAACTGCCAGGCGATCTACGAGTTCGGCCAGCACACGCTCTTCGGCAAGGACGTGGGCCTCACCGACGAGGAGATCTACTTCGTCACCCGGCCGATCAACCAGCACAGCTGGACCGAGGAGGAGGCCACCGTGCTCCAGGCGGTGGACGAGCTCTACGCCGACGACTGCGTGGGCGACGCCACCTGGGCCAAGGCGGCATCGTTCTTCAACGAGGCCGAGCTGCTGCACCTGGTCATGGCGGCCGGCTGCTACCGGGTGGTGTCCGGCGTGTTGAACACCTGCGGCGTGCAGCTCGACGAGGGCGTGCCCGGTTGGCCCACCCCGCCGGCGGGCAAGGGGGCCTGACCATGGCGTTCCCCTTGGAGGGCGTGAAGGTCCTCGACTTCACCCGGGTGCTGGCCGGGCCGTTCGTCACCCGCATCCTCTCCGACCTCGGCGCCGACGTGATCAAGGTCGAGCCGCCCGAGGGCGACATGACCCGCAACATCGGCCGAAAGGTGGCCGGGCTGTCGGGCTACTACACCCAGCAGAACGTGGGGAAGCGCTCGATCTGCGTCGATCTGACCAAGCCCGAGGCCCAGGCGCTGATCAAGCGGCTGGTGGCCGAGGCCGACGTCGTCACCGAGAACTTCCGGCCCGGCGTCATGGCCAGCTTCAACCTCGGCTGGGAGGACCTCAAGGCCATCAACCCCAAGCTGGTGATGCTGTCGATCTCCGGCTTCGGCCAGGAGGGCCCGGAGAAGGATCGGGCCAGCTACGCACCGATCATCCACGCCGAGATGGGCCTGCTGCACCGCCAGCAGCAGGTGACCGGCACCGACAAGCCGGTGGACCTCGCCCTGTCGGTGGCCGACACCTCCACCGGCATGCACGGCCTCATCGGCCTGCTCGCCGCCCTGCACCACGCCCAGCGCACGGGCCAGGGCCAGCACGTGGACATCGCCATGATCAACGCGCTGATGTTCACCGACGACTACGTGCACTTCGCCATCGACAAGGTGCGCATCGTCAACGGCGGCGGCCAGGTGTTCCACGCCACCGGCGGACCGATCATGTTGGCCGGCGACGAGAAGTGGTACTGGCGGGTGCTCAACACCCGGGCCGGCCTGGCCGACCCCACCCCCGAGGGTGCCGACCTGCCCACCAAGATCCGCCTGCGCCGCGAGGCGATCGAGCAGTACCTGCTGTCCTTCCCCGATCGGGAGTCGTTGATCGCCAAGCTCAACGAGGTCAACCTGGCCTGGGGCGACGTGTTCGACTACCGCGAGGTGATCGACAAGCAGGGCTCGATCGAGGGCCGCCAGATCATCACCGAGGTGGACGACCGCGACGGCGGCCGGCGCAAGGTGACCAACACGCCGTACCGCTTCTCCGACGCCGACGCCGCGGTGCGCGGGCCGGCCGCCTACCGCGGCGAGCACAACTACGACGCCGTGCAGGACTGGCTGGGCGTGGCCGCCAGCGAGATCGACGCGCTCGTCGAGCAGGGCGTGCTGCTGGCCGACGAGATCGTCGCCGAACGCCACGGGGGCTGAGGGAACCCGATGCCCATCGACCCCGACCGCAAGAGCTGGAAGCCCGGCGAGCCGTGGGAGCAGGCGATCGACGACATCGCCTACCTCCGCTCCCTCGCCGCCGAGCTGGGCGGGCCCGAGCGCGTCGCCCGCCAGCACGCCGGCGGCCGTCAGACGGTGCGCGAGCGCATCGCCGCCTTCGTTGACCCGGGCAGCTTCATGGAGGCCGGCCCCCTGGTGGGCGCGGCCGACTACGACGCCGACGGCAACCTGCGGGCGTTCACCCCGGGCGGCTACGTCCACGGGCTCGGCGAGATCGACGGGCGGCCCGTGGCGGTGGGCGGCGACGACTTCACCATCTCCGGCGGCTCGCCCCACGACGTGCACAAGCGGCCGCACGACTTCATCCATCCGCTGGCCCTGCAATACGGCATCCCGCTGGTGCACTTCGTGGAGGGCGTGGGCCACAGCTCCAAGGCCGACGAGGAGTCCGGCCACATGGGCCTGCCGCAGGGCGATCTGTGGTGGCAGTTGGCCGAGCTGCTGGCCACGGTGCCGGTGGCATCGGCCATCATGGGCTCGGTGGCGGGCTGGCCCGCCGGCCTGGCGCTGATGTCGCACTTCACGGTGATGGTGAAGGGCCAGTCGCAGATCTTCCCGTCGGGGCCGCCGGTGGTGCAGCGGGCCATCGGCGAGACGCTCGACAAGGAATCCCTCGGCGGTGCGCACATGCACGTGCACGAGTCGGGCCAGGTGGACAACGAAGCCGAGACCGAGGCCGAGGCCTTCGAGCAGATCAAGCAGTTCCTGTCCTACCTGCCCAACACCACTGCCGAGGTGGCGGCCCGGGTGGAGACCGGCGACCCGCCCGACCGCCGGCCGGAGGAGTTGCTCAACGTCATCCCCACCAACCGCCGCCGGGGCTACGACGCCCGCAAGCTGATCCGGCTGGTGGTGGACAACGGCGAGTTCTTCGAGATGCGCCGCCACTACGCCGGGGCGGTGATCACCGGCTTCGCCCGCCTCGACGGCTACAGCGTGGGCGTCATCGGCAGCGACCCGATGAAGCTGGCCGGGGCGATGGACGGCAACGTGGCCGACAAGTACACCCACTTCGTCGACCTGTGCGACGCGTTCAACCTGCCGATGGTGATCTTCCTCGACATGCCGGGCTTCATGCTGGGCTCGGCGGCGGAGCGCAAGGCCACGATGCGCCGTGGCGTGCGGGCGCGGATCGCCAGCGCCGAGGCCAAGGTGCCCAAGGTCGAGTTCTGCGTGCGCAAGAGCTACGGGGTTGCCGCCGACGCGCCCAACAGCCTGGGCCAGCCCGGTGGGCTGAACCTGCGCTTCGGTTGGCCGGCCGGCGAGTGGGGCGGCATCCCCATCGAGGGCGGGGTGGCGGCGGCCTACCGCCGGGAGATCGAGGCCGCACCCGACCCCGACGCCCACCGGGAGATGATCGAGCAGCGCCTGTTGCGGCTGCGATCACCGTTCCGGGCGGCGCACCAGGGCGACGTGACCGACCTGATCGACCCGCGCGACACGCGGCTGCTGGCCTGCCGGTTCGTCAAGCTGGCCCAGCCGATGCTGGCCCGCCTGGCGCAACGGCCGAAGCGAGCGGTGCGCCCCTGATCGGGCGCGCCGCGGCGCGAGCGGTACTGCACGGTATGGCGGGGCGACCGAGGGAGGGATCGGCGCCCCGCCACACCGCGGTCAGCGACCGAGCAGGCGGCCGAGCACGCCCTTGCGGCCGCCGCCACCGGCGCCGGCGGCGGCACCTTCATCGCACCGGCAACGGTCGGCCGGGGCGATGTCCCCCAGCACCTGCTCGACGTGGGCACCGCAGCCCGCCCAGGAGGGCTTGCCGCAACGAGAGCACGAGATCCTTCTGCACATACCCCATAGGGTATCTGAGAGGCGAGCGGAAGACAACCCCCCGGCTACGGTGGGCGGCGTGATCAACGCCTTCGTGTTCGTGGAGACGACCAGCCCCGCCGAGGTGGTGACGCTGGGCACGGCCATCGCCGGCATCGACGGGGTCTACGAGTGCTACTCGGTCACCGGCGAGTACGACCTGATCGCCGTGTTGCGGGTGCCCACCCACGAGGACATCGCCCGGGTGGTGACCGAGCGGATCGCCGCGCTACCGGGCATCAAGGCCACCACCACCACGATCGCCTTCCGGGCCTACAGCCGCGAGGACCTGGCCGGCATCTGATCGGCCCGGCCCCGAACGCGCCGGGCGCTCACCGGCGCCGGCGCCGCAGACCGCGGCGGGCCGATCCGGCGGCGTCGTCGATCCGTCGCCACAGCACGGCGTGAGGGTCGGGGCCGGCCGGCTCCTCCCCCGCCGGGTCGACCAGCCCATCGGGCGTGGCCACCTCATCGAAGGCGGGGAGGCGGTCCTCGGGCACCGGAGCCAGCTCGGCGCGCTCGGCCCGGACGTCGCCGATGGGGATGGCCACCCGTCCGCTCACCGTCACCGGGGCCCGCCGCGACTGGGTCAGACCATCGGGCTCCAACCCCGGCGGCGACATCGCTGCAGCGTCCGGCGCCGCCGCAGAGGCCGGGACCGTCTCGGAGGAGGCACCGACTCGGAGGGGCACCGACTCGGAGGGGAGCACCGTCTCCGGGAGCGGCGTCGCCGCCTGGGGCTCCACCCGGATCGAGCGACGGCCGGACGTCGACCCCACCCGGGCCGGGCCCCACCAGCGCAGCCGATCCGCCAGGCGCCGCCGGCGGCAGCCGGATCACCGTCCGGTTCGCCGTCGTCGGCAGCCGCCCGCAGCTCCGCCCGGGCGGCCGGGAGGGAGCGGATGAAGCCGGGCAACCAGGCGCCGCCGAACAACAGCACGCCCACACCCGTCACCACGAGCCACTCCTGGCCCTCGGCACGCCATCACGGCCGCCGAACATAGTTCGCCGGCATCGCAGGCACTGCCGGAGCGGCCACGACCGGTGGGCGCAGCCGCCGCTCCACCCCGCTCCGGCCGAGGACCCGCCCGGCCGGCCTCGTGCGGCGGCCCATACCGTTAGGTATGGCAACCGTGGTAGCGATCACGGGCGTGCAAGTCGAGCGCGGCCGGTACCGACGACGCCTACGATCGCGGCCGTTCGGGGTTCGAACGCCAAATCCACACTGGGGTGTGCATGGCACTTGACTTCGCCAGCAGCGCTGTTGGAGCAGATGGCCCAGGCCGGGGGCAAGGCGCTGCACGGATGCAGCCCGAAGAGGCCCGGGCGCTGGGCGCAGCGCTCGCCGATCTCGCCGGTCCGGCGCCGAGGATGGCGGCGGCGGGATCGGGGTCGAACTCCTCCAGCGGCAGGCCCACGACCGCACGCTAACCGGTCACCCGCGCCCGGTAGGGTTGGCCGGCCGCGGCGGGCCACCGTACGGGTGCGGGCCTGACCGCGCGGGTGCGGGAGCGAGGATGCCCAAGGTCGTCGACCACGAACAACGCCGCGGCGAGGTGGCCGAAGCGGTGCTGCGCCTCGTCGCCCGCAAGGGGGTGGGCGCGGTCACCCTCAACGACGTGGCCCTCGAGTCGGGCTGGTCCCGCGGTGTGCTCACCCACTACTTCGACAACAAGGACGCGTTGCTCGAGGCGAGCCTGCGCCACGGGATGCGCACCATCGCCGCCAACCTCGCCGCCGCCGCCGAGGGCCCCGAGGTGCGACGGGCCCTGGCGCAGGTGCTCGAGGAGGTGCTGCCCCTCGACGAACGCCGGCTGGCGTTCTCCCGGGTGTACGTCGGCTTCATGGCCGAGGCGATCGTCAGCGAGCACCTCCAGGGCTACTTCGGCTTCAACCACGCCGCCTGGCGGGACACGATCGCCGCGCTGGTGCGCCGGGGGGTGCAGCAGGGCCACATCGACGCCGCCGTGGAGCCCCACCCCGCCGCCGACGCGCTGGCCGCGCTGACCGAGGGCCTGCGCATGCGGGCGTTGTTCGACGCCGAGCTGACCCCGTCCCGCCAGCGCGCCGTGCTCGACCGGTGGCTGGCCGCCCTGCTCCCCGCCCCCTCGCCGGGCGGCGCCCCCTGATTGGCCGGAAGTAGGTCAACCGGTCTAAAACGGGCCCCCGGCGGCACGTCGCCGCCTCCTGCCGGGGAGGGCCCATGGGCAACGACACCACCGACGCCACGTTCGACGCCATCATCATCGGCGCCGGGGTCTCCGGCCTCTACCAACTGCACCGCCTCCGCGGCCTGGGCCTGTCGGTACGGGTCTTCGAGGCGGGTGGCGACGTGGGCGGCACCTGGTACTGGAACCGCTACCCGGGCTGCCGCTTCGACTCCGAGAGCTACAGCTACGGCTACTCGTGGGACGACGAGCTGCTGCAGGAGTGGAGCTGGAGCGAGCACTTCGCCCCGCAACCGGAGACGCTGCGCTACCTGCAGCACGTGGCCGACCGCTTCGACCTGCGCCGCAACATGAAGTTCGACACCGCCGTCACCGCCGCCCACTTCGATGAGGCCACCGGCCGCTGGCGCATCACCACCGACCAGGGCGACGAGGTGACCGCCAAGTTCCTCATCACCGCCATCGGCTGCCTGTCCTCCGGGCAGATCCCCAACATCGCCGGCCGGGAGAGCTTCCAGGGCGAGCAGTACCACACCTCGGCGTGGCCCCACGAGGGCGTCGACTTCACCGGCAAGCGCGTCGGTGTGATCGGCACCGGTTCGAGCGGCATCCAGTCGATCCCGGTGATCGCCCGCCAGGCCGGCCACCTCCACGTGTTCCAGCGCACCCCGCAGTACACCATCCCCGCCCGCCACGGCACGGTGGACAAGGCGTTCCTCGACGAGGTGAAGAAGGACTACGACGCCATCTACGAGAAGGCCCGCTGGTCGGCCGGTGGCCTGCCCATCGACGTGATCGAGCGTTCCGCGCTCGACGTGAGCGACGAGGAGCGGCGCGCCATCTACGAGGAGGCGTGGCAGGAGGGCGGCTTCAAGTTCCTGTTCGGCTCGTTCTTCGACATCGCCGTGGACCGCCGGGCCAACGACACCGCCTCGGAGTTCATCCGCTCCAAGATCCGCGAGATCGTCAAGGATCCGGAGGTGGCCGAGAAGCTGGTGCCGGTCGACCATCCGTTCGCCTCCAAACGACCGCTGATCGACACCGACTACTTCGACACCTACAACCGCGACAACGTGACGCTGGTGGACATCCGCCACGCCCCGATCGAGGAGATCACGCCCACCGGGATCCGCACCGCCGACGGGTTCTACGAGCTCGACGTCATCGTGTTCGCCACCGGGTTCGACGCCATGACCGGCACCTACAACCGGATCGACTTCGTCGGCCGCGGCGGGGAGAAGCTCAAGGACAAGTGGGCGGCGGGGCCGCGCACCTACCTGGGCCTGGCCACCGCCGGCTTCCCCAACCTGTTCATGATCACGGGTCCGGGTTCGCCGTCGGTGCTGTCCAACATGCCGGTGTCCATCGAGCAGCACGTGGAGCTCATCACCGCCGCGATCACCCACCTGCGCGACAACGGGCTCGACCTGATCGAGGCCGACGCCGGCGCCGAGGACGCCTGGATGGACCACGTCAACGAGGTGGCCTCCCAGACGATGTACATGCTGGCCGACTCGTGGTACCTCGGCGCCAACATCCCGGGCAAGCCCCGGGTGTTCATGCCCTACGCCGGCGGCGTCGGGCCGTACCGTCAGAAGTGCGACGAGGTGGTGGCCTCGGCTACGAGGGCTTCACCATGCGCAGCGCCGAAGCTGGCCACCGCCGACGAAGCGCGCACACGGCCGACCTCCCGGGGGAGCGCACCGTACCGACCGGTTCGGTGGGCTCCCCGGCCCTGTCGCCACCGGCCCGCCTCGGGGATCGCGCCGGCCGACGGCCCCCTCGATGCGCTCCCACTCGTAGCCGAGCTCAGCGGCACCACCTCGGTGTCCTGGCCGAGCTCGGGGGTGGGCAGCGAGGCGAAGTGCGAACGCCCGCTGAAATCCACCGGCGTGGCCACCATGCGGGCGGTTGAGCCATCGGGCATGGGCACCTCCACGAAGCCGCCGGCCGCGGCCGCCTGCTCGTCGGCCACCAGCTCGTGGGTCTGCTGCACCTTGGCCCACCACACGCCCTCGCGGTCGAGCACCGGGGCCCACTCGTCACGGGTACGGCGCAGGAAGCGGGCCTGCAGCGTGTCCCACACGTGCTCGGCGTGGTCGCGGCGGCCCTCCATGGTGGTGAAGCGCTCGTCCCCGCCCACCTCGGCCAGCTCGAGGGCCCGGGCCACGTTGGGCCAGTGGCGGTCGCCTTCGAGGCACAGCAACCACACCCACTTGTCATCGGCGCAGCGGTACCCGGTGAGCAGCGGGTTGGCCACCCGGCGCACCGACGAGGCCACCGTCTCCGTACCGGCCCGTACGTTGGCGTTGAGGTCGGTGCCCATCTGGTACATGCCCGCCCGCAACAGCGAGGTGGCCACCAGCTGGCCCTCGCCGGTGCGATCCCGGGCGTAGAGGGCGGCCGCCACCCCACCGGCCAGCGCCATGCCGGTGAGATGGTCCCCCATGCCGCCCCGTTGGTACGGCAGATCCCCGCCGGGCAGGGTGAGCGCCGCCGCCACCCCCGCCCGGGCCCAGTAGGCGCCCATGTCGTAGGCGGCGCGGTCGCGCTCGGGGCCGTCGAGGCCGTAGCCAGTGATCGAGGCGTAGATCAGGCGCGGGTTGTGGGCGTGCACCCGCTCCCAGTCGAGCCCGAGGCGTTCCAGCCCGCCGGGGCGGTAGTTGGTGACGAACACGTCGGCGTCCGCCAACAGCGCCCGCGCCACCTCCAGGCCCTCCGGCCGGCGTAGGTCCACGGCCACCGAGCGCTTGCCCCGGTTGTCCAGCTCGAAGGGCGGGTTGACCGCGCCACCGAAGTACCAGGCGAAGCCGCGGAAGGGGTCACCGTCGATCGGCTCGATCTTGACGACCTCCGCGCCCCAATCGGCCAGCACCGCCCCGCACGCCGGCCCGGCCAGCCACAGGCCGAGCTCCACCACCTTGACGCCGCTCAACGGTCCTTCCACGATGCTGCGCTCCTCCCGCCGGCGGCGTGCCGGCAGGCCCCTTCGTAGCAGCACACCGGCCCGGCGGGCGAGATGGCCCACCGCGCCCCCGCCGACCGCGGTGGCGGGTGAGCTGCCATGCTGTGCACCATGCGCCTCGGTATCACCGTCCCGTTCCGACCCGACCTGGTGGCCGACGCCGCCCGGCGCATCGCCGCCGCCGGCTTCGACTCGGTCTGGCTGCCCGATGCGCACAACCGCGGGTTCCTCTTGCCCGACGGCTTCACCGCGCTGGCCATCGCCGCCACCGTCGCCCCCCGCCTGGAGGTGGGCACGGCGGTGACCCAGGTGCCGTTGCGGGCGCCGCTGGAGCTCGCCCAGCGGGTGGCCACGCTGCACGTCGCCACCGGGGGCCGGTTCTGCCTGGGTGTGGGGGCGGGCTCCACCGAGGCCGACTACGCCGGCATGGGGATAGCCTTCGCGGATCGTTTCGCCGCCTTCGACCGGGCCATGGACGATCTCGACGCGCTGCTGCGCGGTGAGCCGACGGCCGGTCTGCAGCTGGGCGCCTGGAACGACACCGGGCTGCGGCCCCCCACCGTGGTCGGCGGACGACCCGGTGGCCGCTGGTTCCGTCGGGCGGCCGGCGGAGACCGCCGCTTCGACGGCTGGATGGGATCGATGCGGACCGCCACGCCCGACGAGCTGTGCGCCGGGCTGCAGCGCTGGCGGGAGCTGGCCGGCGACCGCCGGGCGCTGGTGTCGACCATCCCCGCCGGTCGGGCGGACCTGGCCGACGTGCTGGGCCAGCTGGCCACCGCCGGCTTCGACGACGCCATCATCTTCGCCGAGCGTCACGACGACGACGAGCTGCACCGCCTGCGCGACCTGCTCGGCTGACCCCGCCCGTACCGTACCGTTCAGTACGCCAGGGGCAGCCCCGGCCGGGGCCACCGGGCCCGCAGGAGCCGGCCGTGGTAGGAGCCGGTGATGTAGGCGGTGCGCAGGTCGGTGCCGCCGAAGCAGATGTTGGTGGTGACCGGGTCCCCGGTGGGGACGTGCTCGATGCCCGACCCGTCCGCGGCGATCACGGTGATCCCGCCGTTGCGGATGGTGGCCACGCACACGTTGCCGTCAGCGTCGACCGCCAGGGAGTCCAGCCACTGCCAGCCGCCGAGGCCGGCCAGCAGGGTGGCTCGCGTGTGTTCGGGGCCGCGGTAGTCGGCGAGGGAACCGGGGCCGTCGAGCGCCCAGCTGAACACCCGGGCCGTCTCCGTCTCGGCCACGTACACCCGATCACCCGCCGGCGAGAGCCCGACGCCGTTGGGGTGGTTCAGCGGGTAGATGACCTCGCGGATCTCGCTGCCGTCGGCCCTGGCGTAGTAGAGGCCGCCACGGTCCCGGTCACGGGCCCGTCGCTTGCCCGGATCGGTGAACCAGAACCCGCCGGTGTGATCGAAGACCAGGTCGTTGGGGCCGCGCAGCGGGAACCCGCCGCAGTCGGTGTACAACGTCTCCACCGCACCGGTGGCCAGATGGACCCGCTGGATCGACCCGGTGCGGTAGTCATCGGACTGGGTGGTGGGCATGCCGTCGACCCAGGCGAACCCACCGTTGTTGGTGACGTACACCTTGCCGTCGGGACCGATGGCCGCACCGTTCGGCCCACCCCCGCAGTCCGCCACCACCTCGACCGTACCGTCCGGCATGCAGCGGCTCAGCGTGCCGCGGCGGATCTCCACCACCAGCACGCTGCCGTCGGCCATGGCCACCGGTCCCTCCGGGAACTGCAGCCCCTCGGCCATCGTGTGCATCTCGAGCTCCACCGCGCCGACCCTAGCGGCGGCGCGTTCCGGGACGCGCCCGTTCGTGCCAGCCGATACGGTTTCGCCCGTGCCGGAAGCAACGAACGACAACGCCCCCATCGTCCGGGCCCTGCTGGACGCCGCAGGCCTGCAGCCGCCTCCGGAAGAGGTCGACCGGTTGGTCGAGCTGTACGGACCGATCCGCCGTCAGCTGGCGATGATCCACGCCGCCGACGTGGGTGGCGTCGACCCGTCCAACGTGTTCCGCGCCGGGGAGCTGGGCCGATGAGCGGCACCGCCCCGTGGACGATCGAATCGGCCGCCGCCGCCCTGCGGGCTGGCGAGGTCACCAGCGAGGAGCTGGTGCAGGCGATGCTGGCGGGCGCCGACGCCCTCGACGAGCAGCTCGGTGTGTACCTGGCCCGCTTCGACAGCCAGGCCCTGGCCGCCGCCCGGCAGGCCGATGCGGAGGCGCCGCGGGCGTGGACCGCGGCCCGCTGCACGGCATACCGGTGGGCATCAAGGACATCATCGCCACCGATGAGGGGCCCACCACCTGCCAGTCGCTGGTGCTCCCGCCGGACTGGGGCGAGCAGGGCGACGGCCCCGTGCTGCGGCGCCTGCGCGAGGCCGGCGCGGTGATCATGGGCAAGCTGACCACGATGGAGTTCGCCGTCGGCCGGCCCGACCGCTCCAAGCCGTTCCCGCTGCCGTGCAACCCGTGGAACACCGAGCGCTGGACGGGTGGCTCGTCGTCGGGTTCGGGCAACGGCGTGGCCGCCGGGCTCATGCTCGGCGCGCTCCGGCACCGACACCGGGGGCAGCATCCGGGTGCCGTCGGCCTACTGCGGCATCACCGGCCACAAGCCCACCCACGGCCTGGTTCCCAAGAGCGGCGTGTTCCCCCTCGGCTACACGTATGACCACCTGGGGCCGATGTGCCGCTCGGTGTGGGACTGCGCGGCCATGCTCAACGTGATGGCTGGCCACGACCCGTCGGACCGCACGTCGGTGCCGGCGGCGCCCTCGACTACGTCGCCGCCATCGAGGCCAACGCCGGCTCGCTCGACGGGGTGCGCATCGGGCTGTTGGTCAACGAGTCGATCCGCCGCCACTCCGCCGAATGGACGTGGCAGGCGCTGCTGGAGGCGCTCGAGGTGCTGCGTGGCGCGGGTGCCGAGGTGGTCGAGGTGGAGGCGCCGCTCTACGACGAGCTGCACGCGGCCACGTTTCTGGGCCTGCAGTGCGAGGCGTACTCCTACCACCGCAACGACCTGGTCGAGCGATGGGGACTACGGCCGGCCCACCCGGTTGACGCTGGCGCTGGGGGCCTTGATCTCCGGTGGCGATCTGGCCCAGTGCGAGCGCGTCCGCCGAGGCGGGGCGGGAACGGATCGCCGCGCTGATGGACGGCGGCCTGGCGGTGCTGGCCAGCCCGACAATGGGGTATGGCGCCAGCCACCACCGCGGCGCGCCGAAGGAGACGATCTCGACGCGGGCGATGCACTGCCCGCCGTGGAACGGCACCGGCTTCCCCGCGCTGGCCGTGCCCATGGGCTTCGATCCCGACGGGCTGCCGCTGAGCCTGCAGCTCATCGCCCGGCCGTTCGAGGACGCGGTGGCGCTGACGGTGGGCCACGCCTACCAGCAGCGCACCGACCGGCACCTGCGCAAGGCGCCGCTGCACGTGACGCACGGCTCGCTGGCCCGGCGGCCGCCCGACCCGGCCGGGGTGGCGTCGGCTGGGCGGGCGCACCGGCGGCCTCGGGAAGAGGTATCGGAAACCCGTCGCGCTCGATTCGACGTCGAATCGGGATCGGTCGCCAGACACAGATTTCGATCACCGGTGGTGTACCGACGAGCCCGCCACGTCGGCGCCGACCACCATCGGTAGGCGACCGATCCTCACCCGTCGACCCCACCGAATCGAGCTCGAATCGGCGCCGATGGTGGGGGCCAAGGGGGGCTGCAGGGGCTCCGGTTGCACCCGTACGACGGAGCCTCGCGAGCCCGATCACCCGTGACCCCCGGATGGGTTTGCGCACTCTCGCCCAAGACGGCGCCGGGCAGAGCCCGTGGTGACGGCGGCGCGGGCCGAGCCCGGACGCTCAGGCGGTGGCGCCGGCGTCGACGGTGAGCACGGTGCCGGTGATCATCGAGCCGGCGTCGGAGGCGAGCAGCAACGCCGGGCCCACCAGCTCGTCGGGGTCACCGATCTTGCGCAGCGGGTTGGCCTGCTCGCGCTCGGCCAGCACCTCGTCGCTGTACGCCTTGGTCACCATGTCGGTGCGGAACGTACCGGGCGAGATGGCGTTGACCCGGATCCCGAGGGGACCCAGCTCGATGGCCATCGAACGGGTGGCCTGCTGCAGCGCCGCCTTGATCGGCGGGTAGTAGTAACGATCCGGCGTGCCGCTGTCCTTGGCGATGGACAGGATGTTGATCACCGCGCCGTGCCCGCCGGCCTGCAGGTGCGGCTTGGCCGCCTCCACGAGCAGGAACGGCGACAGCAGGTTCGTCCCGAACGCACCGTTGAACGTGTCCACGTCGACGCGGTGCAGCGGGCGGTCCAGCACGGTGGCGGCGTTGTTGACCACGATGTCCAGCCGGCCGAAGTGGGCCACGGTGGCCGCCACCAGCTCGGCCGGCGCCGCCGGGTCGCCGAGGTTGACCGCCAGCGCCAACGCCCGGCCGCCCTCGTCGGTGATCGCCGCCGCCGTCTCCTCACACGCCTCGAGCTTGCGGCTGCAGACCACCACCGCCGCACCGGCGCGTGCGAACCCCCGCGCCATCGCCCGACCCAGGCCCCGGGAGCTACCGGTGACGATGGCGACGCGGCCGCTGAGGTCGAACAGGCGAACGATGTCGTTGTGCATGGGCACTTCCTACCGCACCCGCCGCCTCAGCGACGCCGGGTCCCGCGTGGCACCACCGCCACCGGGCAGGTGGCGTGGTGCAGCAGCTGCGCGCTGACCGAGCCCAGCAGCAGGCCCTTGAACCCACCCAGGCCACGGGCGCCCACCACCAGCAGGGCGGCGCCATGGGAGGCGTGCAGCAGGGCGGGCACGGCGTTGCCCTCGACCACCGCCCGCTCCACCGGCACCGCTCGGTCACCGAGCGCCGGCTCGATGATCCGCTCGAGCGTGGCGGCGGCGGCGTCGCGCAGCTCACCGGCGAGCCGCTCCTGCTCGGCGTTGCCGCCGCCCTCCAACACGAACCAACCGGGCACGTCCCAGGCGATGACGGCGAGGACCCCGGCGTTGCGCCGCTCCGCCTCGTCGACCGCCCAGCTGAACGCCACCACGCTCTCATCGGACCCGTCGACGCCGACCACGATCTTCCGGCGTTCGCCCTGCGGTTCCTCGCTCATGGCCGCCATGCTCGCACGCCGGCGGGGTCCCGGTCGTGCATCAGCGCGGCACGTGGGTGCCGTGGGCGTGGTCGTAGTGGTCGTGGTGCCGGCGCAGCAGGTCGTGGCCGTAGTCCCCGCCGTTGGGGGTGCGCAGCACGGTGTGGATGTGGTTGCGGCTCGGCACCCGGTTGTCGAACACCACGCCGGGATGGTGGTCGAACTCGATGAACACCACCGGGCTCTGCACCCGGTAGTAGAACGGCCCGTCGTCGCCCACCGCACCCATCCACGTGAAGTAGGTCTCGTCGAGGTGGGCGGCCACCTCGCCCATGGCCACGTTGCTGTGGCCCTCGGGGCCCAGCCGACGAACGACGCCGCCACCGCCAGCAGGTTGCGGCGCTGCGCATCGGACAGCTCGGCGGCGCAGATGCCCTCGTAGGGCACGACCGCGTTGTCGTGGAACGCACCGCCGAGCATGCGGCCGTCGAAGGGGTGCTGCAGCTCGCCCGGCAGGTCGTCGGGGTGGATCGACGGGCGGATGATGGCCTTGGCCGCCTGGGCGGCGTCGAGCGAGCGGATCAGGTCGAGCCCGGCCCGCTCCTCGGTCACGAACACCGAGGTGCCGGCCAGCGGTCCCTCGAACACGTGGCAGGGCTCCGAACCCATGAAGGTCGGCGTGATGACCAGCCGGTCCCCCACGACGGTGGCGTTGAGGCACAGGTGGTGCCCGTCGATCTGCCAGGCCCACGGCGCATCCCCGCCGGGCTCGCCGAAGATCGACACGAAGTACGGCCACTCGCCGAACTCGTCGGGGCTGTTGGCCACCTCGGCCAGCAGCCGGTTGAGCCGCATGATGTCGCGGGCCTGGCCGAAGCCCCGCGGCGACAGCGTGGCCGCCAGCAGATCGAGGGCCAGCCGGCGCACGCTCGGGGCCAGGTCCTCGAGCATCACCCCGTGGCGGAACACGTACATGTGCACGTTGAGCCAGGTTCGGCGCTCCTCCGCATCGAGGGGGAAGCAGGCCTTGGCCCGCTGGGCCGGATCGAGGGCGGCGAGGAACGCCTGGGCCGCCTCGGTGACCGCAGCGGTGGTCGAGGGGCCGGCGGTGAGCGGGCCGCCGGTGAGCGAACCGAGCCCGGGGCGCACGATGCCGTCGCTGGTGAGGCCCCGGAACGGTTCGGCCAGGCCGGCCGAGCGTTCGTCGATCACCGCCTGCAGCGGCGGGGGGAACTCGGGGCGGTGCCGGGCCGAGAAGTGCGGCATGTGGTTGAGACCGAACTCGGTCCAGTGCGCCATGGGTGCTCTCCCAAGATCTGACGGCCGTGTGGTGGCCGCGCAGCCTAGCGAGCGGGTTTCTGAGGTGGCTCACTTTCCGCGGTGC
This sequence comes from Acidimicrobiales bacterium, assembly GCA_041394365.1. Taxonomy (GTDB): domain Bacteria; phylum Actinomycetota; class Acidimicrobiia; order Acidimicrobiales; family CAIXPF01; genus CAIXPF01. Next base: position 69,482 of record JAWKIM010000022.1, read on the forward strand.
GGACCGGCGGGACGTACCCGTCCGGACCGACCCGATGCCAGCGGACGGTCAGTTCTGCTCGATCCGGGCCTGCCGCAAGCCGTGGGCCACCCACCGGCGCACCAGTTGGGCGCCGCTGAGGCCCTCCTCCGCGCAGCGCTGCTGGAGCGCGGCCTTCGTCTCCGAGGCGATGGTGACCGGGAACTGCGAGATGGCGCCCTCCCAGGCCGGCACCGGCACCCGCTCGCCGTCGTAGGCGCCGGCCAACCCCGCTTCCACCCATGCCCGCACCAGATCGGAGGCGGTCACATCGCGGTCGAGGGCCAGCTGCTTGACCGCCCGCAGCGTGGACCGTGGGAGCTGGAACGCGTAGCGGACCTCGCCCGCAGCGCCCGTCGGCGTCTCGAGACCATGGTCGTCGGACCCCGCCGTTGCCGCTCCGTCAGGCCCGGCGTTGGACGACACCGTTCGGCCGTTGGCGGCGCGGCGGTTCGGCGCGGCGGTGCGGGAAGCGGTGCGCTTCCGGTCCGATGACGAGCCGGTGGTGGCCATGGGCGTCGACTCCCGATCCTGCATGTGACACCAGTCACAATAGCGGATGGTCGGCGGAGCCGAAAGGGGTTTGTCACCACGAGCGCGTCGACATCGTGCCATACCGGGCGGTCCCATCCGCGGGTCGAAGCAGATCGGTGAAACCCTCACGCTGGGGGATCATCCGCGGTCCGGCCGTGCGACGCCCACCGCTCGCAGCGCCTTCGGTCAACCCTCGTTACCTTTGTCACGATAGCTCCACTGATCTCGACATTCCCGCAACAGCCGCGTTGCCCGCGGCCAGGATTTCCACTATGACGTAGGTCACATTCGATCGACGTTGGGGGACGATTCCATGAGGTTGCACCGTCGCACGGCCATCGCCGCCGTGGCCATGATCGTCATCGCGGCCGGCTGCGGCGGCGACGATGGGGGCGGCGAGGACGCCATCACCGCCAACAGCGCGGTGGAGGCGGTCAAGAACGAGATCGGCACGATCCAGCTCGGCGCCACCACCACGCCCACCTCCGGGGCGACCGCCACGACGGGGGCCGAGGCCGCGGCCAAGCCCACCTCGATGGAGGAGTGGGAGGAGCTGTGGGCCGAGGAGCGGGCGGCGATCGTCGAGAAGATCAAGGAGAACGGCTGGGGCCTGCAGGCCGACGGCAAGACGGTCACCGGCCCCGAGGGCTTCACCATCGACGTGTCGCAGTGCGCCGCCGGATGGTCGAACACCGAGGGGTTGACCGACACCGAGATCGAGATCGCCAGCCACACCCCGTTCTCGGGCACGCTGGCGGACGCCGGCAACATCAACCGTGGCGCGGAGGCCATCTGGGCGTACTACTCCAAGGAAGGCTTCTTCGAGGACTCCGAGGGCAAGACCCGCTCGGTCGTGCCGGTGTTCAAGGACGACGGGTACGACCCGGCCCGCGCCATCCCCCTGGTGGACGAGTTCATGGACTCCGACAAGGTGTTCGCCATCTGGGGGCTGGGTTCGGCCAGCGTGCTCAAGACCTACGACAAGATCAACCAGCGCTGCGTGCCGCACCCGTTCGCGGTGACCGGCCACCCCGCCTGGGGCGACCCGGTGAACCACCCGTGGACCACCGGCATCCTGTTCGCCTACAACACCGAGGCCGTGCTGTGGGGCAGCTTCATCGACCAGCACTTCGACGAGCTGAAGGGCGATGACGGCAAGGTCACGTTCGCCGCCCTGATCATGAACAACGACTTCGGCAAGTCCTACGACGCCGGTTTCAAGGCCTACCTGGCCACCTCGCCCAACAAGGACAACATCAACTACGTCACCGAGACGATCGAGCCCCAGGCACCGACGGTCAAGGACCCGATGACCAACCTGGCCGCGGAGAACCCGTCGATCTTCGTGGCCATGCTGGCCGGTACGCCGTGCTCGCAGGCCATCATCGAGGCCGCCGAGAACGGGATGAAGGACTCGGCGAAGTACCTGTTCATGCCCTCGGTGTGCAAGCCCTCCTCACAGGTGGGGCGCGACGTGGTGGGCGACGCCTCCGACGGCTGGTGGATCATGGGCGGCGGTGGGCGCGACATCAACTCGCCGGGCGAGGACGCCAACCCGTTCATCATCTGGGCCCGGGACGTGCTCAAGCAGGCCGGCTACAACGCCAAGGACTCCGGCAACTTCGGTTCGGGCATCTCCATCGGTTGGAGCTGGGCCCAGACGCTCAAGATCGCCGGCGAGCTCGACGGCGGCCTGACCCGGGCCAACCTCATCGTGGCGGCACGGTCGATGGAGATGACCCACCCCATGTACCTCGACGGCATCAAGTTCAACCTCAACGGCAACGCCGACGCCTACTGGATCGAGGGGTCCGACCTGTCGCAGTACGACGCCGCCCAGCAGTCGTGGATCCCCCAGGGCGACATCATCGAGCTGTCCGGGAAGTCCAAGAACTGCGCCTGGGACCAGGCGATCTCGAACTGCGCCTGAGGCCCCCCCCAACCACGCCTGACCACCGTACCGATGGGTCTGCCCGCCTCGTCGCGGCAGACCCATCGGGCACGCCCGAGGCCGGCGGCGCACCATCGCCGCCTTCGACACGAGCGCCGCAAAATCCGCTGCCCGCGCTGACACCGGTCACGGGCCTTGGTATCGTGCCGTACGTCACACTTTGTGACGCAGTTCACCTTCCTGGAGGAAACCCCCGTGGGACATCTCGGTAGACGCGCCGCGGGCGCGATGGCGGTGGGCCTGTCGCTCGTTGCGGCGGCCTGTGGCGGCGACGACGGCGGCGGCTCGGGCGGGCAGACCGCCACCGCGCAAACGGTCGACGAGGGCGTGCAGCAGGGCGTCAAGGACGCGCTGACCGGCACGACTGCCGCCGGGGGCACGGCGACCTCGGCCGCCGGCGCGGACGACGCCGCCGGCGCGGCCAAGGAACACCCCACCACGATGGAGGACTGGGAAGCGCTGTGGGAGGAGGAGCGCGCCGCCACCATCGAAAAGATCAAGGACGGCGGCTACGGCATCAGCGCCGACGGCAAGAGCGCCTCATCTCCGAGGGGTACACCATCGATCTGACCAAGTGCCCCGCCGGGTGGGACAACATGGAGGGCCTGACCGACACCGAGATCAAGATCGGCCACACCACCGCGCTGTCGGGCACGCTCGCCGTGTACGGCCAGATCGCCACCGGCTGGCAGCTCTACCTCGGTGAGATCAACAAGGCCGGTGGCATCACCGACTCCGAGGGCAAGACCCGCACGTTCAACCTGATCTTCAAGGATGACGGCTACGACGCCGCCCGCACCATCCCGCTGGTCGACGAGTCAGTCGACTCCGAGAAGGTGTTCGCCATGGTCACGCTCGGTTCGCCCAACACCATGAAGACCTACGACAAGCTCAACGAGCGCTGCATCCCCAGCCGCTGGTGATGACCGGCCACCCCGCCTGGGGCGACCGGCCAACCACCCGTGGACCACCGGTGAGCAGCTGGCCTACAACACCGAGGCGGTGCTGTGGGGCGCGTTCATCGAGGACCGCATCGACGAGCTCAAGGCCAATGACGGCAAGGTCACGGTCGCCGCCCTGGTGATGAACAACGACTTCGGCAAGGCCTACGACGGCGGCTTCAGCGCCTGGCTGGAGCAGACCGACGTGAAGGCCGACATCGAGTACGTCACCGAGATCATCGAGCCGGCGGCGCCCACGATCACCGATCCGATGACCACGCTGGCGTCCAAGAACCCGGAGGTGTTCATCGCCATGACCGCAGGCACCTCCTGCACCCAGGCGGTGACCGAAGCCGCCCAGAACGGCCTCAAGGAGACCGGCGCAGTACCTGTTCCAGCCGTCGGTGTGCAAGAGCAACGCCTTCGTCGGCAAGGACAAGGTGGGCGGCGACGGCTCGGCCAGCGACGGCTGGTGAGGTGGTCGGCGGCGGCCTGAAGGCCATGGAGAGCCCCGCCTACGACAACGACCCGTGGGTGCTCAAGTCCCGCAAGGCGCTGGAGGCGGCCGGGATCGACTGGAAGACCAACCCGACCTACTTCGCCGGCAACGCCCGCTGGGGCTGGACCACCGAGCAGGTCTTCAAGATCGCGGCCGAGCTCGACGGTGGCATCAACCGGGTGAACTTCCTGATCGCCCTGCGCAACCTCGACATGACCTCACCGTTCCTGCTCGAGGGCTCCCGCTTCAACCTCGACGGCAACAAGGACGCCTACCTCACCGAGGCGTCCGAGTTCGGCAAGTACAACGCGGCCAAGCAGGCCTTCGAGCAGCAGGGTGAGCTCATCGAACTGTCGGGCAAGTCGTCCAACTGTGCCTGGAGCCAGTCGAGCGGCACCTGCGCCTGACGCGCTCCCCCAGCAACCGGTGCGCCGCGGCCCTGGCCCGGCACACCACCCCCGGCCCCGGATCGGCAGACGCCGGTCCGGGGCCGGTCCCGTTCGCAGGCACCGGCGGCGCTCAGCGGAACAGGGCGGCCACGTCGGTCAGCGACACGTCCACGGCGTCCGTGGTGGAGGAGTTGGCGGCGCCGGCGAAGCCGTCGATCCCGGTGCGCTCGCGCACCTCGGCCGACACGGCCAGGACCCCGTCGTCGAGTGGGATGCCCGTCCCGTCGGCCACCCGCACCAGCCCACAGAAGGCGGCCACCGTGGCCGCCGCCTCCCACAACGCCTCCTCGCCCAGCCGGGCCCGCAGCGCGGCCCGCGCCGCGGCCGGCTCGACGCCTGACGCCGTACCGCCCAGCACGGCGTCGGCGAAGGTCAGCAGCTCGGCCGAACCCTCGATGCCGCAGTCACCGACGTGCTGCCGATCGAGCACGGCGTCGATGTCGACGGTCAGACCCTGCACCTCGCTGCTCGCACGGAGCAGCGTCGCGTGCGACGCCGTTCAATAGAAGCACTGCTGCAGCACCGTGGTGCGCGCCGCCAGCAGCTCCACCTGCGGCCGGCTGAGCGCCCGGTCCCACACCAGCTCGAAGAACTGCCGACCCCGTGAGTAGTGCGAGTCCACCAGGGTCCGCCAGGTGGCGTTGGTGACCGGCACCAGCGACAGCGTGCGGCTCACGTTGGCCAGCGTCTTGTTGAGCGACTGGGCCACCCAGGCGCCGGTATCGCCCACACCTTCTGGCCGCACCCGGGCCGGTGCACCGCCAACGGGCTCGGGCAGGGCCGGCGGCGGCTGGCCCAGGGCGGCGGCAAACGTGTCGAGCACCTTGGCGATGGCGGTGAGGCCGACCAGCTCGGTGTAGCGCTCCTCGCCGAGCTCGTCGATGGCGGCCCGGGCCCAGCTCCGGGTCAGGCGGCCGGGGTCGGTGGCGATGCGGTGCACCACCTCGACCTCGATGGCACCCAGCGGCGGCCTGGCCGGGTGGGCACCTTCGACCGCGTAGGGGCTGAGCGCCTCGACCCGGCGGCGATCGAGCTCGTCGGTGGCGGCGGCGCGCACCTCGCGCCACACGGCCACCCGCTCGGCCCCGTCCAGCCAGTCGCCGGGGCGGCCCAGCGCGGCCACCGCCTCCTGCTGTGCGTCGATCAGCAACCGCATGGCCGAACCCTACTGCGGGTCCGACCCCCGGCCACCCCCCCCTCGTACGGCGGAGCGCGCGATCGCGTGCAGAGGCGTGCCGCCCCGGATCGGGGAATGGAACCGCCACCGCTGCGACATACCTCAAGGCATGTTCGGGTCGGGTCGAACACGTCACCCGACGCTGCTGGTCGAGGGGGTGTGCGATGGCTGCGAGTGACGGAACGATGCATCGGGCGATCACCCACGGGCGCGACCCGGCCCACTCGGCCCAGCCGGCACGGCCCGAGCGGGGCACGCTGAGCCTGTGGTTCACCGCCGCGGCCGTCTCGTGGACCGCGCTGGCCTCGGCCGGGCTGCTGGGTCCGGCCGAGGCGTGCACGTTCGTGGTCATCGCCGTGGCCACGCTGACCGCCAGCGCGTTGGGCGTGCGCCGCTACCGCCCGGCGCCGCGATGGCCGTGGATCGGGCTCGCCGCCGCACTCGTGCTGTTCCTCGTCGGCGGGGGCGTGCGCCAGGCGGTGGGCAGCTACGGCGATCTCTCCCCCGGTCGCAACCTGGTGCCGGACTTCATCGTCGTACCGGGCTACGCGGTGGTGGCGGTGTCGATCGCCGGGTTCATCCGGGCCCGATCAGGGCGCCACCGCCACGATCTCGACGCCCTGCTCGACAGCGCCGTGGTGGCCCTGGCCGCCCTGGCGTTGGCCTGGGTGCACCTGATCTCCCCGGCCCTGCGCCACGAGGCGGCCACCCTCGGGGTGCGGCTCAGCCTGGCCATCTACCCGCCGCTGTCGGTGTTCCTGGCCGCCATGACGGTGCGGGTCTCGTTCACCGCCGGCGCCCGCAGCAGCGCCGCCCAGCGCCTGTTCCTGGCGATGATGTGCTTCATGGTGCTGGGCGACACCGTGCAGACCTTCGGCGACAGCCACCTGGCCGACATCCCCAAGGACCTGGCCGACCTGCCCTACGCGTTCGCCTTCATCGCCTTCGGCGCCACGTGCCTGCACCCCTCGATGCGAACCCTCGCCCACCCCGTGCCCTCCGACGAGACCTCGCCGGTGCGGCGACGGTTGGTGCTCATCGTCGCCTCGCTGGCCGTGCCGGCGGTGCTCACCCAGCTTCGCACCGACGCCAACGGCGACGAGCGGCTGGTGCTCGGCGCGGTCGTGGTGCTGTTGACGTTGGCGGCGGCGTGGCGGGTGGCCAGAGCGGTGCACCAGCAGGCAGCATCACAGGCGTTGCTGCGCTACCAGGCCACCCATGACGAACTGACCGGCCTGCCCAACCGGGCCATGCTCCTCGAGCACATCGAGCGCGCCCGGTCGGGCATCGCCCGCGGCGAGCGGGCGGCCATCCTCTTCCTCGATCTCGATCGCTTCAAAGCGGTCAACGACACGTCGGGCCACAGCGCCGGCGACGCCTTCCTCATCGCCGTCGCCCACCGGCTGCGCAACACGCTCGACCCGGCCGACGTGGTGGCCCGCATCGGCGGCGACGAGTTCGTGGTGGTGTTGCGCTCGGTGCCCGACGGAGCCGGCGCCATGGCGCGCGCCGAGCGGTTGCGCCGGGCCTTCGAACAGCCCTTCGAGGTGCAGGGCCTCGAGCTGTACAGCACGGTGAGCATCGGGATGGTCCTGCTCGAGGCGGACGAGCGCGAGGCGGCCGACGCCCTGCTGCAGAACGCCGACACCGCCATGTACGAGGTCAAGGCCGCCGGCGGCGACGGCGTGGCCGTGTTCGACGCCGCCATGCGCGACACGCTGCGCGAGCGCCTGCAGCTCGAGCGCGATCTCCGCCATGCCCTCGAGCACGGCGAGCTGCAGGTCTACTACCAACCGATCGTCTCGCTGGCCGGCGAGCGCCTGGAGGGCTTCGAGGCGTTGATCCGCTGGGCGCACCCCACCCGGGGCCTGGTGCCGCCCGTGCTGTTCATCCCCATCGCCGAGGAGAGCGGCCTCATCGTCGACATCGGCACGTGGGTGCTGCACGAGGCGATGCGCCAGCTGGGCTCGTGGCGGACGAACGGGACCGTGGGCAGCGGCATCTACGTGGCGGTCAACCTCTCGGCGCGCCAGCTGCGCGACCCGCACCTGCTCGACGAGGTCCACGGCGCGCTCGACGCCGCCCGCCTCCCGCCCGAGGCGCTGTGCCTGGAGCTCACCGAGTCGCTGCTGATGGAGGACCCCGATGCCGCCATCGCCGTGCTCGAACAGATCAGGGCCCAGCGGGTGAAGCTGTCCATCGACGACTTCGGCACCGGCTACTCGTCGCTGTCGTACCTCCGGCGCCTGCCGGTGGACACGGTCAAGATCGACAAGTCCTTCGTGGACGGGCTGGGCCGCCACGACAGCGCCGAGGCCACGCTGGTGGCCGCCATCGTGGCCATGGCCGGCGCCCTGCGCATGGCGACGGTCGCCGAAGGGGTGGAGCGCGACGAGCAGGCCACCGTGCTGCGGGAGATGGGCGCCACCCGGGCGCAGGGCTACCTCTACGGTCGGCCCTACCCGGCCGACGTCATCCCCGCCGCCGTCGACAAGCTGCGCCACGGCGCGCCCCACCTTCAGCGGCGCGGTTCGCCGGTGCCCGGGGCGGCGCCGGTGGCGGCCGGACCGGCCGCGCCGCCCACGATCGAGGCGACCATCCCCGGCAGCTGATCCCACGGCGGCGGGACGACCACCTCCTCGAGGTTCCGGCCCAGGAACACCGTCTCGTAGAGGTGCGGTGCCTGCCGGCGGATGCGGGCGAAGTAGGGCTCGAGCGCACAGGCGGTGGGCACCGCCATCGTGCCGTTGCACCACATCGGCTCCACCCTCCAACGGCACCAGCATGTTGCGCAGCTGCACGCGCAGCAGCCGCAACACACCGAGGTCCAACACGGCGACGACGTGCTGCACCCCGGCGAGCACGATGGCCGTGCCCAGGGCCTGGTGCAACGCCTGGCTGACCACGCCGGTGCGGTACCCCTCGGCCACCGACAGGCTGGCGATGTCCCAGGTGCGCGCCGAGGGGAGCGCCGCCTCGCCCAGTGCAGCCGGCGGCAGCCGCCAGTAGCGGGCGAGGTCGTGCACCGTCTTCAGCCCGGCCTCGGTGGGCAGCACGATGCGGGCGCAGCCGGCCACCGCCCCGCGCCGCTCGTCGGTCACGGCGACGAACACGCTGACGTCGTCGTAGGGCCCGTACTCGGCCTCGTGCTCGGCGGCGGAGGTGGCGAAGCTGGCGGTGAACACCTCGCGCTCCAACGCCCTGGCCGCGTCCGCCACCGCCGTGCCGTCGGCCACGGTGCCGATCCGGCTCCGCAACAGCGGCTCCCCCACCGACCTGCCGTCGCTGCGCTCCCGTTGCCTGCTCCGCTGCCCTGTTGCCCGCTGTGTTCCACCTTTGTGTCACTTCCCGAGATGTCGAGCTCTCCCGCCGGGCCGCAGATTAAGAAAAGTCCGCGGTTGCGAGCGATGCGGGACGACCCGCCTTCGAATATCAGGAGCGACGCGCCATCAAACGCAACGCTGGGACATCGCGACGACACCCTTCGAGAGCCTGTGAGGGCGAAGCGGCACGTCAGCAGACAGAAACGGCATGCTGATCCCCGTGCTCAGACCCTTCACCGAGCCCACCCGGGGAGGCCGACGCCGAGCCATTTTCATGTCAAATCAGGACTTCAGACCCTGGGACTTCGGTCCGATTCACTTTGCGCAGCCAGTTGCGGCAACGCAAACACACATCGGTCAGGGAGGACGAGAATGGGTCTGCGAATCATGCAAAATGCGATGGCGACAAAACGCGCATCGGAACATGACGCGAACCGACGAGGCGCTCGGCCGCTCGATGGAACGCCTGTCCAGCGGCCTGCGCATCAACTGCCGGGGACGACGCCGCCGGGCTGGCCAAGAGCGAGAAGCTCAGGGCCGACATCCGCGGCATCGATCAGGCGCTGCGCAACGTGCAGGACGCGGTGAGCTTCGTGCAGGTCGGCGAGGGCGCGCTCGACGACGTGCACGCCATCCTCCAGCGCATCAACGAGCTCGCGGTGGCCGCCGCCAACACCGCCTCCAGCGACGGTACCGCCGAGCAGGCCGAGGTGGTGGAGCTGCTGAAGCAGCTCGACACCGTGGGCAGCACCACCACGTTCGCCGGGATGACGATCTTCGGTACGTCGGCGGCCACGTTCCAGGCCGGCGCCGAAGCGGGCGATGCGATCACGATGACCACCCCTGCGCTCAACTCGGCGCCATCAGTGATGCCCAGGGCGCTGTGGTGGACCTCAGCGGCCTCGATCTGGTCAACGACGCCGCCAACGCCATCGATCTCGTGCGCAGCGCCATCGGCGAGATCACCAACCTCCGCTTCGGCGCCCAGCAGAACCGCTTGGAGCACACGCTCGGCGGGCTGCGCATGGCCGGCGAGAACCTGAAGGCCTCCGAATCACGCATCCGGGACCTCGACCTCGCCGCCGAGATGGTGACGATGACCAGGCACCAGATCATGGCCCAGGCCGGCACGGCCATGCTGGCGCAGGCCAACCAGGCCCCCCGCCAGCTGCTCAGCCTCATCAGCGGCTGATGGGCGCGCCGGACCACCCGTCAGCCGGGGGGCGGCGGGTGTTCCCGGTTGAGGCGGTCCACCACCGCCAGGAGGTCACCCGTCTGCCAGAAGTCGACGGCGATGACGTTCACCCGCTGGCCGCGCCCGCCCATGCAGCGCTGGGCCCGCTCGTAGAGGAACCCTCGGCGTTGACCACCTCGGCCAGGCGCGGCTCCGGCGGCCGCACGGCCAGCCAGTGGTTGAGCAGGAACAGCGGGGCGTCGGGCCGTCCTCGGTTGCGCTCGCAGTCGAGCTCGTCGGGCGTGATCGCCGTGAAGTTGGTGTCCTGCACCACCTCGAACGCCGGGTGCAACCAGGCCGGCTCGCCGCCGTGCCGCTCGGCCAGGACCACCAGCGGGGTGGCGCTGCGGATCATCGTGCCGAGCGTCGGCCACGCTTCGCCAGGGGGATGGGTGTAGGCGTACCGGTCGAGGCCGGCCGCCCGCAGCGCCGCCACCGTGTCGGCGGCGTCGGTGTCATCCTGGATCACGAGCAGGACCACGTCGCTGGGGTTGAGCTCCAGGTACCGGCGCAGCACCGCGAAACCGTCCACCGCCCGCACCGCCCCCAGCTCGCACAGGTTGTGGCACAGGTAGGGCTCAGGTGTGCTGGACGTGGGCACCAACGTGGTGCGCAGCTGCTCGATCGAGGCCACCGTCTCCTCGCCGAGCTCGGCCACCAGCCCGGCGCGCGTCTCGCCCCGCAGGTCGGTCCACACCACCCCGGCGTCGGTGGGCAGCCCGTACTTGGTGTCCACCAGCAGGGCCCGGATCCCGCCATCGAGCTGGGCGGCGAGCGACGATCGCTGCGACGGCGACAGGAAGCCGTCGTCGAGGGCGGCCATCGAGTTGTGCGTACCGGCGAAGGTCACCTCGTCGAGCCGGCGATCGCACAGCTCGGCCCGGCCGTTGCAGAGCAGGTCCGCCCCCGCCACCGGCACCGGCTCGTCGCCGCGCACGATCCCGCGCACGGCGGCGAAGGCCCCCACGGTCAGCGCGGCGGCGGTGAGCACACCGACGCGCACCCGCCAGCCGCCCGACGCCGGCTCCCGCTCGGTGTCGGTGCGCAGCACCGCCGCCGCCACCCGCACGCCGACGAACGCCATGGCGGCCGCCAGCACCAGCACCACGAACGGGCCGCTGCGAGTGGCGGTGACAGCGAGGGCCACGGCCGCCGCCACCGCCGCCAGCGCCCACAGCAGGCGGGTGGCAGGACGGCGCGGCACCCGGACCAACGGCCCCAGCAACGACAGGAGCCGGTTCGCCGCCGCCGTCACCTTGGCACCGGCCAGCACCGCCACGGCGACGATCAGACCGACCAGCACGTAGGCCACCGCCACCGCCTGCCAGGTCCCGGTGACGGTCTCGGCGGCGCTGCGAAGGGCGGCGCGGGCGCCGGGCGTGGGACCGACGGCGGCGATGCGCCCCACGGCGACGCCCCGCGCCAGGCTCATCGCCGCGCCCACCGCGACCAGGCCGAGGGCCGACGCCGCCACCGCCCGGTCGCGCCGCCGGGCGGTGAGCACGCTGACCATCCAGGCGGCGACGGTGGCGGGCACCAGCAACCACCACATCGATGCCAGCGTGCGGCCCACGCGCAACCAGCGGGCCAGCGGACCGTCGGAGCGCAGGTCCACCAGGCTCGTGTCCCAACCGCGGGGCAGGCGGGAGGCCAGCCCCGGGTCGACCGCCTCCACCACGGTCACCAGCTGCTGCTCGATGTCGACCAGTCGGGTGGCATCCTCCTCCCGGCCGCTCAGCACCGCCCGGCCGATCTGCTGCACGGCGATGTCCAGCAGATCGGCGAACTGCCGGGAACCGACCACGATGTCGGCCGCCGCCCGCAGAGCCGCCTCGGCACCGGTCAGGCGGCGGTCGCTCGCCGCCACCGCCGCCGCCAGCCGCCGGGCGAGCTCGTCGCGCACGGCCGGCTCCGCCACCACCGAGCGCACGTGACGGCCCAGCGCATCGGCGGGCACCACGTCGAAGCGCAACCAGCAGCTGAGCGAGCTGAGCAGCAGCAGCACACCGGCCATCACGCCGGCTCCGGCGCTGATCCCGCGCCGGCGACCGTTCACCATCGGCTGGCAGCGGCGAGCTCGCCGGTCAGCGTGTGCAGCAAGGTCAACGCCGCCGTGTCGTCGAGCAGCCGTCCCCGGGCCCGCAGGCCCGCTTGTCCGGGCAAAGCCGACGCCAGACGGCCGGCCACCCCTTCCACCAGGCAGGCGAACGCCGGCACCTCGAGCAGGCCGGTCGCGTCGAGGTAGCCCAGCAGTTGCGCCGCCTCCTCCCGCCGCGCCGCCTGTTCGAGCAGGCCGACCACGTCGATGGCGAGCAGGCGGGCCTCGTAGAGGTCTCGTCGGGCCAGCAGCCGGCTGGTGTGCTCGTGGAGGATCCGGAACGCCTGCGCCCGATCGCCGGCCCGGATCGCCGCCCGGGCCGCGACCGGCTCGTTGCGCGAGTGCGTACCTTCCGGTACGGCGACCGCGGCGGAGGCGGCGAACCAGCGGTCGGCATCGTCGTGGCCCCGGCGGGCGGCGGCATAGCCGGCCATGGCCCGCACCCAGTGCAGGAACGTGGGTGACCCGCCAGGCTCCAGCCGGGCCAGCAGGTCCGCCGCCACCTCGTCGAACCGCTCGAACCGACCGGAGGCCAGCAGGGCGCGGGCGTGGCCCACCTCGTACAGATCGGCCAGGTACGTCGCCCCTTGGCGGCGGTAGTCGGCGGCCAGCGGCGGGCACAGCTCGGCCAGGCAGGGGTGGTCCTCGTACACCAGGGCCCGCGCGTGCTGCACGAGCGGGTGGTCGGGCTCGCCATACCGGGCGGTCAACCGTTCGAACCCGGCGTGATCGCGGTGGCGCAGGTACCGGCGTGCCGCCCACATGAGCCCGAACACGGTGAGCTCCTCGTCGTCGGGGCCGGCCAGCTCCAACAGGCGCTCCGCCCACTCCCCGATCTCGTCGCGGCTGCGCAGGAAGGACTCCGCGGCCACCGGCTCCACCAGCGAGCGGGCCAGCGCCGCCTCGCGCTGCGAGCAGGCCCGATCGAACGCCACCCGCAGCTCGGGCCACAACCGGTGCAGCGCGGCGACGGCTGCGGGCTCCCCCGGCCCGGCCAACGCCTGACCGATGGTCCGCACCCGCTCGAGGCACCAGGCGATGTGCCGCTGCTCGGCGAGGCCGGCACCGCCCGCCCGCGCGAGCTGCTCGGCTGCGTGGCGGCGCATGGCGTCGAGCAGGCGGAAGCGGACCCCTCCGGTGTCGGCACCGTGTTGCACCGCCACCATCGAACGCCGTACCAGCCGGTCGAGGGCGTCGACCACCTCCAGGGCCGCGGCGCGGTCGGCGGCCACCGCCTCGGCTGCTCCCAGATCGAACGAGCCGGCGAAGACGGACAGGCGTTGGTACACCGTGCGCTCGTCGTCGGTGAGCAGCTCGTAGGACCAGGCCACGGTGGCGTTCAGCGACCGGTGGCGGGCCGGGGTGGCGCGGTCGGGATCGGCGAGCAGGCGGTGGCTGCCGCCCAGCCGGTCGAACAGCTCGGCCGGGCTGAGCGTGCGGGCGCGGGAGGCGGCCAGCTCGATGGCGAGTGGCACCCCGTCGAGCCGGCGGCACAAGCGGGTGACATCGGCGCGGACCGCGTCCAGCGCGAAGGCGTGGTTGGTGGCGACGGCGCGCTCGGCGAACAGCTGCACGGCGTCGTGGTCGGTATCGAGCGGGGGGACGACCAGGACCCGTTCGCCGACCAGGCCGAGCGGTTGCCGGGAGGTGGTCAACAGCCGCACGGCGGGGCAGCGGGTCAGCAGGAGCTGCGCCAGCGCGGCGGCGGCGTCGACGACGTGTTCGCAGTTGTCCAGCAGCAGCACGGCGGCGGCATCGCCGACGGCTGCCACCACCGTTTCCGCCGGGTCCGCTGCGCCCCCGTGACCGACCTGCAGCGCGTCCAGCACGGCCCGCGGCACATCGCGACCCGCGGCCACCACCGACAGATCGATGAACCGCACCGCCTGGCCGTTGCCCCCGGCGTCGTGGAGCACGGCCAGGCCGAGGGTGGTCTTGCCCACGCCACCCGGGCCGGTCAGCGTGACCAGGCGGTGGCCGGCCAGCGCATCGGTCACCGCCGCCCGCTCGCGCTCCCGGCCGATGAGCCGCACCAGCAACGCCGGCACCGACGAGCCGACGGGCGCATCGGGCGGGGCGGCGACCACCGTGGTGACAGCGGCCGGCGGACGTTCGGCCGGCACGGCTCCGAGGCCCGGGTCCTGTGCCAGCACGAGCGCCTCCAGGTCCCGCAGGCGTGGGCCCGGCTCGACGCCGAGGTCCTCCACCAGCACCTGCCGGGCCCGGCGGAACGCGGCGAGGGCATCCGCCTGCCGCCCGGTGCGGTAGAGCCCGGTCATCAGCAGCGCCCACAGCCCCTCCCGGAAGGGATGGCGGACGGTGAGCTCGGTCAGCGCGGCGACCACCGCCGACGGATCCCGACCGAGTCGATCCTCGAGGTCGCGCTCGAGCGCGGCCAGCCAGGTCTCGGTCAGACGGTCGACCACGGGCCCGAGGCCTGGTGCGTCGATGCCGGCGAGCGGGTCCCCGCCCCACTCGCCGAGCGCTGCCGCGAGGTCGCCGGCGGCGAGCCGACGTTCGAAACGGCCCACGTCGACGTGCTCGGCATCCAGCTCCAGCCGGTAGGCGGAGCCGGCGCGCACGATCGCCGAAGGCCCAAGACCGCGCCGCAACCGAGCCACGTAGGACTGCAGCGTGCGCTCCGCGGTGCGCGGTGCGTCCTCGCCCCACACCAGCGAGATGAGGCGGTGCACCGGCACGGCCGAGCCCGGTTCGAGGGCCAGCGCGGCGAGGACCACCTGGCACTTGGCCGGGCCCACGTCGAGCGCCGTACCGGCGGCGTCGGTCGCCGCCACGCCTCCGAAGAGCCGGATCTGCACCGGGGAACGCACCTCCTCGACGAACGCCGTGGCCACCACCTTGGCACAGCGCGCCGCCCCCGGTCCCCAACCGGCGCTCCAGTGGCGCACCGCGGGCGTGCAACAGGGGCGGGCGAAGGTGGGCTTCCGCAACGCAGAGCGAGGAGCGACGATGAAGGCGATCACCCAACACCGCTACGGCGGCACGGACACCCTTGAACTGGAGGAGCGGGCCGAACCCCGTCCCGGCCCCCACGAGGTGCTGGTGGCGGTCCGGGCCGCCGGCATCGGACGGGAGACCTGGCATCTGCTGCACGGCCTGCCGTACCTCATGCGCCTGGCCGGCTTCGGGGTGCGGGCGCCCAAGCAGCCCATCCCGGGCCGCGACGTGTCCGGAACGGTGACGGCCGTCGGCTCGGCGGTCACCCGCTTCGCCCCTGGCGACGACGTGCTCGGGATCGGCACCGGAGCCTTCGCCGAGCTGGCCCTGGCCCGGGAGCAGCAACTCGTCCCCAAGCCGGCCGGCATCGGCTTCGCCCAAGCCGCCATCGTGGGGGTCTCCGGATCGGCGGCGGTGGAGGCGGTGCACCGTCACGGCCGGGTGCAGGCCGGTCAGCGGGTGGCGATCGTCGGCGCATCCGGTGGCGTCGGGACGTTCGCCGTGCAGCTGGCCGTGGCGGCCGGTGCGGAGGTCACCGGCGTGTGCAGCGGCGCCAAGGCCGAGCTGGTGCGCTCGCTCGGCGCCCGGCACATCATCGACCACACCCGCCAGGACCTCCCCGCCGCCGACGCCGCCCCCGGCGAGCGCTTCGACGTCATCGTCGACATCGGCGGCAACCGCCCGGTCCGACGGCTCCGGCAGGCGCTGACCCCCCGGGGCACCCTGGTCATCGTCGGCGGTGAAGGCGGTGACCGGATCACCGGCGGCACCCACCGTCAGCTCGGCGCCGTGCTGCGCTCACCGTTCACCGGTCAGCGGTTGACCACGTTCGTGTCCCGGGAGCGGGGGGAGGACCTCGCCCTGCTGGCCGAATCGATCGAGCAGGGCCGCATCGTGCCGGTGCTCGATCGGACGTGGTCCCTCGTCGACGCCGCCGAGGCCATCGAGTACCTCGAAGCCGGCCGGGCACGCGGCAAGGTCGCCCTCACCGTGTGACCGCCGCCCGCCCGGCTCCCCACCCGCCACACCGCACCCGCAACGAGACCGCCCAGAGACGAAAGGCAACCGCCATGACCACCACCACCCCGTTCCGATCCCCGCCGGCCGTCATCTCGGCCCGCACCCCTGACGGCGCGCCGCCGGCCGACCCGTCGCCCCGCTCGGCGGCCCGCATCGCCGGCGTGGGGTACGTCGCCCTGTTCGCCCTGGCGATGTTCGCCAACTTCGTGGTCCGCCTGGGCCTGGTGGCGGCCGACGACCCGGCGGCCACCATGGCCAACCTGGTCGAGCAGGAACAGCTGTTCCGCTTCGGGAACGCCGCCTTCGGCATCGTGTTCCTGATCGACGTCACCGTGGCCTGGGCGCTCTACCTGCTGTGGCGACCGGCCGGGGCGGCACGCGCCCTGCACGCCGCCTGGTTCCGGCTGATCTACACCGTGTTCATGGGCGTCGGCATCGTGTTCCTGCACCTGGCGCTGCAGCTCGCCACCGGGGCCACGTTCGCCGACCGGCTCGACCCGGCCGAGCGGGAGGCGTGGACGATGCTGGCGCTCGAGCTGTTCAACCACACCTGGCTCATCGGTCTGGCGGCGTTCGGCGTGCACCTCGTGCTGACCGGTCGCCTGCTGCGCACCAGCGGGGCCGGCTCCAGACTGATCGGTATGGTGCTGATGGTCGCCGGTGGCGCCTACCTGTTCGACACCGCGGCCAACACGCTGCTGCCCAGCTACCGCGACCACGAGGACGTGTTCCTGGCCATCGTCGCCGTGCCCTCGATCGCAGCCGAGCTGGCCTTCACCTGGTGGTTGCTGCGCCGTGGGTTCGGCACCGAGGCGGCGCGCTGAACGCCGAGCCCCGCAGCGGGCGCTGAAACAGAGAACGGCCCGGACCCGCTGGAGGTCCGGGCCGTTCCCGCGCGGTGCAACCGTCGCCCGGTCGGGGCCGTCAGGTGGTCGTCGGTGTCATGTCACCCAGGGCGCTCTCGCAGCTGTCGACGCCGGCCGAGGCAGCCGAGCCCCGGGCTTCGTCCATCTGACCAGCCGCGGTCTGCAACTGCTCCTGGGCCAGGCCGAGGTTGCCGGCCAAGAGCGAGTCGGTCGCCGCCTGCAGGGAGGTCTGGGCGTCGCGCAGCTGGGTGGCCGCCTGCGCCAGGTCGCCGTCGGCATCGGGGTCGTCGGCCGCGGCGGTGGCCGTCTCCTCCCCCCGCTGCAGGTCCTGCTGCAGCACGGTCAGCGCCTGCTGCATGCGATCGAGGTCGAGATCGGTGATGGCGCTGCCCACGTCGCCGAGCTGCTCGGTCACATCGGTGCAGAACGTGCTCACCGCCTGGCGCAGCGCCGCATCGGCATCGCCGGCCGCGCCGGTGGTCGATGTGGCACCGCCCGAACCGGTGGTCGAGGTCCGCTCGGTGGTGGCCGTGCCGGCTGCCGTCGTCGCCGTGCCGGCCGAGGTGGTGGCCGTGGTCTCGGCGGCGGTGGTCGACGTGGTGGCCGTCGAGGACGTGTCGTCGGCGCCGCAGGCCGCGCCGGTCAGCACCAGGGCGCCGGCGAGGGTGAGGCCGGCGGCGGCGCGGGGGCGGGTGGGTCGTGATCGTCGAGCGAGGCGCACGGCGCCTCCTTCCGTTTCGTGTCGGTGTCCGTGTCGGTGTCCGTGTCGGACCTGGTCGCCGGCGGACGTCGGTCCGGGCCCATCGGATGGGTGCGGCGGGGTCCCGACGACTGCGCACCCGATGGTCTCTGCCCCTGTTGGCGTGCCCGTCCCCACCCCCGGTCCAAACACACCGTACCGAATGGTATGGTCACGGCTCGACCCACCGGGCCGGTCACGAGCCGGTCCTGAGCGGCGCACGACCCGGCGGCGCCGACGGGTTCGCCGGTCAGCGGGCCTTGCGGGACACGACGATCAGCTGGTCATCGGGGTCGAGGACGAACCGCGTCGCGGCCCGGGTTCAACGCCACCCCGAAGCCTCCGACCGGGTCCGCGGCTGCGGCCACGACCCGGCACCCGATGAGGCAGTCGCCGTGTCGGCCCGCGAGCCGGGTGAGCTCACCGAAGGACATGGCCACGGGGTGGTCGGCGAACCAGCGGACCGGCTTGCAGTAGAGCTGCCCGCCTTCGGGCGCCAGCAAGCGGGCGAAGATGGCCGCGAGCTGCCGGTTCTGGGCGATCTGGGTGAGCAGCAGGCTGCTGAGCCGCTCGCTGATGATGAAATCACCTGCGCTGGCACGCGGCGCCAGGTCGGCGTCGCGCTCGTCGAGCAGCTCGGTGACGGGGTGGCGGACCTCGCCGCTCGGGTCAGCACCTCCCGCACGGCCAGCATCTGCACCAGCGCCCGGGCGTCGGCGTCGGTGGCGGAGGTCGCATCGTCGGGGCTGAGGATGACGACGTGGTCGGCCCCCCGGCATCGATCGTGCACGAGTGTCGAGTGGGCGTCGCCCGCAGCGCTGTCCACCACCACCGTGCCGTGGGCGAGCCGCGCCGGCAGCGCCCGGGTCGCGGTGCGCCGGTGCCGCTCGTCGACGAGCACGGTCACCGACGACCCCACGGGCAGGTAGTGGTCACGCTCGTCGACGATGCGGGGAGCGAGGTGGTTCCAGCCGCACACGACGATGTCCTCACCGCCCTCCACCACGGCGAGCGGGGCCGGCGCGGAGGGGGCGGGGCCCGGACCCGCCCAGGTGATCCGGTCGGCGGCGTGCGCGATCACGATCAGCTGATCGTCCTCACCGACCAGCCGGTCCATCGGCGGGGACAGCTCGATCACCCCGCCGGCGTCGTGCAGTCCGATGACGCAGGCGTCCACGAAGCCGCACACGACGTCACCGAGCGGCAGGCCGACCGCCGCGGGCTCGCGGTGCAGGTACAGCTGGGAGCCGCGGAAGCTCAGGAGCTCCTCGTAGGCCAACGCCACCCCGGGCAACCGGCACGACTGGGCGGTCAGGCGGGCGATGAAGGCATCGGACTGGATCAGCGCGAGCCGGTCCGGGAACGCATCGAGCAGCGCCGCCGCGGTGGCGGCATCGGTCACCTCGGACACGACGGGGGCGGCGCCGAGCTGGGGACGGGTGAGCAGGCCCAGCAGGATCCGCACCACCGACTCGTCGCCGGAACCATCGCCGATGACGATCACCGAGCGGGCGTCCTCGATGCGGGTGACCCCGAGCACCGCCGGATCACCGGGCGCCCCGGTGCGGCACACCACGGTGAGGTTGGAGCGGGCCAGGTGCGGCAGGTGGTCGAAGAGCTCCCGCGCCATGATCGCCCGGTCCCGCTCGGCGAGGACCACGACGGTGTGGCGAGGCCCGCTCTCGTGGGCCAGCAGCAGCTCGCCCACCACGCTGAAGACCCGTGGCGACCAACCCAGCACCACGGTGTGGTCCCGCACGCGCACGGTCCGGCCGTGGCCCGCGGCCCGGCGGGAGACGAGCGTCTCGGCGAACTTCGCCGTCACGATGGAGAACATGCCGATGCCGGAGACCATCGTCAGCACCGCGACCAGACGGCCGGTCCCCGTGGTGGGCGAGACGTCGCCGTAGCCCACCGTCGCCAGCGTTGCCGCACCCCACCACAGGGCGTCGCCGATGGAGCTGATGCCACCGTGGCCGCGCTCCGCCCGCAACAGCAACGCCGAGCTGAGCAGCCACAGCAGCGGGGCGATGCCGGCGAGCACCCGCAACGGATCCTGTCGCAACGAACCCCACAGCCGCCGGAACGCCGCGCCGCGCGACAGGCTGCGGGTCGCCACCACGGCGGCCCGCAAGGCGGTGATGCCACCGACGAGGTTGGCCAGCAGCAGCGCCGGCTGGCCGACGACCACCAGCAGATCCCACGCCAGCTCGCGAGCCTGACGGCGGCGATCGACGGCGATGAGCAGCCGGGCGGCGAAGTTGGCGGCGAAAGCCGCCCAGATCGCCCATTCGACGCCGTTCACGAGCCGTTCGTCGCTGGCGCTGAGCGACATCGTCTCCACCAGGAGCACGGGCACGGTCGCCGCCGCCAGGAACAACAGCCCGGGATCGATCCACCGGTCCATCCAGCGCAGCAGCCAGGTCCGCCGCTCCGCGTCGCGCCGGCCGGTGATCACCGCAACCCCATGCCGGCGAGCTGCCGCTGCGACCGCACGAGCCGGTCCCCCGCCGCCACCGGGAACCTAGAGCGAGAAGAGGCGCTTGGCGTTGAGGCCGAGCACCTTGGCCCGCCGTGCCGGGGTCATCGGCGCCAGCGCGTCGCGCACCTCGTCGATGGCCCGCAGGTGCGAATCGATGTGCGGGTAGTCCGAGCCCCACAGGAACCGGTCCTCGCCCACGAGCTCGCACTGGGCGTCGATCGCCCGCTCGGAGGGGTCCATGACGAACCAGAAGTTCTCGCGGATGTAGTCGCTGGGCTTGCGCTTGAGCGGGCTCGAGGCGTGGAAGCGGACGTACTTCTCGTCGAGGCGGTCCATCAGGTACTGCACGTAGCCGGCACCGGATTCGACGATGGCCACCTTCAGCGTGGGGAACCGGTCGAACAGCCCGTCGCACACCAGCGCGGCGACGGCGGGGATGAGCTGCATGGTGCCGCCCATCCCGAAGGAGAACACCAGGTCGGCGCGCTCCTTCTCCGGATCCCACCAGCGGGTGCCGCTGAGGTTGACCACACGGTCGAAGCGCACGATGAGGTGCACGCAGATCGGCAGGTCGGCGTCCACCAGCATCTGCCACAGCGGGTCGAAATCGGGGTGCGAGGGTCGCTTGCCCCCGACCGGTTCGGGGGCCAGGAACATGCCTTTGAACCCGAGGTCGAGGCAGCGCCGCAGCTCCTGTTGGGCCAGGCCGAGGTCGTAGAGCGGCACCTGGGCGATGGGCAGGATCCGGTCGAGTGCCGGGCTGGCGAAGTCCCACTGCCAGTTGTTGTAGCGCGGGCCCAGGCCATGGCCAGCTCCGGGTCGTCCTCCTTGTCCCACAGGATCCCGATCGTGGGGAAGACGGCGCCGGCGTCCACGCCCCACTCGTCGAGCAGGGCGACGCGGGCGGCGGTGTCGTAGGACGCCGGTGGGCAGCCGTCGAGGTAGGTCAGCTGGCGGCTGGTGAAGGCGTCCATCGCGTCCTGCTCGACCCCGCCGAGGGCGGCGAGGCGGCCGCGCAGCATCGTCTTGCCGTCGGCGATCAACGACTCGACGCCGTCGGCGTCGCGTTCGATGCGGATCGCCCGATCGCGGTACTTCGCCTCGAGGTAGTTGAGCCAGAGATCGGGCGGCTCCATGACATGGGAATCCATGTCGACCACGAAAGAGCCTGCTGCTGCGTCCATGACGCCACCTCACCGTTCTGGCTGCCGGGCCCACGGTCCCCGCGCAGGCCTTCCGGGTGCGAGCACGACCGGCCGTGCCGCAACGCGAGGGACACTACCGAGCGGGACCGCCGACCCGCACGCGCCCGTAGCGGTTCCCTCTGGGTCGGCATGGGCTTGACGGGTCGCCATCGTACGCGTTCCCAGGCCGAGCTGTGCGGGGCGCCTGCATCGCCGTACCGCTCGGTACACCGACGTCGGGTCTTACCGAAGGTCCGGGCCACATCGACCGACGGATCTTCGATGAGGACACGTGGCAGGGCAGCACCCCGGGTACGCATCCTCGATCCGGCCCGTATCTGGTGTCGGACCCCGGCCTCATCAACGGTGAGCGGCGCCGTGCCGCCGGAAGCTGGGGGTTGGCCGTGGGACGTTGGACGACGGCGATCGATGGGCAGATCGCGACCGGGCTGGCCTTCGACGAGGCGAGCAACGCGGTCTGGTTCGTGGCGGCCGACGGGCGGCTGGGTTCGTTCCGGGTGGTGGGCTCCCGGGTCACCTGGCACGGTGGCGGGTGGCAGGGCGCGGTGGCGGCGGTGCCGTGCGCCGACGGTCTGCACGTGGCGGCGGTGGCGCCGAACGGGAGCGTCCGCATCGCCGCCCGGGCCGCAGCCGACGCGGCGATGTCCACGGCACTGTTCGACCTCGGCGTGGGCGCCGTGGCGGCCGCGGCGATGGGCGACGGTCGGCTGTGCGTGTTGACCGACGGTGGTGCGCTGCTGGCGGTCGATGTGGTGACGGGCTCGTTCGCCACGGTCGTCGCCGGGTTGGACGGCGCTGCACGGCTGGCGCTCGACGCGGCCGGTGTTGAGGCCGTCGTGGCGATCGGCGGCGCCGCCCCCGAGCTGGTCAGGGTCGACCTGGTCACCGGCGATCTGGTCGGCGTGGCCATCGGGTTGAGCGAACCGGCGATGGCGTTGAGCACCCACCCGGCGGCGGCGCCATCGTGGCCGACGCCGCCGGGGCGCTGCGGGCGGTGCTGTGGTCGGGCAGCGACGCGCACACGGCGTCGGTGGCCGGTGTGCAGCGGTGGCTCGCTGGCACAGCCTGGTGTTCGCCGCCCACCCCGCAGGGCTGGAGCTGATCGAGTGGGGCGACGACGTGGCGGTGCTGCCAGTCGCCGCCGGCCCGACGCCGCTGGCCCGTGGGGGCTGGGCGCCGTTCGGGGTCGACTACGCCGCCGCCGGGGTCGATCCCGCCTCGGTCGAGTGGGTGGTGGCCGAGGGCCGGAGGCGGCGACGGTGTCGCTGGCCCGGCCGGCGGGTCAGGATACCGGACGGTATGAGCACCGGGTGCTGGCCGGCGCCGGGCCCGCCGAGCTCACCGTGCTGGCGGTGGAGCGCGGCTCCGGGCCACGCTCGCCACCCGACGCTTCCGGGTGGTCGAGCGCTGGCCCGACGACGAGGTGGGCCCGCCGATGGCGATCACCGGCGCGCACCGGGTCTACGCCAAGTGGGGCGGCGGCTCCGCCGGCCCGGAGAACATCCGCACCCATCCCGCCCCGGAGGAGATCCGCATGGCGGTGGTGGTCCTGCGGACCAAGGGCCGCTCCTCCACGCAGGACGGCGCCGCCGAGGTCGCCCGTTTCGAGGACTACGTGGGCGGCGGCGGCGAATCGGTCAAGCGCTACTACGAGGAGGTCTCCGCCCGCACGACGCCGGTGTCGGCGGTACCGGCCGATCCGGAGGGTTCGACGGTGCGGTTGCTCGGCGACCGGGTGTTCGGACCGATCGACGTCCCGTGGTCGTGGGGCGAGCTGTTCGACCCCGACAACCAGGCCGACCAGTGGGGGTCGTGGAGCCCGAAGAGCGGTACGTGGGACCTCTTCGGCGGCACGTTCTCGAGCCACCTGGTCGACCTGGGCCTCGCCGAGCAGGTGTTCCGCCAAGCCGATTCGGTGGTGTTCGCCGTCATGCCCGGCACCGACGACCCCTACACGGTCGGCGATGTGGCGTGGTCGGCCCAGTGGTCGTGGGCGTCGGCCAGCGACGCCCAGCTGTACTACAAGACCGAGTTCGCCACCGGCTTCATCCGCCGCCCGGCCATCGTCATGCCCGCCGCCTTCCCGGCCAACCACCCGGGCCCGTGGTCGCACAAGGAGTGGGTGTCGACCATCTGCCACGAGCTCGCCCACAACCTGGGCTGCCCCGATCTCTACAAACGGCGGCGCCTACCCGGCCGAGATCGACGCCCGCGTGGTGGACACGTGGGACCTGATGCACACCGACGCGGCGCTGTCGCACTTCACGCTTGCGCACCGGATGCGGCTGGGTTGGGTGAACCCGAGCTGGGTCGAGGTGTGCGACTTCGCCGCCAACCCGGCCAGTCGCACGGTGACCCTGCAGGCGATCGAGACGGTGCCGCGCCGCGGGCCGGCGGCCGGGCGCAAGGCGGGCGTCGAGGTCAGGATCCGGCCGGGTTGGAACTACTACTTCGAGTACCGGCGCCGGCAGACGGGCCAGGTGGGCGACCAGGCGATGCCGTTCAGGCAGGCGATCGTGGGCACCGACGTCAACGTGGCCGCCGCCGACGAGGTGGCCCGGCCGCTGATCCTGATGCTGCCGGTCGACGTGGACGGCGACGGGCCGGTGCTGCGGGCGGCGGGCGCCGACTACGAGGAGAGCGACGTCACCAACCCCGACCGGCTCAACGACTTCCGCTTCACCCGCCAGCCGAGCGCGATCCTCGGCGGGGACGACAACGCGGTCACCGTCCAGATCGACTACGTCGGCGCCCACCGGGCCGAGCTGCAGCTGCGCCCCGCCCCCGGGCGAGGGAACTTCAAGAGCCCCGACATCAGCCTCGACGGGCCGGGCGGGCCGAACGTGGCGGTCAAGGGCAAGACCATGCAGATCAAGGTGCGGGTGCGCAACGCCGGCAGCAAGGGCGCCAGCGACGTGAACATCCGCGCCCGGTGGCTGCCCTTCACCACCTCGGCCGGCCCGTGGAACGCTTTGCCCAGCCCGCCCCGCCAGACGATCCCGTCCAAGCAGGTGCGCGAGTTCACCATCGACTGGCCGCTGCCGGCCGAGGTGAAGGTGGGCGACGAGCAGGCCGAGCACTTCTGCGTGCGGGTCGACGTCGACCGCTACGTCGACCCGCTCGACCCGAACGGCAACGAGATCGTGGTGCACAACAACTGGGCCCAGTCGAACTTCAACACCGCCGCGGTGGGCAGCGGCTCACCGTCGGAGCGCCGCAGCACCGCGGTGCTGGCCCACAACAAGCTGCCGATCCCGGCGGTGCACCGCACCATCCTGGAGCAGACCGGCGATCTGTTCCGGGCCTATGTCGGCGCGGCGTGGCACGCGCTGGCGCCGGGCGGCGAGGCGGTCACCACGCTCGACTACGAGTCCCTCGCCGGCGACCCGTTGTACGGCGAGGCCTACGAGCAGGCGTTCCGCCAGGCTGACGGCGAGCTCATCGGCACCGACCTCGCGGCGCGCGGGTTCCTCCATGCGCCGAAGGTGCTCGATGGTCCACTGGAGCGCTTCGGCGCCCAATTGTTCGTCCGGGCGGGCATCCGCACGTTCATCCGCGAAGCGGAAGCGCGGGGCGAGGCGGTCTTCGGCGTGGTCGCCGCCGGCTGGCCCGACAACCCCAGCGAGGTCGACGGAGGCGACGTGCGGGTGACCGGCTGGCTGGTCGATCGGCCCGACGAGCAGTTCTGGCGCGACAGCACCGTCGGCGCAGATGGCAGCTTCGTCGCCCCCTTCCCCGAGGCGGTGTTCGCCCTGCTGCAGCAGGGCCGGGTGCAGGTCGTCGTCCACTACCTCGGCACCGGCCGCTTCGTCCCGTGCCACTCGGACGACCTCGACATCACCGATTGACCCCGCTCCAGCCCGCCCCCGCAGACGCCGTCCGTACACCACGCGGGCGCAACCGGCCGACGTGGTCAGGTCGGCCGGCGTGGCCCTCGATGCACCCGGAGAGCCCGCCCGCCGCCGATGTTTGCGCGCTCGTTGCAGCCCGCGCCCGGAGTGGTTCAAGCGACACCGCCCTGACCAGGGCGGACGCGAAACGATGGAAGGGCGTGCTCACTGACGCGTGCAGTTACTGCACAAACATCGCCGGTGTCGCGCCGATCGGCTCGCAGAACCGAGATCGAGTCAGGCCGAGACCGCGGTGCGGTCGGACTGGGCGGCCGCACCGCGGAACCGCCGGTGGTGGGATGCCGGGGACGCGCCTCTTGGCAGCCCCCACCTCGGGTGCGCACGTGATCGGTCGGCCGGGACCGGCCCCGGCGGCCGCACCACGACCTCGACGTGTTACAGTGGAACACATGTCCGAGGACGAGCTCGAGTGGCTGCCCGAGGAGGGTGTGGCGCTCACCCGCGCAGAGCTCAGCCGGCTGTTCCGGACCCTACGGGCGCTGATCGCAGGGACCGACGAGCTCGACGCCAACCGGGCCTACGCCGTCGACATCGCCGTCGTGTTGACCCGTGCGATCGAACGAAGCGAGGGAGGATCATGAGCACCAAGCCGAAGCCGATCCGCTGGCTCGAGGAGCAGACCGGCCAGACGATCGCCTACCCCGAAGCCGCCGCGGCAGACAGTGCGCCGCACGACCGACATCTCTCCGTGCGGCTGCCGAACGAGCTAGCGCTCGCCCTCGACGCCCTGGCCGCCGAGCGCGGTGTCAAGCTCTCGCACCTCGTGCGGGACATCCTCACCGACGCCGTGGAGCAACGAGGCTCGGTCGCCGCGCTCGACGCCCGGGCCCTGGCCGATCGCCTCGCCGCCGACGTCGCCGAGGTCCGCCGCCGCCTCGCCGGCTGAGCGGCCCGCGGGCATGCCCGCAACGGCATGCGGCCGCTCGCAACGGCCATCGGAACTGGCGCACGGCCGGGCCGAGATGGAGACGACTACCGTGCCGCCCATGACCGTGGTAGGGGCGCAGCAGCAGATCTCTGTTCCGTATCAGGACGGGCGAACATTCGGTTCAACCGGCCCGGCGACACTGACTCGCCTGAAGCTGGAACACGCTGTCGACCCGCACCACCAGGCGAATCGCTCCATCGTCGATCTCGACCTCGCCGAGCGAGATGGGGCCGGGCTGGTCCATTTCGACCATGACGTGATCATCGTGCAACCGGCGGACCCGTCGGCCCGCAACGGCTGGGCGCTGGTCGATATCTCCAACCGGGGCGGGCCGACCGCGTCGTCGTTCCTGCAGCTCGACGACACGCCGTTCTTCCCGCAGCCCGAGCAGCCCCCTGCCGGGGACGGGCACCTGCTCGCCGAGCGACGGATCCCACCCTCTGGAAGGCGGCCGCGTGCCGGATCGCCGGCCGGAACCTCAGCGCCGACGAGTGGGCGACCTACCAGCCCAACGGCGGGGCGCACCGACAAACGTGCCCTCAGTGGCCATTGCGAATGGGGTGACCCGCAGCATGGTGACTGTTGCCACGGGTGCTTTCGGCCGCCTGCGTGTGTTCGGCGCGGAGACCCCGTTTCCGGCTCACCCCGTCGACGCCCGCCGTGCATCAGGCGGGCGCAACCCTGACCAGGGCGGACGCGAAACGATGGAAGGGCGTGCTCACTGATGCGTGCAGTTGCTGCACAAACATCGCCGGTGTCACGCCGATCGGCCCGCACGGCCGGGCTCGGCGCGGGGCCGAGGTTGCGGTGCGGTCGCTCACCGGTCGGGCAGCGCGAGCCAGTCGTGCCCGGCGAGGTCGATCCCCCGGTAGCGGACCCGTTCGAACGGCCAGTCGGCCGCCAGCCACGCCGGCAACACGGCGGCGAGGGCCGCCTCGACGTCGGAGCCGACGAGGTCGTCGATCGCCCACCAGCAGACTTCGGCGCAGGTACCGGCCTTCACCGGCGGATCGATGTAGACACAGCCGAGCAGCGCCGTCTCGTCGCGATCGAACAGGGCGTCGTTGAACGGTTCGTGGCGTTCGATCTCGCGTTCGTGCCGAGCGAGGTCGGCCCGGTCGTGCTCCCCGGTCATGTCGGCGGCGGCCACCCCCACGACGGCCCGAACATCGAGAACAGCCGCGCCTGCGGCCCCATCACCGCCGGGTAGGCTCACGCATCACGCCAACGGGGCGCTGACTTCGACCAGTTCGGTGAGGCGCTGCACGACGGCGGGGCCGAGCTCGCGAAGGCGGGCGAGCAGTGCCCGCTTTGCGACGTCGTTCTCGGGGATGGTCGACCAGGCCGCGGTGACGTTGAGGCGGCAGGCTGCGACCCAGCTGGCGACCTCGGGGCTGGCAGCCCAGCGGCCTTCGTTCAGCGTGGACGTGATGCGGCCACGGGCGTAGTCCTCGATGGTGTCGGACATCGGCACCGGCTGGGCCATCGCCTGCTTCTCGTCGCCATCGCCCATGGTCGCCTCGAGGTGGCCGATGAGCGCAGCGCTGAACGTCGGCTGGTACTGGCGGATCATCTGCAACGCGATCCGGCCCGGCTCGAACACGGGGGCCCGCACCCCGACGTTGCCGTCGAGCGCGCTCGCAGTGCAGTCGACGAACAACGTGTTCGGCACGACGGGCACCGAACCCCGCTCAAGGATCAACTCGTCGGGATGGATGGCGGTGACCCGGCCGAGCCGGATGACGTTGCGGACCCGGCGGGCGTGTTCCATCTCGACGACCGACACGTTTGCGGCGTGGTACATGCTCGCAGGTATGTCAGGGTCGAGACGCATCCACACCCCGGCCGCCTGCACCGCAGCGCCATGTCCTCAAGGCTCGCCGCGGCCACGATCGCCTCGGACTGGGCGATGAGCAGCCTGCAGACGCTTCGAACAGCTCAAGGGTGGAGGGGCCCGGCCCGGTTGAACACCCACGGGTCACGGGGTACAACCCAGCTGATGCGCCCGGCGGCGCCCCGTTGGCGAGCAGCCACGACACGCAGTCGAACCCGGTCTTCCCGGCCCCGAGCACCGTGATGTGGGTAGAGCTCGGCGCCTGTCTCGGCAGGTCGTTGGGAGGAACGCACGCCACGCCCGCAGCCACTTCGAACGAGCGCCGATGCGTCAGGGGGATCGACGTCTGCAGCAATGTGGCATCGACCATGGTCGCAGCCTCGACGTGACCGCGCTCCCCCGAGAGCAACGAAACGTAGTCGCCGTCGCCGAGGTGCTCCGCCATCGGGATGAACCGCACCCGACCCGAGGGCAGCATCGTTTCGCGCAGCGCCTGATGGAAGTGGGCGACCACCGCCGGACCGGACGCCAGCGAGGGCAGACCTTCGTTGTAGCCGCTGTCCTCGATCCGGCCACTTCCCAGAGGAAGCGATGCAACGCCGTAGCAGCTGGCCGGCTGGTGGAGCTGCACGAACGGGTACGAATCATTCCAATGGCCACCCGCCGCCGGACGCCGATCGATGAGCGTGAACGTCGCGTCGGTCTCGTGGAACATCGTGTCCACGAAGGCCATCGCCGACGCCCCTGCGCCAACCACCAAGTAGTCGCTCCTCGACATCTCAGCCCCCTCCAGGTCCGATGACACCAACCCACGACCCTACCGAGTCGCCCTCGGCATCTGCCGCCACCCCCACTTGACCGCTTGATCCAGCGAACCGAACAACGCGTTGTGCAGCTGGACGGTGGAGGCCGCCAGACCTTCCTCACGCGACATCGCCGTGTAGAAGGTGTCGATGTGGCGCACGGTCAGCCACTGCTCGATCAGCTCCCGCATCATCGAGTCGGTGCCGGGTTGCCTGCCGCCCCAGCCGACCTCGACCAGTCGCGCGCCCGTCCGCTGACGGGACCGCGACCCGCGGACGCCCGCAGCTCCCACCGACCCTCGGCCTTCTTGCGAATCGAACCCGCTCAGTACCGACTCCGGCGCGCCATCGACCAGAGCTCACGTCGCTCTCGGCGTCGCGCAGAAGGGACGAATATGGGAACCGGTCGTACAGGGGATGCCTCGATTCGAGGCTCACCCTCTCTGACCAGGGGGTTTGTGGAGGCGGCGCCGGGAATCGAACCCGGGTACAGGGCTTTGCAGGCCCTTGCCTAAGCCACTCGGCCACGCCGCCAGGCGGTGGCACACCTTAGCCGCCCGACCACCGGCACCTCGCATCCGCACGAGCGCAAGGCGGCGACGGAGGCCGGCCGGTAGGGTCCCGCCATGGACCACGCCGCCGGCACCGGGAGCGACCCGGGCACCCCGCTCGAGCACATCGGCCTCATCGGCCACCAGGACGTGGCCGTCACCGACCGGCTCGACCACTACGAGCTGTTCAGCTGGGACGGGCTGCTCACCCTGCTGTGGCACCACGACCGCAACCAGCCGAACCGCAACGCTGTGCTGTGCTGCGGCGGGGCCCTCGGCGGTGTGCTCGGCCCGGCCGGCGGGCTGTTCCACGACTTGGGCACCCGATTCGCGGCCGACGGCACCGCCATCACCATCCGCGTGGGCTACCGGGCCCCCAACGATCTCGACCGCTGCGTGTTCGACGTGCTGGCCGCCGCCCAGCTGGCCGCCCGCCACGGCGCCGAGCGATTCGTGGTGGTCGGCCACTCCTTCGGCGGGGCGGTGGCGGTGCAGGCCGGCGCCGCCCTGGGCGAGCAGTGCGCCGGCGTGGTCACCCTGGCCACCCAGACCGCCGGCTGCGAGGTGGGCGAGCAACTGGCCGAACGGGGCGTGCCGGTGCTGCTGCTGCACGGCGACCTCGACACGATCCTGCCCTACCACGCCAGCCACCTGGTGCACCTGCTGACGGGCGGCGAGCTGCACATCCTGCGCGGCGCCGACCACCGCCTCGACGCCGCGGCCGACGAGCTGCGGGAGCGGCTGGGCGAATGGATCCCCCGCCGCCTCGTCGAGCACCGCTGACCGACACCTGGGACATACCACGCAGTACGGCCGGCGCTGGGCGGCGTTGCGACTGCCATGATGAGCCGGTGACCCCCTCCCCTGCTCCCGATGCGCTCGACGGGCTCGACGCGGCCGCGCTGACGTCGCTGCTGCGCAACGGCATCGACCCCGGCCTGGCCACCACCACCGTGCGGGCCGTGCGGGCCGAGGCGATCGGCGCTTCCACCGGGTTCCTGGGCCGGCTGCGCCGGTTGCACCTCACCTACGATCCGGACGGACCGGTGGGGCCGCCCACCCTGATCGCCAAGGCGCCCACCCTCGACCCCGGCGGCCTGCAGGTGGGTCGCATGCTCAACGTCTGGCAGCGGGAGAGCCGCTTCTTCGACGAACTGGCGCCGACCTGCGCCGCCCGGGTCCCGCGCTGCTACGCCAACGTGGCCGATCCCGATGGCGACCGGTGGTTGCTGTTGCTGGCCGACGCCGGCGACACCACCGCAGCCAGCCAGGCCACCGGCGCCACCCGGGCCCAGGCCGACGCCGCCGTCGGGGAGATCGCCGCCCTGCACCGCTCCCTCGAGGGCCGCCGGCCCGCCGAGTGGCTGCCCGGCTTCGACCGGGGACCGTTCACCATGCTCGAGGCGGCCGTGTGCTCGGCCGTGGAACCGTTCCTCGACCGCTTCGGGCACCTGCTCGCCCCCGGCGGGGCGGACCTGCTGCGCCGGTTCGCGCCCCGGCTGGCCGCCTGGGCCGAGGATCGGCGGAGCGAGCCGCTCACGCTGGTGCACGCCGACTACCGCCTCGACAACCTGATCATCGACGCGGCCGATCAGGTCACGATCGTGGACTGGCAGACGGCGCTGATCGGCCACGGCGCCATGGACGTGGCCAGCCTGCTGGCCACGTCGCTCACGGTCGAGGACCGCCGCCGCTGGGAGGACGACCTGCTCGCCCGGTACGCCGACGCCACCGGCCATACCGTGCAGCATGTACGGCTGGGCGTCCGCCAGCACCTGCTGTGGTGGATGGCGCTGTACGCCAACAACCTGTCACGGATCGACCCCGCCGACGCCGCCGGCATCGCCATGTTCGAGCACACCGTGCAGCGCACCTTCAGCGCCGCCGCCGACCACGACGCCGGCGCGTTGCTCGACGCCTAGCGAACTAACGTCGGCGCCATGAGCTCCCCCGAAGCCCGCCTCGCCGAACTCGGCATCTCCCTGCCCGACGCCCCCACCCCGGTGGGCAGCTACGTCACGTTCGTGCGCAGCGGCAACCTGGCCTTCACCTCGGGGCACGGACCCAGCGGAGCTGACGGGTACGTGACCGGCAAGGTCGGCGCCGACCTCGACGTGGCCGCCGGCCAGGCCGCCGCCCGCCTCACCGGGCTCAACCTGCTGGCCACCCTGCGCAAGGAGCTCGGCTCGCTCGACCGCGTCACCCGGGTGGTCAAGGTCCTCGGCATGGTCAACTGCGGCCCCGACTTCGGCCAGCACCCCGCCGTGATCAACGGCTGCTCCGACCTGCTGGTCGAGATCTTCGGTGACGCCGGCCGCCATGCCCGCAGCGCGGTCGGCATGGGCTCGCTGCCGATGAACATGGCGGTGGAGATCGAGCCTGTCGTCGAGGTGAGCTGAACCGTCGACGCCTTCGGGTCCGCCGCACCCCGGGCCCCAACCCCGGCCGGCAGGCGCATGGCACCCCGGCCTGCGGGTGCGGCGCTCGCAGCCGGCCGGCACCCACCGGCGGCGTGCTCCGGCGGCGTGCTCCGGCGGCGTGCTCCGGCGGCGTGCTCCGGCGCCGTGCTCCGGCGGCGATTCGACATCGATTCGACGGCATCGACCGGTCGGATCTGGCCGCCCACCGATGGTGACCACGACCTCCGGTCAGGCTGCACAGCCACACCGACGGTGACCAGACTTCGTGTCTCACGACCAATTCCGAATCGACATCGAATCGAGCGCGAAGGAGCTCGCCAGACCCCCCGCATGGCGCCCACCAACCACCAACACCAACCACCAACCGCTGTCCGCCCACCACCGCGCCGTTCAGCTGTCGGTGGATCCAGGCCGAGCTGAACCCACCGGCGGCGGCCGGCGCCGATGGGCGCTGCGCCCCGGGGGTGAGCGGCCCAACGGCCCTGGGACAGCGCAGACACCCGCGCTTGACTGGAACCGTGACCGACGAACGCAACCCCGGCGCCGGCGCCCGACCGGCCGATCGGTTCGTCGAGCTCGACCCGGCGCTGCACCCCGACGGCCCCGCCGGCGCGGAGACCCACCTATCGGTCGTGCTGTTCGCCGGCACCCGGGCGTACAAGCTGTACAAGCCGTTCGACGCCGGCTTCGTCGACGCCACCACGCTCGAGCAGCGCCTGGCGCTGTGCCGCCGGAGCTGGAACAGAACCGCCGCTTCGCGCCCGACGTGTACCTGGGCGTGCTCCACCTGGTGGACGACGCCGGCTCGGTGCACGACCGCGCTGGTCATGCGGCGCATGCCCCCGAGCGGCGCCTCGCCCGGCTGCTCAACACCGCCGAGGCGCCCGACCGCTTGCGTGAGATCGCCAAGCGCATCGCCGCGGTGCACGCCGCCGCCCCGCGCCTCAGCGCCGAGCAGGCCGACGCTGCCTGCAGCGTCGAGGCGGTCCGCACCAACTGGCGGGACAACTTTGCCGTGCTGGACCCGCTGGCGGGCACGGTGCTCGACGCCGGCGAGGTCGATCGCGTCCACACGCTGGCCGAACGGTACCTCGACGGCGCGGGCGAGCTGTTCGCCGCCCGCATCGCCGGCGGTTGGGCCATCGACGGCCACGGGGACCTGTTGGCCGAGGACATCTTCTGCCTCGAGGACGGGCCCCGCATCCTCGACTGCCTCGCCTTCGACGATCGGCTCCGCCATGGCGACGTGCTCGCCGACCTGGCGTTCCTGGCCATGGACGTCGAGCGTCTGGCCGGTGTGGAGGCGGCCCAGTCCCTCGTGCGCTGGTACCACGAGTTCTCCAACGAGCAGCACCCCGGTTCGCTGGCCCACCACTACGTCGCCTACCGGGCCAACGTGCGGGCCAAGGTGGCCGCCATCCGCCACCGCCAGGGCGATCCCGACGCGGCCACGCTGGCAGCCGAATTCCATCGCCGCTGCCGGGACCACCTGGAACGGGCCCGGGTCCGCTTCGTGCTGGTGGGTGGGACCCCGGCCACCGGCAAGTCCACGCTGGCCGCGCTGCTCGGGCAGGCGGCCGACTGGACCGTGCTGCGCAGTGACGAGCTACGGCGAGAGCTCGACGGGCTGCCGGCCGACAGCGCGGCGGCCCCGCCCAGCGTGGCGGCCCCGGCCCCGCCCGGTGCCGCAGCCCCGGCGGCCTACGGCACCGGCCGCTACGAGCCCGACGCCGTGGGCCGGGTGTACCGCGTGCTGCTGGAGCGCGCCGAGCGGTTGGCCGCCCGGGGCGAGACGGTGATCCTCGACGCCAGCTGGGTGGACGCCCGCTGGCGGGACGAAGCCCGCCGCTCGGCCGAACGGGCCCGGGCCGAGCTGGTGGAGCTGCGCTGCGACGCCCCCTTCGACGTGGTCGAGGCCCGCATCGAACGCCGGCGGGCGGAAGGGCGCGATCCGTCCGAGGCCACCGCCGAGGTGGCCAGGGCCATGCGCGAGCGGCTCGATCCGTGGCCCGAGGCGACCACGATCGACACCACCCACCCGATCGAGCGGTCGATCGCCCACGCCATCGAGCGCGCCCGCTGAACCTCGGCAACCGGGGCGCCCTCCCCACATCGGGGGAGGCGCCGGTGGGTGCAATGTCCGGGACGGCCGCGGCCGGCCACGTCGCACACTCGCCCCATGACCACCCCACCGCCGCCGCCGCCGAACGGCACCCTGGACAACGACGACATCGCCTGGGCCCGCGAGCTGGCGGCCACGATGATCACCACCGCGCTGGCCGTGGCGAACTCCGACGACGCCGAGGCGGAGCCGGTCTACGCCGCCGCCCGCAGCCAAGCCCTCTCGGTGCGGACCGACGACGGCATGGGCGCCGATCGCTGGCTGGCGGCGATGTTCTTCATCTCCGCCCACGCCGCCGGCCTGCTGCGCCAACTCGGCCGGCACGAGCACATCGAGCCCGAGGTCGTGTGGCGCAACGTGCTGCTGCGCCGCCACGAGAAGCCCAGCTCCTGACCGCAGGGGTCGGGGTCCCTCACAACGACATGACCATGCCGCCGGCCACGTCGATCGTCTGGCCGGTGAGGTAGGACGCCTGCTCGGAGAGCAGGAAGGCCACGACCGCAGCCACGTCATCGGTGCCGGCCAGACGCCCCAGCGGCGATCGGGCCGACCAGGCGGCCACCTCGGCCGCCGAGCGATCGGCCGCCCCCATCTCGGTCAGCACGTACCCGGGGCTCACCGCGCTCACGGTGATCTGCCGGTTGCCCCACTCGGTGGCCGCCGCCCGGGTCAATGCCATCAACGCCGCCTTCGATGCGGCGTAGTGGGCCTCCAACGGGGCGGGCAGCTTCGCCCCCATGCTCGTGATCGAGACGATCCGGCCCTGACCGCTCGCTCAGCGCAGCCAGGCACGCCTGCATCAACACCAACGGTGCCCGGCAGTTGATCGCGATCATGCGATCCCATTGCTCCACGCTGATGTCCTCGAGCGGGACCTTCTCGAAGATCCCCGCGTTGCTGACTAACGCCGAGACCGCCGAGACGTTCCACCGCTTCCAACGCGGCACGCTTGCCGCCTCGGGATCGGCGAGATCGACATCGACGGCCACATGACCCTCGCCCGCCAGGGCGGCGACGGCGTCGCGCAGCGGAGCCGGGTCACGGTCGATGGCCGCCACCGTGGCCCCGCATCGGGCGAGGTGGGCGGCGATGGCGGCGCCGATGCCCGCGCTGCTCCGGTGACGATGACCCTGCTTCCCTGCAAGGGACCTTCCATCGAGGACCAGCACCTTCCTGTGCGTGCAACCGGCGCTTCCGGCGCTGCTCAGCATTCCAGAAGCCGGCGCCGCCCATGCAGTCGGCGAACGACCGGCCCCTCGGGCGCGGGGCGCCCGTTCCACGGTGTCGCAGACCCATCGGACATCGACGCGAGCGGCAGGAATTTCTCATTCGCCAGAAGGGAACCTTGCCGCATTGCGTAATTCAGGCCCTATTCTGTCGGACGTGAGCAGTGAAGACGCAGTCCGTATGTATTTGCAGTACTTGGCGGACCCCACCAAGCTCGTCGATCAGGCCTCGGTGAAGAAGCTCGGAGAGCGACGTCGACAAGGCCAAGGACCCGATCGACAAGTTGAAGGCCGTCGCTGCGCTGGAGCGGGCCCGGGCGGTCGACGGGCAGCAGCACGAGGATGCGTTCATTCGCAATGCGCGCGCCTGGGCCGATGCCGAAGGCATCCCGCTCGCCGCGTTCAAGACGATGGGCGTGCCCGACGCGGTGCTCGCCCGGGCGGGGTTCGACGACGGCCGCCGCAGGGGCGGTCGCTCCCGTTCGGCCGCCAAGCGAGCCACCACCCGATCCGGTCGGGCCAAGTCCACCTCGGCCGATGCCATCCGTGAGTGGGTGCTCGCCACGGCCGGAACGTTCACCCTCGCCGATGTGCAGAAAGGCATCGGTGGCAGCCCGGCCACCATCAAGAAGGCCATCGACGAGCTGATCGAGGCCGACAAAGTGGAGAACCTTCGGCGCCGCGGCCGAAGCACCACGGCCGGGGCCGCGTCCCGTATCACTACACCCTCAAGCGCTGAAACCGTCTGCTGCAGGAAGCGACGGGCCGGGTGGTGCTCCACCCGGCCCGTCGCTCATTTTCAGCCTCGCAAACCGGCCGCGGCGGCAAAGGCCTCCAGCTCACGCGGCACATCACCCATCGGCTGGAACGCGATCTCGGTGATCCCGCCCGCCTCGAGCTGGGCCAACCGCGCGCAGCCTGGCCGCCGGCGCGACGAGCGGCAGGGATGCGCAGCGAGTCGCCCACCACCACCTGACGGTCGATGTCGTTGAGCTCGGTCAGGTGGCCGGCGTGCACCGACAGGTGACGTTCCTGCTCCGGCAGGGCGTCGACCAGCTCGCCGAAGCGGGCCGCGTTGGGGAGATCGCCCAGACGCCCGTCGCGTTGCTCGAGGAACGCGTGGTACGCCACCGAGGCACCCGGCCCGGCGGTGGCCAGCACCCGGGGGCTGTCGAGGCTCTCGCCCAGGTCCAGCACCGTGCCGAAGCCCAGCAGGGTCACCGACGGCAGGCCTTCGTGGCTGGTGCCCGGGCGGGGTCGTGAGGTGAACACCCCGGCGCCGAGGCGGCGGGCCACCTCGAGACCCTTGGGGCCGTTCACCCCGATCACCCACGGCACCTCGATGGGCCGGGCCGGGGCCTGGCCCGGCCAGTGCAGCATGCGCACCGGGCGGTCCTCGACCTCCACCGTCTCCCCGCGCAGCAACGCCTGCACCACCTCGATGTGGGCCGGCATGTCGGCCCAGCGCAGCGGTTTGCGACCCATGGCCCGCCGGCCGGTGAACCCGGTGCCGACACCCACCACCACCCGCTGTGCACCGGCGAGCTGCACCAGGTGGGCGACGGCCGCCGCGGTCACCATCGGATGGCGAAGCGACGGGATGAGCACCCCCGGCCCCAGCCGGATGCGCGTGGTCCGCACCGCGGCCAGCGCCAGGGTCATCCAGCAATCGAGCTGCAGGGCGGGTGTGTCGTAGACCCAGGCGGTGTGGAAGCCGAGCCGTTCGGCCAGCTCGATGTGGGCCGGGGTGTCGGGCACCGGCGGGAAGGCGCAGGACAGGGTGACGGTCATGGGACCGGTCTAGTGCAGGCCCGGGGTGCGCACACGCGGGCCGGTCACCGAGCGATCACGGCCCGGTGTGACCTCGTCGCAGCGGCGGCACGGTGGCGGGGGGCTGGCGCCGGGCGGGAAGCTCCGCCAGCACCGCGGCGGTGGCGGCGGCCACCGCGGCGACGGCCGCTTCGTAGGCCGCTGCGGCGGCCGGGGGCGGCTGGCGCAAGCCCGTCACCTTGCGCACGAACTGCCGCGCCGCGGCCTGGACCTCGTCCTCGCGTAGCGGGCGGCTCGAGCCCGCCGCAGCTCGGTGATGTTGCGACCATGTCGGACTCCCGATCGGCTGGTGCCGGGCTGGTCGTGCGGCAACGGCCGCGCGCACGGTGCGGTTGTCAGGCGGGGCGACGTTCAGGCCTCCGGCGCGACCCGGTGCACCGACACCGCGTCGTCACCGCCCTCGAAGGCCGCCGACGCTAGCGGGCCCGACTCGGCGCGGCCGTCGACGTCGCGCCACCCTGGGCCGATGGCGGAACCACCCCGGCGCATCGTCGCCCCCCTCGCCTCGCGCCGCTGCGCGACGCTGGCCGTCGATGCGCCGATAGCGTGGTCGAGATGAAGGCACCGGACGGCCCCCTGGTGTCGGTCATCACGCCGGCGCGGAACATGGAGCGCTTCCTGCGCGCCACGATGCAGTCGGTGCTGGAGCAGACCCTGCGGGACTTCGAGTACCTCGTGGTGGACAACGCCTCCGATGACGCCACCGCATCGATCGTGGAGTCCTTCGCCCGCCGCGACGCCCGCGTCCGGCTGCTGTACGAGCCGACCCTCGGCTCGGGCGCGGCTCGCAACCGGGGTCTGGCCGAGGCTCGCGGGCGCTACCTGGCCTTCGTCGACGGTGACGACGAGTGGCTCCCGGCCAAGCTGGAGATCCAGGTCCGCCAGCTGTCGCAGCTGCCATCGCGCTACGCCGGCGTGTTCTGCCGTTCCGTCACCACCACCGAACTGGGCGATGAGCTGTTCGTGTACCGCCCACCGGCGGGCACCTACGACCGCACCGCGTTCCTGGCCTGGTGCAACCCGGCCGGCAACGGCAGCAGCTTCCTCGTGCGGCGCGAGGCCTACGAGCAGGCGGGCGGCTTCGACGAGCAGCTGACGAACCTGCTCGACATGGAGTGGCTGCTCCGGCTGCTGCGCGACAGCGAGCACCCGCTGTTGCAGGGCACCGTCAACGAGCTGGTCCGCTACCGGCAGCGCCGCGGCTCGATCAGCACCGACTCCAGCGGCCGCATGGAAGCGCTCGAAGACGTGATCGCCCGCTTCGACGACCAGCACGAGCCGTTCGTGTGGCTGCGCCCGGCGCTGATGGCCTACCGGGCCGGCTGCCCCGCGCATGGCCGGCGCTGGGCCCGGCGTGCGGCCGCCGCCGGCTGGGGCCGGCTGCTGCGCTCGCCCGACGGCCGCAAGCTGCTGCTGCACACGCTGCGCACCACCGCCCGCGGTGGGCCGGGCCGCAACGAGCCGGCCACTGGACCGACGCTGCGGCCGGAGAGCGTGCCGGCGGCGGTCGGCCGGTCGGCGCTGGCGGCCGACGCCGGCTGACGTCGAGGCGCGACGCCCTCGCTACGCTGCCGGGCCGATGTCGAGGCCCCTCACCCCGCCCACCGCACCGCGGCGGCGGTTGTTCCAGCAGGCGCTCGTCATCGGCCTGGCCACCGGCGCCTACGCGGTGTCCTTCGGCGTGCTGTCGGTGACGGCCGGACTGAGCGTCCTGCAGACCTGCACGCTGTCGCTGCTGATGTTCACCGGCGCCTCGCAGTTCGCCGTGGTCGGCGTCCTCGCCGGGGGCGGGGCGCCGGTGGCCGCAGCCGGCAACGCGCTGCTGCTGGGTGCACGGAACCTGGCCTACGGCTTCGTCGCCGCCCCGGTGCTGACCGGCCCGCGGTGGCGGCGCGGGGTCCTCGCCCAGTTGGTGATCGACGAGACGGTGGCGATGGCCGCGGCGCAGGAGGAGCCGGCCGAACGCCGTCGGGCCTTCGTCGCCACGGGCGTGTCGATCTACGTGTTGTGGAACGCCGGCACCCTCGTGGGAGCCCTGGCCGGCGGCTCGCTCGACCCGCAACGGCTCGGCCTCGACGCCATGTTCCCCGCCGCGTTCCTGGCGCTGCTGGTGCCGCAGCTCCGGCGGCCCGGCGCGCCCCGGGCGGCCGTCGCCGGTGCGGTCATCGCCCTGGCGCTGCTGCCGTTCACCCCGGCCGGCGTGCCCGTCCTCGCCGCCGCCCTCGGGGTGCTGGCGGCGCAACCAGGGCGCGGTTCGAGTGGACCCGCCGGCGACGCGGGCGAACCCGCCGGCGGGGAGCCGGGCCGGTGAGCTGGCCCTTGCTGCTCGGGTTGTGCGCCGGTTGCTACGCCATGAAGGCGGCCGGTCCCCTCCTGCTCGCCCACCGACGGCTGCCGCCCGTGCTCGAGCGGCTCGTCGGCCTGGTGGCGGTGCCGGTGCTGGCCGCCATGGTGGCGCTGCAGACCCTGGGCGACGGGCACCGCCTGGTGCTCGACGCCCGGCTGGCGGCGCTGGCGGTGGCCGGGGTGCTGGTGTGGCGCCGTGCCCCGTTCCTGGTGGTGGTCCTGACCGCGGCGCTGGCCGCAGCGCTGGTGCGGGTGGCGTTCTGATCGGGGCGCGGCCGGAGCCGGGCCGGAGCACCCGCCGGCTCGGCTCCGCCGCAAGTGGTGCGCACCTAACGGTTGTTTGGTAGGTTCAAGACGGATGTGCAGCGCCGAGCAGGTCAGCGGTCGAGATCGGATCCTCGAGGAGGCGGCGGCGCTGTTCGTCCGCCAGGGTTACCGCGAGACGACCCTGCGGGACATCGCCGCTGCGGCCGGCATGAAGGCCGGCAGCATCTACTACCACTTCGACGCCAAGGACGAGCTGCTGGCCGCGGTGCTCGAGACCGGCATCGCCCGCATCACCCGCAGCTTCGAGGAGACCGCGGCGTCGCTACCCGACG
Organism: Acidimicrobiales bacterium; assembly: GCA_041394365.1. Taxonomy (GTDB): domain Bacteria; phylum Actinomycetota; class Acidimicrobiia; order Acidimicrobiales; family CAIXPF01; genus CAIXPF01. The sequence goes on from JAWKIM010000022.1 coordinate 109,546, forward strand.
ACGTGGCCCCGTCGGAGCGGCTGCGCCGCCACGTCCACGCCCACCTGGCCGCGCTGTTCGAGCACGGCCCGTTCACCACCAGCCACGTCACGGTGTTCCACGCCGCGCCCGAAGCGGTGCGAGCGCTGGGCACACCCAGCCGAGACACCTACGAACGGTGTTGGAGCGAGCTGCTGGCCGACCTGCAGCGCAGCGGCCACCTGCGCGCCGGCATCGATCTGGGGCTGCACCGCATCCTGCTGCTCGGTGCGGCCAACGCCACCCTCGACTGGTTCGACCCCACCGGCGACCGGACCCTCGACGAGCTGGCCACCGCCCTCACCGAGCAGTTCTGGCAGGGCGTCGGCACCCCGGTCGACGCCCCGGCACCGGCCCCGAACCCGGCCCCGAGCACGCGCGCCGCGGCCCGCCGCGCCGCCGCCCCCACCACGACCCGCAACCGTGCCGCCCGCAACGGCACGCCGGCCGCCCCAACCCGCCCCAAGAAGGAACCAACGCCGTGACCTATCGCAACGCCTACATGACCGACGAGCTCGAGGCGATCTACGACCAGACGATCGACTTCGTCGCCAAGGAAGTCACCCCCCATGCCGACGCCTGGGAGGAGGAGGGCAAGGTTCCCCGTGAGGTGCTGGCCAAGATGGGCTCGCTGGGCATGTTCGGCCTGCGGGTGCCGGTTGAGCACGGGGGCCTCGGCCTGGGCTACCTGGCGTCGGCCACGTTCTCCGAGGCGCTCGGCAGCTCCACCTATGCGGGCTTCGAGGCGACCGTGCTGGTGCACACCGACATGTCCGGCCCGCACCTGGTCAACTCGGGCAGCCCCGAGCAGCTCGCCCAGTACCTGCCCGACGCACTGGCCGGCAAGCTGATCATGGCCATCGGCGTGACCGAGCCCGATGCCGGCTCCGATGTGGCCGGGCTGCGGACCAAGGCGGTCAAGGACGGCGACGGCTGGCGCATCAACGGCTCCAAGACGTTCATCACCAACGGCGTGTACGGCGACCTGGTCGTCGTCGCGGCGCGGACCGACCCCGACAACCGCTACGGCATCTCGATGTTCCTCGTGCCCAAGGGCACCGAAGGCTTCAGCGTGGTCAAGAAGCTCGACAAGCACGGCTGGCGGTGCTCGGACACCGCCGAGCTGCTGCTCGACAACGTGTGGGTGCCCGACTCGCAGCTGCTCGGCACCCCGCACCGCGGCTTCTACGAGACGATGCGCAACTTCCAGAACGAGCGCATGGTGCTGGTGGGGATGGGCGTCGGTGCGGCCCAGCGCGCCATCGACGTCACGCTGGCCTACACCCAGGAGCGCCAGGCGTTCGGTGGCCGCCTCTACGACCTGGGCGCCATCCGGCAGCGCATGGCCATGAACCAGGCCCGACTCGACGCCGTGCGGGCATCGATGTACCACGCCGCCTGGATGGGCGATCAGGGCCTCGACAACGTGAAGGCGATGAGCGGGGTCAAGGCCTTCGGTTGCGAGGTGGTCAACCAGATCATGTACGACTGCGTGCAGTTCCACGGTGGCATGGGGTACATGCGGGAGAGCGCGGTGGAGCGCATGTACCGCGACGCCCGCATCCTGCCCATCGGCGGCGGTGCCACCGAGGTCATGCTCGAAGAGGTGGCGAAGCGGTCCTACCAGGGCTGAGAAATCCATGCCCCGGCGCGGACCGCGACGAGGCACCATGGGGCGACGGGCCGGCGGCCGCGACGCACGCGGCCGGCCCCGCCCACCGTACGATTGCTCATGCCCTCGCCGCCGCACCGCGCCCTCTTCGACGCCCCGGATGCCAGGCTCAACCTGGCGCCGGAGCTGTCACCGGGCGCGCTCATCGACGGAGACCTGTTCACCGCGTTCGCCACCGGTGCCCTGCCGGCCGCCCGCTTCGTGCACGTGCCGTGCATCGCCGCCGGCCACGATCTCGCCCTACCGGGCGGTACGGTGACCCGGTCGGTGGCGTGGTCGCACACCCGGTGGCTGCTGGTGGAGGGACCGGGTTGGCGGGTGCGCTTCCGCAACGACGACGACGGTGAGACGTGGGCGTGGATCCTCGGCCCCAGCCCCGAGGTGGTCGACGGGCTCGCCGCCATCGTCGGCGGCTGGCTGCAGCAGGCGGTGCCCGAGCCGGATGCGGTGGAGGTCACGTTCTGCTACCTCGGCAGCCATGGGGTGGCCCGTCACCGGCGGCGCATCGAGGCCCCCGACTGGCCGGCCATCGCCCGCAACTACACCACGCCGGTCCGCGACGGGTTCGCCCGCCTGCTCGACGTCCGCCCGCCGCAGATCGACGGTCGCCTGGTGCTGCTGTGGGGCCCGCCCGGCACCGGCAAGACCACGCTGCTGCGGGCCCTGGCCCGCCGGTGGGCCCGATGGTGCGACACCGTCTACGTGTCCGACCCCGACCGCCTCTTCAACGATCCGGCGTACCTCAACGCCCTCGTGCTCGACGACGACGCCTCTGCCGACGGTGGCGATCCGCCGGGTCGTTGGACGCTGCTCGTGCTCGAGGACTGCGACGAGCTGCTGCGCCCCGATGCTGGGCAGGCGTCGGGCCAGGCGCTCGGCCGCCTGCTCAACCTCACCGACGGCATGGTGGGCCAGGGCCTGCGGGTGCTGGTGTGCCTCACCACCAACGAGGAGCTGTGGCGGCTCCACCCCGCCGTCACCCGACCGGGCCGTTGCCTCGGTCAGCTCGAGGTCGGCCGGTTCACCCGGACCGAGGCCGCCGCCTGGTTGCAGGCACCCGATGTGGAGCCTTCACCGGCCACCGATCAGCCGCCACTCGACGCCGAGGCCGACGCCGTCCCGGTGGTGGCAGCCCAGGCCGCGGCCACCGTGGCCGCCCACATCGGGCCCGACGGGGCCACGTTGGCGGAGCTGCTGGCGCTGCGCAACGGCCGGCCCCCCACCACGGCCGACGACCTGGGCGAACGGCGGTTGGGCCTGTACCTCTGACCCACCGGCCGGCGCGGCCGCGGCCGCCGGGGACGAACGACCCACACAGGGCCGCCACCGGGCGCGCCGATCACCGGCTTCGATGGCCGGCCGATCATCCCGTTTCCGCTCGATGGAACGACACCTGGAGCGCCTCGACGAACGACACGGGACCCGGGGGGTGGTGGCCGCCATCACCGCCGTGTCGCTGGTGCTGGCCGAGCTGCTGACCGTCGCCTCGTCGCTGGCCACCCGGACACCGACCGACTTCATCGTGATCGGCATGCTCATCGCCGGCGTGGTCACGCTGTCGGTGGCCCCGCTATCCAGCTACCTCATCGCCCGGCTGCTGCACGACCTGGCCGGCGCCCACCGCGAGCTGCACGCGCTGGCCTTCCGCGACGGCCTCACCGGCCTGTCCAACCGCCGCTCGTTCTTCGCCGAGGCGGAGACGCTGCTGGCCGAGGCCGGGCCGTCGGCACCGGCGGTGGCGGTCATGATCGATCTCGACCGGTTCAAGCAGCTCAACGACACCCACGGCCACGCCGCCGGCGACGCCGCCCTGGTGGCGCTCGCCGGCCGGCTCGCCGGGGTGGTGGGCGGCGACGGCATCGTGGCCCGCCTCGGTGGCGACGAGTTCGCCGCCGTGCTCCGCCTGCCGCGGGAACGGCACGGCGAGCGCATCGAGGCGCTGCACCGGGCCTGCACGGCCGTACCGGCCCGGCCCGGCGTCGTCGTCGACGGCAGCCTCGGCACCTACGCCGTACCCACTGGTATGGGGTTGGAGGATGCGCTGCACCTGGCCGACGTCGCCCTCTACCGCGCCAAGGCGGAGCGCAAACGGCAGCACGGCGCCGGCCCGCTGGCCACCAGCGCGAGACACGAGCCGAACGTCACAGGGGCCCGACCATGAACTGAGTGAGCCCTCACTCATTCCGATGGCTAGGGTGAGGCCGTGAGCCCTCCCACCCTGCCCCGAAAGCCCGGCGGGCGCAGCGGTCGCGCCCCGTCCATGGCGCCGGAGGAGCGACGGGCGTCGATCATCGCCGCCGCCCGGCCGCTGCTGCTGCGCAACGGACCCTCGGTGACCACCCGCCAGATCGCCGAGGCGGCCGGCGTGGCCGAGGGCACGCTGTTCCGCGTCTTCGCCGACAAGGACACGTTGCTGCGGGCCGTCCTGGAGGACGCCGTCGATCCGGCACCGGTGGAACGGGCCATCGTCGAGATCGACCGGGCCCGACCCCTCGAGGTCCAGCTGGAAGAGGCGGTCACCATCCTGCAGCGGCGGGCGCTGGACATCTGGGCGTTGATCACCGCCATCGGCACCCACCCCGGACCACCGCAGAGCAAGCACCCGGTGCGGTTCCACTCGTTGACCGAACTGCTGGAACCGCACGCCGCCCGCCTGCGCTGCGACCCCCGCTTCGCCGCCGAGGCCCTGCGGGCGATGGCGCTGGCCATGACCCACCCGCTCGCCGCCCCCCGACCCCGTCCCGACGCCGCCGCCATCGTGGCCCTCTTCCTCGACGGTGTCCGCCACCACGACCACCCCGGCGGCACCTCCTGCCACCGCATCGGAGTGAACTGATGCTCAAGCGCCTCCTCGTCCACAACCTCCGCCCGTACCGTGCCGTGCTGGCCGCGGTGCTGGTGCTGCAGGCCGTGCAGTCGATCGCCGCGCTGTACCTGCCGGCGCTCAACGCCGACATCATCGATCGGGGTGTCGCCCGGGGCGACACCGGCTACATCTGGCGGATGGGCGGGCTGATGCTGGCCATCACGCTGGTGCAGATCTGCTTCAGCGTGGCCGCCGTGTACTTCGGCGCCAAGGCGTCGATGGGCTTCGGCCGCGATGTGCGCACCCGGTTGTTCCACCAGGTGAACGCGTTCTCCGCCCGCGAGGTGGCCACCTTCGGGGCCCCGTCGCTCATCACCCGCATCACCAACGATGTGCAGCAGGTGCAGATGCTCATCCTGACCACCTGCACGCTGCTCATCGCCGCCCCCATCACCGCCGCCGGCGGCGTGGTGCTCGCCCTGCGCCAGGACGTGGGCCTGTCCTGGATCGTGTTCGTGTCCATCGTCGTGCTGCTGATCGTGGTGGGCATCGCCATCAGCCGGATGATCCCGCAGTTCCGGCTCATGCAGCTCCGCATCGACCGGATCAACCAGGCGCTGCGCGAGCAGCTCACCGGCGTGCGGGTCCTGCGGGCGTTCGTGCGCGAGCCGGAGGAGACGGCCCGTTGCGGTGGCCAACGAGGACCTGACCGCCACCTCGCTGCGGGCCGGCCGGATCATGGCCATCATGTTCCCCTCGGTCATGGCCGTGGTGAACCTCTCCAGCGTGGCCGTGCTGTGGTTCGGTGCGAACCGCATCGACGCCGGCCAGATGAGCATCGGCGCCCTGATCGCCTTCCTCACCTACCTCACGCAGATCCTGATGGCCGTGATGATGGCCACGTTCATGGCGGCCATGGTGCCGCGCGCCGCCGTCAGCGCCGACCGCATCCAGGAGGTGCTCGACACCGACAGCAGCGTGGTCACCGCCGCCGTGCCCGTCACCGAGCTGGCGCATCGGGCCACGCTCGAGCTGCGCCATGTCGGGTTCCGCTACCCGGGGGCCGAGGCCCCGGTGCTGCGCGACATCTCGGTGGCGGTGGGCCCCGGTGAGACGCTGGCCATCATCGGCAGCACCGGCGCCGGCAAGACCACGCTGATCAACCTCATCCCCCGGCTGGTCGACGCCACCGAGGGTGCCGTGCTGGTGGACGGCGTCGACGTGAAGGACCTCCAGCCCGACGTGCTGTGGGACCGCATCGGCCTGGTGCCGCAGAAGCCCTACCTGTTCAGCGGCACGGTGGCCACCAACCTGCGCTACGGCCGGCCCGACGCCGACGACGACGAGCTGTGGGCGGCGTTGGAGGTGGCCCAGGCGGCCGACTTCGTGCGCGCCATGCCGGGCGGTCTCGACGCGGCGATCAGCCAGGGCGGCGCCAACGTGTCGGGCGGGCAGCGCCAGCGGCTGTCGATCGCCCGGGCGCTGGTCCGCCGGCCGGAGCTCTACCTGTTCGACGACTCGTTCTCGGCGCTCGACCTGGCCACCGACGCCCGGTTGCGGGCGGCCCTGGCCCCCATCACCACCGACGCCGCCGTGGTGGTGGTGGCCCAGCGGGTGTCCACCATCCGCCACGCCACCCGGATCCTGGTGCTCGAGGACGGCGAAGCGGTGGGCATCGGCACCCACGACGAGTTGCTCGCCACCTGTCCGACCTACGAGGAGATCGTCGGCTCCCAGCGCAGCGCAGAGGAGCGCGCCGCATGACCACCAACGGTTCGTCCACCAACGGTTCGTCCACCAACGGTCAGGCACCGGAGGGCAGGCGCGCCGGGGGCGACGCGGCGGGCCACCGACCCCCGGCGGCCGAGCTGCGCGGCGGGCCCGGCAGCGGCCGCATGGCCAGCTTCGGCACGCCCACCGAACGATCGAAGAACTTCCGTGCCACCGCCGGGCGGTTGCTGGCTCGCATGGCCCCCCAGCGCACCTCGATGGTGATCGTGGCGGCGCTGGCGCTGTGCAGCGTGGCCCTCACCGCCACCGGGCCGCGGGTGCTCGGCCATGCCACCGACATCGTGTTCGACGGGCTCACCGGGCGCGACGGTGCCGGCGGCATCGACTTCGGGCGCTTGCACCGCACGCTGCTGTTCGCCCTGGGGCTCTACGCCGCCGCCTTCGGGCTCGCCTACGCCCAGGCCTACGTGCTCGCCGGTCTGGTGCAGCGCACGATGTTGCGACTGCGGGCCGACGTCGAGGCCAAGCTGCACCGGCTACCGCTCAGCTACGTGGACCGCCACGCCCGCGGCGACCTCCTGAGCCGGGTCACCAACGACATCGACAACGTGGCCCAGAGCCTGCAGCAGTCGCTGTCGCAGCTGCTGACGTCGCTGCTGTCGATCATCGCCGTGATCGTCATGATGTTCGTGCTGTCACCGCTGCTGGCGCTGGTCGCCTTCGTGGCCGTACCGATGTCGCTGTTCACCATGAAGGAGATCGCCAAGCGGTCGCGGGCGCGGTTCATCGCCCAGTGGAAGCACACCGGCGCCCTCAACGGGCTGGTCGAGGAGGCGTTCACCGGCCACGCCATCGTCAAGGCGTTCGGGCGCCAGCGCGAGGTGGAGCAGCGCTTCTCCGAGCTCAACGGTCGCCTGCACGACGCCGGTTTCGGTGCGCAGTTCCTGTCGGGCTCGATCCAGCCGGCGATGATGTTCATCGGCAACCTCAACTACGTCGCCATCGCGGTGATCGGCGGCGTGCGGGTGGCATCGGGGGCGATGAGCCTGGGCGACGTGCAGGCCTTCATCCAGGACTCCCGCCAGTTCACCCAGCCGCTCACCCACACCGCCTCGATGGTGAACGTCCTGCAGTCGGGCATCGCCTCGGCCGAGCGGGTCTTCGAGCTGCTCGACGCCGAGGAGCAGCAGCCCGACCCCGACGATGCCGCGGCGCTGGGCACCAAGCGGGGCCGGGTGGCCTTCGAGCACGTGCGTTTCTCCTACGACCCGGCCAAGACGCTGATCGAGGACCTGTCCTTCGTGGCCGAACCGGGGAGCACGGTGGCCATCGTCGGGCCCACCGGTGCCGGCAAGACCACGCTGGTGAACCTGCTGATGCGCTTCTACGACCTCGACGGCGGGCGCATCACCCTCGACGGTCGGGACATCGCCACCATGACCCGGCGCGACCTGCGCGCCGACATCGGCATGGTGCTGCAGGACACCTGGCTGTTCGCCGGCAGCATCCGCGAGAACATCGCCTACGGCCGGCCCGACGCCACCGAGGCGGACATCCGGGCGGCGGCGGAGGCCACCTCCGTCGACCGGTTCGTGCACTCCCTGCCCGAGGGCTACGACACGATGATCGACGACGAGGGCGGCACGGTGTCGGCCGGCGAGAAGCAGCTGCTGACCATCGCCCGGGCGTTCCTGGCCGACCCCGCCATCCTCATCCTCGACGAGGCGACCAGCTCGGTGGACACCCGCACCGAGGTGCTCATCCAGCGGGCGATGGCGGCGCTGCGCCGTGAGCGCACCAGCTTCGTGATCGCCCACCGCCTCTCGACGATCCGCGACGCCGACGTGATCCTGGTGATGGAGGACGGTCGCATCGTCGAGCAGGGTTCCCACGAGGAGCTCCTCGACACCCGGGGCGCCTACCACCGCCTGTACCAGGCGCAGTTCGCCGGGGCGGCCACCGACCTCGCCTGACACCGGGTCGGCCGGGAAAACCATGGTGGCGGGCGGACGCGTCGGCCGTACGCTGCCCCCATGGCCCCTGATCGAGCCCGCTTCGACGCGCCGGCGCGCCCGGTCACCATCGAGGGGGAGCTCGCCGCCCTGGAGGATGCCCGGGCCGCGGCGGCGGTGAAGCTCGCCCGGCTGCAAACCATGCCGCTCAGCATGGGCGCCGACGAGCTGAGCAACGAGTACATCACCGCCGTGGTGCAGGGTGGCATCGAGCAGCTCCAGCACGACCTCGTCGTGTTCGGCCGGCTCGACGACAGCGAGACCTGGCGTATCGGCCTCTACGGCGTGGACCGCGGCGGCGAACAGCTGGTGGTGGACTGGCGGGCCCGCCTGGCCGAGGCGTTCTACCAGGCCACCGCGTCCGACCCCCTCGGCTTCGACCGTCGGGTCACCTACCTGGGCGCCATCGACGAACTGTTCATCGAGGAGCTGACCACCGGTGAGATCACCGGTCACTCACCGCTGCTGACCGAGCTGTCGCGGGGCAGGGGCGAGCAGATGCGGGCGGCGGTGGCCACCCTGCAGGCCGAGCAGGACCGACTGGTCCGCCTGGAGCCCACCGCCCGCCTGGTGCTGCGCGGTGGGCCGGGCACCGGTAAGACGGTGGTGGCGCTGCACCGCGCCGCCTGGTTGGCCTACAACGATCGCCGCCCGACCGCCGGCCGGATCCTGGCCCTCGGCCCATCCGAGCGGTACCTGCGCTTCGTGGCCACCGTGCTGCCGACCCTCGGCGAGGTCCGCATCCGCCAGACCACGCTCGATCGGCTGTTGGGGCCGAGCGGGGCGGCGGCGAACGACCCGCGCTGGCTGGCGGTGCTCGACGAGCTCGAGCGCTCGGTGGTGCAGCCCCAGGCGCTGCGGGTGGGCCGGCTCCGCCTCGACGCCGACGAGGTGGCCGAGATGGCCGCACGCTTCGTGGCCCTGCAGCTGCCCTGGCGGGATCGACGCCGGACGTTCGTGCAGTCCCTTGCCGCCCGGGCCGAGGTGGGCAACGCCGAAGCCGCGGCCGCGGTGAAGGCGGTGTGGAAACCGCTGACCACCCGGGCGGCGTGGACGAAGCTGCGCAACCGGCGCTCGCTGGTGGCGCTGGGCGCGCCGGCCGATCTCATCGACGACTGGCTCCGTACCGAGGAGCATGGTGTGCTGGCCGACGAGGTGCGCAGCCGCTGTGAGGGGGTGGCCACCCGCTACGGGCACGTGATCGTCGACGAGGGCCAGGACCTGTCCGCGCTCGGGTTGCGGGCCGTGTTGCGTCGGGGTGAGGGCTTCACGTTCGTGGGCGACGACGCGCAGCGCTCCGCGCCCCACGGCATCGGGCTGCGGGCGGTGGCGTCCGAGGTGGGGGCGACCACCGCCGAACTGGCCACCGCCTACCGGATGTCGGCCGAGATCGCCGAGTGGCTGAACGCCCACGCCCACCGCCACGGCATCGACGCCGTCGAGCTCATCGGGGTGCGCCCCACCGGCCGGCCCGTGCTGGAGGGCGCGACGGTGGCCGAGCGGGAGGCGGCGCTGCGGGGTCGCTGGTCGACGGTGGCGGTGCTCGGCGCCGACGACGTGTGGAGCCACAAGGGCGTGGAGTACGACGCCGTGGTGGTGGATCGCCGCGCCATGACACCGGCGGAGGTGTACCTGGCCGCCTCGCGCGCCGCCCACGAGCTGGCCGTGGTGTGACGGCCTCGGGCCGGTCCCCGCCGGCGAGCGACGCCCGGACGTCCGCCCCTTCAGCCGGCGAGCCGGCGCACGGCCACCGCCGTACCCGCATCGGCGTCCGGGGCGGCTCCCGCGTCGGCGGTGGCAGGTGCTCCCGCGGTGGCTCCTGCGTCGGCGGTGGCTCCTGCGTCGGCGGTGGCTGCGTCGAGCACGCGCTCGAGCACGGGGCGCAGGGCGGGCACCCGTCTGGCTCGGATCACCAGATGCCACAGGGGCTCGAACTTCTTCCATCCGGCGGCGTACGCCACATGCCGAGCGGTATCCTGCCAGGTCGGCTTGGTGCGGGCCGAGCGTAGGATCGAGCCCCATCGGTAGAACCGCTCGTAGGCCCGCCAGTAGCCGTCTTGCAGCTGCCGGGGGGTCATCCCCGCCGGCTGGAACACAACGTGGCGGGTGTCGTAGCGATCCCAGTCACGGTGCACGATGCGGCCGGCGGCGGCCATCCGGTCGAACAGCCCCGTGCCCGGATAAGGCGTGAGGATGTGGAACGTGGCCGTCTCGATGCCCTGGGCGACGGCCCAGTCCACCGTGCGGTCGAAGACGTCGGGGCCATCGCCGTCCATGCCGAACACGAAGCTGGCGTTGACCATCACGCCGAGGTCGTGCAGGCGGGCGATGGCCCGCTCGTAGTCGGCCCGCTGGGGCAGGGCAGGCACGTGCCCCGGGTGCCCCCGGCCCCGCTCGACCAGGTTGTGGTGCTTGCGGTGCCCGGCCAGGTTGCGGCCGTCCATCGACTCGAAGCCGACGAACAACGAGCGCAGCCCCGACGCCGCCGCCCGCTCCACCAGATCGCCGTCGAGCACGGAGCGGACGGTGGCCGCCGCCTGCCAGACCCGACCGGTCCCCCGAAGGCCGGCGAAGAGCTCAGCTGCGAAGCGCCGATGGCCGAACAGGTGGTCATCGAGGAAGTAGAGGTGGCGGCCGGGGAGCCGGTGGATCTCGGCGAGGGCGTCGTCCACCGGCTGGGTGTAGAAGCCACGTCCGCCGGCGAAGAACGCGCCGCGGTAGCAGAAGTCGCAGGAGTGCGGGCAGCCCCGGGTCACGACGATCGAGTTGGGTACCAGGTAGCGGCTGCGTCGGATCAGGTCCCGCCGGACCGGCGGCGCCCCCACCAGCGTCCTCCGTACTGATTGGTATCTCGATGCCGGGGTACCGGCCCGCAGGTCGGCCAGGAACTGCGGCCAGGTGTCGTCACCGGGACCCAGGAAGACGTGGTCGGCGTGAGCGGCGGCCTCGTCGGGCAGCGAGGTGGATGGAGCCCGCCGATGGCCACCCGCACACCCCGGGCACGGTAGTGGTCGGCCACCTCGTAGGCCCGCCGGGCGGAGGTGATGTACGCCTGGATGACCACGAGGTCGGGTCGGTCGTCGAGCCGCAGCGGTTCGACGTGCTCGTCGCAGATGGTCACCTCGTCGTCGGGATGGCAGTGGGCGGCCAAGGAGGCCAGGCCCAGCGGGGGGAACAGGGCGTACTTGATCGGCCGGAAGAGTGGGCTGGTGGCCTCGGTGAGGGCCGGGAGGATCATCTTCACCCGCATGCTCGGCACGATCGCACGATTTGAGCGATTGGTCAATGCATATGCCCAAGTCGAATGCTCATGCCGGTTGCCCAATGCGTCTGCATGGGCGCGGTCGAGCGCTGCTAGAGTCGGCGACCGTGGCCAAAGCAGGTCCCCGCCGCAGCACCGAACCGGCCGCCGACATCAAGGCGCCTCATCGAGGCCACCGTCACCGTGCTGGCGCGACGGTTTCGCCCACGCCAGCGCCAGGGCGATCGCCACCGAGGCCGGCGGCGTGAACGGGCTGATCTTCTACCACTTCGGCTCGATGGACGGCCTGCTCGCCGCCACCGCTCGGGCCATCACCGATCGGGGTCTGGAACGGTTGCGCGAGGGGCTCGGCGGTGACCGGGCACACCTCGAGTGGCCCGATCGGCTGGCCGAGGTGATCCGCAGGGAAGCGGTCGGCCCCGACGGCTTGGCCGTGATGGAGCTGTTGGTGGGCTCGCGGACGTCGCCGGTGCTGGCGGCCGAGGTGCGCGACGCCATCGGCCGGGCCATGGACTTCGCCCAGGAGCAGCTGGAGCGGGTGGTCGGCGGTTCGGCCGTGGCCCAGGTGCTGCCGTTGCCGCTCCTGGCCGACCTGGCTGCGGCCGCGTTCCTCGGCCTCGAGGTGCTCACCCAGAACGGGCGGCAGATCGACCTCGATGCGCTGGCCGACACCATCGCCGGCCTGGTGCGGCTGGTGACCGCGTCGTGCTCGCGGCGCCGTCGGGTGGTGCGCCGGCAGCGTGATCGCTCGATCGGGCCTGATCGGGTGCGTGGCTCGATCGGGGCGGCTGGCTGCGATCAGACGGTGCGGTACTGCTCGACCAGCGGGGTGATGGCGTCGAGATCCCGCAGGGTGAACTCGGTGTCGATGAGACCGGCGGACGGTGCGGTGCAGGCGACCCGTTCGATGCCGAGGGCGGCGTAGCGCTCGATCCGCTTGGCGGTGGGGCGCGAGAACATGACCAGCGAGATGGGCACGGTGTCGGGGTCGCGGCCACACTCGGCCACCAGCCGGCGGAACAGCTCGACACCGGCAGCCACGTCGGGTTTGCCGTCCTCGCCGGCCAGCCAGGCGTCGATCGGCATCCAGTGGTCGGCATACTCCGCAGCATGGCGGATGCCGAGCGGGCCCCAGTTGCCGAGGGCGATGGGCACGGTGCCCCGGGTGGGCTTGGGATAGACCCACGATGGCGACATGCGATCCCAGCGCCCCTCGAAGCCGGCCTCGCTGTCGGTCCACATGGCCCGCAGGGCGGCGACGCGCTCCTTCAGCGCCGAATAGCGCAGCTTGAACGGCAGCTCGGGGCGGTGGTCGGCCAACTCCTCGGCGTTCCAGCCGACCCCCACGCCCAGCACGAAGCGGCCGTTGGACAGCACGTCGAGCGTGGCGGCCTCAACCGCCAGGTCGATCGCATCGTGCTGCAAGATCAGCGAAACAGCCGTACCCACGACGAGGCGCTCGGTCACCGCGGCGGCCGCCGCCAGCGAGACGAACGGGTTCATCATGTGCAGATAGCCCTCGGGCAGCGTGTCGCCGGAGGGGTGGGTCGAGGTGCGGGCGGTGGGGATGTGCGCGTGCTCGGGCACCCACATCGACTCGAACCCCCGCGCCTCCAACTCCTTGGCCAGCACCGCAGGGTGGATGCCCGAGGCCGAGTTCATCGATGTGTAGCCGAATCGCACGGGGCGGCAGCGTAGCCGGAGGAGGGCGGCGCTGCGGCCGGGGCGCAGCGGCCCTGGCATACCGATTGGTACGACATGCCAGGCCGGCGGGTGTTCAGCTGAACGCCCACACCACGCAGACTGTGGTTCTTCCGTCGCACGATCAGCCGGCGACGGGCCGCCGGCCACGGCTTGTGCGGCTGACGCCTGCTTTGGTGGGCTCTGCTTCGTTGTCACACCTGGTGTGGATGATGGTGGCCATGGCGGAGGTGCTTGCTCTTGATCCGGTGGCGTTGGTCGATGTCGAGGCCGAGGCGCTCGAATCGGCGTTGGTGTCGTGGTCCTCGACGATGGCGGCCAGCGAGTTCCGCTGGCTCCGCCTGGTCGCCGAGTACGACCGACGACGCCTCTATGAACGGTGGGAGTGCCAGACCTGCGCGCAGTGGCTGATGTGGCACTGCTCGCTGGACCTGCGCGCCGCTCATGAGAAGGTCCGCGTCGCCCGCGCCCTCGAACACCTGCCGATCGTGGCCGCCGCGTTCGAACGCGGGGAACTGTCCTATTCGAAGGTGCGGGCCATCACCCGAGTCGCGTATCCCGCCATCGAACAGGGGCTGGTGGACACGGCGAAGTCGATCCACACCGCCGGCCTGGAACGCATCGTGGCGGGCATCCGCCGTGCCCGGGTGTTGAACAACCCCGACCGTCCTGAGCTCGAAGCGGGCGCGCGACGTTTCGTGCGCTCGCGTTCCCACGAGGACGGCACCATCACCATGACCGTGCGCCTGCCCGCTGACGAACACGCCGTGCTCGTCAAAGCCATCGGCGCGCTGGTCGAACCGAGCATGGATCGTGACATCGAGCAGCGCCGAGCCGATGCCCTGTTGGAGGTCACCGCCCGAGCGCTCGCTGCGAGCGGCACGACGACCAGTACGGCGGACCGCTACCAGGTGGTCGTCCGGGTCGACGCCGACGTGTTGACCGGCGGTGACGAGCACGGGGACTGCCATGTGGACGGCGGCGACGCCATCTCGGCGGAAACCGCTCGACGGCTGTGCTGCGACGGCAGCGTCATCCACCTCTACCACAACGTCGACGGCCAGCCAGTGGCGGTCAGCGCGAAGACCCGTACGGTGCCCGCCGCCATGCGACGGGCGTTGCACGCCCGCGACGGCACCTGCCGCTTCCCCGGCTGCACCCGCCGGGGCTGGCTCGACGCCCACCACCAACACCACTGGACCGACGGCGGACCCACCAACCTCGACAACCTCCTCCTACTCTGCCGACACCACCACCGCACCGTCCACGAAGGCGGCTGGACCATAGAACGCAACAACGACGACGGCAGCTGGAGATTCACCAACCCCAACGGCTGGAGCCCCCAGCAGCCACCCACCATCGAACCCCACGACATCGAGCTCGGCCTCCCCGACGGCCTCGACCCCCACGCCGTGCGCCCCTACTGGATCGACCGACCCCACTACCCCTACATCATCTCCGTCTTCGCCGACCCACCACCCGAGGACCCCCAATGGAACTGACCAGCCATACCGATCAGTACGGGCAGCAGCGTTCAGCTGAACACCGCAATGGCACCACCCGGGTCTGGAAGCTCGCGTGCTAGCCCGTACGGCTGAACAGGTAGGCCGTGATGTCGCGCGCCTCGGCCTCGGTCAACCCCAGCGATGGCATGGCGGTGCCGGGCTCGATCACCTGAGGATCGACGAGCCACCGCACCAGGTTCTCCTCGTTGTTCAGCAGCGCACCAGCGACATAGCTGCGAGACGACCAACCGTCCAGCGGCGGACCCACCAGCGAGCGCGCGCCGGGGATCCCCGGGATGCGGTGGCACGCGCCGCAGCCGTGGGCGCCGATCAACTCGGCGCCGCTGCCGGGGTCACCGCTGGTGTCGATCGCCAGCGCCGGCGAGACCGAGCGCCCCGTCCCGCAGCCCCCGGCGATCCCGGCGACCGCCAGCGCGGCGAAAACGGCCGTGAGCACCCGGGTCGCCCTCACCGGCAGGCACCGATCAGGGCGTGGGTCACCCCGGCCATCACCGTCATGCCCGCGAACAGCACGCCGAGGAGGGCACCGAGCGCCCGGATCAGCCGGACCGACCCCATCGTTGCTCGCGCACCGCCCGCCGCACGTACCCCAGTGGTGGCAGAGACCAGCTCCGACAGGCCCACCACGACCGGCACCAGACAGAGCATCACCGCGACAACGGTGGCGGCGGCGATCACCGCGCGAGCGTCGCCGCCGCACGCCACCGGAACGAGCGCATAGAGCGCTCCGAACTGCACCGCCCAAGCCGCCGGCCCCAGCGATGCCAGAGCGAGCGCGACCGGTCGCCGAGGCAGGCTCACGCGGACCGCGCTCCGACGAACAACAGCACCCAGGTGACCGTCCACGTACCCACGACAAACCACCAGCACTGCGTGACCACCGCCGCCAACGCCCGCCGCTGGCGGATCGAGAGCGCGCCCTGCCGTTCCTGCCACCACGCGCCCACGGTCAGCGCCAAGGCCGCGGCGGCGAAGACACCGACCGTCCACGTGAGCGTGCCCACGATGCCGCCGTAGGCGGTGACGGTCAGATCGAGGTCCCGGCCGGCCGCAGCGAACACGTACGCGGCGACGACGACCCCACCCAGCGCGGCGGCGACCGCAGGGGCGCGGCGCACCCCCTCGACCGCCCGTCCCCGCAACACCAGCAGCGCCGCGCCGGCGAGCAGACCTACCACCTCCGACGCCAGCAGCGACCGCGACGGCGAACCCTCCGGAGGCCACACCGGCGAGGAGATCCACAGGTACCCGTAGGAGTACACCATCGCCAGGAACACGACCCCGACGGCGACCAGGGCCGTGAACACGCCGGCCACGAGCACCTCGCCGCCCCCCTCCCGATCGCCTCGACCCGCGAGCACGGCGAACCGTCGGGCCGCCTGCACCCGTGCCCGCCCGGTGACCTCCTCGTTCCACACCGCCTGATCGGGCGACGTCGGGGCCGGCGCGACGGCGTCGTGCGCGCTCACCGGAGCATGCTCGCTCGGCGCGTCGTGCTCGCTCACCGGTGCGCTCCGTTGCCGTTGAGCCAGGCGACCAGCGCCCAGCCGAACCCGGCGGCCCCGCCGATGGCCAGCGGCCACCAGTCCACCAGCACCCCCGTCAGCGCAACGCTGAGCGCCAATGCGGCGCACAACGGGAGCACGCTGGGACCGGGCAGGCTGAAGATCGCCTCCGGCCGGGCGTCGAACACCGACGTGCGCACCACCTCCCGCCGCCCCCGGTGCGGATGCGCCAACGCCGCCAACGCCTCCAGCGTCTGGGCATCGAACGCCGGTGCCTGCCGGTCCCACTGCGGCGAGCGGCCCGACACCACCGGCTGGTCCACGAAGTTGTAGCTCGGCGGCGGCGCGGTGGTGGACCACTCCAGCGTGTCCGCCGTCCACGGATCCCGGGGCGAGCGCGGCCCCCGGCGGCGGGCCCAGGCCAGGTTGCCGATGAACAACGTCACCCCCGCACCGAACACGAACGATCCGGCGGTCGACACCAGGTTCAACGCGTCCCAGCCCAGGTCCTCGGCGTAGGTGTACACGCGCCGGGCCATGCCCTGCAGCCCCAACAGGTGCTGCGGGAAGAACGTGATGTGGAACCCGACCAGCTGCACGCCGCACGACGCCCGGCCCACCCGCTCGTTCGGCAAGCGCCCGGTGAAGGTGGGGAACCAGTGGTGCAGGCCGGCGAAGATCGGGAACACCACCCCACCGATGAGCACGTAGTGGAAGTGTGCCACCACGAAGTAGCTGTCGTGGGCCTGGCCGTCGAACGGCGGCGAGGCCACCATCACCCCGGTGAACCCGCCCAGCACGAACGTGACGATGAAGCCCATCACGAACCACATCGGGGTCCGCCAGCGCGGCACCCCCTCCCAGATCGTGGCGATCCAGGCGAAGATCTGCACACCGGACGGTATGGCGATGGCGAAGCTGGCCACCGCGAACAGCCCGAGCACCACCTGCGGGAGCCCGACGGTGAACATGTGGTGCACCCACAGGCCGAAGCTGGCGATCCCCACCGAGATCAGCGCCGCCACCACCAACGGGTAGGCGACGATCCGGCGACCGGTGTGCGCCGCCACCACCGCCGACACGATCCCGGTGGCGGGGGTGAGCATGATGTACACCTCCGGGTGGCCGAAGATCCAGAACAGGTGCTGCCACAGCAGCGGGTTCCCCCCGGCCGCTGCGTCGTAGAACGGCGCCCCCACCTTCCGCTCCAGCTCCAGCAGCAGCGACGCGGTGAGCACGACGGGGAAGGCGATGAGCATCATCGTCGCCATCACCAGCATGCTCCAGCAGAACAGCGGGATGCGCGCCAGGTTCATACCCGGCGCCCGTTGCTTCAGCAGCAGCACGATCAGCTCCACCGCACCGAGGATCCCGGCGATCTCCACCAGCGTGATGCCGATCAACCAGAAGTCCAACGCCCGCGACGGCGAGAACTCGGGGCCGGACAGCGGGGTGTACGCGAACCAACCACCGTCGGGGACCGAACCGCTGACCAGGCTCCAGTTGAGCAGCACGCCACCGAAGAGGTAGCACCAGTACCCGAACGCGTTGAGCCGGGGGAACGGCATGTCCCTGGTGCCGATCTGCAGCGGGGTGAGGTACATGGCCAGGCCCTCGAGGATCGGCACCGCGAACAGGAACATCATCGTGGTGCCGTGCATCGTGAACAGCTGGTTGTACGTCTCGGGCGACAGCACGTCGTTCTCGGCCCGGGCCAGCTGCACCCGCACCAGCAGCGCCTCGATCCCCCCGACGAAGAGGAACGCCACCGCGGTCCACACGAAGCGCAGCCCGATCTGCTTGTGGTTCACCGCCGAGAGGAAACCCAGCAACCCCGGCGGCGAGGACCACGCATCGTCGAGCGCCTGGTGGACCGTGCGGCGCGGCGGGGCCAGCACCTCGGTCATCGCAGCGTCTCCAGGTAGTCGACCACGGCCAGCAACTCCTCGGGCTCCAGGCTCGACGGCGGCATCAGCGCACCCGGCTTGGAGGCGTGGGGGTTCGCCACCCACCCCGCCAGCTGGCCCCGGTCGTTGCGCAGCGTCCCGGCACCGAGGTAGAGGCGGTCGGCCACATGGGTCAGGTCGGGACCGAGCTCGCCCGCCGCCCCGGTGCCGCGAACCGTGTGGCAGGCCGCGCAGCCGGCCTCGACGAACACCTCGGCGCCGGCCTCGGCCCGGCTACCCGGCTCGGGGGCCGCCGCCGGCTCCGCCTGCCGGGCCACCCACGCCTCGAAGCGGTCGAGCGGCTCGGCCACGACATGCAGGCGCATGCGAGCATGCTGCAGACCGCACAGCTCGGCGCACTGGCCCAGGTACGTGCCCGCGGTGTCGGCCTCGAAGCGCAGCTCGGTGACCTCGCCGGGGATCATGTCGACCTTCCCGCTCAGCTGCGGCACCCACACGCTGTGGATCACGTCCTCGGTGGTCAACGTCAGCTCCACCGGCGTACCACCCGGTATGTGGATCTCGTTGGCGGTCACCACCCCGTGGTCGGGGTAGCGGATCTCCCACCAGTACTGGTGGCCGATGACCTCGATGGGCAGCGCCGGCGGCCCGACCCGGTGCGACAGCGACGCCGCCACCGTCAGGGTGGCGATCGACAGCGGCACCAGGACGACCACCGGCAGCAGCACACCGCCGCCCAGCACGAGGCGGCGGGCCCGTCGCTCGGCGGCCTGCTCGCCGGCGTCGCCCGCAACACCCGCCGGGTCACCGGCCCGGGCGGCGCGCACCAGCAGCGCGACCACGAGCACGAACACCACGGCGGCCAGGCCCAGCATCACCCAGAACAACCACAACACGATCGACGCCTGGCGCGAGCGTGGCTGCCACGCCCCCGCCTCGCCGGCGCACGCAGTGAGCAGCAGCCACAGCACCACCACCGTGGCGCCCCGGACGACCCCGCGTCGGCGGCTCATCGGCGCTCCCCCCGGGCCGCCACCCGCACCTCGTCCGCCTCGTCCACCGCCGCGGCCCCGACCACTTCGTCCGCCTCGGCCCCCGCACCTGTCCCGACCGCCACCGGCCCGTCCACCCCATCGGCGGCCCCGTCGCCGGCGGCGGCGAGGTCTCGGCACAGCTTCCAGGTCAACGCCGCGGCCACCGGCGGCACGACCAGCACCAGCACCCGGTAGGCGCGGGTCACCTGCTGCAGGGGCACGTCGAGCAGCAGCGCCTGCACGTCGTGACCGGCCGCCGCCACCAGCACCGCGAGGAACGCGCAGGCGCCGACGCCGCGCGCACTGCGCACCGGTCGGTCACGCATGCGCTCAGCCTCATGGTGCACCTCGTGGTCGCCGGTCAACCAGGCCTCGAGGTACGGCCAGGTGTACAACACCGTGAACACCGCCGAGGGCAACACCACACCGGACAAGAAGGAACCGGGGATCTCCCGGCCGAACAGGCGCAGATCGAGCGACGGGGCGATGCGCAACGACCCCTCCACCCACGCCAGGTACCAATCGGGCTGGGCCGGCACGGTGGCGTCGGCGGCGTTGAACGGGCCGTACAGCCAGATCGGCGCGATCTGCAGCAGCGCGCCCATGGCCACCAACGTGGCCACGACCACGGCGCTCAGCGCCGCCGTCTTCAACGCGTAGCCGGGCCACCCGCGCGAACCCGCCACGCGATGCCGCGCCCGATGCGCCATGGCGTGCTGGGTGTGGCTCTGGGCGGCGACGAGCGCCAGGTGGCCGGCGAGCAACACGGCCAGCACGGCGGGCAGCACCAACACGTGCAGCTGCCACATC
Source organism: Acidimicrobiales bacterium (assembly GCA_041394365.1). GTDB lineage: Bacteria > Actinomycetota > Acidimicrobiia > Acidimicrobiales > CAIXPF01 > CAIXPF01. The sequence continues at coordinate 129,530 of JAWKIM010000022.1, forward strand.
CGGTGGTAGAGCGCCGGGTCGGGGAACTCCCCGCCGAACACCACGTCACCCAGGCCGGGCCCGATGAACGGGACCGAGGTGGCGAACCCGTAGGCGATGCGCACGCCGGTGCCACCGAGCAGATCGCCGGGCAGGCCGAGCCCGAAGAAGCCGTTGGCCGTGGCCGCGGCGGCCATGGTCACCCCGATGGTCCAGTTCAACCGCCGGGGTTTGCGGAAGGCGCCGCTGAAGAACACCCGCAGCGCGTGCGCCACCAACGCCCCGATGAACACCAGCGACGCCCAGTGGTGCACCTGGCGCACCAGCAGACCGGCCGGTACGTCGAAGGAGATGTCGAGGACCGAGCGGTACGCGGCGGGCATGGGCACCCCCTGCAGCGGTGCGTAGGAGCCGGCGTAGGTGACCGTGTCGCCACTGGCGTCGTAGAAGAACGCCAGGTAGGTGCCGGTCACCACCAGCACCACGAACGAGACGAGGGCGATCTCGCCCAGCAGGAACGACCAGTGGGTCGGGAAGACCTTGGCGGCCGCACCCCGCGCCACACCCTGCGCCCTGGTGCGGCCCAGGGCGATCAGGCGCTTCGGCTGCAGGCCGGCCATCATGGGCGACCCCAGAACCCGCCCCCGACGGCATCGGTGAACGGTCCATCGGCCACGAGCAGCCCGTCGCCATCCACCGCCAAGGGCAGACGGGGCAGCGGCCTCGACGCCGGCCCGATGATGGGTCGCCCACCGTCGGCCACGTCGAAGAGCGCTTGGTGGCACGGGCAGAGCAGCACCTCGTTGCGCTGCTGGTAGAGCCCGAGCGGGCAGGCCATGTGGGTGCACAGCCGCGAGTAGGCCACCAGACCGTCCGGTATGCCCACGCCAGCGTCCCCGTCCAGCGTGCCCGGCGCCAGGCGCAACAGCATCACCTGGGCGTCGGCGGCGAGGATCGCCACCGACGGGTAGACGGTGAGCGCGTCGCCCACGGCGAGCGCGTCGGCCCGCACCGCTTCCCCCTCGGCGGTGACCACGCCGACGCCCTTCGACCACGCCGTGGTCCGCAGCGCCCGCGTCGCCTCCTCGTTCCGCCCGGCCGCCGCCACCGACGCGCCGCCGGCGGCGGCCACGCCGAGGGCCGCACCGCCACCGCGGACCAACCGGCGACGGCTGAGCGATGGCCCGTGCACGGCGCGGGGGTGCTCCTCCTCGGCGGTGTCCGGCAGCGCCTTGGCCGCGTGCACCAGGCCGACACCGGCCACCGCGAGCGAGGCGGCGGCCAGCGCGCCGGCCGTGCCCGCCGGGCGGCCGGCCAGCGCCGCCACCACCGCCACGGCGGCCCGGCACGGCGGCGAGCGCCAGCGCCACCGCCGCCCGGGTGCGCCAACGTGCGGCCCACTGTGTCCCCGCCCGGCTCGGGCCTGGCGGCCGGCTCGGGCCTGGCGGCCGGCTCGGGCATGGCGGCCGGCTCGGGCATGGCGGCCGGCTCGGGCCCGGCGGCCAGCGGGCTCATCGCCGGTCCCCGATCCACCACGCCGCCGAGCCCAACACGACGACGGTCAGCAGGAGGGCCACCAGGCCCTCGCCACCCGGCCCGCCGGGCACGGCGGCCCCGCCAGGGCTGGGCGGCGAGCGCAGCATGGCCGACGTAGGCTACGACCGCATCGAGGTCGTCATCGGGGAACGCCTCACCCAGCGACGGCATCGTCCCCGGGCCGACGATGACGGCGGCGGCCACCACGTCGTCGCTCGAGGCGGTCACCGCCGGGGCGATGTCGTCATAGGCCAGCGCGCCGCGGCCCGGTGGCGCCGTGACAGGCCGAGCAGTACGCGCGGTAGAGCACGCCACCGCGGGCCACGTCGGCATCGGGGCTGATCGCCGGGACGACCGGTCCGTCGAGGAACGTGGCGGCGTGGAGCCACGATCGCCCATTGCTCGGCGGCGTCGTAGGCGGTTCGCCGCGCCGCACCCGCTGGTGGGGATCGTCGATGGGCATGCGGCCGGTGGCGATGGCATCGATGCGCCTCGGCCGGTCAGGCCCTGCAGCGGTAGGCCTGGAACGATGCCGCCTCCTGCGGACCGTGGCAGAAGGCGCAGTCACGCCGGTAGAGCTCGGCGCCCAGCTTCGGGCGCCCCGGCCGCCCCGACGGCGACGGTGGACCATCCCGCGGCGAACGATCCGGCCGACGGCGATCACGCCGACGGCGATCCCGCCGCGGCGGAAGCGAGGAGGATGGCGGCCACCGCGGCGGCCACCAGCGGCGCGACCACGGCGGCGATGGCGGTGGGCGCCACCATCAGGGCTCCACCGGGGCCGGCGCCCCAGGGGCGGAACGCCGCGAAACCGACCGGTCGGCCCGCCCCAGCGCCACCAACGTCACCGTCGCGGCGGCGCCCACCGAGACCAGCCCGCCCCAGGCCCACAGCAACACGCCGGCCAGCTGCTGGTCGAGCGTCGTGGCGCCAGGCGTGAGCGATCCGGGGGCGAACGTGAGCAGTGCGCCCAGCACCGCACCGGTGATCCCGATGCACGCCACACCGGCCACCGTCACCAGGAAGCGCGCCGGCGGCGGCGTGCCGAAGCGATCGACGCCCAAGGCGGCGACCGCCGTGCCGGTGAAGGAGGCGTGCTGCAGCAGGTGCAGCAGCGTGCTCGAACCGGCTGCGCGGTGACGGCGGGGCATGCCACCACCACGGTCGAGGCGTGCAGCACGGCCAGCAGGACCGGGCTGCGGCCGTGGGCGATCACGCCGGCGAACGGCCGGTGCAGCCACGACCCGGCACCGCTCACGCCCACCGCTGCGCCGCGGCGGCGCGTGGCCTCGGCCAGCAGCAGGCCGAGCAGCATGGCGCGCCGCCCGCCACCACCAGCAGGGTGCTGCACCATGTGGGGCAGCGTCGCCGTCTCCGCCGCGTGGGCCAGCGGGGGGCGCGGCAACTCCGGCAGCACGGCGCCGCCTCCGCCAGCGTGAGCCGGCAGGCAGGATGACCCGGGCCGGGCGAGTTGACCGGGCCGGGCAGGCTGACCGGTCGGGCGAGGACGGCGGGCCTCAGCACCACGGCGGCGAGGACCAGCACCGCAGGTGCAGGCTTCGGCTGGCGGTGGCGTGGGCGGCTTGATCACGGCGTGTCGAGCCCGTGCCGGTTCGGGCAGGCCCTGCGTCCGGCGGCGTGGGCCATGGCCGCGGTCGAGGAGCGCTCGCCCAGCATCACGATCTCCGGCGGGAACCACAGGCTCGCCGTCCAGTCGCTCCCACAGCCGGCCCTTGCGCCGCCAGGTGGGGATGGTGAGCAGGTGGTAGAGGCGCCGCAGGTACCACGCCGGCCGGCCGGTGACCGGCACACCGAGCACCTCCCCCACGCCCTCGCCGCGACCCAGGCTGATCAGCTCGCCCCGCGACCGGTAGCGCAGTGGCTCGGCGGGTCGCCCACCTTGCGGGCGATGTTGCGGCCCACCTGGCGCCCTTGGCGCACGGCGTACTGGAAAGCCATTGGGCAGAGCCGCCCGGTGAGCACGTCCGGGAAGGCGGCACCGTAAAGCGCGGCCCACACGCCCGGCTTCATGCTCCGCCGCACCGCAGGCATCGACGATCACCCGGCCGCGGTCGTCGGTGGGGACCCCGAGCGCCTCGTGGGCGGGGTGGGCGACGACGCCGGCGCACCACCACACCGAAACGGCGTCGAGCACGGTCCCAATCGGAAGGCTACCAGGCTGCGTGCCGTCGATGCGCTCGGCGGTGCACTCAGGTGCAGGCTCGATCTTCCGTTGCCGCGGTGCGCCTGGTGACCCGCTCGGCCAGCGAAGCGCGGACCACCGACAGCAGGGTGTCCGACGCCTCCACGAGGTGCCAGCGCGGCGCCTCGCCCGGCGACCGATGGCGGCGGCGGTGGCCTCAGCTCAGGCGCTGCGAGCTCGGCGACGGCTCGACACCGGTGTACCCCACCCACCACCACGAAGGTCAGGGCCCGCCGGCTCGCGCCGCCGCTGATGCGGCGGCGAACTCCACAGCTCGATATCGCCGGTTCTGCTGACGGCGCAGGCCTCAGCAGGGTGGTGGCTCGCGCCACGTCGGTGAAGGTATCGACCGGCTGCTTCTGAGCAGGTGGTCGACCGAAGCCCGGCGCTGGCGATCCGCGGCGGCTCGCCGGATGCCACATCTGTCGGCTGCGGCCACCCGCTGCGTCCGGTCGAGCCCGCACAGCTCGCCCACCACCAGCCGGCTGCGGCGCGAGCTGACCCACCAACGGCGACACCGCCTGGCGTGGGGCCACACTGCCGCCGGCCACCTCCGGCAGCACCGGGGGGTACACCACGGCGTTGGTCGGGTTCACCACGGTGATGGTGAGCTCGTCGCCGCCGAACCGCTCGAGGGCGCGGGCGGCGGCGTAGCCGGCCATGCCCGCCCCGGCGACGATCACGTTGCTCGGCATCGCCCCTCGGTACCCGATGCCGGCGATGCCGATACCTCTGCACCCCGGGTGTGCCGGCGATGAGTCCGGACCGGCCGCAACGTCCACCCTCCGACGAACACGTCCCCACCCCACGACGAAGGAGCCAGCAGCGATGGCGCGAGTCAGCACCTATCTCAACTTCATGGGCGACACCGAGGAGGCGATGCGCTTCTACGCTTCGGTGTTCGGCACCGAGATCACCAGGCGCCGCGTGGCGTGTGCCGGCCGCTGACTTGTTTGGCCGCGCGCCACCTGCGTTGGCCCTGCCACTACGCCGCGCCCGATCATGCGCATGGCCGACACACCCCCGATGCCGGGCGCTCCGGCGCTCACCGACGCCGAGCAGCGGCTGGTGATGCACATGGAGATAACCATCCTCGCCAGCCGTATGCTGCAGGCCCGCCGACATGGTGGCCTCGATGAACCACACGCTCCCCGCCCCGGGCAACAACGTGGCCATCAGCCTCGAGCCCGACGCAGGCCGAGACCAGAAGCACCTGTTCGCGGCGCTGTCCGGAGAGCGGCTCCGATGATGGCCTCGCGGACATGATGGGAGCACCGGTGGGGTACGTGCCAGGACCGCAGCATCGATGCGGATGTTCAACTGCAGCGAGCCCGCCGCCTGAGTCGCCCGGCGGCCGACGGAACGTGCTGGCCGCGCATCGTGCTGGTGGCCGGGTTCCGGCTCGGCGGCTCGTCCCGGGCGGAGGTCACGCCCGTGCTGTCCGCCGCCGGGCACACCACGCTGAACAGCGTTCCCAACGATCTCTCCACTTTGCTTCCATACCGACCCGTATGACAATGGGTGAAGGAGATGTGACGCCTTCTGTGCCGCCCTGTTAGGTTCGCCGGCCGGGGAGACGAACACCCGCCACGGCGGGACGAAGGGGGACACCAGTGCGTCCAACACATCGATCGCGCGCGCTCGCGCTGCTGCTGACGGCCGCGGCGGTCGGCCTGGCGGGCTGCGGCTCCGACGACGGTGGCGACGGCGCCTCCGGTGGCACGGACGCCGGTGGCACGGCCGGAACGGCCACCAACGCGTCGGCCACGTCGGTCACCGCCGTCGAGGCCGAGACCGAGGCGCTGCCCGCCACCATGGCCGAATGGGACCAGCTGTGGGAGACCGAGCGCGCCGCGGTGGTCGAACGGATCAAGACCAACGGCTGGGGCGTCTCCGCGGACCAGAGCACGCTCACCGGCCCTGAAGGGTTCACCATCGATCTCTCCAGCTGCCCGGCCGGATGGAGCAACACCGAAGGCCTCACCGACACCGAGATCACCATCGGCTACCCCGCCGCGCTGTCGGGGGCGAACGCCGAGGCCGGCAACATCGCCAACGGGCACGTGGCCCTCTTCGAGCACGAGAACGCGCAGGGCGGCTTCACCGACTCCACCGGCAAGACGCGCAAGGTCCGCATGGTGCTCAAGGACGACGGCTACGACCCGGCGCGCACCATCCCGCTGGTCGACGAGCTGATCGACGCCGAGAAGGTGTTCGCGGTGGAGACGATGGGCTCACCGGCGAGCCTGCGCACCTACGACAAGCTCAACGAGCGCTGCGTGCCCCACCTGCTGCCCGCCAGCGGCCACCCCGCCATGGGCGATCCGGTGAACCACCCGTGGACGGTGGGCGCGCCAGCTCGATCGTCGTACTCCACCGAGGCGGTGCTGTGGGGGGCGTTCATCGAGCAGCGCCTCGACGAGTTCCGAGGTGCGGGATCGCAGGACAAGGTCAAGGTGGCCGCGCTGCGTCATGAACAACGACTTCGGTCGCGATCCTACGACGCCTCGTTCAAGGCCTACCTGGCCACGTCATCGGAGAACAAGGACCGCCATCGAGTACGTGTCACCGAGACGATCGAGCCGACCAGGCACCGACGATCAGCGATCGAGATGACCACGCTGGCCGCCGAGGAGCCCGACGTGTTCATCGCCATGACCACCGGCGCAGTCAGTGCACGCAGGCCATCGCCGGCGGCGGCCGAGAACGGCATGAAGGAGTCGGTGGACTACAAGTTCATGCAGCTCGGCGGTGTGCACCGGCCACCACGCTACGTGAACAAGGACCAAGGTGGGCGGCGACGGCATGGCCGCCGACGGTTGGTGGTTGCCATCGAACCCGGCGTTCAAGGACTTCAACGACCATCGTCGCAGTTCGACGGCGACCCGTGGATCGCCTGAGGGTCGCAAGATGGATCAGCTCGACGCCGGGCTCGACCCCAAGCTGTCGAGCCCGTCGTTCAACACTCGGGCTGCTACTATGGCTGGATCCGTTGGTGCAGGTGCTGCAGATCGCCGGTGAGCTCGACGGTGGCCTGAACCGTGCCAACCTGATCCTCGCCATGCGCACCATCGACATGACCCACCCGATGCTGCTCGGAGGGCTCAAGGTGCAGATGAACGGCAACGCCGATGCGTTCATGCTCGAAGGCTCCGACATCTCGACGTGGAGCTCGGCGGAGCAGACCTGGGAGCAGGACAGCCTGCTGCAGCTCGCCGCCCAGACGCCCAACTGCGCCTGGGACGCCACCGCGGCCGCCTGCGGCTGAACGGCGCACCGGGCTTCACCGGCTCCGCAACGGTGCGATACTGGGCGCCGCACGAAGGCCGTCCATGGCCTTCGAGATCGGGTTGAACCGGTGGGACTGGCGCAGCGCGTCGAGCTTCGCCGCCGGCGTGGTCGAAGCGGAGTCGCTCGGCATCGACCACGCCTTCCTGCCGGTGAACCCGCTGGCGGTGCCCGATCCCTACGTGCTCCTGGCGGCCGCCGCCCTGCGAACCGACCGGATCGGGCTGGCCACGCTACTGGAGACACCGGTGCTGCGCCCGGCGGCGGTGGCGGCCGGCTCGATCGCCACCGTCGACGAGGTGTCCGGCGGGCGGGCGATGCTGGTGTACGGCATCGGGGACACGGCGGTGCGCTGGCTCGGCCGGCGCCCGGCCACCATCGCCAGGGCTGGCCGAGGCCGTCGAAGGCGCCCGCAGCCTGCTGCGGGGCGGCCGGCTGGAGGTGGGCGCCGCCCCCGGCCTGGTTGCGCCACGCCCGGCCGGTGCCCGTGTGGGTGGCCGCCGGCGGTCTGCGCACGCTGCGCATGGCGGGCCGGGCGGCAGACGGTGTCTTCCTCCGGGTCGGCACCCACCCGGCCAACCTCCGCATCGCCGTGGAACAGGTGCACGCCGGCGCGGTGGAGGCCGGGCGCGACCCGGCCGATATCGGCATCGGCATCATCGTGCACACGGTCCGCACGCAGGAGCCGGCGGAGGTGGCCGCCATCACCAGGGCGATGGCGGCCGGCTTCTACGAGTACTCCCCCGCCCTGTTCAGCCAGGCCGGGCTCGAGTGGCGCGGCACCGCAGTGGAGGAAGCAAAACGGATCTGGCCGAGGATTTCCACCACGCCGACGACCTGGTGGCCGCCGGCGGGCTGGTCGGACTTCCTCGATGACGATGTGGCCCAAAGCTTCTCGTTCTCCGGCACCACCGACGATGTCGCCGGGCAGCTGCGGTCTGTGCTCGCCGCCGTGCCCGAGGCCGCATCGTGGTACCGCACCAGTGCCGCGTACCCAGCCCGGTCGAGCTCGGTGGCTACCAGCGCTGGCGGATTTGGGCGGCGAGCTGCGCACCCGGTTCTGACCGGGTGCGCCGCACTCAGCCGGTGTAGCCCACCGCGGCGTTCCAGCCGCTGACCAACGCGTCGCGCTCGGCGGCCAGCTTCTCGAGGTCGGCCCAGTGGATCTCGAACTCGCTGGCGTCCTTGAACGGCGTGCCCTCGACCTCGGGCGGCACCAGCGCCCTCCGTATGCCGGGTGCCGGCGGCCACCGCCATGGCGTCCTGGCCGGCCTTGCTGAGGCTCCACGCCTGGTAGACCCGGGCGGCGTTGGGGTTGTTCGCCTCCGCCGCCACCGCCTGGTAGGTCACGCCGCCGATCACGCCCTCCTCCGGGTAAGATAAGCTCGACGGGGGCGCCCTGCACCATCGGCAGCGCCATGGCCGACTCCGCCACCACCGCCACGCTCAGGCTCCGCCCGAGGCGAGGGCCTGCGCCACCGTCGCCGTGGTGGAGAAGATGACCGGCTCGACCGCGCCGAGCTTCGACCAGTGGTCGGCGCCGAGCACATCGCGCTGGAGCACGGCCTGGGCCAGCCCGGTCCCGCCCACGCCGGCGGGGGTGATGCCCAACAGCCCTTGAACTCGGGCACGACGATGTCCTGCCAGCTGGTGATCTCCACGTCCTCACCGACCAGCCCGCGGTTGACGGCGATCAGGTACAGGTACCCGTACAGCGGGTACCACGAACGGTCATCGGCGATGTCGCCCTGCACCACCAGGCCCTCCTCCAACCATTCCATGGAGTATGGCGCCAGGAGGCCTTCGTCCTTCAGCGTGCCCATGTCGCCGGGGCTGGTCCAGCGCCACGACGTCGAAGTTGTTCACGCCGCCGCCGGTCACCGGCCAGAATCCGCTGGGTCAGCTCGGAGCCGGGCGCCCGGAAGACCTCCACCTCGATGCCGGTGTCCTCGGTGAAGCGCTCGCCGATGGCGATGGCGAACTCCTCGGTGCTCACCGTGTACACGGTGAGCGTGCCCTCCTCCTTGGCGGCGTCGTAGGTCTCCTGGTCGATGACGAGATCGCCGTCGATGGAGAACCCCTCGGCCCCGCCGGCCGGGCTCGTGGCCGACCCCGCAGCGGTGGTGGCGGCAGCGCCGGCGTCGGTGGTCGCCGACGTGGAGGAGCTGTCATCGGAGCCGCAGCCGGCGGCGAGCAGCGCGCCGGCGAGCAGCGCAAGGCCCGCCCGTGCGGTGAGCTGGCGACGGTTTCGGATCATGGCACCCTCCCTGGTCGGGCAATCGTTGTGATGGGTCGCAGCGCCGACGTGGGCGGACCGGCTCAGCCGGTGGAGGCCATGGCCCGGCGGCCGAGGATGGCGGCCAGCAGCAGGGCGGCGGTGAAGACGATCGACATGCTCGCCACCCGGGACCACGAGCCCGACGACCACTGGTTGTAGATCACGACCGACAACGGCCGGGTCTGCGGCGTGTAGAGGAACAGCGCCACGGTCACCTCGCGAAAGGCGAGGATGAACAGCAACACCCCCGTCGACGCCGCCGCCGAGCGGAGCAGCGGCAGCGTGATGGACCACACCGCCCGCAACCGTCCCGCTCCCGCGGTCACCGCACTGTCCTCGAGTTGCTCGTCGACCTTGACCAACGTGGAGGCGAAGTTCTCGAACCCCTGGGGGATGAAGCGGGCCACGTAGGCGATCACGAGGATGGCCATCGTGCCGAACAGCGGGATCGGCAGGCGCAGCCAGAACGCCACGAAGGCGAGGCCGAGCAGGAGCGCCGGCATGGCCACCGGCGCCAGCACCACGTACTCGATGGCGGCGGACCAGCGTACGGCCCGTCGCTTGGCGGCATAGGCGATGGCGAAGTGCACCACCACGCCGATCACCGCCGCCGCCACCGCCAAGATGACGCTGTTGCGCAAGCCGGTCTGGAACGGTTCGTAGGCCATCGCATCGGTGAAGTGCTCCGACGTGAAGCCCGACGGATCGACCAGGTCGTTGAGATCCTTGTAGAACGCGTTCTTCCGGAACGCACCGAGGAACAGGGCGATCGATGGCAGGACGGCGGCCAGCACGATGTACAACGCCGCCAGCCCGAACGCCGGCCAACGCCAGCGTCCGAGGTGGATCGTGCCCGGTCGGCCGCCCTTGCCGCCGATGGTCACGTAGCTCCGCCGGTGCACGTAGCGGCTCTGCAGCCAGATGAGCACCATCAGCACCGCCAACGCCACCACCCCGACGGCGGACGCGTCGCCGTTGCGCGGTGGTGCCTCGTTGACCAACCGGAAGATGTGGGTGGGCAGGAAGTTGATGCGGGCGAACGAACCGAGGATCTCCACCACCGGGAAGTTCTCGGCCACGATGACGAAGATCAGGATGGCGGCCCCCACGATGGAGGGCAGCACCAACGGGAACGTGACCTGGGTGGCCGTGCGCCACGCCCCGGCGCCGTGCACCCGGGCCGCGCCCTCCAGTTCCCCGGAGGCCAGCGAGAACCCGGCGTGGATCATGATGTACGCGAACGGTGCGTAGTAGATGGTCAGCACGAAGATGATCCCGGGCAACGAGTACACGTTGAGCGTGATGGGCACGTGCAGCCATCGCAGCAGCGCGTTGAGGTAGCCGGTGGTGGGCGACGCCAGCGACGCCCACGCCAGCGCACCGACGACGGCGGAGAAGAACAGCGGGACGAAACCGGCGATCTGCACGATGCGACGCCCGGGCACGTCGGTACGGGCCACCAACCAGGCCAGCCCGCCACCCACCACCAACGAGCACACGGTGGCCCCGATGCCCACCAGGATCGAGTTCAGCGCCGCTTCGCCGATCCCGGTGGTGGCGATGGCCCGGTAGTTCTGCAGGCCGAGGCCGCCCTCCTCGCCGCGGTCGGGAGCGAAGGACTGGTACAGCAGCCCGAGCATGGGACCGAGCACCAGCAGGAACAACAGGCCGTGCACCAGCAGCGAGCGGACGTTGAGCCCCATGGTGGCCCGCAACCGCCGCAGCGGCGATGCCGACGGCGCCGCGCCCGGCTCCGGCGTCGGGCGCGTCCGCCGCGGCCGGCTCGGCGGCGCCGCGGTGGCCGTCATCGCGGCCGCCCTTCGGGATCGGCGACGTGATCGTCGGGCGGCAGCACCAACAGCTGGGCGGCGGGGAGCGACAAGGTGCACGCGGCGCCGGGATCGAGCTCGATCAGGCCGGCCTCCGCCTCGCCGAACAGGTCGAGCCCTTCCTCCAGACGAACGTGGTAGCGCAACCGCCGGCCCTGGTACTGGCGCGAGAGCACCCGGGCGGCCAGCTCGTTGTCCGCGGCGGGCGCCGAGCGATGGTGGCCGGGGCGCACGACGGCGGCGTCGGGCCGCAGGCACACCACCCCGGGACCGCCGCCCAACCCGGACGGATCGCTGGCCAGCAGGCGGATGTCGGTGCCCTCGAGCCGCACCCGGACGAAGCCCTCATCGCCCCCGTCGCCCCCATCGCCTTCGATGACGGCGGCGAACTGGTTGCCCATGCCCAGGAAGTCGGCGACGAACGGCGTGGCCGGGGCGCGGTAGAGCCGCGGCGGCGTGTCGTCCTGGGCGACCACCCCGTGGCGCATCACCACGATCCGGTCGGCCAGGCCCAACGCCTCGTCCTGATCGTGGGTGACGTAGATCGTGGTGACACCGACGCGCTGCTGGATCTCCTTCAACTCGTGGCGCAGGTGGACCCGCAGCTTGGCGTCGAGGTTGGACAGCGGCTCGTCGAGCAGCAGGATCGTCGGGTCCATCACCAGGCTGCGGGCCAACGCCACCCTTTGCATCTGCCCGCCGGACAACGTGGTCACGTTGCGCTTGGCGAAGCCGTCGAGACCCACCAGACCGAGCGTCTCGTGGACCCGTTCGCGGATCTCGGCCCGGGGCCGTCGCTTCATCTGCAACGGGAAGGCCACGTTGCCGAACACGTCCTTGTGCGGCCACAGGGCATACGACTGGAACACCATGCCCATGTCCCGCTTGTTCGGCGGCACGTCGATGAGCTGAGCGGCGTCGAACAGCACCCGGCCGGCGACGGTGATGCGACCGGTGTCGGCCCGCTCGAGGCCGACGACGCAGCGCATGGTGGTGGTCTTGCCACATCCCGACGGGCCGAGCAACACCAGGAACTGGCCCTCGGGGATCTCGAGGTCGAGGTCTCGAGTGCGGTGGTCGTACCGAACCGTTTGGTCAGATGCTCGATGGCGATGAACGCACCGCGAGCAGCACCATCGGCGCCGGCGGCCCGCCCGACCGGTCGGCCGCGACCGTGCCATCGGTGGTGTTTGCGCTCAACGCCAACCCTCCGGCGTCGCGCTCGGGCGTCGACGAACCAGCGCCGTTGGCCCTCATGGGCGATCCTCCTGTTCGCCGGTGGCCCCCCGGTCAGCCGGCTGCACCGCAGCGCCACCGGCGCGCCATCCCCCGGCGCACACGGCGGACCGTCATGCGCAAGGGAATCTAGAACCGAGTGAACATCCCGTCAACGAGAACTGGAACAACGATGAACTGATCGCGCTCAGTATGGAGAGATCAGCGGCGCTCGGCGTCAGGTCAGCAACTGATGCATCCGGGCCGTGCCACCGCCCCTGCCGCGGTTGCTCGGCGGCCGTATCGGGTGCGTCGGGCGCGCCGGGATCAGTGCAGCGACCGCAGGAAGCGCAGCGCCGAGCGGGCGGTGCGCCGGCTCGCCTCGAAGCCGACGCCGGCGGCCAGCAGACCGGCGCCGAGCACGGCCAGCACCGCCCAGCGGGGCACGTAGGCCGACCAGTTGTTCAGCTGCCCGACGATCGACCACACCAGTACGGCAGCGGCCACGTACAGCGGCGCCGCCCGGCGAGCACCGGCTGCCGCCACCGCCACCAACGCCGCGGCCGACACGGCCACCAGGAGCCGCACCAGATCCCGATCCACCACCGCCACGAACGCGGTGGGGGCGAGCGCCAGCGCCGCCGCCGGGCCCAACGCGACGAAGCTGTTGACCCGGCGCAGGGACACGAAGCCGGCCAGCGCGAAGGCGGCGGCTGCCGGCAGCGTGTACCACTCGACCGCCTCGAGGCCGATCGCGGCGGCGGCGAAGCCGGTGGCCGGCGCCGCCGTGACGGCCGCCACCAACGACAGCAGCGGCCGCGACAGCCGCCATACCAGCCAGCAGGTGGCGCCGGATGCGGCGGCGAAGCTGGCCGACAGCGCCCACTGCGTGGGCGCGAGGTCGGCACCCACCACCAGCTGCTGGTCGGCGAGCCGGGCTGCGGACGCCAGCCAGAACGGCACGAAGGAAGCGCCGACGCCCCCCAGCGCGAGCGCCCGCCGGTTCCCCGACAGGCCCCCGCCGACCGCTGCCACCACCACCGCCGCGGCGGCCAGGGCCGCCGAGGCCAGCGCGATCACGATCGGGAACCCGGCGCCGCCGGCGACCCCGAAGGCGACGGCGACCAGCGCGGTGGCCGGCCCCAGGGCCACGGGCACGACGGCGACGTTGCGCGCCGCCAGCGCCCACAGCACGACGGCACCGGCGGCGAACACGCCGGGATCGTCCGACAGCACGGCCGCCAGCGTGGTGACGGCGGCGGCCAGGACGGCGGCGGCCTGCAGCCCGGCCCACGCCTTGCTGCGCAGCACCAACGCCGGCAGGCCGGCGGCGGCGGCCACGAGGGCGGCGCTGACCGGTCCCGGCACCCGGTAGCACCAGGAGCTGACCGCCGCCGCGGCCGCCGGCACCGCCAGCGGGCGCATGGGGTGCGAACGCACCGTGGCGGTGAGCGCAGCGGTCAGGATGACCACCGCGGCGTACCCGCCGGTGCGGCCCTCGCTGGCCCAGATGCCGACCAGTCCGATCGGTATGGTGATGAGCCAGGTGCCGCCCGCCACCACCAGCGCAGTGTTCCGCTGCCAGCGCTGCGCCACGGTCCACAGGGCGATGCCGCTGCCGGCGACCGCGCCCAGCACCACCGGCGGCGCGGCCCCGATGTCGAGCGCCACCAACGGCGCCACGAACGGCGCCGCCAGCAGGCAGGCCACCCGGTAGGTGGTCAGCTCCACCACGAGGGCGGCGCCGGCGCACAACAGGGCGATGACGGCGGCGGCCACCGCGGCGAAGCGGACGCCGTCGACCGCCGGGAACACGTCGAGCAGGCGAGCGCCCAGCGCAGTGGCCCCGAGCAAGGCGGCGGTCAGCGCCGCGAACGCCTCCCCGGAGGAGCGCAGCCCGCGGCGCCGGGCCCAGGCGCTGAGCAACCCGGCGCCGGCGGCCGAGGCCAACGCGACGCCCAGCTGGCCCGCCGCGCCGAGCACGTCCCAGTTCACGGCCAGGAACACGATCCCGGCGGTCAGCACCAACAACACGCCGAGCGCCAGCAGCAGCTGCTGGCCGCCCCCCACCATCGGGCGCGGGGGCATGCCGACGCCGGTGGGCGCCGGCCCGCCGTGACGTGGTCCCGCGTCAGGTGACCCGGCGTCAGGTGACCCGGCGTCAGGTGATCCGGAGGCGACGGCGGGCCCGGCCACGCCGGTCCGGCCCACGGCCCGGCCGGCCCCGAGCGCCACCAGCAGCTCGTGGCGGCGGCGGAGGAGCCGGTCGAGCTCGGCGTCGACCTCCCCCAGTTCGACCGCGTCGGGACCCAACAGACCCAGGCCGCACCGCGCACAGGCGCGATCGCCCGGTATCACCGGACCGCCGCAGTTGGGGCACGGGAACGGGGTCGGCGACCCGGCCGGCGCCGGGGTGGACGGCTCGTCCATCGAAGCGTTGTACCACGTGGAGGGCCCGCGCCGACCCGGCCGGTGGTCCCGTCCGCCGTCGCCACTCGGTGCAACCCATCACCACCACGGGGCCACGGGGCCACGGCGCGGCGGTTCAGCGGGGGCGCAGCGTCGCGCAGAGGTGGTCGAGCTCCTCGACGGTGTTGTAGTAGTGCACCGATGCCCTCGTCATCGCCTCGATGTCGCGTGCGTCGAGGTCGAAGCGGGTGGAGGACCGCCGGGTGATGCTGGTGTTGATGCGGGCGGCGCGCAGCAGCGCCTGGACCTGCTCGGGCGAGCGCTGCTCATCGGTGAAGGTGACGATGCCGCAGCGATCGCGCCCCTTGTCCCGCACCGTGACCCCCGGCAGCTCGCCGAGCTGCGAGCGAAGCCGGTCGGCCAGGGCGCGGACGCGTCGCTCGATGAGCGGCACGCCGATGTCCAACGCGTAGCGCACGGCCGCACCGAAGCCGAGCTGGGCCGCCACGTTGCGCTCCCAGTTCTCGAAGCGCTGAGCGCCGGGCGCCAGCTCGTAACGGTCGGCGGCCACCCAGGTGGCAGCGTGCAGATCGATGAACGGCGGGTGCAACGCCGCGGTGGTGGCGGCACGGGCGTAGAGAAAGCCCATACCGCGCGGTCCGCGCAGGTACTTGCGGGACGTGGCCGACAGGAGGTCGCAGCCCAGCTCGCTCACGTCGAGGTGCAGCTGGCCCGCGCTCTGGCAGGCATCGAGCAGGAACAGCGCGCCGTGCTCGGCGGCCAGCCGACCCACCGCGGCCGCCGGGTTGACCAGCCCGCCGTCGGTGGGCACGTGGGTGAGCGCGACCAGCCGCACCGGGCGCGAGCGCAACAGCCGTTCCAGCCGTTCGAGATCGAGCTGGCCGTCGCCGTCGTCGGGGCAGACCTCGAGGCCGACGCCGCGCTGCCGCTGGAGCTGCAGGAAGGGCAACACGTTGCTGGCGTACTCGGCGACGCCGGTGACGATCACGTCGCCCGCCTCGAAGGGGATCGAGTAGAACGCCATGTCCCACGCCCGGGTGGCGTTCTCCACGATGGCGATCTCGCCGCGATCGGCGTTGATGAGCCGGCCGAGATCCTCCGGCACCCGGTCGAGGGCGGCCGCGGCCGCCTCGGCCGCCTCGTAGCCACCGATGCGGGCCTCGAGGCGCAGGTGCTCGACCGTCGCCTCGACCACCGCCCGGGGCGGGAGCGAGGCGCCGGCGTTGTTCAGGTGCGTGACGTGGGCACACCCCTCGGTCTCCGCCCGCCACCGCTCGACCGCGGCCGGCTCGTCGGCTGCGTCCACCCCGTCGCCGGGCTCAGGCGGCGTACGCCGTCTCGGCGTGCTGGCTGACATCGAGGCCGGTGTCCTCGTCGTCCTCGCTCACCCGCAGCCCCATCGTCGCGTCGATGACCTTGGCGATGATGAACGTGACCACCGAGGAGAACACCAGGGTGGCGACCACGGCCACGATCTGGTCCACGAGGAGGCCGGCGCCCCCGCCGAAGAACACCCCGTCGGTGCCCACCCCGGTGGCCGAGGCATCGGCGAAGAAGCCGAGCAGCAACGAACCGAGGATGCCGCCCACGAGGTGCACGGCGATGACATCGAGGCTGTCGTCGAGGTTGAGCGCCTTCTTGATGCCGATGGCGAGGTAGCAGAGCACCCCGGCGATGGCACCGATGGCGATGGGGGCCATGCCGCCCACGAAGCCGGCGCACGGCGTGATCGCCACCAGGCCCGCAACGGCACCCGATGCCGCCCCCAGCGTGGTGGCGTGGCCGCCCCGCACCCGCTCGATCGCCAACCAGCCGAGCATGGCGGCCGAGGCGGCGAGGCCGGTGTTCACCAGCGCCTGGGCCGCCTGGGCGGTGGCGCCGAGCGCGGAGCCGGCGTTGAACCCGAACCAGCCGAACCACAGGATGCCGGTGCCGATCAGCGTCGTGGGCAGGTTGTGGGGCAGCATCGGCTGGGTGGGGTGGCCCTTGCGTGGCCCGATGACCCACACCAGCACGAGCGAGGCGATGCCGGCGTTGATGTGGATGGCGGTGCCCCCGGCGAAGTCCAGCGCGCCGCGCTCGAACAGCCAGCCGGTCGGTGAGAACACCCAGTGCGCCACCGGCGAGTACACCAGGATCGACCAGACCCCGATGAAGACGGCGTAGGCGCTGAACTTGAGCCGATCCGCCGTGGCCCCGGTGATGAGCGCGGGGGTGATGATGGCGAACATCATCTGGAAGGCGAAGAAGATGATCGGCGGCACGGTGAGGAAGTCCAGGCCGGGCAGGTTGTTCACCAAGCCCCCCTCCGCGTCGAAGGCCATGACGTCCTTCATGAGGGCGAAGTCGAAGTTGCCGATCAGCGGTCCCCCGTCACCGAAGGCCAGCGAGAACCCGACGACGGGCCACAGGACGCCGATGAGGCCCATGGCGAACACGTTCTGCATGAGCATGCCGAGCACGTTCTTGCTCCGCACCATGCCGCCGTAGAAGAGCGCCAGGCCCGGGGTCATGAACAGCACGAGTGCGCTGGCGGTCAGCACCCATGCCGTGTCTCCGGCGTTGACTTCCATGGGCGGCTCACTCCTTCGTCGACGACAACGCCGAAAGAATCGGGCCAGCTTGTTTCGGCGATGTTTCCGCACGGGGTCGCGTGCATGAACCGCCTCTGACCGCCCCGACGCTCGCCCCGCCGCGGCCGCCGCGGCACACGCCCCGGGGGTGGGTCGGCGCCGACGGCGCGGAAGTAGCGGCGTGTGGCAAAGGGAGAGCGATTCCGAACACGACGAAGGCCCCTCTCGAGAGGGCCGAGATGGGATGCGGTTGCCTCGATCCGTGCGGGCGACCGGCTCGACGCCAGCCGAAGCGTCGATGACGACGGGTGTGCTCGTCGGCAACGGGGATCGTCGGCTAGCGCAACGCCGTCTGCCCGGTGGAAGACCGCAGCAGGTTGCTGTGCGCCATGCCGTCTCCGTTTTCGGCTCGCACGGCGATGTCGCAGGCTGTCGCCGAGCCGACACCGGCATGGAGCTCCGCTGCCGTGAAGTCGTTGCCGTCGCCGCCGTCGAACAGCAGCTCGAAGCGTCCCTCGCCCCGGACGGTCGCCGCTGTCCGGTAGCCGACGCCGACGTCACCGGCAGTCTCCAGCCCGAGATCGAGACCGAGCAGCGTCCCGACTGCGACACCGTGGAGCTCGCCCACGAAGCGCCAGCGACCCGGCTCCTCGTACGTGCAGCTGTGCAATCGCAGCTCCGCTCCAGCCGGCCACTCCTTCGTCCCCACGGTGCTGGCCGACGCCATCGGGAACAGCTGCTCGAGTGAGGAGCTCACCGGCTGCTGCCCCGACGGTCCGCCGTCGTCCGTGCAACTCACCGAGAGCGCAACCATCGTTGCCAACAGCGAAACCCTTGCTCGCCGACCCACCGTGGTGCGCAAACCCGTGTCCCTCTCCCGATCCCACAGCGCCGTCGCACCCGCTCCTCGGCCGGTCTGGATCGCGCGTTGAGCCGGGGCGGGCGCGCGAGCCGTTCGTCGTGGATCAGGTGGCCACGACGCGTACAGGCTGGCCGGTGGTGAGGGCGCGGAGGTCGTCGGGGTCGCTGGTGAGGACGACGGGTTCCTGGAGGCGGAGGGCCAGGGCAGCGACGACGGCGTCGGTGGCGGTGATGGAGGCCGCCCGACCGGTGCCGGTGCGCAGCGCGGCGGCCTCCCGGGCGAGGTCCTCGCCGACGGGGCGGATCTGGCACATGCGGAGCAGCTGATTGGTCTGGAAGTCTCGCCGATGGTCACCGGTCAGTGCTTCGGTCAGCACCACCGCCGGCACCTGTGGCGGCCACAGGCCCCGCCGTCGCAGCTCGGCCAACCGAGCTCGAGCGCCGGCGAGGGCAGACACCCCGCCACTGTCGAGGATCAGCGTCACGCGGTCCGCCGTTGACGATCAGCCGTGTCACCCGTGCCGCCGAGCACGGCGTCGACCCAGTCGGTGGCCTCGGCCGCCTCGTCAGCCGGAATCGGGCCCAGCTCCTCGGCCAACCGTTCGAGGTGGGCATCGAGCATCGCGATCTTGGCCAGCCGATCCAGTTCCTCGACCAACGCCGCGCTGGCGAGGCGCGACACATTGAGGCCCGCGGCGCGAGCACGCTCGATGACGTCTTCCGGAACCGTGATGTTCACCCGAGCCATGCGCATACACTACACACCCTCGCGTCCGGTTGTTCTGGTGTTGCACGGGCGCGCCCGCTGGCCTCGCGCTTGCCGCCCGGACCGTCTTCATCACCCACCGCTTCTTGCCGGTGACCCGGCCACAGCCGGAACGGCCCGGACAACGAAGAAGGGCCCTCTTAGGAGGGCCCTCGGAACTGGTGTTTTCTGGAGCGGATGACGAGACTCGAACTCGCGACTCTCACCTTGGCAAGGTTGCGACCTCAGTCCGGCGCCGTTGGTCAGGTCGAGTGACTCACGGGTTCGTCCTGCGCATCGTCCGGTAGATCCGGCCTGCGCCCAGCACTCCGGTTCGATGGCAGAGCGCTCTACTACGCATCGGGCAGCGTCAGCACCGGGACCGTCAACGTCGGCGCGTTTGCCAGCTTGTGGTCGTCGGTGAGCATTGCGCCGGCCAGCCGTTGAGCGAGCGCAACGTAGACCGCGTCGCCATAGCTCATGTTGTGACGGAGCAGCCATGCTGTGTCGTGAAGCGCTCGAACCGAAGCCCGGCGTACCGGCCATGACCGCAGACGCAGCAGCGCGGCCTCCATCTGAGCGGCGTCGAGGACAGCGTTCAGATCCCAGCGGCGCAGCACGCTGCCGACCTCGACGTCGAACAGGCCGTCGGGGACCCACGGCACGGCATCCGCTGGGATGAGTTCCCGAAGTCGGTTGCCCCGCTCGGTGCGAGCGACAAGTTCGACGCCGGCCGAGGCGTCGATGACGATGGGTGTGCTCACACCTCGCCGGCAGCCCGAGCTTCAGCCAAGGTGTCAGCGGCCCGCACCGACACCCTCTGTGGCCCCTGTTCGTCCAGCTCGCGAAGCCACGCCGAGAACGACACTGCCAGCGCGGCGTCGCTCAGCTCGCTGTTCTCGTCGGTAACGAGGAGCTCATGATCGTCGAAGTCGTCCGCCCGTCGAGCCACGTCTCAAGCCTACGACGTTGCCGGGTGAAGCGCTGAACACCTCGCCGTACTGGATGGCCCACCGACAGCACCCGGCCCGCGATCGTCCACTGGTGATCGGCGAGCCGAGCCGAGCCAGTTCCACCTCCGCGTCCCGCCGGCTGCCGTGCACGGTGCGAGACACCCGCCGACGGCGGCCGGTAGCCGGATCGCGGCCGATCTCGACGTCGACCCGCCACACACCATCCCGGATTGCGAAGAACCCGCCCGCGCCCTTCGTGCGGCGCTTCGTCTCCGCCTTCGCACCCGCCGCCACGACCGCCTCCGCCGTTCCGCCGGCAACCCGCTCGGCCGGAACAAAGAGCAGATAGTAGAGCGCAGCAGACCAAACGCGCTTCAGGCGCCCCGAAAAGGGCGCCTGACCTGGACTTCTCTGGAGCGGATGACGAGACTCGAACTCGCGACCCTCACCTTGGCAAGGTGATGCTCTACCAACTGAGCTACATCCGCAGGGGCCATCACTCTAGCAACCATGGCCCGATGACCGGCAAACCCGTTGCTACTCCCGCTGATCGGCCGGGCGCAGGTCGACCCGCAGCACCAGGAAGCCGTCCTCGATGGTGGCGGAGGCGTCGCCGATGATGGCGAAGTCCTGGAAGTCGGTCTGTGCCTGCTGGATGAAGAACTGCCGCTCATCCCCGGCCACGGGCGGAAGGGGGCGCTTGCGCACCGCCTCAGCCCGGTCGCGGAACCGCTGCAGCATTGCGTCGAGGTCCAGGCTTGCCATGGCCAGCACCCTAGCGATCCGCGTCCCGGTCGCCGAGCTCCCGCTCCCCCGGCGGCCGCACCGCCCGCATGCCGGTGGGCAGCGTGTCGGGATCACGGACGACGGGCGAGCCGGGCACCGGCACCTCGGGCGGGGCGACGGCCTGGCCGTCCTCCCAGACGGCCACCACCTCGCTGTCGGCGTCGTCGCGCAGCTGCCGCTGGCTCTGGGTCAGGATCGCCCGCGAACGGGCGTAGCCGCGCCTGGGGTTGGTGAACCACCAGTAGCGCCAGGTCAGGGTGCCGATGAGCAGGCCCACCACGCACAGCAGACCGACGACCAACCACACCACTCGCTGCTCCCTGCTACTTCCCGACGCCGTCTCGGCCTGCGTCGTGGTCGGCGCCACCACCGACGACTGCGGGCCCCGGGTGGCCTCGGTGGTGGTGCTCGGCGGCGGGCGGGTGGTCGAGGTCGTCGTCTCCTCGACGACCTCCTCCTCCGGCACCTCTTCCTCCTCGACCGGCTCCTCGATCACGGGCTCCTCCTCCACGATCTCCTCGGTCGTGGTGGTCGGCTCGGCCGTGGTCGTGGTGGCCTCCGTGGTGGTCGTCTCCGCGGGCGGGGACGAGGTCGACGTCGAGCCCGACGCCTCGGTGGTGGTGGTGTCGCCCGCGACGGTCGTCGATGCCTGGGCGGGCGATTGCTCGCCGTCGGTCTGGGCGCCTGCCGGGCCGGCCACCGCGGCCGGCAGGACCGCGGCCAAGCCGAGCGTGGCTGTGGCCAGCGCAACCGCGAGCCAGCATCGCCATCGGGGTCCGGTCACCGAAGTCCTTCGCACAAACAGAACGGCTGGGAGCGGGAACCCGGCGCGGCGCACCCGGTGGACGGTGCCGTCCCACTCGAAACGTCGCCGGGAGTGTAGTGAGCGCACCGTGCCCAGCCCCGGCAATGGGAGCCATCGCCGGGCGCGGAACCGGTCAGCGCTGCTCCGCCGGGCACCAGAACGTGGTCCGCCCGCCGACCTGCGCGCGCGTCAGCCCCGCGCCACAACGTGGGCACCGTCCGCCACGCACGCGCGCACCGTACAGATCGCCGGTGTGGGAACCGCCCCTGGTGTCGAGCTCACCCACCGTCGAGCGCACGACCCGCTGGAGGCGTCGCAGTTCGGCGTCACCCAGCGCGCCGGCGGGCCGGTTCGGGTCGAGCCGCGCCCGCCACAGGATCTCGTCGGTCAGCAGGTTGCCCAGCCCGGCGATGCGGTGCTGGTCGAGCAGCCGCGCCTTCAGCGGCGCGCCCGACCGCTCGAGCGCACGACGCAGCTGGCCGAGCGTGAGCGTGGCCGCCTCGGGCCCCAGCCCGTCGAACGTCGGATCGAGGGACACCCCGCCGAGCCGCCGGGGATCGACCACGACCAGCGAACCACCGCCGTCGAAGTACAGGCGGAACCGCTCCCAGGCGGGCTCGTCCCGACCGGACGCGTACTCGAGCTTCTCGATCGCCGCCGAACCGTCCACCAGCAGACGCCCCGCCATCCCGAAGCGCAGGCCCAGCGCCGGCGCACCGTCGAGATCGATCACCAACAGCTTGCCGCGCCGCCGGGTGCCGGCCACCACCGCGCCCGGCAGCAGCGCGGCCAGCTGCCCGGCGTCCACGCCGCCCTGGAGGTACCAGGCATCGGGGGCGTCCACCGCGGCGATGCGGCGGCCCACCGTGCCCTCGGCCAGGCGGCGGTAGTACTCCACCTCGAGCAGTTCGGGCACGGCAGACGACGGAGCAGGCGGATCAAGCGGAGCGGGCCCGGCTACAGGCGGGCCAGGAACTTGTCGATCGCCGCGCCGACCTGGTCGAACTCGAGCAGGAACCCGTCGTGGCCGTGGGGGCTGTCGATGACCACGTGGTCGACGCACACGCCCTGCGCCCGCAGCCCGTCGCGGATGCGCTCCTGCTGGTAGGGCGGGTAGAGCGTGTCGGTGGGGATCGACATGGTGCAGGTGGGCACGGCGATGCGGGCGAACGCGTCGGCCAGGCCGCCTCGCCCGCGGGCCAGGTCGTGCAGGTCCATCGCCCGGTTCAGCACCAGGTAGCTGTTGGCATCGAACCGCTTCACCAGCTTCTCCCCGTGGTAGTCCAGGTAGGACTCCACCTCGAAGCGGTCCCACATGCCGAAGTGGTCCACCGGGTTGGTGCTGTTGCGGCTGAAGCGCTGCTCGAACACCTCCTCCGAGCGGTAGTGGATCTGGGCGATCTGGCGGGCCAGGGCCAGACCGGCATGGGGGCCCTGGCCGGGCTCGGCGTCGTAGTAGTCGCCGTTGCGCCAGTTCGGGTCGTTGGCGATGGCCATCCGGCCGACCTTCGACCACGCGATCTGCTGCGCGCCGGCGGCCGCCGCCGAGGCGATGCAGATCAGCGACCGCATGCGATCGGGGTAGATCACTCCCCACTCCAGCACCTGCATGCCGCCCATCGAGCCGCCCACCACGGTCAGCCACCGGCCGATGCCCAACCAGTCGGCCAGGCGCCGCTGAGCGCGGACCATGTCCCGGATGGTGACCACCGGGAAGCGTGAGCCGTACGGCCGGCCGGTACCCGGATCGATGGACGCGGGGCCGGTGCTGCCCTGGCAGCCGCCGAGCACGTTGGCGCACACCACGAAGTACTGGTCGGTGTCCAACGTGCGACCGGGACCGATGAGCGGGTCCCACCACCCGGCGGTCGGCTGCCCGGGCCCGGACGGGCCGGCGGCATGGGCGTCGCCGGTGAGCGCGTGGCACACCAGGATGGCGTTGGAGCGGTCGGCGTTGAGCGTGCCCCACGTCTCGTAGGCCACCACCACCTCATCGAGGACGCCGCCCTCCTCCAGCGCGAAGGGCACCGAGGGGAGCGGGAAGAACCGGCGCTGGGCCGGCGGCTGCGAGGCCGTCCAGGCGCCGCTCACCGGCAGCGCCTTGTGCTGGGCGGGCCGGGCGAGGCCACCGGCGGGTTGCGCTGCGTTCATGGGTGGCGTGCCTCCTCGGACCTTTGTTGTCCGGCCGGGCGGCCGAACCTCATCTCCGTCACCGGGCCCGAGGGCCGAACGGCTGAGCACCTTGGGTGTCCGTTCCCAGGTTGCCGGAGCCACCCGTGGTCGGGGGCTCACTCCAGATGTGCGGCACATTCGACCAAGAACCGGGCCCGGCCGTCAATCGAGAACCGGGGATCGGGCCGAGGCGCCTCGCCGCAGCCGCCCGGGAGCGCAAACGGGTCGGTCCCGCCAAGACCGACCCGTTCGACCCCCCGCGCGAACCCGGCGGGCCCACCGCTCCATCCGCCGAGGAGCGATCGGCCCGGTCCGCCCCGGCACCGCTCGATGTGGTTGCGACGTCCGTGGTGGCCTTGCCCGCCCGCCAGCGGGGGCCGCCACGTCCGTCCCGGTGCACCGCCGAACCGCCCGCCAGACGGTTCGCCGGTCCGGCCGCTCCGTCCGCCCGGAGAAGCCGAGATGGTGATCAGGCGGCCGCGCCCGCCTCGCCCCGCTGCAACTCGGTCAACCACGCCTCGAGCTCGAGCTCCGCCGCCCGGCGCCGGTAGGCCTGCGCCACCAGCTCGTGCATCGCACCGGCGCTGTGCCGGAGATGCTCGGCCCGGTTGCGCAGCACCTGCGTCTGAGCGTTGGGGGAGACGGCCGAGATGAGCCGCAGGGTGGAGGGGGCATCGCCACGTGCTGCTGTCATGCCCGATACAACGAGGGCTCGCGGGACAGATTTCGCCCACGCTCCGAGAAAGCCGGTTACAGAAACATGGCGGCGCGGTGACGGTCCGACACCCACGCCACCAGCGCATTGCTTCGAGTGACGACTCGGCACTGCAGCCGTAGGCCGCCGCCATCGACCGCGCAACGTCGTCGAAAAGGCGTTCTCCCGGGTGGTCGGTGTTCGTTTCGGTTCCGTCGCGCCTTCGTCGCGTTCTGTAACAGCGCGGCGGCGTGGGCCACGCCTCGCCATCGTCGGGCACCGGCAGCGTCAGCACCTGCCGGGCGCTCAACCTGCAGCGCGCTGGCGCTGAGACCGCCGCCGGCGAACTGCTCGGCGGCGTGGACCGACACCAACGGGCACCACAGCACCGCCGCGATCCGCCACAGGTCGGCGTCCTCGTGCGGTTCCACCGCGATGACGGGCACCGAGGGCACCAGGGAACCCGCCGGATCGGCGGCGGCGTGCACCGCCCTGGTCTGGGTGGCGACGAGCAGCTTCGGACGCAGGCGCCGCGCCACCCACCCGTACAGCTTCGGGTCCCCGGCGGCCAGGGCGTCGAGGTCGACCACCGGCCGGGACCACACCCGCCCGGCGAAGCGCACCGGCGACCGTCCCCACCGGTGCCCCGTCGGCCCGATCAGCCCGGCCGTGATCAGCGGCGCGGTCCGCCCGTCGGCGATCGGGTCGGCCTCGCGCACGTAGGGCACGGGCCGTAGTACTGATCCCGGAAGCCGGCGGTGGCGGCAGCCAGCCCGGCCAGGATCGACGTCCCCCGCAGGGCGACGCCGGCACCCCCGGGCGGCCGCCAGCAGTGGCGCCCAGTGGCCGCCGGCACCGTGGCCGGACCACGGGGCCGCTGCGGCCGGCCGGCCGGTTCCACCGCCGCCCGGCCAGCAGCTGCACCGGGGACGCCGGCGGTGGGGCCGTGCCGTCCTCGATGCGGCGCAGCACCGGCGCGCACACCCGCACCCCGGCGGCGAAGAGGCCGGCGCCACCGAACCACATCGCCTCCAGCTCGGCCCGCTGGGCCAGCGCAGCCCGGGCGGCGGCGGCGTGCGAGGCGGCGACGGTGGACTCCGGTTGTACCAGCACCACCCGCCCGCCGGGGGCCACCGCCTCCACCGCAGCCAGCAGGAACAGCACGGCGGTGTCCACGTAGCCCTTGGCGGCACCGCCGAAGCGGGCCTGCGCCGCGGCGCGGGCATCGGCGGCGCGGGCGGTGCGGCCCTGCAGTTGGTTGAGGAACGGCGGGTTGCCCACCACCGCGGCGAAGCGGCCCATCGGCGGACCACCGTCGGCCGGTGGGGCGAGGCCGTCGCCCACCCGGACGTCCGCCCGGGCCCAGCACGGCGAGCCACCCCGCTGCCACGACCACCACGCCAACGCCGTGCGGGCCACCGCCACCGCCACCGGGTCGAGGTCGCGGCCGTGCACGGCATCCACGCAGGCGGCCGGCGCGAGCGCCCGGTGGCGGTGCAGCCACTCGGCCACCGCCACCAGGAACGTCCCGGCGCCACAGGCCGGGTCGAGCACCGCCGGCGGCGACGGCTCCGGGTGCGGGTGCGGTTGCGGGTGCGGCTCGGGCAAGGTCAGGGCCAGGGCCAGGGCCACCAGCCGGGCGGCCACCTCGGGCGGTGTGTAGAACACACCGCGCCCTCGTCGCTCGGCGGGCGCGAGCACCGCCTCGTGCACCGAGGCCAAGAGTTGGGCCACCCGCACCGGATCCGGTGTCGCCTCGTCGTCGGGCCCGACCCGGAGCGAGCCCACCGCCGCGGTGGCCAATCCGGTGTCCGCCGGCGCCGCGGTCGGGGCGCCCAGGGTGGCGGCGAGGGCGTCGAGCTCGCCGAGCAACGCGGCGGGGGCACCGAAGCGTTCGCAGAGGGCCGCCACCACCGAACGCACCGCGGTGAGGGCGTGGACGGCGGCGTTCGCCCCGTCGGCCTGACGCCGCCAGGCGAGCAGGGCGGCCTCGAGCTCCGCGCCCGGCGACGGCGGGCGCCCACCGGCGGACGAGCGGGAGCGGGCGACCACCTCCCTAGAATGCCCGCCTCGATGCGATGGACGGTGCATGGCGAACGGGCGGTCTACAGCTCACCGTGGATGAGCGTGCACCTCGTCGATGTGGAACCGCCCGGCGGGCCGCGCTTCGAGCACCACGCCGTGCGGCTGCCGGCGCCCGCCGCCGGCACCGTCCTGTACGACCCGGCTCCCGACCGCGGCATCCTGCTGCTGTACCGCCACCGGTTCATCGGTGACTTCTGGGGCTGGGAGATACCCGCCGGTCGGATCGAGGCGGGCGAGACAGCCGAGGAGGCGGCGCGGCGCGAAGCGATCGAGGAGGTCGGCTGGGCCCCCGGCTCGCTGGAGCCGCTGACCACCTACCACCATTCCTCGGGCAGCACCGACGGCCGCTTCGTGCTGTTCCTCGGGCGCGACCCCCACCACGTGGGCGCCCCCACCGACACGGCGGAGGCGGAACGCATCGCCTGGTTCCCGCCGGCCGAGGTGCGCTCGATGATCGCCCGCGGCGAGATCGGCGACGGGCTCGCGCTGACCGCGCTGCTCTGGTGCTTCGCCTTCGCGCTGTTCGACGCGTGACCGGGCGGGACCCGGTCAGACCGAGGTGGTCTCCTGCTCCGGGTCGACCGCGGCCAGATCGGCCAGGCGGCCATCGTTGGAGAACATTTCCACGATCGGCTGCTTGAGGTTCAGCCGGTTCTGCAACCGGCGCACCTCGAGCTCCTGGTTCCACAGCACCAGCGACACCGCCATGCCCGACTCGCCGGCGCGGGCCGTGCGGCCCGAGCGGTGCAGGTAGGCCTTGTGGTCCTCGGGCGGGTCGTAGTGGATGACCACGTCCACGTCGTCCACGTGGATGCCGCGGGCGGCCACGTCGGTGGCCACGAGCACGTGCACCTTGCCGGCGGCGAAATCACCCAACGCCTTCTCGCGCAGGTTCTGGCGCAGGTCGCCGTGGATCGCCGCCGCCTTCACGCCCTCCTTCACCAGCGAGGCCGCCACCTTGTCGGCGGCCCGCTTCGTGCGGGTGAACACGAGCACCCGGTTGGCGTTGCGGGAGATGGCCGCGGCCACCTTCACCTTGTCGAGCTCGTGGACCAGCACGAAGCGGTGGACCATCTCGTCGACGGTGACCTGACGGGACTCGACCTCGTGGAACACCGGATCGGTCTGGTACTGGCGCACCAGGCTGCCGATCACGCCGTCGAGCGTGGCCGAGAACAGCAGCGTCTGGTGGCGGCCCTCGATGTGGCGGAGGATCCACTCGACCTGCGGCAGGAAGCCCATATCGGCCATGCGGTCGGCTTCGTCGATGACGACGTGGTCGACGTCGGCCACCGACAGCTCACCCTGCTGGATCAGGTCGATGAGCCGCCCGGGCGTGCCGATCGCCAGGTCCACCCCGGCGGTCAGCTTCTTGATCTGCGTCTCGATGCGGGCGCCGCCGTACACCGCGGCGATGGTCAGGCCCTGGGCGGCGGCGAGCGGCTCGAGCTCGTCGTGCACCTGTAACGCCAGCTCCCGGGTGGGCACGAGGGCCAGGCCGGCAGGCCGGCGCGGCTGCGCCTTGCCCAGGCGCATCAGCACCGGCAGACCGAACGCCAGCGTCTTGCCGGAACCGGTCTTGGCCTTGCCGCACACGTCCCGGCCGGCGATGGCGTCGGGGATGGTCAGCGACTGGATGGCGAAGGGCTGTTCGATGCCACGGGCGCCGAGCGCCTGGCACAGCTCGTCGGACACGCCGAGGGCGTGGAAACCGTTGTTGGACAACGGGGTGGTCCTTTCGTGCGGAACCGTTCGGTTGTTCGGGGTGGCCGCTCGCATCGCTCCCCGGCGAACGGCTCCGGTCGGAACAGACGGGCGACACAACCGGGCCCGTGAACCAACCGACCCACCCGACCGACTGCCGGGTGACCCTGTCAGTGTACCGCGCTGCGTGGCCAAACGGGTGGTCAATGGCGGGCGCGCCGGCGGGCGGCCCGACGGCGGCCCATGCCGACAACGCCGTGGTCACCGACGTCCACGCCCTCGGCCCGCAGGCGGCGGGCCTGCTCGGCTTCGCTTCCCGGCACCAGGCGACCGTTCGCCGCCACCACCCGCCACCACGCATAGTGACCACCGGAGCGGGCGAGGATGTGGCCCACGGCGCGGGCCCGACCCGGGTAGCCGGCCTCCTCGGCCACCTCGCCGTAGGTCACCACCTCACCCGGCTCGAGCGCTCGGAGCACGGCAT
Source organism: Acidimicrobiales bacterium (assembly GCA_041394365.1). Taxonomy (GTDB): domain Bacteria; phylum Actinomycetota; class Acidimicrobiia; order Acidimicrobiales; family CAIXPF01; genus CAIXPF01. Next base: position 158,150 of record JAWKIM010000022.1, read on the forward strand.
CGACGGCTCGTTCCAACGCAGTCACGGTCGATCACTCTGGCACGGCCGCGCACCGTTCGCGGCGGGCAGGGGCGCGCCGGGCGGGCGGGGCGCGCCGTCCGGCTACCGTCGAAGCCGTGCTGGATGACGAGCTGCTGCGCCGCGCCGTCGCCGACTGGCCCGCACGCACCGTGGCCGTCGGCGTGACCGACGCCACACAGACCATCGCCACGACCGGCCCGGTGACGCAGCCGTTCCGGCTCGCCTCGGTCACCAAGCTCCTCGTGGCGATGGCGTGCTGGGTGGCCGTCGAGGAGGAGACGCTGTTCCTCGACCAGTCGGCGGGCCCGGCCGGCAGCACCGTCCGCCACCTGCTGGCCCACGCCTCCGGCCTCGCTCCCGACGCCCCGGGCCCGGTGGCCGCGCCGGGCACCAGGCGCATCTACTCCAACACCGGGTTCGACGTGCTCGGCGACACGCTGCACGCCGCCGCCGGGCTGTCCCCCGCCGAGTACCTCCACGAGGCGGTGCTGGCCCCGCTCGGGTGCACCGGCGCCGCGCTGCGCGGCTCGCCGGCCCACGCCGCCGTCGCGGCGGTGACCGACCTGCTCCTCGTCGGCCGGGAGCTGCTGCGCCCCACGCTGGTGCACCCCGACACGCTGCGGGCGGCCACGACCGCGCAGTTCCCCGACCTGGCCGGCGTGCTGCCCGGCTTCGGCCGCCAGGACCCGAACCCGTGGGGTCTCGGTGTGGAGCTGCGCGGGCACAAGCACCCGCACTGGACCGGCTCCGCCAACAGCCCGGGCACGTTCGGCCACTTCGGGCGGGCGGGCACGTTCCTGTGGGTCGATCCCGCCGCCGGGCTCGCGGTGGCGGCCCTGACCGACCTCGATTTCGGCCCGTGGGCCGCAGCGGCGTGGCCGGTGCTGTCCGACGCCGTCCTGGCCGCCGCTCGCTGACGGTTCAGCTCTCCGTCGGACCCGCCTGGGACTCGGCCGCGCCCTCGGCGGCGACGGCCTCGTCGAGCGGCTGCGGCCGGTCGGTGGCAGCACCGCCGTCGGCCTCGTCCGCCGCCCACTCCCGCACGTCGAGCGGCTCCCCCTCGAGCTGACCGAGGCCCACGTCCGGACGGCGCAACCCGAACAGCACCAGCCACCCGACAGCGATCAGCGCGGTGACCGCGGCCAGCAGCAGGTTGAAGCGCATGCCGAACAGCTGCTGCGCCGGGTCGATGCGCAGCGACTCCACCCAGAAGCGGCCCACGCCGTAGCCGGCCACGTAGATGGCGAACATGCTGCCGGGGCGCAGCCGGTCGCGGGTGCGGCGCTCGAGCCACACGATGAACAGCGCCAGGCCCACGTTCCACAGCGCCTCGTACAGGAACGTCGGGTGGTAGGTGGCCTCGTTCTCGTAGCCCACCGGACGGTGGTCGGGGTCGATCTCCAGACCCCACGGCAACGAGGTGGGGCCGCCGAACAGCTCCTGGTTCCACCAGTTCCCGAACCGGCCGATGGCCTGGGCCACCGGGATGGCCGGTGCGGCCATGTCCATGGCGTAGGGCAGCGACAGCCCGCGGCGTCGGGCCGCCCACAGCCCCACCAGCACACCCGCCAACAGACCGCCCGGTATGCCGAGGCCACCCTTCCAGACGGCGATCACGTCGCCCCAGTTGCCCCGGAAGCGCTCGAGGTCGGTCAGGACGTGGTAGATGCGGGCGCCGATGAGCCCGGCGATCACGGCCCACACCGCGATCGACGAGAAGTCGTCGGGATCGCCGCCGCGGTGGGCGTGGCGGCGGCGGGCGATCTCCACGGCGGCCACAACGCCGAGCGCGATCATCAGCCCGTACGCGGTGAGGCGGAGCGGGCCGATCTGCAGTTGGCCGGAGGAGGGGCTCGGTATCGAACCGAGGAGGTCGGCGAGCACGCGGCTCAGGGGTGCAGCCGGTCGGCCGGCAGCGCGAACAGGTCGCGGGCCCCGGCGGTGACCGACGGGAGCAGACCACCGGCCTGGGGCAGCAGCTGCTCGGCGTAGAAGCGGGCGGTGATCAACTTCGACTCGGCCAGGGCGGCGTCACCGGTGGCGGCGGCGGCGAGCGCCGATCGGGCCAGCAGCCAACCGCCGACGCACAGCCCCCATACCCGAAGGTATGGCGACGAGCCGGCCAGGGCGGCGTTGGGATCGGCGGCGCCGTTGGCCAGCAGCCACGCGGTGGCCTCCTCCAGCGTGTCGAGCTGCTGGGTGAGGTGCTTGCGGATCGAGGCGAACCCGTCGCCGGCCTCGGCCAGTTCGGCGTCGACCGATCGCATGGAGGCGATGAACTCCTGCACCGACGCACCGGCGCGCACCGGTAGCTTGCGAGCCACCAGGTCGGCGGCCTGGATGCCGTTGGTGCCCTCGTAGATGGGCGCGATGCGCGAATCACGGAAGTGCTGGGCGACGCCCGTCTCCTCCACGTAGCCCATGCCACCGTGGACCTGCACCGCCAGCGAGGTGAGCTCCACGCCCAGGTCGGTGCCGAAGCCCTTGCAGATCGGCGTCAGCAGGCCGACGATCTCCGCGGCGCGCGCCCGCACCGCCTCGTCGGGGTGGTGGTTCGAGCGATCGATCTGACCGGCGTTGAGCAGGATGAGGCAGCGCAGCGCCTCGATGTACGCCTTCTGGGTGAGCAGCATGCGGCGCACGTCGGCGTGCTCCACGATGGGCGACTCCTTGGCCGAGGATCCCACCGCCTTGCCCTGGATGCGGTCCTGCGCGTACTGCAACGCCTGCTGGTAGGCCCGCTCGGCGATGGCCAGGCCCTCGAGGCCGACCGACAACCGGGCGTTGTTCATCATCACGAACATGATCCGCATGCCCATGTTCTCTTCGCCGATGAGGTAGCCGACGGCGTCCTCGTAGGCCAGCACGCAGGTGGGCGAACCGTGGATGCCGAGCTTGTGCTCGATCGACACGCAGCTCACCCCGTTGCGGGGCCGGGGTGCCGTCACCGTCGAGCAGGAACTTGGGGACGATGAAGCACGAGATGCCCTTGGTGCCCGGCGGGGCGTCCGGGGTGCGGGCCAGCACGAGGTGCACGATCTGTTCGGACATGTCGTGCTCGCCGTAGGTGATGAAGATCTTCTGCCCGGTGATGCGGTAGCTGCCATCGGCCTGGCGGACCGCCTTGGTGGTCAGCGCGCCCACGTCCGAGCCGGCCTGCGGCTCGGTCAGGTTCATGGTGCCGGTCCACTCGCCGGTCACCATCTTGGGCAGGTACGTCTCGCGCTGGACCTCGTCGCCATAGTGCAGCAGGGCGTCGATGGCGCCCTGGGTGAGCAGCGGGCACAGCGAGAAGCCCATGTTCGCCGAGGTCAGCATCTCCTGCATGGCCACGCCGATGACCCACGGGAACGCGCCGCCGCCGTACTCGGACGGGAAGGGCACCGCCGCCCAACCCGCCTCCACATAGCGGCGATAGGCGTCCTTGAACCCGGTGGGCGTCACCACCGAGCCGTCGGCCTGCCAGCGGCTGCCCTCGACGTCGCCCGCGCGGTTGGTGGGCCCGACCACCTCGGCCATGAACCGACCGCACTCCTCGAGCACCCCGACCACGGTGGAGAGGTCCGCGTGCTCGAAACCGGGCATGGCGGCGAGCGACGGGTAGTCGACGATGTGTTCCAGGACGAAGGCGATGTCAGCGAGGGGCGCCACGTAGTCGGTCACGGGCGCGAGCGTAGTGGCACCGCTGCGGCCGATGACGGCCGCAGCGGTCCGTTGCGTTCACTGTTCGACGTTGTGGACCCCCGCCGGGCGGCGCCGTTCCCGAGGGAGGCCGCCCGCCGTCGCAGCCCGATCAGCTGCGGCGGGTCTGGTTCCAGGGGCCCTCGTCGGCGCGGGGCTCCTTGGGCAGCCCCAGCACGCGCTCGCCGAGGATGTTGCGCTGGATCTGGTTGGACCCGGAGTAGATCGACGCCGGCCGGGCACCGAGGAAGTGGGTGACCCAGCGGGCCGAGCTGTCGGGGTCACCGGCCGCCTCGGGCGCGATGGTCGACAGCGGCGCACCGCCGCTGGGCACGGTGGCATCGGCGCCGAGCAGGTTCATGGCCAGCTCGGTCATGTGCTGGAACAGCTCGCTCCACAGGCACTTGTTCACCGACGACTCGGGCCCCAGCACCCCGTTGCCCAGGATCTGGGTGAGCGTCCGCAAGCCGTAGTAGCGCAGGATCTCCACCCGGCAGTGCACGGCGGCCAGCTGCTGGCGCACCACCGGATCGGCGGTGAGGCCCTTGTCCTTGGCGATGGTCACCAGCCCGTCGGCCACCGCCCGCATGCGGAAGTACACGGTGGTGGCGTCGTCGCCGCGCTCGTAGGCGAGGAGCTGGTTGGCCACCCGCCAGCCGTCGTTCACGTCGCCGATCACGCACTCCTTGGCGGTGCGGGCGTCGGAGAAGAAGACCTCGTTGAAGTCGTGGCTGCCGGTGATGTTGATGATCGGCCGGCACTCGACGCCCGGCTGGTCCATCGGCACGAGCAGGAACGAGATGCCCTTGTGCTTGGGGGCGCTGGCGTCGGTGCGGCACAGCACGAAGCACCAGTTGGCGGTGTGGCCCTCGGAGGTCCAGATCTTCTGGCCGTTGATGACCCACTCGTCGCCGTCGAGCACGGCGGAGGTGCCCAGCGACGCCAGGTCGGAACCGGAGTTCGGCTCGGAGTAGCCCTGGCACCAGCGGTCCTCACCGGAGAGGATGCGGGGCAGGTAGTGGCGCTTCTGCTCCTCGGTGCCCATCACCATGATGGTGGGCCCGATCATCGACATGCCGAAGCCGTCGTTGGGGCCACCGGTGGGCACCGCCGCCTTGGCGAACTCCTCGTGGAGCACCACCCGCTCGATGGCCGACAGGCCGGCGCCGCCGTACTCGGTGGGCCAGGCGGGGGCGATCAGGTTGGCGTCGACCAGGCGCTTGCGCCATTGCGCCACCCACTCCTCCCGCTCGGCCTCGGGCACCGCGCCCACGCCCTTCCAGTTCGCCGGCAGGTTCTCGCCGAGGAACGCCTGGATCTTCTGGCGGAACGCCTCGGCTTCGTCGGAATAGCGAGGATCCATCGTTGGACGCCCCCAATGGCTGGCCCGGACCCACGACGCCGGGCGATCGTCGCGAACGGCGAGCGTAGCGTCGCAGCCCCGCTAGCCGACAACGCGCCCCCGCCGAACGGCCGTCGCCGCACGGCCGGCTCAGCAGGCGGCGTCGGGACGGATCGTCGAGGTGTTGGAGTCGCCGGCGTCGGCCCCCTCGATCCGGTTGCCGCACACCGCCGCCTGCGGCGTCCGTTCGATCTTCACCCCGTAGCCGTCGACCTCGGAGATGCGGTTGCCGGTCACCTCGTTGTCCACCCCGTCGCCGCGGCGGTCGCCCCCCAGGCGCACCCCCGACCCGGCCTGGTCGGTGATGTCGTTGTCGCGCACGACCACGCCGTTGCCCCGCACCGAGATCCCACCGGAGACCGGGTCGAGCCCGCCCCGGCAGCGGTTGGCCTCGATCAGGACTTCGGTGGCGCCCTCCTTGACGTCGACGCACTCGGCGGGCGAGCGGATGTCGTTGCCGCGCACCACGATGCCGGCGGAGCGATCGGGCTCGCCGTCGGTCTGCTCGGGGGCGGTGCCGATGTAGATGCCCTCGCCGTTCTTGCGGTCCTCCGGCAGATCGAAGCCGCGCAGACCACACCCGTCCACCGTGTTCGCCTCGATGACCACATCCCGGGAGCGCTTGAGCCGCACGCACTCGCCGGCCGCATCCCGGAACGTGTTGGCCCGGATCGACACGTTGCGCGCCCCGTCGACCACCAGCAGCTGGTCGGCCTCGCGCAGGGTGAGCCCTTCGACGTGCACGTCGTCGTGGGCGATGGTGAGCAGGTGCTCGTTCTCGGCGGCGATGAGCGTGGCCCCCTTGGCGCCGACGATGCGCAACGGCAGGTCCTCGGAGCCGCCGGCGCTGGTGCGGAACGGCCCTCGGTACACCCCCGGCCGCAGGTGGATCTCGACCCCCGGACCGGCCTGCTCGAGCGCGGCGTCGAGGTTGATCCAGGGCGCGCCGACCGAACCGTCGCCACCGGGCAGCGCCACCGCGTCGACGACGACGACGCGACGCGCCGGCGCAGCATCGCTGCCGCCGCACGAGACCAGCCCCGCCGTCAAACCGCCGAACGCGGCCCACGCCCGGGCCATGCGGGCCAGCCTCGTCACGGCCCGCACGCTAACCGCGGCGAGGGCGTCGTCCTGGGCACATCATCAACGGAGAGGGCGACGAGCGGCCCATCCAGCGGTACTCCTGCACCTACCGGCCCGAGCCGGAACGTCCGCCAGTCCGACAGCCGTCAACGACGTCTGCCGGTGACGAAAGGGAGCAACCACATGGATCGTGAGCACCCGTCGGAACACCGTCTGAGACCCCGCGGCAAGCGCTGGAAGGTCGCCCTGGCCCTCGTCGGCTTCACCGCCGCCTCCCTCACCATGGCCGGCGAGGCGTCAGCTGCGACCGTCTGCAAGCCGTCCTCCACCGTCGTCGCCATCAAGAGCTGCGACGGCGGCGGTGGCGGCGGCGCATCCACCATGGGGGTCCGTTGGTGAGCTGAGGCCAGGACCGCCTGGCAACTCGTTCCACCCACGCCGTCCGCCCGGATCGGAGCAGAAGTGCTTCGGTCCGGGCGGAGGCGCGTCGATAGACCGACGAGGGTCCGCCACCACACCGGCGACGGACCCGACCACCGTCGACGGACGAAGACACGCCCTTGCCCGAACAGAACGAGCCTCCCGGTCCGCCAGCGCTGCCGCCGGCGCCCCGCCCCGCCGGGCCGGTGCGCGCCGATCGCGCCGACGGCCGGTGGCGCGCCGGCCCCTGGCGCGCCGGCCTCGACCGGGCGCTGCTGCGCACGGTGACGCTGGCTGCCGCGCTCGTGCTCGGCGCTCTCGTGGGGCTGGCCCACCTGTCCGGTCCCCGCACCCTGCCCGCCGGCGGGGACGGCGCGCCCTGGTGGCCGTTCGCCGTCGGCTTCGCGGTCAGCGGGCTCGTCGTGTTCAGCCTGCAGACCCGGCGGGAGCGCACCACGTTCACGTTCGCCGAGGTGCCGCTCATCCTCGGCCTGTTCTGGGCCGGCCCGGTGGCCGTGGTCGCCGCCCGGCTCACCGGCGAGAGCGCGGTGCTGCTGCTGCACGACCGGCCCGTGCCCCGCAAGCTGGTGCTCAACCTGGCCAGCTTCGCAGCGGAGACCGTGGCCGCCTACACCGCCTTCGACGCGGTGCGGGGCGACGCCACCGTCACCGAGGTCCGCTCGTGGGTGGCCGCGCTGGTGGCGGCAGGCGCCGCCGACGCCGTGTCGATGCTGGCGGTGACGCTGGCCAAGCGGTTCCACGGCGCCCCGATCGGACTCGCCTCCCTCGTGCGCACCAACGTCATCACCCTGTGCTCGAGCACCGCGCTGGCGCTGACCGCCGGGCTGTTGCTGCACGAGCACCCCGTGGGCCTGGTGCCCTTCTTCGTGGTGGTGGCGCTGGTGCTGCTGGCCTGGCGCAGCTATGGCGGCCTCATCGGACAGCTCGACAGCCTCAACCTGCTCTACGAGTTCACCCGGCTCGCAGCCGGCAGCCGTCGCAGCGACGAGATCGTGGCCCCGCAGCTGGCCCGCCTGCGGGAGCTGCTCGCCGCCGACTACGCCGCGGTGCACCTGTTCGGGGTGGAGGGCGAGCAGGCGGAGCACTGGTTCGACGCCGAGGAGGCGACGCTGCGGCCGCTTCCCGTCGATCTCGCCGAGCAGACCCGCCGCTTCGAACAGGCGCAGCGGCGGCCCCGCCCCACCGGCCCCGACCGCCATCGCGGGCTGGCCGTGGT
>JAWKIM010000023.1:0-144080 GCA_041394365.1 Acidimicrobiales bacterium
CAACGTGCCCGGCAAGCCGCGGGTGTTCCTGCCCTACGTGGGCGGGGTGGGCACCTACCGCACCATCTGCGACGAGGTCGCCGCCGACGGCTACCGGGGCTTCACGCTGTCCGCCTGACGCCGGCCGGGCCCGGCCCACGAGCGGCGTCCCGGCCCGCCGCCTATGTTTGCCGCCATGCGAAGCCTGGCCGACCTGCTCGACGAACTCGAAGCGGCCGGCGACGGCGGCCCCGATGCGCTGTCGCCGCTGCGCGGCCATCCGTCGCTGGCTGACGCGTCGGGGACCGACGCGGTGCGGGCGGCCACGCTGCTGTCCCGCCAGGGCTTCCCGCAGGATCTCCAGACCGCCGCCCAGCTCGCCCTGCGCGCCCACCAGGACGGCGTGTCGGGGGCCGGCCGGGTCTGCGCCGAGGCAGTGGACCGGGCGTCGGTGATGAGCACCCGCACCCAGCGTTTCGGCACGTTCGCCTACGAGTACAAGGGCGAGCTGGTGCTCGCCCCGCTCGACGGCTCGGTGGACGACGCGCTGCGCGCCGAGTTCGGCGTGGGCTCCCTGGCCGAGCTGCGCGCCGAGGTGGAGGCGGCCAACCGGGCCACCGCCATGGCCCGGGCCGACGAGCCGGGGCTGGTGCGCAACGAGACCTACGTGCGCATCTGGCGCAACCCCACCGAGGAGGAGCTGCGCCGGCGCATGGCGGCGGAGGGCCGGCCGATCTGGGCCGACGGCGATGAGCTCACCATCGTGTGCGACCAGCCGCTGGCGGGCGCCATCGTCGGACCGCTGTTCGAGGTGCCGATGTGGCGGGTCGGCTCGCTGCTGGTGCTCACCGTGCGGGTGGCCCGCCTCGACGAGGCGGTGTTCACCTACGGGTTCTGGCCGCTCGACGAGGCCGGCCGACCGGCGTTCAGCGTGCGGCCCGACCCCGACGGCCGCTTCCGAGGGGTCAACGCCCGCCCGGCCGCGCCCACCAACGACACGATCGTCGGCACCGTCGAGGAGCACGTGCTCGACAGCGCGGCGCTGGGCGAGGCCCGCAAGGTGAGCGTGTACCTGCCGCCCGGGTTCGACCCCGCCGAGCGCCTCCCGGCAGGTACGCCACGACGGGCAGTTCTTCGCCCCCTACAGCCGCCGGGTCGATGCCGCCATCGAGGCCGGCGTTCACCCCCGCTGCGTCATCGTGGCGTCCCACGCCGCCGCAACCGTACCGGTGGAGTACTTCCCGGGCTACGACCCGGCGGGTTTCGCCGCCCACGCCCGCTTTTTCCGAAGAGGCCGGCGCGTGGGCCGAGCCCCGCTTCGGGGTGGCCACCGAACGGGCCCGCCGGGCCGTGTTCGGCTGCTCCGACGGCGGGGCCCACGCCCTGTCGATCGCGGTGGCCCACCCCGACCGCTTCGGCCACGTCATCGCCTACTCGTCGGGCATGCCACCGAACGGCACCGAGCGCTGGGCCGACGGCGAGGCCCCGGCCATCCAGCTGTGCGCCGGCGTGCACGAGGGCCAGTTCCACCTGTCCACCTACGCCTGGCACGCGTTCCTGGACATGACCGGCATCGAGCACCACTGGACCGAGCGGGTGTGCGCCCACGAGCTGATCCAGTGGATCGAGGAGCTGCCCGACGCGCTCACCCGCGCCGGAGCTGAGCCCGGGGCGCGCCCCTGGACTCAGCGCATGGAGATCGTGCCCATGACGTCGTCGTTGCCCTTGGAGGGCGCGGCGATCTCCACGATGCGCTCGTCCACGTCGTCGTACTCCAGGCGCAGCGCCCGGCACATGGTGGCGTGCAGCCGGTAGCTGGCCACCGCGGAGGGCGGAGTCGATGATATCGCTCGCTGAGCCAGCCTCCGGCAGCGGCGCGAACGTGGCGTCCTGCACCCGGCCGTCGCCCAGCACCAGCTCCTCGTCGGTGCAGGCGAGCACGGCCTCGGCGGCGGTCCAGCCGTCGCACACCGCCCAGGTGGCCACCTGACGCCACCTTCTCGGCGCTGACGCCTGCGGCCCGGGCCGCTCGCAGTGCTGGCTGAACACGAACTGGCCGTCGGCACAGAACCCGGTGCGCACCAGCGCCAGCTCCCGCAGATCGGCGGGCAGCACCCGCTCGGGCTGGAGAACAACCTGAACCCGGCCACCATGTGCTGCAGCAGGGCCGGGGTCTGGTGCGAACACGGTCCACCAGTCGCCCGGGGTGCCGGTGGCGGTGCCGGGCTCGGCCACCGGGTCGCGACCACCGAAGAGGCGCTCGTAGACGGGCAGGACCGATGCATCGGCTTCGGCACGGGGGATCTGTCGGGTTCTGGTCACGGCGGTACTGTAGGGGGCGGCGATCGGCCCGCGGAACACCGCTGCGCTGTCACCTGGGGGGCCCAATGGCCGGCAACACCGAGTTCGGATTCCGTGGCATCAACCACCTGGCGCTGGTCTGCAAGGACATGGCCCGGCACGGTCGACTTCTACACCAACGTGCTGGGCCTCAAGCTGATCAAGACCCTGGAGATCCCCGGGGGCGCCCAGCACTTCTTCTTCGATTGCGGCAACGAGACCAGCCTGGCCTTCTTCTGGTTCCCGGGCGCACCCGAGGCCGCCCTCGGCGTGGCGGCGGCGGCCAACATGCCGGGCCTCGGGCCGATCGTGTCGGCCCACGGCCTGATGAACCACGTGGCCTTCGACGTGCCGCCCGAGCGCTTCGACGAGTGCGTCGCCCGGCCTGGCGACGAAGCTGGCGTCGAGGTGTCGCCGGTGCTCAACCACGACGACAGCGAGACCACCATCGCCGGGCGCGTCCACCCCGGCGTGCCTGTGCGCTCGGTGTACTTCCAGGACCCCGACGGTGTGGTGCTGGAGATGTGCCTGGACCAAGACCTTCGGGCCCGAGGATGTGCTGCCGCCTCGCCGACGCCGACGGCAACCGGGTGCCGATGACCGCCTCGGTCGACCGAAGGCCGCCGCACCGTGCTGGTCACCCGCATCTACACCGGCGACGACGGCCGGTCGCACTTCGAGGACCTGCAGCTGCCGGTCACGCTCAGCGAGATCGGTCGGCTGTCGGGCGCCATCCGCACCAAGGCGGTGTTCTTCCGTGACACCTCCGAGGGCAGCCCCGAGGTGATGGACTTCCACGTGGCCCCCCGGCGCCAGTTCGTGCTGCACCTGCGGGGCCGGGCCGAGATCGAGGTGGGCGACGGCACCAAACGGCGGTTCGGCCCCGGGGACCTGCTCCTGGCCGACGACACCACCGGGCAGGGCCACATCAGCCGCGAGGTCGAAGGCCCCCGGCTGCAGCTGTTCGCGGTGCTGGCCGACGACGTCGACCTCGACGCCTGGCGCTGAGCGTGCGGTGGTGCCGGCCGCCGGACCGTGGCGGCCGGCACCACACGATCACTCGCCGCGGATGGCCTTCATGAACATGCCGTTGTCGAAGTAGTCACGCCAGAACGTGATCTTGTCGTCGTTGACCTCGAACACGCCGGCCACGGGCAGGGCCACCTGCTTGCCCTTGATCACGAAGCGGTCGATGCGCTCGTTCATGACCATGTTGCCGCTGGCCGTCTGGCGCAGGATCTCGAACTCGACGGGATCCTTGGACTTGAACATGGGCCCGAGCACGTCGAGCATCTTGTCCCAGCCGGTCATGTCCCCCACCGGGACGTTGTCGTAGTAGCAATCGTCGGCGACGAAGGACTTGGCAGCCGCCTCGTCCTTGCGCCCGATGGCGTCGATGAAGCCGTTGACGACGTCGACCGGTTCCATGGTTGCGTCCTTTCCCCCGGGATGCAGTAGCGGGCCGCCACCGTAGCGCGCCAGACTCCCCCACCATGCCGGAAACCGAAACGGATGCCGCGGCGCCCGCAGCGCCGCCCGAACCGTCCTGGGTGGCGCCCACCTGGGAGGTGTTGCGGGCGGCCGGCGTGCAGGTGGTCGCCTTCGTGCCCGACGCCGGGCTCGCCGCCCTGCTGCGCCGGGCCGAACGCACCGACGCCGTCACCACCGTACCGCTCAGTACGGAGGAGGAGGGCGTGGCGGTGCTGGCCGGGGCGTGGCTGGGCGGCGCCGCCGGCGTGCTGTGCATGCAGTCGAGCGGGGTGGGCAACTGCATCAACCTGTTGAGCCTGGCCCGCACCTGCCGGTTCCCGCTGCTCGTGCTGGTGACCATGCGCGGCCAGTACGGCGAGCGCAACCCGTGGCAGGTGCCGATGGGTTCGACCGCGGCCGAGGTGCTGCGGGCCAGCGGGGTGCTGACCTTCGAGGTGGCCCACGAGGCCGACGTGGCCCCCACGGTGCAGGCGGCGGCGGCCATGACGTTCTCGGGGGGCGGGGCGGCCGCGGTGCTCATCGGCCAGAAGGTGATCGGGGCCAAGGCGTTCGCCCCGGCGGCGACGGAGGGAGCGTCATGAGCGACCGCATCGAGGGGCGACACGAGACCCCTGCCGTGGACGCCACCCGGGCCGAGCGCTTCCCGATCCGCCGGCGGCCGTTCGTGGCCTCGCTGCTGGCCGGCGAGCCCGACCTGCTGGTGGTCACCGGTCTGGGCGCACCGGCGTGGGACGCCACCGCGGCCGGCGACCGGGACCGCACGTTCCCGTTGTGGGGGGCGATGGGCGGCGCCGTACCGATGGGTCTGGGCCTGGCCCTCGCCCGCCCCGGGGACCGGGTGCTGGTGCTCACCGGCGACGGGGAGCTGCTGATGGGGCTGGGCGCGCTGTCCACCGTCGGCTACCAGCAGCCGGCCAACCTGGCCGTGGTGGTGCTCGACAACGAACGCTACGGCGAGACCGGCGGTCAGCTCACCCATACCGCCCGGTACACCGATCTGGCGGCGGTGGCGGCGGCGTGCGGGTGGCCGTCGACCACCACGGTGCGCACCGTGTCGGAGGCCGACGAGCTGGTGCGCCAGCTGTGGGACGCGCCCGGGCCCCGGCTGGCGGTGGTGAAAGTGGCCGCCGCCGAGGACCCGCTGGTCATGCCGCCCCGCGACGGCGCCCTGCTCAAGGACCGCTTCCGCCGGGCGGTGCTGGGCACCGCCTGAGTCGGCGGCGCGCCCACTACCGTCCTGGGCATGACGGCGAGGGCCCGACCACCGCGGCGCGACGAGGAGCCACGGACGCCGGTGACGGCGTTCGGGCCGGACTTCCCGTTCTCCTTCGACAGCTGGCTGCGCCATCCCGACGGGTTGGGCGTGCTGCCCGGCGACGCCCTCGGCACCGAGGTGGCGGTCATCGGGGCCGGGATGGCCGGCCTCACCGCCGCCTACGAGCTGCTGAAGCTGGGCCTGCGGCCGGTGCTCTACGAGTCGCGCCGCATCGGCGGGCGGTTGCGCTCGGAGCCGTTCGCCTCCGCCGACGGGGTGGTGGCCGAGCTGGGTGGCATGCGCTTCCCGGTGTCGAGCACGTGCTTCTACCACTACCTCGACCTGCTCGGTCTGCAGACCCGGCCCTTCCCCAACCCGCTCACCGCCGCCGCGCCGACCACGGTGATCGACCTGGCCGGGGAGCCGCTCTTCGCCGAGACCATCGACGACCTCCCGCCGCTGTTCCGGGAGGTGGCCGCCGCCTGGGAGCAGGCCCTCGAGGACGAGGTGGGCCTGGCCGGGCTGCAGGACGCCATCCGCCGCCGTGACGCGGCCGACGTGCAGCGCCGCTGGAACGAGCTGGTCCCGGTGTGGGACGACCGCACGTTCTACGACTTCGTGGCCACCACCGACGCCTTCGCCCGGCTCGGGTTCCGCCATCGGGAGGTGTTCGGCCAGGTCGGCTTCGGCACCGGCGGGTGGGACAGCGACTTCCCCAACTCCATGCTGGAGATCCTGCGGGTGGTGGTGTGCGAGCTGGAGTCGCACCAGCGCCTGGTGGTGGGCGGCGCCGAGCAGGTGCCACGCGGGCTGTGGCGCCACGCGCCCGACCGGCTGGTGCACCACCCGGCGGGCACGTCGCTCGAACGGCTGCACGCCGGCGCCACCCGGCCGGGGGTGGCCGCCGTGCGCCGGGTCGGGCCCGACGCCATCGAGGTGATCGACCGCCGCGGCGTGGCCCGCACCTACCCGGTGGTGCTGTTCACCACCCAGAGCTGGCTGCTGACCACCGGCATCGACGTGGAGGAGGACCTGTTCTCGCAGTCGGTGTGGATGGCGCTCGACCGCACCCGCTACATGCAGTCCTCCAAGACGTTCGTCATGGTCGACCGCCCGTTCTGGCTCGACCGCGACCCGGTCACCGGCCGCCCACCGCTGTCGATGACCCTGACCGACCGCAACACCCGAGGCACCTACCTGTTCGACAACGGGCCCGACCAGCCCGCGGTGGTCTGCCTGTCCTACGCCTGGGCCGGCGACGCGTCGAAGGTGCTGCCGCTGTCGGCCGAGGAGCGGGCCCGCCTGGCGCTCGACACGCTGGCCAAGATCTACCCGGGGACCGACCTAAGGGCCCACGTGATCGGTGAGCCGATCACCGTCTCGTGGGAGAGCGACCCGGACTTCCTGGGCGCGTTCAAGGGGGCGCTGCCCGGCCACTACCGCTACAACCGCCGGATGTACACCCACTTCGTGCAGGACGGCTTCGCCCCGCAGCACCGGGGGGTGTTCCTGGCCGGCGACGACGTGTCGTGGACGCCCGGGTGGGTGGAGGGGGCCATCCAGACCGCGCTCAACGCGGTGTGGGGCATCGTCGCCCACCTCGGTGGCGCCAGCCCGGCGTCGAACCCGGGCCCCGGCGACCGGTGGGCCGACCTGGCGCCGCTGGCGCTGCCGGAGACGTGAGCTTCGCCGAGTACCCCACGCTCGACGCCGGCGCGCTGGCCGCGCTGCTCCGGGCCGGCGAGGTGACCCCGACCGAGGTGCGGGCCGCCGCCGAGGCTGCCCATACCTCGTGGCATGGCGCGATCAACGCGGTGGTGGAGTGGTACGCCGATCCCTCGCCCGGCTCGCCCGGCTCGCCCGTCTCCGCCGATCTGTCCGCCGGCCCGTGGGCCGGGGTGCCGATGCTGCGGAAGGACGACGGCGCCACCGAGGCGGGCCGGCTCGTGGAGCGGGGCTCGCGGCTGTCGGCGGGCTGGCGGGCGGCGTCGACGTCGCTGCTGTTCCGCCGCTTCGCCGCCGCCGGGCTGGTGGTCCTCGGCCGTTCGGCGGTGCCGGAGTTCATCCTGCACGCCACCACCGAGTCCCGGGTCCACGGGGTCACCCACAACCCGTGGGACCGCCGCTGGTCGGCCGGCGGCTCCTCGGGTGGGGCCGCCGCCGCGGTGGCGGCCGGGGTGGTGCCGGTGGCACACGCCTCCGATTGCGCCGGGTCCATCCGCATCCCGGCCGCGGCCTGCGGGTTGATCGGGCTCAAGCCCACCCGCGGCCGGGTGCCGTGGGGTGAGGGCGGCGTCGCCGGCGGGTGGGGCGGCATCGCCGAGGAACTGGTCGTGGCCCATACCGTGCGCGATGTGCAGGCGGTGCTCGAGGTTCGCAATGGCCGATGCCGGCGCAGCCGCGCTCCCGCCGACGGAGCGGACCCGGCAGCCCGTCCGCTGCGGGTGGGGTGCTCACCGCCACTGGGCGGGCTGGCCACCGACCCGGTGCTGGTGCGGGCGGTCGAGGAGGCTTGGGCGGGGCGCTGGCTGGCCGGGCTCAGCGCGGCGGTGACCCCGATCCGGTGGCCCCTGCCCTGTGACGCATCGCGCGCGCTGATGGACCCGTTGTTCGGCGCTGCGGCGTTGGCCGAGATGGAGGCGGTGGGCGCGGCGCTCGGACGCCCCAGCTCGACGACGCCCACCTCGAACCGGTGAGCCTGGCGGTGCTGGAGACGGTGCGGACCCTGCCGGCGGGGTCGGTCGAGCGGGCGTGGCGGAGGCGGCGATGCTCCGCCGCCGAAACGGATCGCTGGTGGGAGCGCTTCGACGTGGTGCTGTGCTCGACGCTGCTGAGGCTGCGCCTGCGCTGCGCTGGGCCGCCTGGGTGGCGAGGTGGCCTGACGAGTGGGTGGCCGCCAACGACGAGTTCACCCCGCACAGCTTCGTGGCCAACGTGACCGGCTGGCGTGGCGCTGTCGGTACCGTGGGGCCTGGGGCCGAGGGCGTGCCGTCGGGCTGCAGCATTCGGCCAGCAGCTTGAGCGAGGCGCTGCTCGAGGTGGCGGGTCGGCTGGTGGCCGTGGGCACCCTGGGCTCGGAGCGTCGGTCTTGCACGCCGGGTAGCACGCCGAGCATCCAGAGCAGGTTGGCGGCGACCAGCGGGGTCATGGCGGTGGGGTCGTAGATCGGGGCCACCTCGACGAGGTCGCAGCCGACGAGGTCGAGGCCGCGGCAGCCGCGGATCAGGCTCGAGCGCCTGCACGGTGGTGGAGGCCGCCGATCTCGGGGGTGCCGGTGCCGGGGGCGTAGGCGGGGTCGAGGCCGTCGATGTCGAAGCTGAGGTAGACGGGGCCGCCCTGGGCAGGCGCACCTCGTCGATGAGCGGGAGTGAGAGCGACCGGTGCTGCGCCTCCTCGGCCTGGACCACCCGGAAGCCCTGCCGGCGGGACCAGTCGAAGTCGTCGGCATAGCCGGTGGCGCACGCCGATCTGGGCGGCGCAGCGGGGTCGAGCAGGCCCTCCTCGGCGGCCCGGCGGAAGAAGTGCCGTGGGCCACGGCCTCGCCGAGGAACATCGTGTCGTTGATGTCGATGGGCGTCGATGTGGATGAGGCCGACCGGCCCGTGGCGGCAGGCCGCCAGCCCGCAGGATGGGCAGCACGATCGTGTGGTCGCCGCGGGGGCAGGGATGACGCCGTGGGCGAGCAGGTCGTCGTAGAACGCCTCGATGCGGGCGACGGCGTCGGCGAGGTTGTAGGGGTTGGTGGCCGCGTCGCCGATGTCGTCGATGCGGAGGAGAAACATCGAACAGGGCGAGCGGGTGGCCATGTTGTAAGGGCGGACCGAAGGCACCGACTCGGCGCGGATGGCCCGGGGGCCGAAGCGGGCGCCGGGGCGAGGTTGGAGTGCCGATGTCGAACTGGCACGCCGACCACGGCCACGTCGAGCTCGGCCGGCGTGCTGCGCCCCGGCAGGCGCATGAACGTGGCGATGCCACCGAAGCGGGGCATCTCGTTGCCGCCGAGGGGCTGGGGGAACGGCCGGTCGGTGGGAGCGTCTGCCATGGGGTGACGCTGCTGCGCCCCTCGACCCTGCCTTCCCCGTAGTCCCCGCACCGTTCGCCACCACTCGCCCGTCGCCGCCACCCACCTCGGCACCGTTCCTGGGCGCTGGTGCGGGTCGGCGACAGGCCGCGGCGCACCAGCTCGGCGTCGAGTCGTCGGCGTGCGGCCATCTTGGTCACCTCCCTCGGTTCGCACCCATGGCGGAGCGGTGCAGCTCCGGTGGCGGCGATGGTACCGACGGGGTGTGACAGCTCGGGCGGGGCGGCGCCGGCACCCGGTCAGGGGTCGGTCGGCCGCATCGAGTTTCTCCGGTGACGAAAGGGAAGCGGTCTCTGCGGCGCCAGGACCACTGCACGGGATCCATGCCCCCGGTCAGCGGCAGACGTCGCGCTTGCGATCACCGTCATTCGTCACCGGAGAAACGTGATGGTGGCGGATCGGGTCAACCCGGGGGCGGGGCCGGGGGCGCAGGTCGGGGCTCGGGCTGGGAACGGTGCGGGTGCCTGTGCGGGGCCCGGGGCGGGGGCGGGTGCGAGTGCGGGGCGAGTGCGGGGCGGGTGCGAGTGCGGGTGCGGGTGCGGGGCCTGTCCGGCGCTCAGCGGCCGGCGTCCACCACGTGGTCCACGGCCACCCGCTCACCCTCGTCGGTGGTGACGGTTCGGGTCACCGTCTCGGCCCGCCGCACCGTCAGCCCGAGCTCGCGCAGCACCGCCGCCACCTCATCGGGCGTGCGCAGCACCGCCGGGTCCTTCGGTCCGCCCCAGCCCCCGTCGAGGTTCGAACGGTCGTGGCCGACGATGAAGAGTCGACCGCCCGCAGCCACCGCCCGCGCCGCCCGCTCCAACACCATCCGGTACTGCTCCACCGGCAGCTGCAGGTAGGCGATCAACACCAGCTCGTAGGAGCCCGGCTCCGGCTCCCAGGCGGTGGCGTCGGCCACCTCGGTGCGCAGCGCCACCCCCCGCTCGGCGGCCAGCTCGGCCGCCTTGGCCAGGGCCACCTCGGCATAGTCCAGCGCGGTGGCCTGCCAGCCCTGCTCGGCCAGCCAGATGGCGTTGCGGCCCTCACCGGCCGCCACATCGATCGCACGACCACCCGCCGGGGCCGGGCCGGCGAGCGCCTCGGCCACGAAGCGGTTGGGCTCGATGCTCCACACCAGCTCACTGCCGGCGTATCGGGCGTTCCAGGCAGCTCGATCCACGATGACCTCCGGGCCGGCGCTCCGCGGTGGCGGCGCGCACCTCGGCACCCGACGGTAGCGTGGGCACCGCCGTGCGCCGTGCCCTGCTGCCCCTCCTCGCACTGTGCCTGGCGGTCGTCATCATCCTCGGTGCCGTCCTCCCGCGGCGCAACGGTGAGAGCTCCGGCTCCACGCCCAGCGCCGCCACCCGATCCGCCGTCGCGGCGGGCGCGAGCGCTACCCCCGTCAACGGCGGACGCAGCCGGGAGATCACCGCATCGCCGGCGACGACACCGGTGGTCGGTGAGCCGACGACCGACCGGCCGGCGGCATCGTGCCCGGGGGACCCGGCGCAGGCGTCGGCGACACGTCCGGCGACGCATCCGGCGACACGTCCGGCGGGGCGTCGGGGGGCAACGACGCCATCGACACCAGCGGGAATCTCGACGCCGAGGATCGGGCCCGGCTCACCGGCTTGTGGCAGCAGCACCGGGGCGAGCCGATGGCCGGGCCGGTCACCGTGCGCTGGGCGCTGGTGCGCGCCGGCGAGCCGGTGGTCGACGACGAGGAGGTGGCCGCCACCGCCGAGCGCATCCTGGCCGACCCGCGGGGCTGGAGCCTCGACGGCGCCCTCCGCTTCGAACGCGTCGAGAAGGCGGACGCCGCTGACTTCCGGTTGGTGGTGGCCGCCGCCGAGGAGGTGCCGGGCTACGCCGAGGACTGCGTGTCGGAGCGCACCGGCGTGCCCGATGCGAGCTGCACGGTGGGCGACGACGTCATCATCAACGATGAGCGGTGGCGCGACGGCGCCCTCGGCGATGACATCCCGCTGGCGCAGTTCCGCATCCACGAACTGAACCACGAGATCGGCCACTGGCTCGGCCAGGGCCACTTCAGCTGCCTGGGTGGCAGCGCCGCCGTCAACCAGCAGCAGTTCCGCTCCCTGGCGGGTTGCACGGCCAACGAGTGGCCGCTGCCCTTCGAGCTGGCCATGGTCGCCGCCCGCTTCGGGGTGTGGCCGGCCGTGGGCACCTTCGAGCCCTACGACGGCGTCGGGCGCACCGACACCGACACCGACACCGACGCCGACACCGACACCGACACCGGCCCTGCCACCGACACCGAACCGGCCCCGGACGCGGCGATCGCCGCGGAGGATGGCTCCACGGCGATCGGCGGGCTGCACCGCTGAACGGTCAGCGGCTCACGTCGTCGGCGGGCGCTTCCCGTAGTTCTTGAACGTGTCGTTGATGTGGGTCAGCACCGACGCCAGCTTGGCGTTGCGACCCTCGAGCAGGCGGGGGGCGAACTGCTGCAGCCCGGCCACGTCCCAGCGGCCCTCGGTGGCGATGATCTTCTCCTCGGCCAGCGACCAGCCGCCGTACAGGCCGACCTCGTTGCCACCCACGTGGAACACGCCGCCGGTGAAGGGGCAGTCCTCGGTGGCCAGGTACGCCACCAGCGGACTGATGTTGGCGGGGTCGTAGATGTCGAACTCGCTCGGGTCCTCCGGCGGGGCGACCACGTCACCGAGGCCCGGGGTCTGCAGCGTCATGCGGGTCCGGGCCACCGGTGCGAGGCAGTTGGCCCGCACGCCGTAGCGGCCCAGCTCCTGCGCCATCACGATGGTGGCGGCGGCGATGCCGGCCTTGGCCGCGGTGTAGTTGGTCTGGCCCGGGTTGCCCAGCATGGCGCCCGAGGCGGTGTTGACGATGCACGCCTTGACCGGGTTGCCCGTCTCCTTGGACTTCTCCCGCCAGTAGGCGGCGGCCCAGCGCGACGGCACGAAGTGGCCCTTGAGGTGCACGGCGATGACGGCGTCCCACTCGGCCTCGGTCATGTTGACCAGCACGCGGTCGCGCAAGATGCCGGCGTTGTTGACCAGGATGTGCAGGTCGCCGAAGGCCTCGACGGCCGCGTTGATCATGCGCTGGCCACCCTCCCAGTCGGTGACCGAGTCGGTGTTGGCGACGGCCTCGCCGCCCATGGCCTTGATCTCGTCGACCACCTCCTGGGCGGGCCCGGCGTCGGACCCGGTCCCGTCCACGTTGCCGCCGAGGTCGTTGATGACCACCTTGGCTCCCTCGGAGGCCAGCAGCAGCGCGTGCTCCCGACCGATGCCCCGGCCAGCGCCGGTGACGATGGCTACCCGTCCGTTGAGTGCTCCCATGGGCCGGGATCGTACTGCGCGGCCCGCGCGCCCCACGATCTCGCAGGTCAGGCCCGGCTAACGTGCGGCGATGGGCATCCGAGGCTTCGATCACCTCGCCATCACGGTGGCCGACGTCGGCCGCTCGGTGGCGTTCTACCGCGACGTGTGCGGCGCCGAGATCCTCTACCTCGACCGCTTCGAGGCGGGCCGCTTCCCCATCGTCACCGCGGTGATCGGCGCCAACCGGATCAACATCCACCCGTCCCCGCCTCGGGGTGATCTGGTGGCCCAGGCGCCCACCCCCGGCTCGGTCGACCTCTGCTTCCGCTGGGACGGACCCATCGCCGAGGCGGTCGCCCTGCTCGAGCAGCACGGCCTGCCCCTCGTCGAGGGCCCGGCGTTCCGCCTGGCCGCCGACGGGTCCAAGGGCGAGTCGGTGTACACCCGAGACCCCGACGGCAACCTCATCGAGCTCCTCACCACCGACAGCTGAGGCGCCGATGGACATCCTCTCCAGCCGGGTGATCGTGCACCCGAGCGACCTCGCCGCCTCGCGGGCGTTCTACGAGGACGTGATCGGCCTGTCGATCTACCGGGAGTGGGGCGTGGGCGTGGCGTATTTCATCGGCGGCGGCCACCTGGAGCTGTCCGCCGGCGACGGCCACGGCGCCACCACCCTGTGGCTGCAGGTGCCCAGCCTCGACGGCGTGGAGGAGCGCTTGCGCGCCGCCGGCGTCACCGTGCGCAAACCGGCCGAACCGATGCCCTGGGGCCTCATCGAGCTGTGGGTGGCCGATCCCGACGGCAACGAGCTGCGCTTCGTCGAGGTGCCCGCCGACCACCCCATCCGGATCCGGCTGCGCACCCGCTGAACCCGACAAGCCGCGGCCCGCCAGCGGCATCAGCGCCCTCGAAGCGCGGCGGGCGCTTCTCCGCCAGGCCCGGTGCGCCTCGCGGCTGTCCTCGGTCTGGCCGAGCATGGCGAAGCGGTAGATGTCGGCCTGGGCGGCGTCAGTTCAGGTTGGCGATGTCGAGCCCCTTGTTGAGCGACTCCTTGGCCATGCGCACCGCAAGCGGGGGCAGGGCGGCAGGCGGCGGGGCATAGTCGCGAGGCCAGCGGCAACAGCTCGGCCTGGGGCACCACCTTGTTGAGCAGGCCCACCTCGGTAGCCCTCCTCGGCGGTGATCCGCTCACCGAGCAGCACCATCTCCATCGCCTTGCCCCGACCGACGTAGCGGGCCAGCCGCACCCCGCCGCCGTAGGCCGGGATGATCCCCAGCGGCACCTGGGGCAGGCCGAGCTCGGCGTTGTCGGCGGCCAGCAGGATGTCGCAGCACAACGTGATCAGGCAGCCGATGCCCACCGCGAAGCCGTTGATGGCGGCGATGATCGGCTTGGGGTGGTCGGCCACGGCGTTGAACACGTCCGCCCCTGCGCGGTGTGACCGCGGCCGGGCGGAACCGGCCGAGCTGGTGCGGTGGGTGCGCTCGTTGCCAGGTCGGCGCCGGCGGAGAACGCCTTGTCGCCCGCCCCGGTGAAGATGGTGACCAGCACGCCGGGGTCGGCCTCGATGTGGGCGAACGCATCGACCAGCTCGGCGACAACGTGGAGGACCGCGTTGCGCTTCTCCGGCCGGTTGATGGTCAACGTGGCCACCGGCCCGTCCACCTCGTAGCGCAACATCTCGAACCCGGCCACTCGCCCATACGTTCCCCCTGTTTGCTGGCGGCTTCGCCGCTCCCGGATGGGGCTCCCAACCCCATCCTCCTCCGACACAGGGCCCTCCCCCATGCCGGGCCGTACTTGCTGGCGGCTTCGCCGCTCCCGGATGGGGCCCCAACCCCATCCTCCTCCCGAGCACGGGGCCCCACCCCATGCCGGGCCGTACCTGCTGGCGGCTTCGCCGCTCCCGGATGGGGCCTCCAACCCCATCCTCGCTCCCGGAGCACGGGGCCCTACCCCATGCCGGGCCGTGCGCCGGGAGCGTAGCGCCGGGGGTCAGGCGAGGGTGGCGGCTTCGGCGGCGCATGCCGGCGCCCACCACCTCGAGCACCTTGGCCGGCGCCTTGGCCGGCGAGGCCGGCGTCGAGCGGCGGCTGCGGGTCGTATTCGATGCCGAGCTGGATGGCCTGGGCCACGAAATCGCCCGACCACCGTTGCACCAACGTCAACGCCAGGTCGATGCCGGCCGACACCCCGGCCGCCGTCGCCACCTTGCCCCGGATCACCGTGCGCTCCGACGTGGGATGGGCGCCGAGGGCGGCCAGCTGGTCGTAGGCGATCCAGTGGTGGTGGCGTCGAGGCCGTCCAGCACACCGGCTGCGGCCAGCAGCACTGCGCCGGTGCGCACCGACGTCGTCCACTGCGCGTGCGGTGCACCCGGCGGATCCAGTCGATCACCGGATGCCCGTCGCGGGCCATCCGCCGGGTGATCGTCCCGCCCGGCACCAGGATCAGGTCGGGTCGGGACACCTCGTCGAAGGTGGCACCGACCTCCACGGTCAACGACCGATCGTCGGGGATCGGGCCCCGCCGATCGGCCACGAACGTCACGGTGGTGCCCGGGTGGTTGGCCAACACCGTGTAGGGCCCGATGGCGTCGAGCGCGGTGAAGCCGTCGAACAGCGCGATGGCGACGGTGGCGGGGCGGTGCTGCCGGTCATCGCGTCAGCTTCGCCGGTCAGGCGGCCGCCGGCAACGGCAACGAGCACAACGGGCAACGAGCACGACGGGCGAACGAGCGCAACGGCGGCGCGCTTCAGGAGCCCGACTGCAACGCCCGGCGCATCAACAGCGTCGCCACCGCCACGAAGCTGCGGCGAACGCCGCCAGCACGGCGAGGCTCGCCGGCGATGTCGGCCAGGCTGGCGCCGTCGAACACGAGCTGTCCCAGGCGTCGACCGCCCAGCTGTGGGGCACCGCCTGCGACACGGTGCGCATGGCGTCGAGGAAGAACTGCAGCGGCACCGTGCAACCGCCCAGCGAGCCGGCCACGATGCCGATCACCGGCGTCAGCGCCCCGACCCGGTCCTCGTTGCGGCCGACCGCCCACCAACAGCCCGGCGCCGACGCCCACCACGTCGAAGGTGACCACCAGCAGCGCCGCCGCCACCGGCGACCCAGTCGACCCCGAAGCCACCGCCCCGACGGCCACCAGCAGCACCGATTGCAGCAGGCACAGCACGAACCAGCCGCCCGCCATACCGATCAGTAGGGTGCCCAGCCCGGTGGGGTGGCCCGGGCCGGCGCAGCACCCCGGTGCGACGGGCCCGCACCAACAGCGTGGCCGAGGTCAGCGCGGTGATGAACGTGAACAGCACCAGGTTCTGCAGCGCTCTGGGAGAAGCGGTTGTCGGTGGCACGGCGGGCGGCACCACGGTGCGCTCCTCGATCTCGATCGTGGCACCGGCCCCGCGGCGTCGAGGGCGTCGGCGGTGGCTCGGGCCACATCGGGGCCGGCACCGGTGCGCTCCACGGCGAAGGCGGCGGGCGCCCAACGGCACCCCGGCGGTGGCGGCGGCCCCGTCGAGCACCCGTTGCACCGACACCGCCGACTCGCCGGTGCGGGGCACGACGATGGTCAACGCCACCGTGCCGGTGCCGGCCAGGGTGGCGTCGGCGTCGGCGGGCACGGCCACCCCGCCGGCGATGCCGAAGCGGCGGATCGCCCGGCGCATCGCCTCCAGATCGTCGTAGCGGTGCACCCGCACGCCGTCGCGCGCCTCCAACGCCGCCACCAGCCGGCGGGCGACCTCGCCGTCGGCCCCGGCCCGGTGACGATGCCAGGGCCGGTGACGATGTCCGACCCGGTGACGATGCCCACATCGAGGCGCTGCGGCCCACCGAACGTCGAACCGATGATCACCATGATCGCCACCGGCAGAAGCGACGATGAAGAACAGCGCCGTGCGATCGCGCGGCAGCTGGCGCAGGACTACCGCCGAGAACGCCCGGATCGAGCGCCACCAACCGACGAGCACCTTGCGGCGCTCACCGGACCAGCACCGCCCGCACCCGCAGGACCCCGACGGCACCGAAGGCGACGCCCATCGCCAGCAGGACCGCCACCGCCGTGCCGATCGAGGACAGCGACGCCGCATCGGCGTTGAGCTCGGTGAAGGCCCGCAGCGACCAGCCGTTGGGGGTCAGCACCGACAACCGCCGCAACAGGTCGGGCTGGTTGGGCCCGACGAAGTTGCCGCCCAGCAACGCCAGCACGAACGTGACCGCGGCGGTGAACGCGTCGGCCTGGCGCTCGGTGCGGGCCAGGCCGGCCACGAACGTGGCCACCCCGGCGATGGCCACCACCGTGGCGACGATCGGCACCAGCACCGCCACCGGCTGACCCCAGGGGGCGTCGAACAGCGCCGCGGTGACCAGCCAGACCACCACGAACCCGGCCACGCCCAGTAACCCCACCGACAACGTCTTGCCGGCGATGAGCGCACCGGAAACAGTGGGGTGGCCAGCAGGCGGTCGAGCGTGCCCGCCTCCCCGTTCGGCGAGCACCGATCGGGCGGCGAAGCCGACCGTGAAGAACAGGAACAGGATCGACATGCCCGCCCCGTAGAACGCCGGGGCCGACAGGTCCCGCCCGCCGACCGGGGCCTCGCGAGCATCAGGGCCGGCGCCCGGGCCGCCGCGGCGGCGAGCAGTTCGTCGGCCGCCGGACCACCCGCCACGCCACCGTCCCCACGCTCACCGTACCGGCCGGTATGGTGACGGCGGCCGTGGGTCACGGCGGTGGCGGTGGCGACAGCCAGGCCGACCGCCCGGTAGCGGGCGGCGATCGACGAGGCCACCGATGCCGCCACCTCCCCGCCAGCAGCTGCTCGGGGTCCCGGACCACCGCCAGCGCGGTGCGGCCCCCGAGGTGGCGGCCGTCCCGAACCCGGCAGGGATGACCAGCGGCGTCGGCCTGCCCGGCCTGCACCGCGTCGGCCACGGCATCGAGGTCGGTTGCGGTGCGGGCCTCGAACCGCAGCGCATCGTCGCCGCCACCGGATCCGTCCGCCCGTACCGACCGGTGTGGTGAGGGCGGCCACCAGCTCCTGCGAGGCCGGCGACCCGTCGAGGTCGACCACGGCGATGCGGAACGAGACCGTCGAGGTGCCCGACACCAGCAGGCCGAACACGATGGCCATGGCCAGCGGCCCCACCACCGCGGTGATGATGGCGGAGCGGTTGCGCAGGCGGCGGCGCAGGTCGAGCGCGGCGATGGTCAGGGTCCGGTGCACGTGCAGACGCAGGGCGGCCATCACCGGTCAGTCCCGCAACGCCCGGCCGGTCAGGTGCAGGAAGACCGCCTCCAGGTTGGGTTCACGCACCGTCGCGCTCTGCAGCGCCAGCCCCGCCGAGGTGGCGGCGGCGATGACCGCCGGCAAGGCCGCGTCGGGGGCGTCGGTCAGCACCTCGACCGTGCGCTCCCCCCGCCGGCGGACGTCGACCACGCCGGCCAGCGTGGCGCAACGGCCGGCGAAGGCGTCGAGCTCGGCGTCGCCGGCGTTGAGCTCGAGGGTCACCACGTCGTGCTCACCGATGCGGGCCACCAGCTCGCGGCGGGTGCCCTCGGCGATCATCACCCCGGCGTCGATGATGCCCACCCGCCGGCACAACCGTTCCGCCTCCTCCATGTAGTGGGTGGTGTACAGCACGGCCAGCCCGGCCCCGCCCAGCGCCTCGATGGCGGTCAGGATCTGGTTGCGGCTCTGGGGGTCCACCCCCACCGTCGGCTCGTCGAGGATCAGCAGCTGCGGGCGGTGCAACAGCCCGACGGCGATGTTGGCCCGCCGCTTCATGCCACCCGAGTAATCGGCGATGCGGTCACCGGCGCGGTCGCGCAGGCCGACCACGTCGAGGACCTCGTCGCTGCGCCGCTGCAGCTCGGTGCCGCCCATCCCCTGCAGCCGGCCGAAGAAGGCCAGGTTCTCCCGGGCGGTCAGGTCCTCGTAGAGGGCGATGTCCTGGGGCACGAGGCCGATCAGCGCCTTGGCCCGGGCCGAGCCGGCCCCCGATCCCATCGGCAGGCCGCCCACGGTGATGGTGCCGGCATCGGGGCGCAGCACGCCGGCGATCATCGAGATGGTCGTCGTCTTGCCCGACCCGTTCGGTCCGAGCAGCCCGTAGGTCTCGCCCCGGTCGATGTGCAGGCTCAGGCCGGCCACCGCGGTGCGCTCGCCGAAGCGCCGCACCAACCCGTCGCACTCGAGCAGCGGCACGCCGCGCTGATCCTGCACGTCGACGAGCCTGGCAGGACCGGCCCGACCCCGCCACCGGCGGGCGACCCGACCTGCGGGGGCCGCTCGACCCCGGAGCAGCTTTCCGTCCTCGCCGGGTTGCCGGTAGCGTGCCGGCCACGACGTCGGGGATTCGTTGGGGGTCTTGCCATGCAACAGGGAGCGACGCTGCACGCCGAGCACCGGCTCAAGTACCGGGGAGCCGTCGACGCCGACGGGCACATCCTGGAGCCGGTGGACCTGTGGGAGCGTTACATCGACCCGCAGTACCGCGATCGGGCCCTGCGCTTCGTGCGTGACGACAAGGGCCTCGAGGCGCTGTGGTACGACGGCAAGCCGTCGGCCATGAGCAAGAGCGGCTTCCCCTCCACGCTCGGCGCCATGGGCTGCACCGACCTGGCCAAGCTCCAGTTCGATCCGGAGCAGACCTACGAGAAGGTGGCGCCCTACGGGTCGACCGACCCCAAGCAACGCCTCGAGCTGCTCGACGCCGAGGGCATCGACGCCGCCATCATCTACACCACCGTCGGCCTGCTGTGGGAGGCCGAGGTGCTCGACCCCGAGCTGTCCCAGGCCTACTGCCGCGCCTACAACCGCTGGGTGGTCGAGTGGTGCAGCGGCGGTGAAGGCCGGCTGTTCGGCGCCGCCCACCTGTCGCTGAGCGATCCCGCCGGCGCCGCCGCCGAGATCCAGCGGGCGGTGGGCGAGGGCGCGGTCGGCGGTTTCGTGGCGCCGTTCACCCACGACGCCAAGCCGTTGGGCCACCCCGACCACGACGTGCTGTTCGCCGCCTGCCAGGACCTCGACGTGCCGTTGGCCATCCACCCCACGTTCGAGCCGCAGTGGACCAAGGGCCAGCGCATGGGCACCTGGGAGAACGTGAAGCAGCTCAAGCTGCTGCCGATGGTGATGGCCTCGGACGGCGTCCGCCAGCAGTTCACCACGCTGTTCGACTACGGCGTGTTCGACAAGTTCCCCAAGCTGCGGGTGGTGGTGCTCGAGTCGGGCGCCGGCTGGGTGGGCTACTGGATGGACCGCCTCGACGCCGTGTTCAAGCACACCCCGCTGGCCAAGCGGGTGCCGCTCGAGAACCCGCCGAGCTGGTACCTGGAGAACCGCATCTGGGTGTCCTGCGATCCCGACGAGCGCACCGTGCCCCACCTGGCCGAGCGCTTCGGCGCCGACCGGTTCATGTGGGCGTCCGACTTCCCCCACGTCGACCATACCCCAGGGTATGTCGAGGATCTGGAGGAGCTGGCCGGGATGTTCCCCGACGAGACCCGCGCCAAGTTCCTGGGCGACAACGCCCGCTCGGTGTTCAAGCTGGGCGACGCCGGTCGGGGCCGGTCGTGAGCGGGCGGCTCGAGGGCAAGGTCGCCATCGTCACCGGCGGGGCCAGCGGCATGGGCCTCGCCACCGTCGAGCGCTTCGTGGCCGAGGGCGCGGCCGTGGTGGTGGGCGACATGAACGCCACCGCCGGCGAGGAGGTGGCCGCCCGCCTGGGTGACCGGGTCCGCTTCAGCCGGGCCGACGTGTCGGTCGAGGACGACGTGGCCGCGCTGGTGGAGCTGGCCGTCGAGGCGTTCGGCGGGCTGGACGTCATGTTCAACAACGCCGGCATCGGCGGCGCCTTCGGGCCGGTGACCGAGCTCGAGGTCGACGCCTGGGATGCCACCTTCGCCGTCGACGTGCGCTCGGTGTTCCTCGGCGTCAAGCACGCGGCGCGGGTCATGATCGGTGCCGGCCAGGGCGGGTCCATCATCAACACCGCTTCGGTCGCCGGCCTGGGCGGTGGGGCCGGGCCGCTGGCCTACTCCTCGGCCAAGGCGGCGGTGGCCAACCTGTCGGTGGCCGCCGCCCTGGAGCTTGCCCCGCACCGCATCCGGGTCAACGCCATCTGCCCCGGGGTGATCCACACGCCGCTGATGCACGCCGGCAAGCCCGAGCTGGTCGAGGAGTGGCTGCCGGAGCTGCAGCCCTGGCCGGATCGCGGTGAGGGCGCCCACATCGCCGGCGCGGCGCTGTTCCTGGCCTCGGAGGACTCGGTGTTCGTCACCGGCCAGCAGCTGGTGGTGGACGGCGGCCTGCTGGCCGCCGGGCCCCGCATCACCCAGTACAGCCACATGTTCAAGGACCTGAACAAACTGGTTGGTATGGCCTACGGGACCACCGGCCAGAAGCCCAGCTACCGCCGCCTCGATCGCTGATCGCCCTCCCGCGATCGCGTCGCCCCAGGTGGTGCACCGCTAACGTCCGGCGGCGTGAGCAGCACCGGCACCGACGCACGCCCGACCGCGCTGATCGTGGGCGGCACCGGCCCCACCGGCCCCCACGTGGTCAACGGGCTGGTCGAGCGCGGCTACGGCGTGGCCATCCTGCACTCGGGCCGCCACGAGAGCGAGCTGATCGGCCCTGAGGTCGAACACCTGCACACCAACGCGTTCGACATCGCCGCCGTGGCCGACGCCCTCGGCCCGCGCACCTTCGACCTGGTGGTGCCCATGTACGGCCGGCTGCGCGACCTCGCCACGTACTTCGTCGGCCGCTGCGGGCGGCTGATCTCGGTGGGTGGCGCCCCCATCTACCGCGGGTTCGGCTGGCCGGAGGCAAACCACCCCGCCGGCATGGCCGTGCCCACCCGGGAGCACGATCCCCTCGCCGGCCCCGGCGACAACCCCAAGGTCCTCAAGATGGTGGAGACCGAGCAGGCGCTGTTCGAGCACCACCCCACCGCCACCCACCTTCGTTACCCCCGCTTGTATGGACCGCACCAGGTGCAGCCCAAGGAGTGGTGCATCGTGCGCCGGCTGCTCGACGGGCGCCGGCGGATCATCGTGGCCGACGGCGGGCTCAGCCTCATCGTGCTCGCCTACGCCCGCAACGCGGCGGCTGCGCTCCTCACCTGCGTGGACCGCCCCGACGTTGCCGCCGGTCGCGTGGTCAACGTCACCGACGAGCGCACCGTCACCGTCGGCCAGTGGATCGGGCTGCTGGCCGAGGGCCTCGGCATCGACGTCGAGCTGGTGGCCATGCCCTGGGAGCTGGCCCGGCCGGCGTGGCCGTTCGGCGAGTCGACCAACCACCACCGGGTGCTCGGCACGGAGCTGCTGTGCGGAGAGCTCGGCCATCGGGACGTGCTGCCGGTGACCGAGGCCCTCCGCAGCACCGCCCGCTGGTTGGCCGACCACCCGCTGGAGCGGGGCTCGGTCACTGAGAACGGCCTCCAGGACCCGTTCGACTACGCCGCCGAGGACCGCCTCATGGACGCCTGGGGCGAGGCGCTCAGCGGGCTGCGCCCCGTGGCCGAGGCCGCCGACCCGCACTGGGTGGACCGCTACGCCCACACCTCGGTCGATGCCCGCCTGGGCATCGAGACCGGCTGAGCCCACCCCGACCCGCCGAGCCCGCTCGCCCGCACCCGCCCCCTCGCCCCCACCCCTCGCCCCCGAACCTCCGGAGCCCCCACGCATGGCCACCATGGACGACGCCGAGATCCGCCGCTGGGCCGACGCCCACGAGCAGGCCCGGCGCACCGCCACCCCGATCGAGCCGCCCACCTTCACCCGACCGGACATGGACCTTGAGGACGCCTACGCCATCCAGCAGGCCTGGGTGGACCTGCAGGTGGCGGCCGGCGCCCGGCTGGTGGGCCACAAGATCGGTCTGACCTCGAAGGCGATGCAGGCGTCGATGCAGATCGACGAGCCCGATTTCGGGGCGCTGCTCGACGACATGGTGTTCGACGACGGCGCCGAGCTGCCCGTCGCCCGCTTCTGCGATCCCAAGATCGAGGTGGAGCTGGCCTTCGTGCTGGGCGAGGCGCTGGAGGGAGCGCACACCACCATGCTCGACGTGCTGTCGGCCACCGAGTACGTGGTGCCGGCGCTCGAGCTGATCGACGCCCGGTCGTACCGGGTGCACCCCGAGCTGAAGCGGGCCCGCACCGTGCGCGACACGATCGCCGACAACGCCGCCGACGCCGGCATCATCATGGGCGGCCGGCCGGTGGGCCCCCGTGAGGTGGACCTGCGCTGGGTGGCCGCCCTGGCCTACCGAAACGGCGCCATCGAGGAGTCCGGCGTGGCCGCCGCCGTGCTGAACCACCCGGCCAACGGCGTGGCGTGGTTGGCCCGCCGCTACGCCGGGATCGGCAGGCGGTTGGAGGCCGGCCAGGTGGTGCTGGCCGGCTCGTTCACCCGCCCGCTCGACGCCCGCGCCGGCGACGTGTTCCACGTCGACTACGGCCCGCTCGGCGCCATCACCTGCCGGTTCACCTGAGCCTCGGTCCACCGGCGGGCGGCGGGCGGTGCCGGGCGGCGGGCGGCGGGCGGCGGAAGCGCCTCCCGACCTGACCGCTGCCGGCCTCGCCAACCCGCCTTGGCCCGTCCTCACCCCGCCGATGGAGCGACGTTCAGCTGAACACGCCGCTTCGACCCTCGGTGGTACTGCGAGCGCAGATCCTGGTGGCGCCGGGCCGTCGACCACGGCTTGTGCGGCTGACGCCTGCTTCGGTGGGCGCTGCTTCGTTGTCATACCTGGTGTGGATGATGGTGGTCATGGCGGAGGTGCTTGCTCTTGATCCGGTGGCGTTGGTCGATGTCGGGGCCGAGGCGTTGGAGTCGGCGTTGGTGTCGTGGTCCTCGACGATGGCGGCCAGCGAGTTCCGCTGGCTCCGCCTGGTCGCCGAGTACGACCGAAGACGCCTCTATGAACGGTGGGAGTGCCAGACCTGCGCGCAGTGGTTGATGTGGCACTGCTCCCTCGACCTGCGGGCCGCCCATGAGAAGGTGCGCGTCGCCCGCGCTCTCGAACACCTGCCGATGGTGGCCGCGGCGTTCGAACGTGGGGAGCTGTCCTATTCGAAGGTGCGGGCCATCACCCGGGTCGCCTACCCCGCCATCGAACAAGGCCTGGTGGACACGGCGAAATCGATCCACACCGCCGGCCTGGAACGCATCGTGGCCGGCATCCGCCGGGCCCGGGTGTTGAACAACCCCGACCGCCCCGATCTCGAGCCCGGCATGCGACGGTTCGTGCGTTCGCGTTCGCATGAGGACGGCACGGTCACCCTGACCGTGCGCCTGCCCGCCGAGGAACACGCCGTGCTCGTCAAAGCCATCGACGCCGTGGCCGAACCGAACAAGCACGCCGATATCGAGCAGCGTCGGGCTGACGCCCTGTTGGAGGTCGCCGCCCGAGCCCTCGCTGCGACCAGCACGACGAGTACGGCGGACCGCTACCAGGTGGTCGTCCGGGTCGACGCCGACGTGTTGACCGGCAACAACCCCACCGGGGAGTGCCATGTGGACGGCGGCGACGCCATCACCGCGGAAACCGCCCGACGGCTGTGCTGCGACGGCAGCGTCGTACGGCTCTACCAGAACGTCGACGGCCAACCGGTCGCGGTCAGCGCGAAGACCCGCACCGTGCCCGCCGCGATGCGGCGGGCGTTGCACGCCCGCGACGGCACCTGCCGCTTCCCCGGCTGCACCCACCGGGGCTGGCTCGACGCCCACCACCAACACCACTGGGCCGACGGCGGACCCACCAACCTCGACAACCTCCTCCTACTCTGCCGACACCACCACCGCACCGTCCACGAAGGCGGCTGGACCATAGAACGCAACAACGACGACGGCAGCTGGAGATTCACCAACCCCAACGGCTGGAGCCCCCAGCAGCCACCCACCATCGAACCCCACGACATCGAGCTCGGCCTCCCCGACGGCCTCGACCCCCACGCCGTGCGCCCCTACTGGATCGACCGACCCCACTACCCCTACATCATCTCCGTCTTCGCCGACCCACCACCGCCGGACCCCCAATGGAACTAGCCCGCCATACCCTGCGGTATGGTCAGCGCGGCGTTCAGCTGAACGCCTCAGCCCAGGCCCATGCCCAGCCACTCGGAGGGCGGCTTGTCGGGGGTGATGACCAGCAGCACCCGCTGGTCGCGGACCATCTCGGCCCGCAGGTCCTCGTCGCTCTGGCCGCCGCGGCCGTGCTTGGCCCGCAAGGCCTTGAAGTACGGCAGGCCCGAATCGAGGTCGTCATGGATGGCGACGGTGCCGTCGACCACTACGTAACGGAAGCCGGTGGAGTCGTCCACGGCCAGCTGCACCCGCGGGTCGTTGGTGAACAGCCGGTACTTCGCCCGGGTCTTGGTGGTGGACACGTAGAACCTGCCGTCCTGCCACAGGAACCAGTTCGGGGTCATGGCCGGCCGGCCGTCGCGGCGGATGGCGGTGACGATGGCGTTGCGGGCCTCGGCCAGGAAGGCGTCGACGGCGTCGGGATCGAGCTTGGGCATCGCCGGATGCTACGCCGGGACCCCGGCCGGCACCTCCAGGACGGTGACGGTCCCAGTGGAACCGTCCACTTCGATCAGCGCACCGTCGGGTGTGCGGGTGGTGGCACCCAACGCCGACACCACGCAGGGGATGCCCAGCTCACGCGACACGATCACCGCATGGCTCATGGTGGCGCCCACGTCGACCACGACGGCGTCGGCGGCCAGGAACAGCGGCGTCCACGACGGATCGGTGATCGGCGCCACGAGCACGTCCCCGGGGCCGAGGTCACCGGGCTGTCCCGGATCCAGCACCACCCGCGCCCGCCCCCGGGCCACACCTGGGCAGCCGGCGATGCCGTTGAACGTGTCGCCGACCACCACCGGCGGGCCGGCCTGGTCGCGCGACTGCCAGGTCGACGGGTCGGGGATGATGCCGTCATCGACGATGAACGGCGGGATCAACCGGCTGAGGCGGCCGTGCAGCGCCACCCGCTCGGCGATCACGTCGGCCAACGTCGAGGGGTCGTCCACCGCCTGGGGGAGCTCTGCGCTGGTGTACAGGCAGGTGTGCCAACGCTCGACCGGCCCGCCCCGCGCCGCGATCCGCCGGGCCAACTCGGCCTGGGCGACGCGGGCGCCGTGCACCGCTCGGATGATGGTGGTCTTCGAACGCTCGCGGCCTTGCGACAACACGGTGGTGGCCCGCAGCGCCTTGTCGAACTGCAGGCGGTCGATCGGGTTGAGCGCGGCGCGCACCTCGGCCACCGCCGTTTCCCGATGAGCCCGCAACCCCCCGGCCTGGCGGGCCGGGTCATGGCTGTCGTCGACGGCCCGCATGCGGTCGATGGCGGCCAGCGCCAACTCCGGTCGCAGCGCCCACGGGTCCGAGCCGATGTCCCACTCGTTGGGGCCTCGCGAGCCGTACTCGTCGAGGAAGGCGTCGAAGCGCTGCCGCCAGCCGTCGGCCTCGGCCAGACCGGCCAGCCGGTCGAGCAGGCCGGGCACGCCGGCGTCGAAGGCGGCGGCGAGAGCGGGCTCGGCCTGCGCGGCCCGGGCCAGGGACCACATCGCCGCCGAGGGCGCAGCCGATTCCACCTCGCCGATACCGGCCAGTATGGACACCAGCAGGTGCGGTTTGCCGGCCTTGACGCACAGGTCCGACAGCGCACCCGCCACCAGCACCGCCGAGAAGCTGTTGTCGATGTGGCGGGCGAAGAGCCGCTCGAAGATCGGCTCGAGGTCGAAGAAGTACTCCAGCAGCGACGCGTCGTCGGCGTCGTCGCCCGGGTAGCGATCGACGTAGGCGGCGGCCAACGCCTTGTCGTCCTCCAGCTCGGGCTGGGACTTGGTGGAGAGCAACCGGAACACCGTGCGGCCCAGCTTCACCGTCGAGGCGAGGTTCTTGTCGCCCGGCCGGGGCCGGTAGGCGGGAGCATCGGACTCGCCGAAGATGGTCCGGTCCACCACCGCCACGGAACCGCCGGGCGCCCGCACGCCGAGCATGCGCACGAAGCCGGCGTTGATGTAGCCGTAGCCGCCGATCACGCCGAGGATGACCATGTCCTCGTCGTCGTCGAAGTCCCCGTCGACCAGCAGACCGAGGTTGCGGTACGCCTGCCGCCAGCCGCGCTCGGCGGCGCCGCCGAACGTGTGATCAACGCCGCCCGCTTCACCGCCTTCGCGCTGTTGGGCCTGGCCCTGACCCGCCGCCGGTGGCTGGTGGCCGCCGCCGCCGTGTTCCCGCTGGTGCTGACGGTGGGCAAGGTCTTCGTCGACGGCCGCGATCCCGTCCTCGCCGATGCGCTGATCGGCACGGTGGCGGTGCTCACCGGGGTGGCGCTGCAGCCCCACCTGCCGCGGTGGTTGCCGGCGACGGCCCCGTTCCTGCAGCGGCTGCGCCGTTGAGCGACCGCGCCGGCCGGCGGGACACCGACAGGGAGACGCGAAGACCTGGACCGGGACCTAGGGGTAGTACCCGACGACGTCGACCACCACCGCCGTCGTACCGGCCGCGTTGAACAGGTCCACGGCGCCACCGAGGCCCACCTTGGCCGTCACCAGGTTGGGCACCACCGCCCCCGGCGTGACGAACAGGTTCGACGCGTTCGGGGTGGGCATGCCGGTCGGGTAGAGCGTGACGTAGGTGAGGCTGGTGGCCGAGGCCGCCGTCACCTTCAGCGCCACCGCCCGGGCGTCGGCGGGCACGCCGGCCAGGTTGGTCACCGCGAAGCGGACCACCCCACCGCCGCCGGGGCTGGCGCACGCCGGGTCGCACACGCCTTGGCCGTAGCGGGTGTCGAGGATCCGCTGCGGCTCGACGCCCCGGTAGGCGCTCGAACCCTTCGGCACCCACCCGAACACGTCGACGATGAGCTGCGTGCTGCCGTTGGACGGCGCCACCGCGAACCGGCCGTCGGCGCCGATCTTGGCGATGTGGAAGTTGGTGGCCGTCTCCCCCGCCCCGAAGTTGAGCGAGGACGTGTACGGCTGGGCCGAGTCCGACGGCCAGATCGTCAGGTAGGCCGCCTCGGTGGGCGCGGCCACGGTCACGTTGACCAGCACGCTGTCCACCAACGCCGGGTCCGACGGCAGGCCGCCCACGCCCAGGGGGGCCACCGCCACCACCGAGCCCACCGGCCCGGCGGCGGCCACGCCCTGACCGAGCCGGGTGTCGACCAAGCGGAACGGGCTGACCGTGTGCAGGTCGGCATCCAGCGGGAACCAGCCGGTCACGTCGGCGGCCACATCGACCGCCGGGCACGACGCCCCGATGCCCACCCGCCCGTCGGCCCCGACGCCGACGATCACCGAGTTGGCCAGCGTCTGACCGGGCAGCAGGTTGAGGTTCGAGCTGAACGGGCGCGACGAGCCGTTGGGCCACACCGTCAGGTAGCACGGCTCACCGGGCGTGATGCCGGTGAGGTTGAGCACCACGGCGGCGACATCGCCGGGCAGCACGCCCAGCGCGTCGGTCACCGAGAACGACTGGGCGGCGGTGCCCAGCGGACCGCCGGCCACGCCGATCGGACCGAACGCCGCCCGGGTGTCGAGCGCCCGCACCGGGGTCACCGGCACGAACCCGTCGGCCGGCCCGGCGGTCGACAGGAACCCGTTGAGGGTGCCCAGGGCAGCGTTGATGTCGAGCCGGCGCTTCACCAACCCGTTGCGGCTGTCGGTGACGAACGGCCCGCTCGACACCAGCACCGAGGAGATCGTCTCCAGCGCCGCCCCCGGCTTGGCCGACCACAGCGCAGCGGCGGCACCCGCCACCAGCGGCGCCGAGAACGAGGTGCCCTCCACCGTGACCGACAACATGGTCAGACGGCTGCCCGGGGCGAACAGCTCCAGGTCCGGCGAGCTGTTGGAGAAGCAGGTCACGCCATCGACGACGCGGGCCACGGTGTGGCCGTCGCAGGTGGTCGGGGTGCTGTTGAGGTCGTAGGTGGCGCCCACCGAGAACGCCGCCGACAGGCACGCCGGCGACGCCAGGCCGGTGATCGCGCCCTCGTTGCCGGCCGCCACCACCGGCAGGATCCCCGACGCTCGCACCAGGTTGAACGTGGCCGCCAGCCCGCTCTGGCAGGTGCCCGGCGCGTAGGCGGCCACGCTGCCGGCGGAGATGTTGACCACGTGGATGTTCATCCCGCCGTTGCGCAGCTGCAGCACCCGGTTGAGCCCGGCGGCCAGCATCGAGTCGGAGCTCACCAGCACCGACGAACCGTACGGGCAGCTCTGTCCGGTGCAGTTGTAGCGGGCGAACACGTCGATGAAGGCGATGCGGGCGGCGGGCGCGGCGGCCAGCGCGCTGGTCGACACCCGGCTGCCGTGCATGTTCGGATCGTCGTCGTAGGCACCGTCGGCCGAGCCGACCGTGCTGTAACCGGCGATCGGCGCGGCAGCCACGTTGACCTCCTCGGCAGAGGCGATCGGGCAGGTGCCGCCGGGCGTGGAGCAACCGAAGGCGCTCAGGGTGATGCCGGTGTCGAGCACGGCGATGATCTCGCCGGACCCGGTGGCCCCCGCCGCGGTGGCCGCCGGCTGGCCGATGATCGACTTGGCATCGACGAGCGTGGGGAAGATCAGTTGGTCGGCCTCGATGGCCTGCACCGCGTCGAGCCCGGCCAGGGCGTCGACCGCTTCGATCGAGGCGGCGTCGACGATGACCTGGTCGAGCTCCTCGAGCACGGCGACGGTCTCGACCCCGGCGGCCTCGAGCTCGGCCGGGGACACGCCGCCGGGACCGACGTCGACGATGAGGCGGGTGGCCTCGCCCCCTTCGCCGGCCTCGGCCACCGCGGTCAGCACGCCGGGGGCGACAACGGGATCGACGGCCACGTTGCCGCCCACCCCGCCGATCGCCTGGTCCGACGCTGCTGCGGGCGCGGCAGGCGCGAGGCCCGAGAGGCACGACAGCATCACCATCACGGCGCCGAGTCGTGCTCGGAACGGAGTGCGGGCGGGCGTGGACATCTCGAACCACCAGCGACGGTACGGACCGGACCAACACCGTTTCGTCGCCCCGACTGGGCATATGTGAACAGGACTTCCGGCGCATCAAGCCCGGCCCCGGCAGCGAACCCGCAGGTCAACGACTCGGGCCCCGATCCCGCCCGATCCGGCGTGCGTTGGGGACACGGCCGTGCAGCGCGCGATACTTGGCCGGCGCTGGGGGCGTAACCCGGCTCGCTCGCCGCAGGCTGTGGGGTCGCCACCGAACATCGCCGCAACCAGGCGCGCCTGCAAGGGGGAGCACCCAATGACCACGTCACAGCCGGAGAAGCCACTCCTGCTCGCCTACCGGGCGAAGGAGGAGCGGGACCAGGCCTACTACGACGCCATCAAGGCCAAGTTCGCCGAGGAGCGCGAGCTGCGCCTGCGCTACCGGCCCGAGGGCACCAAGCAGTACATCACCGAGTTGCAGGGCGAGCTGTCCCGCTACGAGGGCGACCCCTACGCACCGGAGGTGACGCCCCGTGAGCCCATCGTCGACACCGTCGAGGTGCTCTTCATCGGTGGTGGGTTCTCGGCGCTGTTGACCTCGGGGCGCCTCCGCGAGCGCGGCGTGGAGTCGATCCGCATCGTCGAGCGCGGCGCCGACGTGGGCGGCACCTGGTACTGGAACCGCTACCCGGGCATCGCCTGCGACGTGGTGGCCTACGACTACCTCCCGCTGCTCGACGAGACCGGTTACGTGCCGTCGCGGCACTACGCCGGCGGGCAGGAGATCTACGAGTACTGCCAGATGATCGCCCGCAAGTACGACCTGTACGACCTCGCCGTGTTCCAGACCACGGTCACCTCGACCACCTGGAACGAGGCCGAGCGTCTGTGGGAGGTCACCACCGACCGCGGTGACCACATGAAGGCGCAGTTCGTGATCTCCGCCAACGGCACGCTGACCAAGCCCAAGCTGGCCCGCATCAACGGCATGGAGACGTTCCAGGGCCACTCGTTCCACACCTCGCGCTGGGACTACGAGTACACCGGTGCCGATCTGGAGAACCTCCACGACAAGGTCGTGGGCATCATCGGCACCGGCGCCACCGCCGTGCAGGCCGTGCCCCACCTCGGCGCCAAGGCCAAGGAGCTGTACGTGTTCCAGCGCACGCCGTCGTCGATCGACGTGCGCGACGACTGGGAGACCGACCCCGAGTGGGCCGCCACCCTGAAGCCGGGCTGGCAGGCCAAGCGGCGGGAGAAGGCGTTCACCGAGCCGCCGCTGACCGAGCTGCAGCTCGAGCGGCGCAAGACCTTCACCCCCGAGGAGAAGCTGCGGGCGCAGGAGAACGCCAACATCGACTACATGATGCGCATCCACCGGCGCATCGACGAGATCGTCGAGGACCCCGCCACCGCCGAGGCGCTCAAGCCCTGGTACATGTTCATGTGCAAGCGGCCGTGCTTCCACAACGACTACCTGCCCACGTTCAACCGGCCCACCGTGCACCTGGTGGACACCCATGGCAAGGGCATCACCGAGATCGGCCCCGACGGCCCGATCTTCGAGGGCAAGACCTACAAGCTGGATGTGCTCATCTACGCCACCGGCTTCGAGGTGCAGAAGACCGGCACCTGGAACGTCATCAGCGGCCAGGACGGGCTCGACCTGCAGGTGAAGTACGCCGACGGCATCCGCACCCTGGTCGGCATCCATACCGCTGGGTATCCGAACCTGTTCATCATGGGCGGCTACCAGGCGAGCTTCAACTTCAACCTCACCGACGTGCTGCAGGCGCAGGGCGACCACATCGCCGCCTGCATCGACCACGTGCGCAGCAACGGCTACCGCACGATCGACTGCACGCCGGAGGCCGAGGAGTGGTGGGTGCAGGAGGTCATCGACCACCGCGGCAAGACCAACCGCAACGCCGAGTGCACCCCCGGCTACTACAACTTCGAAGGTGAGTTCAACCGCCGCCAGGACGGCAACTACAACGGCGGCTTCCCCAAGTACTACTCGCACCTCGGGAACGTGCGCGAGCACTTCGACGAGTACTTCCGGTTCGGCTGAACTGAGTCGGCTGGCGGCTTCGCCGGACGGCGCACCGGTGGTCCTTCGCAGGGCCGTCGGTGCGCCGTCGCCGCGTCACGGCCCGGGTTCGGGATCGGGTCTGCGCTCGGGTTCGGGGTCGGGCGCGGTGTCGGTCCCCGGCGGCGGCTCGGTCTCGGCGGCGAGGGTGCGGCCCACCCACCACGGGGCCAGCTGCAGCAGCGCGAAGGCGAGGGCGCCGGCCACCAGCAACACCCGCAACACCACCGAGTTCGTCCGCAGGTCGTCGCGGGCCGCCTCGGCCGCGGCCCGGGCATCGGCGATGGTGTCCTCGTAGCTGCCGACCAGCTCGGCGCTGGCGCGCAGGTCGTCCTCCACCTCGGCGACCGCGGTGCGCAGCGAGCCGAGCCGGTCGCGCAGGTCGGTGGTCGACGCCTCCCACGCCCGCAGCTGTTGCGAGGTCGCCCGCAGCGCCTCCGGCACCGGTTCGAGGTCGCCGGCGATGGCGCCGAAGGTCGGCCCGAGGCCCGCTTCCGGCCGGTAGTCGGGCGCCAGCGGCAGGTTCGACAACCCGCCGAGCAGCCGGTCGATGTCCGCCCCGACCCGCTCCAGCTGACGCAACGTGGCCGACGTCTCCTGCAGGGCCGGCGCCAGCGTGTCGGCCAGGTCGGCCACGCCCACGGCGAGGTCCTCGGTGCTGTCGAAGGAGCCCTCGACGGCGGCGATCGTGTCGTGCACCGACGACAGCGCGCCGGTGGTGTTGCGCAGCACCTCGTCGGCCACCGACACCGTGCGCGAGATCGAGTCGAGCGAGGTGATGGTGACCTCCACCGAGCGTCGTGTGCCCCGGTCGAGCTGGCCGATCACGATCCACCCGGCCACCAGGCCCAGCAGCGCCAGCACCACGCCCAGCGCCGCGACCGCGTCGAGCACCGAGGCCATCCGCGCCCGGGTCTGCGGGCGATGCACATCGACCCGCACCCCCAACAGCCCGAGGATCCCGCCGGGCCTCACGACACCCGCAGCCTTCGGGCCAGCAGCGCCCACCCGGCGAGACCGTAGAGCACGGTCAGGCCGGCCAGACCGGCGAGGTCGACCGTGCGGGGGACGTCGCCGCGCAGCATGACGTCGCGCAGCAAGCGGATGCCGTAGGTGACCGGCAGCAGCCACGACACCGCCTTGACCGGGTAACGGAACGCATCGAGCTCGAGCAGGAAGCCGCCGAAGAACAACCCGCCGAGCAGCACGAGCATGGCGTACTGCACCGCCTGGGTGGCCGAGCGGGCCAGCAGCGCCACCACCGAGCCGAGCGCCAGCGACGCCGACAGCAGCCCGAACATGCCCAGCGCCAACCACAGCGGATCGCCGGCGGCGGGCACACCGAGACCCCGGGTGACCCCGAACAGCAGCGCCGCGCTGACCAGCGCACCGACCAGCAGGTGGGCGGCGTGCTTGCCCACCAGCACCCGCCCGGGACCGATCGGGCCCACCTGGAACACCTCGAACAGGCCGATGCCGCGGTCGTTGACCAGGCTCATGGCGCCGAGCGTGAGCACCAGGTGCTGCACCAGCAGCGCCACCGCGGCCGGGGCGAAGAAGTCGGTCACGGTCACCGGCTCGGGCAGCACCGACGACGCCTCGCTGGCGAAGGGCCGGACCACCACCCCGGCGTCGAGATCGAGCAGGCCCGTGCCCTCGGGCGGGGCGGCGTCGAGGGCGGCTGCTACATCGGCGCCGAGCTCGTCATCGTTCGCCTCGGCCCCCTCGACGGCGTCGCCCACCCGCCGCTGGGTCTCACCGACCACCCGTTCGAGCACGGTGGCGTTGAGCTCGGCCACCGCCACCTGGGCGGCCACCTCCACCGCCGTCTGCTGGATGGGATCGAGCTTGTCGTGCAGCACCTCGATCACCGCCCGCCGGTTGGCGAGCACCGTTTCGGCCGGGTCGTCGGGGAACACGACCACCAGGTCCACCCGCCCGTCGCGCAGCTCGGCCAGCGCCTCGGCACGGTCGCTGGTGTAGCCGGCCGAGGACAGGTAGCGGCGCAGGTCGTCGGCGGCGTCGTCGATGGCGCGTTCGTACACGCTGTCGGGCGGGCCGACGAAGCGGGTCTGCAGCACCACCGTCTGCTCGTCGTAGCCGGCGGCGAAGGCGGCCAGCACCAGGAACGGGCCAGCACCAGCACCAGCAGCAGGCGGGGCTGGCGGGCGACCTCGACGATCTCCTTGCGCAGGAACCCGGTGGTCTGGATGAGCGAGCGCCCGAAACCGGCGACGGGCTGGTGGTCGGCGAGCGGGGCGTTCACGCCCGTGCCCTGGTGACAAGCCGGATGAACACGTCGTCGTAGTCGACGGCCACCTCGCCGGCGTCCACCGCGCAGCCCGCGGACCTGCAGGTGCTGCACCACCTGGGGCAGGGCGGCGCCGGCGTCGTCCACGACGAGACGGAGACGGCGGTCCGACACGACGTCGGCCGAGCGCACCCCGTCGAGCCGGCGGAGCTCGTCCACGGCCTCCTCGGTGGGCAGGCGGTCGGTCTCCACCTCGATGCGCTCACCGCCGTAGGCGGCGCGGTGCAGGGCCGACGGCGTGCCGTAGGCCACCATCGCCCCTCGGCGAGCAGGCCGACCACGTCGCAGCGCGCCGCCTCACCGACGTACTGGGTGGTGACCACCAACGTGTGGCCCCGTCGCGCAGCGCCCGGAAGTGGTCCCAGAAGCGTTGCCGCAGGATCGGATCGATGCCGGCGGTGGGCTCGTCGAGCAGGAGCAGCGGTGGCCGGTGCGCCAGCGTGGCGGCCAGCGCCAGCCGGCGCTGCATCCCGCCGGAGCTGTTGCGCACCAGCTTGCGACGGTCCTCGCCCAGGTCGACCAGCTCGAGCTGGCGGAGCAGCCGAGCGCGACGGCCGCCGGCGCACGCCGTTGAGCGACGCGGGAACAACAGGTTCTGCCACAGCGACAGGTCCTCGAACAGCACCGGACGCTGCGGCAGGTAGCCGATGGACACCCGGCGGGCGGTGTCGAGCCGCGACGGCGGCGCACCGAAGACGGCCACATCCCCTCGTCGGGGTGGTAGGCGCCGTTGATGAGCCGCATCGTCGTCGTCTTGCCGCAGCCCGACGGGCCGATCAGTCCCAGGATCGTGCCGGGCTCGAGCTGCAGGTCGAGCCCGCGCACCACCCAGGTCGATCCGAAGCGTTTACCGGCGCCGCGGCACAGCACCGCGGCTGTGGCGGCCGCTGTCGCGCGGGCCATGCACCTTCTCCTGTCGTCACGTGCCGCAGGGCTACCCCGGGCCAGCGTTGCACAAACGGCTCCGGAAAAGGGTTGAGCGCGCCCGCCGGTGGGAACGGTGCCGCCCGTGCGCAACCTCGACCACACCCCCACCCCCACGGCGGGCGCCATCGCGCTGCCGTCGATCCCCGATCCGCCTTCAGCCGTCGTGCCGCCGTCGACCGCGGGCGGCGCCGGCAAGCTCGGTGGCGGCGACGAGCACCGGTCGGTGCCGGCGCTGGTGCAGGTGGCGTTGCGCGGCGAGCTCGACATCGACAGCGCCCCTCGGGTCCGCTCCGAGCTGGCCGCCGCCGTCGAGTCCGGAGCCCCGACCGTGCTGGTCGACCTCCACGACGTCACGTTCATGGACTCGAGCGGGTTGAGCGCGCTGGTGGCGGCGGGCCAGGCGTTGGCCGCCCGCGGTGCATCGCTGTACCTCGAAGGGGCCAGCGGCGCGGTGCGCCAGGTGCTGGAGATCACCGCCCTGCTGGACCGCTACCGGCAGCCGGAGGCCGAGGCCGCGCCCGCCACCTGAGCGGGCCGGGGCCGTCAGTGCAGGGCCTGGTTCAGGCCGTCCCACGACGCACCGGCCCGGGGTAGCGCCTCGATGAGCCCGGTGGTGCCACTGCGGCGGAACAGCAGGCCCGACACGCCCGACAGGTCGCGGCCCTTCACCACTGACCGCTCGCCCTCGGCGAGGTGCACCAGCGTGCCGGCGGTGACGTAGAGCCCGGCCTCGACGATGCAGTCGTCGCCGAGCGAGATGCCGATGCCCGAGTTGGCGCCGAGCAGGCAGCGCTCACCGATGGCGATGACCTCCTTGCCGCCGCCCGACAGCGTCCCCATGATCGAGGCGCTGCCGCCGATGTCGGAGTTGGCTCCCACCACCACCCCGGCGGAGATCCGGCCCTCCACCATGGAAGGGCCGAGCGTGCCGGCGTTGAAGTTGCAGAACCCCTCGTGCATCACCACCGTTCCCTCGGCCAGGTGGGCACCGAGCCGCACCCGGTCGGCATCGGCGA
Source organism: Acidimicrobiales bacterium (assembly GCA_041394365.1). Taxonomy (GTDB): domain Bacteria; phylum Actinomycetota; class Acidimicrobiia; order Acidimicrobiales; family CAIXPF01; genus CAIXPF01. The sequence goes on from JAWKIM010000023.1 coordinate 35,752, forward strand.
TGCGCACGCCGGCGGGCAGCACGTAGTCGACCATGCGCGGGAACTTGTCCACGCCCAGCACGTGGGCGGAACGGCCGGCTGCGGCCAGCAGGGCGCGGGTGACGTCGAAGTCGACGGCGTCGCAAGGGCCGGCGGTGGTCCACACCACGTTGTTGAGCAGCCCGAACACCCCGTCGAGGTTCTGCTCGTGGGGCTTGGCCAACCGGCCGGACAGCAGGTGCAGCCGCAGGTACACGTCGGCCGGGCCGTCGGGCGGGTCGGCCAGGTCGGCGATGGTGACCGACACCGCCTCGGTGCGCACCCGGCGAGCGGCGTCGGCGCCGGCCAGCGACGCCCGGGCCAGGCCGCGGGTGGCGTCGCCCCACGCCGCCCAGCCGGCGTCGTCGAGCACCTCGGTGGCCGACGTGGCGCCGCTCAGCCCGCGCTCGTAGTGGAGGAACTTGACGTCGAGCAGCCGCTCGCTGTCGTCGACGGTCGAGAAGGTTGCGATGCCGAGGCCACGTGCTCCGTCCATGAACGCAGCACGGTAGTGGCTCCGGGCTGGAAGACTGGCGCCATGATCTCCCAGGAGCTGGACATCACCACGCCCGAGGGGGCGATGAAGACCTTCATCTACCACCCGACCCACGACGGGCCGTCGCCGGTGGTGCTGTACCTGATGGACGCGCCGTCGATCCGGCCGGCACTGAAGGACATGGCCATGCGGCTGGCCTCGGCCGGCTACTACGTGCTGCTGCCCTACCTGTTCTACCGCGGCGGGCCGTTCCGGGAGTTCGGCCTGAGCGACGAGGACATGCACGCCCGCCGCGAGCTCATGGGTGCGGTGACGCCCACCAACATCGTGAGCGACTGCGCGGCGCTGCTCGCCCACGCCGACGCCGATCCGGCGGCCCGACCCGGCCCGGTGGGCGCGGTGGGGTTCTGCATGAGCGGCGGCCTGGCGGTGTCGGTGGCCCGGGCCATGCCCGAGCGGGTCAAGGCGGCGGCGTCGATCCACGGCGCGTGGCTCGTGCGCGACAGCGAGGATTCACCCCATCTGCACCTGGATCGGGTGCAGGCGGAGCTCTACTTCGGTTGGTGCGACGCGGATCCGACGGCGCCGGTGGAGACGATGCACCAGATGCAGGCCGCGTTGCAGCAGGCCGGGGTGCGCCACACGATCGACTTCCTCACCGACGCGGTGCACGGTTACGCCCCGCCGGGGACCGAGCGGTATGACCGGGAGGCGTCGGAGCTGCACTGGGAGCGGGTGCACTCGCTGCTGCGCCGCAACCTCTGAGGGCGGGTCGACGGGGCCGCTCAGCCGGCGGTGGTGCTCGTGCTGGCTGAGCCGGCGCCCGCCGCGCCGGTGGTGGTGGGCGGATCGGCGGTCGTGGACGTGGTCGTGGACGTGGACGCGACGGTCGACGACGGGCGATCCGGCAACGTCGACGAGCTGGAGGTGCTGGAGGTCGACGGATCGGGCGCCACGGTGGTCGAGGTCGCGTCGGGGATCGAGCTGGTCGCCGCCGGGTCGCTCGTCGAGGTCGTGGTGTCGAGCGGCGGTGCGGTGGTCGTCGTGGTGGTCACGACCACCACCTCGACGGGTCCGGAACCGCTGCTGGAGCCGATGCCGGTGCGCGACGGTGCGTCCGGTTCGGGGCGGACCACGCTGTAGGTGGCGCCGGCCACGACGAACACGGCGATCGCCGCCCAGGTGGACGGGCGCAGGCGGGGGCGGCGGACGTTCACTCGCTCTGCCCCGGCATGACGACGGGGGTCACCGGCACGATGCCGGAGCGGGCCAGGCCCGAGGTGATGCGCAGGCGGAGCTCGCGCGCCGCCTCCCACTGGTCGCTGGCCCGCACCCGGGCCACCACCCGCACCCGGACCACGCCCACGTCGAGCGCCTCCACGCCGAGCACCTCGGGGGTGTCGAGGAACAGGTCGTTCCACGGTGGGCTGGCCGCCATGTCATCGCCCACCTGGCGCAGGCAGGTGATGGCCGCGCCCACGTCCTCGGAGGCGCGCAGCGGCACGTCGATCACCAGGCGGGCCCACTCGATGGTGAGGTTGGTGAGCTGACGGATCTCACCGTTGGGGATGAAGACCACCTCACCCTTGAGCGTGCGCAGCCGGGTCACCCGCAGCGTGACCTCCTCCACGGTGCCACCGACGCCGGTGGTCGACCCGGGGTCGGAGATCCGCACCACGTCGCCCACGGTGAGCTGCCGCTCGGCGAGCAGGAAGAAGCCGGACAGCACGTCGGCCACGACGCGTTGAGCCCCGAACCCGACGGCGACACCGGCGACGGTGGCAGGGGGCACGACGGTGGACAGCGGGATGCCCACCCGCACCGCCACCAGGGCGCCGACCATCACCGACACCAGCGCACTGGCCAACCAGCCCATGGCCTGGGTGAGCGCCTGGCGGCGGCGAACCTCCGGACGCTCGGCCGCCGGTTGGACGGGGACCTCGGTGGCGCGGCGCGACCACCAGTCACGCACACCGAAGCCGGCGGCGGAGCGGTGGAGCATCCACTTGAGCGCCCGGATCAGCAGCACGGCCCCCGACAGCAGCAGGACGATCTCGAGGCCCTCGCCCCGGGCCCAGTGGCCGAGGTCGCCCAGCGGGCCGGAGACGGCCAGGGCAGCAGCGACGGAGCTTCCGGTGCCGGACACGGGGTCCGAGGCTATCGGCCGCCCGGGGGTCAGCTCGCGGCAACCCTCGCCTCGGCGCCACCGGCCGCCATCCGGCTCCCGACCCGACGTAGCGCCCGACCCGGCACCCGACGGGCACCCGACCGGGCAGCGCACCGGCGCACCGGTGACGCCGTGCGCGCCGGCCCTTCGCCCCGCGGCCGCCGCGAAGGTGCTCCCCCACCGCATCAGGTTTCTCCGGTGACGAAACATCATGGCTCGGCGCGGTCTCGCCGGCACCGTGGGCGTCGCTCGCCGACCAGGCGTGGTGGCCTCCACCCGCAGCGCCACCAGCGACCACCCGCACACCCGGCACGCGTTTCGTCACCGGAGCAACGTGATGGTGCGCCGGAGCGACCGGACCCGACCCAGCGGCGGCGGGCGCGCAGCTGGCGGGTCACGGGCGGCGGCGGCGGTGGCGGGCGCTCCGGCGGGTTGGCGGTGGCGGGCGGGCAGGTCGCGACCTGGGCAGGACGAGCTCGCTCGGCTCAGCGGGCGGCGGGGACGCCGTCCGCTGCGGCCCCTGCCGTGGCCGGACGCCGGTGAGCCCGCGGCCCGCGGCGGCGAGCGGCACGGGGCCGGCCGACCCGCACCGCGATGAGCATGCCCAGCAGCGCCGACAAGCTGAGCGCCGTCCAGCGCACCGCCAACGCGGTCCGATCGGTGCCGGCCGCGAACCCGTGGATCGTGGCCGTCACGAACAGGGCGAAGCTGGCCGTGTGGACCCGCCGCCACCACGCCCGCGGCAGCCGTCGCACGAGCAGCGACGTGGCCTCCACCGCCACGAGCAGGTAGCAGGCGACCACCCCCCACGCCACCGCCACCGGCTGCCACGTCGAGGCGAAGGGCACGAACAGCTCCTTCCAACCGAAGGCCACGTAGTCGTCGGCGACGAGACCCCCCAGGTGCACCCCGGTGAACACCACGGACAGACCGCCGAGAAAGCGATGCAGGTCCAGCAACCAGGCGGGGATGCCCTTGCGACGGAGCACCCTGCTCGACAGCGCCACGCCCCACAGCATCGAAGCGGTGAGCAGCACCCAGCCGACCAGGCCGCCAGCGCGCGCGACGTACCAGGCGAGCTTCGGGTCGGCCTCGGCCACGAGCGCGGCGAACGAGGGGACGGTCATCAGGCTGCTCCCAGGGCGGACGGTGCGGGGGGCGCGCCGTGGCGGTTGCTGCTCAGGTCGGTCACCGGGACCAGGCGCCGGTCGACGGTGAGGAACCAGGCACCGGTCACCCAGCCCGGCCGCAGCGTCGCCACGCGGGCCAAGAGCGCAGCGCCGCGTTCGGCGCCGAGCACGAGGGCGGCCTTGGCCAGGCCTTCCGCCCAGGCGGCCGCCGTGCCCGACAGGAACACCGCGGCGAGGTCGGGGTGGGCGGGGGCACCGGTGGTCGGATCGATCAGGTGGTGCGCAGCCGCATCGGCCAACGACCAGCGCCGCAGGACCGTGGTGCTGGCGACGAGCGCACCCCGCTCGAAGCGAACGGGCAGCAGCTCCACGCCGTCGGCGAAGGGATCCTCCAGCGAGCTGCGCCAACCACCCGCCGGCGTCGTGCCCTCCGCTCGCAGGTCGCCCCCCACGGCTACCAACACCGACCGGGCACCGCGCTCGAGCAACCCCTCGGCCAGTCGATCTGCGGCCAGCCCCTTGCCGATGCCGCCCAGGTCGATGGCGGCGGGGCTCCGCAGCAGCCGCCCGCCGCCGGCGGCGCCGATCTCCTGGCCGGTGGTGCCACGACGGACCGAGACCAGCCCGCTCAGTCCCGGCGCCGGAACCGGTCGGGGCCCTCGGCGGCGCCGCAGCGTCTCATCGGCGCGCACGGCGCCGAAGTCGCGGTCATAGCCCCAGGCGCACAGCGCGTCGTGGACCGTCGGGTCGAAGACGCCGTCCGTCAGCCGCCACAGCTCAGCGGCGGTGTCCACGGCGTCGGCGAGCTCGTCGGACAAGGCCACCATCTCGCCGGTTCGGGCGTTGATGCGGCGCAGTTCGCTGTCGGGCCGGAAGCGGCTCCAAGACTGCTCGAGCCGCTCCAACTCCCCCACGGCCCAACGACCGAGCAGGTCGTGCTCAGCGGCTGCGCCGAGCAGCACCTCGACGGTGCAACCCATGGCCCGCCACCGGTACGACGCCCAGTAGCCCTTCTCCTCGGCGCAGGTCAGCACTTGGAACCGCTGCAGGGCACGGTGGTGGGCGCCGGCGGCGCCGTGGTCGGCGGTGGCGGGCTCGTCACCGGCGGGATCTCGGTGGCCGGCGGCACATCGGTGGTCGGGACCGGCGTCGGGCTGAGCGCGGGCGGCGCCGTCGCCACCGGGACAGCGGGATCGGCGGCCGTCGGCGCCGGCGCAGGGGCTCCGACGTCGGTGACCCCCGTCCCCGGCTCGGCGACGTTCGGGCCCCAGCTGGAGCCCACACCGTCGGCAGCGCCCGGGGCGGGGTTGCCGTCGGTGGCCGCCAGCACGGTGGGCACATCGATACCGGTCTGCACGATACCAATCGGTACGGTACTGAGCGGCACAGTACCGGTCGGCACGGTACCGGTCGGGATGGCGCCCGCCGGCGGCGTGGCCGGCGTGCCATCAGGGTTGACGTAGACGGTGCGGTGCACCACCGGCACCGGCGACGACGGCGCGGTGGGGGTCGTTGCCGCGTCCCCATCGGTGTCGTCGCCGCCCGACGCCCACGACGGCGGATGGGTGGCCATCAGCGCGGTGGTGGCGAAGAACAGCGAGCCGCTGAGCCCGCCCACGAAGATGCGGCTGGCGGCCCCGGCATGGCGTCGCCGGCTCCGGATGATCGTCGGTCCGGCACGCTCCGCCGGCGGCCCGGTCGGCGGCACCGCGGCGAGACGGCCGGCGGGGCCCGAGCGGCGCAGCCGCTCCAGTTGCGCATCGGTGGGACCGGTCGGATCGCCGAGGCGGTCGGCGCCGCCGGCGGGGACGGGGTGGGGTTGTGCATCAGTGCTCGCAGTTCCAAACGCCGTTGTCTTCCAGTTGGCCCTTCTTGCAGCCCGCCGGGATGGATGGGATCGGCTCGTCCGCAGGCCAGTCGGCCGGGATCTTGAAACCGGCCGGCAGGCTGGTCGACGGGGCCGGGGATCGGCTCGTGCTGGTCGTTGCCGGCGGAGGGCTGGTCGTCGGCGGCGGTGCCGTGGTGGTCGCAACCGGCGGGCGCCGGGGTCGCGGCGGGGCGGGCGGCGCCGTCGGGGGTGTGGTGGGCAGGGGTGCCGCGGTCGTGGGCGTGGCGGTGGGAAGCGGTGCCGGGGCGGGGACGGCGACGGGGCCGTCGTCGCCGTCGGCGCAGGGGTCGCACCCGCTGACGGGGCGATCGACCCGGTGCCGGTCCGGCTTCCGGTCCCCTCTGCCCCCGTGGCCACGCTCGCGGCCGCAGCCGGCGACGCCGCCGATGCCGTCACCGGTGCTCCGGCTGCGGCGGTCACCACCACCACGTCGTCGACGTAGCGCGGTTCGCTGGACGCCACGCCACCGTCGGCCGACGTCGAGCGGCCGACCTGCCCCGCCTCCTGGGGTCGCGGCACGCCGAGGGGGCCGAGGAACCCCGTCGTCGCCGCCGCCACCACGCCCGAACCGACGAGCAGGACGGTAGCGGCCACCGCGGCCACCAACCTCCGCTTGTCGTTGGGTTGGTCTGCCATGTTGCGCCTCGCCTGCCGGGGGGCGACGTCGTGTCGCCGGGTCGGGTGATCACACGCTCGGCGGGCGCCCCGAGGTTTGGTGCCGAGCCGACGACGCGTGCTTTTCCTCCGTTCTGGTGAGCGCGACCCGGGCGCATCGTCCCGAGAACGTCGATACCGTGCCAAGCGCGTCCGCAGCCGACCCCTCTCCGCGGCGGACCAAACCTTTCGGACAGCCCGGACGTGTGGACCGGTGCATGCCCGCACCGAGACCCCGATCCGTATGGCGACAGACGATGACATCCCTGCCGAGTTGGCCCGGCGCGCCCCGGCGGCACCCGACGGATCCTTCGACGCGTTCTTCCGGGCGCACTACGCAGCCCTGGTGCGGTCGATGACCGTGGTGTGCGGCCGGCGCGACACCGCCGAGGACTGCGTGCAAGAGGCGTTCGCCCGTGCCCACGCCCGCTGGCGACGGATCGGGCGCTACGACGACCCGGTCGCTTGGGTGCGCCGCGTTGCCATCAACCGGGCGCGCGACGAACACCGGAGGACCCAACGCGGCGATCGGCTCACCGAACGCCTGGCGTCCGATCCGGTTGCCACCCGTGCCGCCGGCTCGGTCACCGATGGCCACGGAGGTGGCGACGGGCGGCTCGAACACCTCATCTCGCTGCTCACCCCGCGCCAACGGGCGGTGGTGGCGCTGTTCTACGTGGAGCGGGCGTCGATCGCCCAGATCGCCGATAGCGTCGGCATCAGCGAGGGCGCGGTGAAGTTCCATCTGAACCAGGCCAGGGCGCGGCTGCGGACCGGGCTGACCGACCACGGCGGAGGTCCGGCGTGAGCGGCGAGCAGGACTTCGACGACCCGTGGCTCGAGACGCACCTGCAGCGCCTGGCCGGCGATGCCCCGGGCGGACCCGCCACCAGTGGGGCCCTGGCCCGGGTGGCCCGCCGTGCCCGCCGTCTGCGGCGGGTGCGCCACCTGCAGCACCTGGCCGTCGCCGGCCTGGCCACGGTCGCCGCGGTGGCCACCACCGTGGCGGTCCTGCCCGACCGCGGCGGCCGCGTCGAGATGACCGCCGATCAGGGTGACCCCGGCATCGGGACGACCGACAGCCGACCGCCGGCCGCCACCGCCCCCGCCCCCGCCGGCAGCGTGCCCACCACCTCCGAGGGCGGTGCCGGCGTCACCCCCTCCCCTTCCACCGAGGCCACCGCCGCCACCCCGACCGGCCCGGGCGATCCCGCTCCGCCGGACGCGAACGCAGCGGACCCGGGCAGGGGCAGCGGCGACGGTGATCTCGGGGCCGGCGACCCCACCGGCACGGCACCCAGTGCGGCCGGCCCACCCACGACGGCACCGACCACCACGACACCGGCCACCACGACACCGGCCACCATCGCACCGACCAACACCGCACCGACCACCACGGTGCCCAGCACCCGCACCTACGCGATGGCGGGGGGCACCGTCGTCATCCGTTGGACGGCGAGCACGCTCACCCTCGTGTCGGCGCGCCCCAACCCCGGCTTCACCGAGGCGCGCGAGGTGCAGCCCACCGAGATCGAGATCTCCTTCACCTCGTCGACGGCGTCCTCCAAGCTCCACCTCCATCTCAGCGGTGGCCAACTGATCGAGGAGAGCGAGGAGGGCTGACCGACCCGGGCGCGGCGGTGGTGCCGGACGCTCGGACGCCGGACGCCGGACGCCGGACGCCGGACGCCGGACGCCGTAAGGTTCCGGCCAGGTACCCGCAACCCCCGGTTATTTCGAATGCAATTCGAAAGAAACCGGCCCTCCCTACGCTGCGCCCACTGCAGCCAGCCGCGCACCGCCCGGTGCGCCTCGACAGGGAGGTTCGTCGCTGAGCTCCACCGCCACCACGTTCGCGGCCCGGGAGCACGCCCGGGCCCAGAGCGGCACCCGTGCCGACGCCATGCCGACCATCCCCCCGTGGTCCGCCGAATCGCTCCCCCAGGGGGTCGACGCCGCTGACGTCGTGTGGGACGAGGTGATCGCCGGGGGCGGTTACAGCGCCAAGGCCCTGGCCCGCGGCACCCGGCTCCGGCTCACCGACCTCACCGGCGACGCCTGCGCCAACCTGCTGCTGCACAACCACCGCCTGCCCACCGAGCGGCTCAACGTGGCCGACACGGTGAAGGTCCAGTGGCAGGCCTACCTGGGCGAGGGCAGCGTGCTGCTGTCCGACCTGGGCCGGGCCATGGCCACGATCGTGGCCGACACCTCCGCCGTGCACGACGCGTTCAGCGGCGGCTCCTGCCGGGCCGCCAACGAGGCCCGCTACGGCAGCGGTGCGGTCGAGGGCCCCCACCCCAACGCCCGCGACCGCTTCGGCGTGTCGCTGGCCAGTTCGGGCTCACCCGTCGCGACATCGCCCCCTGCCTCTGCTTGTTCAAGGGCGTGCGCATCGACGCCGACGGCACCATGGTCTGGCAGGGCGCCCCCACCAACGCCGGTGCCTACGTGGAGCTCGTCACCGAGCTCGACACGATCGTGACGCTGGCCAACACCGCCCACGTGCTCGACCCCCGCCCGGCCTACACCGTCGGACCCCTGCGGGTCACCGCCTGGCGGTCCAGCGCCACCGACGAGCACGCCACCCAGTGGCGCTCCACCCCGAGCGCGAGCGCGCCTACCGCAACACCGAGGCCTGGCTGGCGGGGTTGCCGGCATGACCGCCGCCCCGCCCTCCCCAGCCCTCCCCGAGGACCTACCGAGCGGTACGGTCGTGGCCGACGAGTGGGTGTCGGCCCGGGCACCGTGGTCGAAGGTGGTCCGGGCCGGGCAGATCCTGCGCATCGTCGACGTCGAGGGCAACCAGGCGGTCGACTGCGTGCTCTACCTGGCCGCGGACACCACCGAGCGGTACAGCGCGGCCGACACCATGGCCGCCCAGGCCAACGTGTTCCTCGCGGTCGGCACCACGCTGCTGTCGACCGAGCGCACCGCCATGATGACCATCGTCGGTTCCACCGTGGCCCGCCACGACACGATCGGCGGTGCCTGCTCCAAGGAGTCGAACACCCTGCGCTACGGCCACCACACGTTCTCCCAGCACGCCTGCGTGGAGAACTTCGTGTTCGAGCACCTACGCCACGACATGGGCAAGCGCGACATCCAGTCGAACATCAACTGGTTCATGAACGTGCCGGTGGAGGCGGACGGCACCCTGGGCATCGTCGACGGCATCTCCGCCCCCGGGCTGTGGGTGGACCTGCGGGCGGAGACCGACGTGTTGGTCATCGTCTCCAACTGCCCGCAGATCAACAACCCCTGCAACGGCTTCAACCCCACGCCGGTCCGCATGATCGTCGTGCAGCCCTGACGTGGCGGAGCTGGGCTTCGACACCGTCCTCGTCGCCAACCGCGGCGAGATCGCAGTGCGCATCATCCGCACGCTGCGCCGGCTCGGCATCCGCTCGGTGGCGGTGCACTCCAGCGCCGATCGCAGCGCCGCCCACGTGCTCGACGCCGACGTGGCGGTGCCCATCGGCGACGGGCCGCCGGCGGCCAGCTACCTGCGCATCGACCGCATCGTCGAGGCGGCGCAGCGCACCGGCGCCCGGGCGGTGCACCCCGGCTACGGGTTGCTGTCGGAACGCCCCGAGCTGGTGGAGGCGTGCGAGGCGGCCGGCCTCACGTTCATCGGGCCCACCGCTGCGCACCTGCGGGACTTCGGCCAGAAGCACACCGCCCGGGCCCTGGCCACCGCCGCCGGGGTGCGCCTGGCCGCCGGCAGCGGGCTGCTCGCCGACCTCGACGAGGCCCGCGCCGCGGCCGACGCGGTGGGCTACCCGGTGATGGTCAAGGCGTCGGCCGGTGGTGGCGGCATCGGCATGCGGATCTGCCACGACCGCCGCGAGCTGGACGGGGCATACGAGTCGGTACGGCGGTTGGCCGAGGCCAACTTCGGCGACGGGTCGCTGTTCCTCGAGCGCTACGTGGCCCGTGCCCGCCACGTGGAGGTGCAGGTCCTCGGCGACGGCCACGGCCGCGTCGTGACCTTCCCCAGCCGCGACTGCTCGCTGCAGCGCCGCCACCAGAAGGTGCTGGAGGAGACCCCGGCGCCCGACCTACCGCCCGGTCTGGAGGAGCGCCTGGCCGACGAGGCCGCCCGCTTGCTCGCCTCGGTGGCATACCGCTCGGCCGGCACCGTCGAGTTCCTGGTGGACGCCGACACCGGTGACGCCGCCTTCCTCGAGGTGAACACCCGCCTGCAGGTGGAGCACGGCGTCACCGAGCTGGTGACCGGCGTGGACCTGGTGGAGGAGATGGTGCGCCTGGCCGCCGGCGGCACGCTGGCCCACCTGCCCGACCGGGTGGCGGCGCAGGGTGCCGCGGTGGAGGTCCGGGTCTACGCCGAGGACCCCCACGAGGACTTCCGGCCCTGCACCGGCCTGCTCACCTCGGTGCGCTTCGGTCGGGGCGACGGCGTGCGGGTGGACGGCTGGGTGGGTGACGGCACCGAGATCACGCCGTTCTACGACCCGCTGCTGGCCAAGGTCATGGCCGCCGGCGCCGATCGCCCCGAGGCCTTCGCCACGCTGGCCCGCGCCCTCGACGACACCGCCCTGCACGGCGTGGAGACCAACGCCGCCTGGCTGGGTGCCGTCGTGCGCCACCCCGACGTGCTCGCCGGCGCGGTCACCACCTCGCTGCTGGCCGGCCTCGAGGTGCGCAGCGATGCCATCGTCGTGCTCGACCCCGGCTTGGCCTCCTCCATCCAGGACCTGCCCGGCCGACTCGGCTACTGGGCGGTCGGCATCCCGCCGTCGGGGCCGATGGACGCCTGGTCGTTCCGCTGCGCCAACCGGGCGGTGGGCAACCCCGAGACCACTCCTGCGCTCGAGCTGACCCAGCGCGGCGCCACGCTGCGCTTCCGGTCCGGCGCGGTGGTGGCCCTCGCCGGGGCCGACCTGGCCGCCACCGTCGACGGCGAGCCGGTGGCGACCTGGGAGCCGATCACCGTGGCCCCCGGCGCGGTGCTGCGCCTGGGCGATGTCCGCGGGCCCGGCTGCCGTACGTACCTCGCGGTACGGGGCGGGTTCGACGTGCCCGAGCACCTCGGCAGCCGTTCCACGTTCGCGCTGGGCGGTTTCGGCGGCCACGGGGGACGGCTGCTGCAGACCGGCGACGTGCTGCACGTGGGCCGCGCCGCCGTGGCCCCACCATCACCGGTCCCGCCCGCCGAGCGGCCGCCGTTGACCGACCGCTGGCGCATCGGGGTGCTGTCGGGCCCGCACGGCGCGCCCGACTTCCTCACCACCGAGGGCGTCGATGCCCTGCTGGCCACGGACTGGGAGGTCCACTTCCACTCCGACCGGACCGGCGTTCGCCTGATCGGCCCGGCGCCGCGCTGGGCCCGGCCCGACGGCGGCGAGGCCGGCCTGCACCCGTCCAACCTGCACGACAACGCCTACGCCGTCGGCACCATCGACCTGACCGGCGACATGCCGATCATCCTCGGGCCCGACGGCCCGAGCTGCGGCGGCTTCGTCTGCCCGTTCACGGTGGCCACCGCCGAGCAGTGGAAGCTCGGCCAGGTGCGCGCCGGGGACCGGATCCGCTTCGCCCTGGTCGAAGGGTCCGAGCCGGCCGGCGACCCGAGCCCGGAACCGACCGCCGAGCCCGCGCCCCGGCGGACCGTCCGGGTGCCCAACCCGGTGCTCGCCGTCGACGACGCCCACGCCGACCGCCCCGGCTGGTGATCCGCCGCGACGGCGACCGCAACGTGCTCGTGGAGTTCGGTCCCCACGAGCTCGACCTCGGGCTGCGGCTGCGCATCGGTGCCCTGATGGACCACCTCGCCCACCACCCGATCGGCGGGGTGGGCGAGCTCACGCCCGGCGTGCGCTCGCTGCAGGTGGGCTACGACCCCGACCGCATCGGTGAACGGGCCCTGGTCGACGCCCTCACCGAGGCCGAGGCGGCGCTACCGGCCGACGACGCTCTGGCCGTGGCCGGCCGCATCGTGCACCTGCCGCTGTCGTGGGACGACCCGACGGCCCGTCAGGCAGCCGAGCACTACGCTCGGGTCGTGCGGCCCGATGCACCGTGGTGCCCGTGGAACCTGGAGTTCATCCGGCGCATCAACGGCCTCGGTTCGGTGGACGACGTGCGTCGCATCGTGTTCGACGCCTCCTACCTCGTGCTCGCCCTGGGCGATGTGTACCTCGGCGCCCCGGTGGCCACGCCCATCGACCCGCGCCACCGGCTGGTGACCACCAAGTACAACCCGGCGCGCACCTGGACGGCGGAGAACGCAGTGGGCATCGGCGGCGCCTACCTGTGCGTGTACGGCATGGAGGGCCCCGGCGGCTACCAGCTCGTCGGGCGCACCGTGCAGATGTGGAACCGCTGGCGCCGCACCGACGACTTCGCCGAACCGTGGCTGCTGCGACCCTTCGACCAGATCCGCTTCCACCCGGTGTCGGTCGACGAGCTGCTCGAGCTGCGCGCCGACCTCCCCGCCGGTCGGGCGACCATCGCGGTCGAGCCCACGACGTTCGCCCTGGCCGAGCACCGCCGGTTCCTGGCCACCGAAGCCGTCGGCATCGACGCCTTCCGGCGACGGCGCCAGCGCGCCTTCGACGCCGAGCGGGCCCGATGGATCGAGGCCGGCCTCGACGTGGCGGCCACGGTGATCCCGCCGAGCGTGGCCCTGCAGGACGAAGCGCCGCTGCCCGACGGCCACATGGCCGTGCGGGCCCCGCTGGCCGGGGTCCTTTCCCGCTCCGTACCGGTTGGTACGGTCGTGGCGCCGGGTGAGGCGGTGGCGTGGATCGAAGCGATGAAGACCGAGACGGCCCTGGGGGCCGATGTGGGTGGTGTGGTGTGCGAGGTTCGGGTGGAAGCGGGACAGGTGGTGCCGGCAGGGCTGGTGGTGGCGGTGATCGCCCCGTGAGCGCCGGTGACCCGCGGCGCACGCCGGCCCAGGCCCGCGACCGGGTGGCGGAGGCGTTCGAACGGGCCGCCGCGCTGGCCGCCACCGACCCCGCCGCCTTCATCTCGCTGGCCGACCGCGACGGCGCCCTCGACGCCCTCCGCCGGCTCGGGCACGACGCTCCGCTGGCCGGCATGACGTTCGCGGTCAAGGACAACATCGACGTGGCCGGGCTGCCCACCACCGCCGCCTGCCCGTCCTTCGCCTACCGACCCGACAGCGACGCCACCGTGGTGGCGCGGCTGCGGGCGGCCGGCGCGGTGTGCGTGGGCAAGACCAACCTCGACCAGTTCGCCACCGGCCTGGTGGGCACCCGCTCCCCCTACGGGGTGCCGGTGAACCCGCTCGACGCCCGGCTGGTGCCGGGGGGTTCGTCGTCGGGCTCGGCGGTGGTGGTGGCGCGCGGGGTGGTCGACGTCGCCCTCGGCACGGACACCGCCGGCTCGGGGCGCGTGCCCGCCGCCCAGTGCCGCATCGTCGGCGTGAAGCCCACACCGGGCCGGTTGTCGAACCGGGGCGTCGTGCCCGCGGTGCGCAGCGTCGACTGCGTCTCGGTGTTCAGCCGCGACGTGGCCACCGGGGTGGCGGCCCGGGCGGTGGCCGAGGGCGACGACGGCGATCCGTTCACCCGCCCGCCGCAGGTGTGGCCCGGACGCCTCCGCCGCCTGGGCATACCATACGGTACGGGATTGGTGCTCGACGGCGACCTCGACGCCGACGCCTGGGTCCGCACGCTGGAGGCGGCGGCCAAGCAGGACGGCATCGAGCTGGTCGAGGTCGACGTGGAGCCGTTGCTGGCCACCGGGCGCCTGCTCTACGAGTCGGCGTGGGTGGCCGAGCGCTATGCCGCCGTCGGTGCCCACGTGGCGCTGGCCGCCGGCCACGACGACATCGACCCGGTGGTGCGGGCCATCATCGAGCCGGCGGTCGGCCGCAGCGCGGTGGAGGCCTACGAGGGTGGCTACCGCCTGGCCGAGCTGCGCCGTCTGGCCGCCGCCGCCTGGGCCGGGGTCGACGGGCTGCTGTTCCCCACCACGCCGGGGGTGGCCACCCTGGCCGAGGTGGCGGCCGATCCGATCGGGCGCAACAGCCGGCTGGGGACCTACACCAACGGCGTCAACCTGCTCGGTTGGTGCGCGGTGGCGGTACCCGGCGCCGACCGGGCCGACGGCTGGCCGTTCGGGATCACGGTGGCCGGCCCGGGCTGGGCCGACGATGCGGTGGCGCTCGCCGCTGCGCAGCTCTGCGGTGACGAGCCCCCCACCCCGGTGGTGCCCGACGGGCTCGACGTGGCCGTGGTCGGCGCCCACCTGACGGGCATGCCGCTCAACCACCAGCTGGTCGACCGGGGCGCGGTGCGGGTGGCCGAGACGTCCACCGCCCCCGCCTACCGCCTGTGGGCCATGGCCGGCGGGCCGGTGCCGAAACCGGCGTTGCAGCACGTCGGCGCGGGCGGCGACGGCGGCCCGGGCGCGTCGATCGTGGTGGAGGTGTGGCGCCTGCCGTGGGCGGCGGTCGGTCCGTTCCTGGCCGAGATCCCCCCGCCGCTCGGCCTGGGCACGATCACCCTCGCCGACGGCCGCGAGGTGACCGGCTTCATCGCCGAGCCCCGGGCCATCGACGGCGCCACCGACGTCACCGCCTTCGGTGGCTGGCGGGCCTACGTCGCCTCCCGCTGACCGGGCCTCCCGCTGAGCGCCGCCGCCCGCTGCGGGCTCAGATGCCCAGATCCAACAGGTTGTAATCCCGCAGCGCGAGCCGGGCCTCGGGACCCCAGCGGTACTGGTCCTCGAGGCCGGCGAAGGGCTGGTAGGCGAACCGGGGCTCGTCGGGGAACCGCTGAGCGCGGGCGTCGATGGCCCACATGATCGCCTTGGATCGTTCGAAGAGGCGCTGCTCGTCGTAGACCGACACCGGGTTGTGCACCCCGCCGCTGGTCACCCCCAGCACCGACGAGCGCCGGTGGAACCCGAAGTTGATGGTGACCCGCGGGTCGGGGCTGGTGTTGGCGAAGCTGCCGTGGACGGCCTGACGGCTGGTCATGGCCACGTCGCCGGGCGCGCAGATCAGCGGCACCGCACCGGCGAGCCGCTCCGAGCCCGACTCGGCCACCATGGCGGCGATGTCGGCCTTGCCGATGCGGTGCGAGCCCGGCACCACCCACAGGCCGTTGGCGGCGTTGCACCCGTACAGCTGGGCCATGAAGTTGAACCCGTGGGTGTCGGCGTCGAGGTCGGGACTGGCCCAGTGGGTCCAGCCGTCCTGGTGCCAGGCCACCGAGCCGCCCAGGCCGGGGTGCTTCATCCAGATGGCCTCGTTGAACGGGGTGAAGTCGTCGCCGTTGATGGTGGCCGCCACCGCCAGCAGCTGCGGGTGGCCGTAGACCCGCAGGCAGGCGTCGGAGAACTGCAACGAGCCGAGGATGAGCTGCAGCACCCACTCCGGCGCGCCCTGCGGTGCGGCGGGCTCGACCATCTTCACCGGGTGACGGCCGTGGGCGGCGTCGGTGCCGCCCAACGGATCGGACAGGGGCCGCACCCAGGTGAGGGTCCGGGCCTCGCGGTCGGTGCCCAGCGCCGGCCGGCCGTGGCGGTCCACCGCTGCGCCCTTGTGCACGGGGGCGCGGTCGAGCAGGTCCAGCACGTCGGCCTCGATGTCGGCCAGCTCGTCGGCGCCGAGCACGCCCTCGAACACATAGAAACCGTGCTCCCGGTAGGCGTCGACGATGTCGGCGGCCAGGCGCCCGTCGGCGTCGAGGCGCAGCGGGCCCCGGTTGCCCAGCGTGAACGCCCGGGCCTCCCCCTCGGCCCGATAGCGGACCATGGCCGCCTCCTCGGGGCCGTAGTCCCCGATGGGCAGGTCCAACACCGGCAGCCCTACCGAACCGCGCCCGACAGCCATGATGATCCCCCTTCGCTGTGTGAGCGGAATCTACCAGCCACACCCGGTGGTCGAACCGGGCGGGGGCCACGTGCGATGCTGGCCGGATGGCCTCCCACGTCCACGAGCACGTCGATCACGCCGAGCTGCACGCCCGCATCCTGGCCGAGGCACCGGCGCTGCTGGCGTCGGGCCCGCTACCGCTCGACGAGCTGGCGGAGGCGCTGGCCGCCGGCGGCGTGGCCCTGCCCCGCCATCGCGACGAGCGGGCCGACGAGGTCCGCCACTGCCTCGAGGCCGACACCGCGTTCGTGGAGGTGGACGACGATCGGTACGGCTGGGTGCCCGCCCTGCTCGACGGCGTCACGTTCAGCACCGAGCTCGGCGCCGAGGACGTGGCCGACTCGGTGTTGCCCCTGGGCGTCGACTGCGAGCCGTTGGCCTGGTGGATGGTCACCCACCCACCCACGCTCGACGGCGAGGAGCTCGACGTCATCGAGACCGATGACGGCACGGTGCTGGAGCTGCCGGAAGGCTGGCTCGAGCCCGGCACCACGTCGGTGGCCGTGCGCTTCGACGGCGAGGAGCTCACGGTGGTGGCCCTCGACGACCCTGCGGTCCCGCCCCTGCTCGACGGCGATGCGGTGGCGGCCCTGGCCGAGGCACTGCGCCGCACGTTCGAGGCCCGGGCGGTCGAGGAGCGCTTCTCGCCCGCCGCCGGTGCGCCGCCGGCCGTCTGGCGTCATGCGCTGGTCGACGCGCTGTGGTGGGGGTTGCTGGCCGAGCCCGGCGCCATACCGCGCGGTGTGGTACTGCCGCCGATGCGGCGGTTGCTGGCCGAGGCCGGGTTGCAGGCGGTGGGGCCGTCGGCCATCGGACAGCAGGACGATCCGGCCATGCACCTGCGCTGGTCGGAGCACGTCCGCCTGCAGGAGGTCATGGACCTCACCGAGGGCCAGGCCCTGCAGGTGGCTGCGCTGCTCGAGCGGTGGCGGACCGCGGCCGCCATGGCGGACCCGTCCGTGCGGGCGGTGACCGACGAGGAGGCCGCCACCCTGGCGGCCGACCTCAACGACCCGGCCGTCGCCCGGGTGCTGCTGTCGACCGCCCGGGAGGACGAGCTCGATCCCGCCGGCGCGCTGGCCCTGGCCGAGGCCGCCCTCGGCCGCACCGATGCGCAGCGGGCCGCCGGCCTGCACTGGCTGGCCGGCCGGGCGCTGGATCTGCTCGGACGCATCGAGGAGGCGGAGGCCCACTTCGAGGCCGCGGTGAGCCGGCCGGGCACGGTGTTCGCCCCCGCCGCGGTGGCGCTCGCCGCAGTGGCCGCCGACCGCGGTGACGCAGCGCGCGCCGCCGGGTTGTTGCGCCAAGCCGACGTGGACGTCGATGACCTCGCCAGCGGCGACGGTGACGGGCTCGACGGCGACGGGTTCGACGGCGACGGGTTCGACGAAGGCCTCGGTGGCGACCGCTACCGCCACGGCGACCTGTTCGGCTACGACGGCGGTGTCGCACTGCTGGCCGAGATCCTGCCGTTCGCGCTGTCGCGGCCGCGGGCCACCGTCGGCCGCAACGACCCGTGCCCGTGCGGTTCGGGGCGCAAGTACAAGCAGTGCCACCAGGGCCGGCCGGAGCCCCAGCCGATCGAGGATCGAGCGGCGTGGCTGTACGCCAAGGCGCGGCGCTTCGTCACCGAGCACGCCCGCCGCGAGCTGTCGTTGGTCACCGAGGAACTGGCCCGGCGGGCCGGTGGCGGCCTGTCGTTCTCGCTGGCCCTGCTGCAGTCGGAACTGCCCGCCGACGTGGTGCTGCACGAGGGCGGGGTGATGGCGACGTTCCTCGAGCGGCGCGCTGCGGTGCTGCCGGCGGACGAGAGCGACCTCGCCCGGCGCTGGCTCGACGTGCCGCGCGGCGTGTTCCAGGTGGAAAGGGGCCGCCGCGCTCCGCTGCGGCTGCGCAACGTGCTCACCGGGGAGAAGCTGGCGATGGCGGGCATGGACGCCGAGCAGCTGGACGCCGAGCTGCTGATCGGGCGGCCCCTGCCGGTGGGCGACGGGTGGCGGGGCTACGCCGGGCTGGTGGCGGTGCCCAAGCAGTGGCGGCACCAGGCGCTCGAGATCATCGGCGGCGGTGAACCGCTCGAGATCGCGTCGATGCTGGGCGCCTGCGTCGGGGTGGCGCTGGAGGACCACACCGGGCACTGAGGCCCGCTCGGGGGACGGGCCGGGAAACCCGTCGCGCTCGATTCGATCTCGATTCGGAATTGGTCGAAAGGCACGGAATCCGAGGGCAGACGGTGAGGCCCCGAACCCGGGCCGTCCGCAGCGGACACGCGGTGCGGGCACACGCTCCGCCTGCGTCCACCACGCCGAATCGACGTTGAATCGCCCGCGAAGGGGTCAGCGGGAGCACCACGGTCCGCAGGTTCGAAGCCGTCGGCGCTCGCGCATCGATCGGGCCGGCCACACGATCGTTGGTCCACCGCCCAATCCGTCCCGGATCACCAACCGGCGGGAGGCGACCGTGCCATTGGTCCCGGTACACCCGAGGTGTCCACCCCGCGCCCCACGGCGCGACCACGATCGAGGAGTCCGCCATGGTGCCACGCTGGCCCGTCGCGGCGTCCTGGCGCCGCCTGGGTACGGCGGCCCGGCGCCGTCAGGGTACGGCGCGTTGGCGCCGTCTGGGTGCGGCGGGCGTCGGCGTGCTCGGTTGCACCGTCCTCCTGCCGGGCTCGGCCATACCCAGCGGTACCATACCGACTGATCTTGCCGGGGCCCTGCTGGCGGCGCCGCCCGAGGTGGGCATCGAGCAGCCGCCTCCGTTCGCCGGCGACGGCCTCAACCACGTGCTGGCGGTGGTCCCGCCGGCGCAGACCGGCTCCCCGGCCGCCCCCGCCGGCAAGCCCGTCGCACCGCCCCGGGGCGACGGCGGTGCGATCACGCTCGAGGAGCTGGCCGCCCTCACCGCGGCCGGCACCATCGCCGCGTTCGAGACCGGGCCCGACGGCCACGTCATCGCCCGCTACGACGACGGCCGGCGGGCCACGGTGCGCGACGGCGCCGTCGTCTGGCTCGACGACACAGCGACCACGACCACCGCATCGACCACGACCACCGCATCGACCACGCCCACGACCGCGACGGCCACCGCACCCACGACGACCACCGGCGCACCCACTCCCACCCCCACTCCCACCCCCGAAGCGGCAGCCGCACCGGCACCCGAGGGCGTGCCGGCGGTGCTCGCACCGTTCGCGGCCCGCGCCGACGTGCGCAGCGTCGAGGACCTCGGCGGGGGCATCTGGCGCTTCAACGGCACGTTCGATCCCGACGAGCTCACCGCCCTGCTCGACCACGCCGGCATCGACGCCACCGAGGACCACGTCACCCACGTCGCCACCACCGACCCGTACCGGCCCTACCAGTGGAACCTGGAGAACAACGGGCCCGGGGCCTACCTCGGCAGCGGCTACCTGGCCGACGCCGACATCGACCTCGACGGCGTGCCCGCCGCCTCCGACGGCAGCGGCACGGTGGTGGCCGTCATCGACAGCGGCGCCAACCTGACCGTGGCCGACCTCGACGGCCGGGCCTGGCGCAACCCCGGCGAGGTCTGCGGCAACGGCATCGACGACGACCTCAACGGCTACCCTGACGACTGCAACGGCTGGAACACCGCGGCCGGCAACAACCAGCTGTGGGCACCGTCGTTCAGCAGCCACGGCACCAGCGTGGCCAGCATCATCGCCGCCACCAGCGGCAACGGCCTCGGCATCGCCGGTGTGGCCCCGGGAGCGCAGATCATGAACCTGGCCGCCATGCCCTCGGGCAGCGGCTACGAATCCGACATCGTCGAGGCGATCAACTACGCCATCGACAACGGCGCCGACGTCATCAACATGAGCCTCGGTCGATCGGGTGGCACCTGCGGGGCCGCCTACGAGTGGGCGCTGGCCCGGGCCGCCGCCAACGACGTGGTCGTGGTGGTGGCAGCCGGCAACAGCAACCACAACATGGCGGTCACCCCCTCGTTCCCCGCCGCCTGCGCCGGGCCGCTGCTGTCGGTGGGGGCCAGCGCCGGCGACGACACCCGCAGCTCGTTCTCCAACTGGGGCACCTCGCTGGTGGACCTCGCCGCCCCCGGCAGCGCCATCCCCATGCTGAACGGTACGGGCACTGTGGTGTTGGGCAACGGCACCAGCATGGCCGCTCCCCACGTCGCCGCCGCCGCCGCGCTGGTGCTCGAGCAGCACCCGGACTGGGACGTCGAGGCGGTGCGCACCCGGCTGCTCGACACGGTCGACGTGCGCGCCGCGCTGGTGGGCACCAGCGTCACCGGCGGCCGGCTGAACGCAGCTGCGGCCGCCGGCGACCCCCCGGCGCCGACCACCACCGCCCCCACCACCAGCACCACCCGCCCGCCGGTGCCGGCCAACCCGTGGGAGGTCCGCTTCACCGGGTTCGGCCATCCCAGCTCCGACGTCGAGGGCACGATCTCGATCAGCGGCGCCGACCCGAGCCTGTTCAGCGCCGGGGTGCAGTGGCGGCTGACGGTCTTCACCGTCGTCGCCGGCGAGACCTACGGCGTGCTGGGGCTGCCGCTCAGCATCGACGGCCGGTCGGTGCGCACCGGGACCGACAGCGCGGCCGTGGTGCTGTCCGAGCAGACCGGCTCGTTCAGCACCAACCTGGCCACCTGGCTGCCGTCGGGCCGCTATGCCTTCGTGGTGGAGGCGACGGTGGCCACCAACCCGGCGCGCGGCTACGGCCGCCCGATGGCGGTGATCGTCGACGTCGACGGCACCAGCGCCACGACCGTGACCACCACGCCGAACACGACGGCCCCACCGACGCCCACCACCGTCGGACCCACCAGCACCACCGGGCCGTCGAACCCCACGACGGCGCCCGCGCCCACCCCGACCACCGGCGCGAGCCCGACCACCCGCGCGGCCACACCCACCAGCGCCGCCGTCGTGCCCACCACGCCGCCCATCGGCGGCGGTGGCGGAGGCGGAGGCGGCGGCGGAGGCGGCGGCGGAGGCGGCGGCGGCGGAGGTGGCGGTGGCGGTGGCGGTGGCGGTGGCGTGGCCCCCAGCACCACGACGGGCGCGGCGCCGACGACGAGCCCAGCGATCACACCGCCGGTCGCCCCCACCGTGGCCCCGACGATCGCCCCGACCGCACCGGTGCCCACCACCACACCGGCCGGGCCCTGGCGGCCGGACCCGGTCACCCCCATCGTCGTCGGCGGCTGGGCGCTCACCGCCATCGATCCGAACTGGGTGGCGGTCGACGATGCCAGCGCCGTCATCGAGATCCACGGCACGTTCCCCCAGGTGCCGTCCTACGTGTTCGTCGGCAACCAGCAGGCGACGATGCTGCACGCCGGTCCCACGCTGCTGCGGATCCGCCCACCGGCCTCCCCGGCGGCGGGCGTGCGCTCGCTGACCATCAGCTGGGGCGGCGCGGTGCGCCTCAACGTGGCCAACGCCCTGTGGTACCTCGATCCCGACGGCGTGACCGCACCGACCGCACCGCCGCTGCCGACCACGTCGACGCCGCCCGCCCAGCCGCCGGCGCCGACGGTGACCACGACACCGACCACGCTGATCACCCCGGGACCGCCGTCGGCCACGACGACCACCACCGGCGCGGCCCCGGCGCCCACCACCAGCACCACCGCACCGGCCAGCACCACGACGCTGCCCGCCGGGCTGCTCCGCTCGACGCCCATCTTCGCCAACGCCTCGCAGCTGCGGGGCGGGCTCACCATCCGCAAGGTGATCGGGAACAACCCGCTGCGCGACGTGATGGGCGAGCTGGACGACCGGGCCTGCCGCGACGTCGACTGCGCCGCCTTCACCGTCTGACCGGCCCGGCGCGGCCCCGCCTGCCGCAACCACTTCGTCACCCATCGGGTGGGTCGTCGCCATCGATGCGGGGGACCGCCCGTGGGCACCGACCACGACCGGTGGTCACCCCTCGGGCAACGCCCACCGCTCGGCCGCCGAGCGAACCCACCGCGGCGGTGTCGACGCAGCGTCGTGCGACCGGCACCGGAGGAGCACCAGCGGCCCGGCTCGGCCGCACACCGTGATACGGAATCGTCATGTCGTGACGAACATATGACGGTAGCCGTTCGATCGGCACCGCCTGCGTCAACACCATCGATGCAGGCCAGCACACCGTATCGATGTTCGGCCCACAGAAATCCCGAAACATTTCCCGCCCTGTTTGTTGCGCTTGCTCGATCATTCGTTACAGTTCGATAACGGCGGCCTGCAAGCAGGTTGTCCCCCGTCTCCACACCGTCCCGGGAGGACAAACCACCATGAACAAACGGCGGTCTCGTGTTTTCTCGGCCCTCGGGCTGGTCGGGCTCCTCGTCGGGTCCATCACTGTCTTCCTCTTCCGACCACCCGGTGCGGCCGATGCCAGCGCCTTCCCCTCCACCCGCGATGCGGCCGCCTGGCCCTTCGCGTGGAACTCGATCTGGAACCTCCCCGTCGGCGATCAGGCCCGGCTGGTACCCGCCGGCCTGCCCGCCTCGCGGGGCATGGGCCTGGGCGTCGACGAGAACGTGATCGTGCTCGAGCCGCAGGCCCGCCAGACGAACATCTCCCGCAACACCGCCGGCTGGAGCTGGCACAGCACCCGCTGCGGCACCGTGGACGGCACCGTGGTGGCCAGCAACGTGCCGATCCCCACCGACTTCTCCACCGACCCCGGTTACCTCGGCCAGACCCCCAACATGGCCGGCGCCGTGCTCATGGCCGACGGCGCCACCGTGCTGCAGACCCAACCGTTCCACGTGTGCGGCAACGGCGGGGTGGCCACCAGCCAGTGGGTGTACCCGTCGGACAACCTTCAGAGCGGCGACGGCATCCGCGGCGCCCACGGCGGCAGCGGCATGTCGTCCATCGGCGGCGCCGTCCGCCTCGGCGAGCTGGTCCCCGGCGGCGCCATCCGCCACGCGCTGAAGATCGAGCTCGACTGCGCCCGCCTCTGCTACTACAACGGCGGCGAGGGCGACGGCGCCCCCGGCTTCCGCTGGCCGGCGTGGAAGGCCGACGGTGACGCCTCCGGCCGCTACCGCGGGTCCAACCCGGCGGTGCAGATGGGCTCCCTGCTGGTCCTTCCCCCCAACTTCGACGAGTCCCAGCTGCGCACCGAACCGGCCCGCATCCTCGCCCGGGCGCTGCGCGACTACGGCGGCTACGTGGTGGACGACACCGGCTGGGACGTGCACGCCATCGCCACCGAGTGGAGCCCGGACGGCCGGGTGATCGACGAGTTCGCTTCCTCTTGGGGCTTCGGCATGGAGACCGGGTACACCCAGGGTTGCGGTGACGGCTCCGGCTCGTGCCAGTGGGCCAACGACATCGCCACGCTGTTCACCAGCCTCCACGTCGTCGACGACAACGGCCCCGGGTCGGTCGGTGGGGCGGGCGCCCGCCTGGCCCCGTGTGCACCGCCGTTCGCCAACGGCACCGGCGGCGCCCCGGCCGACTGCGGGCCGAGCGCCCCGCAGGTCGCCGAGGACGTGAGCAGCACCGCACCCCCGGCCACCCAGCCGCCGGTCCCCGAGACCACCGCACCGCCGGTCCCCGAGACCACCGCACCGCCGGCCCCGACCCCGACCGCACCGCCGGCCACCCAGCCGCCGGTCCCCGAGACCACCACCGCACCGCCCGCCCCGGCCACCACCCAGCCGCCGGCCACCACCCAGCCGCCGGTGCCCGAGACCACCACCACGGCGCCGCCGGCCACCGTCCCACCCACCACCCAACCGGCTCCCACGGTGCCGCCGCCCCCGGCCACCACCCCCACCACGGTGCTCGACAGCGGCGAGCAGGTGGGGACCACGCCCAGCACGGTGATCGCACCGGATCGGGCGGAACGGATGCGCAAGCACCTGCAACGCCTGTTCCAGTTCTGGATGCTGCGCCATTGGCGCTTCCAGGCGCAGCGGGGCTGAACCGACCTCCCCAGACGACGACATCCGCCACATCGTCCGGTGCGTGCCGCCGACCCATCCGGGTCGGCGGCACTCGCCGTTCCGGGGACACGAGCAGGGGCTGCGGGCCACCGCGGACCGGGGTCGACCCTGACCGGGCCTGCGGCGGCTCGGGGGATCGCTCAGGGTCATACCCGATTGTCGCGGTGGCGGGCCGGACCGATGCTGCGTTGGTGACGACGACAACCACCTCCACCTCCCCGTTCGATCCGCCCGAACGCCCCGCATCGCTCGACATGCCCGGCGGTATGGCCGCAGCCGGCACCGCGGTGCAGCAGCCCGGCGTCGCCTTCGCCGCCCGTTGCGAGGCGGCCACCAAGGTGTACGGCAAGGGCGGCACCCGGGTCACCGCGCTCGACGGCGTGCACGTCGGCTTCGAGCGGGGCCGCTTCACCGCCATCATGGGCCCGTCCGGCTCGGGCAAGTCGACGCTGATGCACTGCATGGCCGGTCTCGATCGCCTGACCTCCGGGGCGACGTTCATCGGTGACGAGCAGCTCGACCGCTGCTCCGAGCGTCGCCTGACCGCCCTGCGCCGCGACCGCATCGGGTTCGTCTTCCAGGCGTTCAACCTCATCCCGACGCTCACCTGCGCCGAGAACATCACCCTGCCCGCCGCACTCGCCGGTCGACGCCCCGACCCGGCGTGGTTCGACACGGTGGTCGACGCCGTCGGCCTGCGCGACCGCCTGCGCCACCGACCGGCCGAGCTGTCCGGTGGCCAGCAGCAACGGGTGGCCGTGGCCCGGGCCCTGGTCACCGCCCCCGAGATCATCTTCGCCGACGAACCGACCGGCAACCTCGACTCGCGCTCGTCCGCCGAGGTGCTCGCCTTCCTCCGTCGAGCCGTCGACGAGCTCGGCCAGACCATCGTGATGGTCACCCACGATCCAAGCGCCGCCGCCCACGCCGACCGCATCCTGTTCTTCGCCGACGGCAACGTGGTCGACGAACTCCGCGACCCCAGCGGTGCCGACGCCATCCTCGATCGCCTCCGCCACCAGACCGACCGCCACCGCCGCGACGCGGTCCTGGCGAACGCCGAGGTGCGGTGATGTCGGACGCATCGGTGCTCACCACCCTCACCCGGCGCTCGCTGCGCGCCCGCTGGGTCCGCTTCCTGCTGTGCGCGTCGGCGGTGGTCGTCGGCGTGGCCTTCGTGGTCGGCAGCTTCGTGCTGTCCGACTCGCTGCGCCGGGTGTTCGGCGACCTGGCCGACACGATCACCGAGACCACCGATGTCGAGGTGCGCGCCGTCGACCCCTTCGCCAGCCCTGATGCGGTCGACGCCGCCCGGGCGCCGCTGCCCGCGTCGCTGGTCGACACCGTCGCCGCCGTCGACGGGGTGGCCACCGCCCACGGCTCCGTCTCCGGCGACGTGGTCGCCGTGGCCCCCGACGGCGAGCTGATCGAGAACAACGGCCCGCCGGTGCTGGCGCTCGGGGAGACCGACCCCGCCGACGCCGACGGCATCGAGCTGGTGGCCGGCAGCCGTCCCGCCGCCGGCGAGGTGATGGTCGACGACCGGACCGCGCAACGCTTCGACATCGAGGTGGGTGAGACCGTCACCGTGCGGGCGGTCGCCGGTGGCGACTACACCGTGTCGGGGCTGGTCTCCTTCGCCGACGGCGGGGCCGGCGCCAGCTACCTGGTGTTCGACCTGCCCACCGCCCAGGCGCTGCTGGGCCACGACGGCACCGTCGGCACCATCGTGGTGCAGGGCCTGGATGGCGTGGGCCAGGCCGAGCTGCGCGACCGCATCGCGGCCGTGCTGCCCGACGGCGTCGAGGCGATCACCGGCGCCGAATCGGCCGCCGAGTTCAGCAGCTCCTTCGACGGCATCATCGACATCTTCCGCAACATCCTGCTGGCCTTCGCCTTCATCACCCTGTTCGTGGCCGCGTTCCTCATCAACACCGTGTTCAACACCACCGTGGGGCAGCGGGTGCGGGAACTGGCCATGCTGCGGGCCATCGGCGCCCGCGACGGTCAGGTCCGCACGCTGGTGCTGGCCGAGTCCTTCGCCATCGGGGTGGTCGGCTCGCTGCTCGGCGCGCTGGGCGGCGTCGGGGTGGCAGCGCTGCTCAAGGCGATCATCTCCGGCAGCGGCGGCGGCCTGCCCGATGGGCCGCTGGTGCTCAGCGGCACCACCTGGTTGGTGGCCTTCGCCATCGGCATCGGCGTCACCATGGCCGTCTCCGCCCTGCCGGCGTGGCGGGCCGGTCAGGTCCCCGCCGTCGCCGCCCTGCGCGACGGCCACTCGCCCTTCGCCGAGCGGGCCCGGGCCCGGCTGGTCACCGGGGCCGCCGCCTCGGCTGCCGGCCTGGCCGCGTTCGGGTTCGGTCTGGCCGGCGACATCGACCGCCTCGCCGTGCGCCTGACGCTGTTGGGCGCGGGTGCGGTGGCCATCTTCCTGGGCGTGGCCGGGCTCGCCCCGCTGTTCACCCGCCGGCTGGCCCTGTCGATCGGGTCGCCGTTCACCGTGCTGTTCGGTACGTCGGGCCGGCTGGCCCAGGCCAACGCCGCCCGCAACCCCCGCCGCACCGCCTCCACCGCCGCCGCCCTGATGATCGGCGTGGCGCTGGTGTCCACCCAGGGCGTGATCGGTGCCTCGTTCAAGGCCACGTTCGTGCGTCAGCTCGACCAGGGCATCACCGCCGACTGGTTCGCCTACAGCGAGGGGGCGGGCATGCCGGCCGCCTTCGCCGAGCGGGCCGCCGCCCTCGACGGGATCGAAGCGGTCAGCACGTTCCGCGAGGGCTCGGTGCGCATCGACGGCGACGTGGTCACCGTCATCGCCTCCCAGCCGGTGGGGCTCGACCGCACCATGAGCTTCCGCCGCCTCGACGGTTCGGTCTCCCCCATCCCCGCCGACGGCCTGCTGGTGGCCGAGACGGTGGCCGAGGACCGCGGCCTCGCCGTCGGTGACGTGCTCGACGTGACCTTCCCGGTGGGCGGGCCCCGCCCGTTGCGGGTGACCGCCGTCTTCGACAGCGCGGTGCCCCTCGGCGACTGGATGATCAGCCAGGACCTGTTCGCCGTGGCGTTCCCGCCCGAGGCCCAGCTCGATCAGTATGGTGGCCTCACCATGCTGCCCGGTACGGATCTGGCGCGGGTGACCAACGCCCTGGAGCAGGTGGCGGCCGCGTACCCCGAGGTGGTGCTGCAGGATCGCTCCACCTTCAAGGCCGATCAGCAGGCGCAGCTCGACCAGGCCTCGACGCTGATCTACGCGCTGCTCGGCATGAGCGTGGTGGTGGCCGTCATCGGCATCGCCATCACCTTGTCGCTGGCCATCTTCGAACGCACCCGGGAGTTCGGCCTGCTGCGGGCCGTCGGCCAGCAGCGCCGCCAGACCCGCCGCATGGTCCGACTGGAAGCGGTCATCGTGGCCGTGCTCGGCGCAGGGCTGGGCATTGCCCTGGGCACCACGTTCGGCCTGGCCACCGCCGCCGCCCTGCCCGACACCGTGGTGGAGGTCATCCGGGTGCCGTGGCTGCAGCTGGCGGCCACCCTGGCGGCCGCCGCCGTGGCCGGCAACGGGGCCTCGTTGCTGCCGGCCTGGCGGGCCGGGCGGCTGAAGGTGCTCGACGCCATCGCCTACGAGTGATCGGCGCGCCGCCGACGGGCCGGGCCGACCGCCCCCATACCTTACCATCTCGTATGGTATGGTATGGGGGCATGGCGCCGTTCGCCCGGCCGGCGGCCTACGATGGCTCCCGAGCCTGGAGGGGCCCGGTGCGGAGCGTGGAGGGGCGGGCGATGGTGTTGTTGTTGGTCGGGGTGCTGTTGCTCGTGGCCGCCCTCGTGCTGGCGCTCGATGCGCTGTGGAACGCACGGGCCCGGCACGGGATCTGGGCCTTCGGCGCCGTGGCGGTCGGGGTGATCTTCCTCTTCGGCGGCTGATCGGCCGGCAGCCGGAACCGCCGCCGATCGCTCAGACCGCCGCTCAGACCGGTGCGTCGACGGCGTCGAGGCGGAAGGTCAGCGGTGCGTCCAGGCAGCCGGTGTCCACCGTCGCCGGCTCGGCGCGCGACACGAAGTCGATGACCACCCCGAGCCCGCAGCGGCCGGCACCGACGATCGGCGAGTGGCCCGCGGTGGGGACGACCACCGACACCGCGGCCGGCAACGACGCCGCGATGGCGCGGCCGTAGGCGGGCGGGGTGATCTGATCGAACCGCCCGCTGACCACCAGGGTCGGGCCCTCGAAGCGCACCGGATCGAACACCGACCCGGGGGCGGGAGGCACGTCCCACACCTGGCACACCCGATCCAGGTTGCGCCCGAGCACCGGGTGCACCGCCACGAACAACGCCGCCGCGTAGCTCCGTACCGTACCCGCCGGTAGGGGTTCGTCGGGCCGGGCGTGCTCCTCGGCGCACAGGAACGTGACCTGCTGGCCCAGGCTGATCGACACGCTCTCCTGGGCGCCGAAGCCCTGCCCGACGGGCGCCCCGGCAGCCGCCGCCGATCCCGCCACCGAGAAGCCGGAGAGGTCGCCCGCCGCCGCCCGGGCCACCAGCGTTGGCACCAACGCCGGGCCGCCCGGGCTGTAGAACAGGCCGTAGACGGCGCTGTCGAACCCGAAGGCGTCGAGCGTGCTGGCCACCACCCGGCCGGTCTGCGGATCGATGGTGACCACCGGCGCCGGTTCCCGCTCGAGCCGCCGCAGCACACCGTCGAGCGCGGTGACGAGATCGGGGACCCGGCGGGCGCACTCGGGGTCCTCGGCACAGGCCGCGCCCAGCTCGTGGAGCGCGGCGTCGTAGGACGCGCCGACATCGCGCACGAAATCGGCCTCGGCTGGGATGGCGGAGGCCAGCACCAGGCGGCGCAACCCGCTGTCGGGCAGGCGGGCCACCTGCAGCGCCAGTCGGGTGCCGTAGCTGGTCCCGAACAGATCGAACGATGCGTAGCCGACGCGGCCACCGCGGCGGGCACGTCCCGGGCGGCCTCGGCGGTGTTGAGCGCGGCCAGGTCGATCCGTCGGCCGCCAGGCGGGCGGCAGGCCGCGTAGCCCGCCACCACGGCGTCGACCAGGCCGGCGCCGGCCGAGGCCCCGGTGCGGCTCCAGGCGTTGGCCACCTCCGGGCACTCGAGCGCAGGGCGGCTGGCGCCGGCACCGCGCTGCTCGAGCAGCACGAGATCCCGGTCCTGGGCGAGGAAGGTGAGCCCGGCGGGCACGTCGTTGGCCAGCGCCACGATCGATCCCAACAGCGCCGGGCGCACCAACTTCTCGCCCGGGCCGCCGGCCAGCATCACCAGCGGCGGCTGGCCGACCGACCGGCGGGCGGGGATCACCGCCGCCGCCACCTCGACGGTGGCCCCGGCCGGGTCGGCGTGGTGTGCCGGCACCTGTGCCCAACCACACCGGACCGTGCGGCCGGCGGTGTCCGGCACCGGTACCGGCACCGGGCAGGGGGCCTCGCGCCAGGTGGCCATCGGCGGCGGCGGCTCCTCGGCGGCCGCCGCGCCCCCGGCGAGGGCGACCGTCGGCAACAGCGCCGGCAACAGGGCTGCCACCACCCCGACGCACAGTCGGCGGGCGGTGCGGCGAGCCGCCCTCACCGCTTCACCCGGCACCCGCCGGCAGCTGCTTGACGACCAGCACCACGTCATCGGCGGCGCCGTCGGCCAGCATCCGGCGCAGCAGCTCGTCGGCCACGTGGTGCACCGAGCGGCCGTACACCGCCACGGCGGCGTCGGCCAGCAGCGCCATCCCCTCGCTCAGGAGCCGTCCCCGCCGTTCGATGAGGCCGTCGGAGTAGAGCACCAGCAGATCGCCGGGGTGCACGGCGGCGGTGGCGTCGAGGCGGCGGCCGGCCACCACCCCCAGCGGCGGGGCGGTGCAGCGGTCGAGCCACTGCACGCCGAGCGGTCCCACCACCAACGGCGGCGGGTGCCCGGCCCGGGCGTAGTGGACCTGCGAGCTGGCGCGATCCACCACCAGCACGGCGGCGGTGGCGCAGAACGCGCCGGGCAGCGAGGTGGCGAACGTGTCCAGGCCCTCCAGGGTGGCGGCCGGATCCCGGCCTTCCAACAGCAGGGCCCGGGCGGCGCTGCGCAGCTGGGCCATCACGGTGGCCGCCTCCAGGCCGTGGCCCACGCAATCGCCCACCACCAGCGCCCGGCGCTCGCCCGGCAGCTCGATCACGTCGTACCAGTCCCCGCCCACGGCCAGGCCCCCGGTGGCCGGGAGGTAGCGGGCGGCCACGGTGGAGAGGTTGCTGCTCGGTTCCAGCATGGCCCGCTGCAGCGTGTCGGCGATCGTGCGGTACTCGCCCAGCTCCACCTGCCGCCGGTAGGCGTGCAGCAGGGCGGCCCCGATGGCCTGGGCCACCACGTCGACGAAGTCGGCGTAGGCGGCGTCGAAGGGCCGGTTGGGGCTGAGCTCGATGTCGGCCACGCCGGCCACCGCGTCGGGCCGGCCGATGACGGCCACGTGGCGCTCGGCCGGTTGCGGTGTGCCGGCGATCGCCTGGCCCCCGACGGTGATCGAACGGCCCGACGAGGTCACCGCGGCCAGCAGCGCCGCCGCCGTCGGCGGTGCATCGTCACGGCGGCTGGAGGCCACCCGGGTCAGCTGCCCACCGACCTGCAGGTAGAGGTCGATCGCCCCCACGTCGGCGTGGTGCTCGCCCAGGCAGTTCGTGGCCCGCACGCACACGTCGATCACCTGGTCGGCGCCGGCCAGGGCGGCGTGCAGCTGGGCGATGCAGGCCAGGCGGCGCTGGGCGAGCACCTCGCCGGTGGTCTCGGTGGCGATGTCGAGCACGCCCGCCGATCGAGCCGTCGTCGTCGTAGAGGGCGCTGTATGCCCAGGTGAAGTAGCACTCCTCCGGGTAGCCGTTGCGCTCGATCATCAGCAGCCCGTGCTCGGTCCAGGTGGGGGCACCGGTGGCCATGACCTGCTCGAAGAGCGGGCCGATGTCGTCCCAGATCTCCCGCCACACCGCCTGGGCGGGGGCGCCGAGGGCCGCCGGGTGCTTGGCCATGCCGAGGATGGGTCGGTAGCCGTCGTTGTAGATCTTGATCAGCTCCGGGCCCCACACCACCAGCATCGGGAAGCGGGAGTTGAGCAGGGCGGTCACCGCCGAGCGCAACGCCGCCGACCAGCCCTGCGGCGGCCCCCGCGGCGTGGCCGACCAGTCGAAGGTGCGCACGCGCTCGCCCATCTCCGTGTCCCCGCCGGCGGTGGCCAGCCAGTCGGGGCGGCCCGCGGGTGCGGGCTGCGGGCGGTGCTGTGTCATCCCGCGCAGATTACGGCACCGCCACACCGTGGCCGCGCCGCCCGAGCGCGCTCAGGACACGCCGAGCGCCAGCTGCGCGTACCCCTCGTTCATGAACGCCCGCAGGTAGTCGCGGTACACGATCGGTTCGTGGCGCGGAGGGTGCTCGGCGTCGCGGCAGCCGTCCAGGCACTCGATGACCGTGTCCACCCGGGGGTCGAAGAAGAACGGGATGGCGTAGCGGTCCACGCCGGCGGTGTTGGTGGCGCGGTGCATGGTGGAGCGGAACACGTCGTTGCTCCACCGGCGCAGGGTGTCGCCGGCGTTGACCACGAACGAGCGCGGCTCCTGGATGACGTCGAACCAGTCGGCGCCCTCCGGGCGGATCTGCAGGCCGGCCACCGGGTTGGCGGGCAGCAACGTCATGAACCCGGCGTCGCTGTGGGGGTCGATGCCCCACTGGTCCTCCTCGGCGGGCACGGCCGGGTAGTGGGTGAGCCGCAGGGTGGCCAGGGCGGGGTCGAAGCAGGGGCCGAAGTGGTCGCGGTCCATGCCCGCCGCCCGGGCGTAGAGGGGCAGCAGGCGGCCACACAGGGCCTCCAGCCGCCGGTAGTAGGCGCTCACCTGGGCCTCGAAGCCGGCCAGGAGGGCCTCGTCGGGGAAGCGGTTGCGCTTCGAGCCGGGGCGGCCCATGAAGAACGCGGCGTTGAGGGCGTGGGGCCGGCCGGGACGACGGGCACCGCCGAGGGCCACGTAGCCCATGGTGGAGGCGCTCATCGGGTGGGCGAGCTTCGCCTCCTCGGGTAGGCGGTGGTAACGGGCGGCGAGGTCGTAGATCGCCTCGACCTCGTCCCAGTCCACCCCGTGACCGACGATGCTGAAGAAGCCGACCTCGCGCAGTGCCCGGCCCAGCTCGGCGGCGGCGGCCTCCTCGGCGCCGGGCCGACCGGCGAGGTGGTCGGTCAGATCGATGACCGGGACGCGCCCCGAGGCCACCGGCTGCTGTGACGACATCGTTGCCGCTCCTCCCGTTCCCCGAGGCCGCGTTCCCCCCGCAGGCCGACGATCGATGGGGAGCCTACCGCGATGGCCGCCGGAGCCCCGTGGGCGCCATGATGGCCGCAGTGGAAACCGCCATGGTCGTGGTCGCCGGGTGGTGCTCGGGGATCAACGCCTACCTGACGCTGCTGCTGCTCGGTGTGGCCGGTCGGCTGGGGTGGGCCGAGGTGCCGGCCACCCTGGAACGTCCGGCGGTGCTCGCCGTGGCGGCCGTGCTGTTCGCGGTCGAGTTCGTGGTGGACAAGGTGCCGCTGGCCGATACCGCGTGGGATGCGCTGCACACGTTGGTGCGCCCCTCGGTGGCCGCCGCGGTGGGGGCGGCGAGCGCATCGGCGGCCCTCGAGCAACCGTGGGCGTCGCTGCTGGCCGCCGGTCTGGCGCTGACGGCCCACCTGTCCAAGGCGTCGACCCGGCTGGCCATCAACCTCTCGCCGGAGCCGGCGTCGAACGTGGTGGCCAGCCTCGGTGAGGACGCGCTGGTGGCCGCCGTGGTGGCGCTGGCCCTGGCCCGGCCCCGGTTGGCGGCCACGGTGGCTCTGGTGCTCATGGTGGTGTTCGCGGCGGTGGCGGTGGCCTTGCTCGCACTCGCCCGGCGCGGCCTGCGGGCCGTGCGCCGGCGCC
This sequence comes from Acidimicrobiales bacterium, assembly GCA_041394365.1. Classification (GTDB taxonomy): domain Bacteria; phylum Actinomycetota; class Acidimicrobiia; order Acidimicrobiales; family CAIXPF01; genus CAIXPF01. The sequence continues at coordinate 68,850 of JAWKIM010000023.1, forward strand.
TGGCCGAACGGCGCGGTTGAACGACCCGTTCACCACCCGGCACCCGTTTCCCCCGACCCGCTCCCCGGCCGCCGTGACCACGGCGACGCGCTCGAACCGATCCGCACGGTCCACAGGACCGTTCCTGCCGGGACCAAGGTCACGACGTGGTGGTGCCGTCCGGCTCCGGTCCCCCCATTCGAACGGATGTTAGGAACGCGTCACCGCTGGAACCCTGGGAGGAGAGCCATGCGAGGACGCCGCGGCGACTGGTCGCTGTTGTTCGTGCTCTGGGCGGTCTTCATCGTCATCGGTGAGCTGCTGGCCTGGAAGGTCGACCTGCTGCCGGGGAACTACGCCCGGGAGGGTGAGGTCGTCGACGAGGCCTACATCCTGCTGATCGCGCTGGCCGTGCCCGTCTTCGCCGGCGTGGCCGCCACGCTGCTCACGATGATGGTGCGCCACACCACGTGGAAGCTCGGCGATGCACCGCCGACCGAGGACGGGCGGTACCTCCCCCACCACCGGACCCTCACCATCGTGTGGGTGACGGTCAGTGCGCTGCTCGCCGCCGGCGTGGCCGTGAACCCCGGCTTCGTCGGCCTGCGCGACTTCCGCGGCGAACAACGCGCCGACCACGTCATCGCCGTGCAGGCGCAACGGTGGTCATGGCAGTTCACCTACGAGAACGGCGCGGTGGCCACCGACGAACTGGTGCTGCCGGTGGACGAGCGCATCCGCTTCGACCTCAGCTCGATCGACATCGTGCACTCGTTCTGGATCCCGGCGTTCCGGGTGAAGCTGGACAACGTGCCCGGGCGCACCACGCAGCTCTACGTCACCCCCGAGCGCGAGGGCGACCACGCCGACAACTTCAACCTGCGCATCCAGTGCGCCGAGCTGTGCGGGCTGGACCACGCCAAGATGGCCGTGCCCGTGCGGGTGGTCTCCGGCGCCGAGTTCGACCGGTACCTCAACAGCCTGCGAACGGGAGTGTGAACCAATGTGGCCTCTGGTCCGCGCCATGGTCGGCGCGCTCGTCGGCTACCTCGTCGGCATCACCATCACGGTGCTCGCCGGCCTCGGTGGCGTCAACAGCGAGGTGGCGCTCGTCTTCGGCTACACGCTCGGCCTGGTGGGCTGGCTGTACGGCATCGGCCTCGGTCGGACCTGGGTGCGGGAGTGGCGGGGCCTGCCCGCCCGGCCCGACGCCATCGAGGGCTGGCGGCGCTACCTGACCTTCTCCACCGATCACAAGGTGATCGGCGTGCAGTACCTGACCACGTTCATCGCCGTGCTGGTGCTGGGCGGCATCTCGGCGTTGCTGATGCGCATCGAGCTATCCCGGGCCGGCGAGACGATCATGAACGCCGAGCGCTTCAACATGGTCATGAGCATGCACGGCATCCTCATGGTCGCCGTGGCGGTGGCGGCCGTGCTCGGCTCGTTCGGCAACTTCATGGTGCCGATCATGATCGGCGCCGACGACATGGCCTTCCCCCGCCTGAACGCCATCAGCTACTGGTTGAACGTACCGGTGGCGCTCGGGCTCATCCTCGCCCCCACCGTGGGCAGCTTCGACTCCGGGTGGACCGCCTACCCGCCGTTCAGCACCGTGAACAACCACGGCCAGACGCTGTTCATCGTCTCGGTCATCACCTTCGGCCTGTCCTCCATCTTCGGCGGGCTCAACATCCTGGTGACCGTGGCGACGATGCGGGCGCCGGGCATGACCTGGGGGCGGCTGCCGATCTTCGTGTGGGGCGCGGTGTCCGCCTCCATCCTCAGCCTCACGGTGACGCAGTTCTTCGCCGGCGCACTGGTGCTGGTGGAGATGGACCGCATCGCCGGCACCACGTTCTTCAACGCTGCCGGCGGCGGTGACCCGCTGCTGTACCAGCACCTGTTCTGGTTCTACTCCCACCCGGCGGTCTACATCATGGTGCTGCCCAGCTTCGGGCTGTCGCTCGAGGTCATCACCCACATGTCACGAAAACCGCTGTTCGCCTACAAGGCCTCGGTGGTGGCGATGCTGTCCATCGTGGGGCTGTCGCTCATCGTGTGGGCGCACCACATGTTCACCTCGGGCATGGCCAACTACTTCCACGCCCCGTTCATGTTCCTCACCGAGTCGATCTCCATACCGACCGGCATCATCTTCCTGTCGGCACTGGGCACGATGTGGCGGGGCCGCCTGCGCCTCGAACCACCGCTGCTGTTCGGGTTCATCTGGGTGTTCCAGTTCCTCATGGGCGGGGTCACCGGCATCTTCCTGGCCGATGTGGCCACCGACATCAACCTGCAGGACACCTACTTCGTGGTGGCCCACTTCCACTACACGATCATGGGAGGCGTGGTGTTCGGCTTCCTGGCCGGCACCCACTTCTGGTTCCCCAAGATCAGCGGGCGGATGTACAACAAGCGGCTCGCCAACATCTTCGCGGTGTGGATCGGCCTGGCCTTCCAGACCACGTTCATCCCCATGTTCTGGCTCGGCACCAACGGCATGAACCGCCGCATCGCCGACTACCCCGAGGAACTGGAGAACGTGAACCTGTTCGTGTCGATCTCCGCCGTGGTGTTGGGCCTGGGCTTCGTGCTGTTCATCGGCAACATGCTCCACGGCGCCATCAAAGGCCCGAAGACCGTCGGCAACCCCTGGAGCGCCACCACGCTCGAGTGGCAGGTGGCCTCGCCGCCGCCGGAGCACAACTTCCACGGCGTGCCCACCGTGCTGGCCACGCCGTACACCTACGGCTCGACCATGCGCCACGCGCAGCTGGCCGATGAACCGATCACCGCGCCCCTGGTGGGCACGGCGTACGAAGGGGACTGACCGACCATGGCGGAGTTGACCCGCACCCTCGAGGACCGTCAGGCGCTCGCCGCCCACCATCGCAAGATGATGGTGCGCGGCGGCGTCGCCGCCCTCCTGCTGGCCGTGCTCAGCGTGGCCGAGTACGCCGTGACCCAGGCGGTCGAGGTGGCCACCTGGTACCTGGTGCCGTTCATGATCCTGAAGGGCGCGGTGATCCTCCAGGTGTTCATGCACGTGAGCGACGTATGGAAGGGCGGTGAGCACTGATGGCCTCGCTCACCCATGCCAGTAGCCACGGCCACGCCGAGGCCACCTGGCGGCCGCAGGCCAACCGCCTGGGGCTGTGGCTGTTCATCCTGTCCGAGACGTTCCTGTTCGGCGCGTTCATCTCCTCCAGGTTCGTGGCCGGCACCGACCACCCCGAGGAGCTCAACCAGCCGCTGGCGCTCGGGCTCACCCTGCTGCTGCTCGTGTCGAGCATCAGCGCCTACCTCGGCGAGCAGGCCATCGCCCACGATGACCGTCGTGGCTTCGTCATCGGGCTCAGCGCGACCATGCTGCTCGGTCTGGCCTTCACCGTGGGCGTCGGCTTCGAGTTCGCCGAAGCGGCGCAGCACTTCCCCACCTCCACCGTCTACGGGTCCAACTTCGTGATGCTGATCGGCCTGCACGCCTTCCACGTGGTCACCGGCCTCGGGGCCCTCGGCGTGGTGCTCAACCTCGGCCGCACGGGCCACTTCGGCTCCGAGGACCATTGGAAGGTCGAGGCGGCGGTCAAGTACTGGCACTTCGTCGACCTGGCCTGGGTGGTCATCTACCCGTCGCTCTACCTCATGGGCCGGAACTGACCGGCCATGGCCGTGGCCGGATGGTCGGGCGCCCGCCGGCTGGTCGGGCTGGCGGCGTGGGTGGCGGCCGGGGTGGTCCTGATGGCCGCCGTCGGTTCGGTGGCGATCTGGATCTATGCCGGCCCGGCCCGGGCGGTGGCGACGCACCAGCTGCGCATACCGGCCGGCGCGGCCGATGACATCGCCGCCGGCGGCAACCCGCTGGAGCTGCCGGCCACCTGGGAGCTGACCTCGGGCGACCTGCTGGTGATCGACAACGGCGACGCCGTCACCCACACGTTCGGCTCATGGGCGGTGCCGGCCGGCGCCCACCTCGAGACCGTGCTGCGACCGAACCTCGGCCCGCTGCTGTGCACGCTGCACCCCAGCGGACAGATCACCCTCGACGTGCGACCCGCCCGCACCGACTGGACCCTCGCCCTCCGGGCCGCCCTGCTCCTCGGCATACCGATGGGTCTGGTCGGCTGGGTGGTCAACCGCATCCGCCATGCCCTCGAGGATCCTCCCACCGCCGACGCGGTCACCCACCTCGAAGCCCCTGTCCCGTTGACCAGCGCCACCGGAGGCCTCCGATGAGCACCGAAGCCGAACCGCACGCTCCCCCGCCGCCGGCGGACGACGAGCCCCCGCTGCTCGCACCGCACGAGACGTGGCTGGCCACCGTCGGCTTCGTGGCCGTGCTGGCCACCGCGCTGGCCGTCTTCAGCATGCTGAAGATCGTCAACTCGGGGGGCAAGGTGTTGCAGGCGGCGGCGCTGGTGCTGTCCCTGGTCACCCTGGCCGGCGTGGCCTGGTTGGCCACCAGCATGCGACGGGCCGTCGAGGGCGACGATGCAACCACCGGTGCGCGGCCATGACCGCCGCCGTCCCCCCGGCGCCGCTGGGTCCCACCGAGCGCTACCTCAACGACCGTGAGGGCCGCCTGCTGCTGCTCAGCGTGCTGGCCATGGCCTCGCTGATCTTCGCCTTCGTCGGCTACGTGAACGCCAAGCCGGCGGTCGGGACCGGCGGCGCCGCCATCGATCCGGCCCTGTCCGGCGCGGGCCGCGCCGTGTACAACGGTGCGGTCAACTGCGGGTCCTGCCACGGCAGCAGGGGCGGCGGCGGGGTCGGCCCCAAGCTGTCCGACGGTGCGGTGACCGCCACGTTCCCCGATCCGCTCGACCAGGTCCGCTGGGTGCTGCTGGGTTCCACCGGCGGTGCCGACCTCTACACCGCAGCGGGCAAGACACCGAAGGGCGGCATGCCCGCCTTCGAGGGCAAGCTCACCCTCACCGAGGTGGTGCACCTGGTGCTCTACGAGCGGCAGACGCTGGGCGGCACGCCCCTGGCCGACGACGCCGCCGCCTGGCAGGACCTCTCCGTGCTGCTCGACGAGTTCCCCGGCGCCGGGTTCTCGGCCGCGGAGGTGGAAGCCGTGCTGGCCGAGATCGGCCCTCCGCCCACCGCCGACGCCGCTACCGGCGACGGCGACACCGACGGGGCGCCCGATGCTGGCGCGACCGACGGCGGCGCCGCCATCGAGAGCTGAAGGACCCGCACCAGCGGGGTCGGGGCCGGCCCACCATCGGCGCTCCTCCAGCAGCCCGGCGTTGCTCCAGCAGCCCGGCGCCCGGTCCCGCCTGGTGCCGGGCGCCGCGCTCGTCGCCCTCCTCTCCCCCGGCGGCAGCCCGTCCGGCGCGGTCCTATCTCGCGCCGCCTCGCAAGCGATTCGACGTCGATTCGACGGCGTCGACGGACGCCGCCCGCACACCCACCCACGGTGTTCGACACGGACGCCACGAGCACGGCAGCGCACCATCGGCGACCGAACTTCGTGTCTGACGACCGATTCCGAATCGACCTCGAATCGAGCGCGATGGCGGGCAACGGCCAACCGGGCGAAACGGAGCGACGATGGAGCCCCACAGCTGACCGGGGGCAGACCCAGCACGTCCTCCACGGCCCGCCGGGACACACCGCAACACGGGGCGACGAGCTCCGGCTGCGCACTAGCCTGCCCGCACCCGAGCGACCGGAGGCTGGTCATGCAGACGTTGACGCGCGACGGGATCAAGCTGTGCTTCGACGAGCGCGGTGCCGGCGGCGTCCCGTTCGTGTTCGTCCCCGGCGGCAGCTGCGACCACTGGAGCTTCCACCGGCAGCTCGAGCACTTCGCCACCACGGGCCGCTGCATCTCGCTCGACCTGCGGGGCCACGGGCTCAGCGACAAGCCCGAGCAGGACTACACGATCGAGGGCTACGCCGATGACGTCGCCTGGGTGATCGCCGAGCTCGGGCTGGAGCGGCCCGTGGTCGTGGGCCACAGCATGGGCGGTGCCATCGCCGTGCAGCTGGCGGCCGGCGACCCGCAGCGCTGCCGGGCCATCGTGTTGGTGGACCCGGCACCCGTCTACGACAACCGCGCCGGCTTCCAGGCCATGCTCGACGCCTTCGCCAAATGGGGACCGGCCGCCGTGCGCGCCCGGGTGTTCCGCAACTTCTTCCTCGACGGCTTCGACGAAGCGCTGCTCGCCGAGGTGGACGCCCATGCCGCCCTCACCCCCGAGCGGGTGTTCGCCGCCGAGGTCGCCGCCCTGCGGGACTGGGACGGCGCCACCGCCGCCGCCGCCGTCACCGTGCCGGTGCTGCACATCGCCGCCGCCCACCCCACCTGCGACCCGGCCCGCCTGGTGGCGGCCATCCCCCACGCCGTCACCGGTCAGACGGTGGGCGCGGGGCACTTCAACATGCTTGAGGTACCGGACCAGGTGAACAGCATGATCGCCAACTTCGTCCGGCGGTACGTGCAGCCCGCTGGCTAAGTTCCCGCCCATGGCGTTCGACATCGCATCGCGGCTGCGCAGCGGCCTGCCCCCGGCGGAACCGGCGTGGCAGCCGGCCCCCCGCTTCAGCTTCGTGGGCGGCCACAACGACGCCGACAACGTGCCCTTCGGCGGCCTGGCCGAAGCGGCGGTGGCGGCGTTGCGCCGGGAGGGCCCGAAGCTGGCCACCTACAACCTCGGCGGCAGCCCCCTCGGCTACGAACCGCTGCGGGCGTTCGTGGCCGGGGCGCTCGGCGCCCGGGCGCAGCTCGACGTGGCCCTCGACGAGGTGCTGGTCACCTCCGGGTCCCTGCAGGCACTCGATCTGGTCAACGGCATCCTGCTCGAGCGCGGTGACACCGTCATCGTCGAGGAGGCCACCTACGGCGGCATGATCAGCCGCCTCCGCCAGCTCGGCGTGGAGGTGCTCGGCGTCCGCCTCGACGCCGACGGCATCGTCACCGAGCACCTGGCCGAGCTGCTCGAACGGTGCGCCGCCGCCGGCCGTACCCCTAAGTACGTCTACACCATCCCCACGGTGCAGAACCCCACCGGTTCGGTGATGAGCGTGGCCCGCCGCCGGGAGCTGCTCGAGCTGTGCCGGCGCCACGGGGTGCTGATCTTCGAGGACGACTGCTACGCCGATCTGCTGTGGGACGGCCCGCGCCCGCCGGCCATCCGTTCGCTGGCCGCCGCCGAGGGCGACGCCGGGCAGGTGGTCTACTGCGGGTCGTTCTCCAAGTCGATCGCGCCGGCGCTGCGCATCGGCTACGTGGTGGCCGACGCCCCCGTGCTGCGCCAGATGCTCGCCCTCAAGACCGACGCCGGCACCGGCGCGCTCGAGCAGCTGGTGATCGCCGAGTACGCCGCCGCCCACTTCGACAGCCACGTCGAGCAGCTCTGCGCGGTGCTGGCCGCCAAGAGCGCGGTGATGTGCGAGGCGGTGGGCGAGCACCTCGGCGACGCCGCCACCTTCACCGCGCCCCGCGGCGGGATCTTCCTGTGGCTCCGCCTCGACGGCGTCGACACCGCCGCGCTGGTGGCGCCCGCCGCCGAGGCCGGCATCGAGTTCAACCCCGGTGCCGGCTGGTCGGCCGATCCGTCCTGGGGCGCATCGAGGCTGCGGCTGTGCTTCGGCCACCCCGACGCCGACACCATCCGGGCCGGCGTGGCCGCGCTGGCCGAGGTGGTCCGCCGCCACCGCTGAGGCGGCGCCGCCCCGGGCGGTGGCTGGAACGGCGCGTGATCGGGTACCCCTCGCGGGTTCGCCGTCGAGCCGAGGAGCCGGCCTGCCCATGTACGTGTCCGCCGTGGAACCGCAGTGCGTCGGCCTGCCGGTGCCCGCCGAGGCGCTGGCGCCGTGGCTGGCCTGGGCGCTGGGCCCCGAGGCGGCCACCCGATCGTCGCCGTTGCTGCGAGCCGCCGCCCGGCGCACCGGGATCGAGCAGCGCAGCAGCTGCGTGGCCGATCACGGCCACGTCGACGAGGCCGAGCTGCAGCTCTACCGCCGCGGGCCCGACGGCGTGTTGCGCGCACCGCTCGAGGCCCGCATGGCGCTGTTCGAGCGCACCGCCCTCACCGTGGCCCGTCGGGCCTTCACCGGTTGCCGCTCGGCGCCCGACCACCTGCTGCAGGTGTCCTGCACCGGCTACTCGTCGCCCAGCGCCACCCAGGTGGTGGCCGCCGAGCGCGGGTGGCTGGAGGGCACCCGCCTGCTGCAGCTGGGCCACATGGGCTGCCATGCCGCCGTGCCCGCGCTGCGGGTCGCCGCCGACGCGGCGCGCGCCACCGCGGCGCCGGGACCGCGACGCCGCGGCCTCGGTGCTGCACATCGAGCTGTGCTCGTTGCACCTGCAACCCGACGCCGTCGAGCGCGACTGGATCGCGCACGCCGCACTGTTCGGCGACGGTGCCGCCCGGCTCGACGTCACGACCCGGCGGCCCGCCGTCGGCTTCGCGGTGGAAGACGACTTCGAGCAGCTGGCGGCGGGCTCCGGCGCGGCGCTGTCCTGGCGGCTGGGCGGCGACGCCTTCCGCATGCACCTCGGCGGAGAGGTGGTGGGCCACATCCGCGCCGCCGCCCGCGACGCCACCGTCGCGTTCCTGGCCCGCAACGGTCTGACCCTCGACGACATCGGCTGCTTCGCCCTGCACCCGGGTGGCCCGCGGATCCTGCAGGCCTGCGCCGAGGCCCTGGAGCTACCCGAGCACGCCTACCGCCACAGCGCCGAGGTGTTCCGCCGGTGCGGGAACATGTCCTCCGCCACGCTGCCGCACATCTGGGCGGCCATGCTCCACGACCGCGCCATACCCGATGGTACGTTCGTGTGCTCCCTGGCCTTCGGGCCCGGGCTGACCGTCACCGGCAACCTGCTGCGGGTGGTGCGCTCGTGAGCGCGACCGTCGACAACGCCTTCTACGACGAGCTCGGCGAGCGCTGGCTGGACGATCCGGGCCACGCCATCGCGCTGCTCGCCGCCGAAGCACCGGTGAAGGTCGACTACGTCCGCACGGTGCTCGGCCTGACCCGCCGCCGCGTGCTCGATGTGGGCTGCGGGGCGGGCCTGGTGGCGGTGCCCCTTGCCCTCGACGGCCACGAGGTGGTGGGCGTGGACCGCTCCCCCGGCTCGGTGGCCGTGGCCCGATCGCTGGCCGCCCGCCACGGGGCGGACGCCGCGTTCCGGGTGGGCCACGCCGAGGGGCTCGACGAGCCCGACGCCGGCTTCGACGTGGTGTTGCTGCTCGACGTGCTCGAACACGTGGAGCATGCGGCGGCGGTGGTGCGCGAGGCGGTGCGCGTGGTGCGCCCCGGCGGCTCGGTCGTGTTCCACACGTTCACCCGCAACCCGCTGGCCTACCTGGTGGCCGTGGCCGGTCCCCGGCTGATCACCCGCGACTGCCCGCGCCACCTCCACGTCTACGACCGCTTCATCCGACCGCGCGAGCTGCGCCGGACGTTCGCCGAGGCGGGCGCCACGGTGGTGGAGCGCTGCGGTGTGCGCCCCTGCCTCGACGGCGCCTTCGCCCGCACCCTGCGTCAGCGGCGCGTCGACCCCGGGTTCGGTTTCGCCCGGGGCGGCCCCGCCCTCGCCGGCTACGTCGGCACCGCGGTGCGCGACCGCTGAGCCGGCCGACCGGCGTGCGAACCGTCCCCACCGTCGATGTGCTCATCGCCGGCGGCGGCCCGGTGGGCCTGGCCCTGGCCGCCCACCTGCGGGACCGGGCCTGCTCGGTGCTCGTGGTCGAGCCGCGATCGACGCCGGTCGACGTGCCCCGGGCGATGCACCTCGACCGACCCGCCGTCGAGCAGCTCGCCGAACTGGGGGTGCGCTGGACCGCCGGCGTCGACCTCGACCGGCTCGAGGGCGTGGCCTTCGAGGCCGGCGGGTCCCGCTTCCCCCTCGTCGTCGGCGATCTGTGCCCCGATGCGCTGTTGCCCCACGCGTTCCACCAGCCGTCGCTCGAGCGGCAGCTGTGGGCGATCGTGCAGCGATCGAGCATCGAGCACCGCACCGGTTGGGCGGTGTGCGGGCTGCAGGCCCGGCCCGGGGCCGGCGCCCACCCCGACCGCGTCGCCGTGCAGCTGGCGCCGGTCCACACCGGCTCGCCCGAGCGGCGGCCCGAGGTGGTCGAAGCCCCTCTGGTGGTCGAAGCCCCTCTGGTGGTCGAAGCCCGTCTGGTGGTCGGCTGCGACGGCGCCGCCGGTGCGGTGCGGTCGCTGGCCGGCATCGACGGGCACCGGTGGGCGGCGCCGTCGTGGTGGCACGCCGAGGACCACCGGCTCCCCCGCCGGCGCGCCGACCGGGTCGTGCGCCACCACCTCGGTCCGGCGCCGTGCACGGTGGTCCCCGGCTGCGGCCGCCACCTGCGCGTCGAGCGGTTCCTCGGCGCCGCGCCCAACCTCCCCTTCGTGCGGGCATCGCCGCCGACGGCCGCCGGGCAGCCGGCCCTGCCCGGGCCGGCCACGGTGTTCGCGTCGCGCTGCTACCGGGTCACCACCCGGGTGGCCCGGCGACCGGCCCGGGCGTTCGGCGACGCCGCCGTGATCCTCGCCGGCGATGCCGCCCACACCGTGGCACCGTTCCTCGGTCAGGGCCTCGGCCTCGGCCTGCGCGACGTCGCGCTGCTGGCCGAGCTGCTGACCGCCTCGCTGACGTCGCCGGCCGGCCCCGGCCGCACCCCCGGCCGCACCCCCGGCCACACCCCCACCCGCACGCCGACGGCCGCGGCGTTGGCGGCCCGCTACGTCGACGCCCGCCGCTCCGACGTGCGCGCCACCGCGCTGTGCTCGCTCGCCGCCCAGCTGCTGGTGGAGCGCAGCGCGTCGTGGTCCGGCTGCGACCCGGTCGGGCCCGCTCGACTCATCCGCGCCCTGCGCGGCCTGGCCGGCCTGCGACCGTCGCTGGTGCACCGCCTCGCCCTCGCCTCACGACAGCGCTGATGCACCGCCGAGCACGAAGGCGGCGGTCACCGCCGCCGACGTGGCCATGGCGCTGTGCCAAGCCGCCCGGCGCGCCCCGACCGCCGCCAGCGCCACCATACCGATGAGCATGGTCGAGGCCACCCCGAGCGCCGCCACCGTCCAGGCGGCGGTGGCGCCGCCACCGGCGGAAAGGGCGATGGCCACCACCACGATGCAACCGGCCATGAGGCCAGCGCCGGCGGCGAGGGACCCATCGGCACCGAGGCGCTGCGGCAACCCTTCGACACCCAGTCGCCGATCGTCGGCCAGGTCGGGAAGGGCGTTGAGGAAGTGGGCGCCCGAACCGAGGGCGGCGGCGGCGAGCACCACCCACGCCGGTGGCGCGGCCGGATCCGATCCCGCCAGTGACACGAACGCCGGGACCGCCCCGAAGGCGATGGCGTAGGGCACCACGCTGGCGGCAGTGGCCTTCAACCCGGCGTTGTAGGCCCACCCGGCGGCCACTGCGCCGAGGTGCACCGCCCCGGCCCACCGGCCCACCGCCAGCGACAGCGGGACGCAGGCGATCAGCGCGGCGCCCGCCGCCCGGCGGACCGCGCCGGCGTCGAGGGCACCGGTGGCCAGGGGCTTGTCGATGCGGCCGGCACAGCGGTCGCGCCGGCGGTCGATGAGGTCGTTGCTCCACCCCACCGACAGCTGACCGGCCAGCACCGCCGCCGCCATGACCGGGGCCGACCGCCACCGGCCGGCCCCGAGGGCGAGCGCGGTGACGATGGCGGTCACCGTCACCGTCGGGCCGAGGTGGGCGGCGCGCAGCATCGCCCACCCGGCGCGGGCCCGTTTGCCGTTCATGGCCCACGTCTACCCGCTTGCCCGCCGATCCGGTCAGGCCCCGCTCACGGCCAACCCGCCCCCGGCGCGTCGACCCCGGCCACGAGCACCTTGCCGTTGCGCTCCCGGACCACCTGCTCGATCGATTCGAACGTGGCCGTCACCAGGAACAACGTGCGGCCGTCGGCACCGCCCAGCATGCAGGCGTAACAGGACTGCGGCGTCTCCAGCGTGGCCAGCACCTCGCCCCCCTCCGCCACCCGCACACAACGGGACCGGCCCGGATCGGCGTACCACACGGCCCCTTCCGCATCGAGGCAGATACCGTCCGGCATGCTGTCGAGCGCCGCCCACACCCGACGATCGGCGAGGGTGCCGTCGTCGCGGATCGTGAACGCGGTCAGCCGCGAACCGAGCGATTCGGCCACGATCAACGTGGAGCCGTCAGGGGTGACCACCGAACCGTTGGGGAACAGCAGCTCCTGCGCCGCCACCTGGGCGCGGCCGTCGGCGCGGATGAGCACCACCTCGGCCGGCGCGGGCGCCATGCCGTCGTGGAAGCTGAAACCGAAGTGCCCGGCGTAGGCGTTGCCCCGCCCGTCCACCACCATGTCGTTGACGTCGTAGGGCACCAGCGCGCTGAGATCGGCGTGCAACCCCAGCGCCCCGTCGGCGCCCATGACGAGGATGCGCCGGTCGGTCATCGACACCACCAGCAGGCGGCCATCGGGCAGCCAACCGAGCCCCGAGGGCTTGCCCGCCACCTCACACACCGTCTGCCGGGTGCCGTCGGCGTCCACGGTCAGCACCTTGCCGTCGTGCATGTCCGACAGCCAGAGCCGTCCGTCGTGCCAGCGCGGCCCCTCCCCGAACACGAGGTCGTCGATCAGCACGTCCATGGCGGTGCTCCCTCCCGCTGGTGCGCTCACCACTTCTTCAGCTCCGGCAGCACCTCGGCGGCGAAGAGCCGCATGGCGCTCTCACCCTCCTCCGGCGACAGGCCGCCGAACCGGAACGACACCGCCAGCTCGTAGGGGCCGACGATGTCGAGGCGGGTCTTGAAGTGCTCCAGCAGCTGATCGGGTGTGCCGTGGGCGTTGGCGGCCAGGAAGTCCTTGAGGTAGGCGTCCATGCCGATCGAGCGGAGGTACTCGGCGCCCTGGGCGTACTCCTTGTACCCGGGGGTGTCGGCGAAGTGGTCGCTGAGGATCTCGTAGTGCTCCAGCACCGACTGCAGGTAGTTGCCCAACGCCTTCTCGGCCAGGGCCTCGGCCTTGGCCGGGTCCGCGTCGCAGTACACCAGGTCCACCGTGAGCGGACCCGGCGCCGGCTCGCCCCAGCGGTCCTGGTACTGCTGCCGGTAGGACTCGAGAGCGGGCAGGCGCGCCTCCCAGTGCTTCTCGCCGAACAGCAGCATCTGGGCATGGGCGTTGGCGCAGGCGGTGACCGAGTCCGGCGAGTTGGCCACCGCGTAGACCCGCCCGTCCCACGGCTTGGACGAGAACGGCCGGATGGGGGTGCGGGGGATCTGGAAGTACTCGGTGTCCGCCTCGATGTAGCCGGTCTTCAGCGCGTCGACGATGATCAGCGACGCCTGGTCGAACCGGCCTCGGGCCTCCTCCATGGCGATGCCCTGGAACGGGGCGAACTCGCGCCGCGACAGGCCGCGGCCCATCCCGAACTTCACCCGGCCGCCGGAGAGCACGTCGAGCATGGAGATGCGCTCGGCCACGCGCATCGGATCGTTCCAGGGCAGGATCACCGCGGCGGTGCCCAGGGTCAGCGTGGTGGTGCGTGCCGCCAGGTACGACAACAGGGCGATGTTGTCGGGGCAGAACGCGTAGTCGAAGAAGTGGTGCTCCACCGCCCACACCGTGTCGAAGCCCAACGGCTCGGCCAGCAGGGCCAGCCGCAGCTCATCGGCGTACACCTGCTCGTCGGTCAGGCCCTCCCAACCGTAGGAAGCCCACATGGTCTGCAAGCCCACGTCCATCGTCGTTCCCCCTTGTTGTCGTGTCGTGCTGAGATCAGGTGTCGCCGTCGCCGCCGCACAGCGCGCCGCAACGGCGGAGGGCGTCGAGCTCCTCGCCGCCGAGATCGAGCCACCCGGTGAGCACGTCGTCGTTGTGCTCGCCGAGGTGGGCGGCCGGGCCGCGCACCTCGGCGCGGCCGGCGGAGAACCGGTACGGGCTCTGCGTCACCGGTCGGGTGCCGCCCGCCCGGTCGTCGACGGCGGTGAGCACGCCCCGCTCCACGATCGTGCGCTGGCGCTGGAAGGCGTGACGGTGGTCGTGCACGTCCCCCCAGGCCAGGTTGGCGCGGTCGAGCTGCTCGATGAGCCGTTCCCGGGTGTCGAAGGAGACCAGGAACGACTCGATCGCACGGCGGCGGGCCGCCACCTTCGTGGCCACGTCGGCATCGGGTGGTGCGGCCGCCTCGAGGCCGCAGCAGGTCGAGAGCTGGTGCCACAGCCACTTCTCGTCGCCGGCGATGATGATCGGCCCGCCGGTGGCGTCGAAGATCCGGTTGCCGGGCCGGGTGACGGGCTGGCCGTCGGCCACCGAGGAGGCCCCGTCGTCGGAGGCCACCATGGCGGCGACCATGGCCACGTCGACGTGCTGGCCCACACCGGTGCGGGTGGCGTACTGCAGCGCGGCCAGCAGGCCGACCAGCCCGTGCAGCGCGCTGTAGGTATCGGCCATGGACAGCGCGAAGTCGGTGGGGCGGTCCCCGTCGAGGTGCGCCTGGCGGTGCAGCAACCCCGTCTCGGCGTGGATGATCGGGGCGTAGGAGGCCCGGTGGCGCTCGGGGCCGTCCTGACCGAACCCGGAGATCGACAGCATCACCAGGCGCGGGTTGACCGCCTGAAGGTCCTCCCAGGCCAGCCCGAAGCGGGCCATCACCCCCGGCCGGAAGTTCTCGATGACGACATCGGCGTGCGCCGCCAGCCGGCGGGCCAGCGCCCGGGCCTCCTCCACCCGCAGGTCGAGGCAGACCGAGCGCTTGCCGGCGTTCTGCTGGGTGTAGGCACCGCCGATGCCCGCCACCCGGCGCCCCCAGCGGCGGCTGATGTCGCCCTCGGGCGGCTCGACCTTGACCACCTCGGCGCCGAGATCGGACAGCATGCGCCCGGCGAACGGACCGGCGATGACCCGACTGAAGTCGAGCACCCGGATGCCGTCGAGCGGCATGGCCGCCACCGTCATGCGCCCGAGGCGGGCACGTTGCGGAACGGGACGTCGGCGTCGACCCTCGGCTCGGCGGGCAGGCCCAGCACCCGCTCGGCGAGGTGGTTGCGCTGGATCTCGTCGGTCCCACCGGCGATCGACATGGCCGGGGTGCCCAGGGCGAAGTACTGGAACTGCGCCGACGGCGCGTCGTCGCCCAGCAGCATGCCGTGCGCCCCCTGGGCGGCGAGACCGAGGTCGCGCTGGCCGCGGGTGAGATCGGACACGGTGATCTTGCTGATCGGACCCTCCACCCCGGGCAGCGGCCGAGCGCTCTGGCCGGCCCGCACCCGCAGGTTCGTGTAGGTCATCAGCTGCCGCCGGGTGTGCAGGTACGCCCGGCGCTGGCGCAGGTGGGGATCGTCGCCGCGCTCGAAGCGCTCGACCAGGTCGTCGAGGATGCGCCCGATCCCCCGGCCCGACGCCGAGGCCGACACCGGCCGGCGCAGCTCCTCGGCCACGTCGCCCACCCGCGCCCCCATCGGCACCTTGCCGAAGGGACCGCCCTCGTGGGCGGCGGGGTTGAACGAGTTCTTCTCGTGGGCCAGGAACGTGCGGTTGACCGCCCAGCCCCCGCCCACGTCGCCGAGCACGTCGGCGTCGGCCACCCTGGCCTCGTTGAAGAAGACCTGGTTGAACTTGGCATCGCCGCTCATCTGGCGCAGCGGGCGGACCTCGATGCCGGGCTGGTCCCGCTTGATGAGGAAGAACGTCAGGCCGGCGTGCTTGGGCACATCCCAGTTGGTACGGGCCAGCAGCATGCCGAAGTCGACGACGTCGGCCAGCGAGGTCCAGATCTTCGAACCGGTGATCACCCACTCGTCGCCGTCGCGCTCGGCCCGGGTGCGCACCCCGGCCAGATCGGAACCGGCGTCCGGTTCCGACAGCATCTGGCAGGTGGTGGCGCCCTCCACGCACATGGCCCAGAGATACCGCTCGGTCTGCTCGTCGGTGCCGTGGGCGAAGAGCATGTGGGACAGCAGCGACGGGCCGATGCCCGACGGCGGCCCCAGGGCGCCGACCCGGCGGCGTTCCTCGCGCACCACCTTGGCCAGCGGCGTGGGCAGGCCCCTGCCCCACCAGCGCTCCGGCCAGCTCGGGTAGCCCCACCGGTCCGTCATCATCCGCTCGAACCAGGTCCGCACGGTGATGTCCGGATCCCAGTTCGCCTCGTACCAGGTGCGCGCCTGGCGACGCAGTTCATCCTCGCCGATCATCCAACCCCCCGTCGTCCTCTCCCCGCCGGAAACAGTACACTGTTTTGCTGCGCATCAGCCGACGCCCGGTGCGATCGGCGCCCAGCCGATGATCCGCTGCTCCGCCAGCTCCGCCAGCTCGTCGTCGCTCAGGCCGAGCACACCACCGAGCACCTCGGCGTTGTGCTCACCGAACAACGGCGCGTGCCGCCGCAGCTGCGGGTTGGCCTCCACGAAGCGCCAGGTGCAGCGGAACTGCTTGTGGCGGCGCATACGGGGGTGGGGCAGGTACACCCAGAACCCCCGCCGGTTGAGGTGCGGGTCGTCGAGCACCGAGCCGCTGTCGAGCACCCTACCGGCCGGTACGCCCGCTTCCTGCAGTACCTCCATCACCTGCTGCGCATCGCGTCGCGCACCCAGCCGCCGATCAGCGCGTCGAGCTCGTCGTGGCGGCGAGCCCGCTCCTCGATGCCCAGCCCCGCCAGGTCGGCGCGGCCGAGGCGGTCGCACAGCGCGCGCCAGTCGCCGTCATCGCGGCAGCTGATGACCACCCACTGCTCGTCGCGCGCCGTGCCCAGCTCGGTCTGCGAGGGCGCCGCCCGGTAGCAGCCCTGGGGCACGAAGCGCTCGCTCCGGTTGCCCAGGTGGACCGGTTCGGCCCTGCGGCGGGAGGCCGCCACGAAGGACTCGCCGGCCATCGCCGCCGCCGTCTCCCGTTGGGCCAGGTCGATCACACAGCCCTCGCCGGTGCGGTGGCGCTGGATCAGGCCGAGCCCGACGGCGGTGGCGGCGGCCATGCCTGCCACCGGATCGCCGTAGGCGACCCCGGCCCGGAACGGCTCGCGGTCACGATCGCCGTAGCCGGTGCGGGCGGTGAGGCCCGACATCAGCTCGACCACCGGGCCGAACCCGACGAGGTCGGCATCGGAGCCGACCTTGCCGAACGCGGCCATGCTCACGATGATCAGGTCGGGCTTGACCCCCTGCAGCACCGACCAGCCCAGGCCGAGCTTGTCGAGCACGTCGGCCCGGTAGTTCTCCACCAGCACGTCGCAGTGCTCGAGCAACCGCAGGAACAGCTCGCGCCCCGCGGTCGGGCCAGGTCGAGGGTGACCGACTTCTTGTCGCGATGCCATGCCTGGAACCAGTACGAGCTCTCCCACGGGGTCTCCACCCCCGGCTGGTGCAGCAGCGTGCGCCCGTTGTCCCACGCGGAAGGCGACTCGACCTTCCACACCTCGGCCCCGAGCTCGGCCAGGCGGACGGTGGCGGCCGGACCGGCCCAGAAGTGGCTCAGATCGGCCACCCGCAGACCTTCGAAGGGCAGGCGCTTCACGAGGCCACCGTCCACTGCTCGAGCACCTCGGCCACCGCGGCGGCCACCGGCTCCACCTGCTCGGGCGGTCGCCAGGCCAGGCCGGGGAACGGACGGCCGGGCATGGTCACCGTGGCGCCGACGTGGGTTGCGGCGGTTCCGGTTGCGCCGCCGGCGATGGCCACCTCGTCGAAGAACGCCCGCTCCCGCAGCCCCGCCGATGCCAGCAGGTCGCCCGGGGTCATCGCCACACCGAACGGTACGTTGCTGGTGCGGGCCAGCTCGATGATCTCCTCGGGCGTGTGCTCGGCGAAGAAGGCGTAGAGCTTGGCCGTCAGCTCGTCGGCCACCTCGTCGCGGCGCAGCGGGTCGAGGAAGCGGGGGTCGCGCTCCAGCTCGGGGTCGTCGAGCAGGGCGAACAGGGCGGGGATCTGCCGCTGCAGGCAGAACACGCCGGCCCAGCGGTTGCCGCACGGGTAGATCGCCCAGACCGGCCGGACCTGGTTGCCCATGCGCAGCTGGACCGGGTCGCCGTAGGCGGTGCCCGACGCGTAGAGCTCCATGTTGGCCGCCAGGCACTCCTGCATCGAGATCTCCACGTGGTCGCCCTCGCCGTGCACCAGCCGGCCGTAGTAGGCGGCCACCGCGGCGCCGGCCGCGTTGAGCCCGCCGAGGTAGTAGGCCTGACTGCCGCCGGTCACCAGCGGCGGGCGGTCGGGGTCACCGGTGACCGACATGATCCCGCCCATGGCGAAGGCCACGATGTTGGTCGCCTGGTACCCGGCATACGGCCCGGTACGGCCGAAGGGGGTCACCGAGACCACCACCAGGTCCGGGCGGTGCGACCGCAACGTCGCCGGTGCGCAGTCCCACCCGTCGAGCACGCCCTCGGCGGCGTCCTCGATGACGATGTCGGCCACCGCCGCCAACGCCCGCACCGCGGCCGGCTCGGGGTCGACGACGCGCTTGCCGGCGTGGAGGTAGCCGCGCTCGTCGCTGGTCAACGGCGCCCGCACGTCGAGCGGGGCGTGCACCACGTCGGCGCCGTACCCGCGCAGGTAGCGCCCGGCGAAGGCGCCGGCCACCGACCCGCTGACCTCCAACACCCGCACGCCGTCCAGCGGTGGCCGCGGGCTTCATGGTCTCCTCCCGATCATCGGTCCGCCCCGGGTCCGCTCGCCGACGGGCTCAGAGGAACTCGACGATGCCATCGACGAGCTTGTAGACCTCGTCGAGCCGGCGCAGCGTCTCGTCCGCGCCGTGCCGGTGCAGCGTCGGCGCACCGAAGACCAGCCGTTCGACACCGAGCTCGGCGTAGCGCTCGAAGAGCGCACGCGACGGCTCGCCCCAGGCGTAGAGGCTGATGCCCACCGACATCGGGTCCCGACCCTCCTCCTCGACGAGGGCACGGAAACGGCCGATGGCACCGACCGCGTCCATCTGACCGGCCTCGTCGAGCAGCACGCTGTCGAGCGGGCACCACACGTCGGCGTGGCGGGCGGCGAGCCGCATACCGATCGGTCCGGCGTTGCCGAAGGCGACGGGGATCGAGCGCTGCACCGGCTTGGGGAACACCCACGCCGCCGGGAAGCGGTCCCAGCGACCCTCGAAGGCGGGCTGGTCCTCGCTCCAGATCGTGCGCAGCGCGGCGATCCGCTCCGCCAGCGCCGAGTACCGCTGTGAGAACGGCACGTCGGGCCGGTGGTCCTCGAACTCCTCGCGGTTCCAGCCCACGCCCACACCGAAGAGGAACCGACCTTCGCACAGCACGTCGAGCGTGGCGGTCTGGCAGCCCAGGGTCAGCAGATCGTGCTCGAGCGGCAGGGCCACCCCGGTGGCCAGCGTGATCCGCGACGTCGCCACCGCGGCGGCGGCGAGCGAGGTGAACGGATCCATCATGTGCAGGTAGCCGTCGGGCAGCTCCTGGTCGTCGATGTAGGGGGTGTCCCGGCTGACCGGGATGTGGCTGTGCTCCGGCATCCACACCGAGTCGAACCCCCGTTGCTCCACCTCGCGGGCCAGCACGTCCGGCCTGATCCCATCGGCGGTGTTCAACGACTCGTAGCCCACACGCATGACCGACCCCCCGATCGTCAACCCCGAAAGAACTGAATGAGTATCCTATATAACGCCGGCGGGCGGCGCTCGGCGGATGCGGGCGCTCACTGGTCCCAGCGGACCACGGAGTCGAGGATGTGGGGGTACTCCCGCTCGGCGATCTCGGCCCAGCCCTCGAGGTTGGCCCGGATGAGCTTGGCGGCGCGGTCGGCGTCGCCCCGCTCGATGGCCTCGACGATGAGCCGGGCCACCCGGGCGCCCTCGCGCCGTTGGGGCACGCTCACCAACATGTCGTCCATGTGGCGCAGGAACACCGCGCCGATGGCCGCCACGATCAGGGTGATGACCGGGTTGTGGGCCGCTTCGGCCACCACCCTCGACAGCGAGAGGAGCGACTCCACGTCGTCGGCGTCGTTGCGCGGTCGGCCGTCCTGCTCCTGCCACAGCCGCCGCAGCCGCGCCTTGTCCTCCTCGGTGGCCACGCGGGCCGCGTGCGCGTAGATCGCCGGCTGGATCACGGTGGTGGCCCGCAGCAGATCGCGGTAGGTGACCCGGGTGATCTGGAAGAACAACGTCACCATGCGGCCGAAGCTGTCGCTGGACGGCTGCTGCACGATGGCGCCGCCGTCCCGGCCCGGGCGCATCTGAGGATCCGCCACCTCGAGCAGCCGGAACGCCTCCCGCGGCAGGGTGGCCCGCGACACGCCGGGAGCTGATCGATCAGCCCTCAGCTCGAGCCGCTCACCCGGCCGCACACCTCGGCGATGATCCGCTCGATCAGCTGGGCGGGCGACCAGCCTCCACCTTCTTCGCGGGCGATCGCCGGGGCCGGCCTCGACGACGCAACCACCACCTTGCCCACACCGTCGGTCTCGCTCATCGTCGCCGTGCCCTACCCGTGATCCGTCTCCGGCGCATCACCACCGGTGCAGCTTGCTGCCGTGCGGCACGGGCTCCGCACCGACTCGGGCGACCCTAGCGGCGACCCGCACCCCACGAACCCAATACCAGTATACTCTTTGTGTCGATTCGGTTCAGAGTGGACTGGGAAGCGCTGCCTGCTTCGGCGGCGGGGAAATGTGACCGCACGATCCGTTCCGCTACGCCAGCCGCGGCGTCGCCGCCCTGCTCACGCTCGGCTCTGGCTGCGGTTACGCCCAGCGGCGATGACCCGCTACAGGTGCTGCCGACGGCGCTACGACCGGCGGATCCGCCAGATCGTCGTCCGAGCAGAGCACTACCTCCGCGGTGGACCGCACCGAGGAGGCCGCCGCCGAACGCCCGGCGACCATGGAGGAGGAGGACAGGCTGACGCGCCGCGCCAGCGCTGCCGAACGCATCAAGGAGAACGGCTGGGCATCTCCGATGACGGCAAGACCTCACCGGCCTGGAAGGTTTAACAACGCATTGACCTGTCGAAGTGCCCGGCCGGGTGGACAAACACCGCTGAGGCCTGACCGATACTGGAGGGATCAAGATCGGCCAGACGATCGCCCAGTCCGGCGCCTACGCGCCTATGGCGGCATGGCCATCGGGCTCAAGGCCAACTTCGATTACTACAACGCCAACGGCGGGTTCACCGACTCCGAGGGCAAGACCCAAGATCACCCACATCATGACGACGGCCTCGGACTCCGGCCCGCACCATCCCGCTGGTGGACGAGCTCATCGATGCGGTCAAGGTGCCCGGCGTGTTCACCCTCGGCGCCGGCGGTGCGCTGAAGGTCTACGATAAGCTTCAACGAGCGCTGCATCCCCGAACCGTCGGAGATGAACGGCAGCCCGGCCATGGGCGATCCGGTGAACCACCCGTGGACCACCGGCATGCAGACCACCGGCACCACCGAGGCGGCCATCTGGGGCACGTTCATCGAGCAGCACCTCGACGAGCTGCCCGACGGTGAGATCCGCGCCGCCGTTGGTGGCTTAGCGATGAGAACGGTCGACCTACGAGAAGGGCTTCAAGACGTGGCTCGAGGGGTCCGGTTTGAAGGACCGCATCAAGTACACGAGCGAGCGCTTCTGAGGGTCAGTCACCCACGGTCAAGGCGCCGATGACCACCCTGGCGGCGTTCGATCCGCACGTGTTCATCGGCATGCTGGGCGGCCAGGCCTGCACCCAGACCATCCTCGAGGCATCGGAGAACGGGCTCGCTGGACCAGGCCAAGGTCGTGTTGCTGCCGCTCGGCCGTGAACTCGCCGTTCGAACAAGGACGCCGTCGGCGGCGACGGCATGGCGTCGGACGGCTGGCGTGTGACCGGCGGCGGGTACGTCGACTTCAACGCCACTTCATAACGACGACGATGCCTACATCGCCTGGGCCTATGTGAGCCATAAGGTTTGCCGATTACCTGGAGTCATCGCTCTACGGTTCGGGGTTCAACACCAGCTGGGAAGATCGCGGGGATCCAGATCGCCGGGGAGCTCGACGGTGGCCTGAACCGGGCCAACTTCACTCTCGCCCCGCGCACGATGGACATGGACCAGCCGACGCTGCTGATCGGGCATCAAGTTCAACATGAACGGAACGGCTGACGCTTATCCCACCGAGGGCTCGGACATCTCCCGCTGGGACGAAGCGCAGGCCTGGGTGTGGAGGAGATCATCGACATCTCCGGCACGACCGAGAACTGCGCCTGGGACGTGTCCGTCGGCGGCTGCGCCTGACGAGTTGAGGCCACCGGTGGAGCGCCCGGTGTGGGCGCTCCACCGGGCCGGCCGGTGGTCGGTGGTCGGTGGGCGCCATGCCGGGGTATGGACGAGCCCTTCTGCTGCTCGATTCGACGTCGATTCGGAATCGGTCGTGAGACACGAAGTTCGACCACCATCGGTGTGGCTGTGCAGCCTGGACTGGAGGTTGCCACTGGCGTGGGCGGCCGAACCCGGTCGGTCGAGGCCGTCGAATCGACGCCGAATCGCCGCCGAAGCACAGCGTGGTGCTGGGGCCGCCGGCCGGCTGGGCGCCTTCGGACGGTGGCAGCAGGGGTGGCCTGGCCTGCCGGCCTGCGCTCGGGCCCTGGCGTGCGGCAGACCGGAAGCGCCGACAGAGAGCGCCCCCCTTACCCCCTGCGCGGGCGAGCAGGGTGCGACGGCCGGCTCGGCGGATCCGGGCTCAGACCTTGCCCATGAGCGAGCGCAGCAACTCGTTGGTGCGGGCCCGCTCGTCGCGACTGCCGAACGGTGACGCCGCGAACGTGGTGACCCCCACCGAGGCGAGCTGCTCGATCCGCTCGGTCACCTCGTCCTCGCCGCCCACCAGGGCGATGTCGGCCGGGCCGCCGTAGCCCTCGCGGTCGAGCATGGCCCGGTAGCTCGGCAGCTTGCCGTAGATGGCGAAGCTGCGGCCCGCCCGTTCCCGGGCGGCGTCCACGGCGTCGGTCACGCAGATCGGGAACCCCGACACGATCTCGGGTTCCGCCCG
The DNA here is from genome assembly GCA_041394365.1 of Acidimicrobiales bacterium. GTDB lineage: Bacteria > Actinomycetota > Acidimicrobiia > Acidimicrobiales > CAIXPF01 > CAIXPF01. The sequence continues at coordinate 91,772 of JAWKIM010000023.1, forward strand.
CCCGGTCTCCTCGGCCGCCGCCCGCATGGTGGGCACGGTCAGGTCCCGGATGGTGTTCGGCCCCGTCATCCAGGTGATGGTGCCGTCGCACAGGCGGCCGGTCACCTTCAGCAACTGGGGTCCGAGCGCGGAGACCATCACCTTCGGCGCCGGCGCCCCGGGCACGGAGATCTCCGCCCGGCAGGTCAGGACCTCACCGGTCACATCGGCCCGCTGGGCGTCGAGCAGCGGCATGAGGATCTCGAGGTACTCGCGCAGGTGGCGGATCGGCTTGTCGAAGGACATGCCCCACTGGCCCTCGATCACCGGCTTGTGCGAGGGTCCGATCCCCAGCACCAACCGACCGCCGATGGCGTCGTTCACCGTCAGCGCCTGCTGGGCCAGCATCTGCGGGTGGCGCGGGTACGTGGGGATGACCGCCGTACCGATGCGCATGGGCGCGCACTCCTGGCCGGCCACCGCGATGCAGGTGAGCGAGTCGGGCCCGAAGGCCTGCGGCACCCAGTAGCTGGCGAAGCCGTCGGCTGCGGCCTGGGCGAACTCACGGCGGGCCGACGCCAGGTCGGCCACGAACCCGAAGACCCCGATCTCCATCGATCAGCCCTCCACCAGTCGTGCCGGGATGCGGCGGGGGCCGCGCACCTGGCCGGCCGCCACCAACACCGACGTCGGGTCGTCGAGCTCGAAATCGGGATGGCGGGCCAGCCACTCCTCGATGGCGATGGCCATCTCCATGCGGGCCAGGTTCGAGCCCAGGCAGCGGTGCACCCCCAGCCCGAAGCTGGCGTGCAGGTTGCGCTCCCGGTCGATGCGGGCCTGGTCGGGGTCCTCGTACACCTCGGGGTCGCGGTTGGCGGCGGGGATGCCGAGCACCACCCACTCCCCCTGGGCCACCGGGCAACCGGCCACCTCGGTGTCGTGCTGGGCCACCCTGGCCACCCACACCGGCGGGTACAGCCGCAGGAACTCCTCCACCGCGGAACCGATCAGCGCCGGTTCGGCCACCAGCCGGCGACGGTCCTCGGGGTGGGTGGCGAGGTGCAGCAGGGAGAAGCCGATGCCCGACCAGGTGGTGTCGATGCCGGCGATCAACAGCAGGAACAGCATGTTGATCATCTCGGCGTCGGAGATCTCCTCGCCGTCGATCGTCTGGCCCAGCAGGTAGGTGACGAGGTCGTCGCCGCCGTTGGCGCGACGGTCGGCCAGCAGATCGGCCATGTACTCCTGCATGATGCGCGACGTCTCGCGGGCCACCTCGATGTCGGTGGGGCCCACCTCGAGCAGGTCGTGCAGCCACACCCGGAACTGCGGCACGTCCTCCAGCTTCACCCCGAGCATGATGGCGGTCAGCTCGGCCGGGATGACCTGTGCGTAGTCGACGGCGAGGTCCACCGCGGTGCCGCCCCGACGGTCGATCACGTCGAGCGCCCGCCGGCAGATCTCCCGCACCGGTTCCTCCCACCGCTTGATGGCGATCGGGTTGAAGAACGGCAGCATCACCCGGCGCTTCATGGTGTGCATCGGGGGGTCGTCGTTGATGGGCGGCAGCGGCAGCGCGCGGTGGTGCGTGGGCAGCTCGTTGACCACGATCCGCCGGCTGGAGAACGTGGCCGTGTCGTGGGCCACGGCGGCGACATCCTCCCACCGGGTGACCACGTTGGGGCGTTGTAGCGGTTGGGGTGACGACCGGGCAGCGTTCCGCGCAGGTCGTTCCAGACCGGTGTCGGGTCGGCGATGAGCCGAGTCGAAGTGGTCGAAGTCGGATCAGTCCTCGACGGGCGGGCGAATAGCCCGAGCTCTGCCACGGTGTGTTCCCCCAGTTCGCGTGCTGCGGGAGCCTGGCGCAGGGGGCCGGGCCGGGCTCCCCGTCGAACCCGGCGGCGAGCAGGGCCGATGCGGCGCTACCATTGCCGCCCCATGGCTGCACTCGATGGCATGCGCATCCTCGATCTCACCCAGTACGAGGCGGGGCCGTCGGCCACCCAGGCGCTCGCCTGGCTCGGCGCCGACGTGGTCAAGGTGGAGCGCCCGGGCGTGGGCGATCCCGGCCGGGGCACCGGGCCGGCGGCGTCGTACTTCCACCACTGGAACGCCAACAAGCGTTCGGTCACCTCGATCTGTCCAGCCCCGACGGGCGGGCGCTGCTGCTGGACCTGGTGCCGCGCTTCGACGTGTTCGCCGAGAACCTGGGGCCCGGCGTGATCGAGAAGCTCGGCCTCGGCTACGACGACGTGCGCGCCGTGCACCCCGGCATCATCTACGCATCGGTCAAGGGCTTCGGCGGCAGCGGCCCCTACGCCGACTACAAGTGCTTCGACTCGGTGGCCATGGCCATGGGCGGCGCCTTCTCGGTGACCGGCGAGGTCGGCGGCCCACCCCTGCCCCCTGGCATCACCGTGGGGGATTCGGGCACCGGCATGCAGTTCGCGCTGGCCGTCACCGCCGCCTACGTGCAGAAGCTGCGCACCGGCGAGGGCCAGCGCATCAGCTGTCGATGCAGGAGGCGGTCACGTACTACATGCGCACCCGCATCGCGGTGGGCGGCGGCTGGGGCAGGGCGGCGGCGCCGCGCCGGTATGGGGCCGAAGGCGCGCTCTCGACCTGTACCCGTGCCGGCCCTTCGGCCCCAACGACTACATCTACCTGATGGCGGTGACCGAGCCGATGTGGCGGGCCGTGCCGGCGGCGATCGGCCGGCCGGAGCTGCTCGACGACGAGCGCTTCGCCACCAGCAAGGGCGCATGATCAACGCCGCGGAGCTGCACCAGGCGATCAGGTCCTTCACCCGCCAGCACACCAAGCACAGGGCGATGGACGTGCTCGCCCGGGCCGGCATACCGTGCGGTGCGGTGCTCGACACCGCCGAGCTGCACCGCGACCCGCACCTGGTCGAGCGGGGCTTCGTGCACGACGTTGACATCCCCGGCCACGGCCCGGCCAAGATCCTCGGCTGGCCGGCGCGGATGTCGGCCAGCTCGGTGCCGTTCGCGGTGGCGCCCGGACTGGGCGCCCACACCGACGAGGTGCTCGCCGCCGAGCTCGGCCTCGACGCCGCCGGCATCGAGCAGCTGCGCACCAAGGGGGTGGTCGGCTGATGGCCCTCGTCCGCTGGATCACCGAGATGGGCATGGGCGTCGACGTCCACGGCAAGGACTACACCAACGCGGCCAAGCGGGCGGTGTCCGATGCCCTGCGCCACAGCAGCCTCAGCTTCTTCGAGGCGGCCGGCAAGTCCCACCACGACATGCACGTCGAGGTGCGCATCGCGGTGGCGGAACCCGACCGGCTCGACCTGGCCGACATCGCCGCCCAGATACCGTACGGTACGGTCACGGTCACGCCGGTGCACGGTGGCCTCAACGTCGAGTCGCCCCGCGGCGACGATGACGCCCTGGTGATCGCCAACGCCGCCATCCTGGTCAGCTTCGAGCGCTGAGGCGTGGGCGCGCCCGGGCTGACGCCCCGCCCGGGCCGCGAGCGACGCCGCCGGGAGCGCTAGGGTCCGCTTTCGCTGTGTCCCGACCGCCTGCCGACCCCCAGCCCGACGCCGTCGCCCTGGCGCTCGACGTCGCGCCCGCCGAGCGCAAGCGGTTCTGGGGCTGGAACGTGGTGGGGGCCGGGCTCGCCGTGCAGACCCTGCAGGGCGGGCTCATGCAGCAGGCCTACGGCTCCTACGCGGTGGTGCTCAAGGACGAGTTCGGCTGGTCCTCCACCATGCTGTCGGCGGGCTACTCGCTGAACCGGCTCGAGAGCGGCCTGCTCGGCCCGTTGCACGGCTGGGCGCTGCAGCGCTTCGGCATCAAACCGGTGATGCAGTTCGGCACCGTGGTGATGGCCATCGGGTTGATGTTGTTCAGCCGGCTGCAGAACCCCGGTCAGTTCTTCGGCTTCTACCTGATCGCCGCCATCGGCGCCTCGCTGTCGGGCTTCCTCACCGTGGTCACCGCCACCGTGCAGTGGTTCGAGCGCAAGCGGGCCACGGCGCTGGCCGTCTCCCAGTCGGGCTTCGCCGTCGGCGGGTTGGCCACCCCGCTGTTGGTGTGGTGCTTCGACCAGTACGGCTGGCGGGCCACCGCCTTCGGCACCGGGGTGCTGGCGCTGGTGACGTTGCTGCCGTTGTCGTTCGTGTTCGGCCCCACACCGGCGTCGATCGGCCAGCCGCTCGACGGCATCTCGGCCGAGCGCGCCGCCGCGCTCGACGCCCGCCGCAGCGCCCAGCGCACCCGGGTGTCGACCGTGGCGTTCAGCGCGTCCCAGGCGCTGCGCACCCGGGCGTTCTGGATGATCTCGCTCGGGCACTCGTCCGCGCTGCTGGTGGTCGGCGCGGTGATGGCCCACCTGCAGCTCTACCTGGTCCAGGACCACGGCTTCAGCGCCCAGCACGCCGCCCGGGTGGCGGCGGTGCTGCCGCTCGTGCAGCTCGTGGGCCAGGTCGGCGGCGGGTTCCTGGGCGACCGCATCTCCAAGCAGCTCATCGTGGTGGTGGCCATGGTGGGCCACGTCGGCGGGTTGCTGCTGCTGGCCTTCGCCAGCAGCGACGCCATGATCTGGGCGTTCATCCCGTTGCACGGCCTGGCCTGGGGCGTGCGGGGTCCGCTGATGCAGGCCATGCGGGCCGACTACTTCGGCGCCGCCAGCTTCGGCCAGATCATGGGCATCTCGTCGCTGATCATCATGATCGGCCAGATCGGCGGACCGCTGCTGGCCGGCTTCCTCGACGACGCCACCGGCTCGTACCGCATCGGCTTCATCGTGGTGGCCGCCATGGCCTCCCTGGGCATGGTGTTCTTCGCGCTGGCCACCCCACCGCAGGCACCGGCCCTGCCGCCGGCCGCCGATCATCGTGGTGGCCGCAACGTCCAGCCCACACCCCCAGCCCCCGATCACCGCCCCGAGGTCCGCTCATGACCGCCACCCCGATCGTCGTCGTCGTCGGCAACCCCAAGGTCGCCTCCCGAACCCGCTCCGCCGGGGAGGCCGCCGCTGATCGCATCGCCGAGCTCTGCGGGCTGGAGCCGCAGGCCCGCGCCGTGATCGAGCTGGCCGAGCTCGGCCCCCAGCTGTTCGACTGGTCCTCGACCGCGGTGCGCGCCGCCACCGAGACCCTGGCCGGCGCCACCGTGGCGGTGATCGCCACCCCGGTCTACAAGGCCACCTACACCGGGTTGCTCAAGGCGTTCCTCGACTGGTTCGGCCAGACCGGCCTCGACGGGGTGGTCACCGTGCCGTTGATGGTCGGCGCCGCCGCCAACCACGCCCTGGCGGTGGAGACCCACCTGCGGCCGCTGCTGGTGGAGATCGGCGCCACAGTCCCCACCCGCGGCCTGTACCTGCTCGAGTCCGAGCTCGAGGCCATCGACGAGCCGCTCGAACGGTGGGCCGCGCACGCCGGCCCCTACCTGCGGCGCATGGTGGCCGGGGCCTGACCGCCGTGACCGCGTCGAACCCCCGCATCGCTTTCCGGCTGGGGCCCGACGCCCCCGCCTGGAACCGCTCGAGGGTGCCCACCTGCTGGTGCTGCCCATCCTCAACGTGGAGCACTGGCCGTTCGGCTCGCCGATGCCCCGGACGCTGCTCACCCCACCGCACGGCGCCGCCAACGGGCCCGACGTGGCCAACTTCACCTGGGTGGAGTACGGCCTGCGCTGCGGTGTGCCCCGCATGGTGGCCGTTGCCGCCGAGCTCGGCGTGCCCCTCACCGCCGCCCTCAACGCCAGCGTCGCCACCCACTACCGGCCGGTGCTCGACCTGCTGCTCGCCCATGGCTGCGACATCGTCGCCCACGGCGTGGTGCAGCGGTCGCTGCAGCTCAGCGACGACCCCGCCGCCACCATTGCCGAGTCCCTCGATCTGCTGGAGGCGGCCACCGGCACCCGCCCGCTCGGCTGGTTGGGTCCGGGCATGAGCCAGACGGCCGACACGCCCGAGCTGCTGGTGGCCGCCGGGGTGCGGTTCAACCACGACTGGATGCTCGACGATCGGCCCGTGCGACTGGCGACGGCCAACGGGCCGCTGGTGGGTCTGCCGTACACGCTCGAGTGCAACGACGTGCCGGTGTACGCCATCGGCCACCAGCCCGACGGGCAGCTGGCGGCGCGGGTGGCGGCCACGCTCGACGCGCTGGCCCCCGAGGCGGTACGGAACCCTTTGATCGTGCCGATCGGTCTGCACCCGCACCTGATGGGCGTCGGTCACCGCATCGCCGAGTGGCGCGCCATCCTCACCGACGCACTGGCCCGGCCGGGGGTGCGCATCGTCACCAGCACCGAGCTGTACCACTGGTACATCGACCAGCAGCCCGGAGACGGCCCGCTACCGTGACCACCATGGAGACGGGCACCGCCGGGTCGCGGACCTACCGGGTCACGGTACGGGGACGGTTCCAGGGGCTGACCGACGCCGCGCAGGCCCACCTGCGCGCCCACCTGGCCGAGCACGACGTGTTCCTGTCCCGCTTCAGCGGGGAGGGTTCGCTCAGCTACGACCACCGGCTCGACTTCTTCAACCTGCGCTACGAGGTACGGCTGGGTGACGGCGGCGGGACCGAGCGGGTTGCGGAGGTGGCCCTCACCGAAGCCACCGCCTTCCTGCGCACCCTGCGACTCGGTCACGGTGAGCTGCGCAGCGAGGTCATGGACCTCCAGGCCATGACCGACCATCGCCGCGCGCGCCGCCGGGCGCGCTGAGCTCCCCCACCGTTGCCCATGGGTGCCTCACCGGTCGGTCCGTTCGAGCTGCGCGCCGAGGAGGCGGCCCTGCCCGGCGTGTCCTACGAGCACGGTGAGCTCCGGCTCGGCCCGTCGGGCGCCGCCGGCGCCGGGCTGGCGTTGAGCGCGGTGGTCCTGGGCTTCTTCGGCAGCGTGGCGGTCGGCGTGCTGGCCGGGTTCGGTGCGTTCGGCAGCACCGCATCCGGGGACCCGTCGGCGGCGGCGTGGGCGGCGGAGGTGCTGGTGCTCGGGGCGGCGGCGGCGTGGTGGTGGCGGGCGTCGCGCTGCGACGTGCGCGCCGATGTCCACGGGGTGGCGGTGCGATCCTCGCTCCGGCCGGCCCGCCGGGTGGCGCACGCCGACATCGCCGAGATCCGGGCGGTGCGCACCGGCGTGCGGCGCGGCGAGCCGACCTGCTGGGAGCGACCGGAGCTCGTCGCCGCCGATGGCACGGTGATCGTGTGCCGGCCGCTGGCGATGCGGGTGCGGGTCGACGGTCCCCCCGGACCGGCGGCAGCGCGCGCTGCGCTCCTGCAGCGCTTCCACGAGGCCCAGCGCTAGACCGGCGTCCACCCCTGCACCCCTTCGCGCTCGATTCGACGTCGATTCGGAATTGGTCGTGAGACACGATGTCCAGGCACCCTGCGCACCGCTTCGAGCCCGTCGGGTCGGCGCCCTCTGCGCTCAGTGGGCGAGAGGTCTCACCTCGTCGAAGGGTTCGAATCGAGACCGAATCGAGCGCGACGCAGTTCGGTGAGGGGGGCACCCCGGCAGTGGTCCGCATCCGTCAGCCCGCGGCCCACCGCGCCCGCCGCGCCCGCTACCCGCTCCTCAGGTGGGGATGCCGACCGGCCCGCGGGGCCCGGGGGCCACTGACGCGCCGGCGCAGCGGGGCTGGTTGACGGCGGCGTCCTCGTCGCTGGCGAAACGGCCGTCGAAGTCGGTCCGGCCCTCGGCGTCCACGTTGCCGCACGCCAGGGCCAGCGGCTGATCGTCGAAGGCCTTCACCGCGGCCCGGTACTCGAAGCTCTCCAGCCGGTTGTTGCGGACCACGTTGTCGGTGGCCCGCCACTCGATCTCGCCGAGCTCGCCGGCCGACTTGTCCTTCGCCCCGATGCGGATCGCCGCCCCTTCGACCGTGCCGGTCACCAGGTTGTGCTCGAACACGTTGTTCGGCCCGCGGCTGTCGAACGCGCCGCTCTCGGGATCGAACTGGCCGGAGCACTCGTTGTCGGCCACCACGTTGTGGCCGGGCTCGCCCCGCTCGAGGTCGCCGGGCAGGTCCGCCTGCGGTCGAGGCCAGTCCTCCTTCAGATCGACGCACTCGTTGCCCCAGTCCGCGCCCGGCGGGCCCGGCTGCAACAGGTTGTGGTGGATGTGGTTGTGGCTCGAGCGGTCGGTGGCGAGCTTCGGATCGAGGCCCCAGTAGCGCTGCCGCTCGATCTGCGTCTCGGCGATCTGCGCCGGATCGGTGCCCACGTAGATCGCCTCACCGTTCTTGTTGAGGCGCTCCTCCCGCTGGATCTCGAACTGGTAGAAGCCGCAGTCGCTGATCTCGTTGTGGTGCAGTTCGTTGCGCTGCGAGTTGGCCTTGATCCGCACGCACTCCCCGCCGCCATGGCGGATCCGGCTGTAGCGCAGCGTCGAGTCCCGCACGTTCTGGAACCACACCAGCCGGTTGAGGGTGCGGTCCCGCTCCGGCCCGGCGCCGGTGCCGGGCAGCACCCGGCCGTCGACGTCGAGCCACTCCAACACGATGTGGTCGCTGTCCACCACCTTGATCAGGTTCGCCTTGTCGGCCGCGCCCTGCTCGTCGGCGGGAGCCTCGGTGTCGGGGTAGCGGCCGTCGTTCACCACCCCGGCGATGGTGGAGCCGGGCAGGCCTCGCAGGGTGAAGTTGGACCGATCCTCGATGACCACCCCGCCGTAGTAGGGCCCCACGCCGGGCCGGTCCTCGGCGGCGGGCGCGCCACCGCCCTCGAAGCGCCCCTCCAGGCACAGCACATACGGGGTGGTACGGTCGGTGACGGCATCGATGGCGTCCTGCAGCGAGGCCGGTGCGGTCACCACCGCCGAACAGCCGTCCGTGTTCGGCTGCGACAGGGGCACGGTGGTGGGCGGCGGCGGGATCGTCTCGGCGGCGGCGCCGTCCCCGGCTGTTGAGCCGTCGTCGGCCGGTGTGCCGTCGGCCTCCACCCGCGGCCGGGCGCGACGGCAGCTCGGCGCGCTCGTCCCGATCCTGGCCGCGGCACCCGGCGGCCAGCGCGACGAGCGTCACCAGCACCGCGACCGCCGGCGCGCCGCGGCGGCGACGTTGCTGACCCATGCGCTCCACCCTAAGTGGTCGTGCATCGAACGCGGCACCGGCGGGTAGGAGTCGGCCATGGCCAGCCAGGACAGCGATCGGGATGCGCAGGCGGAAGCGGAAGCCCTCGATGCGTCGAAGCTGGGCCGCGACCAGCGGCTGCCCAGCGACGCCCCCACCTACCCGCCGGAACGGTTCCTCGGGGCCACCGATCCCACCCGGGACGACCGGGTGACCGATTCGGCCACCTCCCGGGCCGATCGGGAGGTGGCCGACGACCCGGCCGATCCGGACGACCGGGCGGAGGGGGACGACCGGGCCGCAACCGATGACGCCGGCCTTGATGACCTCGACGAGCGACCGCCGCTGCGCCTGGTGGCCGACGGCGATGAGGGCCCCGACGACCTGCTCGACGACGAGAAGGACCTCGTCGCCCGGGCCCTGCGCAGCGATCCCGACGATCTCTCCGCCGAGGAGGCCGCGCTCCACCTCGAGTGAGGCCGCCCCCACTACTGCAGCTGCGTCACGGTCGACCTCGGTTGCCGAGTAGTCTGGCCGGGTGCCGTTGCGCCTGCGCATCGCCATCGATGCCCTGCTGGGCGTGGGGTTGCCTGCGGCGGTGGCCGCGGTGCTGCACCGCACCGACGACCCCGATCTCTACCGGCCGGGCTCGCTGCTGCTGTTCGTGATCGTGGGCCTCGCCCTCGGCGCCGGCTTCCGAGCCGGGCTGGTGGCCGCGGTCATGTCGGTGGCGGTCATCTGGCTGTTCTTCACCGGGCCCCACGGCTCCCACGGCGTGGGCAGCCTCGCCGACGGCATCTCGCTGGTGGTGTTCGCCGTCACCGCCGCCGGCGTGCTGGTCCTGCTCAACCGGCTCGATCGGGCCCGTGCGGCGGCGCTCGAGCAGCGCATCGTCGCCGACGCCATGCTCGACGGTGCGCCCGTGGGCATCGGGCTGTTCGACGGTGACGGTCGGCTCCAACGCTTCAACCGGGCGCTGGTGCACCTGCAGCGCCGCTCGGCCAGCCAGGTGGAGGAGCTGCTGGCCGACGAGCGCCACCGTGCCGCGCTCGTCGCGGTGCTGCGCGGCGACGAGCCGGTGACCGACGTGCGGATCTCCCGCCACGCCGACGGTGACGGCTCCGAGCTGCACTGGCAGGCCGACTACTACCCGGCCCGCAACCCCAACGGCCGCTCCCTCGGCGCCGGGGTCATCGTGACCGACATCACCGGTGACGTGGTCGGGCGGCGGCGCGGCGAGCACCTCCTCCGTCTCGCCGAGCAACTGGCCTCCGCCGGTTCCCGCGCCGACGTCGCCGCCACGCTCACCTCGTTCCTGGAGGACGCCTTCGGCGGACGGGCCCACGTGGCCTTCGTCGGGCCGAAGGCGCCGGAACCGGTGGATCTCACGATCGCGGTGGAACACCTCGACCCGGGCTCACCGGTGGCCACCGCCTGGCACGAGGCGGCGCGCACCGGTCACCTCGTGTTCGCCGACGACGCCGTCGAGCACGACCGCCGCTTTCCCGACGGTGTGGGTCGCCGGGTCACCGACCGCGGCAAGGCGTGCCTGGCGGTGCCGCTCGTGCACCCCGAGCGGGGCGACGTCCGGGCGGTCGGCTGGGTGTGGTGGCCGCACGCCCGCTCGCTCACCGCCACCACCCGAACCCTGGCCGAGACGGCCGCGTCGGTGGCGGCGCTGGCGTTGTCCCGGATCGAGCTCAACGAAGCCGTGCTGCGCGACCGCTTCCGAGCCGCGCTCGACGCCATGATCGACGACGTCGCCATCGGGCGGGCGGTGCGCGACGACGCCGGCGCCATCGAGGACTTCGAGCTCGAGTTCGTCAACCGGGCCAGCCTGGACGGGGCCAGCCGCACCGCCGACGAGCTGATCGGCCGCCGGGTCTGCGAGCTGTACCCGGCGTGGCGGGAGACGGGCATGTTCGACCGCTTCGCCCGGGTGGTGGAGACCGGCGAGCCCTGGGTGGCCGAACGGCTCCCCTACCACGACGAGCTGCCCGACGGGACCGTGATCGACGGCGCCTGGAACCTGCACGTGGTGAAGCTGGGCGACGGGTACCTCGCCGCCTCCCTCGACGTGACCGAGCTCGTCGCCGCCGAGGAGGCCCGCCGGGCGGCGGAGGGCGCCGTCGAGCGGGAGCACAGCGCGGTGGCGCTGCTGCAGCACGCCTCGCTGCCCGCACGCTTCCCCGACCGGCCCGGCGTGCGCTTCGGCGCCCGGTACCGGCCCGCCCTCACCCGCCAGGCGGTCGGCGGCGACTGGTACGACGCGTTCATGGTGGGCCGGCGCATCGGGCTGGTGATCGGCGACGTTGCCGGCCACGGACCGGAGGCCGCCGCCCGCATGGTGCAGGTCCGCCAGTTGGTGCGGGCCGTGGCCCACCAGCAGGCCGATCCCAACCTCGTCCTGGAACGGGTGAACGAGACGATGGCGGCGCTCGACCGCGACGACGGCTTCGTCACGTGCTGCTACGCCCTGATCGATCCCGATGCCCGCACGCTGTCGCTGGCCACCGCCGGGCACCCTCCCCCGCTGCTGACCAGCGTGGCGTGCAGCGCGGCAACACCGGCGGGTGCGTTCGTGGCCGCCAAACCCGGCCCGCCGTTGGCGGCGGCGGCCGCCGTGCCCTTCCCGCTGAGCTCCCAGCCGTTGCCCGAGGGGGCACGGCTGGTGTTGTTCACCGACGGGCTGGTGGAACGGCGCGGCGAGCTGCTCGACATCGGCCTGGGCCGGTTGCTCGACGCCACCGCGGCGGGCACCGCGCTCGATGCGGAGGAGCTGGCGGCGCAACTGGCCGACGCCGTCGAGGAACCGAGCGACGACATCGCCGTGCTGGTGGTCGATGTGGGCTGACCGCGCCGGCGCTCACCCGCGCGGCAGAGCCGGATGGCCTCAGCGCACGGCGTCGACCTCGGCATCGACGTCGGCCGCCGGCACCCCCGCCTCGGCCAGGGTGCGGCGGGCCTCGCCGATGCGCTCGCTGCTGCACCAGATCTCGTAGCGCTTCGCCTGCATGGCCCCGACGGTGGCGAAGTCACGCCGGCCGCGCTGCATGGCGTGCGCCACCGCCGCCCAGATGGCACCGGCCACCGCACCGACCACGGCGTAGGCCACCACCACGCCGAAGCCCTCGGTGGAGAAGGCGGCGAACAGCAGACCGATCAGCCCACCGAACCAGGCGCCACCCACCGCGCCGCGACCGGCGGCCCCGGCCACCGTCAGCCGCCCGGTGACGTACTCCACCTGTTGCAGACCGTCCCAGACGATGGAGAGATCCTGCACCGGGAAGCCGGCGTCGGACAGCCGGTCCACCATGGCCTGGGCCTCCCGGTAGTCGGTGAGGGTGGCCAGCAGCGTGGTGTCGGGCCGGCCGGGACCGCGGGTCAGGATGTCGCGCGCAGGATCGGTCATGACCGCGTCCTACCCACCGATGGTCCTCGGCCAACCGGTCGCACCGGGGCGCGGGGTCGCCGAGCCGACCGTCGGGGTGGTCCGGGACCTCGGCGCGGGTGCGCCGATGACGTTGTGCTCTGCGCAACCCGCCGTCCGTGCACGACGATGACCGCGACACCGCCGAGCAGGCGGCCCGTCGACGAAGGAAGGTGCACGATGGCGATCGAAGCCCAGCTGAAGCAGCTCTCCCCCGGCGCACGCGCCGCCGCGCTCAACGGCAAGTGGGCCAACCGGCTCGGATCGGTCATGGAGCTGACCGTGGATCCGTCCGGCCACGGGTTGCAGGGCACCTACCGCTCCGGCGTGGGCAGCCCGCACCCCGATCGGGTGTACACGGTCACCGGGTTCGCGGTGGGCGACGCCTTCGTGTTCGCGGTCGACTTCAACCCGCACGGCTCGGTCGGCGGCTGGACCGGCCACCATGTCAGCGACGACGACGGCGAACGCCTGGTGACGTTGTGGCACCTGGCCCGGCCGGTGAAGGCCGCCGCCGACGATGCCGACGTGTGGGGATCGGTCCTGGCCGGCGCCGACGAGTTCCACCGGGCCGGCTGACCGGCGAGCGGGCCGGGCCCGGATCGGTTCAGGCCCGGCTGCGCACGTCGACGCCGAGCCCGTCGGCCCGCGCCGCCACCGGCCCGTCGAGGTAGCGGTGCAGGTAGTCGTGGAAGTGGGCCATGCCCGTCTCCATGGGCTTCTGGTACGGGCCGCCGTCGTCCACGCCCCGGGCGTGGAGCTGGCGGCGGCCCCGATCCATGCGGTCGGCGATCTCGCCGTCCTCGATGGCGGTCTCGATGTAGGACGCCTGGTGGGCCTCGATGATCTCGGGCCGCTCGGCCATCACATCGCCCGGGTAGTAGAAGTCCACCACGTTGATCGTCTTGCCGGCGGTGACCGGCTGCACGTGCGACACGATCAGCGACTCGGGGTACCACTCGACCATCACGTTCGGGTACAGCGCCAGCCACAGCGCGCCGTACTTGGGCTGACCACCGCGGGGGTCCACGACCAACTTCTGGTACTCGCGGTACGCGTCGGAACGCGAGTTGGAGAAATCGCGACCGGGGCGCAGCAGCTGGTTCTGCCAGTTGTCACCGAACTCCCAGTCCTGGGGGCTGAACGAGTCGCAGTCGATCAGGTTGGTCAGCCCGGGGTGGAACGGCTCGACGTGGAGCACCTCGATGTAGAACTCGATGAACGTCTTCCAGTTGATCGGGTACTCCTCCACCCACGTGTTGGAGTAGACGAAGCCGTCGAAGGAGTAGTCCTTCGCCACCTGGAGGTGGGCCAGGTGCGCGGTGCACGTCGCGCGGCCGGTGAACAGCAGACCGTTCCAGCTCGTCAGCGGCTTGGTCTCGAGGTCCCGGCCGGGGTTGCACCCGAAGTGGGGTGCGGCCTGCTGACGGCCGTCGAGGGCGTAGGACCAGCGGTGGATGGGGCACACGATGTTGCGGACGTTGCCCTGATCGGTGAGCATCACCGCTTGGCGATGGCGGCACACGTTCGACACCAGCTGCAGCGACCCATCGCGCCCACGCACCACGTTCCAGCCCTCGGCCCAGCTCAGCGTCTGGTAGTCGCCCGGTTCGGGCACGAGCAGCTCGTGACCGACGTAGCCGGGGCCGGCGTCGAACAGCACCTCCTTCTCGACGGCGAGGATGTCGTCGTCGAGGTACCACGACACCGGGATGCCCGGTGTGATGTGGTCGAGGTAGCTCCACTCCTCGAGCGTCTTCGGCTGCAACCGTTTCCTCCTTGGCGACGTGGCGGCGGCGATGTCGGTGCCGGCGGGGCGGCCGGCGGGTCAGGCGGTGGCCGGACCGGCCGGTACGGCGCGGGGGGCCGAAGCCAGGGGCGTGGCCCGCGAGACCTTGGCCAGCAGCAGGAAGCCGACGTGCTTGGCCAGCGGCGTGCGCTCCAGCAAGCGATCCGCCCGGTAACCCGCGCGGTTCATGAACCGCATGAACGCCCGCGAGAGCCGATCGCCGCCGATGCGGCCCAACGCCACCGAGATGCTGCGCACCGGGAAGTTGCGGATGCCGATCAGCTCCTCGACGTCGAAGACCTCCTCCAGCTCGGCGCGGAACTCCTTGGGGGTGAGGCGCACGTAGTAGAAGTTGCTCCCGTACATGTGCTCACCCTCCTTGGCGCCCTCGTTGCCCTTGAGCGCCCAGAGGCGGAACGTGAGGTTGTAGTTGAGGTTGGTCACGGCGAGCGCCGCCCGGGGGGCCAGCACGCGGGCGCACTCCTGCAGCACCAGCCGGCGATCGTCGGGGCGGAAGTGCTCGTAGCACTGCCCCGAGGTGGCGCCGGCCAGCGCACCGTCGCGGATGGGCAGCGCCCGACCGTCGGCGTGCACCGGCAGCACCGGCAGGCCCTCGCAGCGGCGGGCCAGCAGCTTGAGCGACGCCAGGCTGTAGTCGAGCCCGAGCGTGGGCAGGCCCAGCTCCCGGGCCAGGTACTCGGTGATGCGGCCGGGCCCCGACCCGAGGTCCATCACCACACCCTTGGGATCGCCCATCTTCTCGGCGTGGGCGGGCAGCTCGATGCGGTCGATGTACTCGGGCCAGATGGAGTCGTACCACTCCGCCTCGTTGTCGCGGTCGGCCATCTCGGCGGCGTCGAGGTCGGGCAGGTCGGCGTCGTGGAGGAACGACAGGACCCCGTCGAGCACCGGGTAGCGGCGGCCGCAGCGGGTGCAGGTGGCCGCGTCGCCGTCGTTGCGCAGGTCACCGTGGTCATCGGGGCACCACAGCACCGCCAGCAGGTCGTCGCGCAGGGTGGGGTTGGTCGACACGTCGACCGAAGGTAGCCGATGCCCTCCGCGCCGCCGCGCCGCGCGCACCGTGCCGAGTGGGGACTTTCGGCACTTTTCACGCGCTGGGCGAGCGCCGAGCCACCCTCAGACCGGGCGGATCAGCACCAGCGGCGTCGTCTCGTCGGCGTTGCCGGCCGGGTTCGAGCGCAACGCCTCACGGACCAGCTGGTGGTCCACCCCGTCGCTGGCGCCGACGATGTCCACCTTGCCGAGGTCGTTGGCGTCGACCACCGCGGCCCGCAGACCGGTGCCGGCGGTGATGGCCGCGCACACCGCGTCGCTGTCGAGCGGACCGACCACGGCGAAGTTGTCGTAGGGCGCCAGCGTCCCGGTGACGTCGTCGACCAGGCGGCCCTGCTCACCGACGAGCCGGTAGAACCAACCGGCCTGGCCGGCCACCTTGCCCACGATGCCGCCGGCCAGCGCGCCGAGCACCCGCCACGGCCCGGTGTCCTGCATGAGCGACTGCATGCCGCCGGCCGTGCCCAACGCCCCCTCGCCCCCCATGAACTGGGCCAGCCGGGTGGCGGCGTAGGTGCGCGGCAGGTTGCGCGGGTCGTGGAAGCGCCGCTGGATCACGGCCAGCGGCGACTCCCCGATGGTGATGATGTCGCCCGGTTCGGCGTGGGGCAGCGCGTAGCGGCGTACCACCTCGACCGGGTCGTCGAAGGGGCACAGCAGGTGGGTGCGCACCGCCTTGACCCGGGCGGCCGCACTGCCGCTGTCCCGCCAGGGCGGGCTGTCGGCCGGGTCGGGGAAGGCGAGGGGCACGACGATGTGGTGGAACTGCTCGCGCCAGCCCTCGAAGCCGTAGGTCACCAACGTGACCTCGATCCACGCCGCGGTGAGGGCGTCGAGCGCGGCGGCCGGACCGGTGATGTCGACCAGCAGCTCGAACGGCGAGTCCTCGCCGTAGCGACCGGGCTTGACCACGTAGGCGGTCCAGTAGCCGTCGGGTCGGGGCGGGTAGTCCTTGCGCAGCGAGCGGACCTCGACCTCGGTCGCCAGCTCCCGCACCGATGCCTTCGACAGCAGCGTGACCCGGTGGCGGACGTCGACCAGCATGACCTCGCGGGTGCGGATCTCGTTGTGCACCACCACCGAACCGCCCAGGTGCAGCCGCTCGGGCGCCGGACGCCCGGTGGACCAGTCCTCGTCGGTCACGGTGATGTCGTTGCCGGGATGGCGCCGGTACCGCGCCTCCACGACGCCGACCGCGGCCCCGACGGCGAGCGCGCCGGTGGCGAGCAACCTCTTCCCTGCCATGGCCGCCACCCTAGCGGCGCGCCGGGCGACCGCCGATCCATACCGCTCGGGATGCGGCGCGGGCCCCGGCCCCGGCCGCCGGCCACCCGCCGGGCCCGCGGCCGGTCGAGGGTCCGATGCGGCGCCAACTGCATCGGTGCGGCCCTGGTCCCCACGGTGGGGGTGGGCGA
Organism: Acidimicrobiales bacterium; assembly: GCA_041394365.1. Taxonomy (GTDB): domain Bacteria; phylum Actinomycetota; class Acidimicrobiia; order Acidimicrobiales; family CAIXPF01; genus CAIXPF01. Next base: position 108,513 of record JAWKIM010000023.1, read on the forward strand.
TGCTGGCATCGAGGTGAGCACCATGATGACGACGACAGGTGCGGACCACGATCGGATCGAACCGCGGCACCGGGTGGAGACGCCCCCGCCGCCCGAGCCGCCCACGGCTCACCACCGGCCGTGGACCCGGCGGTCGGCGTGGCTGGTGCTGTTCGACGTCGTCGGCATCGCCGTGGCCATCGTCGTGGGGGAGAGCCTGGCCGCCTGGGCGGGCCACCCCCACCCGTCTCTGGCCACGCCCTGGTGGGTGGTGCTGCTGGCCGGCGGCACCGGCACCCTGGTGATGGCCGCCGCCCCGCTGGCCGGGTTGTGGGCGGCGTGCGCAGCCCAGCGCAGCGGCGAGCCGGGCACCGCGCCGTGGCTGCTCCTCGTGCTGCACACGCTCGTGCTGACGTGGGGCGCGGCCAGCAACGCCCTGGGGGTCGTCGCCCGGATCCTGGGCGGCTGACGATCGCCGCCGCCACGCGGGTCCCGACCGGCCGGCCGACATACCGGCCAGCATGGGCGACGGGACGCCCGGTCAGAGGCGCAGGCAGGCCCGACAGGCGAGCTCGAAGATGCGCCGGCGCACGGCGGTGTCGCGGTCCCAGCCCCGGTGGTCCCACGTGTCGGTCGACAGGTCGTCGCCGCAGTACAGCAGCTGCCCGATGGTGGCGCCCCGGAAGGCGGCCACGGCGAACAGCGCCGCCGCCTCCATCTCCACGGTGAGGCAGCCCTCGGCGCGGCGGCGGGCGACCTTGGCCCTGGTCTCGCGGAACACCGCGTCGGTGGTCCAGGTGCGGCCGAGCTCGTAGGGCACGCCCGCCTCGGTCAGCGTTTCCTCGAGCGCGGCGATCGCCGCCGGGCTGGCGGCCACCGTGCGGCCGGCGCCGGCCGGCAGGTAGTGGTAGCTCGTGCCCTCGTCGCGCACGGCGTCGGTGACGATGACCGGGTGGCCCAGGTCGAACCCGGCGGCCACGGTGCCCACGCCACCGCAGGCGATGATCCGGTCGCAGCCCAGGGCGACCAGCACGTCGAGGTTGGCGCCGGCCAGCGGGGCGGTGCAGCGGGTGGCAGACGGTCAGCGGGCCGCCTTCGCCGTCGAGCGCCCACACCCCGTGGAAGCCGTGCTCCCACTTCAGCCGGTAGTCCGGCGGCCGGTCCCCTGCCCAGCGCGCACCACCTCGTCGAAGAAGCAGATGACCGCGGGGCGGCAGCTCGAGCGACCGCGGTGGCGACCGGGTCGATGGCGGCGTCGGGATCGGGATCGAACTCCTCCAGCGGCAGGCCCACGACCGCACGCTAACCGGTCACCTGCGCCCGGTAGGGTTGGCCGGCCGCGCGGGCCACCGTACGGGTGCGGGCCTGACCGCGGGTGCCGGAGCGAGGATGCCCAAGGTCGTCGACCACGAACAACGCCGCGGCGAGGTGGCCGAAGCGGTGCTGCGCCTCGTCGCCCGCAAGGGGTGAAGCGGTCACCCTCAACGACGTGGCCCTCGAGTCGGGCTGGTCCCGCGGTGTGCTCACCCACTACTTCGACAACAAGGACGCGCTGCTCGAGGCGAGCCTGCGCCACGGGATGCGCACCATCGCCGCCAACCTCGCCGCCGCCGCCGAGGCCCCGAGGTGCGACGGGCCTGGCGCAGGTGCTCGAGGAGGTGCTGCCCCTCGACGAACGCCGGCTGGCGTTCTCCCGGGTACGTCGGCTTCATGGCCGAGGCGATCGTCAGCGAGCACCTCCAGGGCTACTTCGGCTTCAACCACGCCGCCTGGCGGGACACGATCGCCGCGCTGGTGCGCCGGGGTGCAGGGCCACATCGACGCCGCCGTGGAGCCCCACCCGCCGCCGGCGCGCTGGCCGCGCTGACCGAGGGCCTGCGCATGCGGGGCGTTGTTCGACGCCGAGCTGACCCCGTCCCGCCAGCGCGCCGTGCTCGACCGGTGGCTGGCCGCCCTGCTCCGCCCCCTCGCCGGGCGGCGCCCCTGATTGGCCGGAAGTAGGTCAACCGGTCTAAAGGGCCCCCGGCGGCACGTCGCCGCCTCCTGCCGGGGAGGGCCCATGGGCAACGACACCACCGACGCCACGTTCGACGCCATCATCATCGGCGCCGGGGTCTCCGGCCTCTACCAACTGCACCGCCTCCGCGGCCTGGGCCTGTCGGTACGGGTCTTCGAGGCGGGTGGCGACGTGGGCGGCACCTGGTACTGGAACCGCTACCCGGGCTGCCGCTTCGATTCCGAGAGCTACAGCTACGGCTACTCGTGGGACGACGAGCTGCTGCAGGAGTGGAGCTGGAGCGAGCACTTCGCCCCGCAACCGGAGACGCTGCGCTACCTGCAGCACGTGGCCGACCGCTTCGACCTGCGCCGGGACATCCGCTTCGACAGCCGGGTGGCGGCCTGCCGCTTCGACGAGGGCGACGACCGCTGGACCGTCGAGCTGCAGGACGGCACCACCGCCCGGGCCACGTTCCTGGTGACCGCCATCGGCGCCCTGTCGGTCCCGGCGATGCCGAACATCGAGGGCCGCGACAGCTTCGGAAGGGCCCGCCCACCACCGGGTCGTGGCCCCATGAGCCGGTGGACTTCACCGGCAAGCGGGTGGCGGTGATCGGCACCGGCGCCACCGGCGTGCAGGTCATCCAGGAGGTGGCCAGAGCGCCGCCTCGCTCACCGTGTACCAGCGCACACCCAACTGGTGTGCGCCGCTGCACAACAGCCCCATCGACGACGCCACCCAGGCCACCATCAAGGCCACCTACCCCGAGATCTTCGAGCAGTGCCGCAAGACGTTCGGGCAGTTCCTGCACGACGCCGACCGCCGCAACGCGCTCGAGGTGTCCGACGAGGAGCGGCTCGAGCTGTGGGAGCGGCTCTACGCCGAGCCCGGGTTCGGCATCTGGATGGCCAACTTCCGTGACGTGCTCGTCGACGAGCGGGCCAACCGGCTGCTGAGCGACTTCATCGCCGACAAGATCCGTCAACGGGTGCACGACCCTGCGATCGCCGACAAGCTCATCCCCGCGACCACGGGTTCGGCACCAGGCGGGTGCCGCTCGAAACCCGCTACTACGAGGTCTACAACCAGGACAACGTGACCCTGGTGGATCTGCGGGAGACCCCGATCGGGCGGATCACCCCCACCGGGATCCGCACCACCGACGGCGAGCGCGAGGTCGACCTGATCATCTTCGCCACCGGCTTCGACGCCGTCACCGGCGCCTTCGAGCGCATCGGGTTCCAGGGCTGCGGTGGCGTGACGCTGCGGGAGGCGTGGGCCGAGGGGCCCTGGACGTACCTCGGGTTGCAGATCCCCGGCTTCCCCAACCTCTTCACGCTGGTCGGTCCGCACAACTCGGCCACGTTCTGCAACATCCCCCGCTGCATCGAGCAGAACGTGGAGTGGGTGACCGACCTCGTCGCCCACGCCCGGGCCGAGGGCATCACCCGCATCGAGGCCACCGCCGAGGCGGCCGACGAGTGGACCGCCCACGTGCACCAGGCGTCGGACCGCATGCTGTTCTCCAAGATCAACTCGTGGTTCACCGGGGTCAACAGCAACATCGCCGGCCACCAGCAGCGCCGGGTGCTGCTCTACGCCGGCGGGGCGCCGAACCACCGCAAGCGCTGCGACGAGGTGGCCGCCGCCGGCTACCGCGGCTTCGTGCTCCAGCGCGGCTGACGGGGACGGGCGGCCCGCCGGTAGCCTGCCGGGGTGGGCCGCCCGAACGCCGTTGTGCTGACCGCCCTGGTGGCGTTGGCGGGCCTGGTGGCCATCGGTCCGCAGCCGGCCGCCGCCGTACCCAGCGGTACCACACCGGCACGTACCGGACCGGCCGGTATCCGAACGGCCGCCACCGGACCGGACGGTACGGCGTCGTTCGTGTTGGGCAGCTCGGTGCTGGGCCGGCCGATCGTCGCCCAGCGGCGCGCCGGCGCCGAGCCTCGCCACCACCTGGTGGTCGTGGGCGTCATCCACGGCGACGAGCCGGCCGGCCGCCGCGTCACCGACGCCCTGCTGCAGGCGCCGCTGCCCGACGACGTGCAGCTCACCGTCATCGCCTCGGCCAACCCCGACGGCGAGGCGGCCGGGCAGCGCGGCAACGCCCACGGCGTCGACCTCAACCGCAACTTCCCCGCCGGCTGGCTGCCGGAGGGGGCCAGCGAGTTCACCGTCGGCGGCTACCAGCCCGGGCCCGAGCCACTGTCGGAGCCCGAGTCGGCGGCGTTGTGGCGCTGGCTGACCGCCACCCGACCCGACCTGACCGTGTGGTACCACCAGCCCTGGGGCGTGGTCGTCTGCGAGCCCACCCTCCAGCCGTGGTGCGCGCCGATCGCCGCCCGCCTGGCCATGGCCACCGAGGCGGCACCCCGGCCGGGCTCGGCGGTGTCGTCGGGGCTGTCGGAGGGGTTGCCCGGCCTGGTCATCGAGCTCCCCGAGGGCGGCATCGACGACGTCGAGGTCGAACGCCACGTCGATGCGCTGCTCGGCGTGTTCGACCAGCCGGCCGATGCGCCGGCCGCACCCATCCCGGCGGCGACCGGCGCGAGCGGCCCCGAGCTCGGTTCGTCGGTGGCCGCCGGCGACGTCGGGCTGGAGACGTCGGCGGCGGAGGGCGGCACCGACGCGGTGCAGCTCGTGGCGCGGTTCGCCAACCGCGGCGAGGGCGTGCTGCTGGCCAGGGCCGACTTCGGCGCCGCCGGCTGCGGCACCGTGCGGTCCGTCGCGGTGGCGGCCGGCGAGGCGGCCGAGCTGCGCTGCACGCCCACCGCCGCCGGGGCGATCGGCTGGGTGGCGACGCTCACCAACCCGGCGGACGGCGCGGTCGTCGCCTCGGCGGCCGTCAGCACCAACGTCGCGACACCGCCACCCTCGACGCCACCAGCCCCGACACCACCCGGCACCGCGCCGACGAGCACGGCACCAACCGCCGACGTGGCCCACGACTTGGTCGCCCGCCTCGGCCGCGCCGCGGTGGCAGCGGCCCGGTTCGTGCCCTGACCGACCGGCACCGGGCAGGGCCGAAGGACCGCATCGAACCGGGCCATCGGTCGGCTCGATCGTGGCTGGAGGTGAGAACCACGGTGGAGCCGGTGACGTGACGGCGGTCTCGCGTTGTCGGTCGACGCGGCCGGATGGGATGCTCGACCGGCCAGCAGGGAGGACCCGTGACCACCACCGCAGCCAGCGCGCCCGCCACCGCCACCACCGCCGCACCCGGCGCCGAGGGGGACGTCCCCGTCGAGCACACCGATGTCCTGATCGTGGGGGCCGGCATCTCGGGGATCGGCGCCGCCTACCACCTGCAGCAGCAATGCCCGGACAAGCGGTTCATCGTGTTGGAGACCCAGGCCGGCTTCGGCGGCACGTGGCGGACCCACACCTACCCGGGCATCCGCTCCGACAGCGACCTGTACACGTTCGGCTACCGGTTCAAGCCGTGGACGAGCGCCCCCATCGCCAGCGCCGAGGAGATCCTCACCTACCTCGGCGAGGTCATCGACGAGAACGACCTGGCCCGCCACATCCGCTACCAGCACACGATCGAGTCGGCGGCGTGGTCGGCCGACGAGGCCCGCTGGACGCTCGAGGTGGTGCGCACCGACACCGGTGAGCGCCGCCGCTTCACCACCAACTTCCTGTGGATGTGCCAGGGCTACTACCGCCACTCGAAGGGCTACACCCCCGACTGGCCCGGCATGGAGCGCTTCACCGGCGACCTCGTCCACCCCCAGACCTGGCCCGACGACCTCGACGTCACCGGCAAGCGGGTGCTCGTCATCGGCTCGGGCGCCACCGCGGCCACGCTGGTGCCCGCCATCGCCGAGCGCTGCGCCCACGTGACGATGCTGCAGCGCTCGCCCACGTTCTTCATCACCGGCCGCAACGCCAACGACCTGGCCGACCAGCTGCGCGAGCTCGACGTGGACGAGGAGTGGATCCACGAGATCGTGCGCCGCCGCATCCTCAAGGACCAGGCCGACTTCACCCGACGTTGCTTCGCTGAGCCCGAGCAGGTGCGCAAGGAGCTGCTCTACGGCGTGCGCGCCTTCCTCGGCGAGGACTTCGACGTCGACACCCACTTCAACCCGCACTACCGGCCCTGGCGCCAGCGCATCGCCTTCATCCCCGACGGCGACCTGTTCCAGGGCATCGCCGGCGGCAAGGCCACGGTGGTGACCGACGAGATCGACACGTTCACCGAGCACGGGGTGCTGCTGCGCTCGGGGGCCGAGCTCGAGGCCGACGTCATCGTCACCGCCACCGGGTTCGACCTGTCGGTCATGGGCGACATCCGCTTCAGCGTGGACGGCCGGCCGGTGGACTTCGCCCAGACGGTCGGGTACCACGGCACGATGTTCACCGGGGTGCCGAACCTGGCGTGGGTGTTCGGCTACTTCCGGGCCAGCTGGACGTTGCGGGCCGACCTCATCGGCGACTTCGTGTGCCGCTTGCTCAACCACCTGGCGGCCAGGGGGGCCACCGTGGTGACGCCGCAGCTGCGGGCCGACGAGCAGGACATGCCGCTGCTGCCCTGGGTGGACCCGGAGAACTTCAACCCCGGCTACCTGATGCGGTCGCTGCACCTGTTGCCCCGCCAGGGCGACCACGCGCCGTGGCAGCACACCCAGGACTACTGGAGCGAGCGCAAGGTGTTCCCGCTCATCGACCTCGACGACGGCAGCCTGGTCTACCGCTGAGCGAGCGAACCGCGCCCCCGGTGCTTGCGGGCGCAACTAAGGTCGGCCCTTCCATCAACGGAAGGGGACACCCATGCGTTTCACCCGTCTCGCCGCCATCGGCGGCGCCGCCGCCCTGGCCTCCACCGCGCTCGCCATCGCCGCCGTCGGCAGTGCCGGCGCGGAGTCCGACCCGGGCGCGTCGTCGGGCCCCAGCGGCGTCACCACCGTGACCGTGCTGCGCACCCAGGCCGCCCAGAGCGCGGCGCAGGCCGCGCTCGACGATTGCGCGGCCAAGGGCTACGCGGTGACCGTGTCGGTGGTGAACCGTGACGGCGCGCTGCTGGCGCTGTTGCGCAACGAGCAGGCCCTGCCCGCCTCGGTGGACTCGGCCAACGGCAAGGCGTACGCCTCGGCCAGCTTCCGCCAGCCCAGCGGCAACCTCGGTGCCGCCGCCGCCAACAACCCCGGGCTGTTGCAGATGCCCGGTTTCGTGGTGCTGCGCGGCGGGCTGCCCATCAGCTCCGGTGGCCAGGTGATCGGCGGCATCGGCGTGGGCGGGGCCCCGGGCGGCGACATCGACGAGGCCTGCGCCCAGGCCGGCATCACCGCCATCGCCGACCACCTCTGAGCACCGTCTGCTAGGAAGTCCGCCATGGCTGCCTACTTCATCGTCAACTGCACCATCAACGACATGGCCAAGCTCACCGAGTACGTCAAGGGGGCGGGCGCAGCGGGCAGCCCGGTCCCGGTGAAGGTGTTGGCCATGGACAACGAGTCGGAGACGGTCGAGGGCACCCCGGCCGGCAGCCGCACCGTCGTGCTGGAGTTCGCCTCCAAGGACGACTTCCACGCCTGGTACAACGCCCCCGGCTACCAGGCGGTGCTGCCCATGCGCCTCGAGGCCACCACCGGTTTCGGCGTGCTGGTCAACGGGTTCTGACCCACCGCCCACGCCCGGCCGACCATCGACATACCCACTGGTAGGGTCCGCCCCACTCGCACCGAATCCTCACCGAATCGGTGCGAGTGGGTGCCGGACCCCTCTTTCGTTTTCGGGCGCCGCCCGCAGGACCTCGGCGTAGGCCCGGTGCATCGCCACCGACGGCCGGTCGGCGGGGCAGTTGCGCTTGTTGCGCAGGTCGAGGTCGAGGGCCCGCATGGGGGTGGCGTCGAGGATGGCGCGATCCTCGTCGGCCACCCGCTCCTGCCAGGTGACGGCCTCGGCGATGGCCACTTCGTCGTCGGGGGCCACGTCGTTGCGGGCCAGCAACGTGAACAGCAGGGTCGTGTCCGCCGTCTGCGGGGTCATCACCGTGACGATCGCCTGGCGCACCCCGCTGTGCTCGTAGTGGATCGTCGAGCGGACCCAGTACGGCAGGGCCAGCTCGTAGTCGTAGCGCACCGGCTCGAAGCCGCCCGTCGTGCGCCGCTCCCCCACGTCACCACGGAAGCTGAACGTGAAACCGTGGCCGGCCGGCTCGCAGCGGTGGGCGGGCATCGGCACCGGCCGTTCCTCGGCGAAGCTGCCGGCGTGCAGGAACGGGAAGTGGGTCAGATCGAGGAAGTTGTCGGTCATCTGCGCCGCCGAGGTCCGCCAGCACTGCGTGGGCACGTGCACCGAGGCGAACCCGTCGGCCTCCCAGTCGTCGAAGACGGGGATCGGTGCCCGGGGCTCGTGCTCGGCCAGCCACACCAGGCCGTAGCGCTCGGTCACCGCGTAGGGCGCCACCGCGGCGAACCCGGCCGGCACCGGCCCCGTCATCGACGGCACCTCCTCGCAGGTGCCGTCCGGCCCGAAGCGCCAACCGTGGTAGGCGCAGCGGATGGTGTCGCCCACGCAGCGGCCCACCCCCAGCGAGGCGCCGCGATGGGGGCACTCGTCACGCACCGCGCCCACCGTGCCGTCGGCGGTCCGCCACAGCACCCAGCCGACGCCGGCCACGGTGACGGTGATCGGTGACCGGCCGAGCGCGTCGGCGAGCAGCACGGGGTGCCAGAAGTGCCGGAAGGCGGGGGTGAGGTTGTCGAGCAGCAGCGGGGGTGCGGTGTCGGTCATCGGGTCGCCATGGTGCCCGGCGGAGGTTTCCCGCCTGTTGCCCCTCGATGAACAGCGGCCGGGCCGGACGCGCCCGCCGGATCGCCCCGGCCTGCCATACCAAGTGGTATGCAACCCGAGGCCCGCTCCCGCTCGGGGTGGACTACGGTGCTGCTCGCCATACTGTGTCGACGGTCACATGCCGATCGGTTTGTCGGCACCGTCCCGGGTGGGGGCCCGGGTTGTGGCGCAGCCATCGAGGGGGACCATGAACCGCTACCACGACACCCGTTCCTTCGTCGCGTGCGTCGCCGCCCTGGCGATCACCGCTGCCGCCTGCGGAGGAGGTGATGACGGTGCGGGCGCCCAGGGCGATGGCGCCGAGACGGCGGGCACCATCGACGCCGACGTCCAATCGGGCGTCAAGAGCGCGCTCGAGGGCACCACGACCTCGGCCGGCAGCGCTACCACCGCGGCACCGGCCCGACCGCAGAGCATCGAGGAGTGGGAGGAGCTCTGGGCCGAGGAGCGCGCCGCGGTCGTGGCCAAGATCAAGAAGAACGGCTGGGGCCTCTCCGCCGACGGCAACACCCTCACCGGACCCGAAGGCTTCACCATCGACCTGACCGCATGCACCGATGGTTGGAGCGACACCCAGGGCCTGACCGACACCGAGATCAAGATCGGCGACGTCGTCGCCCAGTCGGGGATCGGTGCCGACAACGGCCTGGTGTGGAAGACGGCCGACCTGTGGTTCAAGTACCACTCCGATCTGGGTTCGTTCACCGATTCCAACGGCAAGACCCGCAAGATCAACTTCGTCGTGCGCGATGACGGCTACGACGTGGCCCGCGCCATCCCGCTGGTCGACGAGATGCTCGACAGCGAGAAGGTGTTCGCCCTGTGGACCTTCGGCACGCCGGCCGGACTGAAGGTGTACGACAAGATCAACCAGTACTGCGTGCCCCACCCGACGTTGATCGGCGGCTCGCCCGCGTGGGGTGATCCGGTGAACCACCCGTGGACCACCGGCTCCTACATCGCCTACACCACCGAGGCGGTGATCTGGGCGGCGTTCATCGACCAGAACTTCGCCGAACTGTCCGCCGGGGACGGCAAGGTGACCGTCGGCGGCCTGGTGGCCAACAGCGACTTCGGCGCCACCTACGAGAACGCGTTCCGCGCCGCCATCGCCGAATCACCCAACAAGGATGACATCGAGTTCGTCACCGAGAAGTTCGAGATCACCGCGCCGACGGTGACCGATCCGATGACGACGCTGGCGTCGAAGAACCTCGACCTGTTCATCACCATGACCGGCGGTGTGCAGTGCACCCAGATCATCAACGAAGCGGCGCAGAACGGCATGAGCGCCACCACCAAGTTCCGCTTCATGTCCTCGGTGTGCAAGAGCGCCGCCTACGTCGGCAAGGAGAAGGTGGGCGGCGACGGCTCCCAGGCCGACGGTTGGTACATCGTCGGCGGCGGCTACAAGGACATCGGCGCGTCGGAGAACGACGACGATCCCTTCTCCATCTGGGGCCGCCAGTTCTTCACCGAGCGCGGGGTGGACTACAAGGCCTCGGGCAACTACGGCTACGGCTTCTTCCTCGCCTGGTTGTGGACCCAGACGCTGCGCATCGCCGGTGACCTGCCGGGCGGGCTGACCCGCACCAACTTCATCCTCGCCCAGCGGGCGTTCGAGGGCACCAGCCCGATCCACCTCGAGGGCGTGGCGGTCAACATGAACGGCAACGCCGACGCCTTCTTCGTGGAGGGCTCGGACCTGTCGGTCTACGACAGCGCCAAGCAGGCGTGGATCGTGCAGGGCGACGTGATCGAGCTGTCGGGCAAGTCGCCCAACTGCGCCTGGGACGTCACCGTCAGCGCCTGCAAGTGAGCCGCCGGGGGCCGGGTCCCACCGGCTCGGCCCCCACGCCCGCCCCGGATGCGCGACGATGGCCGCCGTCGCACACCACCCAACAGGGGGACCAACCATGGTGAAGCTGCCCGGCCGCCTCGGCACGCCCGACATGACCATCGCCGATGATCCACGCGCCGACCCGCGCATGGTCGCCGTGCTCGACGCCTTCGGGCTGGGCGCCCACGCCGCGCCCGCTCCGGTCACCGTCGAGTCGCCCATGCAGCACGTGCACGAGTACGTCAACGCCGCCGAGGAGGGCTTCAGCGGCCTGTTCACCGCCCTCTACACCGAGTTCGGCGCCATGGACGGCGTCGAGCGCAGCGTGGAGGTCATCAAGGGCGTCGACGGCAACGACATCACGCTGTTCCTCCACCGGCCCGCCGGCGCCACCGGGCCGTTGCCGGCGGTGCTGCACCTGCACGGCGGCGGGATGGTCCTGCTCGAGGCGGCCGGCGGGAACTACCCGCGCTGGCGCGACGAGCTGGCCGCCGCCGGCCTGATCGTGGTGGGCGTGGAGTTCCGCAACGCCGGCGGCAAGCTCGGCCCGCACCCCTTCCCCGCCGGGCTCAACGACTGCAGCTCCGCGCTCGACTGGCTGCACGCCAACCGTTCGAAGCTGGGCGTCAGCGCCATCGTGGTCTCCGGCGAGTCCGGCGGCGGCAACCTGACGCTCGCCACCACGCTGAAGGCCAAGCGCGACGGCCGCCTCGCCGCCATCGACGGCGTGTACGCCCAGTGCCCGTACATCTTCGGCGGCTACGCCAACCCTGACGGGGCGCTGCCCTCGCTGTTCGAGAACGACGGCTACTTCCTCAACGTGTCGATGATGGGGGTGCTGGCCAAGGTGTACGAGCCGAGCGGCGCCAACGACACCAACCCGCTGGCCTGGCCCCACCACGCCACCGTGGAGGACCTGCAGGGCCTGCCGCCGCACGTGATCTCGGTCAACCAGCTCGACCCGCTGCGCGACGAGGGCCTCGCCTACCACCGCAAGCTGCTCGACGCCGGGGTCAGCTCGGTGAGCCGCACCGTCAACGGCACCTGCCACGCCGGCGACTGCATCTTCCGCGGCGCCATGCCCGACGTGTACGCCGCCACCATCCGCGACATCAAAGGCTTCGCGAACTCGTTGTGAAGCCGCGGCTGGTCACGGCGCGCCGGTGGTCCCGGCGCGCCGTGACGGCGCCTCCCCTAGGATCGCCGGCCATGGAACCGTCAGCCGCCGCCATCGCCGCGCTCGCCCCCACCGGCACGCTCCGCGCCGCCATCAACCTGAGCAACTTCCTGCTCGTCACCGGCCGCGGCGCCGACGGCAACCCCGAGGGCGTCTCGCCCGACATGGCCCGCGAGCTCGCCCGGCGCCTCGGCGTCGGCATCGAGCTGGTCCGGTTCAAGACCCCCGGCGCCCTGGCCGACGCCGTCGCCGAGGGGGTGTGGGACGTCGGCAACATCGGCGCCGAACCGGCCCGCGCCGAGCACATCGCCTTCACCGCCGCCTACTGCGAGATCGAGGCGTCCTACATCGTGCCCGCCGGCTCGCCCATCCAGAGCGTCGAGGAGGTCGACCAGCCCGGCAAGCGGGTGGCCTGCGCGGCCCGCAGCGCCTACGGCCTGTGGCTCGAGCGCAACCTGCACCAGGCCGAACTGGTCCAGGTGAGCGGACTGGACGATTCGTTCGACCTGTTCGTCGAGCAGAAGCTCGACGCCCTGGCCGGGCTGCTGCCGCGGCTCATCACCGACGTGGAGCGCCTGCCCGGGGCGCGCATCCTGCCCGGCCGGTTCACCGCCGTGCAGCAGGCCATCGGCACCCCGAAGGACCGCGACCCCGCCGGCTTCGAGTACCTGCGCTGGTTCGTGGAGGACGCGAAAGCATCAGGCCTGGTGGCCGCGTTGATCAAGAAGCACAACGTCAGCGGCCTCTCGGTGGCGCCACCGGCCTGATCGATCACGCCAGAAATCGTTCAACCGCCGAGCGGCGGTGACCGACGTCTCCGGGTGTGGCAACGGTCGGCCGAAAGCTCGTAGGTCTGGGCATCGTGGCGCTGGCGGCGCAGCTCGGCCTGGCGGTCGTGGCGCTCGACGCCCTGGGCGAGGTCCGCATCGGCGGCGCCGCCTACGACGAGATCCGCACCGCCGATGAGCTGGTGGCCGACGTACTGCCGCCGCCCGCCTACCTGCTGGAGACCGACCGGGTGGCCCACCACCTGGTGCTCGCCGCCGAGTCCGGCGACGACGCCGCCGTGCAGGAGGCCACCGCCCAGCTCGAGGAGCTGCGCGACGCGTTCGAGCAACGCCACGACCACTGGCGGCAGACGCCCCTCGACGACGAGACGAGGGCGCTGGTCGACCAGGTCTACGCCCACGGCACCGACTACCTCGACCACCTCGAGCAGCTGCCGTCGCTGGCCCGTTTCGATCCCGCCGCAGCCCGCCGGCTGCTGCTCGACGACGACGCCTACGCCGCCCACCGGGCCGCCATCGACGAGCTCGTCGTGCTGGCCCGCGCCTCGGCGACCGACGTCGAGGACGCCGTCCAGACCACCTCGACGCAACGGCAGGCGCTGCTCGGCCTGGTGACCGCCGGCAGCATCGCCCTGCTGGTGGCGCTGGGCGCAGCCCTGGCGCGCTCCATCCTCGCCCCGCTCGGCGCCGTGCGCGAGCGCTTGGCGGCCATCGCCGAGGGCGACGGGGACCTCACCGCCCGCCTCGACGAAGGCCGGGGTGACGAGTTCGGGCACCTGGCCGGCTCGTTCAACCGCTTCGTCGCCAACCTGGCCACCACCGTGGCCGAGGTCCGCCACCGGGCCGATGCGCTGGCGAGCGAGGCCACCACGCTCACCGCGGCCAGCGGGCAGGTCAGCCGGCACATCGACGAGGTGCGCACCGCCGCCGGCGAGATGCGCAGCGCCATCGACGAGATCGCCCAGTCGGCCCACGCCGCCGAGACCACCGCCACCGTCGGGGTCCAGGCGGCCGGCGGTGCCGACCTGATCATGGGCTCGCTGGGTGCGTCGACCGACGAGATCACCACGGTGGTGGCGGCCATCACCGCCATCGCCGAGCAGACCAACCTGCTGGCGTTGAACGCCACCATCGAGGCGGCGCGGGCCGGCGAGAGCGGTCGAGGCTTCGCGGTGGTGGCCAACGAGGTGAAGGAGCTGGCCCAGGAGACCGCCGGCGCCACCGGTGAGATCTCGGCCAAGGCGTCGGCCATCCAATCGGCGTCGGGCGCGGCGATCGAGGCGCTGGCCGAGATCCGCCACATCATCGAGGACATGAGCCACGCACAGCAGCTCATCGCCGCCGCGGTCGAGGAGCAGACCAGCACCACCCGATTGATCGAGCAGAACGTCGCCGCCGCGGCCGCCGCCGCCGGCCGCATCGGCGAACGCGACGGCAGCGCCGCCTGCGTGGCGGCGTCGGCCGCCGAGCTGAACCGGCTCGTCGGCCGCTTCCGGCTCTGAGGCGGGGCGACGGCCCGGCTCGACGCGGCCCCGGCGCGCTAGCGGCCCACGCCGCCGTGCACGTCGTAGGTGATGGTCACGTCGCCCACCGGGTGGGCCTGGCAGGTGAGCACGTAGCCCTCGGCCAGCTCCTCGGCGGTGAGCGCGTAGTTCTTGGTCATCCGCACCTCGCCGCAGAGCACCTTGGCCTTGCACGTGGCGCACATGCCGCCCTTGCAGGCGAAGGGCACCTCTCGACGCACCGAACGGGCGTAATCGAGCAACGATGGGCCGTCGGGGTCGACCGCCACCACCGAGGTGCGGCCGTCGAGGGTGACCGACAGGGTGACGCCGTCGATGGGCGTGGGCACCGACTCGACGCGCTGGTCGAAGAACAGCTCCTGGTGCACGTTGCGGGCACCGAGCTCGCGCAGCGTCGACTCCGCCGTTTCCACCATGTCGAGCGGGCCGCACAGGAACCAGGCGTCCACCGCAGCGATGTCGACGAGCGCGGCGAGCGAGCGGATCTTGTCGGCGTCGATGCGGCCCTGGAACAACGGCACGTCGTGCGGTTCCCGGCTGAGCACGTGGACCACCCGGAAACGGTCGGGGAAGCGGTTCTTCAGCGCCTCGATGTCCTCCAGGAACATGATCGAGGTGGTGGTGCGGTTGCCGTAGACCAGCGTCACCTCGCTGGCGGTCTCGACCTCGAGGATGGCGGTGAGGATCGACAGCACCGGGGTGATGCCGGAGCCGGCGGCCAGCGCCACGTAGGTACCGGCGGTGGCCGGATCGGGCGTGTAGCCGAACTCGCCGATGGGGGCCATCACCTCGACGGTGTCACCGTCGCGCAGAGCGGTGGTGGCCCACGTGGAGAACACACCGTTCGGTATGCGCTTGATGCCGACCCGCAGCGTGCCCGATCCGGGGCTCGAGCAGATGGAGTAGGAGCGGCGCACGTCCTCGCCGTCGAGCGTCGTGCGCAGCACCAGGTGCTGGCCGGGGGTGTGCCGGAACGTGTCGCGCAGCGGTTCGGGCACCTCGAAGGTGAGCGACACCGCGTCGTCGGTCTCCGGGCGGACCTTCACCGCCAGCGGGTGGAACTCGATCACTGCGCCTCCCTCACGCCGGGGCCTCGTACCTGGCGGGCCCCCTTCACGACAGTTCCTTGAAGTAGTCGAACGGTTCGAGGCACTCCTCGCACCGGTACAGCGCCTTGCAGGCGGTCGAGCCGAACTCGCTGATGGGCTTGGTGCGCTTGGAACCGCACCGCGGGCAGGCGAGGCGCGAGCGCACGGTGACCGGCGCGGCGATGCCGTAGTCGGTGAGCTTGCGGCGACCCTCGTCGCTCAGCCAGTCGGTGGTCCACGCCGGCGACAGCACGGTGCGCACCTCGCCCACCGCCCCGGTGGCGGACAGCGCGTCCTCCACCCGGTCGGCGATGTACTGCATGGCCGGGCACCCCGAGTACGTCGGGGTGATCGTCACCACCACCCGGCCGTCGATGCGCTCCACCGAGCGCAGCACGCCGAGATCGGCGATGGTGAGCACCGGCACCTCCGGGTCCACCACCGCCCCCACCGCGGCGCGCACCGCGGCCAGCTCGGGGTCGCTCACGGACGTACCGGTTGGTATGCCCGGGTGGCCGCTCACGGGCTCGCTCACGGGCGTGCTCACCAGCCGGCCCCCACGTGAGCCCGGTGCAGCGACTGCATCTCGGGCAGCACGTGGCCGAGCAGCTCGGTGTGGTTGCCCACCCGGCCGCCGAGGCGCTGGTAGGGATCGGCGGGCAACGCCAGCGTGGCCTCGGCCAGCACCGCGGCCACGGTGGCGTCGAAGCGCTCCCGCAGCGGCGCCGGATCGGCGGCGATCGGCCCGAGCTCCGCCTCCACCTCGTCGGTGAAGAAGAGGTCGGCGGTGAACGGCCAGATGGCGTCGATGCCGGCCTGCATGCGGCGGTGGCTCTCGGCGGTGCCGTCGCCCAGGCGGATCACCCACTGTGAGCTGTAGCGCAGGTGGTAGCGGGCCTCCTTGGCCGCCTTGTCGGCGATGGCCGCCAGCTGCTCGTCGGCGGAGCCGATCAACGCCTCGTAGAGCGGCACCTGGTAGGCGTCAAGGAAGAACTGCTTGGCGATCGTCTGGCCGAAGTCCCCGTTGGGTTGCTCCACCAGCACCGCGTTGCGGAAGTCGCGCTCGTCGCGCAGCATGGCCAACGCATCCTCGTCGCGGCCGGCGCCGTCCACCTCGGCGGCGTAGGTGAGCAGGTTGCGGGCCTGGCCGAGGTGGTCGAGGCACAGGTTGGCCACCGCGATGTCCTCTTCCAGCTCGGGCATCCGGCTGACCAGCGCGCCCAGCTGCTGGGCATGGACCAGGTTGTCGTCGGCCAGGCGCAGCAGGTAGGTGACGAGCGGGTTGGCGAACAGGGCGGCGTTCACATGTGCCCCACTTCTTCGGGGATCTCGTAGAACGTGGGGTGGCGGTAGGGCTTGTCGTCGTCGAACCAGTCGCCCCGGGCGTCGGGGTCGGAGGCCACGATGGCGCTCGAGGGCACCACCCAGATCGACACGCCCTCGTTGCGGCGGGTGTAGACGTCGCGGGCCGACTGCACCGCAGTGGCGGCATCGGGGGCGTGGACGCTGCCGGCGTGCACGTGGTTGAGGCCACGATCGGCCCGCACGAACACCTCCCACAGCGGGTAGCCGCCGCGGCGCCGACCCAGCTCGGGGTCGACGTCGCCGGCCATGCGGGGCACGTCATAGCTCATCGGGACTGCTCCTGTTCCTGCTTGCGGGCCTGGTGGGCCAGCGCGGCCTCACGCACCCAGGCGCCGTCGTTCCATGCCTTGACCTTGTGGGCGATGCGGTCCCGGTTGCACGGGCCGTTGCCCTTGACGACCTCCCAGAAGTCCTCCCAGTCGATGTCGCCGAAGTCGTAGTGGCCGCGCTCCTCGTTCCAGCGCAGCTGCGGATCGGGGACCTCGAGGCCGAGGAACTCGGCCTGGGGCACGGTCATGTCCACGAAGCGCTGGCGCAGCTGATCGTTGGTCTCCACCTTGATGCCCCACCGCATCGACTGCTCGGTGTGGGGCGACTGGTCGTCGGGCGGGCCGAACATGGCCAGCGAGGGCCACCACCACCGGTTGAGGGCGTCCTGGGCCATGTCCTTCTGGGCGGCGGTACCGCGGGCCAGGGTGAGCATGATCTCGTAGCCCTGCCGCTGGTGGAAGGACTCCTCCTTGCAGATGCGGATCATGGCCCGGGCGTACGGTCCGTAGGAGGTGCGGGTCAGCGCCACCTGGTTGGTGATGGCGGCGCCGTCGACCAGCCAGCCGATGGCGCCGACGTCGGCCCACGACAGCGTGGGGTAGTTGAAGATCGACGAGTACTTCTGGCGACCGGTGTGCAGCAGCTCGTTGAGCTCGTCGCGGCCGACGCCGAGCGTCTCACAGGCCGAGTACAGGTAGAGCCCGTGGCCGGCCTCGTCCTGCACCTTGGCCACGAGGATCGCCTTGCGGCGCAGGCTGGGCGCCCGGGTGATCCAGTTGCCCTCGGGTTGCTGGCCGATCACCTCGGAGTGGGCGTGCTGGGCGATCTGGCGGATCATCGTCTTGCGGTACTCCTCGGGCATCCAGTCCCGGGGTTCGATCTTCTGGCGGGCGGCGATGAGCGCGCCGAACGCCTCCTGCCCGCTCGGTTGGGCGCTCGGTTGCCCGCTTGCCTGCTCGGTTGCTTGCCCGGTGGTGACGGCCATCGCAGCTCCAGCTCGAGTTCGACGTGATACACGTTCGATCACTTGCTCGTACTATTGTGTATCACATCGGAAGGCGTCAAGGGGTGGGTTCGTGCAGGACGGGGAGCAGGAGACGGTGCCTGAGGCGGCCCGTGAGCAGGTTCGGCAGGCGGTGTACCTCGCCGGGCGTGCGGACATCTCGGCCCGGTCGGTGCTCGTGACGATCTTCGGCGACTTGATCGTGCCCGCCGGGTGGGGAGATCTGGCTGGCCGACCTCATCAGCAAAGGAGCGTTCGGCTTCAGCGACCGGCTGGTGCGCACCTCGATGTTCCGCCTGGGCAGCGAGGGTTCGAGACCGAACGGGTGGGCCGCCACAGCCGCTACCGCCTGACCCGCACCGCCACCGCCCAGGTTCGCCGCCGCCGAGGCCCGGATCTACCACCGCCGGCGGTGCCGTGGGACGGCCGGTGGACGCCTGCTCGACGCAGCGGACCGTACCGTTCGGGATGGCGTGGCGGCGGCACTGCGCTGGCGCGGCTTCGCCACCCCTGTCGCCCGGCGTGTTGGCCCTGCCCTGGCCGCGGCGGCGCTGCGGTGGTGGAGGAGGTCGCCGCCGAGGCCGGTGTGGTGGTGCCGGTGGCGCTGGCCTGCTTCGAGGACCGGGAGGCGCTGGTAGCGTCGGTGGCTGACGCGGTCGCTCGGGCTCGACGAGCTCAACGCTACCGAGCTGTCCTCGATGGATACCGATGGGTACGGTCTCTGGGCCGACCACCTGGCCGTGGACGATGAAGTGTTCCTGCTGCGCACCATGGTCGTGCACGACCACCGCCGGGCCCGCCTCACCGACCCCGACCCGCCCGCCGCCCTGCTGCCCGACGACCGGCCGGCCGCCGACGCCCACCGCCTGGCCGCCGACGCCTACCACCTGGTATCGCCGGGCGTGGCGCAGCCTGCACGCCCGCACCGGCCTGACCGTGGCCGACGCACCACCGCCCCGCTTCACCTGACGGACACCGGTTCCGTCGAGCGGGCGGGCGATGTTTGTGCACGGCGGTCACCGTCGACGCCATACCAATCGGCATGCCCGGCGAAGACCCTGGTCAGAGCGGCGATGGCTGCGCCACCGTCGGCGGCGCGGCCGACCTGGACGCACAAGCATCGCCCTGACCCGCCAAGGTTTCGCTCACCCGGAGCGCGAGCTGAGCCTGACGCAGCGTCGTGCACCGGGCGCTCATCGCGCCCTCGCCGACCCGATCTTCCCGAGGACCCCACGCCCGAAGACCGCCTACCCCCGAAGTCCGCCCGAAGACCTGCCTCGCCCGAAGGCTGCCCCACGCCCGAAGGCCGCCCGAAGACCCGCCCGCCCGAGGATCTGCCACGCCCGCAAAACCTACCGCGCTGAAGGCCGTCCAGCCTGAACCGGTCATGTCGAAACCGTCATCCGGGCGCTCCCACGCCGCCCTTTCTCTCTGCGCTCGATTCGACGTCGATTCGGAACTGGCCGTGAGATACGATTTCCGGTGGCTCACGGTGCCGCGCCGGCCCGTGGCGCCGCCACCGGCCACCCGAGGTGAGCGGCTCACCTGCACCCGTCGAAGGCGCCGAATCGAAATCGAATCGGCGCCGATGGGCCGGCCGGGGACCGGGGTGGATCGCCCGGGAGCGGCTGGGGGCTGGATGCGCCCGGGAGAGAGCCGCGCACCTCGGAGGTCACTCGAAACGGTCATCGCATGCAGACGATCGGGCGCACCCGGCCGGATCGCCGCACCGACCCCCGCACCGACACCGACACCGACACCGACACCGACACCGACACCGACACCGACACCGACACCGAGGCCCTGGGTCTAGGTTGCGGGCCATGACCGCATCGTCGTCGAGCGCCACCACCACCTTCGTCGCCATCGCCGACCCGCCCGAGATCCAAGCGGCGAACCCGATCCACGCCGAGGGCGCCAAGGCCTACGGCTACGAACGGCCGATCGTGGCCGGCCTGTCGAGCTACGGCTGGGCGGCCGCTTCGATGATCGAGCTGTTCGGCGAGGGCTGGCTCGACCACGGCTGGGCCGAGTTCAGCCTGTCCCGCCCGGTGTTCGAGGGCGACGCCCTCACCACGGTGGCCACCCTCGACGGCGACGGCACCTGCTCGTTCACCCAGACCAACGAAGCGGGCAAGGCCACCGTGGTGGGCCGGGCCGGCGTGGGCACCGCCCCCTTCGCCGACCAGTGGCGGCTGCCCACCCGCCGCGACCCGGTGCCGGCGGCCGAGCGGCGGCCGATGCTGCTGCCCGAGCAGGCCCCGGTGGACGAGGACTACCCGCCGATGGCCGTCGACCTCTCGGTGGAGGCAGCCCGTCGCTGGTCGGCCGGACGGCTGGGCGACCACCACCCGCGCTACCACGAGGGCGAGCACCCGCGGGCCCACCCGTCGTGGGTGCCGGGCCAGATGACACCGCTCATCCGCCACAGCTACCGGTTCGCGGCGGGCATCCACACCACCGGGCGGGTCCAGCACCTGGCCCCCATCCGCGCCCCGCAGCGGGTGGTGGTGGCCGGACGGTGGATCGGCAACGTGCAACGCAAGGACAAGTGGTGGTCGACCAGCGATGCGGTGTTCCTCGGCGAGGACGGCACCGAGCTGGCCTACTGCCAGCAGGCCCAGATCCTGCTGCCGCCGCTGCCGAGGGCCTGACCACCGGCCCCTGCCGCCACACACACGGCAGGTCTGTACGGAAGTTGCCATCGGCCGCGCCAGCACCCACCCGCAGGTGCAGGTCAGCGCGGTGCACCGACGCCAGTGTACCGCGCCGGATGGTCGTTTCCGTCCAGACCTTCGTCGCTACGCTCGCCCGATGAGCTTGCAGCTGCACGTCGTGGTGGGCGACATCACCCGGGAGCGCACCGACGCCATCGTCAACGCCGCCAACGAGAGCCTGCTCGGCGGCGGCGGGGTGGACGGTGCCATCCACCGGGCGGCCGGCCCCGAGCTGCTGGCCCTGACCCGCACGCTCGGTGGGTGCCCCACCGGGCAGGCCAAGGCGACGCCGGGCTTCAACCTGCCGGCCCGCTGGATCATCCACACCGTGGGGCCGATCTGGCACGGCGGCACCCGGGGCGAAGCCGCACTGCTCGCCTCGTGCTACCGCAACGCACTGGCCGTCGCCGATGAGCTCGGCGCCACCAGCGTGGCCTTCCCGGCCATCTCCACCGGGGTGTACGGCTACCCGCTGGAGCCGGCCACCGAGATCGCGGTGGCCACGGTGCGCGCCCACGCGCCCGTCACCACGTCCACCACGATCACCGAGGTGCGCTTCGTGTGCTTCGACGAGCGCGCCGCTGCCGCGTACCGCGCCGCGCTCGCCGTCACCTGAGCAACCGCCGATCAGCTCACCCCTTCGCCCGGTGGCGGCCCAGCACCCGCTTGCCCAGCGAGGTCTTGTGCACCTCGTCGGCGCCGTCGTAGATGCGCGCCGCCCGCTCGTGGCGGTACCAGTGGGCCAGCACGGTGTCGTCGGTGACGCCCAGCGCGCCGTGCACCTGGATGGCGGTGTCCACCGTCCGCAGCATGGTGTTGGCCACCGAGAACTTGATGCCGGCGATCTCGTCGCGCGCCGCCTTGGAACCGTACCGGTCGATCATCCACGCCGCGTGCAACGTCAGCAGCCGGGCCCCGCGGATCTCGGTGTCGAGCTCCGCCGCCCAGTGCTGGATCACCTGGCGGTCGGCCAGGGTGGAGCCGTCGACCGCCACCACCCGCTCGTTGGCCCGTTCGCACAGGAGCTGCAACGCCCGCGACGCGATCCCCAGCCAGCGCATGCAGTGGTGGATGCGGCCCGGGCCCAACCGCTCCTGGGCAATGGCGAAACCCGCCCCCTCCGCCCCGAGCAGGTTGCGCTGCGGCACGCGGCAGTGGCGGTACATGACCTCGGCGTGGCTGGCGTGGCCGGAGCCGGCGTGGCCCATCACGCTGACGTTGCGCACCAGCTCGAAGCCGGGCGTGTCGGTGGGCACGATGATCATCGACGCCCGCTGGTGCGGCGGCGCATCGGGATCGGTCACCGCCATCACGATGGCGAAGGCCGCACCGTCCGCCGACGAGGTGAACCACTTCTGCCCGGTGATGACGTAGTCGTCGCCGTCCTTCGTCGCCGTCGTCTCCAACAACACCGGGTTCGAGCCGGCGGTCAGCGGCTCGGTCATCGAGAAGCAGCTGCGCACCTTGCCCTCCACCAGCGGGCGCAGGAACAGCTCGGTCTGCTCCTCGGTGGCGTGGCGGTGCAGGATCTCGATGTTGCCGGCGTCGGGCGCCTGCGCCCCGAACACCAGGTGGCCCAACGGCGTGCGCCCCAACGCCTCGCTCAACAAGCCGTGCTCCACCATGGTGAGGCCCTGCCCGCCCAGCTCCACCGGGTGGTTCGGTGCCCAAAGCTCCATCTGGCGCACCTTGTCCTGCGCCTTGCGCACGGCGGCGTCGAGCGCGGCCGGATCACCGTGGAGCATCTCGCCCTCGAGCGGGATCACCTCGTCGTCGATGAACCGGTTGACCAGATCGAGGATCGTGGTCATCTTCTCGGAGAGCTCGAAGTCCATGCTGGCCTCCCCCGGCGGTCGCCGCCCTGGCGCTCGCCTGCTGGCGGCGGACCCTATGGGCCGGTTGCGTCGGCGCAGCAGGGCCGAACGTCACGAACCCCGGCGATGACGCACGCGCGCCCCCGTGGCGGCACCGGTCAGGCCGTCGGGTCGGGGTAGGCTCACCAACCGATGCTCGCGGCGGCCGAAGACCCTCAGGCCCACGCCGGACCCGGCCGGACCGCAGGTCCCGCCGAAGGCCGGCACCACCACCAGCACCACCATCTGGTGCTGCCCCGGCCGGCGGCGCTGGTGCGCCACGCCGTGCCCAACCTGATCGAGGGCAAGCTCATCCCGGTGCTGCTCTTCGTCGGGCTGCTGGAGCTGGCCGGCACCACCGGCGCACTGCTCGCCGCGCTGGCCTGGTCCCTCGCCAGCATCGGCTACCGCACCGCGACCAAGCGCAAGGTGCCCGGGCTGGTGGTGGTCAGCGCCTTGGGTCTGATCGCCCGAACGATCGTGGCCTCGCCTCGGGCAGCCTGGTCGTGTACTTCCTGCAGCCCACCATCACCACCGCGCTGGTGGGCATCGCCTTCGCCGTGTCGGTGCCGCTGGGTCGCCCGCTGGCCGAGCGGCTGGCCAACGATTTCTGCCCGCTCGACCCGCAGAGCGCCTCGCACCCGGCGCTGCGCCGCTTCTTCCTGCAGTTCTCGCTGGTGTGGGCGGCGGTGAGCCTGGCCAACGCGGCGGTGACGCTGTGGATGTTGCTGACGCAATCGCCCACCACGTTCGTGGTGGTGAAGTCGTTCATGGGTCCCACCTTCACCGGCGCCATGCTGCTGGCGGCCGTGCCGTGGTTCCGTCGTTCCATGCGCACCGCGGGGGTGGCGGTCCGCTTCGCCGAGGTCCCGGTCGGCCGGCGGCGCCTCGCCCCGGCGCAGTGAGCGGGCCGCAGTTCATCGCCCACCGGGCCGGCAACGACCCGTTGCGCCTGCTCGCCCTCGCCGGGCGGGCGGACCTGGTGGAGGTGGACCTGCACCTGTGGCGTGGCCGGCTCGAGGTCCGTCACGCCAAACGGGCCTGGCCCACCGCCCGCCTGTGGGAGCGCACCGGTTGGTTGCCGGCGCACACACCGGTCCCCTCCTTCGCCGCCGTGGCCGACGCCGCGGCCCGCACCGGCACCGCGCTGTGGCTCGACTGCAAGGGCATCGACCCGCGGCTGTTCCGCCGCGCCGCGGAGATCACCGACACCGTGCGGCCGTTGACGGTGTCGTCCAAGTCGTGGTTCCTGCTCGGCCCGTTCGTGCGCCGGCGCGACGGCGGCGTGCGGGTGTTCCGTTCGGCCGGCAACCGCCTCGAGCTGTGGCTGGCCCGGCGGGTGCCGTCGCGCCTGCGCCTCGACGGGTTGGTCGTGCACGAACGCCTGGTGGACCGCACGCTGGTGGCGGAGCTACGAGCCGGCGGCCGGCAGGTCATCGCCTGGGGCGTCACCGGCGAGCTCCGAGCAGACGAGTTGCTGGCCTGGGGCGTGGCCGGCCTGATCCTCGACGACGCCGACCTGCTCGTCCGGCTGCGCCAGGCCCACGGCGGCCAGCGCGGCCAGGTGGCGGCCGTGGCGCCCGTTGCCTGACGGCAGATGCCGTACCACCTGGTACGCGGCCAGCGACAGCGCCGCCCCCAGCACGCCGTCGATCACGTAGTGGTTGGCGGTGGCCACCACCGCGAAGGCCATGGCCATGGGGCTGAGCACGGCGAACGTGCGCACCACCCGGTTGCGGCTGTTCTGCCAGAGCGCCACCCCGACCAGCAGGTTCCAGCCGACGTGCAGGCTGGGCACGGCGGCATACTTGTTGACCAACGCCGGTGGTTGCAGCACACGGTACGCATTGGAGCGTTCGGTGACGGTGTCGAGCAGGCCCACGTCGAGCAGGCGGGGCGGCGCGACCGGGGCGAGGGCGAAGATGACCAGACCGATGGCGCCCGAGAGGAACATGGCGTTGCGCAACCGCAGGGAGCCGCGACGATGGGCGTGGTGCAGCCAAACCAGCGCCACGGTGATGACCGGCCAGTGGGCCCAGATGTAGATCCAGTTGGCGAGCGTGGTGAGCCAGTCGCGGGCCAGCACGAAGTCCTGCACCGACGCCTCGAGGTCGAGGCCGAGGCGCGCCTCGAAGCGCAGCACGTCGAGGCCGTGGCGGGCGGCCACCAGGTGGTTGCCCTCCGTCAGGCCCCGTACCCCGAAGTAGAGCAGCACCGCGCCGAGCACCAGGCCCACCTCGATGGCGAACTCGATGAGGGCGTTGACCAAAGGGGAGCGTCGTGCATGGCGTGACCGCCCCCGTTCCGGCATCGTGGCCCATCGTAGGAGCGCCGCTGTGATGAACCCGCACGCGCCATCGGACCGCTGGTGGCACGACGCCATCGGGTACTCGCTGTACCTGCGTTCCTTCGCCGACGGCGACGGCGACGGGGTGGGTGACCTGCCCGGGCTGTGCGGGCGGCTCGAGCACCTCGTCGCCCTCGGCATCGATCTGCTGTGGGTGACGCCGTTCCACCCCTCGCCGATGGTCGACTTCGGCTACGACGTCACCGACCACCTCGCCGTCGACCCCCGCTACGGCACGCTCGGCGATGTCGCCACCCTGCTGGAGCGGGCCCACGCCCTCGGCCTGCGGGTGGTGATCGATCTGGTGGCCAACCACACCAGCGTGCAGCACCCGTGGTTCCTGGCCGCCGCCGCCGAGCCGTCGGGGCCCTACCGCCCGTACTACCTGTGGGGCG
Source organism: Acidimicrobiales bacterium (assembly GCA_041394365.1). Taxonomy (GTDB): domain Bacteria; phylum Actinomycetota; class Acidimicrobiia; order Acidimicrobiales; family CAIXPF01; genus CAIXPF01. The sequence goes on from JAWKIM010000023.1 coordinate 133,658, forward strand.
ACGCCGACAGCGACGGTGCCGCGCCCAACAACTGGGTGAGCTACTTCGGCGGCCCGGCGTGGACGGCGCACCCCGAGCGCGGCGACCACCACCTCCACCTGTTCCTGTCCGAGCAGGCGGATCTGAACTGGCGCCATCCCGCCGTCATCGACGAGTTCGACCGCATCGTGGCCCATTGGCTCGACCTGGGCGTGGACGGGTTCCGCATCGACGCCGCCCAGACGTTCGTCAAGGACGCCGCCCTGCGCCCCAACCCGCAGCGCGCCCCGTTCGACCCCGCCGCCGACCGCCGTACCCAGTGGGACGCCTTCGAGCACCGCCACGACATCAGCCAACCGGAGACGGCGGCCATCTTCCGTCGCTGGCAGCGCGCCTGCCGCCGACGCGGCGCGGTGCTGCTCGGCGAAACCCACATCGAGGAGGTGGACGGCTGGGCCTCACTGGTGCGTCGCGGCGGGCTCGACGTGGCGTTCTGGTTCGGCTTGATCGACCTGCCCTGGAGGGCCGACGCGGTGCAGGCCGCGCTGCGGGCGCCGCTCGACGCGCTGGCCGACACCGACACGGCCATCGGCTGGGTCACCTCCACGCTCGACGACGTGCGGGCCCCCACCCGTCTCGGCGGCGGCGACACCGGGCGGCGCCGCGCCCTGGCCCTGCTCACGCTGGTGTGCGCCCTGCCCGGGGTGCCGGTGCTCTACCAGGGTGAGGAGCTGGGTCTCACCCAGGGCGTGCTGGGCGACACCGCGCCGGCCGACCGAATCGGCGCCCGGGGCGAGGACAGCCGTGACGGGTGCCGCACGCCGATGCCGTGGGAGCCCGGTCCGTCGTTCGGGTTCTCGCCCAGCGGCCGCAGCTGGCTGCCCGACGGCGGCCGCACCGACGCCGACACCGCCGCCGCCCAGGTGGGCGTGCCCGGCAGCTGGTTCGAACGCCACCGGGCCCTGCTCGCCCTGCGCAGGACCGAGCCGCCGCTGCGCGAGCGCCGCCCACCGGTGTGGTTCGACCGCACCGGCGAGGGCGTGGTCGCGCTGCGCCGGGGTCCGCTGCTGGTGGTGGCCAACCTGGGCCCCGAGCCCGTACCTGTTGGTATGGCAGGGGTGGCGTGCTTCGACAGTGACAGCGACAGCGACAATGACGGGGACGGGCGCGGCCGCCGCGTCGCCGCCGACGAGCCGCTGGCACCCGACCGGGCCCTCATCGTGCGCCTCGACGACCCGCCGGCGGCGGAGGCACCGTGAACGTCGTCGTGCTGTCCGATGCGGCGGAGGCCGCCGCCCACGTCACCGCCCTGCTCGCCGCCTGCATCCGCGACCGTCCCGATGCGGTCATCGGTCTGGCCGCGGGCAACACCCCGCGGCCGGTCCACGCCGGGTTGCGCGCCGCCCGGCCGCCGCTGCCGGTTCACCGGCTGCACCTCGTGGGCCTCGATGAGTACGCCGGGCTCGACGCCGACGATCCGGCCGCCTTCCGCACCCAGTTCCGTACCGAGCTGACCGAACCGCTCGGCATCCCCGCCGAGCGGTTGCACACCCTCGACGGCGCCGCCGCCGACCTCGACGCCGAGTGCGCCCGCTTCGAGGCCGCCTTGCGCCGGCTCGGTGGGGTGCACTGGCAGCTGCTCGGCATCGGCCGCAACGGCCACATCGGCTTCAACGAGCCCGGCACCGCCTTCGACAGCCGCACCCGGGTGGTCACCCTGAGCGAGACCACCCGACGGGACAACGCCGCCGCGTTCGCCCCCGCCCGAGCGGTGCCCGGACGGGCGCTGTCCCAGGGCATCGGCACCATCCTGGAGGCCGCCACCGTGGCGCTGCTGGCCACCGGTGCGGCCAAGGCGGAGGCGGTGGCCGCCGCCGTGGCCGGTCCCGCCGACGAGGCGGTGCCGGCCAGCGCCCTGCAACGCCACCCGGACGCCACCTTCGTGCTCGACCGCGACGCCGCCGCCCGGCTCTGATCGGCGGCCAGCGACGGGCGGGTTGTCGGTGCGATCGGGGCCCACCGCTACGCTGTTGCGTTCGTGGCCCTCCGCCCCGATCCCCCCCAGTCGCACGTTGACGTCGCGTCCGGCGCGCCCTCCGAGACGCCCGTCACAACGACGGGCGGCACGGCCCGATCCACCCAGCTCCTGCTGGCGGTGGCGCTGTTCGGCTTGTTCAGCACCAACTTCAACGTCAGCGTGCTGGCCTTGGTGGTGCCCAAGCTGGTGGTCGAGTTCGACTCCCCGCCCTCGACGGTGTCGTGGCTGGTGGTCGGTCCCACGCTCGCCTACGCGGTGTTCGGGCCGATGGCGGGCAAGCTGGGCGATCTCTACGGCCGCCGCCGGGTCTACGCGGTGGGCCTGGCCGGTTGCGGGCTGTTCGCCGCCTGCACCGCGTTCGCCCCCAACGCGCTCATCGCCATCCTGTTCCGCACCACCAGCGCCGTGTTCGGCCAGTCGACCGCACCGACCGGTATGGCGATCATCAGCGAGGTGTTCCCCCGCGACAAGCGGGTCAAGGCGCTGGGCTACTGGGGCCTGGTCATGGCCGGCGGACCGGTGCTGGGCATGGTGGTGGGCGGCGTGGTGATCGACAGCGTGGGCTGGCGGTGGATCTTCATCGCCCAGGTGCCGTTGACGGCGGCCGCGCTGTTCGCCGCGTTGAAGGTGCTGCCCCCGTCGCGCCGCCTGCCCGACGTCCGCTTCGATCTGCCCGGCACCACGTTGCTGGCGGTGGCCGCGTTCTCGGTGCTCTTCGCCGTCAACCGGGGCCCGTTGTGGGGCTGGACCGACAGCCGGGTGCTGGGGCTGCTGGCCGTCTTCCCGTTGTCCGCCGCCGGTTTCGTGTGGCGGGAGGCGGTGGCCGCCCACCCGTTGCTGCCGCTGCGCTACTTCCGCAACCGCGAGTTCACCATCCCCATGGTCACCCAGGCGTTCTGCCAGGTGGCCTACCAGGGTGGCTTCGTGCTCATCCCCCTGCTGCTGTCGCAGCTCTACGGCTTCGAGGCCACCCGCATCTCGTTCCTCACCATCGGTCGCCCGCTGCTGTGGGGCCTGGCCGGACCGCTGTCGGCGTGGCTGGTGGTGCGCACCGGCAACCGGCGGCTGGTGGTGGGCGGGGTGATCGCCAACAGCCTGGCCTGCCTGGCGTTGGTGCGCATCGGCGAGGGCACCTCGCAGTGGGAGATCGTGGCCCTGCTCGGCTTCGCCGGCTTCGGGGTGGGCGTGATCGTGCCGCCGCTGCTGGCCATGCTGACCATGGCGGTGGGCGAGCGCGACCTCGGCGGGCCGCGGCCACCAGCCAGATGATGGTGATGATCGGCTCGGTGGCCGGCGTGCAGCTGATGCAGGCCATCCAGGTGTCGCGCCTGCCCCACGACGGCATCGCCGGCTCGTACCACACCGCCTTCGTGGTGGCCGCGGCGGTGTCCTCGGTGGCGCTGCTGTCGGCGCTGGCCATCCGCCGCTCGCCGAGCTGAGCCCACCGCCGCCGCCACCCGCTAGCGTCGGGGGACACAAAGGGGCGACGGGGGCCGCTCCGAGGGGGTGCAGCCATGCAGTACGACCTGGTGATCCGCAACGGTACGGTCGTGGACGGTTCGGGCCTGGCCCGCTACCGCGCCGATGTGGGGGTGCGCCACGGTCGCATCGCCACCATCGGCCGCATCCGCGACCGCGGCCGGCAGGAGATCGACGCCGAGGGCCATGTGGTCACCCCCGGCTTCATCGATGGACACACCCACATGGACGCCCAGGTGATGTGGGACCCGCTGGGCACGTGCTCGTGCTTCCACGGCGTCACCTCCGTGGTGATGGGCAACTGCGGTTTCACGCTGGCCCCGGCCCGGGCCGGGCAGCGCCACCTGGTGGTGCGCAACCTCGAGCGGGCCGAGGACATCTCCGCCGACGCCATGGCCGAGGGCATCACCTGGAGCTGGGAGACGTTCCCGGAGTACCTCGACACCCTCGATCGGCTGCCCAAGGGCATCAACTACGCCGCCAACGTGGGCCACTCGGCGCTGCGCACCTGGGCGATGGGCGAACGGGCCTTCTCCGAGCAGGCCACCGAGGACGAGCTGGTGGCCATGGAGCGGGAGCTGCGCGACGCCATGCGGGCCGGCGCCATCGGCTTCACCACGTCACGCACCAACAACCACGAGACGTCCGACGACCGCCCGGTCGCCTCGCGCGTGGCCGACTGGAAGGAGGTGGAGCGGCTGGTGTCGGTGATGGGCGACCTCGGCGGCGGCATGTTCGAGATCGCCCAGGAGCCCGCCGCCCGCGCCGCCGATCCGGCGGTGCGCCAGGAGTTCTTCGGCCGCATGACCGACCTGGCGGTGCGCACCGGCATCCCGTTCACGTTCGGGGTGCTGGCCACCACCCGCGACGGCAGCGACTGGCAGGGCCAGCTCGACATGATCGACGGCGCCGCCGCGGCGGGCGCCCGCATGTACGGCCAGGCCCACTGCCGCGAGTTCTCGGTGCTGCTGTCGTGGAAGACCCGACTGCCCTTCGACGTGCTGCCGGCGTGGCAGGAGGTGCGGTCCCTGCCGCTGGAGGAACAGGCCAGGGCGCTGCGCGACCCGGCGCTGCGGGCCAAGCTGATCGACGCCGCCCACCACGGCGACTACGGCCGGGCCATCGGCGCCGAGGCCCGCCGGCCCGACTACCGCTGGATCCGCATCATGGACTCGCCGGTGCCGCCCAACCCGACGGTGGCGCAACGGGCCGAAGAGCTGGGCAAGGACCCCGTCGAGCTCATGATCGACCTGGCGCTCGACAGCGACTTCGAGCAGTTCTTCGTGCAGGCCATCGCCAACCGCGATCCCGAGCACCTCGAGGCGATCATGCGCCACCCCCGCACGATGGTCACGTTCTCCGATTCCGGCGCCCACGTCAGCCAGATCATGGACAGCTCGCTGCAGACCCACCTGCTGGCCCACTGGGTGCGCGATCGCCAGACGTTCACGCTGGAGCAGGCGGTGGAGCTGCTCACCAACCGCCTGGCCACCGCCTGGGGCTTCGCCGACCGCGGTCTGGTGCGCGAGGGCTTCGTGGCCGATCTCAACGTGATCGACCCCGAGCGCATCGCGCCCGCCATGCCGACCGTGGCGTGGGATCTGCCCGGTGGTGCCCGCCGCCTGGTGCAGAAGTCCACCGGCATCAAGGCGACGGTGGTGGCCGGCGAGGTGCTCATGGCCGACGGCTGCCACACCGGTGCGTTGCCCGGTCGGTTGCTGCGCGGCCGCGTCGCCACCCGCTGAACCGCCGCCCGGGGCCGTCGGGCACCTGCCCGGCAGCACGACCCCGGCGGCACCGCTACGGTGTCGCCGGGGGTACTGACATGGACGTTCAGCTGGAGTTGTTGGCCTGGGGCTACGGGTTGGTCGAAGGGCCGCGCACCGATGCCGACAACAACCTGTATTTCACCGACATCCCGGGCAAGGGCGTGTACCGCCGTTCGCCCGACGGCGCCATCGAGACGCTGATCTCCAAGCGCCACAGCGTGGGCGGCCTCGTGCTGCACGCCGACGGCGGCTTCGTGATCTCCGGGCCCAACGTGGCCCACTGGAAGGACGGCGAGCTGCGGGTGCTGCTCGAGGTGGAGGGCGCCAAGGCCTTCAACGACATCCACACCGACGCTCAGGGCCGGGTGTACGCCGGCACCATCCGCAGCGATCTGGAGGATCTCAAGGCGGAGAAGACGCCGGGCGAGTGCTACCGCATCAACCTCGACGGCAGCACCGAGGAGCTCTACGGCGGCATCGAGGTCACCAACGGCATCGGCTTCTCGCCCGACGGCGCCACGATGTACCACGTGGACTCGACCTCGAAGGGCATCTGGGTGCACGACATGGCCGCCGACGGGTCGGTGTCCAACCGGCGCCACATCGGCCGGGCTTCGTTCGAGCGCGGCATACCTGACGGTATGTGCGTGGACAGCGACGGCAACCTGTGGGTGGCCCACGTGGGCGGGCGGCGGGCGGTCAAGCTGTCGCCCACCGGTGAGGAGCTCGACGAGATCAAGGTGCCGGCCAAGTGGGTGACCAGCGTGGCCTTCGGCGGGCCCGACTGGGGTGATCTGTACCTGGTGACCGCCGACGATCTCGAGCAACCCGACCGCAAGGGCGGCATCTGGCGTTGCCGTCCCGGCGTGACCGGCCACCCCACCCCGATGGCCCGGGTCTGAGCGGACCCGTCGGGCTGTGCCCGAGCAGGCGGCGGCGGACGCCCGCCCGGGCACAGCCACAGAGCATCGGGCAATGATGTGTTTGAGCGCCCGAACGGGCGCTGGCTCGCATCATTGCTCGAAGGCGTGCTCGTTCCCCGCGCCCCGGGATGGAGAGAGGCCGGCGGCGAGGCGGCTGGCGCCGTCCTCGCGTCTGCAGTTCGTATACTGCACGTATGACAACGACCCTGAGCTTGCGCCGACGCTGCACTCGCCGAAGAGCTCGATGCCGCTGCGGTCGAAGCGGGCGTCCCGAGGAGCGATCTTCTCAATCGTGCGGTGCGCGAGTTCCTCTACCGCCGTCGATGTGAGCGCGATGCCGAGCGTTACGCAACGCAGCCGCTCACCCCGGCCGAGACCGCGGTCTGGCCGAACGAGGCCTGGCCGGACGATGACACCGACTGGACCGAGGTGTTCGGCCAATGAAGCGAGGAGATCTGGTTCGCCGACGTCGGGCGAGGCGGTGATCGACCGGTTCTCGTCCTCACACGCGACCCGGTGGCCGACCGGATCGACGCCGTCGTCGTGGCCCAACTGGCCACGACGATCCGCGGGTTGACCTCGGAGTTGCACCTGGGTCCGAGCGATGGGCTCAAGAGGGAGTGCGTGGCCTCGTTCGACAACCTCCACACCTTGCCGAGATCGTCGTTCCGCCGACGGGTCGCCACGCTGCGTCCGTCACGACTCGACGAAGCCTGCGACCGACTGGCCGACGCGCTCGGCTGCGGCGGCCGCTGACGGTCCGGGCTGACCGTTCCAGCCCGAGCACCGGGCACGTCCAGGACACGGTGCGAACCCGCGCCGCGCTCAGACCATCGGGTCGCCGGAGTCGAGCCCCAGCAGCAGCCGGCCGGCGGGCCGGTACAGCTTGGGGTGCACCATGCGATGCTGCGCCCCCGTGAGCATGTCGCGCATGAGGCGGTCGAGCGGGTTGGTGCGGTAGATGGCCGACGCCGACGCCGTGTCGTACATCAGCTCGACCACCGCCTTGCCCTCCTGGTGCAGGAACGTCATCATCACCCGGTACATCGCCCGCAGCCGGGTGGGGATGCGCTCGCCGGCGGCGATCGGCTCCCACAGCTGCTCGATCGTGTCGTAGGCGAACGCCCGCATGGCGGCGAAGCGGGCCTCGGCCAGCGCCACGTTGTGCTGCACCCCCGGGTCGTCGGCCATGGTGCGGTCCGAACCCACCGCCTTCGCCCCCGGGTAGAGCTCCTTGCTGCCGGCCAGCTCCAGCACCACGTCGATGGCGGCCCTGGCAATACCGAGCGGTACGCCGGTGTGGGGCAGCAGGAACAGCGGCGGGTACCGGTACAACGGCTCGCTGCGCAACGGCGGGGCCGACGGGTCGTAGGTGTCCTCCGCCGGGACGAACACGTCGTCGAGCACGTAGTCGTTGCTGCCGGTGCCGGCCAGCCCGGTGGTGTGCCACGTGTCGATCACCGTGCACTGGTCGGGCCGCACCAGCACGGTGCGCAGCTGGGGCCGGCCGCCGCGGCCGCGCACCAGCTCGCCGCCGTCGTGCTCCAGGCAGCCGGCCAGGAACATGGTGGCGTGGCCACTGCCGCTGCCGAAGCGGAAGCGGCCCGACACCCGGTACCCGCCGTCGGTGCGGTCGGCCCGGCCGGTGGGCGACAGCTGACCGGCCAGGCTGGCGTCGTGCGGGCCGAACCAGTGCCGGGCCCGTTCCTCGGACAGGAAGCCCACCACGAAGCTCGACGCGCTGGCGATCATGGCGCACCAGCCGATCGAACCGTCGAGACGGGAGAACGCCTCGACCAGCTCCACCTGGGTGCGCGGGTCGTAGGCGGGGCCGCCCAGCTCCCTGGGCACCGCGGCGCGCAGGATGCCGATGTCGGCCATGGCGTCGACGACCGGCCGCGCCAGCCGCCGGTCGCGGTCCATCTCGTCACGATGGGCGGCGACGAGCGGTTCGAGCGCGGCGACCGCCGCCACCGGATCGGCCGGGAAGCGGCTGGCGGGGGCGACGGTGGCCGTGCTCATCGGGCTGCTCCCGTCAGACGCCGGTGCCGACGGTGTCGCGCCCGGAGCGCAGCAGCGTGCCGGGCCGGGCCGGGGTGAACTCGCCGTTGCGCACGATCTCGGTGCCGTTGACCAACACGTGCTCGAAGCCGTCGGCCTCGCCGTAGAGGCGCCAGGCACCGCCGGGCAGGTCGTACTTGGCGTAGGTGGGCCGGGCGCCGACCGTGTTGGGGTCGATCACGTTGATGTCGGCGTGGTAGCCCTCCTGCAGGCGGCCGCGCTCCTTGATGCCGTACAGCTGCGCCGGGGCGTCGGTGAGGTGGTGCACCGCCTCCTCCCAGGAGATGAGGTTCCGCTGGCGCACGGCGTTGCCCAGCATGGCCGAGGTGGCGTTGAACGTGGCCAGCAGGTCGAGGTGGGCGCCGGCGTCGGTGCCGCCGAGCAGCGTGCGCTCGTCCCGCCAGACCTGCACCCGCAGGGCCCAGGTCTCGTCGTCGTCGCCCCGGGTGGGCTGCAGCAGGCCGGTGCGCAGCCGGTCGGCGATGACGATGTCGCACAGCACGTCGAAGGTGGCCCGACCCTGCTCCTCGGCGATGTCGCCGATGGTGCGGCCCACGTAGGCCTCGTTCTCGGCGGAGAACACGTCGCCCACGGTCAGCTTGTGCCACTTGGCCACGCCCCGCACCGGGGACGGGCCCTGGGCCAGCTCGTCGAGCTCGCGGCGGCGGCCGAGATCGGAGAGCAGGGCGATCTTCTCGTCGACGGTGAGCGACATCGGCTCGCGCCAGCCGTTGAGGGCATCGAGCACGAAGCCGGTCTCGAAGTTCAACCGGCTCTCGATGGCGCAGGGCACGGTGAGGGCGATGATGCGGCCGCCCCGGGCCTGGGCGTACTCGTAGGCACCGAGGTTGTTGTCCATCACCGCCATCTGCTGGGGGCTGGTGGACGGGGCGATCAGGTTCCAGTTCAGCGTGCGCTGGGCGGCGGCCGACATGCGGGTGATCAGATCGATGTGCTCGGGCTTGAAGCGGCCGACGGCGGGGATGAACTCGAGCGACGTGCCCTCGTAGCGCCCGCACACCCCGCCAGCTCCACCATCTCCTGTTCGGACGCATGGCGGGACGGCACCGGCTGGCCGTTGGGATCGTTGTGGGTGGTGGCCCAGCTCGAGCTGAAGCCGAGGCCGCCGGCCTCGATGCCCTCGGCCAGGAGGCGCTTCATGGCCTCGAGCTCCTCGGGGGTGGCCTCGTTGCCCACCGAGCGCAGGCCCATCACGTGGCGGCGGATGGCGCTGTGGCCCACCATGAAACCGGCGTTGACCGACAGGGTGCCGTCGAGCTGGTCGAGCCACTGGCCGTAGCCCGTCCAGTTCCAGGGCACGCCCTGCTGCAGCGACTCGAGCGGCATGCCCTCCACCCGGGCCAGCAGGCGCATCATGTAGTCGCCGTTCTCGGGGGCGAGGGGGGCGATGGTGAAGCCGCAGTTGCCGGCGATGACGGTGGTGATGCCGTGCAGCGGTGACGGGCTCAGCGTCTGGTCCCAGAACGCCTGGGCGTCGTAGTGGGTGTGCACGTCGATGAAGCCGGGGGTGACCATCTTGCCGGTGGCGTCGATCACCTGGGCGGCGTCGGTCTCCTCGACGGTGCCCACCTTGACGATGCGACCGTCCTTGATGGCGACGTCGGCCTTGCGGCCCGGTCCTCCGGTGCCGTCGATCACGGTGCCGTTGCGGATGATGCAGTCCAACACGGTCGGTCTCCCCCTCGTCGGGTGCCGGCAGGTCCCCGCTGCCGCGCTCTGCGCAGACTACCGGGTCCGGCGTGCGAGGATCTCGCCCATGGCCCCGCACCGCAGCACCGACGCCGACGCCTTCCTGCCCGCCCCGGGACCCGACCGGGCCGGGCGCTCCGCCACCATCGAAGAGGCGATGGCCGCCATCGGCGACGGTGCCCGCGTGTACTTCTCGCCGATCTGCTCGGTGCCGGTGTCGCTCTTGGACGCGCTGGCCGCCCACGCCGATCGCTGGAGCAGGCTGACGCTGGCCACCGACTACCTGATCGACCCGGTGGCGCCGTTCGCCGCCCCGGGGGCACCGTTCCACCTGTTGTCGCTGCAGCCCACGCCGGCCACCGAGGCGATGCGGGCGGCCGGGGTCATGCAGACGGTGTCCGCCAGCTACGGGCAGTTCCTGCGCTACCTGGTTCCCGGTGGCACGGCGGCGGTGGACGTGGCGC
>JAWKIM010000024.1:0-143898 GCA_041394365.1 Acidimicrobiales bacterium
GTTCACCAATGTGACCACCCCCCGGGCGTTCGTGGAACGCAAGCAGGAGTTCGTCAAGACCCTCGTGCGCCGCGGCGCCTCCATCGGCGCCAACGCCACCATCGTGTGTGGCGCCACCATCGGCCAGTACGCCCTCATCGGCGCCGGCGCCGTGGTCACCGGCGACGTGCCCGCCCACGCCCTCATGCTCGGCGTGCCCGCCCGGCGCGCCGGCTGGGTCAGCCGCACCGGCGAGGTGCTCGACGCCACCCTCACCTGCCCCCGCACCGGGGAACGCTACGAAGAACGCGCCGGCGAGCTCGTGCTCGTCGAGGAAGGATGATCCCCATGGCCGTGCCCCTCATCGACGTGCGCGCCCACCGCGCCCGCATCGGCAACGACATCGACCAGGCCATCACCCGGGTGGTCCAGGGCGGCCAGTGGATCATGGGCCCCGAAGTGGCCGAGCTCGAAGCCGCCCTCGCCCGCTGGATCGGCGCCGGCGTGCACGCCCTCGGCTGCTCCAACGGCACCGACGCCCTCGTCCTCGGCCTCCAGGCCCTCGGCCTGCAACCCGGAGACGTGGTCATCTGCCCGTCGTTCACGTTCGTGGCCACCGCCGAAGCGGTGGCCAACCTCGGCGGCGAACCCGTCTTCGCCGACGTCCACGAGCACACCCACAACATCGACGTCGCCTCCGTGCAGGCCGCCTTGGAGCGGGCCCGCGGCCGCGGCCGCCGGGTGGTGGGTGTCATCGCCGTGGACCTCTTCGGCCACCCCGCCGACTACCCCGCCCTGCGCGCCCTCACCGAGCGCGAAGGCCTGTGGCTGCTGGCCGACGCCGCCCAGTCCTTCGGCGCCGCCACCCCCGACGGCAACGTGGGCGCCCTGGCCGACGTCACCACCACCAGCTTCTTCCCGGCCAAACCCCTCGGCTGCTACGGCGACGGCGGCGCCGTGTTCACCGCCGATGAGGCGCTGCTGCACGCCATGCGCTCCCTGCGCGTCCACGGCACCGGCAGCGACAAGTACGACAACGTCCGCATCGGCCACAACGCCCGCCTCGACACCATCCAGGCCGCGGTGCTGCTGCCCAAGCTGGCCATCCTCGGCGACGAGCTCGACGCCCGCCAGCAGGTGGCCGATGCCTACGCCGCCGCCCCTCGGGGACCTGGTCACCACCCCACCCTGGCCGCCGGCAACCGCTGGCCTGGGCGCAGTACACCATCCACACCGACCGCCGCGACGAGCTGCAGCAGGCTCACCGCCGAAGGCATCGGCAACGCGGTGTACTACCCCATCCTGCTGCACCGCCAGCAGGCCTACACCCGCTTCCGGGCTACGGCATCGACCTGCCGGTGTCGGAGCGGCTGGCCCAGCGTGCTCAGCCTGCCCGAAGTGACCCCTACCTCACCGACGAGCAGCTCGACACGGTCACCACCGCGGTGCGCAACGCTCGCCGCCGTCGCCGCATGAGCGAGGCCCCAGCTGCTGGCCGGCCGCCACATCGTGCACCTCACCACCGTGCACCCGGTGCAGGACTCGCATCCTCCACAAAGCAGCCGCAGCGTGGCTTCGCCGCCGGCGCCCGGTGCCACCCTGGTGGCGGTGGCCCTCGATCACGGGGACCTGGGCCACGGGGTGGCGCTGCACGCCCTGCCTGCCTCGGCGGCCGGGTGGCCCGCATGACCGTCACCGCCGCCCGCCATCCGCGCCGCCCGGCAACTGCGCGCTGACCTCTACCACTTCCACGACCCCGAGCTCATCGGCGTGGGCGTGGCCCTCAAGGCGACACCGGGTGGTGTAGGCGACGTCCACGAGGACGTGCCCTCGACCTGCTCACCAAGTGCTACCTGCCCGCACCGCTGCGCCCGGTGCTCAGCACCGCGGCCAAGCTCGCACCGCGGCGCCGAACGCGCCTCGACGGCGTGGTGGTGGTCACCCCGTCGGTCGGCCGGCCGTTCCGGGCGCCCACCATGGTGCGCAACTACCCGATCCTCACCGAGTTCGGCACCGTCGACCGCCCTGCACCAGCGCCCACCGCACGCCACATCGGCGGCACTCCGCACCGCGGCCCACCGATGCGCAACGCCGAGTTCTCCGACGACGCCGCAGACGGCTCTTGCCTGCAACTCCGCTCGGGATCGTCACCGCCGGGAGTCGCTGCACGAATAGCCCGGACGCGATCGTCACCGCATGTGGCCAAGGCTTCGACGAGCCGGTGCAAAGCACCGCCCAAACCGAAGGCGTGGCAAATGGGCTCGTCACCCTGCCCGGGCGACAACGTGGGCTTCCAGACGGCCTACCCCATCAAGCTGTTCGAGTACATGGCCGCCGCCATCCTGTGGTCGCATCCGACTTCCCGTCTACCGCGAGATCGTGACGGCGCCGGCTGCGGCTCTCTGCGTGGACCCTGCCGACCTCACGCCATCGCCAAGGCCATCACCTGGCTGCTCGACAACCTCGACGACGCCGCCGCCATGGGCCGGCGCCGCCAAGCGGTGGAGAACACCTACAACTGGGAGGTGGACAACGTGGCCTCATCACGCTCTACGAGACGATCCGAGACCGGCCGCTGCACTGGCGCTGCCGGCACTGAGCGCAGGGGCGCCGAGCTGCACCAGCCGGCCGCCCGCTGACCCACCGACGCCTCCCCGCCGGCAACGAAGACGCCTCCTCCTCGGAGCGCGACGGCACCACCGACGCCACCGTCGAGGGCGCCACCATCGTGGCCGACGCCGTGCGCTGCTACGGCAACCCGGGCGCCGACGTGCTCACCAACCTCCGCGCCGGCATCTACAACTGGGGCTGGGCCTACCGCTTCAAACCGCAGCACAGCGGCAACCTCGCCGGCGTGCGGGTCTACTGCGGACAACTCCGCCGGCCGGCCCGACCAGGGCTACGCCGCGGCAACGGCCAGATCGAGGTGGCCGCAGCGACGCCGGCGGCCGCCCCAACCTGAGCGCCGCCCCGCTCGCCACCCACCTCAAGACGTTCCCACCATGGCCGCCGGCACCATCGCGCCCGCGCGACACCCCGACAAGCGCGAGCAGCTGTTCTCGGTGATGCCGCTGTCCAACGCCGTGCCGGTCCAGGCCGGCGGCACCTACCACATCTCCTTCACCAACGTGGGCCCCTCCCCACCACCGGACTACGCCTCCATCAACGCTGCAGGTCGGCACCGGCCAACGCAACCGCTGCCAGCCCGGCGCCGATGCCTGGGGCATCACCCACTACACCGCCGGATCCGGCCAGACACCCACCGAGTTCAGCAACGACCGGGGCCCAGCCATGCTGCCCATCATGGAGCTCGTCTACGACGACGGCACCGTGGAGGGCACGGCCACCTTTGAGTCGCGGCGGCGGCCGAACGGCCGGTGCAGGCCGGCCAACGGGTGCGCCAGGTGTTCACCCCCGACGAAGACCTCGCCCCGTACCGCGGGCGGCGGCCTCAGCGGCAACGGCAGCGGCGGCGGTGGTGGCGTTGGAGCTCAAGCAGGACGGCGCCGTCATCGCCGCCGCCCCCATACCTGCGAGAGCATGCCTTCGCCGGTGGGTACGGCAGCTGGGCCGAAGCACCGCTGGGCCATCGCCCCCACCGCCGGGCAGACTCACACGCTCGAACTGTCCGCCCCTCGACGGCGCGCAACTGCGTCGCCCGCCCTGGCTGCCTCGATGGCTCGGTTCTTGGGGCTTCTCCCCGCAGAAAAAGCACCGGGGCGAGGGCTACGCCCAATCCTCGGTGGACGACGGCGCCAGCTGGCTGGGCTGGCACGCCCAGAACCAGACCGACCTGGCCCACGCCCAAGGTGATCTCCAGCTCTACTTCGTGCTCGGGCGACAGCGCACCCGCACCCACCATCCCCCCGGCTGCGCCCGCCCCACCCCGACCAGCCGGCGGTGGCCACACCCGAGCCATCCGGCGACGGCAACCTCGAGCCCACCGCCGCCGACGTGGAGACCGTCTCCGACATCCCCGGCGGTACGGCAAAGGGCAGCGGTACGGTGGGCTTCTTCTCCCGCATCGGTCTCTGACCCAACGTATCTACCCAGGGCGTGGTCGGCTGACGCCGGATTGTCGGCTCCACGGGGAACAACGCAGCCCCTGCGCTAGCGTCGAGAACGGTATGAACGCTCTGCCATCGACGCTGCGGCACGCCCCGAGCACCGCGCCGGCCGGTCCGGCCGACCTGCCGAGCAACCGGCCCCACCGCTCCCCGCAGGGCTGCGTTGCTGCGGCGCCTGCACCGCGACTTCCTGATGCGCAGCCGCCTCGAGCAGGCCACGTTGCTGCACACCGCCAACGCGTCGGCTACCGCACGATCTCCGCAAGACCTGGCCCGGCGGTGGAGACCGCCGCCGAGCCGGCCCGGCCCTTCGGCGACGAGCGTGCGCTCGTGCTGCGCAACGACGTACACCGACGCACCGACCGTGCTGGCCATGGCCTACGAACAGCACCGCTGGGCCGGTGGCAGCTTCTTCTTCCGGCTGTCCACGTTCGAACCCCGCGGTGGCCGCCGCATGCCATGTGGCTTCCACGTGGGCTACCACTTCGAAGAGGTCGCTACCTACGCCAAGCGGCACGGGCTCATCCACGCCGCCGCGTGCGCCGCCACCCCGGCCATCGCCGACGAACTGGCCACCAACCTCGAAGGGCTGCGCCGGCGCAGCGGGCTGCCGCTCGACGTGCTCGCCTCCCACGGGGACTGGGAAGAACCGCCAGCTCGACCTGTCCAACGACGAGCTGCTGGCCGACCGGCGCTGCGGGACCGGCTCGGTGTGCGCTGGGGAGGCCTACGACGAGCCGCTGGCCCGTCCCATCGCCTTCCGGTCCAGCGACAGCACGCTGGCGGGTCGGTGGGCGCCCGGACGAGCCGCTGGAAGCGTTGCTGGCCGCGTCACCCCCGCCTACCTCCTGGTCCACACCCGCTACTGGCGGGCCAACCGCCGGGAGAACGTGACCCGACGAGCTCCAGCGCCTCGCTGACATGGTGCGGGCCCACTGGCCGCAGCGGCGCTGAGCCACGAGGCGCCGGCGCTGGGCATTCCGCCCAACTGCGGCCGGCGCGGACGACCCCGCCTGCGGGTGCTCCACGGCGTTCCATCGGCGGCGATTCCGATTTCGATTCGGCACCTTGACGGGTGGGAAGCGGCACTCCACCGAGCGACCGGGCGCAACCGGTTGGGCTGGCCTTCACACGCCCCGTGGCCTGATTTCGTGTCAGGCGACCAGTTCCGAATCGACGTCGAATCGAGCGCGACCGACTTCCACCACACCCCCCACCAAGGACGCAACGCCCGGCTCTCCGGCGCCGCAGCTCGGTGCCCTTCGAGGACACCCGGCCGGTCCAGCCCCGACGAACCCGGGCCCGCTGCGACGAGCCGCCCGAGGCCGAGCGCTCAGCGCAGGTCGGGCAGCGACAGGGCGCCGCCACGCCGGCGGCGACGGAGCCGGGCCAGCGCCGGCTCGAGCATCGGCGCCATGGAGGCCACCGCCAGCACGTAGATGGCCCGGTGCCAGTCGCTCCTCGCCGCCGCTCACCTGCGCCGCCGCCACCCAGAACACCATGGCCACCAGCGCGGTAACATGGTCAACGCCGGCCGACGGCCACGACGGCGGAACTGCACCACCATCGCCGTTTCCACCAGCAGCAGGAACGCCGCCACCCCCCACCAGCCCGGCCCGTAACCGAGCTCGAGCACGATGTTGTGCGGGTACAGCAGCTTGCGGAACTCCCGCTGGTCAACATCCCAGCTGCCCCAACCGTGGCCGAACGCGCCCACGGCAGGTTCTGCGCCGTCCAGCGCCACATCGCCTTCGCGGCTGTACACCGAGTCACCGGTGCGGAAACCCAGGATGCGCAACTTGCTGTCCTGCGGGATGGAGGCCCACGCCGCCGTCACCCCCACCACGCCCACCATCGACAGGATCGCCACCCGCAGCCACGTGGTGAAGCGCTGGCGCAACACCACCAGCACCAAGATGGTCAGCGCGCCGAAGATCACGCCCTGGATGGGGCCGCGGCTGGCGATGGCGAACATGATCCACAGCTCCGCCGCCCCCAGCGCCAAGGCGATGGCGGCGGGCACTTAGCGAAGCGGCTTGGCGTTGACCAACCACACCAGCACCGCCACCACCACATACGAAGCGGTACGGGCGAAGCCGATGGAGTTGCCGCCCTCGAACTGGAAGCGTCCCTCCGAGCCACCCACCTGCTCGCCCAGGAACAGCACGGCCACCGAGCTGTAGATGCACCACCACACCAACCAGCGCAACAACTTGAACTGATCCAGCTCCGAGCGCATGGCCATGGGTGGTGGCCACCACGGGCCACCAGCGTCACCGTGAACAGGCGGTCGCTTTCAGCTCACCGTAGTCACCCTGGGCGCCGGCGAACGTGCCCGCCAGCACCAACAGGAAGAACACCGCCGCCGCCGCCATCGGACCGGTGCGCGGCGGGTACTGCCCCATCAGCAACGACAGCGCCGCCGCCGCGAAAGCCGTCACGCCGAACAGCAGCGTGGCGTCCACCGGCGACCAGCTGAACGGGGATCTGCTTCAGCTGCCCGGCGATGGTGAACGCGGCCGTGGCGGCGAAGGCAATGTGCCGCAACCGGTTGGCCGCACCGCGGGTGAGCGCGTCGTCGGCGTCCTCAGCCCGCGCCGGGGTGGTCTCGAGCGGCTCGGCCTCGGAGGCGAGCGACGGTGCCGCCAGGTGTTGCTCGAGCCGTCGCAGTGTCTCGGTGTCCACGCCCGTTCCCGTCATCCGCCATCCCCACCGGCGGAGCGCCTCGCCGTGGTCAACGGCATCACCGTACCCGGATGAGGGCCGGCAATCCTGCCAGATCGGCGAGCTCCACCTCCACATCGGTACCGCTGGCCACCGTCCGTGCAACCCGGCCAGCGTGCCGCACCCGCACGGTGCGCCAGCCCAGCGCCCGCGGGGAGACGTAGTCCTTGTGCACGTTCGTCGGCCACGGTGCAACGCCAGCCGCCGTGGAGGCCACAGGCCGTCACAACTCGAATGCCCGTGGGTGCGGTTTGCCCATCCCCGGGCCCAGCGCCGCGGTGCACACCACCAGGTCTGCCCACCGCTCGGCGCTCAACGCCCGGGCCTTGGCCCGTTGCGAGGCCAGCGGCCCGTCGGTCACCACGGCCAGGAACACGCCGGGCGTCGCGCAGCGTACCGATGGCAGCGGCCGCGCCGGCGAGCAGCTCGATGGCCGGCTCGTGGCTGCGGTACACCTCCACCAGCTCGGCGATGGTGGCCGGCGGCAGCCGCAGACCGAGCTGCTGGGCGGCGATGTCGAACGTCAACGATCGCACGCCGCCCGAACAGGCGCCAGCACACCGCACCTGAAGCTGGCGCACGCCGTGCACGGCGATCAGGTAGCGGTCCACCGTGAAACCGAACCCCGCTGCGCACGTAGCTGCGCTCCAGGTAGAGCGTGTCATCGATGTCGAACACCACACACGTGTCCGGCCGTTGCCCCGTCGCGCCTACCAGCCCGCCGCCGATCGATCCACGAAGACCGCATCGTCATAGCGCAACATCGCCAACCTGTCGCGCAACTTCACGTCCCCTGCGCTCGACGGCAACCCGAACACGTCCTCCAGCAGCCACCGTTAGAACTCGCCCCCGGCTGCCTGGGTCGACGGGAACCCGCCGACCAGCGGGCGTTGATCTCGATCACCGTCAACGCACCGGCGGTGCGGTCCCACATGATCTGCACGTTGAGCACTGAACGCACCGGGCAATGCCTCGCACACTGCTCGCCAGCTCCATCAGCTCCGGTGCAGCTCGACCACGCCTTGACACCTCGCCGCCGCGCAATTCCATGCGCCGGCGGCACCGCGCAGCGGGGCCTGACCGTCGGCGTCGACGAACATCGTCCACCGTGTACTCCACGCCGGGGCCAGCCGCGCCCAGCACATCGTCGGGTCCCACGAGCGCAAGCTCGTCGGGGTGCCGCAGCCGCCGCAGGCCGAGCGAGCAGCTGCCGCGCCGATCCTTGGCGATCAACGGGAACATCGCACCGCCCGCCGCAGCCGCTTGCGCCACCGTCAGCTGTTCCGTGGCCGGTAGGCTGTGCCGCCGCAGCAGCTCGTTGGTGGCCACCTTGTCGGCCGCCACCGCCACCGCCTCCGGTGCGCTCTCACCGCCACCACCGTGCCGGCGGCCGCCAGCGGCTCACGCAACGACGCCCACAGGGCCAGCTCCGTGTCGATGGTGGGCACCACCAGCGCGATGTCGAACCGGTCGCACAGCGCCACCATCTCCGCGGCGAAGCCGGATCGTCGCAGCGCACCACCACCGAACGAGCTGCCAAGTGGAACGCGGCCGAGGCCGGTTGGGCGTCGGAGGCCACCACCTCGCCATCGAGCCCGAGCACGGCGAACGCATCGTCGAACGCCCGCAGCAACGCCACCCGCCGGCCCGCCGCCGACAACAACACGTTGCGGCGAGCCGCCGTCACCGCCATCAACCGGCCGCCTGCAACGACTGTGCCGCCTGCTCGGTGGAACGGGCGATCTGACCGCAGGTGCTCGACGATCTCGCGATCCCGGAGCCGGACCAACAGGTCACCGTCGACCTCGCATGGCTCCACCGAGGTCAGCGCGGATCAACGGGTGCGTTTCTCTGCACGGCGATCTCGTGGTCGTCGAAGAGCACCTCGTGCAGCTTCTCCCCCGGCCGCAGACCGGTGAACTCCAGCGCCACCTGCCGCCCGCTGGCCTCGATCAGCCGGCGGCCACATCGGCGATGCGGACGGGTGAGCCCATGTCCAGGATCATCACCGACTCCGGTCGCCCCATCGCCGGCCTGGATGATCAACTGCACCGCCTCGGGGATGGTCATGAAGTAGCGTGCGTCACCTCCGGATCGGTCACGTGACCGGCCCGCCGGCCTCGATCATCCGCTGGAAAGCGGGGAGGACCGAGCCGCGGCTGCCGATCACGTTGCCGAACCGCACGCTGGTGAACGCCGACCCCGTGTGCTTCTGGGGCGGCGGCTGCGGTCAGCCGCTCGGTGATGCGCTTGGTGTAGCCGAGCATCGTTCTCCGGCGACGCCGCTCTGTCGGTGGACACGTTCACGAACGTGCCCACGCCGTACTTGACCGCCGCCGCCAGCACGTTGGCCGTGCCCAGCACGTTGGTCTTGGCCGCCTCGACCGGGTACAGCTCGAGCAGCGGGACGTGCTTGAGCGCCGCCGCATGGAACACCACCTCCGGCCGGTGTTCCTCGAACACCTCGAGGATCCGGCGGGATCGCGGATGTCGGCCACCACCACGTTGTGGGAATCGAGCTGCGCACGGCCATCGAGCGAGAGCTGCACGGCGTGCAGCGCCGACTCGTCACGGTCGAGCATGACCAGCCGATCGGGGCCGAAGCGATGCAGCTGCCGGCAGAGCTCGGAGCCGATCGATCCGCCGGCACCGGTGACCAGCACCTGACGATCCTTCTTCATACGTAGGCGGCGATGGAACGATGTCGGTGTCGATCGTGCGCCGGTCGAGCAGGTCGGCCTCCGTGAGCTCACGGATGTCCGCCCTGGTCACCGTGCCGTCGACCAACTCGGTGACCGACGGCAGCGTGCGCACCTGTATCCCCGCCGCACCCACCGCCTCGGCCAACTCCCGTAGCCTCACCCGAGGCGCTGGGGATGGCGATCACCACCGTCGGCGCTCACGCTGGCCACCACCTGACCGATGTCGGCCTCGGCCACCTCAACACCCGCACCCTGCTGACCCGCAGGTTGCGGCGGGCTGGTTGTCGTCGAGCAGACCGACCGGTACGTAGCGGCCGCCCGGCTTGCCCAGCAACGAGCGCACCAACTGCGTACCGGTGCTGCCGGCGCCGTACACCACCACGCGAGCCGCGCCCGGATGGGCCGCGACTGGCCGCCAGGATCATCCGACCCACATACCGGATCGACAACATGCCGAGCAGCGCCACCAACGGGGAGGTCAACGCCGCTCCCCAACGGCACCGGCCGGCTGCTGGCCAGCGACTCGATGGCGATCATGACCACACCGCCGCTCCAAGGCTGCGCCGAACACGCCGGCCACCTCCTCGAAGCTGCTGCACGCCACTGGCGGCTGTAGAGCCCGCACAAGCGCCCCACACCCACCAAGGCGAGGGCGCCGAGCACGGCGAACCGGCTAACCGTTACCGACCACTGCACCCGATCGGGCTGCAGATCGTTTCGGAACACCGTGGCCACCACCACCGCCGACAGGTACAACCTCTGCGCCGGATACCGCCTGGTACAGCGGCCAGTGGTCACGCAACTTTGAACGACAGCCGGGAGTACGCCACCCGGCGAGCCACCTCTGAATTCGCATCCGCCTGCGAACCCCTCTCCAAAGCATGCACTGCGCTGACCGGGCTCTCCGCTCGGCACGCTGCGCTTGTCCGCCCTGCTCACCGTATCGGCCTGCGCGCAACGGCACCCGTACGCCGACTCAGTCAAGCATAAGGCCGATAGCGTGTGGTCACGGCTGGCAGGACTACCCTGGCGCCGCCCATTGTGGCGGAACAATCACTGAGGGCGCGCTCATCTATGCTCTGCTCTACCTTTCTCCACCTGACGTTGGTCCACTGGAGCGTCGGATGCTGCTCGACGTGTTCGACTCCGGATGGATCGCCTTCGGGCCGGGCCGGACATCGATGCCGAAGTGGAGTTCGCCGAACGGCTCGGGAACGGCAGGTATGCAGCCGCGCTTGTCGAGTGGTACCGCCGCACTCCACCTCGGCTTGCAGCTGGTCGGCGTGCAACCCGGCGACGAGGTCCTGGTCTCCGACCTGACGCTCGGGTAGCCACGGCCAACGCCGGTACTGCCACGCCACCCCCACCTTCATCGACAGCGAGCCGGCCACCTGGAACATGGACCCGGGATTGCTCAACGAGACACTGGAGCATCGCTCACGCACGAATCGACAAGCCGGCCTCTGCGATCACGGTGGATCTGTATGGTCAGTGCGCCCAGTACGACCGCATCACCGAGATCTGCGAGCAGTACGGCGTGGCGCTCATCGAGGACGCCGCCGAGGCGCTCGGCGCAGTACCTGGCGGGGCCGGCCCGCCGGCTCGTTCGGCGCCATCGCGGCGTTCTCAACGGCAACAAGATCATCACCAGGCAGCGGTGGCGGCATGCTGTGCACCAGCAACGCCGCCCATGCCGCCCGGGCGCGGTTCCTCGCCTCCCAGGCACGCGAGCCGTTTCCCCCACTACGAACACGAGGTGGTGGGCTACAACTACCGGCTGTTCAACCTTCCGCCGCCCTCGGCCGTTTCCAGCTTCGCTCGTTGCCGCAGCGGGTGGCAGCCCGGCGAGCGGTGCGGGAGCGTTACCTGCACGCCCGGCGACCTGCCCGGCGTGACCTTCATGCCGAACCACCCCGCCGGCGAGCCCACCAACTGGCTCACTGTGCTGACCATCGACCTCGACGGGGCCGGCGCCACGACCAAGGACGTGCAGCGATTGCTCCACGAGCATGAGATCGAGAGCCGCCCGGCGTGGAAGCCCATGCACCTCCAGCCGGTGTATCGCGACAGTGAGGTCATCGGCGGATCGTTCTCCAAGCGGGTTCGAGACGGGCTGTGCCTGCCCAGCGGGTCGAACCTGACCGAAGCGGAACAACAACGGGTGATCGAGCTGGTCCGATCATCCATCGAGCGTTCGCCACGGCGGCCGCATCGGCGAGAGGGCGCACATGAACAACCAACCGCTGGTCAGCATCGGCCTGCCGGTCTACAACGGCGAGAACTATCTGGAGCAAGCGCTGCAGGCGATCCCGGGCCAGGACGTTCTGCGACTTTCGAGCTGGTCGTCTCCGACGACGCATCGAGCGACCGTTCAGCCGAGATCGTGGCCGACTACGCCGCCAAGGACCGCCGTGTCCGCCTCGAGCCGGCCACCGAGCGCCTCGGCGGCAGCCGGAACTTCAACCGGGTGTTCGCGCTGTCGCGCGGCCGCTACTTCCGTTGGGCCGCGCACGACGACCTGTGCGCGCCCACGTACCTCGAGCGCTGCGTCGAACTGCTCGAGGCCGATCCCGAGGTGGTGATGGCCCACACCGAGGCGGCCTACATCGACGCTCGTGGGAAACCCATCCGCCCGCTGCGCCACGGCTACGTGGACGCCACCAACGGCTATGTGGAGGAGGTGGCCATGGAGGATGACTTCGCCGAGCTGGCCGTCTGTGTGGACCCGGCCGATCGGCTGGGTCAAAGCAGGTTCCACTCACTCGTTGCGCACGCTGCCCATCTTCGGGGTCACCCGCATGGAGGCTATGGAGCGCACGCCGCTGCACCGGCCGTTCTACGGCGCTGACGCAAGGTGATCTCCTCGCCGAGCTGGCGTTGCAGGGCCGTATCGCCATCCACCCCGAGGTGCTGTTCTTCCGGCGCACCCATGCCCGGGCCTCCACGCGGTTGCGGGGCGAAGGAGAAGGCCAAGTGGGCCGATCCGGAACAAGGCGGGGCAGTTCCTGCCGCTCACCATGTTGGTGGCCTACTCCTCGGTCGTGCGGGAGGCCGAGCTCAACTGGCGTGACCGCTTCGCTGCGCCGGCGTGGTGCTCCACAAGCTGGCCGGGCCCGAGACCTGGGCGAAGATGTTCATCCTCAAGCAGGGCAACTACCTCGGCTGGGGCGGCTGAGCAACGGGCGCGGCCGGCCGGCCCCCTCGGGCCGGTCGGCCGAACGGCCTGGTCAGGCCGGTCGGGTCGCGAGTAGCACCAGGCGCACGCCGAAGCGGCGTTCGAGCAGCCGTTCCGCCACCGCCGGCACAACCGGCGCACGGTACGCCTTGGAGGGCAGCACCTGGCTGCGGAACGATTCCGCCGCCTCGAAGCCGGCCTCCTGTTGCGAGATCGGCCAGCTGGAGCCCCGAGGGCGTCGTGCAGAAGCGCGCCTCCTCGATGGCCACGCCGTGGATCAACAGGAAACTGCCCACCGGGGCGCAGCGCGGCGAAGACCGAGCGAAGGCGGCGTGCACCACCTTCCGATCGGTGGTGACGAACGGGTACCGCCCTGGCAGAAGATCCCGTCGAACTGGCCGAGGCCTGCCGCCTGGATGTTGGTGGCATCGACCCGGTGCAAGTGGGCAACCCTTGTGCGCGCAGGTGCTCCACGAAGAACGGCGTAGTCCGAGGCGGTCACGTCACGGCCCAGCGACCGGGCCAAGCAGCGCCAGCTGGCCCGCACCGGATGCCACCTCGAGCAACCGGTGGCCGCCGAGGAGCCGAGCAAACGGGGGGAACAGCACCCGGTCCTTGGCGGCTTGGCGAGCGGCCATGGTCGCCAGTCCCCGAAGCACCTCGGGCGTGTACACCTCGGGCTCGTAGGGGTGTCTCCCTGACGCGTGAAACGACGAAACCTGCACCGGACATCCTCCAAACGGCTTCGCCGCTCGCCAGCGCCGCCCCCGGATCAGTTCTCCTGCTGGCCGCGGCCCGGCGGGGGCGTAGCTCGGACCTGACGTGAGGTTGATCACCTCGCCGGCCGGTGCCCGTTGGTGGAGCGCTGCCCGTTCGCCGAGCCGCGCGACGTAGGCGTAGCCACCGTACCCACCGCCCAGGCGCTTGGCCTTGTTGACGGCGAGGCCCAACACGTTCGCGCGCCCGCCTGACCGAGCAGCTCGAACGCACGACGGTCGTCGCATCGCGCGCCGACTCCGCCGCCACCACGAACACGACCCCGTCCACTGCCCGGGCCACGGTGAGCGCATCGGCCACCGGTAGCACCGGAGGAACGTCGACCACCACGAAGTACCCGCTGTCAGCAAACTTGGCAACGACGTGCTCGATGGTGATGCGAGAGGCGGCGTTACACCCGACCACAGGAAGTCGGCCGGGTTGGTCGGCGAGGGCCCGCCGGCAGTGATGC
Organism: Acidimicrobiales bacterium; assembly: GCA_041394365.1. GTDB lineage: Bacteria > Actinomycetota > Acidimicrobiia > Acidimicrobiales > CAIXPF01 > CAIXPF01. Next base: position 13,876 of record JAWKIM010000024.1, read on the forward strand.
ACAACTGGTCGACACCCGGCGCGGGCCGCATGACCTTCTCCAACGATGCCGCCCCCTGCATCACGGTCGACAGGCCGACGCCATTGTCGGGCAAGCCGAACAGGCGGTGCGCCCGAGGACGGTGCGCAGGTCGGCGTCGATCAACACCGTGGGGGTGCCGTTGCGGCGAAGGCCACGGCCAGGCTGGCCGCAACCGTGGACTTGCCCTTCCTCGGCCGTGAGGACGTCACCATCAAGGACTGCACCGGTGCGCTGAGCGCAGCGAACTGCACCGTTGCCCGCAGACCCCGCACCGCCTCCGGCTGGTCCCGGCTCGGCGGCGAGACCACCGCTCGAGCGGGCGGCACGCCGGTTGCGGGGGATGATGGCCAGCGTCGGCAGGTCTGGGTCGCCTTGGCGATGGCGGCACGGTCACGAAGTCGATCGTCGAAGTTAGTCGGCCAGAACGCACCGGCGGTGGCCAGCACGAGACCGGCCACGAAGCCGATCAGGCCGTTGCGCGCACCGAAGGCCGGTGACTGGGGCCCTCCGGCATCTCCGCTGGGCTGATGAGCCGCGACACGGCACACCGGTCGAGCTCGCGGCGAGCTGCAGCGCCGTGCGCTTGGCCCGTTCGACTGCAGGTCACTTCGAGCCGGCGGCGCTCGGCCAGCAGCGTGGGGCTTCGCGGGGGTCTTCGGGTCCAGCAGCGCCGTCGGTCAGCGGTGCCAGCTCGGCCAGCCGCGCCTTGATGGGGCGAGCACGGCGTCCACGCTGGCCACCGCCTCGGCGTAGGTGCCCGCCGTGCGCTGAGCGGTGAGGGCTTCGGTACTCGCTGGCGAACGTGTTGGCCAGCAGCACCGAGCGACCTGGGTCCGACGCCTCCGCCGTGAACGTGATCGTGTCGGAGTCGCTGCTGCGAACCTCGATGTCACTGTCGATGGGGCGTCCAGCCACCACGGCGTCCCGCACGGTCTTGCTGCGGGCGAATCCCACCTCGTTGAGCATCGTCCGGTCGGCGTCGCGGAACCCCACACCCTGGCCGGCCGCCGAGGCCAACCTGGTGGAGGTGTTGAGGTCCAGCAGCAGCACGCTCTCGGTTCGGTACATCGGAAGTCTGCCCTTGAAGAAGCCGTACGCCAAGCCACCGAGCACCAGCGCGGCGAGCGCCACCGCTCACCAGCGGCGGCCGACGATGACCACCGCGCCCGAAGGGAGAGCTCTTCGCCTTCTGCACCTGTCAACCTCTCCGCCCAGTTCGTGCGCCCCACACCAGCGTCCGCCGCCCGCGACCTCCGCCGCTGCTGTTCCGCCGTGCCATGCCGCCCATCGTGCGCACGCCAACACGCCGCGCCACCGCGGGTTCCACCATATCGGCGCGCAAGTGAGTGAGTTCCGCCGCTCCGTCGGGACGGCGCCGCCGCCGAGTCACGCTGCCTCCCGCTCCGCCCGGAACCTCTGCTGCTCAGGGGCGAACTCCGGTGAGGTCACCCTGTCCCACCGCGGTCACACCGGCCGACGCCGCCTTGAAGACCGTACGCCACAGTATGTGCAGATCGAGCGCCAGGCTCCGCTGCTCCACGTACTGCACGAGCGCGAAGCGCTCCTCCACGTCAGGGCGTTGCGCCCACTCACCTGCGCCAAGCCTGTATACCGGGCGGTACCTCATGACGGCGCGCCCTGGGTGGCGTCGTACAGGGGCAGGTACTTGGGCAGCAGCGGCCGCGGCCCCACCAGGCTCATGTCGCCCCGCAGGACGTTCAGAGCTGCGGCAGCTCGTCGAAGCTCGTCGCCCGCACCAGGCGCCCGGTACGGGTGAGGCGCTCTTCGTCGCTGCCCGTGCCGTTGCGCATGGTGCGGAACTGCCGATGGTGAACAGCTCGCCGCCGGCCTGGTCGTTCCGACGGAACAGCACGGGTGAGCCCATCGCATGGATGGCCAGCGCCACGAGGGCCATCAAGGGCATGGTGACCGCCAACACCCAGCCCGCCACGCACACGTCCAACGTGCGTTTGGCCAGGAGATAGCCGTTGTTCCGTCCGCCGCAGGCCGCCCATTCGTCCCTCCGCCAGCCGGCTCCGAGGCCGCCAAGCCCGGAGCGTTCGCTTCCAGGCTAGCGCTGCACCGCCTCGATCGATCCTGCCGTCGCCCGGTGGTCGTCCAGTTCTGCCGACGCGCCCTGAACAGCAGCGTGATAGCGATACTCGAACGCACGGGAGCCGATCAGTTCGAGCTGGAGTGATCGGGCCGCTTCGGCGCGCCAGAACGCGGAAGATAGCCGTAGCCCATCCCCCGGGCGCGCAGCGCTGCGCTGGACGGTGTCCGGCCGGCCGCCAAGCGGGCCGCCACCTCCAGCGCCGATCCACGCTGGCACGGCACGGCGCGCCATCGCCGTAGGCGACCACCCCTTCGGCGTGCCTCGGTCCTGAAGGCGATGCCATGGGGCAACAGTGAGAAGCGCAATGGATCGACGCAATCGAAGCGAAGTACACCGCCCGGCACCGCGCCGTTGGTGACGAACACGTCGAGCAGGGCGCAGAGCCGCTCGACGGGCAGGTATTGGTTCAGTGATTGCGTCGCCAGCCAGATCTGGTGCGCGTCGAGGGCAGTACTGAACACGTCGTCGTTGCGCAGCTCCAACGCCGAGCGTCCCACCAACCGACCCCGGGCCTCGCAGCATCGACGCCGAGTAGTCCAGAGCGGCGGTCACGTGGAGATGGTCTACCAGGTGGCGCAGCAGTTCTCCGGCCCCACACCCCAGGTCCACCGCATCGACAGCACGGTGCTCGGGGCGAACGAGCGCCGCCTGCTCGATCGCTTTGGCCCGCCAGTAGTCGTCAGCCTCGGACCGTCCGCCGCTCGATATCCGGTGAGCTCCAGAACCGGCGATGATCGTCCATGGTTCCGGTATACCCGGAGATGGAGGCGAACAGGGCGAAGTGCCCTGACATCGACGCCAAGGAGGACCAACACCGCCATCAGGAACCCCCGTCGAGGCGCACCAAAGCCAGCCTGCCCACCGACGCCACCGTGCGCATCACATCGGCCGGGAACTGGGCTCTCCGCTGCTTCGAGAACACCACCAGGTGGCTATGGCCGAGAACAGCAGCGCGCCCACGATCATCGGCGTCATCATGGCGAGCACCTTGCCGGCATCGCTCCACTTCGCGTAACCGAAGATGTAGCCGACGTAGAGCGGTCCTGCCAGGCAGCCGATCACCACGGGCACCGCCACCAGGGCGAGATGCCGGTGGTACGCAGGTAGAGCAACCGCAGCTCGGGCACACGGCCGGCGCGGAACAGCTCGGCGGCTTGACCTCAGGCGCTCTGGGCGAGGGCGGTGGAGAACACGGTGATGGGGGCGAAGGCGGCCGACAGCATCAGGGCATAGGCCCCCACCTGGTCACCGGTGTAGTACGCCGAGAGCAGCAACAACGGCAACGAGTAGCTGTCGTGTTGACCAGCGCAACCATGGTGGACCACGTGGTCTCGCTGCGGAACTGCCGCCAGGTGTACACCAACTGTGCCCGCGACACGGCCCGGCAGGCGTCGATGAGGTCCCGCGAGCTGTACAGCACCACGCCGGTTGCTGCGGCGATGGAGAGCGTCCGTGCGGCGGGCTGGCCGAACGTGAGCATCCCGATCGCCCCGGCGCCCACACCGACGAGCACGATCACCACGCTCTCCACGATCGTCGCGCCGCTGATGGCCCCCAGGTCGTTGTTGCGGATGTGCCAGCCGCTCAGCAACGACTTCCATTCGAGGGCGAAGAGGGCCACCGGCAGCAGCAGCGCCGCATCACCCAGGTTCCGCATGCCCTCATAGCTGCGCAACACGTCTCGGAAGCCGAGCAGCACGGCGGCGCAGAGCACGACGGTCGACGCCAGGCGGCCAGCCCCACCAGCGTGAGCGCCGTTGGTGTCCTTGTCGACGCTGGGCAGCGACCGGCCGACGCGCCACACGGCGAACGCCTCGAGCACGCCCAGGAGCGACGTGAACAGCGCAGCCGCAGCGAAGACTGGGAGCGAACAAGCGGGTCAGCAATGGGCTCGCCAGCATCGGCAGCCCGCGGGCCACCAGGTTCGCCTTCGCCACCTTCAGGAAAGTCACCGGAAAGCGCGACGGCCGGACCGAGCTGCAACCGCAGCGGGCTCCCGCCGAGGCCGCGGATCGCAGGAGAGGAAGCGGCCGGCACGCTCGACCGGCGGTGCGGCTGCGGCCGAGGAGGCGGCTGCCCACATCCAACACCACCGACCACGGCGCCTCGCCGCGCCGCGTTGGTCAGCACCACACCGCGGACATCGGCCCCCTGCCGCTCGATGAGCGCCACCTCACGACGGAGCTGGTCGGCGTCCGTGCGCCGCACATCGGCCACCAGCACCACGGCATCGACCGCAGGAAGACAACAGGGCTGCGGCCAGCAGATCCCGGGCGTGGGAACACCACCACTTCCGACCGGGCCGTCAGCGGGGACGGCATCGAGGCTCGAGCACCTGCGTCGAACCGTAGGCGCCACCCAACTCCACCAGCATCGTGCGCTCACCGGCGTCCGCTGCGGCCAGCGCGAGCAACTGCGCACCTCCGCTCTCACCGGCCGTGTGGCCCGCAGCGATGAGCACGCTCTTCGCCCGATCGGCGCCAAGGCCCGACTCGCTCATCGTCCGTTGCCAGCCCCGACCGCAGCTCCGTTCGTGAAAGGTCGACACCAGCGCCCGGCTTCCTCCCCAGGAGCGAAGGGCACGCTGCCCAGGACTGGACGGCCAACGGCACGTCGGACGTCGTCGCGGTTGCGGAGCCGCTTTGTCCATCCTGTCCCGACCGTCGCCGCCAGCAGGGCGGCCAACAAGCCGACCGCCGCACCACCCGCCAGGTCGGGCGCGCCGGCCGCTCCACGCCGGTGACGACGGCCCTGGCGCCTCTCGACGACCACGGCTGGCGGGCTGGAGAGCTCGTCCAAGCGACGGACGTACTCCGAGGCCGATGCATCGGCCGAGCGCACGGCGCGCTCACGGGACGCCGCCCGGACCGAGAAGCGAAGCTCGTGTTCAGGATCGGCAGTCACCGACAGGCCCGGGGATCGCTCGATGGGCCCGTGGCCAGGGTCCACTGCGCCGTCATGACCTCCGCGCCGAGACCGCGGCGCCGGCGCGGGCGATTGGCGCCTCGAGGCGGACCACCGCAGGTGGCCTCGGCGGCCGAGACGCTGAACGTGATCCTGACCACGAGCGATGGCTGCCACGGCGAGAACGCCCACAAGGGTCAGCCGGCGGCGGAGGAACGAGCCGACGACCACCGGATCACTCGATTCGCCCGCCATCTGGGCCGAGCCTATCCTGAAGCTGCCGCGGTGCTCAACGCGACAAGATTCGCTGGGCTCGGTCTCAGTCCTCCCATGGAGCGGTACGATCGGTCGGGTTGTGAAGAGCGGGCTTGATGATCCACAGGTCCGCCCCCATCCGCACGACGGAACCTCCACACCGCCTGGTGTCGAGGATGCGGATCAGGCGGGGCGGATCTTCCACGAACGATGGTGCTCGACGCGGTCTCCGATGGAGCCTGGCGAAGCGACCGTCGAACGAGACGGCACCACCCTGGCGCGCTCTCCCGCAGCCTTCGGACACGCCGGTTCGGGCTCGAAACGATCGCGAGCCCACCGTTGTGCCCGCGGCTCGGGCCGTGGCTGCACTCCTCGCTCGATTCCAAACCGTTTCGCTCGACGCTGTCCGTTCTGGAGGAGTTGATCTGAGCGGCTGCCACCGGCCGATCTGTTCATCCAGAACTTCTCCGCCGATGTTGGTATTGCCCAGCCGTTCCGATGGCACGGCTACTCGGAGCACCTACTACTCCCACGTGATCCCCGACGTGCGCGACGTCGACGCCGTGCGGGCGATGGTGGCCAAACAGTGCCGCAAGGAGATCGAGCGAGCGGCCCGTCGTGTGGCGATCGAACCGGATCGGCGACATCGGCGAACTGCATCGCCCTCGTCGATGTTAGTACGCCCCACGGCGCGCGCAGTTCGAACTGCCGATGCGGGCGCTCGATGGAGCGTTCCGGGCGGCATCGGCCTCGGGAAGGTGCTGGCGCTCGGTGCGCACGTGCCGGGGCGATCCGGCCCGGTGGCCGCGTTGTTCATGGTGTGGGACGAGCGGCGGGCCTACTACCTGCTCGGCGGTCTCGACCATGAGCACGCCCCCACCCAGGCAGCCGGGACGTGCTCATCTGGAGCGGGCGATCGAGCATGCCTCCACCCGTGACGGTCGTGCTCGACTTCGAAGGCTCCATGGTGCCGGGCATCGCCCGCTTCTTCGCCGGCTTCCCGGGCGTCCCCAGCCCTATTCCAACGTGCAACGTCGGTCCAGGAAGGCGGTCGCCGCCCTCACCGCCTCGAGGCGGTCTGGCGGAGGCCCGTCGACTGCTCGGCGACGCGCACGGCCGGTCCCTTTGACGCGCTGCGCTCGCGCCGTACCGCTTCGACCTGATCCCCGGTGGCTGCGACGAGCGGGTCCGGCCACTGCCCCACCCTCACAAAGGAGGAATTCCGTGGCGGACAACGGAAATCGCAACTGCGGCCATCCACGAAACGGCCATCGTGGAGCACGGCGCAATCCACGTGGTGACGGCAGCTTCGTCTGGCACCACGCCCACGTTCGCACCGGCGCCACCATCGGTGCCGGCTCGACGCTCGGCAAGAACGTTCGTCGATGAGGGCGTGGAGATCGGCGCACGCCGTAAGATCCAGAACAACGTGTCGGTCTACAAGGGCGTGACCCCTGGCGACGAGGTGTTCGTCGGGCCCAGTGTGGTGTTCACCAACGATCTGTATCCACGCGGTGAGCCCACCTGGGCCGTCGTCGCCACCACCGTTCATCGTGGTGCGTCGCTCGGAGCGAACTGCACCATCATCTGCGGGTCGAGCTGGGCGCCGGTTGCATGGTGGCCGCCGGCAGCGTGGTCACCCGTGACGTGGCCCCCGGCCAGTTGGTGCGGGGCAACCCGGCCCAGCACGCCGGTTGGGTGTGCAGCTGTGGGCACATCGTGAGTCGGGACCTGCGCCGCCGGCCTCGCTCGTCTGCGACGGCTGTCGCTCGGCGGCAACGGAAGGGGAACGCTCGTGATCAGCCTCGCCATCGTCGGCGCCGGCGTGATGGGCTCGAACCACGCGCGCATCGCCGCAGTACGGCCGAACGTCCGCATCACCAACATCGTCGATCCCGACCACACGGCAGAGGTGCTCGCCGCACACGTGGGCGCCACGGCGGCATCGAGCATCGAGCACCTCGATCCGCTTCCGACGCGGCGACGTGGCCACACCGAGCCATCTCCATCGGGCCACCGCTGAAGCGCTGGCGGCGCTGGGTGCACCTCTGGTGGAGAAGCCCTCGCCGTCTCCATCGACGACGCAGGCGATCGCTGCCGCCGCTGAAGCCGCCGGCATCGTGCTCGGCGGTCGGCCACGTGGAGCGCTTCAACCCCGCCGTGCTCGAGCTGGGATCGTGCAGGATCCGTTCCACGTCAGCGCCACCAGGATCAGCCCGTACTCGCCGCGTGAGCGAGCGTGGTGCTCGACCTGATGATCCACGACCTCGACATCATCTCGGCGCTCGCCGGCTGCCGGGCCGTCGACGTTGCTGCCACCACCCAGCGCCGCAAGTCGCCGACCGATGATCTGGTGTCGGCCGTGCTCCGCTTCGAGAACGGGCTCACCGCCTCCAAAAGGCCAGCAGGATCGGGCAGAACAAGGAGCGGTCGCTCACCATCACCCAGGCCGACAGCGTGATCAGCGTCGATCTGCTCCGTCAGGACGTGACCATCGCCAAGATGCACCACGCCGAGTACACCTCCGACTCGGGGACGCGCCACCGGCAGAGCGGCGTGATCGAGATCCCGTCTTCGAGCGACGGGGCGAACCGCTCGCGCTCGAGCAGGATGAGTTCCTCGCCGCCATCGAGCAGCAGCGCCGCCCGCTGGTCGACGCCCAACAGGGCATCCAGGCCGTCGAACTGGCCCTCAGGGTGATGGCGGCCGCCGAGCACGCCACCATCGATCTCACCGCGGACCGTCTCGAGCGAGGATCGACGGAGGAGCTCGCCACCGCCGGCACGCAGTCCGCTCAGGCGACCGCAAGCGCGGACGCCAGCCGTGGCGCTGTGCGAACGTGCGTACAGCACGGTGCTCGCATGCTGCAGCCCAGCGGCCGCTAGCTCGTCGCGGCGGGTTTGCTGCATCGTTCGCAGCGCGAGCCACGCCTCGGCCGGTGTGGCTGCCGGCAGAGGCCGGCGCCGCCCCAGCGCCGATGTCCGAGGGCGTCTGCCTACCAGCGGGACGCCACGGGCCAGCACGGCGATCCCCGCCGACTCGGCATCGTCGAGGTCCCCGGCATCGGGCAGGTAGACCGCACGAGGCGATCCAGCTCGTCGATCCGGGCGGCGCTGGTCTGCCCGGGTCACCCAGCGCATGGGCAGCGGCCACCCGTGCCCGCTGCGCAGCGAACCACGTGGCCGCGCCGTGCTGTGCCGTGCCGATCACCACGAACTCCACGGAAGACCCGTCACGGCCGGCGTGCTGGGCCAGATCGAGGAACTCCTCGACGCCGCTGCCCGGCGCCACCGAGCCGATCCACCCGATCCGGAACGGCGGGTTCGATGCACCCGATCCCTGCTCGCTCGGCGCAGGCCGGCCTCCTGCTGGTGCGGCTCAGTGCACAGGGCCGGCGCGCCAGCGCCGTGATCACCGAGTGGCGGGTCCGGCGGCTGAGGTAGCGCCGCGCTTCTACGCCCTCCACGATCGTGATCGCGGCGGATGAGGCGGCCGCGCTATAGCCGCTCGATGCGTGAGGCCGGCGCCGGAGAAGCCCGACGCGGTGAACAAGGCGTTGCGCGCAGCCAGCGCGGTGCCGAACTTCCGGACCGCTCCCAAGCCGTACAGGTGCGAGGGGTGCAGTCGCGCCGCAGCGGGGAGCCGCGACGCCGTCCCCGCAACGCCGCCACCCGGCCCGTCGATGCTGGCGACCTCCACCCGAGCGCCCAGCCTGCGGAGGCCACCGGCGAGTCCATCGACCTGGCGATCGGCTTCCCGTGATGCGCCGGGTTCGATGATGAGTCGAACGTTGAGCATCCGGGCGAGCTCTCCGGATCGGGTCGCTCTCCGCCGGAGCATCCCGCAGGTCACCGACCGCCGGAGTTGCTGCCCAACACGTCGCCAAAGCCGGGAACCGCCAGGTTCATGTCGCTTCTCCGCCACCGACGCTCACGTCTGGCGCTCGGTGATGGTCAGCCTACCGACGGCGAGAAGCTTGAACCGACCAGGGGAAATCTCCAGTTCCGACTGGAGCAATACTCTGGTAGCCGTGAACGGTCGGTCAGGGACCGGTGCGCAGCCGGCTACTCGAAGCGCACCAGGCGTTGACCGCAGATGGCGCTCGCTACGGCGGGATCAGTGACCACCGCCTGCCGGCGGGCCCGGGCGTCCGGGCGCGCAACGGGTACGCCTGCGCCGTTGGACCCATTGGAGGTTGTTGAGGGGCGGGAAGCTGTTGACCGGGTTGCTGGCTGCCGGCGGCTGGGATCGCATGGCCGGCGGCTGCACCCGCTGCGAGCGGCGGGGCCGGTTCACCGCTTCGATGGCGATGATGCCCAGCAGCACCAGCACGGTGGCGATGATCGCCGCCGCACCGCCGCCGAAGCGCACCATCTTCTGCACCGCCGATTCGGGGCTCGAACCGGGAGACCACGGCCTCACCGTTCTGGGCCACCGCCACCCGGCCTCGACCGTGTCCACCTCGATCTGCGCCGCATCCGCTGCGCTCTTCACCGTCTGCAGGCGCTGGTTGGCGCTGAGGTATTCTCGGGCAGGGCGCCGGGCCAGCTGCGCCCGCTGGTTGCGCCGGAAATCGAGCAGGTTGGTGATGTTGGGGAACGACGGATCGGCCGGGTCTTCACCGTGGCGATCTGCTTCTCGAGGTCCTTCACCTGGGCGTCGACCTGGTCGTACTCACGCTGCAGATCGACCACGCCGAAGGGTGCGGTGATCGCATCGACTGCGATCAGCCTCGGCCTCGGCGGCGTTGGCCTGATCGACGCCGCCCGAGCGGCGATCAACGTGGAGTTGGTCAGCGTGATCAGCGTCTCGCTGGCCACCGCCTCGGCACCGGCGGTGGCGGTGTCGGCGTTGTCCGCGGTGAAGCGCACGTAGGCGATGTCACTGTTGGACGGCACGTCGATGGCCGTGCCGTTGCCCACCGCCGGCGCGCGTCAAGGCCGAGCTGGGCGCCCACCCGCTCGTGCACGGGCGCAAGGTTCACCACCGCCGACGCGTAGTTGTTGACGAACGGCTCCCGCTCGTAGCGCAGGCCGGGGTGCACCCGCTCGAGGAAGACCGTGGCCTCCCCCGTGTACCGCACCGGGAGCTGCTTGGCGTAGAAGGCGCCGAGCGCCCCGGCGATACCCGCCACCACCCACAGCACGACGATGCGTCGCCCGCTCAATCGGAGAAAAGGAATGATTTCCATCAACCGCCGCCTGGATCCGCCGCCTTGCGAAATGCTGCTTTAGGCTATCACCGTGGGCTCTACCTTCCTCGCCTCGAGCGGTGGCCCCGGCGGGAGACTTTCGTCCAAGTCTGCGACGAGTACGTCGCGACAGTGGCTGATGTGGTTGCCATCGCTGGGGTTGGCCGTGGTCGGTCTGGCGGCTGCGTATCTGGCGGCGTTCGCCAGCGGCACCATCCTCTTGCTGGGCTTCGGCCTGGTGTTCGCCGTGTGCGGCGTGCTCATCGCCGGGTACAACGCCTTCGGCATGGTCATCGGCCTGCTGGTGGTGCGGTCCTCGCTGGACTGGTTCGTCGCCGCCCGCTCCGGCGGTGGTGCCACCCCGGTCACCGGGGTGCAGCCGGCACTGCTCGTCGGCGCTGCCGCGCTGATCGTGGCCACGGCGTGGTTGATCATCCAGATCGCGGCCGACACGTTCAAGCGGCCGTCACCCATGGGCATCGCCCTCATCCTGTTCGCCGGCACCTGCGTGATCACCTCGCTGGGGGCCGACAACCCGCCGGTCAGCATGGCCACCTCGTTCCGGGTGCTCATCGGCGCCACGTTGTTCCTCATGGTCGAGCAGCTCCTGCTGCAGTTCCCCGACCGCTACAAGCCGATCCTCGTAGCCCTCGGTGCGTCCATGGCCATCCCAGCGGCGATGAGCGCGTTCCAGTTCACCGAGCGCAACGCCGACAAGCCCTACGTGACCGGCCCGTTCGTGCACCAGAACACGATGGCCATCTGGCTGTCGGTGCTGGTCCCGGTGTTCCTGGCGCTCGTGCGCTACACCAAGGGCTCGGCCCGCTGGGGCTGCGTGCTGGCCTCCGGCATCGGCAGCGGCATGCTGCTGTTCACCTACTGCCGCTCCGCCTGGGTGGGCATCGTGGTCGCCTTCGTGGTGGTGGCCGCCCTGCAGGAACGTCGGCTGCTGCTCGTGCTCGCCGTGCTGGTGGCGTCGGTGTGGGCGTGGGTGCCGTCGGTTTCCGATCGGCTCGATGACCTGGACAACGTGCGGGTCGAGGGCATGGGTGACCCGAACTCGTTCGCCTTCCGCCAGCGCTACTGGGGCGAGATCTTCGAGCGCTACGTCGACGGCGTGCCCCTCGAGCAGAACCTCACCGGCATCGGCCTGGGCATGGTGGAAGAGACCATGCCCGACCACCTCGAGCCGCACAACGTGTGGGTGCAGGTGGTCAGCGAGACCGGCGCCATCGGCACGGTCATGTTCGTCACGTTCGTGGTGACCATCGCCGTGCAGCTGGGCCGGGGGCTGCGCCAGCCACCGACGGCGTGCAGCGGGGCCTCATCGTGGGCGTCGCCGCGGCGTCGGCCAACATGCTCGTGCAGTCGGTGGCAGAACCTCATCACCGAAGCGGTGATCTGGACGTACTTCGCCACGGTGCTGGCGCTGGGGTCGATGGCCACCATGGTGCAGACCCGGAACCTGCACCTGACCGAGCCCCGCCGACCCGGATCTGCGCCGCCGTGGCGTGGTCGAACCGCAGCTGTCCTTGAACTGACCAGCATCCGATCTGGAGCAAATTTCCCATTTCTCCATCCCGCTGTCGATGCTCCGCCACCGATGATTCACCATTGCGTGACGAGTGGCGGGCCACAGCTTGAAGTCGGGGGTGCTCCACTCCACCATCGACCGCTATGGGCGACCACGCCGCTAGGCTGCGTGGTCTGGTGGTGGCGGAAGGTACGCGGTGAACCGACAGGGCGGGGCAGCGGCAAGGGCGTGCCAGGCAGGGCATCCGACTTTGACGACGAACGGCTCGGCGTCGACGGCGGCCACCAACAACCTCCGACCTCACCGGAACCGCTCGCTGGAGAATCGGTCGAGGTCGAATCGACGGACAGCCGTGTTGCCGAACCGAACGATCCAGTCGGCGCGGGCGCGCTCGAGACCGTCACAGGCGAACGAGCGGCGGCAGGAACCGACGTCCATCTTCCCCGATCCTCGGTACGCGCCGAGGCCAGACGTCGACGCCGCGCCCGAAGGCGACGGTCGGCGATCCTCGCCACGGTCATCATGGATTGCCCTGGCTATGGCTGATCGTCCGGTCGGCCGGCAGCGTTGTGGACTTCGTCGCCGTCGCCATCCCAGCGAGCGCTGGCGTCGCGGTTGCGCTCCTCTGCGCTGCCGTTGCATCGAGACGGCGCGGTCCGGCCTATGGCGCGCTCTCCACTGCACTGCTCGGCGCGTTCTGCACGGTCGGACCGTGGCGTCCGCTCCCCGTGGGCGCAATCGCTCCCGACGCCGGGCTCTCGATGGTCATGGCCAATGTCGCCGACAACGAGCGTGACCACCACCGGGCGATTCGCGCCCGAAACGCCGACCTCGTCATCGTCACCGAGCTCGATCTCACGACCGACGAGGGCTTGTCGCTCATCTATCCGTACCGGGTCTACAGCGATCTTGCGTTCGTGCAGTTGCCCCCGAGGGCTTACCGGCAGAAGAGCGGGCGAACCAGGCGCAGGTCGCCGTGTACAGCCGGTATCCGCTGAGGCGCTCCCGACACGTCGGCGCTGCCCTACGGGCTGCCCGGCGCACGGGTTCGTGCCGCAGGCCCTGGTGGGCCGGTGGTGCTCTATGCGCTGCACCTCACCAAGGCGTCGCCGAGCGGAGCGAGGCCGCGATCTCGGTTGGATCGCAGCACGACATCGCCATGGCGGTGCGCGACGCCATCGACGCCGAGCAGTCCCCGGTGATCGTGGCTGGGGATCTCAACCTGGTTGACCGCCAGGAGACGTTCCGGGACTTCGCCGACGGGCTGCGTGACGCCATGCGGGCCGGCGCGTGGGCCGGGCCGACGTCGGCCAAGGAGGGCTTCGTTTGGCGGGCGTTGCTGGCCCGCATCGACCACGTGCTCGTCACCCCGTCGCTGTGCGCCGCCTCACCCGAGCGTTTCGAGCTGCCCACCAGCGACCACCACGGCCTGGCCGTCACCGTCGGACCCTGCGCCACCGACTGATCGCTCGGGCGATCTCGGGCGGCCGAGGGCGGGGCCGCACCGTCACGGACCATCGACGAATGATGCGATCCAACGCCCGAACGGGCGCTGAACCACATCATTGCGCGACGGGCGTTCCAAGCAGCACACCCCGTCACCCACCGCCACGAGCGGCCGCAGCCCGGCCCAGCCCAGCTCGGCTCGGCCCCGTCCGCTCGCACGTGGGTCAGCTGAAGCGGGGCAGCACCTTGTCGGCGAACAGGCCGAGCGAATCGCAGATCTGGTTGGCCGAGTGGATGCCCTGCGGGATGATCATGAACGTCTCCTGCGGGTCGAAGCGCTTGCGGGCGGCCTCGATCTTGGCGCTGATCGTGTCAGGGCTGCCGACGAAGAGCTCGGGCATCGGGTTGCCGAACGGCACCGACCACGAGTCCCAGAACCACTCCATGTCGGCGAACTGCTCCTGCGCCTGGCTGTCGGTGGGGGCGCACACCACGATGCCGCCCCACGACGCCTCGTTGCCGGGGGTGATCTCGTGGCCCCACTTGAGGGCCTCCTCCCGGTACTTGCCCCACAGCAGGTCGCAGAAGTCGTAGTTGTTGCTCATCACGATGGGCTTGCCCTTGTGGCGGGCCCAGAACAGGGCGGTGCGCATGGAGGCGGAGAAGCCGGCGTACATGGTGGGCATGGGCTGCTGGTAGGGCGGCGGGGCGATGCCCACCTCGTCGATGGTCCAGTCGGCCCGCACGCCGGCGCCCATGTCGGTGTAGGCGTGGTGGGGGTGCGGGTTCACCATGTGGGGCTGCGGGAACGTCCAGAACTTGCCCTCGTGGCGGAACGTGCGGTTGGTGAGGGCCTTGAGCACGACCTCGATGAACTCGGCGAAGTACTCGCGGTTGAGCTGGTCGTCCTCGGAGTCCTTGTTCCAGGGGCCGACGGCGGTGAGGTCGGGGCGGATCTTGAAGTTCTCCACCCAGCGGTACTGGTAGCCGCGCACCAGGCCGAAGGCGAAGCGGCCGCGGAGCATGTTGTCGAGCGTGGCGATGGTCTCGGCGGCGCGCAGCGGGTTGTGGGTGGTGGACACCCAGCCGCAGGAGATGACCTTCATGCGTTTGGTGTGCTGGCCGATGAACATGGCCAGCGCGGCGAGGTCGTTGGAGGGTTCGCAGCCCTCGAGCTGCAGGTGGTGCTCGGGATGGCCGAAACCGGCGAACCCGGCCTCATCGGCCATGGTGGCGATCTGGGCGGTCTCGTCGAGCATCCGTTGGTAGAGATCGACCCGCAACCCGGCCAGGCCGGCCTCGAGCTCCGCCCGGCGACCGAGGGTGAAGTAGCTGAACAGGTTGAAGTCCATCGGCGCAATGTAGGCCGACCGGCCGAAAACGGACCAGGCGGCGTCGGGTGCGGGGAGCTGGTTGCTTGCGCTGCTCCCCGTCCGACGCCGCCCGGGCGTTCGTCCGTTCGTTCGTTCAGGTCATGGTGGCCGGGGTCCGGGCGTCAGTGCGTCCGGCACACGGCTGGATCAGAAGCTGCCGGTCAGGAACCTGCCGGTCAGAAGGTGCCGGTCAGAAGGTGCCGGTGAGGGTGGGGCGCTTGCGGCTGCCGATGAAGATGGCGGCGCCGGCGGTCATGGCGGCCAGGCCCAATACGAGGGCGAAGTTGCTGGCGGCGCCGGTGACCGGGAGCGTGGTGGTGGACTCGATCACGATGGTCGGCGGCGTGCTGGCCGGCGGCGGGTTGCTTGGGGCTCCGGTACCGGCGGGTGACCGGGTTGAGGGCGTCGACGGGGTCGAGGCCTGGACGGGGCAGTCGGCCTGGATGACGGGGCGACGTCGATCTTGGCCGGGCCCATGGCCAGCGTGGCGTTCACCCACACCAGCGAGGCGGGCAGGCCGTCACGACCCCAGCGGGAGATCATCTCCACGGTCACCTCGGACACACCGGCCGGTATGTTCACGTCGAACAGGCCGGTATCGAACTGCGGGCCGTCGGCGCCGAGACCGAACGGGTCCTCGATGTAGGTGTCCACGCCGCCGACGGAGATGCGCAGAGTGGAGGGGCGGGGGGTGAAGTCGGGCTCCTGGAAGTTGGCGATGCTGCCGACCATCAGGGCCAGGTTGGCGGTGCGGTCCTCCAGCGAGGGGGTGAAGGTGAAGGTCTGCGGGACGGTGACGCCGCGCTCGCCCTCGAAGTCGACGAAGGCGATGTCGTTGCCGTCACGGACCTGGATGGGGCCGAGCGGGCCCGGGGTCTCGTAGATGACGAGCACGCCGGCGCCGTCGTTGATGTCGGCCGGGTCGAGGCCGTCGACGTCGAAGCTGGAGCTGCCCGGCTGCACGAGCTCGAGGTCGGTGATGTCACAGCGGTAGGAGGAGGTGTCGACGTCGCCGTAGAAGAAGGCGGGGCCGCCGATGACCGGGCAGGTGACCGATGCGCCGCCGACGTTGAACGTGTCATCGGCCGGGGTGCCGCCGGTGCTGTGGTGACCGGTCTCCACGTAGAGAAGGACCTGCTTGATGGTGGCGTCGGCGGGGACGTCGACGGAGATGGTGCCCGGCTGGTTGAACAACCCGGTGCCACCTACGGCGATGCCGTTGCCCTCCGCGATGGCGACGGATGGGTCGCCCAAGGTCTCGGTGCCGTCCGCCATGGCGAAAGACGTGCCTGTCAGCACGCCACCTACCGCCATCGATACGAACGCGATCAGCTCCGCCCGCCGCGCCATGTTCCGCCCGCCTCTCAAGGAAACTGGAAAAATCCTACCCCTGGGATAAGACAGGCAATCGGCCAACTTGCGTACCGAACGGCCCTGATCTGTCGGACTGTCACCAGATCAACACATAACGCTGATCGTCTTGGTCGGCGAGGGGACGGACTGCAATCGATCGACCACGTAGTGCTGCGGGACGAACGACCTATCGCCGGTCACCTCGCCCAGTGCCCTGCCGAGACGACGGAGAGCGACGGAGAATGAGTCCGCTCACGGTGCATCACAGCTCCAGCGACCCAGCGGTTGTGCAGCGAGGTGGGAGCGCCGCAGGCGGTTGCGAGGGGCTGTACGAACGGCTTCACAAGGCAAGGACATCATCGGGAGGATCGCTCCAGATGGAAGGCTGAGGTCCATCGCTCGCGGTCGCGCCGCGCAGGGTGCAGGCGGGTTCTCAGCCGAACGAACGTCTAAGTGGCGGTGCGAGACGCAGCGGCCGGGACCAGGCGTGTCAGCGGGGTGGGCGGTGACACTGCGGTCAGCGCGGCGTTCATCTCGGCCACGTCACGCTGTAGGTGCTCGACATGGTCGCCGCCATCGAGCGCAGCTCGGCGTTACGCCCGTCGAGCAGGAGCTGAGCGGACATGGCGATGGCGCCTTCGTGGTGACGGGATCATCATCGACAGCCAGAGCTGATCGAAGTCACCGCCGATCGTGGTGGCGAGATCGGTCATCTCGTCGGCGCTCATCATGCCCTGGGCGCCGGGGGTGTCCGTCGGATCGATGAACTGATCGTCGAGCGACGAGGCCGAGCGACGCCGAGCCTTCGTCGTCGGTGACGCTGGTGTCGGCCGTGTCGCCGCCGTCAACCGCCTCGCCGTCAGCACCGGCCGGCTCGCCGCCCTGCTCGATCGCACCTTCGGCCACGCCCCATGCGGCGAGCAGCGCTTCGAGCGGCTCGATCTCAGCCAGCCGCTCGGTCTGGATCCGCTCCGCCAACGGCGGCAGCCACTCCGACGCTTCGTTGGCCGGGACCGAGGCCAGCTCAGCAATCTCGATGCTCTGGCGATGATGAGCGACCATCGTCGGACGTAGATCGCATCGGCGTCGTTGAAGACCGTGCCATCAGGTGCGGTTCGCTCGGTCGGAACGTCGGCCTCAGCCTCGCCGTTCGAGCTGCTGTTGCTGCAGGCAGCCAACCCGCCGAGCACGGCCGCTGTCGCCGCCCACCGGAATGCCTTCCCATCCGCCGCCTGGCCCGTCCGCTTTCACCCTGCCCATTGGAGCCGCCACTGTATCGGTGTTGCAGAGGTGATCCGCGGTTTTCCAGCCAGCCGCCGCACACCAGCCGGCCAGCACGCGGCCGGCGCCTCCAGGTCACGTCGGCCTGACCGGCCGACCGGCGATCGTCCTTGTCCGTACACGATGGAGGCGCGCTCCCTCAGCCGTCCTCTCGCACGAGCTCGACCACCGGGATGACCCGCTCCGTTCGTTGCTGATAGGCGGCAAAGGGGGGCACCTTGCGGCAGCACACCTCGAAGAGCCGGTCGCGCTCCGGTCCGGCCAGGATGACGGCATGGGCCCGATAGGTCTCGCCTGCAGCCTCCACGACCACATCAGGGTTCGCGACGATGTTGTGGAACCAAGCCGGCGACTGCGGCGCACCGCCCATCGATGCAACGATGAGGATCCGGCCCTCTGTGCGCACATAGGCCAGCGGCGTCGTTCGCTCCTTGCCACTCTTCGCACCGCGGTGGGTCAGGAGCAGGAAACGGGCTGCGGCCAGCTCGCCCGGCACGGTTCCATTGTTCGATCGAAGTGCGTCGACGACGGCGGCGTTGACCTCCCGGGTGGCCTCCCCTGGCCCCGCATTCGAGAGCACGTCGGCGGTCAAACGGTCCAGATCGGCCTGAGTCAGCGTCATGCCGCAGTTGTATCGCCTCGGCCACCGCCGTGCTCGTGTCCATCGCGCCGACGGAAGCAGGGCACGCCGCCGTCGTCGATGGTCACGACCCACTGCTCACGGTGCACGAAACGGTGGTGCGAACCGCAGAGCAGCACGCCCGCACGCGGCGACCGGCGATCTCCGTTCGCGCCGGTGCACTCATGGATGTCGCAGCGAAGTGCCGGCACCTCGCAGCCCGGGAACCGACATCGCTTGTCCCGGTAAAGGATCGCCGTGGCAACGTCCTCGCTCCAGTTGCGGACACCAGGGCCCGTCATGATGAGCTGCTGGCCGGCCAACTCGAGCACGTCGAACCATGGGTCGGCACACGACTGCGTGCGAGCGATCGGCTTCTGAGGACCGAAACCTCGGCCGTCGGTGTAGACCGTCAGCGTAAGGCGGTTGGGGTCGTCGTTGCGTCGCTCACGCGGGTCCCTGCGGAGCTCGAGCTCGCACAGATCGACAAGCGCCCGGGCTTGCAGCGCGCCGATATCGAGGCGAGCGAACGCCGGGTCGCCGTCCCAGGCCGCGTGCCGCATCGCCTCGACACGCTGACCGAGCGCCGCCTGCACGACGGCACCGTCCTCCGGGGTGAGATGGAGGTGTCCGCTGTGGTAGCCGTCCGTCGACGGGAACAGCACCACGTAACTGTTCATCGGCTTGTCGTCGCCCTTGGGCTTGGCCGCCTCCAACCATGCACGCACGCGACGCAGGAACGATGGGTGGTCGGATGCGGCCGCAACCAGTTCGGCGTCCACCTCCGGCGTGTACTCGTTCGGAGCAGCCCGGTAACAGGCAGTAAGGTGACGCACTCTCGGGTGGTCCAGCCGCCCCTCCAACGCTGCCCGGCGGCTGGCCGGCATGGCCTGCATATCGGCCGCCTGCCGGGACACCGCAGCTGCGACGTTGCGGGTCATGCCCGCCCGAGCCGTGAGCCAGATCGCAGGCGAATTGAACCCGTCCGCCAGGTGTGCACCCACGCATGCGGAGGCGTAGATGGCGCGCCGACGCACCTCCTCCATGCTGTTGCAGCACGCGTGCGCGAGGCGCACGACCTCACCTGCACACGCAGGGCCGAGCCGCTCCACCGATGCGGCGAGCTGCTGCACGACCGCCAGCGCCCGCTCGAACTGCTGCACCACGTTTTCCGCCATGGGTTGCAACCTAGCGGCGATCGGCGTAGAGTGCAAACGTGCTTACGTATTATCGAACACCAGTTCGCTCGGCGGTCGGCCCGGCCGGCGCAACTCCCATCGGCCATGGGCGAGTGCGGGGTACCACGCGAACACGCGAGTCTCCGCAAGCACGAAGCCCAAGCGGCGAGCCACCGCCATCGACTTCGGGTTCTCCACGTGGATCATCGAGTGCAAGACGTCGACATCGAGGTTGGCGAACGCCCAGTCGATGGCGGCGCGGCCCGCCTCGGTCGCATACCCGCGCCCCCAGGCATCGGGGTGCAGCGCCCAACCCACCTCCACACCCGGCCAGTCGCGACGATGAGGGTGGTGCAGCCCGGCGCGTCCCACCAATCGCCCACTGCTGCGTTCGACCACGGCCCACTGCCCGGTGCCGCGCAGCGCCCATTGGCCCGTGAACGCAGCGAGCTGCTCCCATGCCGCGTACTCGTCGAAGGAATCAGGCAGGCGGAGCAGGAACCGAACCTCAGGCCGCCTCATCATCGTCGTGTAGTCGGAGAGATCCGCCTCCGTGAAGGCACGCAGCGTCAGCCGATCGGTCTCGATCATCGGGATCGCCACACCAGATACGGTCATGACCGCGCACCCTACGCAAGGAGTCGCCATGCAACCACCCGCCTCCACCACCGGCCCCGAGCTCGTCGCTGCCTTCACCGAGTGTTTCGCCGCGATGTCGCACTTGGGCCACACGCTCACCGACGAACAGTGGGAGACGCCGTCGCTCTGCCCCGGCTGGACGTGCAAGGACGCGCTCATCCACGTCACCGCCGCCGAGCTCGCCTTCGCCGGATGGACACCTTCGCCGGAGCCGCCGATGGCGGAGATCACCGCCCATGCACGAGAGCTCCGGCGCCGGCCCGGTGGCCAAGTCCTGGAAGCCTTCGACGACGTGACGGCACGCCGTCTCGAGCAACTTCGTTCGGCGAGCGAGGCCGAGCTCGACGCCGTTGGTTGGTCACCAGCGGGCCAGGGCCCGTATCGGCGCTACATGGAGATCCGCGTGTTCGACCATTGGGCCCACGAACACGACATCCGCATACCGCTCGGTCTGCCCGCTCGAGTGGACGGCCTCGGCGCCCGCATGTCAGTCAACGAAGCCCACATCGCCTTCGGCTACCTCGTCGGAAAACGGGCCGCTTTGCCCGACGGCACGTCGGCAACAGCGCACGTCACCGGACCAGCCGGGCGTGACCTCCATGCCGTGGTCGAGGGGCGCGCCAAGGTGGTGGACCGTCTCGCCGATCCGACCTGTTCGATCACGACTGATCTGTTGACCTTCGAGCTGCTGTGCTGCGGCCGCATCGACCCCGACGGTCCACTCGCGGACGGCCGCGTCACCCTCGCCGGAGACACCGATCTCGCCGAACGGCTCGCCCGCAACCTGGCCTTCACCATCTGAGCCCTGGGAGGCCTGCACACACGCCAGCTGCGACCCTCACCGTTGCACAGCCCAGTCCTTTTCCCTACAATCCTGATCAGTTTGGTCGGGATTTGTCCGGACAAGGAGGCCCCCGCCCATGACCGCTATCGATCTCCGCACACAGCGTGCCGGCTATGCCCCGACGGTCGGCATGCCCAACCTGGTGCTCGCCATCGCACTCGGCACGGCGTTGTCACTGGCGCTGTGGTGGGCCGGACACGGCGTCGCCGCCGCGATCGTCGGTGTGCTCACTGCAGCAACGGCCTCCGCCGGCAGCTACCTCCCGCTCGAGCAGGTGTGGGTCGGCGACGGCTGGTTGGCCAACCGCCAGTGGCGCCGCACCGTCGTCGCCCACGCCGGCGAGATCCGCTCCATCGCACTTCCCCACCCAGAAGCCGGCCCTGCCTACCTGATCTTCCGCACGATCAGCGGTCGGGCGCTCATCGTTGACATCGACCAACTCTTCCGAAACGATGCCCTCGCCCTCGCCACCCTCGGCCTCATCCAACAGGCGGAGAACGCAGCGATCGAACCTGAGGTCGCTGCCATCCTCGATCGCCTCCGCACGCGCTGACGCCCGATGGCCTTCCCCGACCTGGCGTCGACGAAGCTGCGGCCCGCACCGTCGCAGCCGGCGTCGCTGCGCTGGCCGGGTTCGCAGCCATCGCCGGATGGGCTGGTCGCAGTTCCGACTCTCGCCTATGGCCGTCACCGGCGGCTGACCCCGCTTCAGTCCCTGGGCCCGTTTCGCCACCAGGGTCATCGTGCCGCGGTTGGGTGTCGCCGTCCGGCCCGTGCCCGGGCCACCCAAGCGATTCGCCCAGGGCATCGGTGCCACCCTCACCATCGCCGCAAGCGCAGCGGTGCTCACCGGAGGCAGCGACGCGCCCTTGCCCGCGCCCTGCTCGCCATGGTGGCCATTGCGGCGACGCTCGAGCCGCCTTCGCCGTCTGCCTCGGCTGCAAGGCGTACGGCGTCCTCATCCGTCTTGGCGTGGTGCCCGACAGCAGCTGCGCAGCCTGCGCCGACCTGTCGTTGCGCTCACGCAGCCGGGATCGTGAACCGGCTTCGCCATCGATCGAGCGCGTCGGCTGAGGCACCGTTCGCCACGAACCACGCCGCTGCCCCACCCCATTCGTCAGCCAAGCGGCTGAGAACCGTTCCATCGTCGCGCTCGATGCCGCCAGCAACGGCGCAGGGACCTTGAGCCGAAGGCACATACCCGCCAAGCGATCCCGGACCTTGCCGATGCGTTCATCGGTGGCCGGCCAGTCTGCGACGATCGAGGCTCGATCGACTCCGGCGACCTCCAGGAGCAATGCCACCAGCACCCCGGTGCGGTCTTTGCCCGCCGTGCAGTGCACCAGCCGGCGTCGCCCACTCGTCCTCGCCGGCCAGGCGCTCCTCAACGCCGTGACGAACGCACCTGCGCCCAGTTCCAGCAGCCAGGCACCGTCGCAGCCGATCAACTCGGCCGCGCCCTTGCCGGCCGCGGCCTTCTTCTCGCACGAGCCGCCGTTGCTCGATCATCTCGTCGGTCAGCACGGCGAGCTCCGAGTACACCACCGAGGTCGCCCCGAGCGTCCGGCTCTGCTCGGCCCGCTCCCCCGCTGCCCGCAGGTCGATCACGGGCGCAGCCCCCACTCACCCACCAACAGCGCCACATCCCGTTCGCTCAACTGGTGCACCGCATCAGAGCGCAGCAACACGCACGAACGCGTCCGACCGCCGTCGGGCAGGGCGAACCCGCCGAGGTCACGGACGTTGACGGCACCATCGAGCTCAACCCACGCCGGCATCTGCATGGTGCGCAGTCTCGCGCGTGTCCCCCACGCAGCCCGGCGAGCGGACGACGTGGCCAGGACAGCTACGGCCGTCAGCGGCAAGAATCCGCACCCATGTTGCAGTTCGAGAAGTCTCCCGGCGGTATCGCCACCATCACGCTCAACAACCCGGCCAAGCTCAACGCGTTCGACAACGTGATGTTGGCCGACTGGGCCGCCGCCCTGCAGGAGAGCCAGGCCGATGATGCGGTGGCCGTGGTCATCGTCACCGGCGCCGGACGCGCCTTCTGCTCCGGCGGTGACCTGGGCACCATGGGCGAGGTCGACGGCAACGCCGCCCTCTACATCGGCGACTACCTGCGCAACCACGTCCACCCCGTCGCCTGCCGTCGACGTTGCAGAAGCCCTACCTCGGCGCCATCAACGGTGTGGCCACCGGCGCCGGCATGGACATGGCTCTGATGACCGACATCCGCTACGCCGCCCGCAGCGCCCGCTTCGCCGAGAGCTACATCAAGGTCGGCCTGGTCCCCGGCGATGGCGGCGCTTTCCTGCTGCCCCGGCTGGTGGGGTTGACCAAGGCGCTCGAGCTGTTTGACCGCGACTTCGTCAACGCCGAAGAAGCCGAACGCCTCGGCATCGTGTCGAAGGTGTGCGACGACGACGCCCTCATGGCCGACATCACCGCCTGGCCGAGCGCCTGGCCGCCGGCCCCCGCATCGCCATCCGCCTCATGAAGCAGGTCGTGTACAAGTCGCTGCGCCAAGACTTCTCGGCGCCCTCGACTTCGTCACCGGGCCATGGGCGTGGCCTTCAACACCGCCGACCACCGGGAGGCCGTCAAGGCGTTCTCCGAGAAGCGCACCCCCAACTTCACCGGTCGCTGACCGTCGGGAACCGCCCGGCCGCGGCCACCACGAGCGGCCGGGCACCGTCAGCGCGGCACCGTCCGAGCGGCGCCGTCAGCGCGGCACCGGCAAGACGCTCAGTGCCGTTCGGCCAGCAGCACCCCGTCGCGTTCCAGCGCGGCGATGCGCGCCGGGTCGAACCCGAGCTCGGTCAGCACCTCGGCGTTGTGCTGACCGAGCAACGGCGCCGGTGGGTCGACCTCGCGCGCCGGCAGCGACGACAGGTGCATCGGCAGCCCGGTGACGGCGATGCGTCCGAGCAGCTCATCGTCGACATCTCGCACGATGCCGCGCTCACGGAACCACGGGTGCTGGTCGAACTCGCCAAGTCGAGCACCGGCGCGGCCGGCACCCGTGCAAGTACAGGCGCTCCAGCAACGCCCCATCGGAATCGAACGTCTGCATCCACGCCTCGACCGCGCCGTTGATCGCATCGGCATCGGCCACCCGTTCCACCGACGTGGGGTACCGCTCCAGCAGATCGGGCCGATCCATCGCCTCGCACAGTCGCCCCCACTGCGGGTCCAGCACCTGTACCACCACCCAGCCCTGCGGCTCCCTTGAACGTACCGGACGGTACGACCGCCGCGTCGCCCTCGCTGCGCTGCTGACGGAACTCGCCCTTACTCGCACTCGGCCCCATCACCGCGATCGAATGCATGTACACCAGCGGCTCCACCAGCGACACGTCGATGTACTGCCCCTCCCCCGTCCGTTCCCGGGCGAAGAGCGCATGGCCGACGGACGCGTACACACCAACCCCGCCGAGAAGTCCCTGAGGCGACCGCCGACTGCGGCGCACCGTCCGGCTCGCCGGGTGAGGCATCCCCGAGAACGCCTGCCCGATGAGGTCGTAACCCGGCAGGTGCGACAGCGACGGTCCGCCCGGAAACCCGGCAGGATCGACGCATAGATCAACCTCGGGTTACGGGCCCGCAACGTCGCCTGGTCGAGCTCGCCACTCGAGCACTTCGGCCCGAAGTTCTCGACCACCACATCGCAGTGATCAGCCAGTTCCTGCACCAGCTCCAGCGTTCCGGCCGGGCGAAGTCGACCGCCAGCGACCGCTTCCCCGGTTCTGCTGCACGTAGTACGCGCTGCGCCCGTTGCGGACCACCGGCAGCGTCCGTCCGCGGATGGATCACCGCCGCGTGTTCAGCTCCACCTTGATCACGTCGGCCCCGGTGGCAGCCAGCAACCTGGTGCACGAGGGGCTGGATATCGGGTCAGATCGAGGATGCGAACACCGGAGAGCACGCCGGCACCCTAAACGACGGCGCCGGGGTGCTCGCCCGGAATACTCGACACCGGCACCGGCACCCGGCACCCGCACCGGATGGCTCATCACCGGCTGCGGTGCCGACACCGGCAAACGGCAACAGCAACGGCACCGGCACCGGCACCGGACGGCTGATCACCATCGCGATGCCGGTGCCGGCACGATCAGCTCAGGTGCAGGCCGCGCTGGCCTGGTCCCAGTGGCACAGCTTCGTCTTGCCATCGAGGTTGAACACCTCGCTGCGATCCACGTAGGTCTGCTTGGCCGCATCCCACTGCGAGAACAGCGCCGCCTCGGCGATGTACGCGTCGTTCAGACCGTCCATGTGCAGCCGCATGCCCGGCCGCAGCATCGGCGAGGTCATGTCGATGGTCCGGTACGCCAGCAGCACGTTGGTGCGGGTGATGCCACCGGGCAGATCACCGGCGATCAACAGCGCCTGCAGCACCGGGAAGCCGTAGTTGATGCCGTCACCGAGCTGCGTGGACGAATCGGGATCGATGCCGTTCTTCTGCAGCTCGTCGCGCAGCCACTGGATGTACGGATCGTCGGCCAGCTCGGGATCCTTCAGGTCCTTCACGCCGGGGTTCATGATCCACCAGCCGTCGCCGGCAGAACCGTCGCCGCCCAGCTTCTCCTTGCCGATGGCCCCCGCCCCCGGGCAGGTCTGCGGCATGAACTTGTACTTGACCGCTTCCTTCATGCCGTTGTTGGCCGCTTCCACCACGATCTGCGTGCACTGCACACCGGCCAGCATGGAGATCCACACATCGGGCTCCGCCGCGGCCAGCGTGGTCATCGGGTCGATCACCGTCGGCGCCTGCGCCTCGATCTTCTCCGAGATGAACTCCACCCGGTCACGCAGCTTGTCCGACCCCGCCAGGAACTGCTTGAACGCCGCCTCGTAGAGGTTGCCGAAGTCGTTGTTCTGCACCAACGACGCCACCTTGATCTTCCGATCGGTGGGGAACTCGTCGAGGTGCTGCTCGATGAACGTGCCCCACAGCGTGGCCTCGGTGGAGTACGTGGGCCGCGGCGCTCCGGTGGTCCACGGGTTGTTCACCGGATCACCCCAGGCGTCGTGACCGGTCATCGAGCTGAGCTGCGGCATGCAGTACTGGTTGACCTTCTGGTAGGTCTTCAGCGTGGCCGGCGAACCCAGCGTCCACAGCATGAACGGCTTGGTGGAATCCAGGAACTCCTCCACCAGCGGGATGGTGCGCGCCGGGTCGTACCCGTCGTCGGCCATCGTGTACTCGATGGTCAGGTCCTTGCCGTCACCATCTTTGAACAGGCCCTTGCCGTTGTAGTACTTGAACATCACGTCGATGGCCCGGCCCAGGTTCCCGTAGTCGGCGTAGGTGCCCGACAGGGCGATGGCCTGGCTGATCTTCAGCGTCCCGTTCTCGATGCCCTGCGTGTCGGACCAACCGGCCGTGCACTTGGTGAGATCGACGGTCCAGTCCCCCGGGCCGGTCAGCGTCTTGCCGTCATCGGACAGCCCCCAGCCGTTCTCCTCGATCCGCTTGACGATCGCTTCACGTTCCTTGGCCCACAGCTCCTCCCATTCCTCCATCGAGGTCGGCTCGGCAGCCACCTCCGTCGTCGCCGTGGTGTCGCCGTCGGCCGTCGTGGTGGTGGCCAACGCATCCTTGATGCCCCGGTCGACCGACGCCACCGTCTGGGCGTCGCCCCCCGAACCGCCGTCGTCGCCACCGCAGGCCCCCGCCAACAGGCTCAGGCCTGCGAGCGCGACAAGGCCGTTGCGCACGCGTGCTTGCATGGTTCCCCTTCCCTCTACCGCCGAGTGAACTTTGTCACCCCCGGCGGACGGCGGCGACATCATGGCACCGAACCCTTCACGGCGCCGGTCGCCCTTGGGTAAAACTCCACACGGATCGAGAAGTGACGCAACGCCGATAGCGTGAAACCCGTGTTGTGCCTCCCCCGCCGTATCTCGGTGTTGCTGCCGTCGACACGTGGAGCGGCCAAGGCCTGACGCCGCGGCGGCTCGTGGCCAACGGCATGGAGGACCACCACCAGTTCGACAACTGGCGCACCTACCCGATGGAGCTCGACGGTACCGTCACCATCGGGCCCCGCACCACCGAACCGGTGGACGAACCTGACCGCCCCTTCGAACGGGTCCTGCTCCTCGACCACTCGTTCACCCTCGACCACACGCTCACCCTCGACCTACCGGCCACCGCCCAAGGGCGCGGCAGCCCCGCCGCTGCAGCATCAGGCGCTCCCGGTGGGCGCCACCCTGCACGGTCGGGGCCGGGCCGTGCTGCTCGAGCCCAAGCCCGAGCCCCGCCCGCTGCTGCTGTTCGAGTACGTCGCCCTGCGCCAGGAACGCGACATCAAGCTGACCTCGGTGCTCGTGCTCGGCGGCCGGGTGGCGCTGGGCGGGCGCTGGCGTAGCCACCGGGTGCTCGAGCCCGACCACCTGTACCTCGGTTGCACCGGCCGGTTGCGACCGGGCGCGGTGCTGCCGCAGCTCGTGTTCATCGACGCCGCCCGCTGAACCCCACCACCACCCGTGGACCGCGCCCGTTCGCTCCGGCCGTCGTCCTAGGGTGGGCCGGGTGACGGGAGCCGGCGACGAGCGGGACGGGGTGGCGCTGACCAACCTCGACCAGCCGCTCTTCGACGGCGCCGGGGTCACCAAGCGCGAGCTGGTCGACTACCTCGACGCCGTGGCCGACCGGCTCGTGCCGGTGCTCGCCGGGCGGGCGCTGTCGGTCATCCGGGCCCGCCCCGGCCAGGCGCCGTTCATGCAGAAGAACCTCCCGCGCACCGCCCCGCCGTGGCTGGCCCGGGTGCCGCTGTGGGCGGAGACGTCGCGGCGCACGGTCACCTACGGCTGCGTGAACGATCGCCGTTCGCTGCTGTGGTTCGCCAACCAGCGCGCCGTCGAGTACCACCCCACGCTCGTGCACAGCGACCATCCCCACCACCTCACCCACCTCGTCATCGATCTCGACCCACCCGAGGGCCGACCCTTCGCCGAGGTGGTGGCCGCCGCCCGGCTCGCCCGCCGGGCGCTGCAGGACGTCGGCCTCGACGCCGCTATCAAGACCAGCGGCGCCAAGGGGCTGCACCTGTTCGTACCCGTCGCCCCGGCCGACGATGGCGCCGCCGCCCCCGCCGATGACGGCGCCGCCGAGCACGATCCGTGGCGGGCGATGGAGGAAGCGGCCGGCGCGCTGCGCGCCATCGCCGCCCGCATCGAGCGCCTCGCCCCCGACCGGGTGACCACCGCCTTCCTCAAGGACGACCGCGCCGGCAAGGTGTTCGTCGACGCCACCCGGGTGGGCGGCGCCACCGTGGTGGCCGCCTACAGCCCCCGGGCCCGCCCCGGTGTGCCGGTGTCCTACCCGCTCGCCTGGGACGAGCTCGACGACATCGAACCGGGCCGGTTCACCGTCACCACCGCCATCGAGCACCTCGCCGGCCGGGACCCGTGGCTCGACACCATGCCCGCCCCGCAGCCCATCCCCGCCGTCCGGGTGGAGGAAGGGCGCAGCATCCCCGTGCCCCGGGTGGCGGCCATGCACGAAGGCAAACGTCGCCGCCGCGCCGCCCGCGCCAAGGACGACACCGGTTCCGACGGGGCCTGACCGCGCCCGCCCGGCGACGGGCCGCCTCAGCGGTGCCGCAGCAGACGCGACGACACCGCCAGCAGCACCTGCAGCACCATCGTGCTCGCCCCGGCCAGCACACCGATCAGCATGATCGCCGCCGGCGACGGCGGCTCCAGGGCGTAGAGCTCGCGCAACGGCTCGACGAACAGCACCAGCAGCGCCGAGCCGGCCAGCACGGCGAGCAGCACAGCCTCCAACCGGTCCAACGGCCGTACCAAGCGGTACAGCAGCCACAGGGCCATGACGATCAGCGTGATGGTCGACGCCGTGCGGGCCTGGGCCAGCGACGCGTCGAACGGCGGCACCCGGCTGGTCCAGTAGGCCACCAGCGTCACCGTGGCCGCCGCCAGACCGGCCGGTATGGCGAAGCGCAGCACCCGGCGGAGGTAGCCGGCGACGCACGGCCGGTCGGTCGAACGGAAGCTCAGGATGAACGCCGGCACGCCCACCGTCAGCTCCGACACCAGGCTCATGTGCCGCGGCAGGAACGGGAAGATCGCCCCCGACAGGCCGATCACCAGCGCGAACACCGCCGAGTACACCGTCTTGGTCAGGAACAGCGCCGACACCCGCTCGATGTTGGCGATCACCCGCCGCCCCTCGCCCACCACCGACGGCAGGTGGTCGAACCGGCCGTCGAGCAGCACCACCTGCGACACCGCCTTGGTGGCCGAGGTGGCCGTGTCCATGGCGATGCCGATGTCGGCCTTCTTCAGCGCCGGGATGTCGTTCACCCCGTCGCCGGTCATGGCCACCACGTGCCCGGCCCGCTGCAACGCGGCCACCAGCTCGCGCTTCTGCTCGGGTAGCACCCGCCCGAACACGGTCGTCTCCCGGGCCACGTCGTCGAGTGGCCCCGCCACCGTGCGCAGGTCAACGGCGTGCTCCGCCCCGGGCACCCCCACCTGGCCGGCCACCGCCGACACCGTCGACGCGCTGTCGCCCGAGATCACCTTCACCGTCACGTGCTGGCGGGCGAAGAAGGCCATCGTCTCGGCGGCGTCGTCACGGACCTCCTCGGAGAGCACCACCAACCCCGCCGGTTCCAGGCACGGCGGCAGGCGAACGTCAGCATGGTCGTCCCCGGTCGGCGACACGGCCGGCGCGGGCGCCCGGCCCACCAGCAACACCCGTTTGGCCGCCCGGGTGGCCGGCGCCAGCAGCTCCCGCACCGGCTCGGCCTGCGGGGTGGGCACCGCCTCGAGGAGCACCTCGGGCGCCCCCAACACCCACGTGCCGTGACCGGCGAACGTGGCCCGGCTCCACTTGCGCGCCGAGGAGAACGCCACCTGCTCCTGCACCGACCAGCCGGGGCCGGGCGCCGGCGTTTCGAGCGACGCGGCCACCACCTGCATCGTGGCGGTGGGGCTCTCCTCGGCGGCGGCCAGCGCGGCCAGCGCCCCGCGCAGCTCCTCCTCCGCCGTTGCGCCCAGCGCGGTGATCGAATCGACGGCGAATCGACCGGTGGTGAGCGTGCCCGTCTTGTCGACACACAGCACGTCGACCCGGGCCAGGCCCTCCACCGCGAACAGCTCCTGGACCACCACGTGGTGACGGGCCAGCCGGGCGATGGCCACCGCCATGGCCAGGCTGGTCAGCAGCACCAGCCCCTGCGGCACCAGCCCCACCAGCCCGGCCACCGTCGACACCAGCCCGGCGGCCACGTCGTGCTCGGCGCGCAGCTGGCTCCACAGCAGCACCACCGCCATCGGCGGCAGGCTCCAGCTGATCACCCGCAGGATCCGGTCGGTGCCCACCCGCAACTCCGAGCGGGCCAGGGCGAACTGCTTGGCCTCGGCCGTCAACCGGTTGATCCGGGCGTCCGCCCCCACCCGCACCGCCCGGGCCCAGCCGCCGCCGGCCACCACGGCGCTGCCCGAGAGCACCTCGTCGCCGGGGTGCTTGGCCACCGCATCGGACTCGCCGGTCAGCGACGACTCGTCGAGCTCCAGACCCCGCGCCTCGGTCACGTCGGCATCGACGGGCACCTGGTCACCGGCGCGCAGCTGCACCAGATCACCCACGATCACCTCGCCGGGGCCCACCCGGTGCTCGACCCCGTCACGGCGGACCACCACCATCGGCGCCACCAGCACCCGCAGCCGGTCGAGCGTGCGCTTGGCCCGGATCTCCTGGGCCAGACCGACCGCGGTGTTGAGCACCAGCACACCGGCGAAGAGCGCATCGAGGGGGTGGCCCACGGCGATCACCACCGCGGCCAGCACCGCCAGGATGGCGTTGAAGCGGGTGACCACGTTGGCCCGCACGATCTCCGCATAGCTGCGCGAACTGCGGTCGCCCGGGACAGGCCTGGCGGGGGCGGGGGCGGTCATGGCGGAGCCAGTCAGTCGCCGATGATCAGTCGAAGATCACTCGTCGACGGCGGGGATGACCGCCACCGGGCAGGGGGCGTTGTCGAGGACGTGGCGCAGCGCCGGTGCGTTGGCCAGATCCACCAGCGAGCCCCGGTGCACGCCCACCACCAGCAGCGCCGCCGAGGACGCCGCGTCCACCAGCGCCGGGCCGGCCCGACCGGAGCGGGTGCGCCAGGTGATCGGCAGGTGGTCCTGATCGAGGCGGTGGACCTCCTCGGCCAGTTCGGCCAGGTCCTGCTCCGCCCACTCGTGCAGGGCACCGGGATCGATGGTGTAGGCCAGCAGCTCGGCCAGGCCCTCCACCCGCAGCAGCGACGGCAGGCTCACCGCCCGCACCAGGCTGAGCGCCAGGTCGCGGCGACGGGCCAGGCCGGCGGCCCACACCAGCGCCGCCCGGGTGGCCGGGCCGTGGCCGATGCCCACCACCACCGTGGCCCCGGGCTCGAGGCTGCGGGCGACGCCGTCCAGACGATCAGGCACCACCACCACCGGCCGGCCGGCACTGGTGGCGAAACCGCGCCGATCCCGCCCGACGACCACGGCGTCGGCCCCGAGACGGTCGGCGGCCTCGATCAGCGCGTCGTCGCCGGCGTCGCCGTCGCCGTTGGCCAAGCGGACCGTGCCGTCGAGCCCGGCCGTCCGCTGCGCCCAGTCGAGAGCGGCCCTGCTGCCGCTGACCACCACCAACGTGCGCATCCGACACCACACCCTTCCGTATCGTGCACCTGCAGTCTCTCGCGTGGCGGGGCCCCGGGGCAGGGCCTTGCTCCCCTACCCCATGGGCCGAGCGGCGACGGGTGCGACGAAGCGCAGGCGAGCTTGGGCAGGGTCGGGCGGGTTGCGGAGCTCAGGCCAGCTCGGCGAGGAACTCCAGCACGGCGACGCTGAACGTGTCGTTGTCGTCGCCCGCCACCATGTGCCCGGCGCCGGCCACGTCCACGAAGCGGGCGTGGGGCACGGTGCGCAGGAAGTCCCGCACCGAGGCGCCGCTGACCAGGTCGGACTGGCTGCCCCGCACCAACAGGGCCGGGGCCCGCACCAGGGCGGCGGCGGCGTGCATGCGCTCGGCCATCTCGGCCATGCGGGCCTCGGCCTCCGCTGGTGCCGCGTTGAGGAACTCGGCCTTCGACGTGACGAACGCCGGGTCCCAGCGCCAGTGGTAGCGACCGTTGCGCTCGCGCAGCACCTTGCGCAGGCCCTCGAGGTTGGCGCCCGGCTGGCGGGTGCGGTGCGGGTTGTAGGCGGCGATGGCGTCGGCCGCGTCCTGCAGGGTGGCGAACCCGTCGGGGTTGGCGGTCATGAAGCCCATGATGCGCTGCACCCCGGTCAGCTCCATGCGGGGCGTCACGTCCACCAGCACCACGGCCCGGAACAGTTGGGGCTCGGCGCCGACCTCGGCCTGGGCCAGCAGGGCGCTCATCCCGCCCATCGACGCCCCCACCGCCACCGGCGGGCGGTCGAAGCGCTCGAGCAGCGCCAGCACGTCGGCGGCGTAGTGCTCCATGTCGTACTCGGCCGTGGGCGACCAGCCGCTGTCGCCGTGGCCCCGGGCGTCGACGGTGACGGCGAAGTACCCGCCGGCGGCCAGCCGGGCAGCGGTGGCCCGCCAGGCGTGTCGGTTCTGGCCGCCACCGTGCAACAGCAGCACCGGCGGTCGCTCGTTGCCGGGGTTCCCCCACTCGTCCCCCACCAACGGCAGCCCGCCATACCCCTCGGCATGGAAGGGCCGGGGTGCGACGGGCGTGGGGTCTGCGCTCGCGGCGTCGGTGGACGTGGTCCCGGTGGTCGTTGTACCGGGGGTCGTGGTGTCGGCGTGGGTCACGGGGTTCGCTTTCGATCGGGGGCGAGGCCGGTGGACAGGGCGGCGGCGGCGCGGTGGACCACCTCGGGCAGGGGTTCGGGCTGGCCGTTGGCGTGCCACCACAGCATCGTGGCCCGCAGGCCGGCCACCACCGCCGACACCACCAGCGCCGGGTACGGGTCGGTGGCCGGATCCGTACCGAGCCGTATGGCCAGGCCCTCCACCAGGGCGGCCTCCAGCTCGGCGTAGGAGGCGAGCAGGCGGGGCAGCAGGACGGGGTGGCGGTTGGCCAGCTCGGTGCGCAGCGCCCACAGGCGGGCGAGGTCGTCGCTGGCCTCCAGGTCGTTGACGAGCACGGCGATGAGGGCGTCGACAGGGTTCTCGGCCGGCGGGCGGTCGATCAGCTCCGTGCGCAGCTCGTCGAGCAGCGGGCCCTCGATGCCGACGATGGCCGCTTCCTTGCAGGAGAAGTAGTTGAAGAACGTGCGGGGCGACACGTCAGCGGCGGCGGCGATGTCCTCCACCGTGACGGCATCAGGGCCCCGGTCGAGGGTGAGCCGGCGCGCCGCGGTGGCCAGCGCCACCATCGTCGCCCGCTTCTTCCGCTCCCGCAGCCCTGTCGGCATGCCTGCAGCTTAGGCAAACTTGCAGGCTGTCCGCAAGAATCTGGTCCGGGCTCGCAGCGATTCGGCGCGGATTCGGCGGGAGTGGGCGTCGCAGCGATTCGGCGCATTCGGCACGAGTGGGTGGCACCCCCGCGCCGCGAGAGACGCTCGGTCAGCCGCCGGGCGTCGACCAGAACGGCGTACGGCTCGGTATGCGGGGCAGAGGGCTGGCCACGGTGCCGAACCGACCGTCGTCGGCGTTCCACGAGGTGTGGGCGGCGTCCACCTCAGCTCTGGTGCGGGCCACGTAGTTCCACCACATCAGCAGCGTCTCGGTGAACGGCTCGCCGCCGAGCAGCATCACCCGGGCCGCGGCACCGCTCCCCCGGCGCGGGATCCACGCCGATCGCACTGCGCCCCGGCCGCAGGTGCGCCAACCGTCCCGGCCCCACCGGCTCGTCGTCCCCGTCGAGTCGCACCGCACCCTCCAACACCACCAGCCCGTACTGCCAGTCGGCCCGCAGCGGCACCTCGGCCGCGCCGGTCAGCCGGAGCTCGGCCCCCACCAGCGGCGTGTCGTGCCGGGCCGGGCTGGCCACCCCGTCGAGCTCGCCCACCAACACGGTGGCCTCACCGGCCCCGCCCCCGCCCGTCGCTGCGCCCAGCGCCACCGCGGGCAGCGTGGCGTGGTGCTCGAAGGCGGCCGCGCCGAATCGGCTGGCCTCGGGCTGGGCGATCCACAGCTGGATGCCGTGCAGCGGCCCGGCGTAGCGCCCGGTGGCCTCCTCGCTGTGCGACACCCCCCACCCCGCCGTCATCAGGTTGAGCTGGCCGGGGGCGATCACCTGCTCGGAACCGAGGCTGTCGCGGTGCAGCACCTGACCTTGCACGATCCAGGTCACCGTCTGCAGCCCGGTGTGCGGGTGGGGGCCCACGTCCAACCCGGCGTCCTCGGTGACCAGAGCCGGGCCCATGTGGTCGGCGAAGCACCACGCCCCGACCGTGCGCAGGCCTTGCGGGGCAACGCCCGCCGTACCCGGATGCGCCCGACGAGCTCGTCACGGCTGTCGGACAGCTCGATGTCGGAGGTGCCGGGGTTCCCGTCAGTCGTCATCGGCCAACGCTAGCCAGCCGCACACCGGGCACCGCCCACCCAGCGGCTACCGTGACCGGGCGCCGGGTGCTGCGAACGGGCCTCCGGGATCGGACAGCGAAGAAGCTCGGGGAGGAGCGTTCCATGCCGTACGTCGAGGGTCGGGTCGTGCACGATGCGGACGCCCACGTGATGGAGACGCCGGAGTGGCTCGACGAGTTCGCCCCGTCCCGCATCACCACCTACCTCCGCGAGCACTTCGACCTGGGCAGCAACGAGGCCGCCTTCGCCGAGATCGACCGCAGCCGGGCCCTGCACGCCGACCCGGACTACGCCGCCCGGGCCGCCGCCGAGGTCATGCTGCGCAAGAACTGGCGGGCCACCGGCTCGTTCCTGCCCGCCGACCGCACCGCGGCGCTCGACCACATGGGCTTCGCCAGCCAGCTGCTGTTCCCCACCGTGCTGAACGTGCTGCTGGAGAACCTCGAGCACAGCGGCGACGACGAGCTCATCTACGGCACCGCCTCCGCCGGCAACCGGGCCCTGGCCGCCTTCTGCGCCGACGACCCGCGCCTGCTGCCGGTGGCCTACGTGCCCCTCGCCAGCCTGGAGCGGGCCGCCGGCGCCGCCCGTGAGGCCATCGAGGTGGGCTGCAAGGCATTGCTCATCCCCAACCGCTGCCCACGGGACCACGCCCCCAGCCACATCGCCCTCGACGCGGTGTGGGCCCAGGCCCAGGAGGCCGGCCTGCCGGTGCTGATGCACGTGGCCACCCCCGAGCTGGTCATGCCGCCGCAGCACCGCAACAACGGCCTGCCGCCCGAGCCCGACTTCCACGGCGGCGGCGAGAACTTCCGCTCGGTCAGCTACATGGCCATCCCCTCGGCCCCGATGCAGACGCTGTCGATGTTGATCTTCGACGGCGTGCTGGAGCGCTTCCCCGAGTTGCGCTTCGGCGTGATCGAGCTCGGCGCGGTGTGGGTGCCGAGCTTCCTGCGCCAGCTCGACGCGGCCATGGAGGCGTTCCGCCGCCACGAAGCCCGGCTGCAGAAGCTGTCGGAGCGGCCCTCGGACTACGTGCGCCGGCAGGTTCGGGTCACGCCCTACCCCACCGAACCGACCCGGTGGATCATCGAGAACACCGGCCCCGAGGTGTGCCTGTTCTCCTCCGATTACCCCCACGTGGAGGGCGGCCGCAACCCGATGCGCCGCTTCGATGCCGAGGTGGCCGCCCTGCCCGCCGACGTGCAGGACCGCTTCTACCGCCGCAACTTCGAGGATCTGATGGGCAACGGCCTGCGCGACGTGGCCATCGCCGGCTGATCAGGCGTGATCAGGCCGGCGGGCCTCCCATGTTTGTGCACTTCGTGCACGCGCGCTGACCACACCGGTTAGCGTCCTGCGCGAAGCGCTGGTCACAGAGGTGGCCGGAGCACCACCAGGTGCGGCCCGTGTCGCTTGCGCACAAACATGGTCGGGCCGGCGCCGGTCAGGGCCGAGCCGGCCACCCAAAGCTGCCCGGCTCAACCCGGCAGCGGGTCAGCCCAGCAGCGGGAACACCTTGGCGGCGAGCTCCTCCATGGCCCGGTAGCGCAGGCGAAGCTCGGCAGCAGCATGACGTGGTCCATGCCGGCCTCCTCGAGGGCGCCGATCTGCTCGGCCAGCTCCTCGGGCCGGCCCACCAGGCAGGTCATGCGGATGAGCTCAGGTGTGGCGAACTGCCGCTCGTCGGGGTGCAGGTAGGTGCCGTGACCGGCGTGGATGCGGAAGTGGCGCTGGGCCTCCGGGGTCTGCTCCACCAGCGCGACGTAGCGGTCCCAGTGCTCGCGCAGGTGCGGCGGCGGCTCCAGGCCGAACTGCCGCTGGCGTTCGTAGGCGTAGTGCAGCGCCATCACCGCCATCGGGCCGCACTGCTCGATCACCCGGTCGGAGGTGAGGTCCTCGCCCGGCTCGAGCACGGCGGCGGCGGTCAGCGTGGTCAGCTGGAAGCTCGACCGGTCGTAGGTGCGGCCGGCCTCCGCCGCGCCGGCGGCCACGTTGGCCAGGCAGCGCTCGACCGCCTTGCGGATGGGCGGCACCGACACGACCAGCCCGTCGCCGTGGGCGCCGGCCAGCCGCTGATTCTTGGGCCCGAAGGCGGACACGTGGATGGGCACCGGGTCGGTGACGTTGACGAAGCCGAGGTCGGCCATCTGGAAGGCGACGTCGGTGGTGTCACCGCGGTAGGTGAACGGCGTCTCCTCGCCGCGCAACATGCGGCGGGTGGTGTCGAGGAACGCCTCGAACTCGGCCAACCGGGCCGGCTTGCGGCCCATCAGCCGCCAGGCGGTGAACCCGTTGCCCACGCCGAGGAACGTGCGGCCCGGCGCCAGCACGTTGATCGAGGCGATCGAGTGGGCGGTGACCGGCGCCAACCGGGTGTCCACCACCGACACGCCCGTACCGAGCCGTATGCGCCGGGTGCGTTCGGCGGCGAGGGCCAGGCAGGCGTAGGCGTCGGACCACAGCAGCTGCGAGTCGGCGAACCAGGCGGCGTCGTAGCCGAGGTTCTCGGCGTGGGTGACGAGCCCGATGTCGTCGATCTTGGAATGCACGCACAACCCGAACTGCATCTCGCTCCCCTGCCGTCACCCCGCACGGGCCGCGCCCGCACCGGCGCCGGACGATAGCAGCGGGCGCCGGCGACCCCACACGTCCCCGCCGGCCGGCCCGCCGGCGCGCGCTACGATCCAGGAATCGTTCTCATCTCTAGCCGACGGCCGTCGCCCGACGGCGGGAGGATTCCGATGGACCTCGACCGATTCTTGACCCGGGTGGAGCTGCTGGACTGCGACGGTCGGACCAGCCACACGCTCGTGCTCGAACTGGACGGCACCATCACGGCGCGCTTCCGGGCCGGGCACCGCGCCCGCATCGATCCCGCCACCCGCACCGTGCTCACCCCCGGCGTGACCGTACCGGTCGGCCTGCTCGACGCCGCCTGCCGGCTGGCCCGCTGAACCGACGGCGGTGCGCCCGGTCCTTGCCGATTCGGCAGGAGCGCGTGCCATCCACGCGAGACGCCCGTACCGTCGCCGGCATGGGAACACGAGCAGACGTGGACGTGGACGTGGACGTGGACGTGATCGTGATCGGCGGGAGCGCAGCCGGGTTGGCGGCGGCGCTGCAGCTGGGCCGGGTCCGCCGGCGGGTGGTGGTGGTCGACGCCGGTGAGCCCCGCAACGCCCCGGCCGAGCACCTCCACGGCTACCTCGGCCACGACGGGGCGGCACCGGCCGAGCTGCTGGCCGCCGGCCGGGCCGAGGTGGCCCGCTACGGCGTGGAGCTGATCGGGGACCGCGTGCTCGACCTCACCGGCGACGCCGCCACCGGCTTCACCGTGACCATGGCATCGGGCCTGACCCGCACGGCCCGGCGCATCCTGCTGGCCACCGGGCTGACCGACGTGCTGCCCGCCATCGATGGGCTGGCCGAACGGTGGGGCCGCCAGGTCATCCACTGCCCGTACTGCCACGGCTGGGAGGTGCAGGACCAGCGCATCGTCGTGATCGACACCACCGGCCTGGGCACCCACCAGGCGCTGCTGTTCCGCCAGCTGAGCGACCGGGTGCGACTGGTGGTGCACAGCGGCCCCGGCCCCGACGCCACCCAGCGGGCACAGCTGGCTGCCTTCGACGTCGAGGTCATCGACGGACCGGTGCTGGCGGTGGGCGGCGGCGAGCCCGGGCACGAGCCCACGCTGACCATGACGCTGGCCGGGGGCGCGCCGCTCGAGGCCGACGCGGTGGTGATCGCGCCGGCTGCAGCCCAACGTGGCCATGGCGGCGTCGTTGGGGGTGGCGGTGGCCGATGATCCGTCGGGCATCGGTTCGGCCGTGGTCACCGACGCCATGGGTGCCACCAGCGTGGCCGGGGTGTACGCGGCGGGCAACGTGACCCAGCCCATGCACCAGCTGCTGCACGCCGCCGCCCACGGCTCGCAGGTGGCGGCGGCCATCAGCTTCGACCTGCTGCACGCCGACCTCGCCGCCCGCCTGCACGCAGCGGCGGCGACCTGAGCGGCCACGTCCCCGGGCTCGCCCCGCCTAGCGGTTGAGGCCGTTGGGCGGGGCGAAGCTGGTGCCGCCGTCACAAGCGATGGCCACGCCGGTGATGAAACCCGACGCCGGCAGGGCCAGGAAGCGCACCAGGTTGGCGATGTCGGCCGGCCCCCGAGGCGGCCCACCGCGCTCGGCGCACCCGGCGTTGCGCAGGTGCTCCGGCATCGACAGCACCAGCGGCGTACCGATCAGTCCGGGCATCACCGCATTGGCGGTCACCCCGCCCCGGCCGTACTCCTGGGCCACCGCCTGGGTGAAGGCCACCAGCCCGGCCTTCGAGGCGGCATAGCCCGGTTGGCCGGCGCCGGGGCGCAGCGCGGCGATGGACGACATGTTGACCACCCGCCCCCAGCCCCGCTCGGCCATCTGGGGCACGGTGGCCCGCACCGTGTTGAACGCACCGGTGAGGTTGACCGCCAGCTCGTGCTGCCAGGCCTCGGCGGTCATGTCGGTGATGGTGGCGATGTTGTTGACGATGCCGGCGTTGTTCACCAGCACGTCGATGGGGCCCGCTCGGCGGTCACCGCCTGCACGCCGGCGGCACCGACGCCTCGTCGGCCACGTTCATCTGCACCACCGCGCTGCGCACCCCCAGCGCGGCCGCCGCCTCCCAGGGTGGCGGTCTGCTCCTCGGGGCCCGACACCCGCCGGCGCATCCGGTAGTACTGCTCGCCGTCGAACGGCTCGGGGTGGGCGTCGGCCACCGCCACGTTCGCCCGGCCTCGGCCAGCGCCAGGCAGATGGCCCGGCCGATGCCGCGGGCGCCGCCGGTGACCAGTGCGACCTTGCCGGTCAACGGGTTCGGATCGAGTGCCATCGGCCGGAGCATAGGCGCCGGGCGCTCGACGGCCCGCCGGCAGGGTGGGCGGTTGCCTACCATCACGGCGCAACCAGAGCGATGGGGGTCGACATGGAGCAGCTCGAGGGCAAGACGGCGGTGGTGACCGGAGCGGCCAGCGGCATGGGGCTGGCGTTCGCCCAGGCGTTCCTGGGCGAGGGCATGCGGGTGGTGGCCGCCGATGTGGAGGCACCGGCGCTGGCCCGCGCCGAGGAGCAGCTGGCCGCCATCGCCGGTGCCGATCGGGTGCTCGCCGTGCGCACCGACGTGGCCGACCCGGCCTCGGTGTTCGCCCTGCGCGACGCCGCCCTCGAGCGTTTCGGCCGGGTCCACGTGGTGTGCAACAACGCCGGCGTGGGCGGCGTGCGCAACCCGATCGGCCGTCTCGACCTGTCGGACTGGCAGTGGGTGCTGGGCGTGAACCTGTGGGGCGTGATCCACGGGTGCGAGGCGTTCCTGGCGCACCTGACCGAGCACGGCGACGGGCACATCGTCAACACCGCCTCGATCGCCGGGCACCTGAGCCTGCCGTTCATGGGGCCCTACAACGTGTCCAAGCACGCGGTGGTCACCCTGTCGGAGACGATCCTGCACGAGCTGGCGCACCTCGGCTCCACCGTGGGCATCTCGGTGCTGTGCCCCGGGTTCGTGGCCACCAACCTGGTCGACGCCGACCGCAACCGGCCGGAGCACCTGGTGCGGCCGCTGGCCGAGCCGGCCCACAGCGAGGCGCAGCAGCGGGAGCGGGCTGCGGCCCGGGAGCTGCTCGGCCAGAAGAAGCCGCCGGCCGAGGTGGCCGAGCTGGTGGTGGCGGCCATCAAGGAGAACCGGTTCTGGATCTTCACCGACTCGCAGTTCAAGGGCGTGGTAGCCGAGCGGCACCGCTCGATCGAGGAAGCGGCGAACCCGCCGAAGGCCAACACGTTGGTGGACTACCTCCTGGCGTGAGCCAGGTGGGCGGGTCCCCGGCAGCCCTTCGGCGGCGATTCGACGTCGATTCGGCGCCTTCGACGGGTTCGGCCGGGCCGAGCACCGATCGTGGCGCTGGGCAGCATGGGGCGTCCGGACTTCCACCGCCGGTGCCCGGATTTCGTGTCTCACGACCAATTCCGAATCGACGTCGAATCGAGCGCGACGGGTTTTCCGGCGACCCACCGGGTCGAACACCGCCGCCGCACGCGGCAGCTGTTGCGGGCGCGATCAGTCGGGCTGGCTGACCGCCGGCCGGCCGGGGCGGGCGTGGCGGGGCAGGCCGGGGTGCTCGGGCGGGTACGGCAACAGGGTGGCGTCGATGCGGTCCCAGGCGTCGCGCAGCTCGGCCACCAGCTCCGGGTGGTGACGGGCCACGTCGGCCGCCTCCCGACCGTCGACGGTCACGTCGTAGAGCAGCTCGAAGGTCCCCGGCCGCCGCGGCCAGTTGCCCAGCACGGCGCGCTCGCGGCCATCGCGCACGTACTTCCAGCGACCGCGCCGTAGCGCGCCCTGGCTGGAGATGCGCCAGAACAGATCGTGGTCGGGGAACGCCGCCCCCTCCACCAGCCACGGCAGCAGGCTCACGCCGTCGAGCGGGTAGGCCGGATCCGGCCCGGTGCCGGCGGCGTCGAGCAGGGTGGCCGTCCAGTCCATGGTGATGGTGGGCGCATCGCTGAGCTGGTGTGGGCCCACCGCCGCCGGCCAGCGCAGGATGAACGGCACCCGGATGCCGCCCTCGGTCAGGTCGCCCTTCTCCCCCACGAACGGCCAGTTCATCGACCAGCGCTCGCCGCCGTTGTCCGAGCAGAAGATCACGATCGTGTTCTCCCGACGGCCGGCCCGGTCGAGGGCGTCGAGCACGCGGCCGATGGCGTCGTCCATGGTCTCCACCAGCTCGCCGTACTTGGCCAGCGAGCCGCCGTCGAGGTGCAGCAGCGGGAACGGGACCGTGCGCTGCTCGTAGTCGCGCCGGATGCGCCGGCCCTCCTCGGCGTCGCCGCGCCCCTCCCACGGCCAGTGCGGCGCGGTGTAGTTGAGCTGCAGGTAGAACGGTTCGGGCCCGGCGGCGGTGATGAGCTCGACCGCCCGGTCGGAGATGAGATCGGTGTAGTAGCCGGTCTGCTCCACCGGCGTCTCGCCCTCGTAGAGGTCGGGCTCGCCGAGGGTGCCGATGTGCTCGAAGTAGTCCATGGCCCCGTCGAGGTTGCCGAAGAACACGTCGAAGCCGATGCGCAGCGGCGAGTACCAGGGCAGCCAGCCGCAGTGCCACTTGCCGAACATGGCCGTGGCATACCCAGCGGTACGCAGCAGGGACGGCAGGGTGGGGTGACCGGCCGGTATGCCGTTGCCGTCGGCCCGGGTGCGCAGCGGTTCCTCCAGCCCGGCGGACAGCCGGCCGGGGTTGCGCCCGGTGTAGAGCGACAGCCGGGTGGGTGAGCACCACGACGACCCGGCGTAAGCGTGGGTGAAGCGCACGCCCTCGGCGGCCAGGCGGTCGAGGTTCGGCGTGCGGATCGACGGCGATCCGTAGCAGCCCAGATCGGCCCAACCGAGGTCGTCGGCCAGGATGAACACGATGTCGGGCCGGGGGCCGCGACCACCCCGCCGGCTGGCGAAAGCGGTCTCGGCGGCATGTTGGGGCGCAGGCAACATCGGTGCTCCCTCGGGTGCGGCGGGCAGGTCG
Source organism: Acidimicrobiales bacterium (assembly GCA_041394365.1). Classification (GTDB taxonomy): domain Bacteria; phylum Actinomycetota; class Acidimicrobiia; order Acidimicrobiales; family CAIXPF01; genus CAIXPF01. The sequence goes on from JAWKIM010000024.1 coordinate 55,695, forward strand.
GGCGGCACTGTAGGCGATGCGCCGGCCGCCCTGGCCTGTTCGGTCCCCGCCGGATGAGCCTGCCCCCCGCTCAGCGGCGAGCGAGCCAGCGCCCCCACCGCTCGCCGGCACCCCGCCGCAACCGGCCCCGACGGAAGCCGCCGTGCACGGCATCGGCGGGCCCGTTGCGGACGCCACCGTCGGGCTCGTTTCGGACGCCATCGTCGGCGGCGCCACGGACCACCAGCAGCCGGGCACTGGCCCGGTTCATCGCCCACTCCGTCAACCGGGGACTGACGCGCAGGCCCACCAGCACGGCGCGGCCGGTGAGCCCGATGGTCAGCTGGCGGCGGGGCCGGCGGATGCAGGCCAGCACCGCCGCCGCCACGCGCTCCGGCGCCACGGCCGGCGGGATGGCCCGCAGCGGTGCCCCGGTGTGGTTCACGGCCCGCCGGAACATCGGCGTGTCGACCCCGGGCGGCAGCACCAGGCTGACGCCGATCCGCCGGTGCGGGACCATCGCCAGCCGCAGGGTGCGGGTGAGGCCGGTGACCGCGTACTTCGAGACGGTGTAGTGGGGGGTGAGCTCGTTGGGCGAGACACCCAACAGCGAACCTACGTTGACCAGGGCGCCGTACCCTTGCGAACGGAACTGTTCGAGCGCGGCCCGGCTGCCGTTCGCATACCCGTCGATGTTGCTGCGCAGCAGGCGCCGGCCTTCCTCGGGCGGCTCGCCGAAGGGCCCCGCCACCAGCTCAGCGGCGGCGTTGATCCAGCTGTCGAAGCCACCCAGTCGCGGCGGACCGTCTGGGCCACGTGCTGGACCGTGGGCCAGTCGGCGAGGTCGCCGCTGAGGGCGAGGGCGCGCACCCCGTAGCGCCGGCATGCGGTGGCGGCGGCCTCCAATGGCTCGGTTCGACGCGCCACCAGGGCCACGTCCACACCGCGCTCGGCGAGCGCCAGGGCGGTCGCCCGACCGATGCCGGACGACGCCCCGGTCACCACCGCCACCCGGCCGTACCGGTGACCTCGGTGACCGGCCGGCATCAGGCTTCGCCATCGGCGCACACGTCCCACGACCGGTGCCTACCCACCCCGCCACCGACCGATCCGCCCGCTCGGCGATCCCGCCGCAAGCAAACGATCAGCTCCGGACATCCCGGTCGGTACGGGTGCGCCTCGGCCGGCCGGGGCTGCCAAGATCGGACATGGCCATGGCGACGAGCGATCCGGGCGACCCGGGCCACGAGGACGACCCCGCTGACGCCGCGCTGCGGGCGGACATCCGCCGCCTCGGCGAACAGCTGGGCGAGACGCTGACCCGCCAGGAGGGCGTCGAGTTCCTCGAACTGGTGGAACGGGTGCGCGCCGCCGCCAAGGCGGTGCACCGGCGGGGCCCGGCCGATGAGCAGGCGGCCATCGACCACCTCGACCTGCTCGACGTGCCGGTGGCCATCCGGCTGGTGCGGGCGTTCAGCACGTACTTCCACCTCGCCAACCTGGCCGAGCAGGTCCACCGCTTCGACGGCGCCGTCGCCGCCGGGGATGTCCACGGCTGGCTGCCGGCCGCAGCGGCCGGGCGGCTCTCCCCGGCCCAGCTGCGGGCGGCGGTGGCCGAGCTCGACGTGCGACCGGTGTTCACCGCCCATCCCACCGAGGCCACCCGACGGACGGTGATCCACAAGCGTCGCCAGCTGGCCCGGCTGCTGGTGGAACGGGCCGACCCCCGCATCGACGAGAACGAGCGGCGCCGCATCGACCGCCACGTGTCGGAGGTCATCGACCTGCTGTGGCAGACGGACGAGCTCGCCTGGCCCGCCCCACACCGCTCGACGAGGCCGCCACCGTGGCCGACACCCTCGACGAGCTGGCCGCCGAGGTCGTGCCGGCGCTGCTCGAAGACCTGGCCGAGGCGTTGCGCGAGCACGGGTGGAGCTGGCCGCCACCGCCCGGCCACTGCGCTTCGGGTCGTGGGTGGGCGGCGATCGCGACGGCAACCCGTTCGTGACGCCGGCGGTGACGCTCGAGGTGCTCGATGCCGCCCACCGCCGGGCGCTCGACCGGCTGCTGGCGGGTCTGGACGTGCTCATCGAGGAGCTGTCGGTGTCCACCCGGGTGGCCCGGGTGACCGGCGAGCTGCAGGGCCAGTTGCAGCGGCACCGGGAGCTGCTGCCGGCCACCTGGGAGCGCTACCGTGAGCTCAACGCCCAGGAACCGTACCGTCTGGCATGTTCGTACCTGCGGGCCCGGTTGCAGGCGATGGCCGACGCGCCCGCACCGGCGCACCGGCACCGGCGGGGGTGGCGTACCGCTCGGTCGGGGAGCTGCTGGCGGAACTGGAGGTGCTGCGGCGCTCGCTGCTGGCCGACCGCGGCGGGCGCATCGCCCGGGGTCCGCTCGACCGCGTGGTCCGCACGGTGGCCGCCGTGGGCTTCACGTTCGCCACGCTCGACATCCGGGAGTCGGCCGGGCGCCACCACGACCTGCTGGCCGTGCTCTACGACCGCGTCGGCGTGCTCGATCGCCCCTACCGCGAGCTCGACGCGGCGGCGCGCACCGGGCTGCTGGGCCGGGAGCTGGGCACCGGCCGGCCGCTGGCCCCGGCATCGCTGCGCATCGACGGCGGCGCGGCGGTGACCCGCGACCTGTTCGCCGCCATCGCGGTGGCGCTGGACACCTACGGCGACGATGCCATCGAGAGCTACATCATCTCGATGACCGCCGGCGCCGACGATGTGCTGGCCGCCGCCGTGCTGGCCGCCGACGCCGGGCTGGTCGACATACCGAGCGGTGTGGCCAGGATCGGCTTCGTGCCGTTGCTGGAGACGATCACCGAGCTGCGGGCGGCAGGCGCCATCCTCGACACGCTGCTGTCGGTGCCGGCCTACCGCCGGCTGGTCGGGCTGCGCGGCGACCTGCAGGAGGTGATGCTCGGCTACTCCGACTCCAACAAGGCCGGGGGCACCACCACGTCGCTGTGGGAGATCCACCGGGCCATGCGGGCGCTGCGCGACGTGGCCGACCGCCACGGGTGCGGCTGCGGTTGTTCCACGGCCGGGGCGGCACGGTGGGACGGGGTGGCGGGTCGACGCCCGAGGCGATCCTGGCCCAGCCGTTCGGCACGCTGTCGGGCGCCATCAAGATCACCGAGCAGGGCGAGGTCATCTCCGACAAGTACGGCACCGCCGCCCTGGCCCGCCGCAACCTCCAGCTGACGGTGGCGCCGGTGCTGGAGGCAACGCTGCTGCGCACCACGTCGGCCCATGAGCAGGCCCGCCTCTCGCGGTGGGACGCCATCATGGAACTGGTGTCGGACACCGCACACCAGGCCTACCGGGCGCTGATCGACGACCCGGACCTGGTGGCGTACTTCCTGGCGTCCACGCCGGTGAACGAGCTGGGGGCGCTGAACATCGGCTCCCGACCGGCGCGGCGCAGCGGCGGCGGGGCGGCCGGCCGGTCGCTCGACGACCTGCGGGCCATCCCGTGGGTGTTCGGCTGGACGCAGAGCCGCCAGAACGTGCCGGGCTGGTTCGGGGTGGGCAGCGGGCTGGCGGCGGCGCGGGCGGCCGGCCACGGCGACGAGCTGGCCGAGATGTACCGGTCGTGGCGGTTCTTCCAGACGTTCCTGTCGAACGCGGAGATGGTGGTGGCCAAGACCGACCTGCGCCTGGCCGAGGCCTACGTGCGGCGGTTGGTGCCTGCGCCGCAGCAGCACCTGTTCGACGTGATCGCCGAGGAGCTGGCGTTGACGCAGCGGGAGCTGACCGTGGCCATGGGCAACCACCGGTTGCTCGACGGCCAGCCGGTGCTGCGGCGCACGCTGGCGGTGCGGGACCGCTACCTGGAGCCGTTGCACCACCTGCAGGTCGAGCTGCTGGACCGCTGGCGGGCGGGAGACGGCGCCGACCCGTTGCTGCAGCGGGCGCTGCTGCTGACCATCAACGGCATCGCCACCGGCCTGCGCAACACGGGCTGAGGGGCGCATCGACGCCCGAGCGAAATCGGCGGGCCCGGCGGCGGCGGATCGGAACAGGATGGCGGCGTGCTCAACCTCGTGCGGGCCCGCGCCCGGTCCGGACCCCGCGCCGCCGCGGCGGAGGGCTCCCGTCGGGCCTGGGTCACGATCGCCGCGCTGTTCACGGTGGCGGTGTTCGCCTGGGGCCTGGCCTTCTACGCGCTCGGGTTCTACCTGCGGGAGCTGCACCGGCTGCACGGCTGGTCGTTGGCCTCGCTGTCGTGGGTGACGCTGTTGTTCTACGTGGCGGCCACGTCGTGCACGTTCGGCGTGGCCCGGGTGCTGCGGGCCCGGGGGCCGAAGACGGTGTTCACCGCCGGCGGGCTGGCGCTGGGCGGTGGCGTGCTCCTGGTCGGCCAGGTGCAACGGCCGTGGCAGGTGGTGGTGGCGTACCTGGTGCTCGCCGTCGGCTGGTCCTGCCTGAGCCTCTACCCGATCAGCACGGTGGTGCTGGCCTGGTTCCCGGAACGCAACGGGCCGCCGTTGGCCATGGCGCTGACCGGCGCGCCGGCCGGTGGGATGGTGGTGATCCCCCTGCGCTCACCACCCTCACCGAACGGCTCGGGTTGCAGGGCGCTGGCGTTGAGCGGTGCCGTCACCACCGCCGTCGTGTCGCTGCTGGCGGCGGCCGCCATCCGGGCGCCCGGCACCGGGCGAACGGGCGACGGGCGATGCCGGCGGGCTCGGGGACCGCCTGGTCGCTGCTGCGGCGGCGATCGTTCTGGGTGCTGCTCGCCGCCTGGTCACCGCTCGCGGTGCAGGTGGGGTTGCTGGTGCACCAGCTGAGCCTGCTGGCCGACCACCTCGACGACGTGTCCGCCTCACGGATCATCACGGTGACCACCGCCGCCGCGCTGGGCGGCCGCCTCACGTTCATGGCGCTGTCGGTCCGGCGGTCGCCGGCGATGCTCGGTGTGCTGTACCTCCTCGGTCAGATCGCCGGCCTGCTGGTGCTGGGATGGTCGTCGGCCAGGGTCGGGTTGACCGTCGGGTGTGCGTTGTTCGGGTGGGGCGTGGGGGTGCTGATCACCATCCCGCCGCTGCTGGTGCGCCGCCTTCGTCGACGTGGCGTTCACCGCCGCCTACCCCATCGTGAACGTCGGGCTGCAACTGGCCAACGCCAGCGGCGCCGATCACCGCCGCCGTCCACGACGTTCGGCGGGTACGGCCCGACCACGTTCGTGCTCGCCGGCCTCGATGCCGTCGCGGTGGCGCTGCTGCTGGCCGCCACCCGTCCCTCGGCCCGCTCGACGTCCGGCACGTTCAGCTGAACGCCGCACTGGCCGTACCGTCTGGTAGGCGAATACTGACCGGTATGGGGGCTAGTTCCATTGGGGGTCCGGCGGTGGTGGGTCGGCGAAGACGGAGATGATGTAGGGGTAGTGGGGTCGGTCGATCCAGTAGGGGCGCACGGCGTGGGGGTCGAGGTTCTCGGTAGGCCGAGTTCGATGTCGTGGGGTTCGATGGTGGGTGGCTGCTGTGGGCTCCAGCCGTTGGGGTTGGTGAACGTCCAGCCGTCGTTGTTGTTGTTGCGGTGCACGGTCCAGCCGCCTTCGTGGACGGTGCGGTGGTGGCGTCGGCAGAGTAGGAGGAGGTTGTCGAGGTTGGTGGGTCCGCCGTCGGTCCAGTGGTGTTGGTGGTGGGCGTCGAGCCATCCCCGATGCGTGCAGCCCGGAAGCGGCAGGTGCCGTCGCGGGCGTGCAACGCCCGCCGCATCGCCGCCGGCACCGTTCGGGTCTTCGCGCTGACCGCCACCGGCTGGCCGTCGACGTTCTCGTAGAGCGGATCACGCTGCCGTCGCAGCACAGCCGTCGAGCGGTCTCCGCCGAGATGGCATCGCCGCCGTCCACATGGCACTCCCCGGTGGGGTTGTCGCCGGTCAACACGTCGGCATCGACCCGCACGACCACCTGGTAGCGATCCGCCGTACTGGTCGCCGTGCCGGTCGCAGCGAGGGCTCGGGCGGCGACCTCCAACAACGCGTCGGCCCGGCGCTGCTCGATATCGGCGTGCTTGTCCGGTTCGGCCACGGCGTCGATGGCTTTGACGAGCACGGCGTGCTCCTCAGCGGGCAGGCGCACGGTCAAGGTGACGGTGCCGTCCTCATGGGAACGCGAACGCACGAACCGTCGCATGCCGGGCTCCAGATCGGGACGATCCGGGTTGTTCAACACCCGAGCGCGGCGGATCCCGGCCACGATGCGTTCCAGGCCGGCGGTGTGGATCGACTTCGCCGTGTCCACCAACCCCTGCTCGATGGCTGGATACGCGACCCGGGTGATGGCCCGCACCTTCGAATAGGACAGTTCCCCGCGTTCGAACGCCGCGGCCACGATCGGCAGGTGTTCGAGCGGCGCGGGCGACGCGGACCTTCTCATGGGCGGCGCAGGTCCAGCGAGCAGTGCCACATCAGCCACTGCGCACACGTCTGGCACTCCCACCGTTCGAAGAGGCGTCTTCGGTCGTACTCGGCGACCAGCCGCAACCAACGGAACTCGCTGGCCGCCATCGTCGAGGACCACGACACCAACGCCGACTCCAACGCCTCGGCCCCGACATCGACCAACGCCACCGGATCAAGAACAAGCACCTCCGCCATGACCACCATCATCCACACCAGGTATGACAACGAAGCCGAGCCCACCGAGCCGGGCGCCACCGACACGCAACGTGGATCGAGGCGAGCCGAGAACCGATCGAGTGCCGGAACCAGCACGAGCGGTCACCACCCGCCGTTCAGCTGAACACCCGGCGGCCGGGGCCGGCCCGCCAACGGAACCGGCCCCCGGTGGTCGCCCGGCGTCAGTGCGACAGGTCGGTGATGACGGCTCGACCGGTGTACGCCCCGGCGTCGAGCTCGTCGAGGATCGTGCCCAGCTCCGACAGGGTCCCGGTGCGCGACACGTGCGTCTTCACGTGGCCGTCGGCGGCCAGCTGCACCAGCTCGCGCATGTCCTGCACGGTGCCCACCGCCGAGAACATGATCAGCGGGTCCTTGCCGAACAACGCCCACGGGCTGAGCTCGATGCCGCCCTCGTCGTCGGCGGGGATGCCCACCGCGATGAACAAGCCGCCCCGGCGCAGCAGGTCCATCCCCAACCGGAACCCGGCCAGCTTGGGCGAGAACACCAGGCTGGCGTGCACGCCTCCGGGCACCTCCCGGCGCACCACCTCCGCCGCCTCGGACGCGTCGACCGCCAGCTCGGCACCGAGCGACCGCACGAAGTCGACCTTCTCGGCACCGACGTCGACCCCGACCACCTTGTAGCCCCAGTGCCGGGCGATCTGCACGGCGTAGTGCCCGAGCCCACCGGCCGCGCCGATGACCGCCACCGTCGAGCCCGGCACCAACGAGAACTGGTTGAGCTTCTTCACCGCGCCGTAGGCGGTCAGCCCGCCGCACGCCAGCGGCACCTCGCGGTCGTCGATCGAGTCGGGCAGCACCACCAACGACTTGGCGAACACCTTGAGCTGCTCCGAGTACGTCCCGAGGATGCCCTTGGACTGGCGGCACAGCCGGGGCTTGCCACCGAGGCAGTGCTCGCACGCCCCGCACCAGTACCCGCCACCGCTACCGCCGAGGCCCACGATCACCCGATCGCCCACCGCCGCGTAGCGCTCGCCCCCCGGCCCGAGCGCCTCCACGATGCCGATCCCCTCGTGACCGAACGGCCCCGAGCGCGGCACCCCGCTCCAGTCACCCTTGAGCAGGTGCACGTCGGAGTGGCAGACGCCGGCCGAGGTGATGCGGACCACCGCCTCCTCGTAGCCCGGCTCCGGATCGGGCCGCTCCGTGATCTTCAACTCGCCGTCTTCCAACCTCGCTGTGCGCATGAGCCGGAACCTATCGCCTGCCCGAACGCCCGGCCACGAGGTGCGGGGCGTGAAGAAGGCGTGAAGGTTCGCGGGCCGGGCGTGAAGGATGCGCGAACCCCGCCCGCCACCGGCTGGCGGCGGCCGCACCGTCGCTACGTTGCCGAACCGACCGATCGCCGCCCCTCGCAGGTGCACCATGCTCGACCCCACCCCACCCCCGGCACCATGCCGATCGGCCCGGACCGAACCGCAGACCGAACCGCAGACCGAACCGCAGACGACACCGACGACACCAACGGCAGCAACGACAGCATCGGCGGCGACCGGGACGGGGACGCCGCCCGAACACGCCGAGCAGGCGAAGGGACCGATGCTCACCGCCGCCAAGCGACTGCTGGTGGGTCGGCCCATCGCCAGCTCGGAGGAGCACCACCAACGCATCCGCAAGCTGGTGGCCCTCCCGGTGTTCGCCTCCGACGCCATCTCCTCCACCGCCTACGCCACCGACGAGATCCTGGTGGTGCTGCTCGCCCAGGCCGGCATCGGCGTGGCGGCGTTCACCCGGCTCGTCCCCATCGCCCTGGTGGTGTGCGCCCTGCTGGCCATCGTGATCACCAGCTACCGCCAGACGCTGTTCGCCTACCCCACCGGCGGCGGCAGCTACATCGTGAGCCGCGAGAACCTGGGCGCCACGCCGTCGCTGGTGGCCGGCGCCTCGCTGCTGGTGGACTACATCCTCACCGTGGCCGTCTCGGTGGCGGGCGGCGTGCTGGCCATCCGCTCCGCCGCCGACCTCGGCGCCGGCTGGGCGGTGCCGCTCTGCTTGGCCTGCATCGCGCTCATGACGGTGGCCAACCTCCGCGGCGTGAAGGAATCCGGTGCGCTGTTCGCCGGACCCACCTACTTCTACATCCTCATGCTCGTGCTGCTCATCGCGGTGGGCCTCTACCGCGTATTCGTGCAGGACCTGGGCCCGATCCCGGTGGCCGACCTGGTGGCACGCGGCCAACTCAGCGAAGAAGCGCTCGAGCACACCCGCCAGGCCGGCGCCCTCAGCGTGCTGCTGTTGCTGCGGGCCTTCTCGTCCGGCGCGGTGGCGTTGTCGGGCGTGGAAGCGGTGTCCAACGGCGTGCCCGCCTTCCGCAAACCGGAGAGCCGCAACGCCGCCACCACCCTGCTGTGGATGGCCGGGATCCTCGGGTCGTGCTTCTTCGGGATCTCGCTGCTGGCCTCCCACCTCAAGCCGTTCCGCGGCGAGGACGACGCCACCGGCATCGCCCTCATGGCCCAGCACATCTACGGCGGGCGGGGCGTGCTGTTCTGGGCCACCCAGATCGCCACGTTCGCCATCCTGATCCTGGCGGCCAACACCGCCTACGCCGACTTCCCCCGGCTGTCGTCCATCATCGCCCGCGACGGCTTCCTCCCCCGGCAGCTGGCCAACCGGGGTGACCGCCTCGCGTACTCCAACGGGATCCTGTTCCTGGCGGTGGTGGCGAGCCTGCTCATCGTCGTGTTCAAAGGCAACATCAGCGCTCTGATCCCGCTGTACGCGGTGGGCGTGTTCACCGGCTTCACGCTCTCGCAGGCCGGCATGGTGCAGCACCACCGGCGGCTCCGGGAACCGCGCTGGCGGCTCTCGGCCGCCATCAACGCCACCGGCGCGCTGACCACCGGCATCGTCGCCCTCGTGGTGGTCGTGTCCAAGTTCACCGAGGGGGCCTACCTGCCGGCCTTCGTGATCGCCGCGCTGGTGTGGCTGTTCCGCTCCATCCACCGGCACTACCAGCGCTTGGGCGAGACGCTGCGGATCACCCCGGCTGAGGCGGAGGCGATCAGCGTCGACCACACCATCATCGTGCTGGTCGGCTCGGTGCACCGGGGGGTGCTGTACGCGCTGGCCTACGCCCGGTCGTTGCGCCCCGAACGGCTCATCGCCCTGCACGTGGCCGCCGACGACGAGGACCGCCAGCGCATCGAGCAACGCTGGGCCGAGTTCGGGTTGCAGGAACCGCTCGAAACCGTGCTCTCACCCTACCGGGAGCTCACCGGCGCGGTGCTGCGCTACATCGACGGGCTCGATCCCCGCCACGACGGCAGCCACGTGATCACCGTGATGATCCCCGAGTTCGTGGTGCACCGTTGGTGGGAGCACCTGCTGCACAACCAGAGTGCGCTCGTGCTGAAGGGCCGGCTGCTGTTCCGCAAGCACACCGTGGTGACGTCGATCCCCTTCCACGTCCACTGATCGGACCGACCCGCGGCCCGAACGGCTCAGGAGGGTCATGATGATGCGAGCTCCGGTGCTCGACGCCGACGAAGCCGCCGCCGAGATCCGCCTGGCCGCGGCGCTCGCGGGCCCGGTGGCCGCGCTCGGGCTGGCCGGCGCGCTGGTGGCCTGGCGCAGCGCCCTGGGCGTGGCCAACGTGGGCTTCGTCATGATGCTGGTGGTGCTGGCCGCCGGCGCCACCGGTGGCCGGGCCGCGGGCGTGCTCACCGCGGTGGTGGCCGCGCTGGCCTTCAACCTGTTCCATACCCAGCCGTACCTCAGCCTGGCGGTGGCCGCCCGCCAGGACGCCATCAGCGTCGGCGTGCTGGCCGCGGCCGGGGCGGTGGTGGGCGAGGTGGGCGCCCGGTCCGGGCAGCGCAAGCGCGCCCAGCAACGGCTGCAGGCGGCGCAGCGAGACGTCGACGCCGTGCTGCGGGCGGTGGCCGATGGCGCCGGCACCGAGGAGGCGTGGCCGTTGCTGCAGCGCGGGGTGCGCACCCAGGTCCCGGCCGGCGCCTGCACGTTCCAGCGGCACACCGAGACGGCCGGCACCCCTGACGACGAGTTGGCCCGCACCTACGTGGTGCCGGTCATCGGCGACGGCGCCCTCCTCGGCCACCTGCTCGTCACCCTCGACACCGTGCGGCCAAACGGCGCGCAAAGCGAGCTGCTGCGGCGCTCGGCCTCCCTGCTGGCGCTGGCCATCCACCGCGACGGCACCGTTGCCGAGCAGTTGCGCTGATCTGGTCTGAACCCCGACGTGCAGCGGTGGGTGGTTGGTGGTGGTGGTGGTTGGTGGTCGGTGGTTGCTGGCCGGTGGGCGCCATGCCGGAGAGTATGGGCGGGCTCCTTCGCGCTCGATTCGATGTCGATTCGGAATTGGTCGTGAGACACGAAGTCCGGCCACCGTCGGTGTGGCTCTGCCGCCTGACCGGAGGTGGTGGCCGCCACCGGTGGGCAGCCGAACCCGGCCGGTCGATGCCGTCGAATCGACGTCGAATCGCCGCCGAAGCAGGGCGCTGGTGGGTTGCCGGCCGGCGGAGCGCCCGGCCCCCGCAGGCGGGGGGTGCAGGCGCCTGCGGGGCAGGGTTCGGACCCGGGGGTCCGGCGGGCGGGAGGCGCCGAAAGGGAGCCCCGGGGCAAGGATGGTGCGACGGCCGGCTCGGTGGATCCGGGCTCAGCCGAGCTTGGTGCCGGCTGCGAGCAGCCGCCAGATGCGCTCGGGGGTGAGCGGCAGACCGACGAAGGGCACAGCCTCGCGACGCTCCGCCCGCAGGCTGCCCGATCGGGGGCGAGCGCTGCAACGATGGAAGCCGCCTGCGCGCTACCGTCCACCGGTCCGCACCGCCGTGCCGCGCCCGCCCTGACGAGCAGCACGCCACCAGCGTGCTGCTCGTCGAGGACGACGACGGCGATGCCCTGCTCGTCGAGGAACTGCTCATCGACACCGCCGAGCCCTTCCGGCTGCTGCGGGCCCACACCCTGCGCGAAGCGCTGGACCTGGTGGCCGACGTCGACCTCGTCCTCGTCGATCTCGGCCTGCTCGACGCCATCGGCCTGGGGGCCGTCGAACGCCTCCGCTGCCGCCGCCGACGTGCCCCTGGTGGTCCTCACCGGCGCCCACGACCGCCGCCGGGGCCTGCTCGCCCTCGCCTCGGGGGCCCAGGACTACCTGGTCAAGGGTGAGGTCGACGGCGCCCACCTCGCCCGTTCCATCCGCTACGCCGTCGAACGGACCCGGGCCGAGGCAGCCGGCCGCGCCCTGCTGCTGGCCGAGCGGCGCCAGGCGGAGAACGAGCGCCCCGCCGCGGCCTCCTGCCCCGGCTCAACGTGCACGGCGCCGGGGTGCGCACCGCCACCCGCTACCTCCCCGGCGGCGACGAGGCCCTGCTCGGCGGTGACTTCTTCGACGCCCTGCAACGGCCCGACGGCACGGTCCGCCGTCATCGGCGACGTGTGCGGTCACGGCCCGGCCGAAGCCGCCGTGGGCGTGGCGCTGCGCATCGCCTGGCGCACGATGGTGCTGGCCGGCGCCGACGCCGACACCGTGCTGCGCGGTATGGACGAGGTGCTGCGGGCCGAGCGCGACGCCCCGGCCACGTTCGCCACCGTCTGCGACGTCACCATCTGCCCCACCTGCCGCCTGGCCACCGTGCGCCTGCACGGCCACCCGCCGCCGCTCGCCGTCGTGCCCGAGGTGAACCTGGTGCAGGGCGGGGTCCCGTCACCGCCGTTGGGCATCGTCGAACACGAACCGGCCACCCCGCTTCCGCTCGCGCTCCCGGCGCGCTGGGCACTGTTGCTGTCCACCGACGGGCTCTACGAGATCCGCGCCGACCAGGATCGGCTGGGCCTCGAACGGCTCGTCGACATCGCCCACCGCATCCCCGGCTGGGCCGAGGCACCGGAGGAGGCGCTCGCCGCGCTGTTGGAGCAGGTGAGCGACGGCGGGCGCATCGCCTTCGACGACGACGTCGCCCTGCTGTGGCTGGGCTCGGCATGAGCGAGGACGTCCCGAGCGCACCAGCGGGCGGGCCGGCGGGCGGAGGGGTGGGCGCCCACCGCCCCGAGCGCAGCCTCCGGCACCGGGCCCGGCAGGTGCTGCGCGCCACCATCGCCGCCACCGTCGTGGCCAGCCTGCTCGGCGGCGTGGCCCTCGTCGGCCTCGTCGACGCCCGCCAGCGGGTGATCGACCGCATCGATCCTGCCGTGCTGGAGGTGCAGCGCCTGCGCGCCGCCCTCGTGGACCAGGAGACCGGCCTGCGGGCTTATGCGCTCAGCGGCGACCGTTCCTACCTCGAGCCCTACCAGAGCGGCCGCCAGGAGGAGGTCGCCTCCCGCGACCGGCTCGAGGACCTGCTGCCGGGCGAGGAGGCCGACGAGCGGGCCGCCACCCTCGACGCGGCGATCGACCGCTGGCAGGAGACCTACGCCGAGCCGACGATCGCCGCCATCGACGCCGGCGCGGTGGCGGGCACGGGTTCGGACGGGACCGCCGCCGGGGCCTCCCCCGGCCTGGCCACCGGCCGCAACCGCTTCGACGCCATCCGCCAGGCCGGCGAGGAGCTCGAGGACCACCTGCTCGGCGAACGGGACCGGGCCGCAGCCGACCTCACCCGCGCCACCGTGCGGCTGGTGATCGCCCTGGTGCTCGCCGAGGTGCTGCTGCTGGCGGTGGCCATCTGGGCGTGGCGGCTCCTGCGTCGCTCCGTGCAGCGCCCCCTCGACGCGCTGCGCTCCGATGCGGTGGCGGTGGCCGCCGGCGAGCTCGACCGGCCGGTCACCCCGGTGGGCCCGCGCGAGCTGCACGACCTGGGCGTGGCCATGGAGTCCATGCGCGAACGCATCCTCGCCGAACTGGCCGAGGCCACCTCCTCGGCCGAGGAGCTGCGCCGCCAGCAGCTCGAGCTCACCCGTTCCAACGCCGAGCTGGAGCAGTTCGCCTACGTCGCCTCCCACGACCTGCAGGAGCCGCTGCGCAAGGTGGCCGCCTTCTGCCAGCTGCTGCAGAGCCGCTACGGCGGGCAGCTCGACGAGCGGGCCGACCAGTACATCGGCTTCGCGGTGGACGGCGCCAAGCGCATGCAGGCCTTGATCAACGATCTGCTGGCCTTCTCCCGGGTGGGGCGCATCACCCGGGACTTCGCCACCGTGGAGCTCGATGACGCCCTGCGTGCCGCCGAGGCCAACCTGGCCGACGTCATCGAGGAGAGCGGCGCCCGCATCCACGCCGAGCCGTTGCCGGCCGTGCACGGCGAGCACGCGCTGCTGGTGGCGGTGTTCCAGAACCTGATCGGCAACGCGGTGAAGTTCCGCCGTCCCGACGTGGCCCCGGTCATCGAGATCGGCCACCGCTGCGAGGACGGCGTGCACCACCTCACCGTGGCCGACAACGGCATCGGCATCGACCCCGAGTACGCCGAGCGGGTGTTCATCATCTTCCAGCGGTTGCACGCCAAGGAGGAGTACCCGGGCACCGGCATCGGCCTGGCCCTGTGCCGCAAGATCGTGGAGTACCACGGCGGGCACATCGCCGTGCGGGCCACCGGCGGGCCGGGCACCGTCATCGAGCTCAGCCTGCCCGTCCCCGCCGGGAGCGAGCCCGCCGCCGACGGGGGCGCGGCCCAAGGGGACGCGGCCGACGGGGGCGCGGCCGACGGCGAGGAACATACTGATCAGTACCGTGCCGATGGGTACCGTACCGAACGTCTGCAAGGAACAACGTCATGATCGACATGCAGCGGGCCCGGCCCATCGAGATCCTCCTGGTGGAGGACGACCCCGGCGACACGCTCATCACCCGGGAGGCGCTCGAGCACTCGAAGGTCGCCAACGAGCTGCACTGCGTGGTCAACGGCGAGGACGCCCTGCTGTTCCTGCGCCGCCAGCAGGGCTTCGCCGACGCACCGCGCCCCGACCTGATCCTGCTCGACCTCAACCCGCCGCCGCGACGGGCGCGAGGTGCTGCAGGAGATCAAGGCCGACCCCGACCTGCGGCGCATCCCGGTGGTGGTGCTGACCACCTCGCAGGCCGAGGAGGACGTGCTGCGCTCCTATGACCTGCACGCCAACGCCTACGTCACCAAGCCGGTGGACTTCGAGCGCTTCGTCGACGTGGTGCGCCAGGTGGACGAGTTCTTCTTCACCGTGGTGCGCCTGCCGGGCTCGACGGTCTGACCGCCCGCCAACCGGCCGGCCCGCGGCTCAGACCCGGGTCGGGGCGAAGCGGAACTGGGCGATCAGGTCCTGCAAGCCGGCGGCCATCTGGGCCAGGTCACGGGCGGCGTCGAGGCTGTTGGTGGCGCCCTGGGCGGCGTCACGGCTGGCGGTGGCCACCTGGGTGATGTTGCCGGCGATCTCGCTGGTGCCGGCCGACGCCTCGATCACGGTCCGGCTGATCTCGTCGGTGGTGGCCGACTGCTCCTCCACCGCGCTGGCGATGGTGGCCTGCAGCTCGTTGACCCGGCCCACGATGTCGCCGATCTGACCGGCGGCGTCCACCGCCTCGGTGGTGTCGCTCTGGATCCCTGGATGCGCCGGGCGATCTCCTCGGTGGCGCGGGCCGTGTCGTGCGCCAGGTCCTTCACCTCGCTGGCCACCACCGCGAAGCCGCGGCCCGCCTCCCCGGCGCGGGCCGCCTCGATGGTGGCGTTGAGCGCCAGCAGGTTCGTCTGCTCGGCGATCGAGGTGATGACCGAGACCACCTCGCCGATCTGCACGCTGGAGTCGCCCAGACGCCCGATGGCGGCGTTGATGGTGGCGGTGGATCGCAACGTCGTTGGCCACCTGCGAGGCCTCACTGGTGCTGCGGGCGATCTCCTTGATCGACGCGGTCATCTGCTCGGTCCCCGCCGCCACGGTGGCCACGTTGGCGGACACCTGCTCCGCCGCGCTGGCCACCGCCATGGACTGGGCCGAGGTCTCCTCCGCCGCCGCGCCCACCTGGGTGGCGGTGGCCGACAGCTCCTCGGAGCTGGCCGACAGCTGGTGGGCGGCGGCAGCGATCGACTGCATGGCCCCACGGGTGCGCTCGAGCATGGTGCGCATCGACGCCGCCATGGCGCCGACCTCGTCGGCGGCGGCCACGTCGACCTCGGCGGTCAGGTCGCCGTCCGCGGCGCGATCGAGCGCAGCGGCCACCGCCTTGACCGGCCGGACGATCAAGCGGCTCACGAACAGCGCCACCCCCACGCCGGCGGCCAGGCCGATCAGCAGCACCAGCAGCACGGTGGTGCGGGCGCTGCCGGCCGTGGCCGCATCGGCTTCCGCCTGGGCGGCGGCCTCCTCCTTGATGGCGTCGACCGCGGCCTGCAGGCGCTGCTCGGCCGGCTCGGTGTGGGTGGCGGCGTTGTTGCGGGCCACCTCCCAGGCGGCGTCGTCGCCGGCCGCGGCGAGGCGGACCATCTCGTCGCGCAGGGGCAGGTAGGCATCCCACTCCGCCAGCGCGGCGTCCACCTCGGCACGCGGGCCGGCGGAGAGGTCGAGCTGTTCGACCGCCTGCCGCAGCTGCTGCATCTTGGTGTCGTCCTCCTCCAGCATCGACTCGTAGCGGGCCATGGTGTCGGCATCGGTCGAGGCACCGTGGTTGACCGCATCGAGGCGCACCAGCAGCATCTGGCGGCGCAGGCCGGTCAACGTGGTGGTCTGCAGGTACTCCTCCTCGTACATGGCGCGGTTGTGGTCGGCCAGCACGCCGAGCTTGGTGATGCCCACGGCACCGACGATGACGGCGGCCGCAGCGACCACCCCGACGGCGGTCATCAGCTTGGTGGACAGCCCCCGATCGAGGAACCATCGCACGTACCTACCGCTGCGTATGTTCGAGGCCATCGTCGCTCCTCCAGACCCATCCCGGGCTTCGTGGACGAGGGCACTTCGGCGTGCGGTCTCCCGCGGTTGAGCGCCGAGGTGGGAAGGACACGATCGGATCAGAGCCAGTGCACCACAACGGCTCGGCAACGGTGCAGACCGAGTTGCACCGGTCACCGGCGGGTGCCGCTCAGCTCTTCGACACCACGCAGAACTCGCCGCCCTCGGGATCGGCCATCACGGTGGCGACGAAGCCGAGGTGGCCCTCGGCGCCGTCGGGGTCGCTCAGCACGGTGGCGCCCAAGCCCTGCAGCCGGGCGACGGTGGCCGGGCGGTCGCTCACGAACAGGTCGAGGTGCAGGCGGTGCTTGGCCACCTTCGCCTCGGGCACCTTCTGCAGGGTCAGGTGGTTCATGACCTTGTCGCCGTCGGCACCCGACAGCGTGATGTACGGGGTGCCGTCGCCCACCCGGGTGCTGAAGCCGATGGCCGCCTGCCAGAAGTCGGCGAGGCGGTGGGGGTCTGCACAATCCATGGTGACGCCTGTGGCCCGGAGATCCATGTCGACAGCAGAGCACTTCCGGCGGCGCCGCGCACGCGAACCCCTGCGACCGGGGCGTAGCTCATCCGGCGGACTGCTCGCCGGGATCGATCTCCGGACCCAACAGCCCGCCGGGGTCCGGCCGGCGCAGCTCCTCGGCCGACGCCTCCAGCCGCCCCGTCGCCTCGGGGCGACCAGGCTCCTCCGGGGGACCAGCCACTTCCGGTGCCGCCTCCACCGGTACGGGCTCGGGTTCCGTGCCATCGGGAGCCGCCGCCCGGCCCTGGTCGGTGCTCGCCGGTTGCTCATGCTCATCGGTCATGGCCGCTGCGTACCCGGCGGTACGGCGCGACAGTCGGGGGAGATCGCAACCCCCTCACCGCCTGCGCGGCAGGGCTCGGACCACGGGCTATCGTGCCACCGGAGGTAGAAGTGGGCCGCTGGTCTGTCGGGGTGCTCATGACCGGTGTGCTCCTGCTCGGCATCACCGCCTCGGCCCTCGCCATCACACAGGCTCTGGACGCGAGGAGCGAGGACGAGGCCCGCCGGGCCGATCTGGCGGCCACGGTGCTCAACGCCAGCCTCCAGCAGGCGGTGGGCTCCCTGCGCGGCGTCGACGTGCTCGCCGCCGACGGCTCGGTCTCGGCATCGGAGCTCGCCCTCTTCGCCGGTGACGTGCTGCCCGGCTCGCTGTTCGCCGCGCTGGCCTACTCCGAGATCGTCGAGGGCGCCGACCGTGCCCGATGGGAAGCGGAGCACGGACGGCCGATCCTGGAGCTCGTCCCGCCGGGCCGGCTCGTGCCCGCCGCCGAGCGCGCCCGCTACGACGTGGTCACCTGGGTGCACCCGGACAACGGCGCCAACAACGCCATCGTCGGGCTCGACGTGTTCAGCGAGCCGGTGCGGCGCGCCGCGTCGGAGGCGACGCTGCACACCAGCCGGCCGGTGGCCATGGGTCCGATCTCGGTGCAACCGAGAGCCCGGCCGGGCCTGTTCCTGACCAACGTGGTCAAGGACGTCGACGGTCGGGCCATCGGGTTCGTGTCGAGCGGGGTGGCGGTGGACGACCTGCTGGGCCAGCTCCCCGAGGACATCGATCCGGCCACGGTGACGGTCGCCATCGATGATCACGTCCTCAACGAGCCCGTCCGGACCGAGCCCGCCCCCGATGAGCCCGACCGGACCGAAGCCGGTCGGGGCGGCACGTCGCGGTCCTTCGTGGCCGGCAACCGCTTCACCGTCACCGTGGCCACCGGCGACCGTCCCGACCTCCTGTTGCCCGGTGTCGTGGTGGCCGGTACCGCGCTGCTGGCGGTGGCCGCGCTGACCGCTGCCCTCGCCGATCGCCGCCACCGCGTGCGCTGCTCGAAGCTGCTGGCCCGCGAGGCCGGCCTGGCCGAGCTCGGCCGGCGTCTGGCCGCCTCCAGCTCCTTCGACGCCGTGGTCGACACTGCGCTGGCCCACACCGCGGTGGTGGTCGATGCCGACGACATCGAGCTGGCCCACCTCGACGCCGGCGACCACCGGCACCTCATCGTGCACCGCGCCGGCGCCACCCCCAGCGTGCAGGTGCACGACCGCGGCGAGCCGACACCGCTGAGCACCACCATCGACACCGGGCGTCCGGTCACCGTCCACGGCGGCACCGCCAACGAGCCGGCCATGCGGTGCGTGCCCATCGCCGCCTCCGACGGCACCGTGTGGGCGGGCCTCAGCTTCATCTGGTCCAGCGCCGAGCGCGCCGCCAACGTGGAGGAACCGGCCACGGCCGCGGCGGCGGCTGCCGCGGTGGTGGGCGGTGCGCTGGAGCGGGCGATCACCGCCGAGGCGCTGGCCGACCGGGCCGCGCAGCTCAGCGAACTGGCCCAGGCCATCGCCGTCGCCCACGACATCGACGCCCTGACCGCCGCCATCGAGCGATGGCTGCCGCGCCTGGTGGCCGCCGCCCGGGCCACGCTGGTGCAGGCGCCGCCACCGAACGGTCGGTGGAGCCTCGACGTGACGTGGACAGCGGAGCCGGCCGGAGCCCTGACCGACCGCATGCTGCTCGGTACGGTCAACGAGCTGGTGGAAGCGGCCATCGCACGCATCCAACGCTCGCAACACGAGCACCAGCTGATCGAACAGCTGCAGCACGCGCTGCTGGCCGAGGTCCCCCACCGCCAGGCGCTCGAGGTGGCGGTGCGCTACGAACCCGCTCTGTCGGCGGTGGGCATCGGCGGGGATTGGTATGACGAGGTCGACCTGTCGCCCACCGAGACCGGCGTGGTCATCGGCGACGTCACCGGGCACGGCACCGCCGCGGTGGTGGTGATGGCCGAGCTGCAGGCGCTCACCCGCCACCTGCTCGCCGGCGGCACGCCGCTCGAGGAGATCTGCAGCCAGCTCGACCGATCGCTGCAACGCCACGGCACCTACGCCACGGCGGTGGTGGGCCGGCTCGACCTCGCCGCCGGCACGTTCACCTACGTCAACGCCGGGCACCCCGCGCCCATCCTGCGGCGCGGCGCGACCTCCGGCGCGGCGGCCCACATCGTGGAGCTGGCCGGCGGCCGGCGGCCGCTGCTCGGCGTCGGCACGCCTCTCGAACCGGCGGAGACCGAGGCGGTGGCGGTGGCGGCCGGCGATCTGTTGCTGCTCTACACCGACGGGCTGATCGAACGGCGCGAGGAGTCGATGGCGGACTCGGTGTCGGCCCTGCTGGCCCGCATCGACGCCGCCGGCCACAGCACCGCCGACGTGCTCGGCGCCGCGTTCCTGGCCGGTGGGCCGGGCCGCCCCGACGCCGCCGACGACGACGCCGCCGCCCTCGCGCTGCGGATCGGGACGGTCGGCGTCGATGGGAACGGCGGCTGAGAGAACGCCCGCTGACGGGGACGGCGGCTCAGCGTTCGGCCAGGGCGGCCTCGAGCTCGTCCTTGGTCATCGACGAGCGTCCCTCGATGCCCGCCTCCTTGGCCCGCTCGTAGAGCTCATCCTTGGTCGCACCGCTGCCCGACCGGTTGGTGGACCCGGTCTGCACCTGCTGCTCGAGCTGCTCGGGATCGAGCGCCGCCAACTGGTCGGCGGCCTCCCGGCGCAAGCTCAGGGAACAGCTCACCCTCCTCCTCGCGCACGTGGTGGGCGATGCCGGCCTTCAGCATGTCCACGGCGGCGCCGAAGCCCGGCTTGTCCTGCAGCTCGCGGAGCTTCGCCAGGCCGTCGCGGGCCAGGTCGTGCTCGACCTCGGCCTCCTCCTCCGACTCGGCATCGACCACCTGCTCGACGAGGGGGTACAGGAACTGCTCCTCCACCGCCATGTGGGTGGCGAGGGATCGTTCGAGCTCATCGATGAGCGGAAGCGCTTCGCCGTCGTCGGCGTCCGCCAACCGCTCCAGCAGCTGCTCCACCTGGCGATGCTCCTGCTCGAGATGCTCCAACACGTCCATGGCGATCCTCCACCGGTGTGGTACTGCGGGGCGGCGTTGCCCCGGCGGCCTCACTACCCGGACGCCCGTCGCCCTCAATCCGTACCATTCGGTATGGTCTGCGGTCTGGCCACGGCGCCGTGGTGGCGCCCCCTCGGCAGCACGATCGGCACGCCCGACACCGGGTCGGCGATGAGCTCGCAATCGAGCCCGAACACGTCGCGCACCACCTCGACGGTCACCACCTCCGACGGCGGTCCGGCGGCGTGCACCCTGCCCGCTCGCAACGCGACCAGCTCGTGGCTGTAGCGGGCGGCCAGGTTCAGATCGTGCAGCACCATCACGATGGTGGTGCCGCCGCGGTTGAGATCGGTGAGCAGATCCAACACGTCCACCTGGTGGGCGACGTCGAGGAACGTGGTCGGCTCGTCGAGCAGCAGGATGTCGGTCTGCTGGGCCAGCGCCATGGCGATCCACACCCGCTGGCGCTGCCCGCCGGAGAGCTCGTCGATCGGACGGTCGGCCAGCTCGACGGTCCCGGTGGCGGCCAGGGCGGCGGCCACCGCCTCGTGGTCCTGCCGGTTCCACGGGGCGAACGCCCGCTGGTGGGGGTGCCGACCGCGACCCACCAGGTCGGCCACGGCGATGCCCTCCGGTGCGATCGGGCTCTGCGGCAGCAACCCCAGGATGCGGGCCACCTCCTTGGCCGGCCGCTCGTGCAGCACGCGACCGTCGAGGACCACCCGGCCCGGCGGGGCGAGCAGCCGGGCCAGGGCGCGCAGCAGCGTGGACTTGCCGCAGCCGTTGGCGCCGACGATGGAGGTGATGCGCCCCGGTGCCACGTTGAGATCGAGCCCGTGCACCACCGGGGCGCCGCCGTAGGACAACGTGACCGCCTCGGCAGCCAGCCGGTGGGCGCCGTTGGTGCGGTCGTTCACAGCGACGCCCCCGTGCGGTTGATCCGGGCCAGCAGCAGCACCAGGTACGGCGCGCCCAACACGCCGGTGACCACCCCCACCGGGTAACGGTGGCCGAACGCGTGCTGGCCCACGAGGTCGGCGGCGAGCACCAGGGCGGCGCCGACCAGGCCGGCCGGCAGCAGCAGCGAACCGCCCGGGCCCACCAGCCGGGCGGCGATCGGACCGGCCATGAACGCCACGAATGCCACCGGTCCGGCCGCGGCGGTGGCGAAGGCCAGCAACACGACCGCACCCAGCACCAGCAGCAGCCGGCTGCGGGCCACGTCGACGCCCAGCGATGCCGCCGAGTCGTCGCCCAGCCGCAGCACCACGAGGTTGCGGGATCCGGCCGCCGTCAATGCGGTGGCCACCACCGCGCACCACCGCCAGCGGCGCCGCCTGAGCCCAGGTGGCCCCGTTGAGGCTGCCGGACAGCCAGCGCATGGCGGTCTGCAGCTCCCATTCGGCGCGCGACAGCACGTAGGTCACGATGCTGCGCAACATGGCGTCGAGCCCGATCCCCACCAGGATCAACCGGGAGCCGGCGAACCCACCCCGGCCGGCCAGCGCCTGCATCACCAGCGCCGTGGCGAGCGCGCCGGCCAGGGCCAGCAGCGACACCGCCGTCTCCGGGAGGAGAGCACGACGATGCCGATGGCGGCGGCCGCTGGCACCCGAGCTGACGCCGATGACGTCGGGCGAGGCCAACGGATTGCGCAACAGGCTCTGGTAGATCACGCCGGCGATGCCGAAGGCGAAACCCACCAGCAACCCGGTGGTGGTCCGCGGCAGGCGCAGCTCCCCCACCGCGAACGAGGCGCCGGCCACGTCGTGGCCGAGCACCACCCGGGCCACGTCGAGCGGGCCGTAGAACGTGCTGCCCACCATCAGGTTGGCCGCCACCAGCGCCAACACCACGGTGCTGAGGGCTGCGGTCACGAACGTCCGCCGGCGGCGTCGGGCCCGGCGACCGGCGATGACGACGGCGGGGCCTTCCGTGTCGGTGGCGGCCGTGGCGGTGGCGGTGGCGGTGGCCGTGGCGGTGGCCGTCATCGAGCCGTGCTCCGCTGCCGGGCCGCCACCCACACCAGCACCGGCGCACCGATGAACGCGGTGAGGATGCCCACCTCGATCTCCTCGGGCCGGGCCACGACACGCCCCACGATGTCGGCGGCCAGCAGCAGCAGCGCACCACCGAGCGCGCCGGCCGGCAGCAACCAGCGGTGGTCGCTCCCGATGCACCGCCGGCAGAGGTGGGGCACGACCAGGCCCACGAAGGCGATGGGGCCCGCCACCGACGTGGCCACGCCGCACAGCAGCACCGCACCCAGCCCCGCCACCAGCCTGGTCCGAACCACGTCCGCACCCAGACCGGCGGCGACATCGTCGCCCAACGCCAGCAGGTCCAGGCCCCGGGCGGAGCCCACACAGATGAGCACGCCGGCGGCGAGGAACGGGGCCACCACCGCGATGCGATCCCAGGTGGCGCCGCCCACCCCGCCGATCTGCCAGAACCGGAAGCTGAACATGGCGTCGATGCGGGGCAGCAGGATGGCGCTGGTGAGCGAGCTGCAGGCCGCCGAGGTGGCCGCCCCGGCCAACGCCAGCTTCAGCGGGGTGGCGCCGGCGCGGCCCACCGATCCCACCGAGTAGACGAACAGCGACGCCGCCGCCGCGCCGGCGATGGCCACGACGAGCAACCCGTACGGGTCGGCCAGGCCGAACAGCGCGATGCCGATGACCACGGCCAGGGCAGCACCACCGGAGATGCCGAGGATGGCGGGCTCGGCCAGCGGGTTGCGGGTGATGGCCTGCAGCGTGGCACCGGAGACCGACAGCGACGCGCCCACCAACAGGGCCAGCGCGGTGCGCGGCAGCCGTGCCGCCACCGCCGAGGCGGCGATGGTGTCGGTGCGCCCGGCGAGGCCGTCGACGATGTCGGCCGGGCCGACCCCACGGGTGCCCAACGCCACGGACACGCAGCACAGCGCGGCCAGGGCGGCGGTCCCGATGGTGAGGCCCAGCACCCGGCGGACGGCCACCCGCGACCGCACCGCGGTCGGCGGAGGTTGTGTCGGCGCGGCCGCAGTGGCGATCGATGCGCTCACCGGACGGCGGCGGCAAGCAGGGCGAAGTACTGGTCGATGCCCCAGCCGATCGACAACGGCGAGGGGTTGGCCGAGGCGGCCAGCGGGGTGGCGTTCTCCAGGATGGCCACCGCCGTCGGCCACCGCCGGGATCTTCGACAGCAGCGGATCGGCCTGCATGGCTCCGATGATGGCCCCGTCGGCCTCGCCGTAGGTCACGAACACATCGACATCGGCGAATCGGTCGGCCAGCTCGGAGCTGACCGTCACGTAGAACTCCTCGGTGCCGGCCGACTCCTCCTGCACCACCGCCGGCATCGGCAGGCCGAGCTCGGCCAGGAACCCCGGTCGGGTGTCGTGGCTGGTGTAGAAGCCGATCTGGCTGAGATCGGCCGGGT
The DNA here is from genome assembly GCA_041394365.1 of Acidimicrobiales bacterium. Taxonomy (GTDB): domain Bacteria; phylum Actinomycetota; class Acidimicrobiia; order Acidimicrobiales; family CAIXPF01; genus CAIXPF01. Next base: position 79,478 of record JAWKIM010000024.1, read on the forward strand.
CGAGGTAGGAGAACAGCACCTTGGCGCCCGCCAACTGCGGGTGTCGCGCCAGGGCGGCGGCGATCTCGGCGTCGAGCTCGGTGATGAGCGCCTCGCCCTCCTCGGCCAGGCCGAGGGCGGTGGCGTTGCGCCGGACCATGTCGGGCATCGACGTACCCCACGGTACGCCGTCGTAGGCCACCACCGGGGCGATCTTCGACAGCGTGTCGTAGTCCTCCCGGGTGATGCCCGAGTACGCGGCCAGGATCACGTCGGGGTCGGTGTCGGCGATCTCCTCGAAGGGGATGCCGTCGGTCTCGTCGAACAGCACCGGCGTGTCGGCCTGTAGCTCGGTGAGCTTGTCCTCCACCCATGGCAGCACGCCGTCGCCGTCGTCGTCGCCCCAGGTGGCCTTGCTCATACCGACCGGTACGACGCCGAGGGCGAGGGGCACCTCGTGGTTGGCCCACGCCACCGTGGCCACCCGTTCGGGCCGCTCGGTGATGGTGGTGGTGCCGAAGACGTGCTCGATGGTCACCGGGAACACGGAGTCCTCAGCGGCGGCGCCCGCTGCGCCGCCGCTGCCGTCGTCACCCCCGCAGGCGGTGAGGCCCGCCGAGGCGGCGATGGCGAGGGCCATCCCGATGATGCTGGTGTGACGCGAACGGGGCACGTTGCTCCTCCACTCCTCCGAGAGATGTGAGGGTAACCTAATGTCTTTTGTTCGGCGGTGGAAATTGCGATTGGTCGGGGCGCCCATCGACGGCGCTCGGGGGCGGACGCGGCGACGGCCGCCCCTTCCGGTGGGTCCCGGTGGGGCGGCCGTCGTGCGGTGGGAGGAGCCGGTGTCAGCCCAGCAGGCTGCGCAACATCCAGGCGGTCTTCTCGTGGACCTGCAGCCGCTGGGTGAGCAGGTCGGCGGACACCTCATCGTGCGCGGCCTCGACGATGGGGAACACCGAGCGGGCGGTGCGGGCCACCGTCTCGTGGTCGGTCACCAGGCGGCGCACCATGTCGAGCGCCTCCGGCACGCCGGCCTCCTCGGTCACCGAGGACAGCTGCGAGAACGCTTGGTAGCTGCCCGGGGCGGGCTCGCCGAGCGAGCGGATCCGCTCGGCGATGAGGTCCACGGCCAGGGCCAGCTCGTTGTACTGGGTCTCGAACATCAGGTGCAGCGTCTGGAACATCGGGCCGGTGACGTTCCAGTGGAAGTTGTGGGTCTTCAGGTACAGCGTGTACGTGTCGGCCAGCAGGCGGGAGAGGCCATCGGTGACCGCCTTGCGGTCGGCCTCCTCGATACCGATGTCGATGGGCAGGGTGGCCACGGTGCCGTCCTTTCGTTGCAACGCCTCACCGCGGGCTGATCGCCCGCGTCTGTCGATTGCACGGTACCCCGGTGCCGCTCGCTGTCAGAGGGACCACGGCCTCGTCGTGCAGCGGCGGAGGTCACGCCGCGGCCTGCCGGGATCAGCGGGCGGCGACCACGTCGCGCCGGCCCGTGTGCTCGCGGCCTCGTCCGGGTTGGGCGCCCGGCGGGTGGTGGCGCCGGCCCAGGCGGCCAGCACCACCCGTTGGAGGCGCCAGGCGGCCACGCCGGCGAGGATCGTGGGCCCGTAGGCGAGCGTCCGGCTGTCGAGCAACGCGGCCAGACGGGGCCACAGCTCGAAGTGGGTCAGGTAGATCCACAGGCTGGCGGCGGCCAGCGTGGACGCCGGGCGCACCAACACCCGGGGCACCGGCACCGCCCGCCACCACACCAGTAGCACCACGCCCACCACGATGGCGCTCTCCTTGCGGGGCGAGTTGAAGAACCCCGGCACCGCGGCGAGCGCCAGCGCGGTGGTCAGCAGGCGCAGGCGCAGCGTGTCGGATCGGTGCACCAACCAGCCCAGCAGGAAGAAGAAGGCCACGCTGTGGGTGCGGTAGAACGAGAAGTGCCACGCCTCGGGCAGCCGCCACCAGCCGCGGACGACCACCGCCACCACGAACAGCACCAGCGGCAGGCCGTAGGGGGCGCGGCGGTGCAGCCGGTCGACCGCCGGCACCGCCAGCAGCAGGGCGGCGGCCAGGGTCAGGTGCACGAACACCTCGAAGAACCAGTACGCCCACGTGCTGTCGAAGAACGTGTCGGGCGAGCCGACGTAGTTGTGCACCAGCAGCACCATGGGCAGCTCGTACAGCCCGAAGAGCAGGTGCCCCACACCCAGCCACAACACCGCCGGGGTGGCCACCCGCGAGCAGGTCCGCACCGCCGCCCGCAGCCGGGCGGCAGGCGAGGCGATGTCGGCCAGGAAGCGGGCGAAGTTGTAGCCGGCCAGCGCCAGCATGAGATGGGCGCCGCCGGGCGAACGGAACACGCCCATGTGGTAGGAGACCACCATGCAGATGGCGGTGGCCCGCAGCAGGATCGTCGTGTCCATCGACACCGTGCGCCGCGGCCGGGCCTCGCTACCCCGCCCCAGCCGTCGCCCTCGCCGGCTGCGCCACGCCGGGCGGCCAGTCGCCGTAGCGGCTGGTGGTGCCAGTCGGCCGGGAGCGGGCCGAGGAGCGATTCGAGCCGCAGCGAGCACTCGACGTAGCTGAGCGAATCGCCACCGAGGGCCACGAAGGACCGGTCGACGTCGACACGGCGGCGGCCGAGCACGGCGGCGACGATGCGGGCGGCCTGCTCGCTGCGATCATCGGCGGCGACGCGGACGGCGGGGGCGGCGGGGCGGCGGCGGCGGGCGGTTCCTCGGGCCAGCGGGCGGCGGTGCCGGCGTAGTCGATCTTGCCGGCGTCGGTGCGCACGATGTCGGCATCGGCGCACCTCGACCGCGGCCGCCGGCAGACCGAGGCCGGTGGTCACGTGCCGGTGGAGCACCGCCGCGCCGGCACCGGGGCGGCGATGCGCAACCGGCGGTCATCGCCCAGGGCCGCCACCGCGCCCGGGGCGAGCGGGCGCACCATCGCCTCCACCGTGTCGAGGTCGAGGCGCAGGCCGAACAGCTTGGTGAAGCGGGCCGCCCGGCCGACGATCTCGAACACGGCGTTTTCCGCGGTAGCGGGCCAGATCACCGGTGGCGAGCTCGTCCACGGTGGCGCCCAGCGCCAGGTCGGCCCGCTGGTGGGCGTAGCCCAACATGACGTTGGGCCCCTGGTACAGCAGCTCGCCCTCGGCGCCGTCGGTGAGCAGGGGGCCGTCGAGCACCTCGCCGCCCGCCGTGCGCAAGCGCAACATGCCGCCCGGTATGGCACGGCCGATGGCGGCGGGGTGCCGCTGACCAGCGACGGCGGCAGGTAGGCGATGCGGGCGGTGGCCTCGGTCTGGCCGTACATCACGAACAGCTCGGCGCCCCAGCCCCGGGCCCGCTGGGCCCAGCGCTGCACCTGCTCGGCCGGCAGGCGGCCACCGGCCTGGGTCAGCAGCCGCAGCGAGGGGGTGGCCAGCCACGAGTGATCGCCCCGCTCGAGCAGCTCGAACGTGTACGGCACGCCGGCGAGGTTGGTCACGCCCCGGCTGGTGTAGAGCGCCCGGAAGCACGGGTCGACCACGGAGGACTCGGTCAGCACCATCGACCCACCGACGTGCAGGTGGGCGTGCAGCACCGACAGCCCGTAGCAGTAGTGCAACGGCAGCGAGCTGATGGCCCGGTCGCCGTCGTGCAGCCCGAGGTAGCCGGCGATCGAGGCGGCGTTGGCAAGGAGGTTGCGCCGCGACAGGCGCACCAGCTTCGGGCAGCCGGTGGAGCCCGACGTAGGCAGCAGCAGGGCCAGATCGGGGTGCAGCGCCGGCGGTCGACCAGGCAGCCGCCGCACCCGTAGCCTGTTGGCGCTCGCCGTCAGATGCGCCGCCGCACCCCAGTGCTCGGCCAGCTCAGCCCCGCCACGGGCGGCCAGCAGCGGCACCCGGCCGGACCACAGCAGTGCCAGGTAGGTGACGACCAGCTCGATGCTGCGCTCACCCTCCAGCACGACCAGGGAGCGGGCGGGCAGATCGAGCTCGGCGGCACGGGCCTCGATGCGGCGGGCCAGCTGTGCGTAGGTCAGCTCCCGCTCGGCGTCGAGCAGCGCCACCGCGCCGGGCGGGGCGCAGCCGGTCAGGGGGCGTTGGGAGAGGACGGTTTCCAGCACGGCAGGTGGAGGTGGAGGTGGAGGTGGCTCGCGAGCAGGTTTCGGGCGGAGGGGTCAGGCGGCGTCGGCGCGCACGAAGCGCACGTGGCCGACCAGCGCGGCCGCCCGGCGGGCGGACAGCTCGACGGTGCGGGGGTGGCGATGGCCCACACCCACGCCGTAGAAGCGGTCACCTTCCGGGCCGGCCACGACCTTCACGTAGTAGAGCCACCGGAAACCGGGAACCCACGAGACCACACCGCACCCCCGTTCAGCGGCCGACGTCATCGACATGCCGAACCTAGCACGGCACGATGGCCACCCGCCCATCGGCCATGCAGAGCTCTGCCCATCCGATGTCGTGGCGTGCACCGCCGCCCATTAGGTAGGCTTACCACCGTGTTGGTCTGCCACTGCCGCAGCGTGTCGGAACGGGACGTGCACCGTGCCCTCGAAGGCGGGGCCTCCTGCGTGGAGGACATCACCGAGCACTGCGGTGCCGGCGGTGACTGCGGCGGCTGCCTGCCCTTGCTGGCCGAGCTGACCGCCGCCGCCGGCCGGCGCGTCGAGCTACGGGTCGCCTGAGAGCGACTGATAGGTTGCCCTCATGCGAGGCAACCCCGAGATCATCGAGCTGCTCAACGAGGTGCTCACCGGCGAGTTGACGGCCATCAACCAGTACTTCGTGCACGCCAAGATGTGCCAGAACTGGGGCTACCTCGGCATCGCCGGCAAGGTCCGAGAGGAATCGATCGACGAGATGCGCCACGCCGAGGCGTTGGTCGACCGGATCCTCTACCTCGAAGGGGTGCCGAACCTGCAACGCCTGTCCCCGTTGCGGGTGGGCGAGACCGTGCGCGAGCAGTTCCAGAGCGACCTGGCCCTCGAGTACGCCGCCATCGAACGCCTCAACCGGGCCGTGGCCGCGTCGGCCGCCGCCGGCGACAGCGGGTCACGACACCTCTTCGAGGAGATCCTGGTGGCCGAGGAGGAGCACACCGACTGGCTGGAGACCCAGCTCGGCGCCATGGACCAGCTCGGCGACAACGCCTACCTGGCCCAGCAGCTACGGAGCTGAGCTGAGCCGAGCCGAGCGAGCGCTAGGCGGAGACGGACTTGCGGGCCCGCCGGGTGCGGGCCGGCGCCGGCGTCGGGGCGGGCACCGGCCGGCTGGCGGTGACCAGGATGCGCTCGCTGGCGAACGTGCCCAAACCCACCGTGGTGCCCTCGATCTGCACGGTCATCGTGCCGTCGGGCGAGGCCGCCACCACCGTGCCGGCGCTACCGGGGATGACCCGCGACCGCTCCAAGAAGTCGAGCAGGCCCGGCGTGAACTCGAGCTCTTCGGGGATGCGGCTCACCGTGAACTGCTCGCCCACCGGCACCGAGGTGAGCGCCTGCAGGCCGGCCGAGGAGTACGCCGTGCCCGGGATCGGGTTGCCGTGCGGGCAGGTGGTGGGCTCACCGAGGAACTCGACCAGCGCGTCCTCCTCGCGGTCGCTGATGACCCCGCTCCACAGCTCGGCCTCGGTGTGGGCCTCCGCCCATGAGATGTGCAAGACATCGGTCAGGAACCGTTCGGCCAGACGGTGGCGGCGCACCACCTGGGCGGCGAGGGCGGCACCCTTGCCGGTGAGGGTGATGCGGCCCGCCGTCGTGGTGACCAGGCCCTCCACCTCAAGGCGGCGGATCATCTCCGACACCGCCGGGCGCGAGACGCCGAGCCGCTCGGCGATCCGCGCCTGGATCACGTCGATGTCGTCCTCGTCCAGCTCGAAGATCGTCTGGCAGTAGTGCGCGAAGGCCGGGTTGACGGAGGAGTCCACGGCGGCCATCGTACCGATCCTTCCCCGGTCAACGGATGACGGGGGCGACAGTGCACCGTCAGCCCGCCGACGACCCTCGCTGGCCCCCACCGCGGACCCGGTCTTAAGATCACCTAACATGCGAGCGACAGAACGGAGACCAGCGGTGGGAAACGTGCTCGACAGCGCCCGGGGAGCCGGCCGGCGTCGGCGGCGGTTCGGGCGCACCGTCGCCGCACTCACCGGCCTGGGCGCGTTGGCCGCGCTGCCGGCCTGCTCCAGCGGCGACGACCCGAACACGCTGCACGTCTACAGCGGCCGCCACTACGGCATCGAGACCGCCTTCGAGCAGTTCACCGAGGACACCGGCATCAAGGTCGAGTTCCTCACCGGCAACGACGCCGAGCTGCGGAGCGCATCGTCGCCGAGGGAGGACACCGAGGCCGACGCGTACATCACCGTGGATGCCGGCAACCTGGCGGTCGGTGCCGAGCAAGGCATCTTCCGCCCGATCGACTCGCCCGCGCTCGACGCCGTCATCCCCGCCGAGTACAGCGATCCCGAGGGCCGCTGGTACGGCTTGGCCCTGCGCATGCGGACCATCGTCTACAGCCCCGACCGGGTGGCCGCCGACGAGGTGCCCACCACCTACGAGGAGCTGGCCGAGCCGCAGTGGCAGGGCCGGCTGTGCCTGCGGGTGTCGACGAACGTCTACCAGCAGTCGCTGGTGGCCAGCCTGATCGCCAACGACGGCGAGGAACGGGCGTTGGAGATCGTGCGCGGTTGGGCGGCCAACGCCGAGATCGTCAGCAACGACGTGCTGCTGCTCGAGTCGATCGCCGACGGCATCTGCGACGTCGGCCTGGCCAACCACTACTACCTGGCCCGCAAGCTCGAGGAGGACCCGAACTTCCCGGTGGCGCTGCAGTGGGCCAACCAGGAGGACCGCGGCGTGCACGTCAACGTGTCGGGCGGCGGGGTCACCACCCACGCCAAGCGGCCCGAGCTGGCGCAGCGGTTCCTGGAGTGGTTGGGCACCGATGGCCAGTCGGTCATGGTCGACGTCAACCACGAGTACCCGGCCAACACCACCGTGGCCGCCGAGCCGCTCATCACCGAACGGTTCGGGCTCGACTTCAAGCGGGACCCGCTTGGCGCCGCCGAGTACGGCGCCCTCAACGCCGACGCCGTCCGCCTGATGGACGAAGCCGGCTACCAGTAGTCCGTGGCCCACACGCTCGCGCGTCCCCCGGCCGACTCGGCCGACTCGGCCGACACGGCCACGCCGACCCGCCGGCGGTTGGCGTCGTCGAGCGCCCCGTGGTCCACCGTGGCAGTGATCGTGGCCGTCGCGGTGGCGGTGCCCGTGCTGCTGTTGGCCGTCGGGGTGCTGCAACCGAACACGGCGATGTGGTCCCAGCAGTGGCGCACCCGCCTGCCCGGCCAGCTGCTCAACACGTTCGTGCTGCTGGCCGGCACGGCCGCCGGTTCGTGCGTGCTGGGCGCGTCGCTGGCGTGGGTGGTGAGCGCCTACCGCTTCCCCGGCGTGCGGCTGCTGAGCGGGGCGCTGATCCTGCCGCTGGCCGTGCCGGGCTACATCCTCGGGTTCCTCACGCTGTCCACGTTCGGCCGCACCGGGCCCATCCAGGACCAGTGGGCGGCGTGGTTCGGGCGTGATGCCTGGTTCCCGCCGGTCGAGTCGATCGGCGGCGCCATCGTCACGTTCACGCTCGTGCTGTACCCCTACGTCTACCTGCTGGCCCGAGCGGCGCTGCGAGACCAGGCGGCCGGCGCCTACCACGCCGCCCGGGTGCTGGGCGCGGGGCCGGGTGAGGCCGCCCGGCGCATCGTGCTGCCCTTGGTGCGCCCGGCCATCGCCGCCGGCGCAGCGGTGGTGATGATGGAGACGCTCACCGACTTCGCCACCGTGCAGTACTTCGGGGTCGACACCGTCACCGTCGGCGTGTTCCGCATCGGGCGGGGCACCTACGACCGCGACGCGGCCAGCGAGCTGGCCACGCTGGTGCTCGGCTTTGCGCTGCTGGGCCATCAGCTCGAACGGGCGGCCCGGCGCCGGGCCCGTTTCGGTGAGGCGGCCGGCTCGGGCGGCGGCATCGAACCGGTGACGCTGCGCGGCGGGCGGGCGGCGCTCGCCACCGCCCTGTGTGCCCTGCCGGTGCTGCTCGCCTTCGCCGGTCCCGTCGCCCGGCTGGTGGTGTGGGCGGTGCAGGAGCAGACCTCGGCCCGGGGCACCCCGCAGCTGGAGCAGTACCCGGGCTACCTGTCGCACAGCCTGCAGCTGGTGACGGTCACGGTGGTGGTGGTCATGGTGGTGGCCACGGTGCTGGCCAACGCCATGCGCTTCGGCCGGGCGACGGTCACCCGGGCGGCGGCGAGGGTGGCGGTGTTCGGCTGGCAGGTGCCCGGCCCGGTGGTGGGCATGGGCGTGCTGCTGGCCGTGGTCGGCCTCGACGACGTGCTGGAGCGGGTGGGCGGCAACCTGGCGCCCGGCGTGGCCGGCGCCGGGTCGCTGCTGGTGCTGTTCTACGCCTACGCGGTACTTCCTGGCCCCCGGTCTGGGGGCGGTCGAGTCCGGGATCGAGACGGTGTCGGAGGCGGTGACCGCCTCGGCCCGCACGTTGGGGGCCAACCCGCTGCGCACCATGCTGCGGGTGCACCTGCCGCTCGCTCGCGCGTCGCTGGTGGCAGGTGCCATCCTGGTCGGCGTGGACACGCTGAAGGAGCTGCCGATCGTGCTGCTGTTGCGGCCCTTCGGCTTCGACACGCTGCCGGTGTGGGTCTACGACCTGGCCGCCGAATCCCGCTTCCAGCAGGCGGCACTCCCGGCGCTGTCGATCGTGGCGGTGGCGGTGCTGCCGGTGCTGCTGCTGTCGCGGCAGCTGGAGCGGGCTACGTGACGGGCGGGGCCGGCTCGGCGCTGGAGCTGCGTGGCGTGACCAAACGCTTCGGGGCGACGGTGGCGGTGGACCACGCCACGCTCATGGTGGGGCCGGGTGAGCTGCTGGCACTGGTCGGGCCGAGCGGATGCGGCAAGTCGACGCTGCTGCGGCTGGTGGCCGGGCTGCACCACAGCGATGCGGGCACGATCGAGATCGGCGGCCGGGTGGTGGACGACGCCCACCACGTGCGCCTCGCCCCCGAGCACCGCCGGGTGGGGCTGGTGTTCCAGGAGCACGCCCTGTTCCCCCACCTCAGCGTGAGCGACAACGTGGCCTTCGGGCTGCGCCGGGACCCGCAGCGCGGCGAGCGGGCGGCGGAGATGTTGGACCTGGTCGGGTCAGCAGTACGCCGCCCGCTTCCCCACGAGCTTCGTCCGGCGGGGAGCGGCAGCGGGTGGCGCTTGCCCGGGCGCTGGCGCCGTTGTCAGCAGCTGCTGCTGCTCGACGAGCCCTTCGCCAGCCTCGACCCGAACCTGCAGCCGGCTGCGCAGCGACGTGTGCGGATCCTGCGCGCCGCCGGCACCGCCGCGGTGCTCGTCACCCACGACCAGGCCGAGGCGCTGGCCTCGGGCGAGCGGGTGGCGGTCATGCACGACGGCGTCATCGTGCAATGCGACGCGCCGGGCACGGTGTTCCACTCCCCCGCCACCCGGTTCGTGGCCGGGTTCATGGGCGAGGCCGACTTCCTCGACGGCGCCGGGCTGGCGTTGTTCGGCGTCGACGAGGCGGCGGACGGGCCTGCGGCGGTGACGGGAGCCGGCGCCGCCACGTTCATGGTCCGGCCGGACGATGTGGCCCTGGTGGCCGACGATCGGGGCCCCGCCACCGTGGTCGACGCCGAGTTCCGCGGTTCCACGTGGTGCTACACGGTGGAGCTGCCCGGCGGGCGTTCGGTGCGGGCGCTGCGCAGCCACATCGAGCCGCTGCAGCTCGGTGACACCGTGCGCGTGGAGCTGGTGGCCGGCCACCGACCGGTGCGCCTGCCCGCTCACGACGCCGACGTGAGCCGGTAGAGCTGCTCGAGGAGCAGGCGGCTGGCCTGCTGATCGCCATCGAGCACCCGGCCGCGAGCGTTGCGCAGCAGGTGCTTGAGGCGCGAGAGCTCGGCGGGTGGGTCGATGGGCTGGGCGAGGGGGAAGCGCTCGGCCACGGCGGTGCAGGTGGTGCAGGTTCGCTTCAGGTAGGGGCCCACACCGAAGCGTCGCTGCACCCGGAGCGGGCGCGCCGTGGTGCCGCACAGGGTGGGTCGACGTCCATCGGCGTCGGCCGGGCCGTCGGGGCGCAAGGCGTGGGTGGCGGTGCGTCCGTGGCCGGGCTCGTAGTGGTGCGGGCTGGGGCCGACGATCGGGTGGTGGCCGTGAGAGCGGGCGGCGGGCGGGAACGCAAGCTCGGGGGCAGGGAGCCGGAGGTGCTCGGCGCCACGTCTTCGCGCTTCGTAGGCACGCTGGCGACAGGTCCGGCCGCAGTAGAGCGGGCGGCGACCGAATGGCTTGCGTTCGAACGTGCGGGCGCAACGATGGCAGGTGAGCTGACGGCTGGTGACGGGCATGCGAACACCGTACGCCCGGGGTGTGACAGCGAAGCCGGCGGGAGAGGATCCGGCCGGACGCAGCCCGGAACGAGCGAGGTGAGGGGCGAGCCGCAGCGGGCCGGCGACAAGGGCCAACCCGGCCCACCGGGCGGCGCCAACTCGCAGCCGCCCGGACGCCCCCACCCCGCGGACGGACCATCACGTTGCTCCGGTGACGGAACTCGTTGTCCCGATCGGCCGGACGACGCACCGCGTTCGATCCGCCGATCAACCGGACGACGCACCGCGTTCGATCCGCCGATCGACCGGATGACTGCACCGCAGGCGATGCGCTGTGCCCGACCGGTGCGGCGGACGGGCCGGAAGCGCATTTCGTCACCGGAGCATTGTGATGGGGGCCGCCGCCGACTTTCGTCACCGGAGCATCTTGATGGTGCTGGCAGGCGGTGGAGCGCACGTCAGCGGGCAGCCGGCGAGCGGGGGCAGCAGCGGCGCGGCCAGGGGGCCGATCGAAACGGAGCATCGCTTGTCGAGGCGGTGTGGCGGGTGCGGTGCGGACGGACAGCGGTTCGGCCGACCGCGCTCAGCGCTGCGAGCCGCCCAGCTGCTCGAGAAGGTGCTGCCACCACTCGGCGAAGCGTCGCTGGAACACACCGATCGGTATGCCGTGACGGGCAGCATGCTCAGGCGGAATGCGGTCCCAGCCGATGTGCTCGACGGTCACCCGGGTCTGCGGTCGTCCACCTGCGGGATCCTCCACCTCCTCGAAGCGCACCCGCAGCTCGGTGTCCTGGCCCGGGGCGAAGCTGGCGTGCCGCCAACCGATCGCCAGGTGGTGCGGCGGCTCCCACGCCCGCACCTCCCCCACGACGAACACACTGCCGTCCTCGTAGGTCTCCACCAGGCGCCCGGACGGGTGGGTTCGAAGCCAGCCTGCCGGTTCGGCCGTCGGTGAACTGGAACAGGCCGTTGGGCCGCCACCAGCGGCCGATCTCGGCGGTGAACGCCTCGAACGCCCGCGCCGTACCCACCGGTACCCTGCGGGAGACCAGCACCCGTGAGCCATCGGTCATCGTTCGGCCTCCAGGTGCTCGGCGAAGGCGTCGAGCTGACTGACCCAGCCCTGCTCGGCGGGCCAGCCAACGCCGCAACTCGACCATCGGCGCCGAGCGCGCAGGCTGTAGATCCGCACCCGGATGTCGTCGTCAGGCCGGCTGTCGCTCACCAGCCCGCGCTCGCGCAGCGCTCCGCCAGGTCTTGCTCATGGCCGATGGTGGTGCCAACTCGCGGGCGAGCTCACCGAGCGGCGGAGGCCGCTCGGCCAGCAGGCTCGACCGTACGCCGCCGCACCGGTCGGCCAGGGCGGCGAACGTGTCGTCGAGCGGATCGGGCGATGCCACCGCTGTCGCCATCACCGCCACTCGGTGAAAGCCTTGATCGGTTGACCGATGGCCGCCTCGGCCTCGGCCCGGCTCACGTCACGCACGTGCATCGAGAACACCCACCGGTGGCCCTCGAAGGGTCCGCGGCCCGGTACGCAGTCACCGTAGAACTGGTCGGCGGGCTCCATCTCGATGACCGCGCCGGCCGTGCGGGCCCGCTCGCAGTGCTCGTCGAGATCGCCAGCCAGCTGCGTGCACGGCCTGCGTGGTCACGCCACCGACCGAGGCAGGGCTGCGAACTGCGGCAGTCCCTCCCCGCCATGATCCGCCCTTCACCGGCGCTGCTCGAGCTCGTAGTGGCGCTGCTCGGGAGCATCGGCCAGCCCTCGACCATGGTCGTCCTCGAGAAGCCGAAGGCCGCCAGCCAGGCGACGGCCTTGGGATCGCGGTAGTGGACGCTGGAGGTGAACACGTGATCAGCCATACCGGCAATGGTTGTCCCGATTGGAAACATTGTCAACACGGGCACCGCATGGCGTAGCTTTCGGACCAGCACCGCGCGTCGCGGCGGGTCTGACACGGGAGGACGCACCCGATGCAGAGCAACAAGGTCGAGGGCAGCACGCTCACCGATGTGTGGCCGATCTCCAGCGTCTACCGGATGCCGGCAAGACCGTGCTGGCCAAGTCGGTGCCGAGGATCGATCCGGCAGCCATAAGCTGTCGCCTCTCCGCTGGTGATCATCGCCACCGGCGACGGCACCTCCATCGATGCACGTCGCCCCGTGGCGCGCCCGTGCCGGGGGTGCTCGACACCGCGGGTCGCCTTCGGCGATCTCACCGGCAACAACCGGCTCGACTCGTTCAACCTGGTGCAGCACCCCGCCATCGGGATGATCTTCTTCGTGCCCGGCACCGAGGCTGCTCCGGATCAGCAGCACCGCCCGGTTGAGGCACCGATCGAGCTCCGTCGGCGCTGCGAGATCGACGGCCGGGTGCCCAACGTCGCCGTCGAGGTGACCGTGCAGGAGTGCTATGTGCACTGCGGCGCCGCCTGCGCCCGCAGCGCAATCTGGGATACGGCCACCTGGCCGGCGGTGAAGCCCATTGGCGCGGGCGGATCCTGACCGAGAACCTCGAGCTCGACCGCGCTCGCCCCGAAGATCGATGCGGATCTGCGGGAGTACTACCGCAACGACGTGTGGAACGTGGGCGGCGAGGCCGACGGCCAGGCCTGAGCCTGCTACGGCAGGAGCCCGCCGAGCAAGCGGCGCCGACCGTCGCGTACCCTCAGGTACGGTAGGCAGCGAGGGCGCCGGCACCAGCGACGTGACCGCCTCGGCGAAGCGAGCGGCGATCGTGGAGACCGTGGCGATCGCATCGGCAGGCGCATCGAGCACCTCCTGCACCACCGGCTCCTCCACCAACGGCAACGTCGTGAGCGGCGCCACCACCGGTGGGACGGTCACCGTCACGGTCACCGGCGGCAGTGTGCCCACGATCGGCAGGGTGCCGACGATGGGCAGCGTGGCCAGCACCGAGACGGCTGATCACCGGCTGGGCGGTGGTGGTGGCCGCGGTGGTGACGCGGTGGTGGTGGCCGCCGTGGTGCCGCGTAGCACCGTGGTTGGCACGGCGGCGGCGGGCGGGGTCGCGGCGGTCGTCGCGTTCGGCGGCCCGGCCGTCGTCGGGTGCCGACCACCGCGGTGGCGGTCGGCCGGGGTGGTCGTCCCCGTGGTCGTCCAGGGCTGGTGCGACGGGCGTGGCCGGCGTCGGCGCTGTCGTCGACGGCGTGGCTGCGTCGGGCCGAGAGGCCGAGGCCGGCCACGGCCGCCGGCGCCGTGCTCCGGCGACGCTGAGGAGCGATGGGCTCGGCCGGCCCGTTCCGGCCGCATCGCCCGGCAGCACGCCCGACACCGCGACCATCGGTCATGGTCTCCGAGCCCGCCGCCGGGTGGCGGGCTGGGCCCTCGGCAGCCGCCTGCGTGGTCGGCAGGACCGTCACCACCGACGAGGGAGTCGGCGGCGTGAACGCCGGCGATGGCGGCGGCCACCGCCCGCGGCCACAACGGCGACCCCGCCCGATGCCGGCGTGATGGCCACCGGCGCCAGCCAGCACACCGTCGACACCACACCGCCGCCGGTGGCGCCACCCACCCGGCCAGCACCCGGCGGCAGCCCACTTACGCAGCGCACCGCGGCGGCGACCATCTGCGGGTCGAACTGCCGGCCAGCCTGCGCCACCAGCTCGGCCCGAGCCTCGTCCCACGTGCGGGCCCGCTGGTAGAAGGCGGGCGGTGGTCATCGTCGAGCACATCGGCCACCGCCACCAGCCTGGCGCCGAACGAGATGGCGTCGCCCGCCTTGCCGTGGGGGTAGCCGGCGCCGTCGATGCGCTCGTGGTCTTCGAGCGGTACCAGCCGGTATGGTCCGAGCCACTCGGCGATCGGTTCGGTCAGCTCGTGGCCGACGACGGTGTGCAGCTCCACGCAGGCCCGCTCCCGGGCATCGAGCGGGCTGGCCTTGTTGAGGATGGCGGCGGGCACGGCCAGCTTGCCCACGTCGTGCAGCACGGCCGCCCAGGCCAGCTGGTCGCGCTCCGCCTTCCGGGAGGTCGAGCTCGTCGGCGAGCATGGTGCTGATGGCCACCCGGTCGCCGTGGCCACGGGTGCGGCGGTCGTGGATGGTCCGGCCAGCCATTGAGGGCGAGCAGCCGGGTGGCCACCTGCTCAGGCGCTGCACCGGGCAGCGGCTCGCCGCGCTGCACCGCCCGGCGCAGGTTGTCCAGGCCAGGTTGGCTCGCAGCGATCCCGACCCGGTTGGGCGCCGGTCGGGGAAGGCAGAGGTATTGAGGTGCGGCGGGTGCACGAGCGGCAGTGCCAGCAGGCGACACGGGCCACCAACACCGCCACCACCGCACCGAGGGCGGCGAGCACAGCCAGGCGGACCTCCACGCCAGGCCCCCGGAACCGCCGGACCCTGCAGTGCAACGCCCACCACCGACCCACCGCCAGGCACACCGCGGTGGCGGCCGACGATGGGCGCCAGCCGCGATGACTGCCCCGAGCAGCCGAGCCGCCGTCGATCGCCGGACCCACCTCGCCGTCATCCACGCCGCCTCCTGCGCCCGGTGACCCGCGACCTCGCCGCCACCGCCCAGCCGTCGCCCTCGTCCTGCCCACCGCCGGGCTTCTTCGAACCCGGCCGGCCGCAAATGACGGGTTGACCTTGCTCGGCGGCCGATCGGACGGCGCCGAGCGGAGAACTCGGTCCCGACGCTCGAACACCCGCATGGTGACCAAGCCGACGAGGACCAGCCAGCCCAGTAATCACAGCGCATACCCCGAGGTGATCGGTGACCGGCTGAGGAAGGAAGGCGGCGGCGGCATCTGCACCTCCCCGCCGAAGGCGGCAACGGTCGGGTCCTGGAAGCCGCGCATCGCCGCCCGCCACAACCCGTCGGTGGGCAGCAGCGGCCGCGACACCGTGCCGACCCGGGCCACCGCGTCGTTGTCGAGCGAGGGCACCGATGCCACCAGCCACGCCGGCGATCCAGGTGGCGCCGAACAACCCCACGGCCACCACGCCCGAGGCCATCGGGGAGATGGCGGTGGACAGCAGCAGACCGAGGGTCAGCAGCACCACGGTCACCAGGCGGCGAGCAGGGCGAGCGTTGGCGGGATCGGCGGCCAGTAGTCGGCTTGGTGAGGCGGACCGAGGCATTGGGCCAGGCCGGCGAGGACCACGAACCCGCTGCCGAACAACGCCAGACCCGCCCACTTGCCGACCAGGAACGTGCTGCGCCGGATCGGTCGGGCGAGCGCGGCGAGCGATGCCGATTCCATCTCCCCGGCCAGGGTGGGCCCGGCCAGGAAGGCGATTGCCCAGCGGCGATCAGGCTCATACCGAACATCACCAGGTTCAGCAGGATCGAGGCGGTCAGGCGGGTTTCGGCGGTCGACAGCGCACTGCCGCCGGACTCGGCCGCCAGGCGGGAGAAGCCCCAGCCGCTCAGCGCCAGCAGCAGCGCGGTGAGCCCGGCGAGGGCCACCAGCACCCGGCGGCGGGCGGCTTCGCGCATGGTGAGGGCCGCGATGACCACGACGGTGCGCATGCTCAGACCTCCCCGGCGCCGGGGTGTGCGTGGTCGGCATGGCGCAGGATGGCCAGCAACCGGTCCTCGAGCGTGACCCGGCCCGGTTCCACGCCATGCACCCGCACGCCGAGCAGGGCGAGGTCGCGCACCAGGTCGGGCACCGCGTGCTCGTCACCGGCGTCCGTGGCACCAGCACCGTCGAGGGTGACGTGGTACCGGTCGCCGTCGCGTCGCAGCGGACCGGTTGCGGCCAGGCGGGCGGCGGCCTCCGGGCCGACGTCGGTCAGGTGCAGGCGCAGCTCGCGCCGGCCGAGCAGCTCGGCCAGCGTACCGGAGGCGGCCACGCGGCCCGCGTCGAGGATCACCACCCGATCGCAGACCCGCTCCACCTCGCCGATCAGGTGCGAGTTCAGCAGCACGGCCACGTTGCGGGAGCGCAACTCGAGCACGACGTCGCGCACGTCGGCCCGGCCGAGCGGATCGAGCGCGCTGGTGGGTTCGTCGAGCACCACCAGCTCGGGTGCGGCCACGAGCGCGACCGCCAGGCCCAGCCGCTGCTGCATGCCCTTGGAGAACCCGCCGACCCGGTCGTGCGCCCGGGCGGCGAGCCCGACGGTGTCCAGGCAGTCCCGCTCCGCCGCCGCGGTCACGGTGATGCCGCTGAGGCGGACGTGCAGCCGCAGCACCTCCTGCGCGGAGAGCCACGGCTGGTAGCGGAACAGCTCGGGCAGGTAGCCCACCCGGGCCCGCGCCGCCGGGTCGGTGGCCGGCCGGCCGAGCAGCTGCACGGTGCCGGCATCGGGACGGACCAGACCGAGCAGCATCTTGATCACCGAGGTCTTGCCGGCCCCGTTCGGCCCCAACAGGCCCACCACCTCGCCGCGGCCCACGGCCATGGACACGTCGTGCACCGCATGGCGGCGGCCGTAGCGCTTGCGCAGCCCGCAGCCACGGACTGCCGGCTGTGCCCGCAGGTTGCGCTGCTGTTGGGTCTCCATGGCGTCCCCTCGATCCAGTCCTCGCTCGAGCGCTGTCCGGTCGGCAGTCTGAACCGCCTTGAGCGGCCAGTCAAGGCAGTTGCTCAATGCGATTGCATCGGAAAGCGGGCGGTCGTCGTCGTCGGCGCGTCGGCACCGACGCGCACCCGGCCGCCGCGCACCGTCATCCCCGGTTTGGACAGTTCGTCCAGACGGCGCGTTTGGAGCATTTCGCGTCTCCCGCCATGGATCACTCCAACGGGTGAGTCGGAAGCGCCGGTCCAACTGCGCGATGGACGCACCGCGCTCCTAGGCTCGGCCCGGTGAAGGGCACGTACAAGCTGCGGGAGGCGGCCGCCGAGCTCGGCCTGACGGTCCCCGAGACGTTGCACCTCTGCTTCGGTGGGCAGCTCGAGCTGACCCGTGAGGGCCCCCACGATGCGCTGCGCATCAGCGCGGAGAGCCTGCAGCGCTACGTCGCCGAAGCAGGCCCGAAGCGGCGCCGGCGGCGGAAGAACTGACGCACGCCGCCACCGCATCGCCGTACCATCACCGCACTGCCATACCATCACACGGCACCATCCAAGGAGGCGCTGATGACCGGACGAGTGGTGCATTTCGAGGTTCCCTACGACGACGCCGATCGGGCGCGCACCTTCTATGCAGAGGTGTTCGGTTGGGCGATCCAGCCGGTGCCCGAGTTCGACTACAACTTCGTGCAGACCGGTCCCGTGGGACAGGACGGCATGGCCAGCGAACCGGGTTACATCGGCGGCGGCATGTTCCGCCGCCAGCCGCCGGTGGGCCAGCCGGTGATCACCATCCAGGTGGACGACATCAACGCCGCGCTGGCGTCGATCGCGCAGCGCGGCGGCGCCACCGTGCGGGAG
Organism: Acidimicrobiales bacterium; assembly: GCA_041394365.1. Taxonomy (GTDB): domain Bacteria; phylum Actinomycetota; class Acidimicrobiia; order Acidimicrobiales; family CAIXPF01; genus CAIXPF01. The sequence goes on from JAWKIM010000024.1 coordinate 97,189, forward strand.
CCGGAGGCGGTGGGCGACATGGGCATGGCCGCCTACTTCACCGACAGCGAGGGCAACCTCATGGGCTTGTGGCAGTCCCTCGGCGGCGCCTGAGCGGCCGCCGACGGGGTGCCGCACCGGCCGCCTCCCCAACGCTGAGGTCGGCGATGGCCGCCACATCGGCTACGGTAGTGGTAGCGCCGGGCGCACACGGCTCCCGACGTTCGTTGAGAAGAGCAAAATGATTCAAGGCACTGTGAAGTTCTTCAACGCCGAGAAGGGCTTCGGCTTCATCTCCCGCGACGGGGGCGATGATGTGTTCGTCCACTTCTCCAACATCGTTGGGGACGGCTACCGCAGCCTCGAGACCGGCCAGACCGTTGAGTTCGAGGTGGCGCAGGGCCGCAAGGGCCTCGAGGCGCAAAGCGTCCGCCTGGTCTGAGACGAGGCGCGAAGCAAGGGCCACCGGTTCGCCGGTGGCCCTTGGCGCGTTTTCGGGGCTGATCCCGCCGGCGGACCCGCCGCTGCGGGCCGCCGGCGGCGTCAGTTCAGACCGCTCGTGCCCCCGCTACCGGGATCGAGCCGGCGATCGATGATGCGCAGCCGGTCGGTCCAGTCCGGGGCGAGGGAGTCGGGTTGCATGGTCCGGAGGCACGCCGGGCACTCGACCCTCGGTTCGGGCACGTAACTGGTGTAGGCGTCAGCGCCCGAGCCGAGCGTCGCGGCCCCGAAGGTGTAGGCGGAAAACGTGGCCCCGCACCTGCAGGTGGTGGTCGCCAGCAGGTAGCGGGCGTCGGGCGGGTAGTGGCGTCCGTCGGAACGATCGGTCATGGTGCCCCCGGGGTCGTGCGGTTGCTCGGTCCGTGCAGAGCACAGAACGCAGCTTCGTTGTACCGCGACAGCAGCGTTGTGCAATCCCCCACCGCGCAATCCTGCCTTCGCCGTAGGTCCTCGCCCGACCGGCGGGCCCGGTGCCGAACAGCGTGCCGGCGTTGCCGGTGCGGCGCCTCACGAATGCACCGGCTGACCGGAGCGTCGGCGACCACGGCGGCGGGGACGGCCCCGGCCCGGGCGGCGTCCGCCGGTGCCGGACGGCGATCGCCGGAACGCTGCTCGCCCGCCGATGGCCCGCTCCGGGCGCGCCCCTCGCCGGTGGCCCGCCGGTCGCCCGCAGGGCGATCTCGTCGAGCCGGCGCATCGCTGCGGCGGGCCGGGGCGTCATTGCCGGGCGGGGCGCGGGTCGCCGTTCCGGGCGGCCGCCGCCTTCACCGGCGAAGCAGAGGCGATCACCGGCAGGGCGGTGCCTTCCACCAGCGCCCGCAGGAAGGGATCCTGCGGGGTCACCTCGGCGCTGCGCTGGGTCACACCGGCGGCGCGGGCGAGGGCGGCGACCTCCTTGCGCTGATCGGGGGTGGCCACGGTGACGACCGTGCCCCTGGCCCCGGCGCGGGCGGTGCGGCCCGAGCGGTGCAGGTACGCCTTGTGCTCGGCCGGCGGGTCGACGTGGACCACGAGGCCGATGTCGTCGACGTGGATGCCTCGAGCGGCGATGTCGGTGGCCACCAGCGCGGTGACCTCACCGGAGGCGAACGCCTCGAGATTGCAGGTGCGGGCGTTCTGGGAGAGGTTGCCGTGCAACTCGACGGCGAGCACACTCACTGGCGGACAGCTGACCGGCGAGCTTGCGGGCGCCGCGCTTGGTGCGGGTGAACAGCAGCGTGCGGCCGTTGGTGGCGGCCAGGGTGCGGACCACGGCCTGCTTGTCGCCGGCGGCGACGTGCAGCACGTGGTGCTCCATGTCGGTGACCCGGGCCGGGTCGGTGGCCACCGAGCGGGTGACCGGGTCGTGCAGGTAGCGGCGCACCACGGTGTCGAGCGCCTTGTCGATGGTGGCCGAGAACAGCAGGCGCTGCCCGTCGGCCGGTGTGCGATCGAGCAGGCGCCGCACCGCGAGCAGGAAGCCCAGATCGGCCAGGTGATCGGCCTCGTCGAGACACGGTGATCTCCCTGCGTCGAGCGAGCAGGCCCGCTGGGCGATCAGGTCCTCGAGCCGGCCGGGGCAGGCGACGACGATGTCGACACCCTGGGTCAGCGCCCGGACCTGCGGGCGTTGGCTGGCCGCCGCCGTACACGGTGGCGACGCTGAAGGCCCACCGGTCGGGCGACGGCGTCGAACGTGGCCGCCACCTGCTCGGCGAGCTCCCGGGTGGGCACCAGCACCAGGGCGCGGGGCCGAGCGGGGAGGCCGGGCGGCGGTCCTCGGCGAGGCGGGCGATGGTGGGCAGGGCGAAGGCGACGGTCTTGCCGCTGCCGGTGGGGCCCTTGGCGATGAGATCGCGACCGCTCTGGGCGATGGCGAGGGTCTCCACCTGGATGGGGAAGGCGGTTTCGATGCCGAGGGCGGCGAGCGCTCGGACGACGAAGCGGCAACGCCGAGCGAGGCGAACGTCGGCGTCCGCGAGGGCGTGGGTCATCAATTGTTCCTGCGTGATTCGGTTGGCCAAGCATTGCTGTCGGCCAACCGCTCGTGGAACGGGCACGCACGCACCCGCGACCGAAGCCATCATGGTGCGCTGCAACAGACCGCTGACCGCCGATCTGGCGGCCAGCGGTCCCACCCTACCGCGCGGCGAGCGCGAACCGGTGCGTTCAGAGGCCGTCGACCCGCAGGATCCCCCCGTTGAGGGTGACCACGTAGGCGGACTTGCCGATGAAGTCGAGCGAGGTCGGCTGATCGAGGCCGGCCAGCACGGTCTCGAACGTGCCGTCACGGCGCACCCGAACCAGCTCACCGGTGTCGTGGGCGGCGGGGAAGCCCTCGTTGTCGGGCACCGGGTCGAGGTCCCAGTGGCCCTGCAACAGTCCGTAGAGGTCGCCGCGCCGGCCGTGCTCCACGTCCACCAGGAGGCCGGCGTCGCCCTGGTAGTCGTCGGCCCAGCCGGCGATCACCTCGGTGCGCCCGCGCCGCACCTCGAGCACCGAGGAGGTAGCCGGGTCGTGCGGGATGGGGCCGGGCGTGGCGAGGAGCACGTCCCCCTTCGACGTCTCAATACCGGTCAGTACGGTATCGGTCGACGGGAAGGCGAGGAACTCCGAGACGTCGCCGCTTCGGCTGATCCGGTACACGCGGCCATGGTGGCCATCGGTGACCGAAACCGTCGCGCCCGCGTCCACGGCGTACTGCACGCCCTCGGCCAGGAAGACGTCGGGGTCGGCCGGCGGGTGGGCCGCCGCGAACGCCCCGATGTCGGCGAACTGCTCGAAGTGCCGTCGTCTTCGAGTGCGTACAGCCCCATGGAAGCGTCGGCGACGCCGAGGTCCGCCCGGCCAGGCTCACCAGCACGTAGGCCCGCCCGTGCAGGAAGGCCACGTCCATGGCGCCGCCGATCTCGACAACGGCAGGCGGCAGGCCGGTACCGACGACGGTGGCCTCGCCCGAGCGCGGGTGGATGCGCAGCAACGTCCTGCTTCCCGTTGGTCACGTGCAGGCGCCGTCGGGCTCGACGCGCTGCCGCTGCCAGGACGTCGAGGGCATCGTCGTTGACGCGCCTGCGCGCGGTCGAGTCGGCCCGTCGCCGTGGCGGCCGCCGTCGGCGGATGCCGGCGGATGGCGGCCCACAGCATCGCCGCCGCCCCCACCGTCGCCCCGGTGATCATCGCTGAGAACTTCATGGTGTTGCCTTCCCTCGTCTCGACGGGCATCCGACGCCCGCCGCGGTCATCGTTCAGCGCCATGGGATGCGGTACAACGTTCGATGCCGCCGTACCCACCCACAACGCCTCATCGGTCGCCACCACCGACCCGCCGCCGGTGGTGCTGCCGTAGCGGGCCACCACCGTCGCGGTGGCCGCATCCACCTGCACGAGCTCGGCGTCGTGGGGGTGGACCCACACCCAGCCGTTCGCCACCTCGAACCCGTAGGAGCGCAGGAAGTCGAGCGGCCCGCCAACGACGACGGTGGCCACCAGCGTGTCGCTCCCCGCCTCCACCTTGGCGACGAGCGGGCGCTGGCCGCTGTCGTAGCCGAACGCCAGATCGCATCGCCGTCGGCGCGGATGGCCCAGGTTTCGGCCATCGGCAGGTTCACCTTCGCCAGGCTCCCGTCCATCGGTCGGATCGAGCCGGCTCAGGTCGCCGCCCGCCGGGCGGCCCAGAACCGTCGCCCACCCCGATCGCGGTGGTCCCTTCGGGCGCCGGGATCTCCAGATCCACCACGCCGAGATCGGTGGCCACGTGGACCAGCCGGGCGGGTGCACCCATGGTGAGCAGCCAGAAGCCGTGTCCGGACCCGTCGGGCACCATCCCGCTGAACGGCCGCAGCCCTCCCGTCACCTCGATGGCGTCGCCGACGGCACCGGTGGTGGCATCGATGTGGTAGAGCAGGCCCGGCAGCCCGTTGACGGCGGGGCCGGTGCCGCTGGCCGCAGCCCAGACACCGTCGTCGAGAAACGGAGCATGCCCACATCCCACGCCACCGGCAGGGTGGCGCTGATGCACACGTCGCCGCTGTCGGGGTCGCGCTGCTCGACGACGTTGCCCCGGGCAGTGAGCAGGGTGCCGCCGCCGCTGACGATCTCCGTACCACGTGGTACGGCCAGCAGGACCGTAGCATCGAGATCCTCGAGAGGTCGGATCGCCGGCAGCTCGGGGCCGGCGGGCAGCGGTGCCGACGTGGAGGTCGGGCTCATAGCGGCCGTCGTGGTGGGGACCGGCGCGGCCACCGTGCTCGACGATGGCCGGTCGACGAGATCAGCTCGCTCCCGGCCATCGCGCACCGCCATCGCCACCACGGCGACCAGCACGGCGGCCGCGGCGCCGATCGCTACCGCCAGCACCCGGCGCGGCCGTGACCCGGTGCTGACGATGGTGCGCACGGGTTCCTCCGCTCGATGCGGCCGATCGGCGCCGGCGTCGGCGTCGGCGAGCAGCGGCAGCACGGTGGGCGTTTGGGGGCGCATGGCATCGAGCTCGGCGCGGCAGCGAGCCAGCAGCTGCTCCCGGAACGCGGCGGTGGGCTCCGTGCGACCCGGGGGCCGGTGGAGGGCGTCGAACGGATCGACCATCGGTTCAGCCATGGTCTGCTCCTGCGATCGCAGCATGGTGGCGTCGATAGGCCTGCTTGGCCCGCACGAGCAGCGTCTCGGTGGCATGGACCGATCGCCCCAAGAGGCTGGCGACCTCGGGAACGGCGAGCCCGTCGACGTAGCGCAACGTCAACGCAGCGCGCTGCATCGGGTTCAACCGTTGCAGGACCTCGTCGGCGTTGCCGGTGTCGATGGCGTCGATGCCCGGCTCCGCCTGCGGGCCCAGCACCCCGGCCACCGCGGCCAGCCGGCGGGATTCCTGCGCCTCGCGCCGCCAATGATCGGCGAGCTTGTGGCGGGCGATGCCGATGAGCCACGCGACGGTCAGTGGCACCGGCCGCTCACCGAAGGCGGCGATGGCCGCCAGATAGGACTCGGAGGTCAGGTCCTCGGCGATCACGCGGCGGTGGCAGCGCCGCAGCAGGTAGTCGTAGACCTCGGGCAGGGCCGCGTCGAGCAGTGCGCACAGCGCGTCGCGCTCCTCCGGCCCCCTTCGCCCCCCTCCCCAGTCCATGACCGCCTCATCGTTCTGCAGGCTCGATTTCCGAACATCCGCCCGACTGTTCTCCGTCGGCGTGCCCGGCCGGGCCGTCACATGCCGGTGGTGACCGTCTCCAGCCAGTCGGTGGCGTTGAGCACGGCCACCAGCGCGTCGCGCAGCAGGGCATCGGGACACCGTTCGGCGGTGCGGGCCGCCAGCTCGGGGTAGGACCACTCGGCGCCGGGGGCGGTCGAAGCAGCATCGAGCTCGCGTCGCTGCGCCCGGGCGATGGCCACCAACTGGCTGAGCGCTTCGTTCACCGGTTCCATCGTCCGCACCCTCGATCCATCGGACGTCGCCGGCCCCCGCCGGGCACGGGCGCCGGGCGACGTGCTGCTCGGTCCGTCCATGCTCGCCCATCGGCACCGACGGCCGGAAACCGATGGGGCGGACGGCGTCGTTTGGCTCACGAGCCAGCCGGGGATGCTGTCAACGGTGAGCCGCTTCCCCGAGTCCGACCGGCGTGGCGCGATCACGTTGTCGTGCTTCGCCGTGGTGTGGGCCGCGGCCGGCGCATCGGCCCTGCCGGACCCGTTCGGCTGGATCGTTCTGGCCGACGCCGTGGCGGTGGCCGGGATCATCGGGCTGCGGGCCCAGCGCGCCCCCCGCACCAGCAGCGGCCCGCCGCCGGCAGCCATGCGCCGCTTCGCCGTGGTCAACGTGGCCCAGGCCGCGGCCATCGCCCTGGCCGTGGGCGTGCTCGGTGCCCTCGGCGCCGGTGCTGCCATCCCCGGCGTCGTGGCCGGGGTGGTGGCGTTGCACTTCGTCCCGCTGGCCGAAGCGTTCGGCCAGCCGCTGTACCGGCGGTTGGCGGCCGGGCTCGGTGTGGTGGCGACAGCCGGGCTGGTGCTCGCCGCCCTCGCCGACGCCTGGGCACTCGGCGCGGTCGGCTGCGGGGCGGCGGCGCTGCTGCTGGCCGCCGCCTACCAGCTGGCGGACTCGCCGTACCGGGCCCTCACCCCACACCCGCGCTGAACATCTGCCGCCTGCCGTTGCCGTGCCGTCACACCCGGAGGATGCCCACCCCCACGACGATGAGGGCCACCCCGGCGAGTTGCGGTCCCGACAACCGCTCCCCCAGCACCGTGATGCCGATGAGGACCGACACCACCGCCTCGATGCCGAGCCCGATGATGAACGCCCGTGACAGCTGGTCGCGGTGCAGCGCCCGGGCCATGCAGGCCGCGCCGAGCACGAACAGGACCAGCACGGCCATCGTGGGCCGCAGCCGCTGAAACCCCTCCGACGCCTTCATCAGCGCGCCGCCCACGCTGAACGCGCACGAGGCGGCGATCACGTAGAACGTCACGGGCACGGCGAACTCCTCGTCTCGGCTCGGTGCACGGTCGGTCGGGCCGGGTCGGCTCGTCCGAAACGTGCACGTGTCGGGCTGCCCGACAAGACCGGCCGGTGCCGCACTGGATACCGGCAGGTGTGCCCCGGGGCCCGGCCGGTTCGGGCCGACCGCCGACCGAGCCGGGCGACCGGGGCCGACCGGCGAGAGGGCCACGGCCCGAACGCCTCTACGGCGGGCGTGGCGGACGGCGCATGCTGCACCCATGGCAGGCCGCGCAGCCAAGCGTCACGGGGTGGCCAGGGTGGTGTCGCTGGTGTTGGGCGTGGGTGCGCTGGTGACCGGCGGGATCGCCATGGTCGTCGGGCTGTTCGTGCTCGTGCTGTTGATCGGGCCGCTGGTGTTCTGGCTGGCGTGGAACCAGTTGGGGTTGGCCGAGTCGGTGGGCCTGCCGGAGCTCGGGTTCTGGGCGACCGTGCTGGCCGCCCTGTTCCTTGGTGCCGGTTGGTTCGGCAAGGTGGTCATCACCGCCGCCGTGTTCCTGATGGACCCGACGTGGCTCAGCGCGTCGGCCACGGTGCACTGGCCCGAGCCGACGCTGCGCAACCTGCTGGCCATCGCCCTACTGGCGATGCTGGCCGCCCGACCCCACGCGCGCCACGACGGCGGGGCGAAGCAGCGCGAGCGGAAGCGGGAGCCGAAGCCGGTGCGGTGACGGGCGCGTCGGCGACCTGTCGCCGTGAACACCCCGGCTTTCGGCGACGATCAGAGCCCGAGCACCGTCTGGAGGTCGCGCACGTGCTCCTGGGTCTGGGTGAGCAGGGGCCGGAGGGCCTCCGCCACGTCGGCCAGGCCGGCGTCGTTGGCCTGCTGCACGCGCTCGCGGTACCGCTCGAGTTGACGCTGCTCGAGCTCGAGATCCTCCTCAAGCGCCTTCTGCGAGGTGGTGAAGGGCGGCACATCGGGCACCGACGTGGTCGGCGTCCCTCCCAGGAAGGCCACTTGCTCGGCCAACACGCTGGCATGGGACAGCTCCTGGCCCAGGTGGGTCTTCAACTCGTCGATGGTGCTGGTGTACTCGGCACCGGTGATCATGGCGATGTGCAGGTTGTACTGCACGATCGACTGCAGCTCGAGAGCGAGGTCCCGGTTGAGACCTTCGAGCAGGACCGACCCGTTGGTGTCCATCAGCACTCCCTGTGTCGTGACGTCACGGTCGGTTACCCCCTTACGGGACCGCTTCAACCCGACGCGAACGCGGGGAACGGCACATCGCCGCACGGATGCGATCGGACCGATGGACGGAGCCTCCCTCCACCACGGTGGGTTGTGCACCGGGGCCCGGCCGAGGGGGGCAGTGGGGGGTCTGCGAACCCGTCGCGCTCGATTCGACGACGATTCGGAATTGGTCATCCGACACGAGAATTGCGCACCGTCGGTGCCCTGTCGAAGCCGCACTGCCGGCAGCGGCCACCGGTGGTGGCATCCCCGCACCGTGCTGTCGAGATCGCCGATTCGATGTCGAATCGCCCCCGATGGTGTTGCGGGGGCCCCGATGGTGTTGCGGGGCCCCGATGGTGTTGCGGGGCCTCGATGGCGTTGCGGGGCCCCGATGGTGTTGCGGGTGCGGGCCCCTACCGGTTCACCTGGCACCACGGTTCAAGGTTTCCCATGCCCGCACCGGGCGGAAGCGGGTGAAGCTCGATCGATCGAACCAACCGGCCGGCGTGCTGCGGTGGCTGTCGACGTAGGAGCGATGTTCCCCCGCTCGGTAGGCGAAGCCCTGCATCGCTTCGAGGTCGCGCCACAGCGTGAGGTTGCAGCCGTCGAAGGACCGGAACGGGAAGGCCACGACGTCGCGGTGACCGAGGTTCCCGGGGGCGTCGCGCACCACGTCGTCGGTCAGGTGGAACTGGCCCGTCACGAACCGCCCGAGGCGCGCCGGGTCAGCGTTGGGGTCATCGAAGGCGGCGGTCGTCATCGAGATCACGGGGCCGTCCCCATCCTCATCGGGGGATACCTCCCAGCATGGCGTGCCCGCCGTCCCGTCGAACGTGTGGTTCGACGTGCCGAGCACACGGACCGGTACGGCGACGGCGTGCCACTGACGCTCCGCCCCTGCCATCCACGGCACGAGCTCGCCGGGGCTCGCCGTCGCGACCACGGCGTCGTCGAGGTCCTCCCAAAGACCGAACGCCGACCAGCAACGGTCGTCGAACTCGAAGGCGCCCACAGCGAGCGTCGCCTTGCGCCCGATCAACCACCGACGAGCGCCCGCACCACCCAGCGGGGGTGGGCGTCGTGGTGGCCTGGGCGTCGTGAAGTCAGCAAGATGGATGGTGATCGCTTTGGCGCCTGACATGCCGTACCCCTCCGTCCGGTCAGTCGATCGACTGGGGAGGCAGCGTACTGCGGGGGCGCCTGCGGAACACTCCACTTCGCACGTGCAGTGCTGCTCCACGCCGTGGAACCGGTTGCGACCGGCGGGGGCGCTCGTTAGGGTTCGCGTTGATCGGGAGGGGAACCGGTGGAAGCGTTCGATGTGGTCATCGTCGGGGGCGGCGTCGCCGGCTGCGCCATCGCCGGCCGGCTCGCCGGCAGCGGCCACCGTGCTCGTGCTGGAGCGCGAGGAGCGGTTCACCGACCGCATCCGCGGCGAGGGGTTCGGGCAGTACGGGTTCGATCAGGTGACGGCTTTGGGCCTGGCCGACGTGGTCTTGGCCGTGCCGGCCATGAACGTCGCCACCCGGGTCGTGCCCTACGACGAGGCCCTCGACATCGCCACCGCCGAGCAGGCCGCCGTCGCTCGCAACGTGTACTGCTGCGGCCATCCCGATCTCCGGGAACGACTGGCGGTCGACGCCGCCGGCAAGGGCGCCGTCGTGCAGCGAGGCGTCGACGAGGTCTCGATCCGGCCCGGCGCTCGGCCCACCGTGGCCTTCCGCACGCCGGACGGCGCCGGCAGGGAGGTCGGCGCCCGGCTCGTCATCGGCGCCGACGGCAAGGACCTGCCGTCCGCCGCCAGCTCGGCTTCGAGCTGTCCAGCACCCGCGCTTCCGCATCGTGCTCACCGGCCTGCTGGTGGACGACGGCGGGGCCTGGGATCGCGACGTCGTCACCGTCGGCGTGCAGAACCGTTGGAAGTTCTACATCCAGCCCCGCGGTGACCACCTGGTACGGCTGTACCTCGGGCGTGCGATCGGCGACGCCGACGGGCTCAGCGGGACCGACCGCACCCGCCGCTTCCTCGACACGTTCGACTTCAGCTGCCTGCCATACTGCGACGCCTTCCGTGCCGCCATTCCGAAGAGCATCTGCGCCGGCCACCCCATGACCGACAGCTGGCCGGCGGCGTCCCACTGCGACGGCGTGGTGCTCGCCGGTGACGCGGCGGGCTGGAGCGACCCGATCATCGGCCAGGGTCTCACCGTCGCCTTCCGCGACGCCCGGGTGCTCACCGATCTCCTGCTCGAGCACCACCCCTGGGACGCTGCGGTGCTCGACGCCTACCACGACGAGCGCAGCGAACGGATGCGACGGCTTCGTTTCGTCAACGCCTTCGCCTCGCTGTTCGACCAGGCTCGACCAGCCCAGCGACGAACGTCTCCGCCGCGAGCGCATGGGGGCCCGCCTCGCCGCCGAGCCCGAGCTCGGCCGGGCCCGCGCCGTGCTCACCCAGGGGCCGTGGGCCGTGCCCGCCGACGCCTTCGAACCCGCCATCATCACCGCCCTCGCCACCGCCTGACCTGGCGACACCCGCGATGGGCGTGCGGCCGACAACGGCGCACGGTTACGAGCACGGTCGCTAGCGCGGCGCGGGTCTTCCGGATCGGTGACGACGGTTCGGTCTGCGGCGGGCATGGTGGAGCGGTCTGGGTTCGGCATCGTGTGCTCCGTCCGACGGCACGCGCATCGCCGACAGCACCGGCACGCCGCTCGACCACGGGACGGTCGCCCCCACCGAGGCCATCCGGGAAGCGATCGGCGTCAACCACTACGTGAGCCGCCGCCACACCGCCCCGCGTCAGACCTGACCATCGCTCTGCCCGGCCGGGCGCTCAGCGCTCGGTCACGGGTTCGAGGTCGTGGCCACAGGCGCAGCGGTACGTGTCGCCATGGGGGCAGGGCTGCTCGATGCGCAGCCGGCACCCGCAGTCGCGGTTCGTGCAGGACAGCACGGTCCCGGTCTCGTTGTTCGCCATGGTGACCTCCGATGGGGTGATGGCCGGTCCGACATGTGGTTCCCGTTCCGGTCGGGTCGCAGACCAGGTGCAGCACCCGGGCGCGGCGGAGCCCGAAGAGGACGATGGACCCGCCGACGGCCGGCATTGCGACCGTACCAATCGGTCCGGCGGCGACGTGATGATCGAACAGTCGTCGCGCTGACGGTGGGGGATCGCTGATGGACGATCGGAGCACACGCCGACTGGACCGCACGGGTCGATCCCTTCGCCGATCACGCGGCATGGGCCGGAGCGTCGTCACGGTGCTCGTGGCGCTGAGCGCAAGCCTGCTGGCGTTGCCGGGCGCGGCGGCCGGCACCGCCTGGCAGGCCCCGACGCTCGCACCCGCGCCGATCGTCGACGGTGGCGCGGGGTTCAGCTGCGCCCTCGACGAGCACGGCGCGCTGTCGTGCTGGGGGTCGAACACCGAAGGCGAGCTGGGCGACGACACCATGCTGGGCTCGCTCACCGAACGGCCGGTGTGGGGCCGCTCCGATGGGGTGCTGCTCGCCACCGGCGGCTCCCATGGCTGCGCCGTATCGTCGATCTACGCCAGCGACTACATCTTCTGCTGGGGCGCAGACGACGCCGGCCAGCTCGGTGACGGACCGATCGTGCACGCGCCACCGATGGTGCCCATCGTCGGCCCGTCCGGCTCCCGACCCGATTTCGTGTTCGTCGGCGGCGCCGACCCCGGCGTCGTCGCGCTGGCGGCGGGCGCCACGCACACGTGCGCCGTGCTGGCCGACGGCGACGTCTGGTGCTGGGGCGGCAACGCCCGGGGCCAGCTCGGCGACGGCACCACCACCGACGGGGTCTACCCGGTGAAGGTGGTCGGCGGGCTCGATGCGGTGGCCATCGACGGCGGCGGCGCGCACACCTGTGCAGTGGACCGGGCCGGTGCGGTCTGGTGCTGGGGGGCGAACGACCACGGCCAGCTGGGAGACGGCACCACCACCGATCGCCCGGTGCCCACGGCCGTGACCGGCATCGGCGATGCCATCGCCGTCGCGACCGGTGACGCCCACAGCTGTGCGCTGCGCAACGGCGGCGCGGTGGTGTGCTGGGGCCGCAACGACACCGGGAAGCTCGGCGACGGCACCACCACCGACCGCCCGAGCCCGGTGGCGGTGCCCGGGCTGGGTGCGGCGAGCGCGCTCGCCGCCGGTGCCGGCCACACCTGCGCGCTCACCACCGGGAGCGTGTGGTGCTGGGGCGCCAACGACCTCGGACAGTTGGGCGACGGCACCGGCGCCGGCTCGGCCGCTCCGGTGGCCGTGGCCGGACTGGCCGACGTACGCAGCATCGGCATCGGGTCCTCCCACTCGTGCGCGGTGCGGACCGACCGCACCGTCTGGTGCTGGGGCGCCAACGGGTGGGGCCAGCTCGGCGATGGCACCACCACCGACCGGCTCCAACCGGTTCGCGCCCTCGGTCTGCCGCCCATACCGTTCGGTATGCTGCACCTCATGCCCGGCTGCTCGACACCCGGCCAGCGGGGACGACCGTCGACGGGCTTGGTGCGGCTGCGGGGCTGCGGCCCGACGGCGCCGTCACCGTGCTGCTGGTGGCCGGCCGGGCAGGGTGCCGGCCGACGCCACCGCCGTGGTGTTGAACGTGACCGCCACCGAGGCCACCGGCGGCGCGTTCATCACCGCCTACCCGTGTGACACCGCCCGGCCGTGGGCCTCCAACCTCAACGTGGCCGCCGGTCAGACCGTGGCCAACGCCGTCACCGTCGGGCTCGGCGCAGGCGGCGACGTGTGCCTGGCCAACCAGGGGGCTGGGGTCCACCTCGTCGTCGATGTGGCCGGGTACCACCCGACCGGCAGCGGTGCCGTGGCCGCGCCACCCGTCCGCTTGTTCGACAGTCGCCCGGTGCGATCACCGTCGACGGGCTCGGCACCCCGGGCGCGGCGCGGCCGGCGCACAGCATGACCGCCATCGAGGTGGCGGGGCGCGCCGGGGTACCGGTCGACGCCGAGTCGGTCACCGTCAACGTCACCGCTGTGGACAGCGCCGGGGCCGGGTTCGTCACGGTGTGGCCGTGCGGCGCGCCGTTCCCGGCCACGTCGAACCTGAACCTGGCGCCCGGGCGAGGTCGCGACGAACGCGGTCACCGTGCGCCTCGGCGACCGCGGGCAGCTGTGCACCTGGGTCGACGGCGCCGCCACCCACCTCGTGGTCGACCTGCAGGCCCATCAGGTGGCCGGTGCACGGTTCCAGGCCGTGGACCCGAGCCGGCTGGCCGACACCCGCCTCACCGAGCCCTTGCGCGACGGCACCGCCCACTGGGTCATGACGACGAACCGCGGCGGTATCCCCACCGACGCCACCGCCGTCGTGCTGAACGTCACCATCACCAACGCCACCGGCGCCGGCTATCTGACGGTGTGGCCGTGTGAGCAGCCCCGACCGTGGGCATCGAGCATCAACTTCAGTGGCGGCCGCACCGTCGCCAACCAGGTGACGGTTACCGTCGGACAGTTCGGTTGGGTGTGTGCGTCCATCAGCGGCGGCAGCGCCGACATCGTCTACAGCGCGAGCGGCTACCACCCGGGGCCGGTGTGTTCGCGCCCTGACCGGTCAGTGGGCGAGCACGGTGATGGCGGTGAGGTGCAGGCCGGCGGCCACGATGGTGGCGGCGTGCCAGACCTCGTGGTAGGAGAACGTCTCGGGTCGCAGCGTGGGCCAGCGCCGGTGGAACGCCATGGCGCCGACGGTGTAGGTGATGCCTCCGGCCAGCAGCAGCCCGAGCACCACCCACCCGCCACGGTTCCAGGCCGCCGGCACCAGCGCGGCGCCCGACCATCCCAGCACGACGTACAGGGCGACACCGCTGCGATGGACCCGATCGAAGGCGACGAGCTTGAGCAGCGCCCCGATGGCGGCCGCCGTCCAGATCACGATGAGAAAGGCGATCGCGGCCACGGTGTCGAGGCAGAGGAGGGCGACGGCGCTGCAGGTACCGGCGATCGCGGCGAAGATGACCGCGTGTCGGCGCGGCGCATGACCGCTCGCCATCGTTGCGAGTGCACCCACCGGTGGTAGGTGGTGGACACCGCCAGCATCGAGCACAGCCCGGCGCCGTGGACGATCACCGCGGCCCGCACCCGGGCTCCGGCCGCGATCGAGCCGAGCAGCGCGATGAGCGGTACAGCGAGACCAAGCGCGAGCAGGTGCAGCCGGCCACGCCATACCGGCCGGTTCGGGGATCCGAGCGGTACGTCCAGCGGCTCGTGCAGATCACGCATCGCGGCCGACCCCGCCCGCCCCGGTCCCGCCCGCATCCCCGGCGGCACCAGAACCAACGCGCGACCGAACGCACTCGTCCACGAAAGACAGCTTCTCCACCACCGCGTCGGTGAGCAGGATCGGGTACACGGGACCCTGGCCGAGACCTTCGGCCACGGCGTTCATCGTGGTCACACCGTCCCGCCACACGGCGAGCTCGGCCGGCCACCCGCTCGGAAGCGACCGCGGCAGTGGCGCGCCGTACGCCACCATCGTCTCCGCACCGTCGCGGATGGCCAGGTAGTGGGCGAAGCTCTCGGCCCAGTCCTCGAGCGGGTGTGCGCTGGCATACGCTGTGATGTACCCACGCTGCTGCCAGTCCGGCACCGCGTGCTGGTAATGGGCGCGCACCGCCGTTGCGTAATCGACGTGCTGGTCGCCGAACAGGCGCGTGAACGCGTCGTGCCGGGCCGCCGGAACCAGCTCGGTCATGTAGAAATGGCCCAACTCGTGGCGGATGTGCCCGACGAAGGTGCGGAAGGCTTCGCGCAGGCCAAACCGCTGGGTTGCCCGGTGCAGCTCGTCGGCCTCGGTCAGATCGAGCGTGATGATGCCGTCGCGATGACCGGTCACCTCGGCCTCACCGGGGACGTGGACGAGGTCGAACGTGAGCTCACGGCTGCCGCCACCAGCGTGCGACTGCAGCGGGAGGCCGATCGCATCGAGCTGGTGCACGATCCGGCGTTTCGCCGCTTCCGCCGTCATCCACGCCTGCACGGCGGCGGTATCGCTCGTGTCGGGCCGCCCTCGCGTCAGTCGGCAGGAGCGGCACCAGACCTGCTGCGGATCCACGGGCAGCAGCCAGTTGCAGCCCCATGCGGCGTTCAGGCAGCGCCACCTGGTGACGCCGCCGGAGCATTGGGCCCGTCCCTGCTCATCGGGTTCGAACACCTGCAGCGTCCGGCTGGCGGGTTCGTAGCCCTGCTCCACGCCACAGCTCGCGCACCGGGCGTCGGTGAAGGCCAGCTCGGACCGGCACCGGTCACAGTGGAAGCGCTGCACGGGAACGGGGCGAGCTGTTGCCGGTCCCCGACCGGGGTTGGCGTTCGGGGTGTTCGTGGCGCAGGTGGTCCTCGAGCTCGGAGCGATGCGCGAAGACGAGGTGGCAGAAGGGGCAGGTGAACGTGCTGATGGTGATCAGCCTCCCCTCGTCAGGGTGGCGGCGGTGGGTGGCCGCAGCGGGATCAGGTGGGCATGTCCGTCTGCTCGGCACCGTCGCACGCCGCGTTCACGCGTCGGTGGAGCCGATCGAGCACGGCGAGCCGGCGATCACGGGTGGTGTCGTCCAACGTCGCATCGGCCCGCACGTGCTCGGCCAACGCCGCCAACCGGCCGTGCTCCTCATCGCGCACGATCTCCTGCTCGGAACGCTCACGGGCGGCGAGGACGCGGAAGAACGCGTGCGTCGCAGCCGGTGCGCTGTCGTAGCCGAGCTGCCGTGAGATGGCACCGAACGAGCGGCCGGTGCGCCGCAGGTTGAACGCCTCGAGATCTCGTTCGGAGCTCTCCTGCATCGGTTCTCCCTGCAGACCTCGAAGGTCACGTTGCGACGGCCCCACCGGTTCGCGGGGCGAACGTCCAAGCGGGCCTCGAGGCGAAGCTGGCGTGGCGCCGGTGGCCGACGCTACCAGACACCCCGCCCTAATGCCCTGGCGGGATCCAGCCGATCGGCGGATCGTGCGAAGCGGGGGTCCACAGGAGGTGCGGGACATGCGCAAGCACCACAGCCGAGCTGCGGCCACCGCCCTGGCCGTCGTCGTCTCGCTTGCGGCGGCCGGAGGATGCGGCGACGACGCGAGCACCGGACCGGACACGACCGCCACCGGCGCGGAGGCGGCGACGGCCGTGCCCGACGCCGAGCAGGTGGCGGCGATGCTGCTCACCGCCGAGGACCTCGGTGCCGGCTGGACGGTCAACGTCGGCCCCGCCGACGGGCCCGACCTGTCGAACGGCGTCATCCCGTCGGAGGCCGGTGATCTCGTACCCCGCCCGGAGCTCTGCGAGGCGGCGGACCCGGCCCCGGCCGCAGCGGTGGAGGCGATCGATTGGCTGGCCTTCCGCCAACTCGACCTGGCCGTCGCGGATCCGATCGCACCGCCGGAGGACCGCACGGGTCACCTGATCTTCGCGCAGGAGCTCATCGCCGCCGGCGAACCCGCCGCTACCACCCAGTCCTTCGTCGCGCTGCGCGACGGGCTCGCCGCGTGCTTCGGTGAGATCCCGGCGGGCGAGGAGGGGCCGGGGACGGCCACCACCTTGGATGTCGGCACGTCGGGTGAGGACACAGCCGGCGTGCTCACCACCATCGAGGAGGCCGGCGGTTGGGCCGAGTGGCGCCTGCACACCGTCGTGGTGCGCCAGGGTCCGGTGCTCGTCGTCCTCACCGTCGTCGAGATCCGTGCCGGCACCGATCCGCAACTGGACACCGAGGACATCGTCGGCATCACCCGGGCCGCGTCGGCCCGTCTGCCGGAGGGTCCGTGACCCTGGGCCCCGACGGCAAGCATCGTTGCGCCGCGGGCATCTCCGTCGCCCCGATTCCACCCGGGAGGAGGTCACCATGGCGAACAAGAACGGCGAGCCGTCGCTGCCGCCGCGTTGGTTCATGCGACTGTTCTGGTCCACCCACCGCCGGGTCTACCGGTGGACCGGCGGGCGGATCGGCTTGTGGCGCCCCGGTCGCAAGGGCTGGGGAGCGATGCGCGTGACCACCATCGGCCGGCGTAGCGGCAAACCGCACCGGGTGATCGTCGGCTACATCGAGGACGGCCCGAACCTGGTGGTGCTGGCCATGAACGGTTGGGGCCCGGGTGAACCGGCCTGGTGGCTCAACCTCCAGGCCCAGCCCGACGTGCGGGTGGAGCTTCCCGACGGGCCGCGCCTCGTCACCGCCCACGCCGCGCATGGCGATGAGCGGGCCCGCCTGTGGGCACGATGGGCCGAGATCGACAAGGGCAGGCGGCAGGTACCCGCGTCTACGGGGGCCGGCGCTCTCAGCCGGCCGGCCCCCACCAGCGCCGTGCTTCGGCGGCCCCCACCAGCGCCGTGCTTCGGCGGCGATTCGACGTCGAATCGACGGCATCGACCAGTCGGGTTGGGCCACCCACCGGTGGTGGCCACCACCTCCGGTAAGGCTGCACAGCTACACCGACGGTGGCGGACTTCGTGTCTCACGGCCAATTCCGAATCGAGCATTGAGGGGTCCATCGGTTAGTGCAGCAGCTCGTGTTGGGATGGTGGTGGAGGTGCGTGATGGTGTGGAAGCGGTTGCAGTTCGACGAGCGGACGGAGCTGAGACGGAGGCTGACTGCGGGTGAGAATCTCTCGGTGATCGCGTCGGCTCTGGGGCGTCAGACAAGCACGATCAGCCGGGAGGTCAGTCGTAATGGCGGAGTGTTGGCCTACCGGCCATGGAAGGCGCGAGCTCCGCGCCAACCGGTTGGCTCGCCGGCCCAAGGCGTTCAAGCTCGAGCGTCACCGCAAGCTCGCTCGCTGGGTGAGCGAAGCTTCTGGAACTGCGCTGGTCACCGGAACAGATCGCGGGGCGGCTGCGGCGCATCACCCGCACGATCCACGCTGGTGGGTGTCAGCGGAGACGATCTACCAGTCCCTCTACGTGCAGGCTCGGGGCGGGCTCAACGAGGAACTCACCCGCTACCTACGCACCCGGCGACCCAAACGCCGGAGCCTCGCAAGCCAACCGGGGCCACGGCCAACTCAACGACATGGTCATGATCAGCGAACGCCCACCCGAAGCCGACGACCGCCGCGTGCCCGGCCACTGGGAAGGCGACCTGCTCCAAGGTGGCCGCAACAGCCAGATCGCCACCCTCGTGGAACGCACCAGCCGCTACCTCATCCCCGTCGCTACCCGACGGGCGCACCGCCGCTCGTCGCTGCTGCGTTGAGCGAACGCATCCATCAACTCCCCGAGCACCTCAAACGATCCCTGACCTGGGACCGGGCAAAGAAATGGCCCAGCACGTCACCTTCAGCGTCGCCACCGGCGTACCGGTCTACTTCTGCGAACCAGCCAAACCCTGGCAACGGCACCAACGAGAACACCAACCGACTCCTCCGCGACTACTTCCCCAAAGGCCACACCGACTTCCGCACCATCACCATCGAAGAACTCGACCAAGTCGCCCACGAACTCAACAACCGACCCGCAAAGTCCTCGACTACCGCACCCCCGCCGAGGCCTACGCTGAAGCCGTTGCACTAACCCCCTGAACGCGCCACATCGAATCGAGGCGCGACAGAACTCGCCCATACCCCCGCCATGGCGCCCACCAACCAGCGACCATCGCGTCGACGCCCTTGCGGGCGTCAGCGAGGTCGCAGAGACCAGATCAGGACGCTACGCAGCCGGTGCCATCGAGCCCCGAGCCGGGCGCCGATCTCCAGACCTTCCTCCGCCGTCATCGACGGCAGGAAGGACATGTCGAACAGGTCGTTCCACGCCAGCACGGTGGCGAGCAGCCCCTCAGGGGTGAGCTCGTCGAACACGATCACGATCGCCACCTGTCGGGGATCGTTTCCCGCCGTCCAGTACTCGGCGCTGGGCACCGCTCCTTCCGGATAGGTCCAGCCGGCACGCCGGAGCAACGCTTCGTTCATGGCGTCGCGGCCGAGGCCCTCACGCCAACGGTAGAAACCAACGGTCTTCATGATGTTCCCTTCCCGCGAACGGCCGGAGGTCAGACCACGGCCGTGCGCACCTCGAACGCTGTCCGAACCGTTCCTCCTCTCCGATCAGCGGCCGGCCACCGCACCGGCCCCGGCCGCATCGACGGCGGTGGCGATGGTGGCCGCCCACGCGTCGATCGCCCGCCAGTCGCGGTGATCGCCGTAACGGCCGCCGAACAGCCGCATGAACAGATCGCCCACCCACGGCCACTGCCCCCGCTCGACCACACCGGCGAAGTCTGCGTGGTCGCGCACGTCGTGCGACGAGCGCAGCGCCCGCACCGCGTCGGGCTCGCGACGACGCCGTCGCAGTAGACCGCTCAACCGCGGCCCGAACGCACTGGACGTGTCCCCCAGGGTGGAGACGCTGAACAACCACAGCGGAGCGACCGTCGTCGCGGCGTGCTCGCCGAGCCACCGGGTGGCCTCGTCCAGCCATTGACCGCCGTGTATCGCGCTGCCGAGCACCAGGGCATCGACATCCCCAACGGCCGTCACCGCGGTGAACGGCACCGCGGTGACGTCGATGCCTACCCTCGACAACCGTTCGGCGATGGCGGCTGCGATGGCCTGCGTGGAACCGGACCGGCTGGCATACCCCACGATCACCCGCATGATGGTGACCTCCGCGCTCGTTCGGCGTTCACCGTCATCGTCGACCCGCCACCGGCCCGCTACCAGAGGCCAACGTCACGTCGGCCCACGACCGCGGCGGGCGCCATCGCGCGGATCGGAGGCGGCCGGCTGCGTCGGCCTCCTAAGGTCCCGGCCATGAGAATCGGCATGCTGTACGGCCTCGAGGCCCCACCGGAGTTCGGCGTCACCGCCCCGCAGGTCTACGCCGAGGCGCTCGAACAGATCGCCTTCGCCGACCAGCGCGGCGTCGATGACGTGTGGATGACCGAGCACCACTTCTTCGAGGACGACTACTGCCCCAGCCCGCTCATCGTGTGTGCGGCGGCGGCCGCCCGCACCCAGCGCATCCGCATCTGCCAGGGCATCGTGGTCAGCCCGCTGTATGGTCACCCGCTGAAGCTGGCCGAGGACGCCGCGGTGATCGACACGATCTCCAACGGGCGTTTCGAGCTCGGCCTCGGGCAGGGCTACCGCCAGGACGAGTTCGACGGCTTCGGCCTCCCGTTCGAGCGCAAGCTCGGCATGTTCCTCGAAGGTCTCGACGTGATCGAGCGGGCCTTCACCGGCGAGCGGTTCAGCTACGAGGGCCGCTACTACAACGTGCTCGGCGCCCAGCTGCGGCCGGCGCCGGTGCAGCGGCCCATCCCCATCTGGATCGGTGCGGCCACGCCCGCGTCCCGGCGGCGGGTGGCCAAGCGGGGCCACAACCTGTTGATCTCGCTGTTGACCGATCTGGAGCACACCCGCAGCCAGTTCGCCGACTACCGGGTGGCGCTGACCGAGGCCGGCCGCGACCCGGCCACCGAGCC
This sequence comes from Acidimicrobiales bacterium, assembly GCA_041394365.1. Classification (GTDB taxonomy): domain Bacteria; phylum Actinomycetota; class Acidimicrobiia; order Acidimicrobiales; family CAIXPF01; genus CAIXPF01. Next base: position 117,739 of record JAWKIM010000024.1, read on the forward strand.
GACGGCGTTGATCCGCGAGTTCTACGTGGCCGCCGATGACGAGACCGCCTGGCGGGAGGTGCGCCCGCACCTGATGCACACCTACAAGAAGGTGTACGCGCCGCCGGCGGTGTCGTTGGTGGAGCGGCTGCCCGACGGGCGCCGCCGCCCGATCACCAGCATCGACGACCCGTACTACGACTCCGACGCCTTCTGGCAGGACCGGATGATCATCGGCGGGCCGGAGCGCTGCGCCCGCGACATCTGCCGGTGGCGCGACGAGCTGGGCGTGGACACGCTGGTGCTGCGCATGCAACACCCCGGCCAGCCACACGACCAGGTGATGCGCTGCATCGAGCTGCTGACCGGCACGGTCATGCCGATGGTGGCGGCCACACCGCGGCAGGGCGCCACGCGATGAGACGGGCCGGGCGGCGCCGCGTGCACCGCCCGGCCTTCGTCGCCTGCCTCACGGCATCCCGAGCTCCCGCCGGGTGGGGACGCGTTGCCCGGCGAGCGGGTCCACGCCGGGATCGTCGCCACCCGCCCGGGTGGCGAGGCGGTCGAGGTAGTTGGCCCAGCCACCGGCGTGGGCGTCGGCCATCGGGCCCTCCAGCCCGCGGTGCACCAGGTGCAGCTCCGTACCGCCGGGTACGGGCCGCAGGTCGATCTCCACCGTGGTGGAGCCCGGGGGCACGCCGACGTCGGCCCGTTCCCAGCCGTAGGTGAACACCACCCGCCTCGCCGGAACGAGCTCGACGAACCGCCCGCTGACCGCGTCGCCGTTGTGATGGGTCCAGCGGATGGCGCCGCCGGGCCGGGCGTCGAGCTCGGCCACCGGTGCCAGCCACTCGACGAGCAAGGAGGCGTCGGTCAGCAGCGCGTAGACCTCCGCGGGCGGCGCAGCGATGACCAGCCGCTTGTCGACCAGCTTCACACGGTCCCCTTCGGTCTCACGCCGTGCCCTGGCGACGAGCCGACCGCCTCGGGGCCTCGGCCCGCCGCTTGAGGGCGTCGAGCTGATCGGTCCACAGCTCGTCGAACACGGCGCGCACCTGTGCCAGCCGTTCGAAGTCCACCGAGTACAGGCGGCGCTTGGCGTCGACCCGCACGTGCAGCAGGCCCACGTCCTTGAGCAGCCTCAGGTGCTGGCTGGCAGCCGACGGCGACAAGCCGGCGGCGTCGGCCAGCTCGGTGGCGGACCGCTCGCCGTCGCGGGCCAGCCGCAGCATCGCCCGCCGGCCGGGGTGTCCCATCGCCTTCACCGCCTCGTCGAGGCGGTCATCGTCGGCCGATGGGTCGCTCATCGGTGAGGATCCCGGCCCATCGCGCCGAGCAACACGTCCTGGGGGCCGGCGCCCGCACCCACCGCAACGGCGGGACCCACGAAGCCGGCCCGGCGACCGACCTCGGGCATGTCGGGCAGGAACCGGGCGACGACGGCGGCGGTGACCTCCGCATCGAGCGTGCGGTCGGCGTCGAGCGCCACGGCGAGATCCCAGGTGTGGATCAGCTGGTCCATCGCCGTGCCCGCGGCCGCCTCCGCCACCGACCACTCGAACCCGGCGGGCGATTGGCAACGCCGCTCGAGCGCACCCGGCTCGCGCAACGCGGTCAGGCACCGCTCGACGGCGGCGCGGTCAGGCCAGCCGGCGACGGGCACCGACGCCAGGCCGAGCGCCGTCAAGAGGTAGGCCGGACCGCCGGCCATGTGTTCGAGCAACGCCGCCACATCCCACTCGCTGCACGGCGTCGCCGCGCCCATCTGATCGGTCTGCACCGAGCGGGCCAGGGCGGCCGCATCGGTGGCCGCCTTCTCGAACATCTCCAACGGGTCCACGTCGTCTCCTCGATCAAGCCTTTACTCAATTGAGAGTAGGCTTGATCGACAGGAGGGGTCAACCGGAGGATCAGGCGGTGGTGGCGGAAGTGACGGCCGAGGCGCTGCGGGCGATCTCCGCCACCACCGCGGTCTGCTCCTCGACTGCGGCGGCGATCGTTCCGGCCGCATCGCGCACATCGCTGACCACCGTGGAGATGGCCTGCATCGCGGCGACCGCCTCCCGGGAGCGCTGCTGGGCGGCCTCGATGTTGGCCCGGATGTCACCGGCCGCCCGTTGGGATGCGGTGGCCAACTCCTTCACCTCGAGTGCCACCACGCCGAAACCCCGCCCGGCCTCGCCGCCGCGGGCCGCCTCGATGGTGGCGTTGAGGGCGAGCAGCTTGCTCTGTCCTGCGATCTCGGCGATGAACGAGACGATGTCGCCCACCTTGTCCGACGCGGCCGCCATCGCCTGCATCAGCTCCAGGGCGGCGCTGGTGATGCGCATCGCCTCGTCGGCCACCCCGGCGGCGCGACCGGCACCACTGGAGATCTCGGTGATCGACGCGTGCAGTTCCTCGATGGCGGCGGCGAGGCTCTCCACCTGCAACGCCTGCTGCCGCGTCGCCTCGGTCGTGCGGGACCACACCGCCAGTGTGCCCAGCCGCTCCCCGCTCTCGCCCACCAGCGCGATCGCCTCGAGCTGCATCGTCTCGGGGCCCAGCGAGATGGCCGCCTGGTGCGGCAGGTTCGTCGGGTCGGCCAGCAGGCGTCGCTGGTGCGCCGGGCAACGGTGGAACACGTCGATCGACGAACCCACGATCTGCTCCACCGGCACCGGGAGGTGCGCCTGCATCTCCTGCAGCGTCCGCCGCGAGGCGGCGTTCATGTAGCGGATGATGTTGTCCTCGTCGGCGAAGATGACGTTGACCGAGATACCGTCGAGCATGCGCTGGAACATGGCCGCGTCGAACGGGCCTTGCTGCGTCGCCAGGACTGAAGGACGGCGGTTCCTCATGTTCGTTCCCCCGTGGCGGTGACGGCCGTCGTCGGCCACCCTGCCGAGTTTCATCGGCGGCCACGGGCGCCGGCGCAGATCCAGATCGTGTCAGAGCGAACGCCGTACGGTGGCTCTGGGAGCGAACCACCGAGGATGCCCGGCCGGCAGCGACGAGGCGACGCAGGTGCCACCGTTTGCCGAACGAGCGCCCGGGTACAGGCCACCGGTGAGCTCGCCGCACCTGACCTCGTTCCGATCGGACGCGCCCGGGGGCAGCCCCGGCGACGACGGAGCCGCCAGCGGGCCCGGTGCCGCGCGTTCACCGCGCGGTCTGGGCGGACCGGCCGGTCTGGTGCTGTCGCTGGCGGTGGTGGCCGTGGTGGCGGCGCTGGGCGCCTCGTGGACCGACACCGCGCCGGGATCGTGGTACGACCGCCTCGATCAGCCGCCGTGGAACCCGCCCGACTGGCTGTTCGGCCCGGTGTGGACGGCGCTGTACGCAGCTATGGCGGTGGCCGCCTGGTTGGTGGCCCGCCGGGGGGTGCAGCGGCGCGAGGTGCGCGCGGCGCTCGTGCTGTACGCCGCGCAGCTGGTGTTCAACCTCGGCTGGACCGCCGTGTTCTTCGCGCTACAGCGGCCGGGCTGGGCCGTCGCCGAGATCGCCATCCTGCTCGGTCTGGTGGTGGCCACCATCGTGGCCTTCCGGCGGGTGCGGCCCGTCGCGGCCTACCTGTTGGTGCCGTATGCGGCCTGGGTCACCTACGCCGGTGCGCTCACCGTGGCCATCGCCGCCCTGAACTGACCGGGGCGCGACTGGTGCGTCCCGGAAACGGGAACGACCACGGGCACGTTGCACCGACGATCGGAGCCCAGATGCCGCAGAACCCCGCCGACCGTGCGCCCACCGGCGAGTCCACCGACCCGTACCAGGAGCCGCCCAACAGCACGGTCGACGACTGGCTGGGCCAACGGGTGCAGCGCGACGAAGCCCTGGCCGACGAGCTCATCGACGAGAGCGACGGTGACCTCGCCGAGGCGGAGCGCCGCTTCGACGAGCAGAGCGAAGCGAAGGAGTGGGACGAGACCCACGTCCAGGACGAGACCTGACCGCCTACCGAGCAGCAGCGGTCCTAGCCGATTCGCACGGGCACGCGGCGGGGGCCGCGGATGCCGCCGCCCTCGGTCATCTCCACCGGGCGGGAGGGATCGATGCTGAAGTGGGGGTACCGGTGGATCCATGCGCGGAGGGCGACAGCGAGCTCCATGCGGGCCACGTTGGAGCCGATGCAGCGGTGGATCCCAACGCCGAACGCCAGGTGGCGGTTCTCCGCCCGGTCGATGATGAAGCGGTCGGCATCGGGGAAAGCGGCCGGGTCCCGGTTGGCCGCCGGGAACGACAGCAGCAGGTGCTCGCCGGCCCGCACCCGATGGCCGGCGAAGTCGACATCAGTGGCCACACAACGGCTCAGCTCAGCGGGGGCGTAGAACCGCAGGAACTCCTCCACGGCCCCTTCGAGGAGCGCCGGCTCGTCACGCAGGCGCCGGAGATCGTCGGGGTGCTCGGCCAGGTGCAGCAGGGCAGCACCGAGTGTGGTCCACACCGTGTCGAGGCTGGCCAGCATCATGATCACCGCCGCCGAGGTGATGCGGCGATCGGCCAGCGGCTCGCCATCGAGCTCGCTGTGCGCCAGCAGGCTGATGAGGTCGTCCCCGGGGTCCTCCCGACGGGCGACGACGAGGCTGCGGAAGTAGCCGATGGCCTCGCGCAGGGCGGCGGCCACCGTGGCGGTCCGATCGGGCCGCTCGACGATGTCGTGGACCCAGCCTCGAAAGCGATCACCATCCGCGTCCGGCACCCCCAACATCGTGGCCGTCACCGACATCGGCACATGCGCGCGTAGTCAAGGGCGGCGTCGATCTCGGTCCGGCCGTCGAGGCCGTCGAGGCCGTCGAGCAAGGAAGCGCAGATCTCCTCCACCCGGGGCCGCAGAGCCTCCACGGCCCGGGGCCCGAACAGTGGCAACAGCAACCGCCGGAACGGACCGTGTTCGGGCGGGTTGAGATCCAGCGGCGGGAAGTCCGCCTTGTTCACGCTGTAGTCGTCTTCAAGGCTCGTGTGGAAGGATCGGAACGTCGACGTGTCGTGCGCCGCGGCCACCACATCCTCATACCGCAGGGCGACCCACGCCCCGCCATACCGCTCGGTACGAGCGAACGGGCACGCGTCGCGTAGCTCCTGCCAGACGGCTGGCGCGTCGTCGTGGTACTGCCGCCCGTAGAAGTCCCAGTCCGCGGTCCAGTCCGACACCAACGGTCGATCCACCATCGCTTTCCCCTCCTCCAGTGGACCACCACCTGGCGATCGGCGACCCACCTCCTGGAGAGCCTACTGACACATCCATCCAACCGCCGCGCCGCCGCGATCGGTCAGTCGAGCGCCCAGGGGTTGCGCTCGCCGGGTGGTGGGTCCCCGGCGACGGTGGCGCGCACCATGACCCTTCGTTCGTTGTAGGGGAAGGGCCGTCCCCGGTGGGCGACGCAGCGGTTGTCCCACAGCACCAGGTCACCCGCGGACCACCGATGGGCGAAGACGCGCGGCGGCCGGCAGGCCCACTCGCACAGCTCCGCCAGGGACCGGCCGCTCTCCTCGGCGTCCTCACCCTCGATCCGCAGGGCGTGGCGGCCGAGGTAGAGGTTGCGCCGGCCCGTCGCCGGATGGGTGCGTACGAGCGGCTGGGACACCGGCGGCAACGCCGCCCAGTCCTCGTCGGAGAGCCAGTCGGCGGCGTCGGCCTGTTCCTGGCTCCAGCGGTAGGAGTGGACGGCCCGCTTGCCGTCCACCCGGGCCCGCCGCTCGGGGTCGAGCGCGTCCCAGGCGGCGCGCAGGTCGGCGAACTCGGTCTCGCCGCCGGTGGCCGCCGCCTCCTTGCACCGCAGCAACGAGAAACTGGCCGGGATCGGCTTGAACGAGCTGTCGGTGTGCCACGCCATGTTCGACTCCAACATGCGCGCCACCGAGCTGCCCGGCTGCACCATGGCGCCGTTGCTGCGCACGCTCGAAAGCCGCGAGAACCGGGTGTCGCTGCGAGAGTTCAGTGCCCGTTCCAGCGGACCGAAGCGGCGGGCGAAGGCGAGGTGCTCGTCATCGTCGAGGTGCTGGCCGGGGAACACCAGGACCGCGTAGCGGTGCGCCAGCTCGACGATGTCGAGGAACGCCTCATCGGCGAGCGCGGCGAGCGAACCGACGGTGACCACCGCACCGAAATCCGCGCCGAGTGGTTGGACGTCCATCTCCCGCATCCTCCCACGACCACCGCAGCGCCCGCTCGGCCCGGTAGTTCTCGGTCCGAAGGGTCCGAACGTGCACGTCATCGCTTCACCACGTTCGGTGAGAGGTCCGCTGATCAGCGCTTCTGTGCGCGTCCCGCAGACGGAGCGACATCGCGGTGTGTCGGTTGGGACCCTTCAGCGCCGAGACCATCGACCGAACGGTGAGGATCGCACCACGCGCTGAGCCGGCTCTGGCCGATCAGGCCTCGTCGTAGGCGCGGTCGATGCGCTCGAAGCGGCGCTGCACGAACCGCCGGCTCTCGGGGTGGGGCACGATGTAGAGCCGGTTCGATCTGATCGACGCCACCACCTGCGCAGCCACGTCGTCCACGTCGAGCACCGAGCCGGCCTGGTCGGGGTTGTCCTCGCTCTGGTCCTCCACGCCGGGGGACGCCTCCGGCCCGCCAAGCTCGGCGGGCCGGTTCCGTTCGAGTGCCCGATGTTGGTGGCCACCCGCATGGGGCACAGCACCGACACGCCGATGTCGTGCGGGCGCAGCTCCTTCTGGAGCACCTCGGCCAGCGCCACCACGCCGTACTTGGCCACGCAGTACGGGCCGAGCCCGACGTTGGGGACCAGCCCGGCGAACGAGGCGGTGAACAGCACGTGCCCGCCGCCACCCTGGGCGATCATGCGCGGCAGGAACGCCTCCACGCCGTGGATCGGCCCCCAGAGATCGACGTCGATGACCCAACGCCAGTCGGCGTGGGTCATCTCGGCGATCGGCCCGCCGACCGCGACCCCGGCGTTGTTGAACAGGATGTCGACCCGCCCGAAGCGTTCGAACGCGGTGTCGGCGAGCGTCTGGACGGCGGCGAGATCGCTGACGTCGGCCACCACGCCCACCGCGCCGAGCTCGGCGCAGGCGGCGTCGAGGGGACCCTGCTCGATGTCGGTGAGGACCAGGGACACGCCTTCGGCTACCAGCAGGCGGGCGGTGGCCAGGCCGATGCCCGATGCGCCCCCGGTGATGACCGCCGTGCGGCCACGCAATTGCTCCATGCCCGCCGATCGTAGGCGGCGCCTGTCGACGAGGACGGCGGTCGTTCCCGGCCCGTGCAGCGGGGTCGATCAGACCGATGCGGTCACGGCGACGGTGACCCGGGCACGGGCCGGAACCGCTCGGGGTGGCGGGCGACGTGGGCGATCAGCTCGGCCCGGCCGCGCAGGCCCAGCTTGCGGTAGATCCGGGTGATGTGGACCTCCACCGTCTTGGGGCTGGCGTGCAGCGCACCAGCGACCTCCCGGTTGGTCAGCCCCTCGGCCAGGAGGCCCGCCACCCGTCGCTCGGTGGGGGTCAGGTCGTCGTCGGGCCGGGGGCGCAGGCCGAGGCCGGCGAGCTCATGACGGACCCGTTCCGCCCAGCATCGGCTGCCCACGCCGTCGAAGGTGGCCAGGGCGCGCTCCAGCACGTCGCGGGCGTCCCGGCGCCGGCCGCGCCGTCGTAGCAACGCGCCGAGGTGCAGCTGCGTGCGGGCCACGGCCAGGGAGCCGGCGCCGCCGAGGTGGGCGGCGAGCGCCCCTCGCAGCGACGCCTCCGCCTGCTCGAGCGCCCCCTCGGCCGCTGCCACCAGACCCGCGCAGCGCATCGCCACCGCGACGGCGTCGGACGGCTGATCGCCGAACTGGGCCACGTCGTAGCGATCGAGCAACGCCCGCGCTTCGTCCACGCGGCCGAGACCGGCGAGCACCTCGATCAGCTCCGGCGTCCACCACACGGCCGCGCCCTGGTGCAGACCCATGGCGGCGGTGATGTCGAACAACGGTTCGTAGCGCAATGAGGCCGCCGCGAGATCACCGCGGGACAGCTCGATCATCCCGGCGGCCACGATCGGCCACACCGACAGCGGGGACCCGACCCCCAGGGCGACCACGGCGGCGTCGGCTTCGGCCCGGCAGCGGTCGACGTCGCCCCGCCAGGCGGCCACGGTGGCCGCCGCCGAGCAGGCCACACCGGAGGTGAACGGACTGGCCACCACCGCAGCCCGTTCGCCGGCCTCGGCCGCGTGGGCCTCGGCGGCCTCGAAACGGCCCAGCGAGCACCAGATGGAGGTCACCCAGAAATCCACCAGGGCCAGGGCCGCCTCATCGCCCTCGTCGCGCAACTGCTCCCGCAGCAGCTCGCACGAGGCCGAGGCTTCCGGCAGCCGACCGGCGAGGTGCAGCAGGATCGCCTTGACCAGCAGCGGCCTCGAGGTGGTCGGCACCAGCGCAGCCGGCGCCGGCTGCTCCAGCGCGACCGCGGCTTCCAGGCGTGCCCAGTCGATCGGCGCGCCGGCGAGGAAGCGCACCATCACCGAGGTGGCCATGGCCGCGGCGACCAGCGCCGCCTCAAGCCCGGGGGTTGCCTCCGCCAGCCGTTCCGCTTCGTCGATGACCTGGCGCGCCTCGGGCACCCTGCTCGTGTTGGTCAGCAGGAACGACAGGAACAGCCCGCCCCACACCCGGGTCCGGGCGTCGGTCGCGGCGGCGACGGCGGTTCGAAGCCGACGGCGGCGCCGGCCAGATCGCCCTCGACCAACGCGACCGCGGCACGCAAACCGAGCGCGTGGGCCGACGGACGCCCCGCCGGATCGGCATCGGCCAGTACCACGTCGAGCAGCTCCCGAGCCCGCCGCAGATCCCCGGCGGCGAGGCGGTGCCCGGCGGCGGCGACGCGCCGGGCACCGTCCGCCGCCGCGGTGAGCGGGCCGAGGGCGATGCCGAGCTCGAGCAGCTCGGCCGCCTCGCCCGGGGCACCCCGGCGGGCTGCGGTGCCGGCGGCGCGGTCGAGCGCATCGAGGACCGCCGGCTCGGGCCCCAACGCAGCCAGGGCCAGATGGCGGGCGCGCTCCTCCGGTTCGGCGACGAGGGCGGCCAGCCGGCGGTGGGCGTCACGACGGCGGCTCGGCTCGGCGGCGGTGGAGATGCCGTGGCGCATCAACGGGTGGGTGAAGGTGACCACCCCCTCGACGAGATGGACGATGCCGGCGTCCTCGCCCACGGCCAGCGCAGCGCTGACGAGGCCCGGCTGCGCTCCCGGTCGGGCCATCGCGGCTTCGAGCATCGCCACGGTCGGCGCGGCCGAGGCGGCGGCGACGAGCAGGACGTCCCGGGTCGCCGCCGGCAGCTTCGCCAGGCGGGTGGAGACCAGCGCATCGACCGACGGCGGCAGCGGTGGCGGCGCCGGCATCGCCCGATCCTCGACCGCAGCGGCGAGCTGGAGCGCGACGAACGGGTTGCCGCCGGCGAGGCCGACGATGCGGTCCACCACCGAACGATCGAGATCGCGTGGAGCCCGCCGCTGCAGCATGACGCGCAGCGGTGCATCGGCCAACGCCCCCACCGTCAGCTGGGCCCCAGGATCACCGAGGTCCTCGGGACCGGTCGGCGCATCCGCCAGCTGACGGCGCGTCCATACCATACCGACCGGTCCGCTGAGGCGGCGGTGGGCGAAGCGCAACGCCGCGGCCGACGACGCATCGAGCCAGTGGAGGTCGTCCACCGCGATCAGGAGCGGGCCGTCGGCCGCAGCGCGGGCCAGCACCGCCTGCACGGCGGCCAGCACCGCCAGATGGCTGGCGGTGTCCGCGGGGTCGGCCTCGGCCACCGCGGCGCGCAAGGCCCGCCGCTGCGGTGACGGGAGATGATCGATGAACGAGCCATCGAGTTGGTGCAGCACGTCGCGCAGACCGGCGTTGGCCACGCGTGCCTCGGCGCCCACCGCCCGTACCACGACGAGCCGGAACCGTCGGGCCGTAGCGGCGGCCAGCGCCGCCTCCAGCAGCGCCGTCTTGCCGATGCCGGCCGGACCCACCAGGCCGAGCGAGGCCGGACCCGACACAGCCTGCAGCAGGAGCTCCTCGACGGCCGCCAGTTCACCGGCACGACCGAGAACGGCGTGGGAGCCGGCGGTGGCGTCGGCTCGGTCCGCTGGCACCCGCCGGATGATAGGAGTTCCCCTGATGCGAACGAGGGGTGCGCTCCGCTTTCCTCGACCGGGTGTCGATCCGCCACCTCATGCCCCGCCCGCCCCTTCGCCGCCTGCTCGCCATCGCACCGCTCGCCGCCGGCGCGCTCGCCGCCTGCGGCGGCTCCGACGAGCCCGCTTCGGGATCCTCGCCGTCGACGGTCGGCATCGAACAGCCTGCAACCACCGGTCGGGCTGCGGCTGCAACGACCGAGCAGGCTGCACCGGCGTCGGGCGGTGGCGACTGCGCCGGCGACGATGCGGTGTCCGGCGCGGTGGGGGCTGCGGTCGTGCTCGACCCCGGCTCCGGCCCTGAGCTGGGATGCCACTACTACAGCGCCGACGGTGTGGTCTCGGTGGGCGTGATCACCGAGGATCCCACCAACCGCACCGTCGCCGACATCGAGCGCAACAACATCGACGCCGAGCGGGTGGAGGGCGTCGGCGATGGCGCCTACTCCATCGTGTCGCCGGGCGGCATCGTGCAGTTCGGCGTGTTCATCGACGACCGCCACGTGCTCGTCACCATCGATGGCGTGGAGGCCGACGAGGCGACGGCCGCGCCGTGTACGACCTGTTCGCCTGACGTGGCACCCCCAAGCCGGACAGGCGGACGCCGGCCACCGTGATCGCTACGATCCTCGTCGGTTGCAGCCTCCTCGGCTGCACCGCCGGCGGTGAACAAGCGGCGCCAACCATCGCGCCGCCGATCACCGCTCCGGCCACCACCGACCCGCCCGGCTGTGACGTGGTGCCGGTGGAGGTGGCCGAGCCGCTGCCGCCCGGGGTCGATCCGGGCGCGACGCCCACGCTTCCGCCCGGGGTCGACACCGGCTACCGCGGATCGGGAGGCGGCAGCGGCAACCCTACCTGGTGCCGGGCGCCCGCGGGGTGCCGGGCCCCGCCATGACGGTCACCACCCTCGGGGCGGAGCCGATCTCCATCGTCGTGGTGGCGCCGCCCAACCCCGACGTCGGCTCACCGGCCGCCCTCGCCCCCGGCGAGACGACCGTGCCGGCGCCGCCCACCACCCTGCCTCCCGTGATCACCACTGCCGTACCGACCGGTACGAGCTCGTCGCAGACCCCCGGCTCGGCGACGACCGGGCTCATGACCCTGGCCGACGATCCAGGCTGCGTCGCCAGCCGGGGCGAACCATGAGCGCCAGCGGAAGCCGCCGGGCCGTCGCCGCGCTCACCGCACTGGTCGCCGTCGTGGCGGCCGGCTGCTCCCTGGCGGGTCGAAGCACTGCGGGCGACGCCGCGGTGACCACGCCGCCGCCCACCAGCGCCAGCACAACGGCTGCGCCAGCGCAGCCCCCTCGTGCTCCCGGCGTGGTCCACCCGGTTGGCATCTCCTTCCAGTTCCAGTCCTTCGTCATCACGGTGGGCAACGCGGTGTACGACCAGGAGAGCGGGCAGCTCGCCCTCGGCCTGCGCTATGCCAACGTCAGCGGTGGCTGGGCGCAGACCGACACCACCGCGACGCTCACGTTGGGCGACGGCACCAGCGTCCCGTTGTCGGGCGACCTGTTCGACGTCCCACCGGGCGCGGCGGTGGAGGTGACGTCGGTGGCGTTCAACGTGCGCGACGACCCGGTGGCCGACGGGATCGTCACCTGGGGCGGCGCCGCCTACGAACAACCGGTGTTCCGCCTCGACGGTCGCGGCGGGGAACAGCTGTGGCTGCCGTCCGAGATCGCGCTGGACGGCTGGGCGCAGATCGGCAAGTTCGGGATCCACCTCACCGGCATCCAGCTCAACGCCTCGAAGGTCGACCTCGGCATCCAAGCCGAGCGGGGAACGCGCGTCCTGCGGGCGTTCGTGGAGGCGTACACCGCCCGGGCCTCGACCTCACCGTTCGACGCCCGTTCCAACCTGCTGCTGCGACTGCCGAGCGGGGAGGTGCTCGATGCGGTGGACGGCTCGCCCATGGCCGCGCCGCTGAGCTGGACCGCGCAGGGCGGGCAGTGGGCCGATTTCGTGGTGCCGGCGGACGTGACCGGCGACTACGAGCTGCTGCTGGCCAGCGTGCCCAAGGTGGGGTTCGGGACGCTGCAGCCCGAGCTGATCGAGCGCCGCGCCATCCCGTTCCAACTGGACGACGTGGCGCCCGGAACCGCCCCCGAGCTCGACCAGCTCCCAGTGCCGCGCGCGTCCACCGGCGCCGGGGCGGGCAGCGGCAAGCCGTTCTCGGTCGCGCTCGACGCCGGCTCGATGAACGTGCCCGGCTACGACGTCGCCCCCACCCGTCTCGCCTACGACCCGGCCACCCGGTCGGCCACCCTCGACGCCACCGTCACGTCATTGCTCACCCGGGAAGGACCCGACGACGCCCTGTTCTCGGCCCCGCCGACGTTCGGGTTCAAGATCGCGCTCGACGCCGGCGGGCGCCTGTCGACGGGGCTGGTGCGCGGCGACGGCATCGTGGAACACGACCGGCCCACCCCCCTCCGCATCGAGTTCACCGACGTGCGGTCGTTGTCGCCGGCGGGAGCGGGCCTCTACATCGGACCGGGCGAGGGTGCCGTGGCGAGCATGCCGCTCGGTACGGCATCGGACGTGGTCACCTGGCCGCCGCCGCCCACCGCTCAGACCGTCCAGGCCTCCACCGCCACCGCCGGCGACTGGACCGTGCAGGTGCGGGCCTACCGGCTGGGATTGCTCAACCCCACGCTCCGGCCCGCCGTCGGGCGCCGCCAGCTGGAACTGTCGCTGGAGGTCACCGCATCGCCCGACGCGCAGGTGCGGGCATTCGGGCTCAGCTTCCAGCCGCAGTACCAGGTGCTGCTGGCCTCGGGCACCGGGTACGACCTGGCCGCGGTGGCCGACAGCGGCAACGTCGAGCTCACCCCCGGGCAGACGATCACCCTGAGCGTCATCTTCGAGGTGCCCGACACGTTCGGAGCCGGGCCGCTGCCGCTGGTGGTCCGCAGCCGGGCGGAGTTCGGCGACATCCCCACCTACTGGATCGAGACCCGCTTCCTGGCTCAGCTCACCGCCGAGGCGGCCACCGGAGAGGCGTTCTGAATGCACCGACAACGACGGCGCGGCACCGCGTTGACCATCGTGGTGGCCCTCGCCGCCGCGGTGTGCGCCGCCTGCACGGGAGGCGGCGGCGCGGCCCGGGCCCGGGTCGCCTCACCCGACGCCCGCCTGACCGACGCCGAGTGGGACCACGGGGCGAGCATCCGGCGCGACACCGACGGTGTCGTGTTCCAGCCCGACGTGGTCATCCCCGGCGGCGGCGCGGCCAGCGTCGTGTCGGTCAGCGGGGACGGGTTGACCTGGACGCTCGACGGTGACGCCGACGAGGTCGACCAGCTGGCGCCCGGCAAGCTGCTACTGGTCACCAACCGGGGCGCGGGGCGCGTGCTCGGCGTGGAGCGGGTCGGCGACGACGTCGCCGTCACCATCGGCCCCGCCGAGCTGACCGACTTCTTCGTCGAGCTCGAGGCGTCCTACGAGGGTGCCATCGACCCTGCCCTGATCCAGGTCCGGGCGGCTCCCGGCCTGCCCGCAGCGGCGGATGTGACCAACCGGGACGGCGATGGATCGGCGAGCGGCCTGGCGGGCGAGGGCCCCGCCACCGCGACCACCGCCGCCGCCACCACCACCACGGTCCCGGCAGGCGGGCCCGCGGCGCCTCGCAGCCTGTTGCGCCCACGGCAGGTGCCCCCGGTGGTCACGACGCCGCCGGGCGGGCCCGGCGCCGCGCCGGGCGCCCGGCCGGAGGACCGCGGCGTGCTGCCACCGGTCTCGCCCGCCCCGTTCCCGGTGGTCCCCGTGACCGGCATGCGGGCGTTCCCGCTGCACGGCTCGGACGGGTCCTGGGGGGTGGAGCTCGCCTACGACCACAACGGGCTGAAGGTGGTGGGCAGCGCCCGGGTGTACCTGGAGCAACCCCGCATCGACTTCAACCTTGTCATCCGCGACGGGCGCATCGTCACCGCCGAGGTGTCCCTGAGCGGGGTGGCCGGGGTGCGGGCCAGCTTCGAGGCGGCCACCGAGACGGGCCTGCAGGCGAACATCCACCAGGTGGTGGACCTCCCCGACGACCTCTCGGTGCCCGTCTTCGGTCCGGAGCTGCCGTTCGCGGTGAACTTCCACCAGTCCTTCAAGATCGACACGGTGTTCTCGGCCAAGAAGTCGACGCTGAGCTTCACCGGCGACTACGCGTTCCAGGGTGCGCTGCGCGCCGGCTACCGGGACGGGAGCTTTGCGGTCGGCGCGCCCTCCGGGCTCAGCGTGCGACGAAGCCTCCTACAGTCCACCGCCGGCGTGTCGCTCGGGGTGAACGGTTTCATCATCGCCCACAAGCTGCGCGTCACCGTCGGCATCGGCGGCTTCGGTTTCGCGGTGGGGCCGTATGTGTCGCTCACCACGACGATGAGCGTGGTCAACGGGTCTGATCTCGGCATCGTGAAGTGCAAGGGCGCAACGTTGAACCTCCACATGGGCTACGGGATCGGGTACGTGATGCCGGCTGCGGTGGCCAACCTCATCAACATGTTCCTGCGGGCGCTCAACCTGGGTCAGATCGCGTCGAGCGGCGGCACGAAGCCGATCACCACCCACCTGGCGACGCTGCAGGGCTACGCCCCCAAGGTCAAGGTCTGTGCCGGTGCCGTCTGACCACCGCCGGTCGTTCGGGGGCGAACGACAACAACGACACGTCGCCCTTTCCGCAGGCCGACCGTCCGGTGGGCCCGCCGGCCATCGTGTGCCCGATTCGACCACGACCGTGCCCCGGGGGTCCCTCTCGCCAATGGTCACCGATGACCGAGCCGCTTGGCCACTGGCCGCTCAGAAACGGAACCCACCATGGACCACGGCGTTGGCGACGTCATGGATGCGATGGTTGCTCCTCCGGGCGTAGGCGCGCAGCTGTTGGAACGCGTCGTCCACCGAGACCCCGGTCTCCGCGGCGAGCATGCCCTTGGCCTGTTCGATGATCACCCGGCTGGCCAGCGCGCCCTGCAGCTGCTCGGCCCGCTGCTGCGCCCATCGGGCGTGCGACCGGAGCTCGGCGCGGTCCAGCTGCCGGGCGAGGACGTTCGCCACCCGGGTCTGCAGCTCCTCGGGGGCGAAGGGCTTGACCACGAAGTCGGAGGGCCCGCGGCTCACGGACCGCTGCTGCAGTGACCGGCCGCCGTGTTCGCTCACCAGCAGCACGGGCACCTCGACGCCGCTGAGCGCCCGTTCGAGCAACCTCGTCGATCCCGCCGGCGCGCCCTCGGGCCGGCCGACATCCCACACGACGACGTCGGGTCCGAACGACGCAAGGATGCCGGCCGCTTCGTCGGCTTGGGCGACTGCGAGCACCGCATGATCGCTGCTGAGGCTGCGCACCATCATCGACCGCTGCTCAGGTTGGCCCTCGACCAGCAGCACCCGGGTGGTCCGACGGTGCTCGAGGTTGGCGGCGAGACGGAGCGGACCGGCTTCCACGGCTTGGTCGAGCCGCGACCGCCCATCAGGCGACGGTACGGCACCGGGATGGCTCAGCGTGCCGAGCTGGCGGTGCAAGGCGGCCGCCTGCTCGAACGCGCGCCCCAGTCGGTTGGCAAGGTGCCCGTCGCTCTGGCTGCGGAGTTGCTCCAGCCGTTCGAGCACGGTGGCGACCGTGATGCGCAGCTCCAGGATCCGTGGCGCGAGGGCCACCGGCTCGGCGGATTCGGGATGTCCATCGGCGACAGCCGACCTGGCCGCTGCGCTCGTGGAGGACGGGCCGGGTTTCGACATCGTTGCCTCGCTCCGCATCCTCGGAGCCGCGGGTTCGGTCGATCCGTTGCCACGCCTCTGTTGCGGTACCCACACCCGGATGGGAGCAAACGGCTTCGACGGCGGCACGGCCACGCAACCCCATCAGCGCAACGACGGCGTGGTCCAGCAAGTCCTGTGGTGCCGGAATACACAACACGTCTGTCACGAATTGATCGAGGCGATCTCGTGACTCGCCGGTGGAGGCCGGGCGGTGCCGATCACCTCCGGTCACCCGGGTCGGGACGATCATGTCAAAACTGCGACGGCGGTTCCTGCGCTCCTCTTGCTTCAGTACTGTCCCGCCCGATGCATCGCCGCTGTGGAGAAGGCGACGCCGCGAGCCGGGGAGGCGCCGTGGTCGGTTCCAGCGAAGGACGGGGCTCGCGCCTGGGGCGCGCCGTCGCCGGCTGCCTGCTGGCGGCGGCGATCGCCATCGGCGGGTCCGCCGGTGTCGCCCGGGCCGATGGCAGCGCCCGAGCGACCGTGAGCGGGGTCAGCGATCTCGGTGCGCCAACTGCGGCGTACGATGCCCTGCCGCTCGACCAGGTGACCCTGCTCGGCTCCCACAACACGTACCAGAAGGTATCGTCCGGCCGCGACCGCACAGCCCAGCAGGTGTACCAGAACTCGAAAGAGAACAAGTTCGAGTACCTGTTCGACGCGCTGGCGACGTCCGGCATGATCGAACTGGACATCTGGCCGCTGTCGATCTACGACGGCCCCCGCTACTACGTGAAGCACGATCTCCCCACCCCCGGGAGCGTGAACGAGAACAACTGCCCGGAGCAGGGTCGGGTGGATCTGGGACGCCACCAGGATCTGCGATCCTGCATCGAGGGACTGCGCCGCTGGCACGACCAGCACCCTGACCACCCACTCGTCATCGTCAAGCTCGAGCTGAAGCCCGGCTTCCTGCTGTCGGGAAGCCCGGCCTCGCTCGACGACCTCATCGCCAACGTCTCCGGGAGGGAACCGAACGGCGACCGTCGCCTTCCCAGGGACGTGATCTTCACGCCTCGTGACCTGATGGGCTGCGATCGGTCGAACCCGGCGAACTGCCGGTACAGCACACCGGAAGCGGCCGTCCGAGCGCAGGGCTGGCCGACCATGGGCTCACTGCGCGGCAAGTTCCTCTTCACCATGATCCCGGGCGAGGTGACGTCGAAAGGCCCGAACGAGATCAGGGCGATCCTCGAGAAGCTGCGCGAGAACCCCGTCGGGTCCTTCCTCACCGGCCCGATCCAGCAGGTGCTCGAGCGCGTCATGGCGGCGCTGCCGGTCACCGACGGCCCCCGTGTCTACGCCGCGGCCCTTCGCCGCGGCGAAGCGCAGCTGATCTTCCCCACACCCCTGCTGAAGGCGGCGAACGGCGACCCCCGCCCCGCCTACTTCCCCGAACCCGCGGACCGACCGTGGGCGGTGGCCTTCGACATGGAGCAGGGCTACCTGGCCCGGGGCGAGATCACCGCGGCGGCGGTCGATTGGATGCACGCCAACCGCTTCCTCATGTTCATCACCGCCGGCACACCGGCGCCGGCCTGCACCTCGGATGCCTGCCGTCGCCTGTGGATCACCCGCCAGACCGATCCGGCCGCCGCCTGCGGGGACGCCTCCCGCTACGCCGTCGACGTCGCCGCCGGCAGCGGTGAGCTCGCTTTCCTCCGTTACGGCTACCGCCCGACCGGCATCAACACCGACCAGGAACGGCAGGGCCTTAGCTTCCAGGGCCAGTACGGCGGGGGTTCCGCAACGGCGACCGTCCTCGGTGGCACCATCCCCGGCGGGGTGAGCGCCATCACCTGGCTCGACAACCGCCACGACCTTTTCACCCGGGGCATGGACGGGCGGCTCTGGCAGAACATCAACGATCCCGGTGCGTGCCGGGGCTGGAGCGGCTGGTTCCCGCTGGGCGGCGCGGCGTTCGCATCGGACGTGAGCGTCGCCCCGTGGGGCAACAGCGCGCTGCACCTCTTCGCCCGCAGTGGCACCAACACCCTGCTGCACCGGTGGTGGGACGCGAACGGCTGGTCGGCCTGGGAGGACCTCGGCGGATCGATCGTGGGCGCACCGGTGGCAACCGCCTGGGCCCCGGGTCGCCTCGACGTGGTCGCCCGCGACGTCGCCGGACAGCTGGTCATCAAGAGCTGGGACGGCTCACGTTGGTCGGCCTGGAACAACCTCGGACTGCAGGGAACCTCCGATCCGGCGGTCGTCTCGCTGGGGGCCGGCATGCTCGACGTGTTCGTGCGGGACGGCAACTTCCGGCTCGCCCAACTGTCGTATCGCAGCGGGCGTTGGTCGACGCCGATCGATCTCGGCGGCTACCTCATCTCCCGGCCGGCCGTGGCCAGCTCCGGCGCCACCCGGTTGGACGTGTTCGTCGTGGGCGGCGACGGCCGGCTGTGGCAGCGCCGATGGGTCGGGCCGCAGCGCAACCTCGTGCTGCCCACCCCGCTCGGCTGGACCGGGTGGCAGCCCCTCGGCCATGCCGCAACGCCGAACCTCTCGGCCGCGTCGTGGGGCGCTGATCGTTCGTACGTGTACGACCGCCGGCCGAGCGACGGCACCGTCGTGGCCCACTGGTTCCCCGCCTGAGGCGCCGGTCGGCGGCTGCCCCGCCGGCCGGGTTCCTCGGCCCGCCGGATGCGGCCGTTCGGCCCTGTGCACCACGGCGGCCAGGTTGGATGCTCGCATCGGCGGGGCGGTGTGCCGGGACGCGTTGCTGCCGCCAGGAGGGACCATGCACGCCGTCCACGTTGCGCGCCCATCGCTTCGGCCCCATCGGCGACGGCGCCGTCGTCAGCGGGTGGGCGCCGTTCTCGCTCTGACCGTGGCGGCCACGCTGGCCACCGGTTGCGGTGGGAGCGGCGATGGCGAGCGAGCCACACCGATCGGTACGGTGACGTTGCCGGCTCCGACCGCACCGGCCGCCGAACAGCCATCCTGCCCGTTCGCCGCGGCGTTGGTGGCCGTCGATCCCACCACCGGCGCCCCGCTGTGGACGTACTGTGCCGGCGCCATGAGCGGTGTCGAGGTGCTCGCCGCCACCGAGTCGACCGTGCTGGCCGCCGAGTACGGCGACCGTCTCGGCGGGGTGCACCTGTTCGGCCTCGAGGCCGCCACCGGCGCGCTGCGCTGGAGCACCCACCTCGCGGCGTTCAACGAGTCCTACGAGCGCGACGCCTTCTACGCCGACGGGAACAAGGCCGGCGGCGGTGTGGTGGTGGCCAACGTGCTCGACGGCGACCGCACGATGGTGGTGGGCATCGACCTCGAGACCGGCGCCGAACGATGGCGTACCGACGCCGAGAGCACGTTCGTGACGGGGCACACCGATGACCTCGCCATCACGATGGCACCGGGTGCGCTGTTCGAGACGCCATCAGACGCGCCGCAACCCGACCTGCTGACCCTGGCCTTCGACCGACAGAGCGGCGCGGTCCGCTGGCGGCGCACCGAGGGCATCCGCGACGTGGCCGCCCCGTGGGGCCCGCGGCTCGGCGACGGCCTGTTCGTGTTCACCCAGGTCGACCCCCGGGCCGAGGACAGCACACCGGACGACTGGCGGTGGGACACGGTGGCGGTCGACGCCGCCACCGGTACGCAACGGTGGCGACGCGAGCGGGGCCCGTTGTCGGTGCTGGCCGTGTCCGACCGGACGGGGCTGGGCCTCTCCCCCGCAGCCGGCGACAACCGGCCCGAGCCGGTGCCCGTGCTGGTGGGCTTCGACAGCGCAACCGGCGACGAGCGGTGGACGTTGCCGTTACCCGATGGCAACCCGATCGTCTGGGCGGGACCGGGTGCGACGGTGGCGGCCGTGCTCGTCGTGGCCGGCACCGCCGAGGCGGGCACCGGCCCGGCGGCCACCGGCGGCGCCGTCACCACGTCGACGGCGATGGCGGACGGCGCGGCGATCACCGCCGGGGTGCTGGCCGTGGTCGACCGGGCGAACGGAAGGGTGCGCTACTCGGTGCCCGGGGCGGAGGCGGCGGCGGTGAGCGGGCAGCTGGTGCTGGTGGGCCGAGGCGGTGAGGTGCTGGCGCTCGACGCCACCGACGGCGCCGTGCGCTGGCGGCTGCCGTTCGCCCAGCCGTACGGGATCGAGGTGCAGGACGCCGCCGGACGGCTGTTCCTGTCGAGCTCGTCGGGGATCACCGATCCGCCGCCGCCGTCCGATGTCGGGCCCTCGGCCCTCAACGTACGGCTCGACAGCGGGGTGGAGCTGGGCACGTTCGAGCTGCCCGACGGGTCGCTCTCCGTCCGGTTCATCGAGACGCCCGACACCGGCGGCCTGCGCTACGTGTGCGTGGGCGTCGTGGGCGCCGACACCGCAGCCGGCTGCCTGCCCGAGCGGGAGGAGCCGGCGGTGGGTCCGCCCGGGTACGCGCTGCCCGGTTCGTCGACGCCGGTGCCCTTCCTCCTGCGCCACTTCACGCTCGCGGCCATCGGCCTGCCGGCCGGGCACCCGCGACCGGTGAGCGTGCGGGCGGCGGGCGGCGGTGCCGTGTGGCCGGCGGTCGAAGCCACGGAGCGGGACGTGCTCTACGTCCTCGACCCGGCGGGCTCGGACAGTGGCGCACTGAGTGAGCTGATCGAGGTGGTCGGGCCCGACGGGACCGTGATCGTCCGCTCCGGGCCGGTGAGCTCGCTGCCCAACCTGCCTGCGCCGGAGGACTGGGCGGGCCAGCTGACCGCTTGCTACCGGGCGAACGGGGCCGACTACCAGGCGGCGACGACCGGCGCCTCGGCGCTGCCCACCTCGACGTCAGTCCCCTTGCCCGGCGAGATCGCCCTCGCCGCATGGCAAGCGTGCCAGCAGTTCTACACCCCGGCCCTGCCACCCCCGAGCAGGTGACCTGGCAGACCCCGGCGTACTTCGCGTGCATGGCCGCCGCCGGCTGGCTGCCGCCGTTCGGGGTGCCCCAGGTTGCACAGTGGGGTCCCGCCAGCCTGGCCTGCGGTCGCGATCCCTCCGTGTCGTGAGCCGGCGGCGCAGGTGATCGGACGTCGGCCCAGGCTGCGGCACCGGCGGTGAGCCCGCGGATCACGGCTGCGAGGCGAGCCCGAGGTGCTCCGCCAGCTGCGCATACCCGCCGGGCTCGGGACAAGCGAGGCTGAAGCGGGAGACGCCGAGCGCGGCGAGTTGAGCCAGACGATCGGCGACCTGCGCCGCTTCGCCGAACATCCCCGCCACCGGCCCGTTGGCGAAGCGGTCCGCGCTCGCTCTCGTCCGGTCGTCACTCCCGATCGAGAACGGGAGGTTCACGCACAGCCGGGCGGACGGGTTGGCCTTGCGGGCGAGCTCGATCATGCGCTCACAGGTGTCCGCACCACCGGTGGTCCATGCGGAGCGGTCATACTGGCCAGTACGGTAGGACGATGCCACCGGCATCACCTCGACCACGTCGGCGTAGGGCGACACGTGCTCGATGGTCCACGGTCCGCCGACCGCGGCGACCAGTGCCGGAGTGTGCTCGGAGTCGACACCGATGTCGGGCTGATGGATGCGGTAGTGCTCGCCCTCGAAGTCGCAGCGGCGCTCCGTCAGCAGGGCACGCACGATGTGCATGGCCTCCCGGTAGCGGCGCGCCCGGGTGGGTCCGTCCGGTAGTGACCACCCCATCGATTCGAGCTCGGCGGCCGCCCAGCCGGCCCCGAGCCCGGCGTCGTAGCGGCCACCCGACACCGCGGCGAGCGACAGCGCCGCCTGGGCGAACTCCACCGGGGAGCGGAACAGGTTGTTGGCGAACGTCGAGAACACCCGTAGTCTCGGGCAGGAGACGGCGATCGAGGTCAGCGTGACCCACAAGTGGGGATAGGCGATGCCGAATGGAGCGATGTGGTCACCGATACCCACGCCGGTGTACCCCTCGTCCTGACGCTGCGCCGCCCACGCCACCGGATCCCCTGCGCCCGGCAACAACATTGCGAAATACTCCACGATCCCCTCCATCTGTCGGAACGTTGGAGACTCTAGTGAAGACCCACCCGTTCGGACGGTGTCGGAGGCGGGGGCGGCGTACCGTCGCCGAAGGGTCGACCACCGAGCGCCTCCCGGCCGTGCGGCGCCGACCAGTTGGCGAGGTCGGGGCCCGCCGGCACGATGCCGGTCGGGTTCACACTTCGGTGCACGCAGTAGTAGTGCCGCTTGATCTGTTCGAAATCGACGGTGTCGCCGAAGCCGGGCGTCTGGAACAGGTCCCGGGCGTAGGCCCACAGGGCATCGATCTCGATCAGCTTCTGGCGGCTGCACTTGAAGTGCGTGTGGTAGACGGCGTCGAAGCGGACGAGCGTGGTGAACAGCCGCACGTCCGCCTCGGTGATCGTCTCACCCACCAGGAAACGCTGGCCGTACAGCCGTTCTTCGAGCCAGTCGAGCCGAGCGAACAACACGGCGAACGCCTCATCGTAGGCGCGTTGCGACGTGGCGAACCCGCAGCGGTACACGCCGTTGTTCACGTCACCGTAGATCACCTCCGCGACGTCATCGATCTCGGCCCGTCGATCCTGCGGGTACAGGTCGGGCGCGCCGGGGCGGTGGTGGTCGGTCCACTCGGTGGACAGGTCGAGGGTGATCTGGGCGAAGTCGTTGGTGACCAGCGCGCCGGAGGTGACATCCACGATGGCCGGCACGGTGATGCCGCGCTGCTCGTCTGGGTCGCGAGCGAAGTACGCCGCGGCGAGCCGGCGGTAGCCGAGCACCGGATCGCGGCCTCCGGGATCGAGGTCGAAGGTCCAGCTGCGTTCGTCGTGCTCGGGCGCACACAGCCCGAGTGAGATGGCGTCCTCGAGGCCGAGCAGGCGGCGGACGATCAACGCCCGGTGCGCCCACGGACACGCCCGTGCGGCGATCAACCGGTACCGCCCCGGCTGCACCGGGACGCCGTCTCGCCCATCGCGGGTGATCCGGGTGGTGACGTAGCTGGTATCGCGCTTGTAGGCGCCGCTCGATGCCTCCATGGATGACCCGTACCCCGTAGGGCGCGGTCCCACGCCGGACGGCGGCGGGTCAGCGGGCCGGGCGCGCGTTACGGATCGCCCGCTCCGCCTTGCCGCGGCGCGGCGACGTCGGAGCTTCCGAAGCTCCCAACGGACGGAACGCGGGGTTCCGCACGCGACGCACGCCCGGCGACGCCACGTTGGACCGGTAGGGTCGAACCATGCCCAGGACGGATCGTGCGTCGAGTTCGATGCTGGCCAGCCCGAGCGCGGTCTTTGGTGCGCTCGTCGATCGTCGTGCCTTGGAGTCGTGGTTGCCGCCCGACGGCATGAGCGGCAGGTTCGAGTGGTTCGACCCCAGGCCGGGAGGCTCCTACCGGCTGGTGCTCACCTATGCGGATCCGACGGGTTCGCCAGGCAAGAGCTCCGCTGACGCTGACGTCGTCGATGTCCGCTTCGTCGAGATCCTGCCCGATGAGCGCATGGTGCAGAGCGTGGAGTTCGCCGCCGACCGACCCGAGTTCGCCGGGACCATGACGATGACGTGGACGGTGCGGGCCGACTCCGGCGGGACACTGGTGGAGATCGTCGCCGACAACGTGCCGGACGGTATCTCCGCCGAGGACCACGCCGCGGGGCTGGCGTCCTCGCTGGAGAACCTCGCACGATTCGTCGAATCGACGTCCACCAGGTGACGCCGGTCAGCGCTACGCCGGGATCGGTCGGCGGGCCGACTGGCTCTGGAACCACTCGTCGGCGACGGGGTCGAGCTCGTATTCGACGACCGCACCGTTGGGCAGGACGTCTCGCTGGGCCAACAGGAAGTCGCGGACCTCACTCGGCGAGGCGTAGAAGAACTCCCGCCGCTGGTTCACCAGGTTCACGGCGTTCGGCCAGGTGTCGATGCAACCGGCCCTCCAGCTCCACTGCGTTCTCGCTGAACACGATGGCATGCACATCGAAACGGAACGGCACGCTGGCGTCGCCCAACTCGACGACCCGGTCCAGCGGATCCAGCCGCCGGGTCATACCGATCTTCACCACACCATCGCCGAACGCCCCGATGTTGCTGATCACATACACGTAGCCCGCTCTGGTGTTCGCCGCCCGAGCGTCGATCTGCGCCTCCGCGTCTCGAGCTCGGCGAGCTTCGCCTGCAGACCTGACAGATCCTCCGCCGACGCATGCCCACTCGCCTGCGCCGCCGCCAGGGCCCGCAGGTAGTGCTCACGCTCCTTCGCCAGACGGGCCCGCTCCGCCGCCAACTGCCGCTCGACCTTCTCCGCCTCCCGCAGCTCCTCCCGCCGGGCCCGCAGCGCCTCCCGCTCGCGCTCCTTCGCATCCACGAAATCAGCGGTCAACTCGATCTCCTTGCGCGATGCCCGGTGGTACGGGATCGACAGGCGCAGGTCGAAGGGCCGCAACATCCGATCGATCGTGTCGCGTTCACGATCGAGCTTCGCCAGCGCCGCCTCCAACCGATACGGCCGCAGCTTGTAGGTCAACTGATCAACCGCACCGTTGTAGGCCCGCAGCGCCAGCTTGCCCACACTCTTCGCCTGCGCGCTGGCCTGATCGTTGCCGGCCACGGCCGTACCCGCCTTCACCATCGCGGCCCGGCTGTCAGCGATCTTCTTCAACTCTGCCTGGTAGGCGGCAGCGTCATCCAACACATGGCGCCGTTGGTACAGACCGGCATCAATGAGGTCAACCGTGTGGCTGTACGCCGCGATCGCGCTGCGCAACTGCGCCACCTCACCTGACGCTTGGGCAACCTGGCGACGCTCACCGGCCGCCACCCGCAAGCGCTGCAACAGACCCTCCACCACCTCCGGGTCCGGCACGTTGTCCATCACCAGCGTGGCGATCGTGCCCTGATCGGTCACAACATCGAGCGCGATATCACCCACACCCGCCGCCCGCTCCAACATCCCCCGCGACAAGCGCACCGCAGCCACATCCGCCAACGGCACCCGCTGCAAACTGTGGTTCAACCGACCGGCGTGGATCTCCAGCGTGTCATCGGTCAGCACCCACCTCGTACCACCGAGCCCTCTCCCGCGGTTCTGCACGCCCTCCCACACGACCCGCTCACCCGACGCCGTGCGCTGCCCATCCGATGCGCCAGCAGCCCGGGCGACCCCTTGCGCCACGATCCCGGCCGACTGCGCCGAACTCTGCGACAGGTGTGCCGGCCCGGTCGGCCCTGCCTGGGCCGCGGCAACGACCGCCGCGGCCGGCACCTGCGCCGCCTGCCCCGCATCGGAGCGTGCCGCCGGTGCCTGGGGCGGATCGACCCCCGCCACACCGTTATCGCTCACATGCGCCGTCCACTGGCTGCCGTCCCACCACCGGAACTGGTGACGCCGCGCCGGATCAGGATGCCAACCGGCAGGTACTGCGTTCACGCGCTTCCCTCACTCGCCAACCGGAGCGTGCAGCCCCGCCGCCCCACGCAACTCTGCCCGAGCGTACAGTCGGCCCGCGATACATCAAACGCATGCCCGCATCTGCCGATGAAGTCGGAGACGGCATTGCATCGGAGCGCGCGCCACTGGTATCCACGGCGGGCTCAGGTCGGCCGAGTGAAACGGCACCCGAGTGGGCAGCAACCCCCCAGCAACCACCTGGTTGTCGACTCGATGCGATCGCGCCCTCAACACGTTGGGGGCCGGTGTGTCGCCTCAGCTCCCGAGCTTCGGCATAGGCTCGCGCAGCCAGTTGCTTGGCCAGCAGGCCACAGACGGCGAGGGGGATCCAAGTGGATGCACCGGTGGTGCTTGTCACGGGAGCGAGTTCCGGAACCGGGCTGGCCGCTGCGGTCGAACTCGCCCAACGCGGGGCCCGCACCTATGGAACAACGCGCGAGCGGCCGAGGGCGGAGTCCTTGCTCGTTGCGTGTGAGCGCGCGGGCGTCGCTGTCGAAGTGATCGAGCTCGATGTCCGCTCGGAACCCTCGGTCCGTGACGCAGTCGGCAAAGTGGTGGCCGCCGAGGGCCGCATCGATGTGTTGGTGAACAACGCCGCAACGGTGGCGTTCGGGCCGATGGAGTTCACGACAGTCGACGACTTGCACGCCATGTTGGAAACCAACCTCCTCGGACCGATCCGGATGATCCAGGCCGTGTTGCCCGTCATGCGTCGGCAAGGCCGGGGCCGCATCGTCAACATCGGCTCGGTGAGCGCGGAGCCGAAGGTGGGCGTGCCAGGCGCTGCGGTGTACGCAGCGACCAAAGCCGGCATGCGCGCGTTGACCATCGATCTGGTGAAGGAACTCGAGCCGCTCGGCATCGAACTGGTGTTGTGCGAGAGCGGTATCGGCGGCCGCTCGGCCATGTTGGACTCACTCGCACAGGGCGTGAGCCGCTTCGGGCAG
>JAWKIM010000025.1:0-136320 GCA_041394365.1 Acidimicrobiales bacterium
AGCGGGTGGTGGCGGCGGCGCAGCGGCGCGCCGGTCGCAGCCAGGCCACCCGCCTGCACGGCCTGGGCTCCCATCGGGTGGCGCCCACCGACGTCGACGCCGTGCGGGCCGAGGTGGCCGCGGCCCGCCCGTTCGACCCGGCGCCGGGCGACCTTCCCGCCGAGGGCATCGAGCAGCTCGGTGCGCTCGGCCGGTGGCGGCTGGCGCTGCTCGCCCTGCAGTTCGGCCGGGTGCTGACCCAACAGGCGTTGCGGCCACCCATGGCCCGGGTTCGGCACTGGGTGGGGGCGGCATGAGGCGCCGCCGTCAACGCCGCAACCGCCACCCCTACCTGGTGGAGGGCAGCGCCCACGTGCTCGCCCACCGCGGGGCCAGCGGGTTGTGCCCACCGGGCAACAGCGAGGCCGCGTTCCGCGCCGCGCTGGCCGCCGGCGTGGACCACCTCGAGACCGACGCCCAGCTCAGCGCCGATGGCGAGGTGGTGTTGTTCCACGACGACCGGCTCGACGAGTCGACCACCGGCCGGGGACGGGTGGCCGAGCACACCTGGGCCGAGCTGGCGGCGCTGCGCTACCGCAACGGCGAGGTGGTGACCGAGCAGGGCCCGATCCGGCTGGCCGAGGCCCTCGATCGGTTCCCGTCGGCCCGTTGGAACATCGACGTGAAGGTGGACGCCGCCGTCGAGCCGGTCGTGGCCCTGCTGCGCGAGGTCGGCTGTGAACGCCGGGTGTGCGTGGCGTCGTTCAGCTGGCGGCGCGTGCGGCGGCTGCGCAAGCTGCTCGGTTCGTCGTCGTGCTCGGCGCTGTCCGGTGTCGAGCTGGCGGTGGTGCGCGTGCTCAGCTGGCTCCCGCTCCCGCTGCCGGTCCCGGTGGGCGGCGACGTGGCCCAGGCCCCCCGTCGCCACTCGAGCGGCCTGCCGGTGGTGGACCAGCGCTTCGTGCGCACCTGCCGTCGGGCCGGGCTCGCCGTGCACGTGTGGACCATCGACGAGCCGGCCGAGGCCCGCCGCTTGCTGGACCTCGGGGTGGATGGCGTCATCAGCGACCGGCCCGGCCTGCTGGTGCGGGCGCTCGGCGGCGCAGCCGCGCGGCCCTCGGGGGCGTAGCATTGCCGGCCATGGGGGAGATCACGATCACACCGCTCGCCGGCAAGACCTTCGGTGCCACCGTCACCGGGGTGGACCTGCGCAACCTCACCGACGAGGACTTCGCCACCATCAAGGCGGCCTTCCTCGAGCGGGGCATGCTGGTGTTCCCGCAGCAGCACCTCGACGAAGAGGCCAGCGCCGCGTTCGGCCGGCGCTGGGGTGACCTCGAGTTCGGTGGGCAGGCGCTGGCCAACCAGAAGAAGCACCGCGACGGCACCTACGGCGAGATCTACGACATCGACTCGCAGCTCATGCGCACCAACGTGGGCAACGAGGCGTGGCACACCGATTCCACCTACAAGCCGATCGCCAGCAAGTGCGCCATGCTGTCGGCGGTGATCGTGCCCGACGAGGGCGGCCAGACCGAGTTCGCCGACCAGCGCGCCGCCTACGCCGCGCTTGACCAGGCCACCCGGGACCGCATCGCCGGGCTCAGCGCCTACCACTCCACCAACTACTCGCAGGCCAACGACCTGGGGGATTTCCCCACCTCCAACGGCGAGGGCGTGTACGGCACCGTGTACCACGGCGAGGCGTACCTGCGGCCGCTGGTGAAGATCCATCCCGAGACCGGCATCCCCAACCTCTTCGTGGGTCGCCATGCGTTCGGCATCCCCGGTCTGCCACGGCAGGAGAGCCGCGAGCTGCTGCGCTCGTTGATCGACTTCGTGGTGTCCGAACCGGCCCGGGTGCACCGCCAGGAATGGGTGCCCGGCGACACGGTGTTCTGGGACAACCGCTTCGTGCTGCACCGCGCCTGCGCCTACGACTACTCGAAGCCGCGTTACATGATCGGCACCCGGGTGGCGGGTGACGAGGCCACCGAGCTGGCCTACCACCCCGACGACCCGCGGGCCGAGGCCGGTCGCCGTGCCCTGGCCGAGGAGCTGGAGATCCTGCGCACCGAGGCCCGGGATCGCCGCTACGGCGCCACCACCGCCGCCCGCTGACCAACGAGCGTCGCCCGGGCCCGGCCGACCCGACGGTATGGCCGAGCCCGGCGCGGCCGTCCCGTCACCCGGTGATGCGCACCACCCGGCGATCGGGCACCAGCCACAACACGGCCACCGCGCCGATGACGGCGAGCGAGAACCACGGTGACAGCGGGGCGGACACCACGCCCAGCACGTACGCCGCCAGCGACACCTTCCCTTTGCGGTCGCGGCCGATCGCCCGGCCGAGCGGCGTGTCCGGCGCATGGATGCGCAACAGCGCGAACGTCAGTGCGGCGTAGCTCAGCGCGCACAGCAGCTGCACCACCGCGTACCAGAACACCGGCCCGGCGTCGCCGGGGTGCTCGCCGAACCAGGCGGTGGCGAAGGACACCAGCGACAGCGAGAACAGCAGGGCCAGGTTGGCCCACAGCACGGCGCCGTCGACGCGCTTTCCACCACCTGGAAGAGGTGGTGGTGGTTGTTCCAGTAGATGCCGACCAGCACGAAGCTCAACAGGTACGCCGCCACCTTGGGCAGCACGGCCCGGAGATCGGCGATGCCGGTGCCCTCGGGCGGGCGCAGCTCGAGCACCATGATGGTGATGAGGATGGCGATCACACCGTCGCTGAACGCCTCGAGTCGATGTCTGCTCACGCCGGTCCTCGTGATCGGGTGCGGGACGAGCTCCCGCACAGGTCGTCGATAGGCTGCCACCGATGGGTGCACCAGCTAGCGGACCGGGCCGGCCGCGCGACCGCACCATCGACGATGCGGTCCTGGCAGCGGCCCGCGAGCTGTTGGCGGCGGTGGGCTACGAGGCGCTGTCGATGAGCGCGGTGGCCGAGGCGGCCGGCACCACCCGTCAGGCGTTGTACCGGCGTTGGTCCTCCAAGGCGGATCTGGCCACCGCGGCGGTGGCGGCCATGTCCGAGGCCGATGCCCGGCCGGAGACCGACGATCCTTCGCCGACCTCCAGCGGGAGCTCGACGCCTTCCGGCAGGCGTCTCCCGCCGCAACGGGATCAGCCTGGTGGGCGCCATGCTGCAGGACGCGGCCGACCCGAGCTGCGGGCCAAGTTCCGGGAAAGCGGCTGGTGCACCCTCGCCGCACCTGGCTGCGGGCGCCATCCTCGAACGCGGGTGGCCGCCGGGCTGCTCGACGCCGACGCCGATCTCGAGCGATCGTGGCCGTGGCCGCCTGCACCGGCATCCTCTACGCCCAGGCCCTGGCCGGCACCCGCCCACCGAAGGCGTGGGCGACGCGGGTGGCCCGCCACGTGGCGGGCCTGCGGTAGCGTGCCGCCGACGACACCGAGCTGAGCCTGCAGCCCGGCCCGCCCGCTCAGGAGTCGGCGCCGAGCCAGCGCAGCGCATGGGCGCGGTCGCCGCTGGTGCGGGCGTGCTCGATCCACAGCAACGCCAGCGGTTCGGTCAGCCGGGCGGCCCGCAGGTCACCGCAGTCGTGCACGCCCTACGAGCCCGGCGGCCAGCGTGGCGGCCACCGCCCGGGCCGCCGGATCGTCGCCGGCCACGAACATCGTCGGCGGGCCGCCGTCGAGCGCCGGCTGCACCATCAGCTCGAAGCCGACGGTGTTGAACGCCTTGACCACCCGCGGTGGGCGCCAGGCGCTGCACCTGCTCGCCGCCGGAGTCGTCATGGCCCACGGCCAGCTCGAGCCGGCCATCGGCGAAGCGGAGCGGGTTGGTGACGTCGATCAGCACCTTGCCGGCCAGGTTGTCGGCACCGGCCAGGGCGAGCGCCTCGGCCACGCCGCCCCAGGCGGTGGCCAGCACACCACCTCGGCGGCGGCCGCCACCGCTGCGTTCGTACCGAGCGGTACGCCGGTGGCGGCGCTCCACCGCTTCAGTTCGTCTCCATCCGGCGTCCGACTTCCAGGCGCACGCATGGCCGGCCCTGCCAGCCTGGCGGCCAGCGTCCGCCCCACGTTGCCCGGACCCGATCACCCCTAGATGTCCATGCGCCCGACCTCCTGGTTGCGCCCCATACGAAGAATAACGGAACAGTAGCGTATTGAAATGCCAGGTGGCCCCACCCGACGTCCAGCGCCGGGGTGGGGCCGCCCCTTCGTTATGAGCAACGCTGCGATCGGTCAGCAGCCGCTCCCGGTGCGAGAGCCGAGGGCGTCGGCCGCTCGCCGATCGATCCACCGAGCGCAACAGGCCACACCGACCCCGATGAACCAGACGATCAAGCCGAGCCCGAAGCCCATGCCGAGATCGCTCAGGCCGGGCACCAGGAGCAGGCCGCAGCCGGCGCAGAGCAGGCCGAGCACGTTGAGGGCTCGGGGCAGCGCCCGGTTGCGCAGGGCGGCCAGGCTGACCAGCAGCACCCAGGTGCCGCCGACCAGTTCGCTGCCGCTGCCGAGGCCGTCGGTGACCACGTCGATGGTCGCCCACACGGTGGCCGCCCGGTCGAGGTCGTTGCCGGCCAGGTCCGCCACGGCGGTGATGCCGACGTTGGCGATCATGCCGGTGGCGAACATCAACGCCGCCCACATCGCCCCGAACACGGCGCCGGCATCGGCCAACCGCGGCGTCCTCGGTCGAGGTTCCGGTGCAGCGACAGCACCAGGGGCACAGGGCGGCGCCGAAGACCAACAGGGATCACCAGGTACCACAGGAACAACGTCCCCTGGTGCCCCACCAGAACGCCACCGACTCCTGTGGCGTCGGGTCACCGGTGGTGTAGTCCTGCAACGAGGTGGCGAACAGCCCGATGCCGAAGATGAACGGCCGCGGCCGTCAGCGCGGCGACGCCCCCCGCACCCTGGACGGGCGCCCCACGCCCATCGCCCGGGCGCCGTTGGTGGGGGCGGGGCCTGACGGTGGCCAAGCACCGCTGGGGCTGGTCGGGCATGGGAGCGATCGGGGTGGTGGAGCTGGTCATGGGTTCGGTCCTCTCGGTCGTGGTGCGGGTCGGGGTTCGGTCACCGTCGTGTCACGGTGGGAAGGTAAACCGGTCGGGGGTTGCCGCTGTCGGGCGGGGGCCGAGCCGCGATCCGAACGACCTCGGCCGCCACCGACGAGGTGGGCGATGATCCTGTGCAGGTGGGCGGGTCCTGCACGATCCCCACCAACCGGGTCTGCCCGTCGCCCGGTTCGATGGTGAAGTCGTCGAGCAGCGGGCGCAGCAGGCGACGTCCGAGGCGACCGCGGATGACGATCTCGTAGGTGGTGGGTACCGGCATGGCTCCACGCTGCGCCGCGACCGGGTGAGCCGTCGTCACCCTCCCCCCGGTCTCACCCGGGTGAGATCGGGGACCGTCGGGGCGCGCCCGTCCACGGCCCTCACGCGACCGAAGGGTGTCCCTGGCTAGGCTCGCGCCGGTGGGTGCGCGGTCGACCTCCGAACTGGCCGCCACCAAGTTCGCCGCCCCCCAGCCGCCCGTCCCCCTGGTGGACCGCCCACAGCTGGAGTCGTCGCTGTGCGCGGCGCTCGACGACGAGGGTTGCCGCCTCATCCTGGTCAGCGCCCCGGCCGGCTCGGGCAAGTCCACCGTGGTGGCCAGCGCGGTGGCCCAGCGGGCCGACGCCACCGCCTGGCTGCAGCTCGAGGTCGCCGATGGTGATCCCGAACGCTTTCGGCGGTACCTGGTCTCGGCCATCGGTTCCGTGCGACCCGGGATCGCCCGCTCGCTGCGGCCGTTCCTGGCCGTCGCGCCGCGCGCGCCGGACGGGTTCGTGGAGCGGTTGGTCAACGCGCTGGCCGCCGAGGACCGCCCCCTGGCCCTGGTCCTCGACGACCTCCACCTCGTCGGGGATCCGGAGGTGCACGAGCTCCTCGAGCGGCTCGTCGACCTGGCGCCGCCCTGCTTCACGCTCGTGGCGGTGACCCGCGCCGACCCACCGCTGCGGCTCGGCCGCCTGCGCCTGCGTCGCCGCCTCGTGGAGGTGCGCGCCGATGCGCTCCGCTTCGAGGCGCACCAGGCCGTCGGGCTGCTCGGGGCCGGGGCGGCGCGGCTGTCCAGCGCACAGCTCGAACGGTTGTACGAGCGGACCGAGGGTTGGGCGGCCGGTCTCGTGTTGGCCGGGCTGTCGCTCGATGCCACCGACGACGTCGAGCGCTTCGTGGGCGACTTCCACGGCGATGACCGTCTCGTGGTCGACTACCTCAGTGAGGAGTTCCTGGCGGCCTTGCCACCCGACGACCGCGATCGCCTGCTGCGAACCTCGATCCTCGAACGGTTGCACGGCCCCCTGGTCGATGCGGTCTGCGGCTCCAGCGACGGCGCCACCTGGCTGCGCCGCGCCGCCGGTGCGAACCAACTGATCATCGGCCTCGACCGCACCGGCAGCTCGTACCGCTACCACCACCTCCTCGGGCAGCTGCTGCGGCTCGAGGCCGCCGCACACCTCGGTGCGGAGCTCCCCGAGCTCCATCGGCGCGCGGCCCTGTGGTTCCAGCAGCACGGCGACAGCCACGAGGCGGTCGAGCACCTCATCGCCGCCGGGGCTCACGCCGATGCCGCCGAGTTGATCTGGCAGGAGGCCACCCGATTGCTGAACGGCGGTCAGCTGCGCACGGTCGCCGGCCAGATCGAACGGTTGGGTCCGCTCGCCGACCAGCACGCCGGCTGCGTGCTCGTGCGCGCCTGGATCTCGCTGGTCACCGGAAGGTCCACGTCGGCCCGCAGGCTGGTCGAGCAGGCGCGGTCGCTGGGGCCGCCGGACGACCTGGTCGCCCCCATGCTCGATGCGCTCGGGGTGATGATCGCGCTCGCCGAGGGCGACGCCGGCGCAGTTGGCCGTGGCCGAGGCCGCGCTGCCCTCGAGGGAGTCCACCTAGGCCATGACCCTGGCGATCGCCAGGTCATGGCGGGCCGCATCGACGAGGCCCGGCCACTGTTGGACGACGCCGCCGTTGGCCACCGCTGAAGGCCACACGTTCGTCGAGATCGTCACCGCCGCCCACGACGTTACAGGAGCTGCATGCCGCGCCCTGAGCGGCCGCCGCCTGCTTCGATGGGCGCTCGAGCGTGCCGATGCCCGTCGTTACGACCAGATGGCGCAGCTCGCTCGCCCACAGCGTCGCCGCTCGCACCGCCCTGGAGCCCGAAGTCGCCGCCGTCGCGGCGCAGGCGGCGGGAGCTGGCTCGCTGCCTGAGCCGATCGTGCTGGCGTACGCCTTGGCCGTTGCCGCCGACGTCGGCGCACGGGCGATGAGGCGGCGGCCTTCTTGCTCGGCGCACGCCGTGGTCGGGCGCGGCGCGGACCTGGGCATCGCCGGGCCCTACGTGGCCCGGGTGGCGGCCCGCCACGGGCTCACTGCCCTGCCCGCCGCCGCATCTGCGCTGGTCGAGCAGCTGACGGCGAGAAGGCCGCGCTGCGCTACCTGGCCTCCCTGATGTCCCAACGCGAGGATCGCCGGCGAGCTGTTCGTGTCGCTCTCAACACGGTGAAGACCCACTGCCGGCCATCTTCCGCAAGCTCGCGGGATCGCCGGGCCGCCGTGGCCGCCGCCGTACGCCTCGGTCTGCTCTGACACCACGCTCGCCACGCGCTACGCCCACCGGTGCCTCGCGGTGCCGGTGGGCGTGGCTGCAGTGTGCGGCGGTGCGGCGTTAGTCGGCGGTGAGCACGGCCACGTCGCGCCGTCGGGGGCGGGCGCACCGGAACTGGAGCGGGCGCCCACCGGGCCGCGCACCACCACGAAGACGATGGCCACGCCGGCCATGGCCACGCCCACCCACATCGAGCGGACCCAACCCTCGACGAAGGCGTGCTTGGCGGCGTCGATGATGAGGGGGCGCCTGGCGGGCCGGGCGTTGGCCGCCACTGCGAACGCCGCCGATGCCCTCGCTGGCCGGCTCGGCCAGCCTCGGGGCAGGCCCTGCAGCGCCGGCTCGATGGCCGAGCGGTACCCGGAGGACAGGATCGACCCGAGCAGGGCCACGCCGATGGCACCGCCGATCTCCCGGGAGGTGTCGTTCAGCGCCGAGGCCACGCCCTGCTTCTCGGTGGGCAGGGTCTCGGTGATGGCGGCGGTGGACGGCGTCATGGTCATGCCCATGCCGAGGCCCATGATGACCAGGCCGGGCAGCACCGAGAGGTACCCGCCCTCCACCGAGGCCCGCAGGGCCAGGGTGACGAGCCCCAGTGCGAACAGCGACAGACCGATCAGCATGGTGCGGCGGCTGCCGATGCGCTGGGCGATCTGCGGGGCGACGGTGGACATCGGCATCATCGCCACCGCCATCGGCAGCATGGCGGCGGCCGAGCGCAGCGCCGACCAGCCGATCACCGCTTGGAAGAACGGGAACAGCACCAGGAAGATGCCGAACATGACCGCGAACACGATCAGCAGGGTGGCGGAGCCGGAGGCCAGGCCGCGATCGGCGAAGGCGGAGAGGTCGAGCAGCGGTTCGGTCTGACGGCGCTCCCACACCACGAAACCGAGCAGCGCCGCCACCCCGACCACGAGGCCCACGATGGTCAACGGGTGACCCCAACCCTTCTCCGGGCCCTCGTGGATGCCGAGGACGAGGCCGCCGATGGCCAGGGCCGACAGCACGGAGCCGCCGGTGTCGAAGGGGTGGACGGCCCCCTCGCGGGAGTTGGGGACGTGCAGCGCCGTGACCGCCAGCGACACCGCCGACAACACGATCGGCAGCACGAAGGTCCAGCGCCAGTCCAGGACGTCGACCATGAAGGCCGACACGAACAGGCCGATCATGCCACCGCTACCGGCGAAGCCGGCCCACAGGCCGATGGCCCGGGCGCGCTCCTCGGGCGGGAACGACGATGTGATGACCGACAGGGTGACCGGCATGATCATGGCGGCACCGGCGCCGGCCGCCACCCGGGCGGCGATCATGACGCCCGCCGAGGGGGCGATGGCGGCCACCACCGCGGCCAGGCCGAACAGGACCAGGCCGGCCATGAGCACCGGCTTGCGGCCCCAACGATCGCCGATGGCGCCGATCGGCATGAGCAGCGCGGCGAGGGCGAGCGTGTAGGCGTTGATGATCCACAGCACCGTGCCCTGCGAGGCGCCGAGGTCGATGGCCAGGCCCTGCTGGGCCACGTTCAGGCCGGAGACCGAGGCGATCACCGCGATGAGGGCGGTGAGCATGGCCACCAGGATGTTGCGTTGCGCCCGTTTGTCGAGCGCCAGCGGCGCGGGTGGTAGATCAGCGGGGGTGGACACGCCGGCTCCTTCGGGGGGTGGTGCGGCCGGCACTCGGCCGCCAAGGGCTTGGCACGGAACGATACGAGACGGTATCGTATCGCTTCGATGGCTGCAACACCGGTTCCGGGAGCGCGAGACGCACGGGCGATGGACCCCCGCGTCGCCCGCAGCCACCGCAAGCTGCTGGCCGCCGCCACCGAGCTCCTGGTGGAAGCGGGTCCCGCCGCCGTCACCGTCGACGCCGTCGTCGAGCGGTCCGGAGTGGCCAAGTCCACGCTGTACCGGCACTGGGCCTCCCGGGGCGAGCTGCTGCTCGATGTGATGCGCGCCCACCTGCCCTGCATCGACGACCCGGATCTGTCGCTCGGGTTCGAGGCGGCGTTGCGGGTGCAGCTGGCCGCGGTGGCCGACGCCTTCGTCGATCCGGAGTGGGCCTGCATCCTGCCCGCCCTCATCGCCCTGCAGCGCCACGAGCCCGAGCTGACCGAACTGTTCGCGGCCGACCGGCGCGCCCACCTCGACGTGCTCGCCTCGGTGCTCGACCTCGGCGTGGCCGAGGGGCACCTGCCCCCGGGCATCGACGTGCAGCTCGCCGCCGACCTGCTGATCGGACCGCTGGTGCTCGCCACCATCGACGGTGACCTGACCCGCGTGCGCGACCTGGCCGGGCACAGCGCCGAACGGTTCATCGCCTCCTACGCCGGCTGGGACAGCCCCCCGGCGAAACCCGGCCCCGCTCCCGGCCCGGCGTCCGGCCGGGCCGGGCCCCCGGCCACCCAACGAACCCGCCGCCCCCGGAGGAACCCATGACCACCCCCGTCCGCCTGGACAACGTCGTCGTTGGCGTCGACGACTCGCCCGAGTCGCTGTACGCCCTCGACCTGGCCGCCTCCATCGGGATCAACACCCGCGCCACCATCACCGTCGTGCACGTGCGCTTCCGTCCGGTGGGCCTGGCCCTCGGCTCCGCCGGCGCCGTCGAGTTCGAGGACGCCGAGGACGCCCTCGACGCGGAGGTGTCCCGCATCACCGGCGAGCGCCTCGCCACCTACCCGGGCGTGTGGAACGTCGCCATCCGCTCCGGCCACGTCGCCCAGGAGCTGCTGGCGGTGGCCGACGAGGTGGACGCCGACCTCGTCGTGCTGGGTCACCGCAGCCGCGGCCCGGTGCGCGACGCCATCCTGGGATCGGTGGCGGCCAGCACGGTGCACCACACCAAGCGCAACGTGCTGGTGGCCATCCCGCCCCGCTGACCGATCGGGCGCACCGACGGTCGGGGCCTAGCCTGGCCGGCCATGACCGATCCGTCGGAGATCCCCGCCGTCGTCGCCGCCCTGCGGGCCGGTGCCCGGGCGGGCGTGGTGCGCAGCGTCGAGCAACGGCGGGCCCAGCTGCAGGGCCTGCGCCGCCTGCTGGTCGACGGCGAGGACACCTTGCTCGCCGCGCTGCACGCCGACCTCGGCAAGTCGGCGACGGAGGCCTACGCCACCGAGATCGGCTTCACGCTGGGCGAGCTCGACCACGCCCTCGCCCATCTCGACGCCTGGATGGCGCCGGAGAAGGTGCGGGTGCCGCTGCACCTGCGCCCCGCCCGGGCCCGCATCGTGCGCGAACCGCTCGGTACGGTCGCCATCATCGGGCCCTGGAACTACCCGGTGCAGCTGGTGCTGGCGCCGCTGGTCGCCGCCCTGGCGGCCGGCAACACGGCGGTGCTGAAACCGTCGGAGCTGGCCCCCGCATCGTCCGCCGCGCTGGCCGAGCTGGTGGGCCGCCACCTCGATGCGGCCGCCGTGCGCGTGGTCACCGGCGGCGTGCCCGAGACCACCGCCCTGCTGGCCGAACCGTTCGACCACCTGCTGTACACCGGCAACGGCCGCGTGGCCCGCATCGTGGCCCGCGCCGCCGCCGAGCACCTCACCCCGCTCACCCTCGAGCTCGGCGGCAAGAGCCCGACCGTGGTCACCACCGATGCCGACGTGGAGGTGGCCGCCCGCCGCATCGCCTGGGGCAAGTTCCTCAACGCCGGGCAGACCTGCATCGCGCCCGACTACGTGCTCGTCGAGCGCCGCGTGCAGGCCCCGCTGCTCGACGCGCTCGGACGGGCGGTCACGCGCTTCTACGGCGCTGACCCGGCCGCATCGGCGGACTACGGCCGCATCGTCAACGCCCACCACCACGACCGGCTCACCGGGCTGCTGGCGTCGGGCGGGTTCGAGGCGACCGTCGTCGGCGGTGAGGCCGACCGCGACACCCGTTACCTGGCGCCGACCGTGCTGTCGGGGGTGGATCCCGACGCCGCGGTCATGCAGGAGGAGATCTTCGGTCCGATCCTGCCGGTGCTGGCCGTGGACGACGTGGACGCCGCCATCGACTTCATCGCCGCCCGCGCCCACCCCCTCGCCCTCTACGTGTTCAGCGGCGACAGCGCCACCGCCGAGCGCATCATCGCGGCGACGAGCTCGGCGGGGTCGCCGTGAATACCACGATGCTGCACCTGGCGGTGGCCGAGCTGCCCTTCGGGGGCGTGGGGCCCAGCGGCACCGGCGCCTACCACGGCGAACGAGGTTCCTGCGCTTCACCCACCGCCGATCGGTGCTCGACAAGGGTGTCCGGCCCGACCCAACGCGTGCTCTATCCCCCGTATGGGCGATGGAAGCAGCGGCTCCTGCGGGCCCTGCTGTAGCGGCCCGCGCTCGCACGCACGGCCCACGGCCGCCGTGGCCGGCGCCGCCGGTACCCTGGCCGGGGTGACGCCCGGTCCTTTCTGACGTCATCGGCGACGTCCACGGTCATGCCGACCGTCTGCGGCCTGCTGGCGGCGCTGGGCTACCGCCGCCGTGGCGGCGCCTGGCGCCATCCGCAGCGTCGGGCCTTCTTCGTGGGGGACCTGATCGACCGGGGCCGCAGCGGCTCGAGACCATCGCGCTGGTACGGGCGATGGTCGACGCCGGCAGCGCCCTCATCGTGTTGGGCAACCACGAGCTCAACGCCATCGCCTGGGCCACCCGCCACTCGACCGGCCCGGCGAGCACCTGCGCCCGGCACGGTGCCAAGGGCGCCCGGCACTTCCGCACCCACGAGCGGTTCCTGGCCGAGGCCGGACCGGACAGCGCCCGGCACCAGTGAGCTGGTCGCCTGGTTCCGCACGCTGCCGCTGTGGTGCGACCTCGGGTCGGTGCGCGCCGTGCACGCCTGCTGGGACGCCGCCGCCATCGACGGCTCGGCGCCCTGGCTGGGGCCCGGTGCCACGCTCACCGATGCGGTGCTGGTGGGCGCATCCACCGCCGGCCACCCCGACCACGCCGCCGTCGAGGTGTTGCTCAAGGACCCGAGCTCACGCTGCCCGGCGGTGCGGCCTACCTCGACAAGGACGGCACCGAGCGCACCGAGGCCCGCTTCGCCTGGTGGGACCCGACCGCGGTCACCTACCGGCGGGCGGCGCTCATCCCGGCCGACGCCCGCACCCCGGCCGGGACGCCGCTGGCACCGCTCGGCGATGACCCGGTGCCGCTGCTCCCGGCCATGCCTCTACCGCGACCCGGTGCCGCTGTTCGTAGGGCACTACTGGCGCACCGGCGTGCCCGGCCTGCTCGGGCCGCAGGTGGCCTGTGTGGACTACAGCGCCGGCCAGGGCGGGCCGCTGGTGGCCTACCGCTGGGACGGCGAGCCGGTGCTCGACCCGGACCGCTTCGTCGCCTTCGGGGCTGAGCCGGCGGTCCATCGGCGGCCGCACCATACCGATCAGTACGGGCGGGCGGTCGGGTACGGCGGTGATGATCCGGAGGCATCGCCACCGGCGTTGCACACCCGGATCATCGACCTGAGAGGTAGACGACCCGTGGGTTGCCCGGCCCGGGATCATCGTCCCGAACCAACGGCCGGGTGGGCTCAGCCGAAGCCGGCACCGTTGGCCGCAGCCCAGCCACCGGCACCTTCGCGCAGCCGGTGCAGCCGGTACGACGATCCTGGCACGGCGATAGAGAATCTGCGCACCCGTCGCACACCCACATCCGATCCCGGCGCGTGCCGCCGAGCAACACGAACGCCTTGGCGAGCGTGCGCCCGCAGCTGCAGGCGGGGAGTCCCGCCACTGACCTGATCGTGTCATGTCGATAGTCTGCCGGGGCGTCACCCCGTTCCTGCCATGCAGATGCAGCAAAACATCCGGCGTAGGGCTGCGGGCGGGTTCACAGCGACGGCTGCCAGCCCCCGGCGGGCACGAGGCCGGCTGCGGCGGGGATCACCTCTTCACCGATCCGGGCGATGGTGTCGCAGTTCGCGACACGTCGCCGGAGGGGCAGACCACCTTGAGCACCAGCAGCGAGTAGCCCTCCGCAGCGAAGCGGGCGAGGTCTCCACGACATCGGCGGGGCGGCCGGTGCAGATCATCCGCCGCCTGTCCGGCGAGCGCCCGGCCGCGCTGTCGCCGCTCCCGTCACGGTCGGTCAGGTGCACCGTGGCCGTTTCATCACGTGAAGGTGGCCGGGTCGCTTCCGATCTCGTCGAGCACCCGGCGGATCTCGTCCTGATGGGAGCGGTAGCGGGCCGGCTCGGCGAACGGGTCGAGGAACAGCGGGTAGAAGCCGTCGCAGCGCCGCGCCGCCCGGCGGGCGCCGAGGGGGGACACCCCGCCGTAGATGATCGGCGGGTGCGGTCGCTGCACCGGTTTCGGGTCCATCGACAGCTCGGCGAAGCGGTGGAACTCGCCGTCGAAGGAGACGACGTCGTCCTGCCAGCACCGCTTGTAGATCTCGATGCACTTCGACGGTGCGGCGGCCCTTCTCGGCGGGGTCGATGCCCAGCGCGGTCGAACTCTCGGCCATCCACCCCTCGCCCACGCCGAGCAGCAGCCGCCCGTTGGACAGCACGTCGACGGTGGTGAACTGCCGGATGTCCTGCAGCGGGCCGCGGTAGGGCGCCACCAGCACGCTCGTGCCGAGCTTCAGCGTGGTCGTCACCGTGGCCACCGCCCCCATGACCACGGCGGCGTCGAGCAGGTCGTGGCGGGGTTGGTAGGAGCGCTTGCCGGTCACGTTGGCCACGTGCGCGCCGCCGGTCTGCATCGGCATGCACACGTGATCGGGGAACCACATCGAATGGAACCCCGACCGCTCGGCGTCGGCCGCCACCGCCGCCGGCTGCAGCGTGGCCGCCGGTGTGCTGGCGGTGCGGTTGTCCACGCCCTCCCGGTAGCCCAGGCCGTGGGTGTGGGCGTACAGACCGATCTGCACCTCAGGGCTCCCGGCCGGCGAGGAAGCGCTGCTCGACCCAGCCGCGGTCATAGGGCGTGAAGAAGGCGACCTCGATGTCGGTGCGGGCGATCAGCCAGCCGTCACCGGAGCGGGCGTAGCGGTCGGCGTAGGTGGCGGCCAGCCACACCGCCTGCTCCCCGTCGGTGCCGGCGCTGGTGCAGGGCTGGAACAGCAACCAGTGGCCGCTCGCCTCGTCCCCGTCGATCTCGATGATGGGGTTCATCACCTGGTGGCGGGCGATGGTCAGCCGCTTCGAGGCGCCCCGGAGGTGCTTGCGGATCGCCTCGCGCCCCTCGACCACACCGAACGTGCGGCCCCCGTCCCAGATCGCATCCTCGGTGAACAGCGCCGCCAACCGGTCGGCGTCGTACCCGTCGTCGCAGGCGGCGCAGTACTGCGCCTTGAGCTGCTTGATGGCCTCGATGTCCTCGAGCCGGCGCACGCGCCCCTCGAGGTCTCCTGCGGGCGCCACCGTGGTCAGCTCCAGCCCATGGTGCGGGAGGCCACGAGCGTGTCGGCGTACTCCTCGATGTGGGCGATGCGCCCGTCGCGCACCTCGTACACCCAGCAGTACTGGTTGTCGTAGGGCAGGC
This sequence comes from Acidimicrobiales bacterium, assembly GCA_041394365.1. Taxonomy (GTDB): domain Bacteria; phylum Actinomycetota; class Acidimicrobiia; order Acidimicrobiales; family CAIXPF01; genus CAIXPF01. Next base: position 15,077 of record JAWKIM010000025.1, read on the forward strand.
CGGTGGCGCGCGCGGTGGCGGTGAGCCGCTGCTGGACCACGGCCACGTCGCCGTCGACCACCATGCGCCGGATCTCCAGGTTGAACGGCTTGGACAGGTCGAACATCTGCTTCACGATCTTGCTGCCGAGCGCTTCGGCGATGCCCTCGGCCCCCTCGATCCGCTCGATCGGGGCCGACGCCGGCGGGATCCACACCGCATCGGGGGCGAGGATCTCCAACAGGCGCGCGCGGTCGTTCTTGGCCAGCGCGGCGTAGTAGTCGTTGACGAGGGCGCGGGTGGACTCGGTGCTCATGGGGGCATGCTGCCATGCGACGCCGGCGCCTGCCGCACGACCGGCCCTTCCCTGAACGCCGGGCTTCGTGGCGTTTGCCGGGGCGGCGGCCGCGTCGGCGCTGGTGCCGGCCGGCGAGCCGGGCGGCCCCGATGGCGTAACCCGCCCGTGACCGGCCCGATCCCGCCGGGAAACGATGGCGTGGCACTCCTGGTGGTGCCCGGGCACGGCCAGCGTGACACGGCCGTGGCCGGACCCGTCGACAACCGTGGAGGTCCCCGTGTTCCCAGTCCGCGCCACCGGCCGCCTGCGCCGCCCCACGCCCGAGCAGGTCCTCGACCACGCCCGCCGCCAGCACCTGACCCCCGGTCCCGAACAGCTCGAGCTGCTGACGCGGTTGATCGGCGACATGGTCGACGGCGCCAACCGCCTCGACGACCTCGACGAGCCGACGGTGCCGCTGCGCCATACCGACCGGGATCCCGGCCGCCCGCCGCGGGCCGGTGAGGATCCCTACAACGCGTTCATCCGCTTCTGCCGGGTGGCGGGCGCGGCCGAGGGTCCCCTCGCCGGTCGCACGCTGGCGGTGAAGGACTCGATCGCCGTGGCCGGCGTGCCCATGACCAACGGTGGACGGCGCGTGCCCGCGCTCGTGCCCGCCGAGGACGCCACCGTGGTGGAGCGCCTGCTCGACGCCGGTGCCACCGTGATCGGCAAGACCAACCTGGAGGACCTGGCCGCCGGCCTCGGCGAGGCGTCGTTCTTCGGTGCCGCCCGCAACCCGGTCGACCCGCGCTTCGCCACCGGCGGCTCCTCCAGCGGCTCCGGCGCGGCGGTGGCGGCCGGCGCCGCCGATCTCGCCCTCGGCGCCGACGAGGGCGGCAGCGTGCGCATCCCCGCCGCCTGGTGCGGACTGGTCGGTATGAAGGCCACCCACGGGCTGGTGCCGTCCTACGGGATGAGCTACATGGACCACACCATCGACCACATCGGGCCGATGACCCGCACGGTGGCGGACAACGCGCTCATGCTGGAGGTCATGGCCGGGCCCGACTGGCGCGACCCGCAGTGGGTGCGCGGCGACCTCGAGCCCAAGCCCTACACGAGCACCGCCGGGGCCGGCATCGAGGGTCTGCGCATCGGTGTTCTGACCGAGGCGCTGGCCCCGATGGGCTGCACCGACGACGTGCTCGAGTCCTTCGAGGCCTCGGTGAAGACCCTCACCGCCCTGGGCGCGGTGATCGAGGAGGTGTCGGTGCCGTTGTGGAGCGACGCCTGGTCGATCGAGGGCCCGCTGCTCAGCGTGGGACTGGCGATGATGCACCACTCCTTCGGGCAGGGCTACGGCCACCTCGGCCGCATCGACCTCGCCACCATGGCGGTGACCTCCGCCCAGGAGCGCCTCGGCGGTGACGACCTGCCGGTGTGGGTAAAGGCGTTGCTGCTCAGCGCCGAGTGGTTGCGCGAGCAGTACTGCCACCAGTACTACGGCAAGGCCCAGAACCTCCGGCTGGAGCTGCGACGCCAGGTGGACGAGCAGCTGAGCTCGGTGGACCTGCTGATCACCCCGACCACCCCGACGGTGGCCTTCGAACTGCTCGACCGGGCGGCGTCGGACGAGGAGATGGTGGAGCGCTTCGGGCAGTCCATCAACGCCGTGCTCAACACCTGCCCGCTGGACCTCACCGGTCACCCGGCCCTGACCGTACCTGCCGGTACGGGGGCGCACGGGCTGCCGGTGGGCCTGCAGCTCATCGGCCGGCGCTTCGACGAGATGACGGTCTACCGGGCCGGCTTCGCCTTCGAGGGCGCCTGAGCGAACGCTCGTACGGGTTCGCTGCGGTCAGCTGAAGGGGCGGCGGTTGACGGCTGACGGCAGACGGTTGGTGGTCGGTGGCTGGCGGCTGCTGGCTGGCGGCTGGAGCGGGCGCCCTGCCGGGAGGTCTGGGCAAGTTCCTTCGCGCTCGATTCGACGTCGATTCGGAATTGGTCGTGAGACACGAAATCTGGTCACGATCGGTGTGACTGTGACGCCTGCCCGGAGGTGGCGGCCACCAATGGTGGGCGGCCGGACCCAACCGGTCGAAGCCGCCGAATCGACGTCGAATCGCTACGCTGGTGGGTCCCCAGCCGGCTGGCGCGCCGCCCCCAGACCCCATCTGCGGTCGGCTCGCGAGCTCGCTCGACCGCCGGCTTCGCACACGGCCCGGCATGGGTAGGGGCCCCGTGCTCGGGAGGAGGATGGGGTTGGGGCCCCATCCGGGGCGGCGAAGCCGCCAGCAAACACTGCTCAGCCGTGCTTGTTGCTGGGGGCTGCGCCCCCGGACCCCATCTGCGGTCGGCTCGCGAGCTCGCTCGACCGCCGGCTTCGCTGCGCTCAGCCGTAGCGGCGGCGGAGCTCCTCCACCTCGTCGAGGCCGAGCAGGCCGTTGACCCGCTGGAAGGCGCCGGCCACCGCCCCTCGGTCCATGGCGATGCGGCTGGTGTCGGCCAGCTCCCGATAGATGCCGTCGGCGGCGGCGAGCAGGGCCAGCAACGGCGCCGATTGCAGCTGCAGCCGGAACCCGAGCGGTTCCACCACACCTGCGGCGAGCACGCCGTTGTACACCAGCGGCAGGCCGGCCAGCCGCTCGGCGCAGGTCTCGGCGTCGGCCCTGGTGCGCAGCCCGTCGACGAAGAGCAGCTCGGCCCCGGCCTCGTGGAACGAGCGGGCCCGGCGCTCCACCTCGTCCCAGCCGTGCGGCTGCAGTGCGTCGGTGCGGGCGATGACGACCGGGCCGGCGGCGCCCAACGCCCGCGACGCGTCGACCGCGGCGCGCACCTTCTGGGTGGCCTCGGCCAACGGGATCACCTCCTTGCCGGCCATGAACCCGCAGCGCTTGGGCCACACCTGGTCCTCCAGGTGCAGCGCCGCCAGGCCGGCGGCGGCGTACTCGCGCACCGCGTGCACCACGTTGACCGCGTTGCCGAAGCCGGTGTCGGCGTCGCACACCACCGGCACCGTGCCACCGGCCGCCTGCACGATGCGGCGGCCGTTGTCGACCATCTCGCGCAGGCCGAGCAGCCCCACATCCGCCAGGCCGTGGGCGGCGGCGGTACCGAACCCGGTGCAGTAGAGCGCAGTGAAGCCGGCGTCGACGGCGGCCCGGGCCTGGAAGCCGTCGAACACGAACGGGGCCACCACCAAGCCCCCGGCGGCGAGCCGGCGGCGCAGGCGGGTGGGCGCCGGCTCGGCGGGCGCATCGACGGTCTCGTCAGGGCGGTCCATCACGACAGTCTGACCGCCGTGCCGTCGTGCCCGCCGCCACCGTCAGGGTCACCGTCACCCTCACCGCCGTCGTCTCGGTCGGCGAAGCGGCGTCGGAGCACCTCCAGCAGGCCGCCGGCGGCGATGATCTCCGCCATCTCCGCCGTGTAGGGCCGGCCCTGCAGCACCGTACCGGTGCGTACGTTGCGCACCGTGGCGGCGGCCAGGTCGACCTCCAGCTCGTCGCCGTCGACGGTGGCGGCGGCGATGCCGGCGACGACCAGGTTCGGGAAGGCGATGGCGATGGCGTTGCGGAAGTAGATCCGCCCGAAGCTCTCGGCCAGCACCGCCCCCACGCCGCACAGCTTGAGGTTCTCCGGGGCCTGCTCGCGCGACGAACCGCAGCCCCAGTTCCGGCCGGCGACGATGAGATCCCCTGGCCGGACCCGCTCGGCGAAGCCCGGCCGGGTGTGCAGCACGTGGGCCCGCCGGCGTTCGAAGGGCTCGGCGATGTGCGCCCATGGGGCCATCACGTCGGTGTCGACGTCGTCGCCGAACACCCACGCCCGTCCCCGCAACACGGGCAACCGGGCACCGTCGATCGCGCTCGTGCTCACAGCGTGCTCCCCGTCCACAGCTCACGGGGATCGATCAGCTCACCGGCCACCGCAGCGGCGGCCACGGTGGCCGGTGACCCCAGGTACACCTGCGCCTCCGCCGAACCCATGCGGCCCACGAAGTTGCGGTTGGTGGACGACACGCACACCTCACCCGGACCGAGCAGACCCTGGTGGCCGCCGGGGCAGGCACCGCAGCCGGAGGCGGTGACGTGGGCGCCGGCCTCCACCAGGGTGGCGATGTGCCCGGCGCGCACGGCGTCGAGGAACACCTGCTGCGACGCCGGGGTGACCAGCAGCCGCACCCGGGGGTGCACCCGACGCCCGGCGAGCACCTCAGCGGCCACGGCCAGGTCCTCCAGGCGGGCGTTGGTGCACGAACCGAGGAAGGCCTGGTGCACGGCGGTGCCGGCCACCTCGCCGACGGCCGACACGTTGCCCGGGTTGTGGGGCCGGGCCACCTGGGGCGCCAGGCCGGTGCTGTCCACGGTGACGGTGCGGGCGTAGGCGGCGCCCGGCTGTGGCCCGAAGCGCTCGACGGCGGCCGGATCGGCCCCGGCATCGGCGAGATACTGCACGGTACGGTCGTCGGCGGGGAAGGCGGCGAACTTGGCGCCCAGCTCGGCGCCCATGTTGGCCATCGTCATGCGCCCGGCGGTGCTCAGCCGCTCGGCCAGGGGACCGGCGAACTCGATGGCGGCGTACTGCGCCACGTCGGTGCCGTGCGCAGCGCCCAGCGCCAGCGCCAGGTCCTTGGCCATCAGCCCCGGCCCGCCGGCGCCGGTCAGCACCACCCGCACGGTGGGCGGGACCTGGAACCACAGCTCACCGGTGGCCAGCGCGTAGGTCATCTCGGTCACACCGATGCCGGCGCCCATCGCCCCGACCGCGCCGTAGGTGGTCGAGTGCGAGTCGGTGCCCAGCACCAGCTGCCCGGGCCGGACGCAGGCCCGCTCCACCAGCACCTGGTGGCAGATCCCGGCGTGCCCGTGGAAGTTGGTGATGCCGTACTGCTCGACCAGGCGACGGGCCCGCACGTGGTCCTTGGCCGCCGCCGCGCTGGGGGCGGGGAAGAAGTGGTCGAGCACCACGTGCACCCGCTCGGGATGGGCCAGCCGCTCCACGCCCACCCGCCGCAGCTGCGAGGCGCACATGGTCAACGCCTCGTGGCACATGAGCACGTCGGGGGCGGCGGTCACGTACTGCCCGGCGCTCACCCGGGACAGGCCGGCGGTGCGGGCCAGGACCTGCTCAGCCATCGTCATGCCGCTCGCTGGTTCCGGCGGGTCCGGCGGCGGGGCCGATGCGTCCATGGGCGCACGGTAGCGGCCAGTATGGGTCCGATGAGCAGCATCGTGGTGTCCGAGCTCGACTACGCCCCACCGGGCGGCGATTCGCTGTTCTTCGACGTCAGCTTCGGGGTGGCCCCCGGTGAGCACGCCGCCCTGGTGGGGGCCAACGGGGTGGGCAAGAGCACGATCCTGCGCATCCTCGCCGGTGAGCTGGAGGCCGACGCGGGGGAGACGTCGATCGGCCGGACGGTGCTGTCGATGACCCAGGACGTGGGCATGGCCCGACCCACCGACACGCTGCGCCAGCTGTTGATCGAGGTGGCGCCGCCGGCGCTGCGCCGCGCCGGCCGGGCGGTGGTGGCCGCCGAGGCCGCGCTGGCCGACGGCAGCGACGACGGCATGGCCTACGCCACCGCGCTCACCGAGTGGGGCGACCTCGGCGGCTACGAGCTCGAGGCGCAATGGGCCGCCGCCGCCCGGCGCAGCGTCAAGACGCCGGTCGATGACGTGGGCACCCGCCTGGTGGGGGAGCTCTCGGGCGGTGAGCGCAAGCGGCTGGTGTTGGACCTGCTGCTCACCAGCGGCGCCGACGTGCTGCTGCTCGACGAGCCCGACAACTACCTCGACATCCCCACCCGCCGTTGGCTCGAGGACCAGCTGCGGGCCTGCCGGTCGACCATCCTGCTGGTCAGCCACGACCGCGCCCTGCTCGAGGCGGTGGCCACCAAGATCGTGGTCATCGAGGGCGCCGGTTGCTGGGTGCACGGCGGCGGCTACGGCAGCTTCCCCGAGGCCCGGGCCCGCCGCCAGGAGCAGCTCGGCGACGCCCTCAAACGGTGGAACGACGAGGAACGGCGCCTGTTCAACCACATGAAGATCATGAAGGCGCGAGCGGCGCAGAACTTCAAGAACGCCACCAAGGCCAACGCCGCGGAGACCCGCTGGGAGCGGTTCGTGGCCGCCGGGCCGCCACCGCCGCCCGTGCCCGACCAGCAGATCCACGTGCGCCTGCGCGGCGCGGATGCCGCCCGGCGGGTGCTGCGCATCGAGCGGCTGGCGGTGGGGGAGCTGTTCCTGCCGTTCTCCGACGAGGTGTTCTTCGGCGAGCGGGTCGGCCTCATCGGCCCCAACGGCACCGGCAAGAGCCATCTGATGGCGGCGCTCGCCGGCGAGCACGCCCCCGACGAGGGTACCGTCCAGTATGGTCCGCGCTCGTCGGTGGGGCGGTTCACCCAGATCAACGACCGGCCCGACTTCTTGGGCCACACGCCGTTCGAGATCGCCCGCCAACGCACCCAGGACGACGAGCGGGCCATGCGGGCGCTGGCCCGCTACGGGTTGGCCGGCAACGCCCGCCAACCGTTCGAGACGTTGTCGGGTGGGCAGAAGGCGCGCCTGGAGATCCTCTGCCTCGAGCTGGAAGGCCACAACCTGCTGCTGCTCGACGAGCCCACCGACAACCTCGACGTCGAGTCCTCCGAGGCGCTCGAACGGGCCCTCGACGGGTTCGAGGGTGCGGTGGTGGCGGTGAGCCACGATCGGGCGTTCCTGGCCCAGCTCGACCGCTTCGTGCTCATCACCGACGACGGTGAGGTGCTCGGCCTGCCCGACTACGAGCTGGCCATGGCCGCGCTCGCCGATCCGGCCGCGGCGGCGAAGCTGAAGCTGGCCAAGCCGCTCAACGACCTGTGACAGGATGAGCCGGCCGGCGCCGCCCGTGCGCCGGCACCCAACAGGGAGGCAGCACATGGACCGCCGGCTCGACGTCGTGGACAAGCCCGAGGAGCTCGGACTGAGCGCCGAGCGGCTCGGGCGCATCGTGCCGTTCTTCCAGGAGCACTACGTGGATACCGGCAAGCTGGCCGGTCTGGTCAGCCTGGTGGCGCGCAACGGGCAGCTCGCCCACGTCGGCACCTGCGGCCGCCGCGACGTCGCCTCCGGCGCGCCGATGGAGCAGGACACGATCTTCCGCATCTACTCGATGACCAAGCCCATCGCCTCGGTGGCGCTGCTCACCCTCTACGAGGAGGGTCGCTTCCAGCTCGATGACCCGGTGTCGCGCTTCATCCCCGCCTGGGCGGACCTGCGGGTCTGGTCCGACGGCACGCCCGATGGTTGGAAGACCGAGTTCCCCGAACGGGAGATGCAGATCCGGGATCTGCTCACCCACACCTCGGGGCTGACCTACGGGTTCATGAACCGCCACCCGATCGACGCCCTGTACCGCCGCCGCGGCGTGGAGCGGGCCGACGCCGCCAACCTGCAGGAGATGATCGACAAGCTGTCGGAGCTGCCGCTGCTGTTCTCGCCCGGTACCCGGTGGAGCTACTCGGTGGCCACCGACGTGGTCGGCTACCTGTGCGAGGTGATCAGCGGGCTGCCCCTCGACCGGTTCCTGGCCGAGCGCATCTTCGAACCGCTCGGTATGGTCGACACCGGGTTCTGGGTGCCGGCCGACAAGGCGCACCGCCTGGCCGCCAACTACGCCTTCACCGCCGGTGACCCGCTCGCCCTCTTCGACGCCCCGGAGACCTCCACCTACCTCTCGCCGCCCACGTTCCTGTCCGGCGGCGGCGGCCTGGTGTCGACGGCGCACGACTACTGGCGCTTCGCCCAGATGCTGGCCAACCGGGGCGAGTTGGGCGGGGCCCGCATCCTGGGCCGCAAGACCGTCGAGTACCTGTCGAGCAACCACCTGCCCGGCGGGGTGGATCTGGCGGCCATGGGTCAGAAGGTGTTCTCCGAGGTCTCCTACGAGGGCATCGGCTTCGGGCTCGGCGTATCGGTCACGCTCGATCCGGCCAAGGCCGCGGTCGTTGGATCACCGGGCGACCACGGCTGGGGCGGCGCGGCCTCCACCGTGTTCTGGGTGGACCGCCAGGAGGATCTGGTGGTGCTGCTGCTCGCCCAGCTGATGCCGTCGTCCACCTACCCGATCCGCCGGGAGATGCGGGCGTTGACCTATCAGGCGTTGATCGACTGATCGCTCGTCCATGACCGGACGCCCCCGGTACGCCGCCGGCGCCCGGCCCGTCGCTGGACCGGGCGCCCGGCGGCCGCCTCACAGGCCGTAGTGGCGCTTGAGGGCGCTGCGGTTCTCGTGGCTGATCACGTGCTCCTTGGCCGGTGCCTTGGGCGCGTTGCGGACCACGTCGGCGTCGTAGGGCACCACGACGTCGGAGGATGCCGTGCGGTAGGTGTTCTGGGCCGGCACGTAGTGCTGGGCTCGGAACAGGCCGGGTTTGACCACCAGCCACGTGGGGGTCACCGCGGCCTCCTCGAACACCACGTCCTTCACGGTGCCGATCGGCTCGCCCTGGCGGTCGAGCACGGTGGAACCCACATAGGTCTGATCGTTGGTCATCGTCATGGCGTCCTCCCGGTCGGTCGACGAACATCGCTGGATCCGAGCTCACCGTTTGACGAGCCCGTCGCCGTTTCGCGACGAAAAACGCATACCCGTCGCGCTCGTGACCAAACCCGGACACGTTCGGGACGTTGCACCCTGCCGCCGGCGGGCCCCAGGGCGTTGGCTCGGGGGTGGAGGTGGTCATCATGTCCGAGACTGTCTCGACGGCAACGGCGCCGCCGCCGGCGTACCCGGCGCGGCTCAACGGTCACCTGGAGCCCGGCCTCAGCCGGTGGCTGTGGGTCATCAAGCCCCTGCTGGTGCTGCCGCACGTGCTCGTGCTGGCGGTGCTGTGGCTGGCGGTCACGGTCCTCACCGTGTTCGCCGGCTTCGCCATCCTCTTCACCGGCCGCTACCCGCGGTCGATCTTCGAGTTCAACACCGGTGTCATGCGCTGGACCTGGCGCGTGTCGTTCTACACGTTCAGCGCGTTCGGTACCGATCGGTATCCTCCGTTCACGCTGCAGCGTGATCCCACCTATCCGGCCGACTTCAGCGTCGACTATCCCGACCACCTGTCCCGCTGGCTGGTGCTGGTCAAGTGGTGGCTGCTGGCCCTGCCGCACTACGTGGTGGTGGCCGTGTTCGCCGGCGGCTGGGGTGTCGGCTGGAACGGCGCCTGGCGCGTCGCCGCCAGCGGCGGTCTGGTGACGGTGCTGGCGCTGGCCGGCGCCGTGGTGCTGGCGGCCAGTGGCCGCTACCCCGACAGCGTGTTCGACGTGCTGATGGGGATGAACCGCTGGTGCTACCGGGTGCTGGCCTACGTCGCGCTGCTGCGTGACGAGTACCCGCCGTTCCGCTTCGACCGGGGCGGCACCGATCCGGGTGAGTTCGCCCGTCTCGTGCCGCCGCCGGCCAACCCTCCGACCGCAGGCACGCCCACGGCCGACCTGCCGGCCGCCGGTGCGCCCACTGCCGATGCGCCGCCGGCCGGGTTGCCCAACCGGTGACCGGGTCGCAGCTGCCCGATCCTCGATGACCGATCCGGTCCTCGAACTGTTCGACCGGCGGATCACCGCCGCCGATCTCGCCTCACCACCCCACCTGCTGCCCGCCGGTGCGACGGTCGCCGCCGCCCGGCGGGCCTTGCGCGAGCGGGGTTTCGACACCACGCCGGTGCCCTCGGCCTCGCGAGGGCTGCGGCGCATCGATCCCGCCCTGCTGGCCGCGGCGGCCGACGACGCGCCGGTGGCCGCATGCACCGTCGCCGTCGTGGCGGAGGCACGCCTGGAACCGGGTGCCCCGTTGCCCGCCGTGCTCGAGGCGTTGCGTCGGGAACCATTCCTGGTGGTATGCGGCGACGGCTCGGAGGCGACGGCGGGGCGGGCGGACGGGTCGTCCGTCGTCGGGGTGATCACCCGGCGCGATCTCGACCGGCCGGTGGTCGGGCTGGCGGTGCTGGGCCTGATCGTGCGCTGCGAGCGCCACCTCGACGTGCTCATCGACCGTGCCGCTCGCCACGTCGGTGGGTGGGAGGCGCTCCTGCCGCCCGAGCGGGCCGCCAAGCTCGGCGGGGTGCGGGCCTACCTGCGGCGGCCGGGCTACGACCTGGGTCCGATGTCGACGCTCAACCTCGACGACCGGCTGACGTTGGTGGCCAAGCTGCCGGCGTTGCGCGCCGCGCTGGGCTGGCCGTCGCGGGCGTCGTTCCGGCGCTTCGCCGAGCCGCTGCGGCGCATGCGCGACGCCATCGCGCACGGCGGGGGCGTGCTGCGGGCGGTGCCCGATCCGCTCGAGGCGCTGGCGGTCGTGTTCGAGCTGCGGGCCTTCGTCGACCGGGTCGAGGCGCTGGTGGTGTCCGGCTGGGAGCCCGTTCCCGCGGTCCCTGCCACTGAGCTCGGCGAGCCGCTCGAGCCCTGACCACGCCTCGGCCCGAAGGGTCCGAACGTGCACGTCGTCGTGCCGCCACCTGACGTGACCTGCGCCGTGACCAGGGTTTTCGCCTGCACCGAGCGGACGAACGATCGTGCCGGCGTGTCAGTTGGGACCCTTCGGCCCGACCACGACGGCTCAATCGGGCAGCAGCGGCACGGCGAGCGGGTCCCGGCGGCCGAGTTGGCCGGCGCGCCGGACCGCGGTGCCACCGAAGCGCCGGCGCACCCCGTCGAGGGCGACGTCGAGCGCGCCCGTCGAGCCCCGCGCAAAGGGCAGGGCCAGCTGCACGGCGCTGTCGTCGCCGAGGTTCGACACGCTGATGCCGATGAGCGTCAAGCCCTGCTTCGCCCCATCGGCCACCCCGTCGAGCAGGCGCCGGGCCGTCTCCAGCACGGTGGCGGTGTGGGCGGTGGCCTCCGGCAGCGTGTGCGAGCGGGTGGCCCGGGAGAAGTCCTCGAAGCGCAACCGCAGCGTCACCGTGCGACCCACCCGCCCCGCCTTGCGCATCCGGCCGGTCACCCGGTCGACCAGCGCGGCCAACGCCACGGCCACCTCCTCCGGCCGGTGCGGCCCGCGCCCCAGGGCGTGCTGCGCGCCGATCGAGCGCCGCCGCCGCCCCACCACCACCGGCCGGGGGTCGCGGTTCAGGGCCAGGTCGTGCAGGTGCCCGCCGGCCGCCGGCCCGAGCATGGCCACCAGCGTGGAACGGTCGAGTGCCGCCAACTCGCCCACCGTGGACAGGCCGCGCTCCCGAAGCTTCTCCGCCGTCACCCGGCCCACGCCCCACAACCGCTGCACCGGCAGCGGGTGGAGGAAGGCGAGCTCCGCCTCCGGCGCCACCACCAGCAACCCGTCGGGCTTGGCCACGCCGCTGGCCACCTTGGCCAGGAACTTGGTGCGGGCCACCCCGACCGTGATGGCCAGGCCCACCTCGTCGCGCACGGCGTCGCGCAGCCGCGCCGCGATCTCCGGCGGGCTCCCGGCGATGCGGCGCAGGCCGCCCACGTCGAGGAAGGCCTCGTCGATCGAAAGCGCCTCCACCAACGGCGTGGTCCGTTCGAACACCTCGAACGTGGCCCGGCTGGCGGCCACATAGGCATCGAAGCGGGGCGGCACCACCACCGCGTCGGGGCACACCCGCAGCGCCGCACCGGCCGCCATGGCGGTGCGCACCCCGCGGGCCTTGGCCTCGTAGCTGGCGGCGAGCACCACCCCCGCGCCCACGATCACCGGTCGACCCCGGAGCCGGGCGTCGTCGCGCTGTTCCACCGACGCGTAGAACGCGTCGAGGTCGGCGTGCAGGATCGAGGCGTCGGACCGCCCGCACGAGCCGGCATCGCTTGGCTGGTCCGCCGGGGCACCCGGCACGTCGATATCGATCGAGAGCACGAACGCATGTTCGCACAGGGTGGCCGGCTCCGCCAGAGCCCCTTCGGCAGTGCCCGCCCTGCTGACCTACATTTCCGGGCACCGAGCAAGGAGCACGCAATGGTGGCAACGACCGAACCCCACGCCGGCCAGTCCGCAGCCGCGGTGCAGGCCGAGGTGGAGGCCTGGATCGACGAGAACTGGGACCCTGCGCTGACCGTGCGGGAGTGGTGGTCCCGCCTGGCCGGCGCCGGCCTCAGCTACTCGATGCTCGCCCCGCCGTACGGCCGTGGCTACAACCGCGAGCAGAACGCCGCCGTGTTCGCCGCGCTGCGGGGCAAGGGCGCCATGGGTCCGCCCGCCGGCATCGGCACCATGTTGAGCCTGCCCACCATCCTGACCCACGGCACGCCCGAGCAGATCGAGCGCTACGTCCCGCACATCATCGACGGCACCCACGGTTGGTGCCAGCTGTTCTCCGAGCCGGGCGCCGGATCGGACCTCGCCGGGCTGCAGACCCGCGCCGAGCGCGACGGTGACGAATGGGTGGTCACCGGCCAGAAGGTGTGGACCTCCACCGGTCAGGTGGCGGACTACGGCATCCTCATCGCCCGCACCGACCCGGCTGCCCCCAAGCACCAGGGCATCACCTACTTCCTCATCGCCATGCGCCAGCCGGGCATGGACGTGCGGCCGCTGCGGGAGATGACCGGCCACGCGGTGTTCAACGAGGTGTTCATGGACGGCGCCCGCGTCCACGATGCCGACCGCCTCGGCGACCTCGGCGCCGGCTGGGCGGTGGCCAACACCACGCTCAGCCACGAGCGGGCCGGCATCGGCGAGGCGTCGGGCGGTTTCGGCCGGGCCGCGCCCGGCTCCGTCGCCGGCCACCTCGAGCGGCCGTGCTCGGACTTCCTGGGCAAGACCCGCGCCCAGATGACCCAGGGCCACATCTCGCCGGGCACGGTCAAGCGCTTCATCGATCTCGCCCGGGAGGCGGGCAAGCTCGAGGAGCCGATGATCCGCCAGGCCATCGCCGATCTGCACACCCGCGTGTCGGTCATGGGCTGGTCGGCCCGCCGGGCCAAGGGCGGCGCCGGCGGCCGCACCGGGGTCGAGGGCCCGCTGGCCAAGATCGGCATGACCGAGACGCTGCGCCGCGGCCGCGAACTGGGCTGCGCCATCCTCGGCCCGGAGGCCCAGCTGTGGGGTGGCGATGCGGCCACCGGCGGCTGGTTCCAGGAGTTGATGGTGTTCTCGCCGGCCCCGGGGATCTACGGCGGCACCGACGAGATCCAGCGCAACATCATCGGCGAGCGCGCCTGGGCCTGCCCAAGGAGCCCGGCCACCCGCGAGACGCCGTTCAAGGACCTGCCCGCCAACGCCACCCGCTGACCGATCGCGCCCGACGCACCGGGGAGGACCGCACGATGCGCACCAACGAGGACTGGCGGCAACGCTGCCTGGACGACGGCGAGCTGGCGCTCGCGCTGCGGGGCTGGACCGGCGGCCTGCGCATCGAGATCGACGGGGACCCGTCGGGCACGCTGGGCCTGCGGGTTGCCGGTGGCGTGGTGGCGGCGGGCGAGCCCACCGGGGGCGTGCCCTCGGCCGACGAGCCGGGCGTGATCACGCTGGCCGCAGACCGATCGGTATGGAGCGAGGTGCTGGCCCCGGTGCCGGCGCCGCGCTTCAACGACGTGACCCCGGCGTTGCGGCGCGGCCTGCGCCGCCGGGGCGACGAGCTGCTGTGGTGGCAGTACCTGCCGGCCGTGCAGCGCGCCATCGAGCTGCTGGCCGAGGACGCGCCGGCGCCCACCGGCACCCCGGCGGCGGAGCGGGAGGCCGGTCCCACCCCCCGCTTCGACGGCCCGGTCGGCCGGTACGTGCACCTCGAGCTCGACGGGTTGGACCATCGCCTCTACTTCGAGGAGGCGGGTCGAGGGATCCCGCTCCTGCTGCAGCACACCGCCGGCTCGCACGGGGTGCAGTGGCGCCACCTCTTCGAGGTGCCCGCCATCACCGAGCACTTCCGGCTCATCGCCTACGACCTGCCCTACCACGGCAAGTCGGTGCCACCGGTCGGCACCGAGTGGTGGAGTCGTCGCTACCAACTGTTCGGATCGTTCCTGCGCTCGGTGCCGGTGCAGCTCGCCGCCGCCCTGCAGCTGGAACGCCCCGTGTTCATGGGCTGCTCGGTGGGCGGTCTGCTGGCGCTGGACCTGGCGCTGCACCACCCCGACGTGTTCCGGGCGGTCATCTCCCTCGAAGGGGCGCTGCGCATCGGTGGGGACCTCGACAGCCTGCTCGGCTTCTGGCACCCGGCGGTCAGCAACGAGACCAAGGCCCGCATGATGCAGGGGCTCACCGCTCCGAGCGCGCCGATGGCCTACCGCAAGGAGACCATCCAGACCTACGCCTCGGGCTGGCCACAGGCGTTCCTCGGTGACCTGCAGTACTACGTGGAGGAGTACGACCTGCGGGCCACCGCCGCGCAGATCGACACCGAGCGGTGCGCGGTGCACATCCTCAACGGCAGCTACGACCACAGCGCCACCCCCGAGCACGGGCGCACCGCGCAGGCGGCGATACCGGGTTCCACGTTCACCGAGATGGTCGGGATGGGACACTTCCCGATGTCGGAGGACCCCGACCGCTTCCTCGAGCACCTGCTGCCGGTCCTCGACGCCGTGCGCCTTCGACGCTGACGCCACCAGTCATCACGTTCCGTGGCCACCGCTGCCGCACGGGATATGACAAACCGGTCCCGACCGGCCGCGGAGACGGTGTTGCGTTCTACCGACAACCCGATGACATCGATGCGATGTGATGGGATCAGCGCGCGCCGTATGAGCACGCTGCCGGGTGATCCAGACACGTTGCGGGCGCAAGTGGATCGTCCTGCGAGCGCTCGACACACCGGTTCTGAGCAGGATGAACGGTCGGTACGAGCGACAGCACGGCGCCACCAGGCTCCAGACCGATCGACGTTGTTCCAGTGGTGCGGTGGGTTCGTCGGCGATGCTTTCGCGACGCTGTTCACAGAGCGCGTTTTGCTTGACGGTTCCTAACGCCGAATGTGCGGAAAGCGTGCATCACTCTGCGTCGGGGGAGATCGCCACCCACTAGGGTGAAGGCACGATGCCGAACCTCCGAACGGAACTGCAGGACCTCCGCCCGGCTGCCTCGCAGCCGCACGCGGCCTGGTCACGAGGGCGCCCGGGATTCAGCCCCACCATCGGCGTGGTCATCACCACGTACCAGGCCGCCGCCTACGTCGACCAGGCGCTGGCGTCGATCGCCGGGCAGACCCGCCCGGCCGATCGGATCGTGTTGGTGGACGACGCATCGACCGACGCCACGGTGGCCCGGGTCCGCACCTGGCAGCGTCACCTCCCGATCGACCTGGTGGTGCAACCGGTCAACGGCGGCGTCGCCCGGGCCCGCAACGCCGGCCTGGCCCGGCTCGACACCGATGTGGTCGCCATCCTCGACGGCGACGACGTGTTGCTGCCCGACCACCTGCAGCTGCTCGGCGATCTGCACGAGATCAACGGCGGGATCATCTCGCCCATGGCGATGTTCTGGACGCCCGGCCACGCGCCGCGGCCCTACCAGCGGCGCCTGCGCGGCTTCGTGCCCCCCAAGGACGATCAGCTCCGCCGTCTGATCCACCGCAACTTCGTGTTCGTGGCCTCGGTGATGTCGCGCTTCGACATCGACGCCGTCGGCGGGTTCGCCGAGGGTGACCGAGCCCAGGACACCACCGCCGACTGGGACCTCTGGTTGCGCCTGACGGCCAAGGGCTGCCACGTGACCCAGGGGCCGTTCCCCACCGTGCTGTACCGGGTGCACGCCGGCTCGATGGCGTCGGACGCCGGGTCGTTGCTGCGGGCCGAGATCCAGCAGCTCGAGCGGGCCCGCACCTTCCTGCCAGAGCACCTCGAGACCACGGTGGTGGAGGCCATCGGCAACCGCCGCGCCGAGCTGGAGCTGCTCGAGGACTGCGCCGGGTCGCGCTTCGAGCAGGCCCGCAGGGCCGTCGGGCCGGGCGGCGGTGACTGGCGCAACCGGGCCCGGGCGCTCGCCGGGGCCACCGCTCCCGGCGCGGCGGCCAAGCTGTTGCGACGGCGCGGCTGCTGGTGAGCCGCAGCGGCCGGTGAGGGCGGGGCCACGGGTGCCGTCGCCCCCACGGGCGCGGGATGTTGGCCGAGGCGCCCGGCGATCGGCCAAGCTGGTCGGGTGACCGCACTCGACGCCCCCACCACCGCAGACGCCAACGATGCCGACGCCGCCCGGGTCGCGGCCGCGCTCGATGCCCTCCTCGCCGCCAACGACCCCAAGGCGATGGACGCCGTCGCCTTCCGCGGCGCCCGTTTCGACGCCGGGCTGGCGTGGGTCCACTGGCCGGAGGGCCTGGGCGGGCTCGGGGTGCGCCCGCAGCTGCAGCGCATGGTCGAGCAGCGGGTCAAGGAGGCGGGCGGTCCCGCACCGGACCCGGCCGGCTTCTTCCAGGCGCTGGCCGGCCCCACCATCCTCACCCACGGCGACGACGCCCAGAAGCAGCGGTTCCTGCGGCCGATGTACACCGGCGAGGAGCGCTGGTGCCAGCTGTTCTCCGAGCCGGGCGCCGGTTCCGACTTCGCCGGTCTGGCCACCCGGGCGGTGCGCGACGGCGACGAGTGGGTGGTCAACGGCCAGAAGGTGTGGAACACCCTGGCGCACCTGGCCCAGTGGGGCATGCTCGTCACCCGCACCAACCCCGACGCCCCCAAGCACCGGGGCATGACGTACTTCCTGGTGGACATGCGCAGCCCCGGCGTCGAGGTGCGGCCGCTGCGCCAGATCACCGGCGAGGCCGAGTTCAACGAGGTCTACCTGACCGACGTGCGCATCCCCGACACCCAGCGCCTCGGTGACGAGGGCGACGGCTGGCGGGTGTCGTTGACCACGCTGATGAACGAGCGCAGCTCGATCGGCGGTGGTGGCGGTGGCGGCGGCCCCCGGCGCGGGTCCGGACCCATCGCCGAGGCGGTGAAGGTGTGGCAGAGCCTGCCCGCCGATCGCCGCGGCGCAGCCCAGCGCGACCGGCTGATGCAGCTGTGGATCCGGGCCGAGACGCTGCGCCTGACCAACATGAAGGGCAGCGCCAACCGCCGCGCCGGCAACCCCGGCCCCGAGGGATCGGTCACCAAGCTGGCCATGGCCGATCTCAACAAGGCGATCTACGAGTTCTGCCTCGACCTGCTCGGCCCCGACGGCATGGTCGGTTACGACTTCACGTTCCGCCGGCCCACCGAGCTCAACGTCGAGGGCTGGGGCGAGCCCCGCCACGGCTTCCTG
Source organism: Acidimicrobiales bacterium (assembly GCA_041394365.1). Taxonomy (GTDB): domain Bacteria; phylum Actinomycetota; class Acidimicrobiia; order Acidimicrobiales; family CAIXPF01; genus CAIXPF01. The sequence goes on from JAWKIM010000025.1 coordinate 32,502, forward strand.
CGGGTGCGGGCCAACTCCATCGAGGGCGGCACCTCCGAGATCATGCGCAACATCCTCGGCGAGCAGGTGCTGGGCCTGCCCGGCGAACCCCGCGTCGACAAGGACCTGCCCTGGAGCAAGGTGCCGCGCAGCTGACCGTCGGCCGGGCCCGGCCTAGCGGGTCCGCAGCACGATCTTGCCCACCGCCCGGCGCTCGAGGAGATCGGCCAGCACGGCCGGTGCCTCCTCGAGCGGGCGGACGGTGGGCGTCACCGGGTGCAGCTCGCCGCGGGCGATGGCGTCGAGCACGTCGTCCATGAGCGCCCGGTTGGCGTCGGGGTTGCGCTGCACCCAACCGCCCCACTCCACGCCCACCACCGTCCGGTTGTTGAGCAGCACCAGGTTGAGCGGCACCCGCCCGATGCCGGCGGTGAAGCCGATGATCACGAAGCGGCCGTCGAAGCGCATGGCCCGCAGGCACTGCTCGGACAGCTCGCCACCGACCACGTCGTAGACCAGGTCCACGCCCTGCCCGTCGGTCAGCTCCCGAGCCCGGTTCTTCACGTCCTCGGTGGTGGGGTCGATCGTCGCCTCGGCCCCTGCCGACATCGCCAGCGCCCGCTTCTCCGGCGAGGAGGCGATGGCGATCACCCGGGCCCCCAGCGATCGGGCCACGTCGATGGCGGCCAGACCCACGCCGCCCCCGGCGCCGGTCACCAGCATCGTCTCCCCGGGCCGGACGGTGGTGCGGTGCTTCAGGGCGAACCAGGCGGTGCCGTACACCTGGTAGAACGACGCGCCGACGGCCATGTCCACACCGTCGGGTAGGCGGAACAGCTGGCGGGGCTTGGCCAGCACGGCGTCGGCGAAGCCGCCGGCCGCCACCACGGCGAGGACCCGATCGCCCACCGCCCAGTCGGCCACGCCGTCGCCCACCGCGTCGATGACCCCGGCCGCCTCGCCGCCGGGGGTGTACGGGGGCTGCATCGGGAACTGGTAGCGGCCCGCCACCCGCAGGCCGTCCACGTAGCTGGCCCCGGCCGCCTCCACGGCCACCCGCACCTGACCGGGTCCCGGTTCGGGCGTGGGGGACTCCTCGACGGCGAGATCGCCGACCGATCCGAGCTGGTGGCACACGACTGCACGCATGGCGCCCGACCCTAGCGGCGGGCCATCCAACGCGCCGTCAGCTGCGGATCGGCTCGGGCATGACCGTGCCCCGCGGCCGGAAGATGGTGGTGTGGCGCAGCCGGGCCACCTCCACCTCGTCGCCGTCGGTCGTGCCGTCGGGGCGCTCGCGGCGGGCCACGATCGAGCCGTCGAGCAGCTGGTACCAGTGGTCGTTGCGCTCCCACACCTGCACGATCTGCGCCCCGATCACGTAGCGACGCTCCTGCGGTGCCGGGGCGAGGTGCTGGATCTGGGTGCGGACGTGGATGGTGGGCCCGTAGGTGAAGTTGTGGCGGGTCAACGGGGCCATCCGGGCGGCCAGGAAGTACGGGTGCACCAGCGCCTCGGGCAGGTCGCTCTGCTCGAGCCCGAGATCGGTGGTGGCCAGCTCCCGGGCCCGCTCGGCGGTGATGTAGGCGCCCAGGGGCCGCAACGGCTGGTGGCGCGGGGCGTCGGCCAAGCCGTAGGTCGGCCGCACCGGCGGCGGGTCGAGCGCCGGGCCCACCGCCGGGGCGTCGATCTCACCGCTCCACGACGCCCGGCCGGTGCCGGCACTGCCGTCGAGCACCACCCGGAGGCCGCCCTCGCCTTCGACCGCGGCCTGCACCGTCCACGTGCCCGCCTCGCCGGTGGGCACCACATCGATGCGGACTTGCTCGCCGGCGAACAACGGCCGCCGCAGCGTGATGTCGGCCCAGCCGTCGTGCAGCCAGGCGTCGCCGGCGGCGTCGCGCACGGCGTCGGTCACCCAGCCGTAGGTGCGCACCCCGGCCACCAACGCCGCCCTGTAACCGGCGCCGGAGGCCCCGTCGTCGGCGTGGATGGGGTTGGGCACGCCGGTGGGCGGCGGATCGGGTGTGGCCGTCACCGTGTGGCGAACGGCGCCCGCCGGCGGTGCCGTCGGTGCTGCACCGGTTGGTTCTGCTCGCATCGGTTCCATCGTCGTCGGTCTCCCCGGGGTCGATCTGGTGGGGACCGGGCTCAGCGGGTGGCCACCGGGGCGATCTTGGTGGCGAGCTCCTCCATGGCCTGAGCGATCTTGGTGGGGTTGGACGTGGGCGGCGCCACCACCAGGCGGTGCACGCCGAGGTCCTCCAGCTCTTTCACCCGGTCGAGCGACTCGCGCCGCGGCGACCACACCATCGTCGTGTTCTCGATGGCCTGCGGGTCGCGGCCGTGCTCGACGGCGCTCTGCCGCACGACCTCGAAGAGGTGGGTCAGCTCCTCGTCGGTGCCGCGGGCCGGGAAGAACCCGGTGCCGTAGCGTCCGGCGCGGCGGGCGGCGGCGTCGCTGTGGCCGCCCACCACGATGGGGATGGTCCCGCCGGTGGGCTGCGGCCGGCTGATGGCGTTGGCGAACTGCACGTACCGACCGTCATAGGCGGCGTGTTCCTGGCTCCACAGCGCCTGCATCGCCGCGCAGTACTCGTCGGTACGGCGGCCGCGATCGGCGAAGGGCACGCCCAGGGCGTCGAACTCCTCGGCCAGCCAGCCGACGCCGATGCCCAGCTCGAAGCGGTCGTTGGACAGCTTGGCCAGCGTTGCGCACTCCTTGGCCAGCACCACCGGGTTGCGTTGCGGCACGATGAGGATGCCGGTGGCCAGGCGGACCTGCTTGGTCAGCGCCGCCGCATAGGTCAGCCACAGCAGGGGATCGGGCAGGTCCGGGTCCTCCCCGCCGGGGATGCGCCCGCTCTCGTGGTACGGGTACTGCGACTGGTAGCCGTGGGGGATCACCACGTGCTCGACCGCCCAGATCGACTCGAGGCCGCACTCGTCGGCGGCGGTGGCGATGGCCGCCGCCCCCTCGGCGGTGGCGTAGTGGGCGGAGTTGGCGAACATGATCCCGAACTTCATGGGCGCCGATCGTAGGCGAGTGCCGCGCCGCCCGCCTCCGGCCCCGGCGCTCGCCCACGAATTGATGCAACACCGCGCGTCCGGTGCAGTTCTGCCACGGTGACAATGGAAAAAGATTTCTATTTGAAACCGCGTTCGTGCACTGGCACCGGGAATCGCATGGTTAGCCTGACCGGACCGGGCGACCGGTGGCGGATGAACTCTGAGCGGAGGTTTCCATGGCGGATCTCGACATCAGTTTGAAGGAATGCATGAACATCACCGGGGCGGTCGGTGCGTGCCTGGTGGACTACACCAGCGGCATGATGCTGGGGGCGGCCGGCGGGGGCCGGGAGCTCGATCTGGAGGTGGCCGCGGCGGGCAACACCGAGGTGGTGCGGGCCAAGATGCGCACCATGGCCGACCTCGGTCTGAAGGACGGCATCGAGGACATCCTCATCACCCTGGGATCGCAGTACCACCTGATCCGCCCGCTCACCTCGAGCCGCGGTGAGGGCTTGTTCCTCTACCTGGCGCTGCACCGGTCCACCGCCAACCTGGCCATGGCCCGCCGGCAGTTGCAGGCCATCGAGAACGACCTGGTGGTGTGACACGGACCGCGGCGCGGCGGCGCCCGGTGGGCTCCGCTTCACGTTCAAGGTGCTCGTGGTGGGGCCCTTCGCGGCGGGCAAGACCGCGTTGATCCGCACCGTCTCGGACACGCCCGTGGTCGGCACCGAGGTGGCCACCAGCGGCCAGGAGGCGGCGGTGAAGGCCACCACCACCGTCGGCATCGAGCACGGGGTGTACCGGCTGGTCGACGGCGAGCTGACGGTGGAGCTGCTCCTGTTCGGCACGCCCGGCCAATGCCGCTTCGAGGCCGTCCGCCGGGTGGCCGCCCTCGGGGTGGAGGGCGTGCTGCTCGTGGTCGACGGCACCCGCCCGGACACCTGGGCCGAAGCCCGTCGCCTGTGGTGCGCCGTCGGCCTCGATGGCGGCCACGCCGCCGGCCCGGTGCCGACGGTGGTGGCGGTCAACCGCTGGCCGGAAGGCGGCGCGCTGCCCGACGGCCTCTCGGCCGCGCTCGACATGCCGCCCGGTACGGCGTGGTGTGCGGGCGACGTGGTGGAGCCACCCGAGGCTCGCCGGATCGTGGCGACCCTGCTGGACGCCGTGCTCGACCGCCTGCCCGAGGACGCGGCGTGAGCGCCCCCGAGGTGACGGCGGCGGTGGACGGGATCGGCGATGCGGAAGCGATGTTGCGCCGCCTCGCCCGCCGACCGGAGGTGCGCGGCGTGCTGTTGGCCAGCGCCGATGGTCGGGCGCTGGCCAGCGAGCTGGCCGACCGGGAGCCGGCGGCGGCGGCCGCGGTGGTGGCGTCGACGCTGGCGTTGGGCGCCCGGCTGGGCGAGCTGGGCGGCGACGGCGCGGTACGGGAGCTGCTGGTGCGCAGCGAGGCCGGCTACGTCGTGCTGCACGCCATCAGCGACGACGTGGTGGTGGCGGTGGTGGCCACCGCCGCGGTGAACCTGGCGCGGCTGCGACTGGAGCTGCGCGACGAGACGAAGGCCCTGACGGCGACGAAGGCCCTGACGGCGACGAAGGCCCTGACGGCGACGAACACCCCGACAACCCAGCAAACGCAGCACAGGAGGAACCCATGCTGAGCGAACAGCAGATCGTGACCACCATGCAGGACATCGCCGGCCAACTGCCCGGGTTCATCGCCGCCTCGCTGGTGGATCTGGAGTCGGGCATGACGCTCGGGGTCTACAGCAAGGACCCGTCGTTCGATCTCAACAGCGCGTCGGCGTTCAACAGCGAGATGGTCAAGCAGAAGTTGAAGATCATGGACGTGCTGGGCCTGCACATGGAGCTCGAGGACATGCTGTTGACCTTGGAGGAGCAGATCCACGTGATCCACCTGCTCAACCGCAGCACGTTCCTGTACCTCGCCGCCGATCGCAAGCAGGCGAACCTGGCCATCGTGCGCAACGCGGTGGCGCAACACATCCGTGCCCTCGCCGCCTGAGGGAACGGGCGCTCGCGCCGCGGCGGTCACGTTGCGCATCGTGCTCGACGGCGCAACGGGCGACGGGCGACCGCGCCGGCGGGCGCTGGAGACGATCGTCGCCGGCGCCGCCGATGGTGCGGCGCCGGTCACGGTGCCGGCGCCGGGGGGCGGGGAGCGGTTCACCTGGGCGCGCCACGAGGCCGGCTGGTTCGAGGGTGCGCCCCTCCGGCTGGAGCTGGTGGCGGCCGGACCCGACGGCGGACGCAGCCCCGGCCGCGGTCCCGGCGCCGGTCGGGCCGGGCGCCGGGCGGCTGACGCCGGGCGGCTCGACGCCGGGCGGCTCGACGCCGGGCGGGCGGCGCTGTGGGCCCTGGCCGACGCGGTCGTGGTGGTCGCCCCGGGGCCGACGACGGTACGGCCGACGTCCTCGAGGCGTTCGCCGGCTGGGCCGCCGGACGATCGGATCCGCCGCCGTGCACCGTGTTCGCCGAGGGTGCACCGGTGGGCGAGCTCGCCGGCGCCGAGGCCTTCGTCGAGCGGGGCCTGCCCGCACCGCTGGTGATCGCCACCGCCACCGACGGCGCCGGGGTGCGCTACGGCCTGGCCATGGTGGTGCGGGGCGCGATCGAACGGCTGCGGCGCCTCGACGCCCGGGTGCACCGCGCACGTTGCCCAGCGATGCTTACGGCCTCGCCGCCCTGCTCGACGCACCGGAGGCGACCATCGGCGGCGGGCCGGCGACGACCATCGGCGGCGGGCCGGCGACGACCATCGGCGGCGGCCCGGGCGGCGAGCGGCGCAGCGGGCACCGCCGACCGGGCCGGGTGCCGGTGCCCGCCCCGCCGTGGGCGGCCACCCCGGCGGTGGGGCGAGTGGAGCCGGCCGGTGACGGCGCGACTCGGGCCCGACCCGGCGCTCACCCTGCGCATGCTGGTGGACGGCGCACCCGGCTCGGGGCGCAGCGCGGTGCTGCGTCTGCTGGCCGAGCAGAACTACGTGCCCATCGAGCGGATACCGCTCGGTACGGCCGGTGGTGCCATCGAGTGGCTGTCGTTCGCCACCGGCCGCTTCGAGGGCGCGCCGATCCGCATCGAGGTGTTCTGCGGGTCCGGTGCCCTGGCCTGGCCGGTGCGTTGCCGGGCCCGGCGATTGGTCGATGTGGTCGTGCTCGCCGTCGAGGCCACCGAGGACGGCGTGGCGCGGGCGGGCGCGGTGGTGGCCGAGCTGCGGGCGGACCGGCCGCCGATGGCGGGCCAGCGGGCGACGTCGGCCGCGGTGTCGGTCCCCGGTGCCGAGGCGTCCGCAGCGGCCCCGCCCCCGGCCCTGCTGGTGGTGGCCCACAAGCAGGACCTGCCCGACGCGCTCGGCGCCGACGACGTCGCCGCCCGGCTTGGGCTCGACGCCGAGGTGCCCAGGGCGAAGACGTCGGTCCCCCAGGGGTGGCGCCGCCTATGCGCTGCCCTGGCCGCCCGGGCTGCGCTGGTGCGCCTGCGCGGCCTCGACGCGGCCGGCTTCCCACGCCGCATCGCCTGCGATGGTCCCCGGCTGGCCGCATCGCTCGTCGCCACGCCCCGGCGCATGCCGGTGGGGGAGAGCACCCGCCGCCCTCTGCCGCGCCGGCTTCCGCCGGCCCGCCGATCGCCTGGCGCCGGCTGCGCCCGTCGGTCGCGGCGCCGGCTGCGCCCGTCGCCCGTCCGGCCGTCACCGCACGGTCCACCGGTGCGGCAGCGCCGCCGGGAGATGCCGGGCCGACACGGCGCGGGCGCTCAGCCGGTTGATCGCCGCCCTGCGCGGCGGCTGAGGCCCCCCACCTCGCTTTGGGGCGCCGGCGCGCCCCGCCGATACGATCTGCCGGCGACCGACGGGCACCGGCGTCGGCCGCGATTCGGGGGACCGGTGCGCAAAGGGGGAAGTCACGTGGACGGCTCAAAGGTGCCGGTTCGGCACCGTCTCGAGGGAACGCCCGATCCTGACCACGCCTGGCCCGGCGCCACGGGCGTGATCCTGCGGGGTGACAGCTGGGGAGACCCGGCCGGCCGCCCGGTGATCCTGCTGCACGGTGGTGGCCAGACCCGTCACGCCTGGAAGGGCGCGGGGGAGACGCTGGGCGCTGCCGGCTACCACGCCATCGCCTTCGACGCCCGCGGCCACGGGGACTCCGACTGGGCGCCCGACGGCGTGTACGAGCAGGACGACCAGGTGGAGGACCTCATCGCCGTGTCCGCCGCCCTCTCCGATCAGCCGCCGGTGCTGGTGGGTGCCTCGATGGGCGGCGGCACCAGCCTGCTGGCGGTGGGCGAGGGGCGGATGCGGGCCGCCGCGGTGGTGCTGGTGGACATGGCGCCGCGCATCGCACCCGAGGGCAGCGCCAAGATCCGGGCCTTCATGAACCAGAAGCCCGACGGCTTCGAGACCCTCGACGAGGTGGCCGAGGCCATCGCCAACTACCAGCCGCACCGCAAGCGGCCCCGCAACCTCGACGGGTTGGTGAAGAACGTCCGCCGGGGCGAGGACGGGCGCTTCTACTGGCACTGGGACCCGCGGCGCATGCAGCGGCAGTGGAACATGGACGAGTACCGCGACCGCCTCGAACGTGCCGCCGGCAACCTCGGCGTGCCCACGCTGCTGGTGCGCGGCGGGCTCAGCGACGTGCTCACCGAGGAGGGCGCCCAGCAGTTCCTGGCCGTCTGCCCGCATGCCGAGTACGTGTCGGTCAGCGACGCCGCCCACATGGTGGCCGGTGACCGCAACGACATCTTCGCCGGCGCCGTCACCGAGTTCCTGCACCGGCGCGTGCCGCCGCGCTGAGCCCCACCGGCCGCCGCGGAACCCGCGGCCGAACCGCTATCGAACCCGCTGTTGCGCCGCTGACATACCGGGAGGTCTGCTGCCGTGGACGTGCGCTCGTTCCTGCAACTCGAAGCGACCGAGGATCCCGCCCACTGGCGCCTGCCGATGTGGGAGGGGATCTGCGGCGGGCGCGGCGCGCTCTACGGCGGCTGCGGCCTCGCCGCCGTCATCGAGGTGGCGGAGGCGGCCACCGGGCGGCCGGCCACCTGGGCCGCCTGCCAGTTCGTCAACGGCGCCGAGGTGCCCGACACCCTCGACCTCCGCTGCGAGGTCCTCATCGCCGGCCGGCGCATCACCCAGACCAGGGTGACCGCGTCGGTCGGTGACAAGGTGGCCCTCGCCGCACTGGTGGCGCTCGGCACCCGGGAGTTCCCCATCGAGGGCGCCTGGGGGCCGCACCCACCGGCCGATCTGCCGCCGCCCGAAGCCTGCGCCACCCGCAAGATGCCCGAGCACCGTCGGGGCGGCCTGCGGCTGCGCATCGACGAGCGTGTCGTCGGCGAGGCCGACGGCACCATGGCGTCGAGCGACGGGCGGGCGTTCCTGTGGTGCACCATGCCGGGCGGTGTGCCCGCCAGCGCCGGTGCGCTGGCCATCCTCGGCGACGGCGTCTCCAGCGGGGTCGACGCCATGTTCACCGATGACATCCGCGCCCGCAGCATCGACAACAGCCAGCGGGTGGTGGCCCCGCGGGCCTGCGACTGGGTGCTGGCCGACATCCAGGACGACGGCGCCGGCGAGGGGCTTGCCCACGGCAGGGCGCGGCTGTGGACCCCCGATGGCCACCTCTTGGCCGTCGCCTCGCAGGCAGCCTGGTGGGCCACCGCTGACGCCGGCCGCGCCGCTCGATCTCGATGGTGGTGCCCACCTCGAACACCCGCAGGCGGGCAGCGAAGAACCGGGCCGCGCTGGCCGCCGTGCCGGTTCTGCACGACGAACAGCTGCTCCCGCCAGGGTGCATCGTCTGCTGCGGGGTGGGCACGATCGACTCCCGACCGAGGAAGTAGGTCAGGTCCTCCGGGTCGATGTGCAGACCCTTGACCTGGAGACCGGCCAGCGCCTTGGGCACGTCGGGGCTGTCCATGACCCGAAGTGCAGCACCACCTGCCAGATCCCCAGGCCCACCGGGTGGCCTCTAGCCGGTGGCTCTCCGGCACGGTGGGGGTGTCGGCCGTCTGGATGGACACCAACAACGGGTTCTCGTGCAGGACCTTGTTGTGACGAAGGTTGACCAGCAGTGCCGGCGGGTGGCCCCGGCGTCCTTGAACAGGAACACCGCCGTGCCCGGCACCCTGCTCCCAGGGCAGGTCGGGCAACGAGTCCACGAACTGCGGCAGCGGCGTCTCGCCCCGCTTGATGACGCTCGCCACCGCCTGGCGGCCGGTGCGCCACGTGGTCATCAGCGTGAACTGGGTACCGCCGATGAGCAGCGAAGACCAGCCGCCGTGGGGATCTTGGCCAGCTGCGCCCCGAAGAAGGCCAGATCGATGGCCAGCAACGGCAGCCCCACCCCCGAACGCCTTGGCCTTGGACCAGCCCCAGTTGTGGATGGCCGTGGCCCATGAACAGCAGCGTGGTGATGGCCATGGTCATGGTCACCGCATGCCGTAGGCGGCAGCCAGGTTGCCCGAACTGCGGAAGCCCAGCACCAACCCGATGCAGCTGATCATGAGGATCCAGTTGACGATGGGCACGTACACCTGGCCCCCGTTGCCGGCCGAGGTGTGCTCCACCTTCACGCGGGAGGTAGTCCAGCTGCATCGCCTGGGTGGTCAACGAGCGCAGCCGGAGATCAAGGCCTGCGAGGCGATCACCGCCGCCATGGTGGCCAGGACCACCTGGGGCCACGACGCCCACGACGGACCCATCCGGAAGAACGGGTTCTCGATGGCCTCGGGCACCCGCAGCAGCAGCGCACCCTGGCCGAGGTATTGAGCGCCAGCGCCGGGAACACGATGGCGTACCAGCTGAGCTGGATCGGCCGGCGCCCGAAGTGGCCCATGTCGGCGTAGAGGGCCTCGCCGCCGGTCACCACCAGGAAGATCGAACCCAGGGCGAGGAAGCCGTCGAACTTGTACTCCGAGAAGAAGCGGATGGCGTCGAGCGGGTTGAGCGCCTGCAGCACCTCGGGGGTGTGCACGATCTCGCGCACGCCGAGCCCGGCCAGCGTGGCGAACCAGACCACCATGATCGGACCGAACACCTTGCCGATGCCGCCGGTGCCGCGCTTCTGCACCAGGAACAGTGCGGTGAGGATGCCCACCGAGAGCGGCAGCACCCAGGGGTCGAGCGCCGGGGCGGCCACCTTGAGGCCCTCCACCGCACCGAGCACCGAGATGGCCGGGGTGATCATCCCGTCGCCGTAGAGCAGGGCGGTGCCAGAATGCCCATGGTGGTCAGCACGACAAGCAGGTTCCGGGGCACCGAGCGACCCAGCAACGACGTGAACGCGAGGATGCCGCCCTCGCCCTTGTTGTCGGCCCGCATGACCAGCGCCAGGTACTTGATGGTGATGACGATGATCAGCGCCCACACCACCAGCGGGCTGGCGCCCAGCACCCCGTCGCGGGTCACCTCCAGATGGTGGCCCTCGAACGCCTCGCAGTAGGCGTACAGCGGGCTCGTGCCGATGTCGCCGTACACGATGCCGAGCGCACCGAGGGCGAGCGTGGCCTCCGACCCACCGTGCCCGTGGCCGTCGTGCCCGTGGGCGCCGTGCCCGGCAGCATCGTGCCCGCCGCCATTGTCATTTCCGTCGGGTGAGACTTCAGGAGGCGTTGATCCGGAGCTCGACATGCAAGGGCCAAACCTATCGCCGGCCGGCGGCAACGGCAGCGCACCGTCGACAGGTGCTAGACACCCCTGCCATGGCAGGAAAGTACTTCGAGGAGCTGGAGATCGGGCTCGTGTTCGAGCACCAACCCGGCCGGACCGTCACCGAGACCGACAATCTGCTGTTCAGCACGATGTCGATGAACCCGCAGCCGCTGCACCTCGACGCCGAGTTCGCCGGCAAGAGCCAGTTCGGGCAGATCCTGGTGAACTCCATGTTCACCCTGTCGGTGGTCATCGGTCTGTCGGTGGGCGAGACCACCCTCGGCACGACCGTGGGCAACCTGGGCTTCGACGAGACCCGCTTCCCCAACCCGGTGTTCATCGGCGACACGATCTACGCCCGCACCGTGGTCAAGGACCGCCGTGAGTCCAAGAGCCGGCCCGAGTGGGGGATCGTCACGTTCGAGCACCAGGGCGTCAACCAGCGCGGCGAGGTGGTGTGCACCTGCGTGCGCAACGGCATGATGCTGCGCCGCCCGAAGGAGGCCTGACCGTGCCGCGTGCGTCGCTGCGCCCACTTCGTGCCCGGCGCCAGCGAGAAGATGCTGGGCAAGGCGCTCGCCACCGAGGCCGACTGCCTGGTGCTGGACCTCGAGGACGCGGTCACCCCCGAGAACAAGGACTCCGCCCGGGTTGAGATCTGCCGCTGGCTGGCCGACGTCGACTTCGGTCGCCATGAGCGCACGGTGCGGATCAACCCCCTCGACACGCCGTGGTTCCGTGCCGATGTCGAGGCGACCATGGTGAACCCGCCCGACTCGTACCTGGTGCCCAAGCTGGACAACGCCGCCGAGGTCCGGCTCATCGATCGGATCATCACCGATCTGGAGCGTCAGCACGGCCACCCGGTGGGCGGGGTGCAGCTGATCGTGCTGGCCACCGAGACGCCGTCGGGTCGCTCAACACCGGCGAGATCCCCTGCGTGCCGCGGGTGGACGCCGTCACCTGGGGCGGAGGACCTGTCCGCTGCGCTGGGGGCCAAGGCAACCGTGACGATACCGGAAGGTATCTCCCGCTGTTCGAGCACGCCCGCACCATGACGATGATCTCGGCCGCGGCCCACGGTGTGCAGCCGCTCGACACCGTCTTCACCGACGTGACCGATCCCGACGGTCTGCGCCGGGACTGCCGCGAGAGCGCGGCCATCGGCTACCGGCAAGATCTCCATCCACCCGAGCCAGATCGACATCATCAACGAGGAGTTCACCCCCTCCGCCGATGACATCGCCACCGCCCGGGAGCTACTGGCCGAGCTCGAGGTGCAGCGGGCCCAGGGCAAGATGGCGTTCCGCTTCCGGGGCAAGATGGTCGATGTGCCCCACTTCACACAGGCTCGAAGGATCCTCGATCTCGCCGATACCCTCGGCGTTGGATGAGCACGGGCACCGGAGCCAACACCACTGCTGAACCGCAGGTGACGGCGGGGGCCACGGCCCCCGCCGTCGCCATTCCCGCCCGGGCGTGGCGGGCCCTGGCGGTGGGCAGCATCGCCTTCTCGTTGATGTCGTTCAACACGACGGCCACCAACCTGGCCTTCGACAGCATCTCCGAGACGTTCTCGGACAGCCGGGCCAGCACGCTGTCGTGGGTGGCGTCGGTCTTCTTCATCGGCATGGCCGCCCTGCTGCCGGTGTCGGGCCGCCTGGCCGACCGCATCGGCCGCCGACGGGTCCTGCGCGTCGGGCTCGGCCTGTTCATCGCCGGCTCGGCGCTGTCGGCCCTGGCCCCGGTGGCGCCGCTGCTGATCGCTGCCCGCCTGGTGTGCGCAGCCAGGGGCGCCATGGTCGTGCCGTCGTCGCTGGCGGTGATCCTGCCGGAGTTCCCCCGGGAGCGGCACATGACCGCCGTCGCCTTCTGGACGGCCAGCGGCCCGCTCGCCTCCGCCCTCGCCCCGGCGGTGTCGGCGCTCATCCTGGCGGCCACCAGCGCTGGCGGGTGCTGTTCGCCCTCAGCATCCCCATCGCCGCCGTCGCCCTCGCCGGCAGCTACCGGGTGGTGGCCGAGATCGAAGGCGGCGGCCACCACCGGCCGCCTCGACTGGTTCGGCGTACTGCTCGGTACGGTGGTGATCGCGGCGCTGGTGTTCGCCGTGGGCCAGGGCCCTCGCTCGGCTGGGCCTCTGGTCCGGTGAGGCCGCCGCCATCGCCACCGTGGTGCTGTTCCCGGTGTTCCTGCGCCGCTGCCGCCGTCACCCCAGCCGTTGCTCAACCTCGACGTGTCCTGCTGCGGCCGGTGTGGGTGGCCAACCTGGCCAACTTCCTGTTGAACCTGGGGTCGATGGCGGTGTGGCTGGTGTGGCCGCTGTACCTGGGGCGCATCTGGGGCTACAGCAAGCTGCAGATCGGCCTGTCGCTGCTGCCCGGGCCGATCCTGTCGGCCTTCGTCACCACGTTCGGGGGCAAGGTGTCCGAGCGGTACGGCCACGAGGTGCTGGTACGCTGGGGGCCCTCGATCAACGTGGCGTCGCTGCTGTGGCCGCTGCTGACCATGACCGAGGAACCCAACTACTGGGTGAGCATCGGGCCGGCCATCGCCCTGACCGGTGCCGGCTGGGCGCTGACCCAGCCGCCGCTGAACTCGGGGGTGGTCAGCCGGGTGGGCGCCGACTTCTACGGTGAGGTCAACGCCTCGTTCAACACCGTGCGCAACGTGGCCGGGGCGCTCGGCGTGTCCATCGCGGTGGCCATCATCGGCGACGCCGACCGGCCCGACGCCCTCGCCACCTACGACCGGGTGCTGCTCACCTTCATCGCCTCCATGGTCGCCTGCTGGGCCGTGCTGCTCCTGCTCTACCCCCGCCGGGAGCGGTCAGCGCGCCGCTGACGTCGGCCCTGCACCAGGCGGCGACCCGGCCGGGGCGGTCGTGCGGGCACCTGAGGTGGCGATCGGCGTTCAGCTGAACACGGTCGTGCCGCTCACCGGAACCCCGGCATGGGCGGCACGGTCCGGCGGGTCCGGGCCCGGCCGCCCTCGCCGGGACGGGGCGCGGAACGGCTCGCTCGTCGGCACTAGCGTGCGGGCCGGTAGGGGTGTGGCATCTCCAGGGGGAGCGAACATGGCGGTCCGTTGTCGGGCTACACGGTGATCGAGCCTGCAGGGCATCGGCCCGGGCCCGTTCTGCGGCATGGTGCTGGCCGATCTCGGCGCCGACGTCATCCGGGTCTCACGGGCCAACGAGGTCCCCGCCGAGCCGCCGTCGCGGCCCCCGCTCGACATCCTGGGCCGCGGCCGTCGCTCGGTGGCGCTCGACCTCAAGCAGCCCGAGGCCACCGAGACCGTGCTGCGCCTGGTGGAGAAGGCCGACGCCCTCATCGAAGGGTTCCGGCCCGGGGTCATGGAACGGCTCGGCCTCGGGCCCGACGTGTGCCTGGCCCGCAACCCGAAGCTGGTGTTCGGCCGCATGACCGGCTGGGGCCAGGACGGGCCCTACGCCCAGATGGCCGGCCACGACATCAACTACATCGCCCTCGCCGGGTGCCTGGCCCACATCGGCCGCGCCGGTGAGCGCCCGGTGCCGCCGCTCAACCTGGCCGGCGACTTCGGCGGCGGCGGCATGCTGCTCGCCGTCGGCGTACTGGCCGGTATGTTGGAGGCGGCCAAGTCGGGCAAGGGCCAGGTGGTCGACGCCGCCATGGTCGACGGCGCCGCCCTGCTGATGGCGTCGTTCCACGGCCTGGCCAACATCGGCCGCCTGCACGAGCGCGGCACCAACCAACTCGACGGCGGCGCCCACTTCTACGACGTCTACGAGTGCGCCGACGGCCAGTACGTGTCCATCGGCTCCATCGAACCGCAGTTCTACGCCGAGCTGCGCCGCCTCGCCGGCCTCGACGGCCCCGAGTGGGACGACCAGCGCAACCGGCAGCACTGGCCCCAGCGCTCCGAGGAGATCGCCGCCATCTTCGCCACCAAGACCCGCGACGAGTGGTGCGCCCTCATGGACGGCAGCGACGTGTGCTTCGCCCCCGTGCTCACCATCCCCGAAGCCTGGGAGCACCCCCACAACGTGCAGCGCGACTCCTTCGTGGAGGTGGCCGGGATCCGCCAGCCGGCGCCCGCCCCCCGCTTCAGCCGCACGCCGGGCGAGGTGGCCTCGGCGGCGGCGTACCCCGGTCAGCACAGCGACGACGTGCTGCGCCAGTTCGGCTTCTCCGACGACGAGATCGCCTCGCTGCGCGGCAGCGGGGCGGTGCGCTGAGCCCCGGCGAGGAGCGCCCCATGAGCACCACCGCCCCCGCGACCACGAGCGCCACGTCCGACGTGGCCTTGTCGGTCACCCGGCTCACGCCTGCCCTGGGGGCCGAGGTCCGCGGCATCGACCTGGCCGGAGCCGACGCCGCCACCGCCGCGCAGCTGCGCCGGTTGCTCACCGAGCACCTGGTGCTGTTCTTCCCCGACCAGCACCTCACCAACGACCAGCACGTGGCCCTCGGCCGGCACTTCGGCCCACTCGAGCAGCACCCCCACCTGACCAACGCGTTCCTGGACCATCCCGAGATCTTCGAGTTGGCCGCCACCAAGGGCGGCATCGCCGATGAGTGGCACAGCGACCTGACGTTCCTCGAGCACCCCTCGGCCATGTCGATCCTCAACATGGTCCGCTGTGCCGACGCCGGGGGCGACACCATGTGGACCAACCTGGAGCTGGCCTACGACGAGCTGTCGGCGCCGCTGCAGGAGCTGTGCGAGGGCCTGTCCGCCCTGCACGATGCCGAACCGCACGGCCGGCCCGAGCGGCGCACCATCCACCCGGTGGTGCGCACCCACCCCGAGACGGGGCGCAAGGCGCTCTACGTCAACGAGCACTTCACCCGCCGGCTGGTCGAGCTCAGCGCGGCGGAGAGCGATGTGCTGCTCGGCTACCTCACCCGCTGGGTGCACGAGCCGCGCTTCACCGTCCGCTACCGCTGGAGCACCGGCACCATCGCCATGTGGGACAACCGCTGCACCCAGCACATGGTGCTCAACGACGTCGAGGGCGAGCGGATCATCCAGCGGGTCACCGTCATGGGCGACACGGTCAGCGGGCCGGGCCCCCGCTGGGCGCCGCACACGGCGGTGCGCGGTGCCACCACCCGTCACGACCGGGCCCTGAAGGCGGCGCTGCGCGAGCGCGCCGCCAACGGCTGAGCCCCCCACCCCCGAGGACCCCACCGTGCGCATCACCCGCATCTACACCGGCGACGACGGCGAGTCGCACTTCGAGGACCTCGAGGTGCCGATGACCGAACGGCCCTACGGCTTCATCACGGGCTGGCTGCCGGCCACCGGCCTCGCCTACCGAGAGAACCACCCCGGCCAGGACCTCGACTTCCACGTCGCCCCCCGCCGGCAGCTCGTGATCAACCTCTACGGCGCGGTCGAGATCGAGACCGGCCACGGCGAGGTCCGCCGCCTCGGTGCCGGCGACATCCTCCTGGCCGACGACCTGACCGGTCGGGGCCACATCTCCCGCGACGTCGAGGGGCCCCGCCGCAACCTCTTCGTCCCCCTGCCCGACGACCTCGACGTGTCGGCGTGGCGCGTCGGCTGAACGGGCGCCGCGACGCCGCCTCCCTCGGACTCGTCGGGGCGGTGCTGATCGCCGTGACGCCGATCGTGTCGCACTCCTTCGGCCGGTCCACCTACGGCCTGCTGCTGCCGGCCATGGAGGACACCCTCGGCCTCGACCACACCCAGACCGGCATCGGTGGTACCGCCATCTATGCCGCCTACCTGGTGGGCGTGCTGAGCGTGGCGTCGCTGTCGAGGCGCTGCGAGCCGGTGGCCATCATGCGCGGCTCGGTGCTGATCGCCGCCGCCGGCCTCCTGTGGATGGCCACGGTGGACACGCTGTCGGGCATGGTGGTCGGGTTGTTCCTGTGCGGTGGCGCCGGGGCCGGCATCTGGATCACCGCCCCCGCCATACTCACCGGTACGGTGTCGGCGGCCAAGCGGGGCCTGGTGATCGGCTCGCTGACCGCGTCGGTGGGGCTGGGCACGTTCGTGGTGGGCATGGGCACCACCGCCGCCCGCAGCCGGGCCGGCGACGGGCTGCTGTGGCGGCCCGTGTGGGTGGTCGAGGCGGTGGTGTGTGCGGTGCTGCTGGTGGGGCTGGTGCTGTGGGCCCGACCGCCGCGCACCGATCGCCCCGCCGGCGGCCGCTTCAACCTGGACCAGCTCCGGCGGGTCGAGCACTGGCCCCGGGTGACCGCCTCCTACGCCATGTTCGCCGCCGTGGGCGCCGGGTTCACACCGTTCCTGGTGCGCGCCCTGCAGAACGACGCCGGGCTGTCCAAGGGCGGTGCGGTGTCGACGGTGTCGGCCATGGGCCTGCTGGCCATCCCCGGTGCGCCGCTGCTCGGGTTGGCGTCGGACCTGTGGGGGCGCAAGCCGGTGATGACCGCGGTGCTGAGCACCGCCGCGGTGGGCACGGCCGTGGTGGCGTTGGGCCGTGGGCCGGTGGCGTTGGTGGGGGTGTTCTGCTTCGGGTCGGTGTGGTCGAGCTATCCGACGCTGGTGGCCACCTACGTGCGCGATCACACCGAGGCGCGAGCCTTCAACGAGGCGTTCTCGACGATGACCATCTTCTACTCGGCCGCAGCGCTGTGCGCCCCGTTCACCACCGGTTGGCTGGCCGACGCCACCGGCCACTTCCGCACCCCGTTCCTGGTGCTGACCGGGGTGTGCGCCATCGGGGCGCTGCTCATCGCCCGGTTGCCCGCCGCCGCCGTGGGTACCGCAGCCGATCAGGCGGCCGCCGCGCCGGTGGCGGGGGCCGCGCCCGTGGCGCCGGTCGCGCCGGTCAGCGGGCCCGGAAGCTGACCGGGAGCGACTTCGGCCCGTAGATGAAGTTCGACGCCGGCCACGTGGCCTCCCCGGTGGGGCGCAACCGGTCCAGCCGGCCGAGCACCTCGCGCAGCAGGCACTCGATCTCGATGCGGGCGAGGTGGGCGCCCAAGCAGAAGTGGGGCCCGCCACCGCCGAAGGCCACGTGCGGGTTCGGGTCGCGGTCGAGGCGGAGCTCCTCGGGGTCGGCGAACACCGCCGGATCGCGGTTGGCCGCCCCGTAGTACACGGCCACCTTGTCGCCGGCCGCCAGCGCGGTGCCGGCCAGCTCGGTGTCGCGGGTGACCGTGCGGCGCATGTAGATCACCGGGCTGACCCAGCGCAGCAGCTCCTCGACGGCCGCGGGCAGCCTCGCATCGAGGTCCTCCACCAGCCACGCCAGCTGCTCGGGGTGCTCGAACAGCGCCAGTGCCCCGCCGCCCACCAGGTTGCGGGTGGTGTCGCCGCCGGCGTCGATCAGCAGCAGGAACCACAGGAAGAAGTCGATGGCGTCCTGCGGTACGCCGTCGATCTCGCCGGCGATGAGCAGGGACGACAGGTCGTTGCCGGGGGTGGCCCGCTTCTGTTCCCACACCTGCTGGCTGTAGGCGAACATCTCCTGGTAGGCGGCCGCCTGGGCGGCGCGGGACTCCTCGGAGCGCACCGAGTGCAGCGCCTCGGTGCAGTGGTAGAGGCGGCGTCCGTCGGCCAGGGGGATGCCGAGCAGCTCGGCGATCACGAAGCTCGGCATCTCACCGGCGATGTCGGCCACCAGGTCGCAGCTCCCGCGGTCGGCGACGTCATCGACGATGGCGCCGGCCAACTCGGTGATGCGGGGCCGCAGCGCCGCCGCCGCCCGGGGGGTGAACTCCCGGCTGAGCAGCCGCCGCATCTTGGTGTGGGTCGGCGGGTCGGCCATCAGCATCATCACGTGGCCGTCGGCGGCCGAGCGGGATCCCGGGGGCGGGTCGTCGAGCATGATCGTCGGCTGGGAGGAGAACCGCTCGGGATCCCGGCCGACGGCGCGCACGTCGTCGTAGCGGGTGGCCACCCAGAACGGCGCGCCGTCGGGGTGGGGGTGGCGGTAGAGGCCGGGTGTCTCGCGCAGCCGCCGGAACTGGTCGTGCGGCTGGCCGGCCCGGAAGTGGGCGGGGGAGAGGAGGTCGATCTCGACGGTGGCGGCCATGGTGGGCGCCGATCGTAGCGGCCGCGCTTCCGGCCTCCCCGCCGACACAACCGGCTGCGATCGGGATGGGGGAGGCCGATGGGCGGGCGGGCAAACCGCTCCCCGGATCGGCTCGCCGCCGCTGAACATGCCAGATGGTATGTTCGGTTCGCGGCCGTCCCACCCGCCATACCCGGCGGAATGGTCAGTCGGACTCGCGGATGTTGGCGCGGTGGCGATCGGGGCGGCCGGGAGGAGGCGGCGCTGAGCAGCAGCGTTGCACGACGCAACGGTCTGCTTCGTTCGACGGGCCGCCAAGATCCGCGAGTCTCATCGTCCGAGGGTCGGGACACCGGAAATCCCCTTCAACCCCGCCAGGTCCGCCGCCGATACCCGTTGGCATGACCGGGCCCACCGCCGCACGCCATCGGGGCGCCCGCCGCGGCGCGCTTGCTGATCGCCGCCACGCTCGCCGGGGCGCTGTTCGCCTGTGGCGACGGGGAGGTCGACCCGCAGGCCACGGCGTCGACCCGGGCGGCCCGTGCTGCGGTGTCGGCGGCGTCAACCTCCGCCGTCGCTGCACCATCCGACGCACCGGACCTGCTCGCCGCCGCCGACAGCACCGCCACGACGAGCACGACGCGCCCGCCCGCCACGACGAGCACGACACGCCCGCCGGCCACGACGGGCCCGGACCAGGCGACGACCACGACCGCGCCGCTCAGCGACGAGGAGCGCGCCGTCGCCGCCCAGCGCCTGCTGCTGGCCCACGGCTATGACATCGGCGAGATCGACGGCGACATCGGCCCCGCCACCATGGCTGCGCTCAGCGACTTCCAGCGCACCAACGGCCTGGCCGTCACCGGTGCTCTCGACGCCGCCACGTTCGCCCGGCTCGAGGCCAACGGCGGCGCGCTCAGCGCCGAGCTGCCCGGCTCGGTGGTGGTCGATCTGTCCGAACAGCACCTGCACGTGTACAACGCCGCCGGGGCGCACATCAGCAGCTGGCCCATCTCCACCGGCGCGCCCGGCAATGAGACCCCCACCGGGAGCTTCGCCGTCCAGGCCCGCCAGCGGGTGGGCACGGCCAAGGACGCCGAGACCGTGCACATGGACTACTTCACCGTGTTCAACGGCAACATCGGCTTCCACGGCATCCCCTGGGTGGGCAGCCGCGACGATCGCCTGTGGACCCCGCTCGGCCAGTACGGCGTGTCCCACGGCTGCATCCGCATGGAGGACGCCAACGCCCGGTACCTCTACACGTTCCTGGCCGACGGCGCGCCGGTGATCGTCCAGGACTGACCGGCGCAACCGGCTACTCGAGCACCTCGGCCACGGCCAGATCGGCGATGCGATCGGTGTCGTAGCCGAGGATGTCGGTCAGCACCTCGAAGTTGTCCTGCCCGTACACCGGGCCGCCCCGGGTCACCGACGCCGGCGTGCGCGACAGCACGAACCGGCTGCCCTCCACCCACGTGGTGCCGGTGGCGGCGTGCTCCACCTCGACGAACGCGTGCCGCGCCGCGAACTGCGGGTCGGCCAGGGCCTCGGGCGAGTTCTGCACCTGGTGGGCGGCCACGCCCGCCGCCTGCAACCGCGCCTCCGCCTCGTCCTGGCCCAGCGTCGCCGTCCAGGCCGACACGACGTCGTCGAGCTCCCGGCGCCGGGCCCGACGGGCCCCGGCGTCGAGCGAGGCCAGCTCGTCGCGGCCGATCTCGCCGCACAACGCCCGCCAGGCGTGGTCGTCGGTCACCGCCACCGCCACCCAGCGGTCAACGCCGGCGCAGGGGTACACGCCGTGGGGGGCGTAGAGCACGTCGTCGTTGCCGTGCCGTTCGGTCTGGCGGCCGTTCACCGCCTGGTCGAGCAGCACCGGGGCGATGAACTGCATCGAGGCCTCGCCCTGCGAGAAGTCGATGTACTGGCCCTCACCGGTGGCCCGCTGGTGCTCGATGGCGGCCAGCAGCACCGCCAGCGTCAGCTTCGGGGCGGTGTAGTCCGTGTAGGCCCCGAACGGCCCGCACGGCGGTCGGTCCGGCCAGCCGGCCAGGTTGAAGAACCCCGAGATGGCCGACGCCATCGTGCCGAACCCGGCCAGCGTCGACCACGGGCCGCTCTGGCCCATCAGGCAGGTCGACAGCATGACGATGCGGGGGTTGACCTCCCGCAGCGCCTCGTAGTCGAGCCCCCAGCCCTTCATCGCCTTGGGTGAGAACGCCTCGAGCACCACGTCGGCCCAGCGCACCAGGTCGAGCACGACATCGCGGGCCTCGGGCTTGGTCAGGTCGAGCGACAGCTCGAGCTTCCCGGCGTTCATGTTGTTGAACAGGCTGGAGTCATCCACCCCGGTGCCGTCGTTGCGGAACGGCTGGATGGTGCGGGCGGTGTCCACCCGGTGGGAGGACTCGATGCGCACCACGGTGGCGCCGTAGTCGGCCAGCACCCGGCTGGCCGCCGGCCCGGCCATCACCCACATCAGGTCGAGGACCTTCAGGCCCTCCAGCGCCTTGCCGGTGCGGTCCGGGCGGGCCGGGATGGCCGGCAGCGACGGACGGCGATCCGCCTCGCCCAGCACCGCCTCGGTATCGCGGCCCAGCGCCGGGGCGGGCGGCAGCACCGGCAGCGGGGTGCCGGTCAGCTTGGCCAGCGCCCCGGGATACCGCACGGTACGGCCATCGTCGTGGGTGAGGTCGTGCCAGAAGTCGCGGGCCGCCAACTGCGGGCTCTGCAGCACCTCGGCGGTGGTGGTGACGGGCGTGATCAGCAAGCGGCGGGAGAACGCGTTCTCCAGCAGCTCCGCCTTGGTCTTGGTGAGGAAGAACCGACCGAGGTCGGCCTTGAGCTTCTCGTAGATCGGCGGGCCCTCCGGGGTGGTGAAGACCTTGGCGGTGAAGTTGACCCAGTCCTCCTTCACCAGCTCGTCGTCGATGAAGCCCTCCTCATGGGCCCAGTTGACCAGGTTCGAGGTGAACGGCGCGATCGCCACCCCGAACAGCAGGGTCACCGACGCGAACCCGTCGGCGCAGGGCCACATGCGCTGCACGTGGATGGGGCCGGCCTTCACGCCGCCGGCCACCCGGGTCAGCAGGCTGGCGCCCACCGGTCGGGCCAGCATCATCGACTGGGCGGCCTGCAGCGTGGCGTGCTGGGCGGAGATGTCCACGTGCTGCCCGGTACCGGAGAGCTGCTGGCGTTCGTAGAGCGCCACCAACGTGGCACCGGCCGCCTCCGACGCGGCGTGCGCCCAGGCCTGGGGCACGGTGACGCGCAGCGGGGCGCGGTCCTCGTCACCGGTCAGCGCCATCTGCCCGCTGGCGGCGACGATCGTCAGGTCGGTGGCGTGCCAGTCGGCCTTGGGGCCGTGCGCCCCGAACGGGGTGATCGTGGTGACGATCAGCGCCGGGTTGATGGCCGCCAGCTCGTCGGGGCCGAGGCCCCAGGCGGCCATGCGCCCGGGATCGAAGGACTCCACCAGCACGTCGGCCCCGGCCACCAGGCGGCGCAGGTGGCTGCGGCCCTCCTCGCGGTCGAGGTCGAGCACGACCGAGCGCTTGCCCCGGTTGTAGCTCCAGAAGAACAGCGAGTGCTCGCCGTCGGCGTCGGCACCGTCGACGACGGGTCCCACTCGGCGGGCGGAGGACCCTCCGGGTGGTTCGACGAGGATGACCTCGGCACCGAGGAAGGCGAGGAGCTGGCCACACAACTGGCCGCGCTCGTCGGACAGGTCGAGGACACGGTAGGCGTTCAGCATTGGAGGGGATGCCTTCTGCGCAGGGCAGCCGGCCCGAGGGCCGGCTGCGATCAGGTTTCGGTTGTGACCATTGTCTCCCGTCAGGGCAGGGTCAGCCAACCGTAGGGGTCGGGGCGGGCGCCCACGTGCAGGTCGGTGAGGGCGGTGCGCAGCCGCATCGAGTGCTCGCCCACCCCGCCGTTGCCCACCGCGATGCGCTCACCGTTGTGCACCAGCGTGCCCACCGGCGACAGCACCGCCGCGGTCCCCGACAGGCCGGCCTCGGCATCGGGACGGCGGGCCCACTCGATCACCTCGTCCACCGTGACATCGCGTTCCTCGACCTGCAGGCCCAGGTCACGGGCGATGCGCAGCAGCGAGTCGCGGGTCACGCCGTGCAGGAACGACGTGGTCAGCGCCGGGGTCACCACCCGCTCGGCGTCGATCAGCATGAAGTTGGCGGCGCCCGTCTCCTGGACCACGCCACCGGGGCAGAACAGGACCTGGTCGGCGCCCAGGTCCTTCTTGGCCTGCAGCGTGGGCCGCAGCGCCATCACGTAGTTGGCGCCCGACTTCACCATGCCGTACTGCGGGGTGGTGCGGGGCTGCTGCGTCTCGATGGCGAGCGTCAACGGACGGATGCCGCCGGAGAAGTAGTCACCCACCGGCCCGGCCAGCACGAACAGCAGAGCGGTGGCCGACGGGGCGGCGGCGGCGCCCACGTTCTCCTCGGTACCCACCAGCGTGGGCCGCAGGTACAGCGATCCGGGGGCGGACGGCACCTCGGCCTCCGACGCCCGGGTGACCTCCCGGATCATCCGCTCCAGCATGTCCGCCGGTGGCACCGGCAGGCAGAGCAGCTCCGCCGACTGGCGCATGCGGGCCACGTGGGCGTCGGCGCGGAAGATCCGCACGACGTTGTCGACCCCCCGGTGCGCCTTCAGTCCCTCGAAGCAGGCGCTGCCGTAGTGCAGCACGTGCGCCGCCGGGTGGAAGGCGAACGGCTCCACCGGGCCGAGCACGGGTTGGCCCCACGCGCCGTCCTCGAAGCGGACGTGCGACATGGTCGCGGTGAACAAGGTCCCGAACGGGGCGGTGGGCGGCGCCGGGACCGCGGACGATGATGTGGCAGATGTCGCAGTCACTGGTTCCTACGCTACGCGTCGGACCGGACATCCCGCACGCTCCTTCCCGGGGGGTGTCAGCACCACCCGACGCCGGCGCCTTCCGCCGCCCTGCCCGCGGCAGCGGCCGCTGGGCCAGACTGCGACCATGCCCGAGTTCCTGCCCCCGCCGCTGGTCGAGCTGCGCGACCGCACCGAGCGCGTCGCCGCCGAGCTCGCCGTGCTGCGCGACGACCCCGCCCTCGAACCGCCCGAGCGCAACCGCCGCGTGCGGGCGGCCACCGAGGCGGCCGGCATCCGTCGCCTCACCCTCGACCCGGCCGCCGGCGGTTGCCCCACCGAGCCGGCGCTCACCCTGCTGGTGGTGCGCGAGGCGCTCGCCCGCCACGGGGTGGGCCACCTGCCCGGGGTGCTCGCCTCCGGTCCGGGGCTGCTCGCCGGTGTGGGCGAGCCCCTGCGCAGCACCCACCTGCTGCCGCTGCTGGCGGGCGAGAAGCGAGCCGGTTTCGCCTTCACCGAGCCGGTCGGCGCCCCGCCCAGCCGGGCGCGCCCCGACGGCGACGAGCTGGTGGTCACCGGGCAGAAGTCGTACGTGACCGGCGGGGCGGACGCCGATTTCCTCACCGCCACCGTCGAGGTGGACGGCGAGGGGCCGGCCATGGTGGTCATCGACGTGGACCGGCCGGGGGTCACCATCAGCCGCCGCTTCGCGTCCTTCGACGGCTCCCAGCACGCCGCCTTCGCGTTCCGGGACGTACGGGTGCCGCGCCACTGCGTGCTCGGCGCACCGGGCGAGGGTCGCAGCAAGGCGCTCGAGCGCATCAGCGAGGTGCGCCGCGCCATCACCGCCGACTGCGTGGGCACCGCCATGTGGCTGCTGGAGCTCGTGGAGGACCACCTCCGCACCGAGCGGCGCGACGGCCGGCGCCCCGGCGACGAACAGCGGGCCCGGCTCCGCTTCGGGGAGCTGCGGGTCCAGGTCTACGCGGCCCGCAGCACCGCCTACCGCACCGCCCGGCTGGCCGACGCCGGCCACGACGTCATCAACGAGTCGATCGCCGCCAAGCTGCTGGCCAGCGAGGTGGCCAATGCGGTGGCCGACGGCGCCGTGCAGCTGCTGGGCGGCGAGGCGCTGATCGAGGGCCACCCGGGGGAGCGCACCTACCGCCGGCTGCGGACCCTGCGGCTGGCCGAGGGCGAGAGCGACGTGCTGCGGGTCAACGTGGCCCGCGGCCGCCTGGAGCTGGAGCGCGGCCGGCTGTGACGCAACGCCGACGACGGCGCCGCGCCGTGGCCGCCATCAGACCGTGAACGTGAACGTGGCCGGCGGGAGGCCATCGCTCTTGGCCGCCGGCAGATCGAAGATCAACGTCCACGAGCCCGTACCGGGGCTGGGCACCACGAAGCTGAGGACGTGCTCGGCGCCGTCGTGCACGTCGCCGGGGTAGACGGCGTCGCAGCAGTAGCGGCTGCGCTCGTCGGCCACGCTCGACAGGCCGTCGGCGCTGCGCAGCGAGAAGTTCGACCGGTCCGCGTTGTACCCGCTCGGCGCGCAGTTCGGGCTGCAGCGCACCACGAAGTCCACCTCGATCACCGACTCGCCCTTCTCGCCGGTCTCGTAGCTGGGGGCGACGGCGGCACCGGTCACGTCGATGATGACCTCACCGTGCACGAGCGTGCCGCCCACCGCCAGCCGTCGGGGTTCGACCGACTCGACCTTGCCGCCGGGCCCGAGCGGCAGCTTGGTCTGGTTGTCGCCGGCCTCGCCGAAGACGATCTGGGCCGAGCCCAACGCCTCGGTCACCGCCGCCTCGTCGAGCTCGACGTCGAGCCCGAACGCCACCGTGGCCTCCGTCTTGCCCCCACTGGGCACCTCGGGCGTGTCGGGCAGCGCGTCGGCGACCACGCCGTCGACGATGACCCGGCCCAGCGGCACGTACGTGGTGTCGGGGCCGAGGTTCTCGTAGACGATGGTGGCGGTGACGGCGGTCCCGCCGAACAGCCCCGGTTCGGCCAGGACGCGGTCGACGGTGATGCCGAAGCCGCCCCACCAGCCGGTGGCGTCGACGGTCAGCTCGATCGGTTCCACGTCCAACCCGTCGCCGTCGGCGGTGTCCGCCTCCTCGCCCGAGGACCCGTCGGTCTCGTCGGTCCCGTCGCCACCGACGCTGCCCGCCTCCTTGCTGGCGATCGTCGTGCCGGTGTCGGCCGAGCCGTCGTCGCCCCCGCACGATGCGGCGCCGAGCAGTGCGACGATCCCGATCGCCGCCGCCGCCAGCCGGGCCGTCCGCGCCGCCCGCCCCGTCCGCGCCGTCATGGCCGTCCGCCCCGTCGCCGCCCTGTGCTTCCCGCTCACCTGTGCGCTCCGTTCCCGGCCCGTGCCGGTGCCGTCCCGATCGTGCGTGCCGATCCTGTCGTGGAAGAGACGTCGCTGCATCCGTGCGGATACGGCAATCGCCGGCGGCTGGAACCACCGTCACGCAGCGGCAGGCCGGCCGGGGCCGCCGGACCGGCCGGTACGGAGCAGGACGTTCGCGTCCACGCCGGCGCGGGCCGCGGATTCCGTGCCCCGGAACAGAAGGCGTGCCGATCGTGCCCGCCGGCCCGACCGGCCCTTCGACCACGGTCCTTCGGCCCTACTGGCCCACCGGACGGCGGGGCCATGGTGGGCCCACGCCGATGGCCCCGGTGCAGACCGGACCCGGCGCCGTCAGCATCGGCCGGACCCGCGGGGGCACCGGCGAACACGGGGGAGAACTTCCTTGGGCCAGACCAACCCGAAGGGTCCGACACTGCAGCACCTCGCGTTGATGGTGCGCGACATCAACAAGAGCCACTGGTTCTACACCGAGGTCGTCGGACTCGAGCAGTGCGGCAAGATCGAGCGGCCCGACATGACCGAGATCGACTTCCGGTTCTACCGCGGCGCACCCGACCGCCATCACGACATCGCACTGGTGCAGATCCCCGACCCCGGCCAGTTCCCAGCGGCCAACCTCGAGTGGAACATGGTCGAGAACAAGACCGGGATCAACCACTTCGCCATCTGCTACCCCGACCGGGAGACGTGGCTCGAGCGGCTGCGCATCGTCAAGGACGCCGGCGTCGAGTTCCGCGTGCGCGGCAACCACGGCATGACCCACAGCGTGTACGTGGCCGACCCCGACGGCAACGGCGTGGAGATCCTCTACGAACTGCCCGAGGACGTGTGGGTGGGCGACGTCAACGGCGCCCTCAACTACTTCCAGCCCCTGCCGCTCGACGGCGAGGAATCACTCCAGGACGACACCGACTACAAGCAGTTCGCCGCCACCAACTGACCCACCGCCGCGAGCAGGCGAACGTACCGGCCGGTTCCCGCCACGGGGGCCGGCCGGCGATCGTCAGTCGGGGCTGCCGACCACGCGGAAGCTGCCCTCGACGTTGCCGTCGATCGCCTGGTGGAACGGGCAGAAGCGGGTGGCGAAGGCGCACAGGGCCTCGGCCTCCGCCTGGGCCAGCCCGGGCACGGTGATGGTCAGATCCACCTCCAGGCGGTTGGTGCCGTCCTTGGCCCGTCCGATGCGCACCGCCGCCTCGCTGCGCAGCCCGCGCAGCACCGCCCGGTCGAGGCGACGCCGTCGGGCGGCGTGCTCGATGGCGAAGAGCATGCAGCCGGCGTAGGCGGACCCGAACAGCTGCTCGGGGTTGGTGGCGCCGTCCACCGGCACCCCGCCGATCGACTCCGGCAGGACCAACAGGTGGGCGCCGGCGGCGGCCTCGACGGCCACCTCGGGCGGGTCCGACCCGTCCCGCAGGGCGGCGACCACGGTCTCGGCGTGCATGACCCGCATGCCGCCACGCTAGGCGCCGCCGCCGGGGCTAGGCGCCCGGCGCGTGCTTGGGGACCGAGTGCTGCCAGTCGGCCAGGATGGCCCGCAGCGCCGCCACCAGGGCCAGCGGCTGGTCGAGGGGGACGTGGTGGTACGCCTCGGGGATCTCGACGATCGGGGAGCTGCGGCCGAGCAACTCGTCGATGTAGTCCTGCACGTCGGGCGTGACCAGGTCGCTGTACTGGCCCTTGAAGACGGCGATGCGGCAACGGACCGCGCCGAGGTAGTCGTCGATGCCCTGCCGGTTGCGCTGGAACACCCGGGGGTCGAACTTCCAGGTCCAGCCGGCCTCGCCGGAACGGATCGAGGTGCGGGCGATGTGCTGCACGATGTAGTCGTTCTCGCACGGCTGCGGCGGCTGCAGGTGGAAGTGCGCCGCCGCCTCCTCGGCCGTCGGGTAGGTCTTGGGGTTGCGGAACATCCGGCCGCGCTCGCCCTCCTCCGACTCGGGGTCGGGCCGCCGCACCGGCGAGTCGATGACCACCGCGCCGGCCAACCGCTCGCCGTACAGGTTCGCCGCAGCGATGGTCACCAGCCCGCCCATCGAGTTGCCCACCAGGATGGGCGCCGGGGCCATCGCCGCGTCGGCCACGCACGCCATGATCTCGTCGGCCCAGGTCTCCACCGCGTACACCGCCCGCCGGCCGCTGTCGCCGTGGCCCGACAGGTCGGGCGCGATCACGTGGTACTGCGAGGTCAGCAAGGGGGCGATGAAGCTCCACCACTGGGCGTGCGCCGCGCCCCCGTGGACCAACACCAACGCCGGCCGGCCGACCTCGCCCCACTGCAGGTAGTGGATGTCGGTGCCCTTGACCGCCACCGAGCAGTCCGACGGTCTCGTCGACAACGCCTCGGTGAACCACCGCGGCGGGGTCGAACCCGCCGAACCCGCCGAACCCGCCGCGCCGCTCGAGCCGCTCTCGTCCTGTGCTGTGTCCGTTGTGCCCGCTGTGCCGTCCATCGTGATCGGCGATGCTACGGGCGGGGCTACGGTGGCGGCCATGCGCATCGGCGTGTCCCTCGCCTCCCAGCACGACGTGGACGACCCGCGGGCGGGTGCGCGGCGGATGATCGAACGGGCACGGGCCGCTCGCGATGCCGGCCTGTGGTGCCTGAGCGTCGGTGACCACCACGCCAACCGCCGTCCCTACTACCAGAACACGCCGATGCTGGGCCGGCTGCTGGCCGAGTGGGGCGAACGTCCGGCCGGCTGCCTCTTCCTCACGCCGCTGTGGAACCCGGTGCTGATGGCCGAGCAGATCGGCACGCTCGCCGCGCTCGCGGGCGAGCCGTTCATCATCCAGACCGGCATCGGCCACGGCCACCGGGAGCGCCGGGCCATGGGCACCGACGCCCGCCATCGGGGGCGTTCCATCGAGCACGCCGTGCCGGTGGTGCGGGCCCTGTTGGCCGGCGAGGTGGTCGACGACGACTGGTTCGGCCTGCGCGGTGCCCGCATCAGCCCGGTGCCGCCCGGGGCGACCGAGTGGTGGATGGGCACCAACGCGCCCGAGGGCATCGAGCGCGCCGCCCGGCTCGGGGCCTGCTGGTACGCCGGCTTCGACCTCGAGCTGTGCCGGGCGGGCATGCGGCGGTTCCAGGAGGCCTGCGCCACCCATGGGCACACCCCGCCGCGCCACCCCGTGCGCCAGGACGTGTTCGTGGCCGACACCGACGCCGCCGCGGCCGCCGCCGTGGCGCCCGCCATCGCTGCCGGCTACCGCGGCATGGACCCCGACACGCTGATCCACGGCTCGCCGGCGCGGGTGGCGGAACGCTTCGCCGCGTTCGCCGAGCTCGGTTTCACCGACGTCATCGTCCGCCAGATCACCGTCCCGCAGGAGCTGGCGCTGCGCTCCTACGAGCTGCTCGGCGAGGTCCGGGCCCTCGTGGCCGACCTCGGTGGCTGACCGCGGGCCGGACCCGGCGCCCGCGGTGCGGACCGATCCGCGGGTCCTGCGCTCGCGCCAGGCCGTGCTGCGCGCCGCGGTGGACCTGATGGAGGCGCGCGGCATGTTCGCGCTGACCATCGACGCGGTGGCCGAGCGTTCGGGGGTGGCCAAGACCACGATCTACCGCCAGTGGCCGAACCGCGAGGCCCTCCTGGCCGACGCCTGGGCCTCGATCCCGGCGCCCGAGGTGGCCCCGCTGAGCGGGGACCTCGACACCGACGTGCTCGCCGCCGCCATCGCCATCGACGAGCGGCTGCGCACGCCCCCGATGTCGGTGCTGTTCCCCGACCTGCTCACGGCGGCGGCCCGGGATCGCTCGCTGGCCGTGCTGCGGGACCGCCTGCTCCGGCTGCGGCGACGCCCGCTGTCCGACATCGTCGCCGCCGCCGTGGCCGACGGCCGCCTGCCCGCCGGCACCGATGCCGGGCTGGTCGCCGCCATGGTCATCGGCACCGTCGTCTACCGCCGACTGACCGCGGTGCCGCCGGTGGCCGGGGAGCTCGAACGCTTGGTGGCCGCCGTGCTCGCCTCGGCCCGGGCCGGGATCCTCAGCGCGCACCACGCCCGCCCGCCCTCACCGGGTTGATCTCCCCGTCGCCCGGGCACCGCGCCACGGCCGCCGGTACGGCACCGCCGTCCCGCCCCGGGTGACCGTCAACCCTGATCGCGGCGCCTTGTTCTCACCCTTCGTGTCGGTCGACCGAAGCCGGCCGTGTGTGTGCGACCGGGACCCACCAGGCGGACGAACGTGATCGCGCCAAGGACGGTTGCCACTTTCTGCCATGACCTGCGGCCTTCTTCGCACGCTTTGTGATGTTCAGGCCGACAACCTGCGCAAATCGTAGAGCGATTGCACTAGAGTCACCGCCGTGGCAGGTCCAGGGATCGGTGTCCTCGTCGTCGACGACCATGCGGTGGTCGGGCAAGCCTTCGCTGCGCTGCTCCGCGACGAGCCCGACATCCGCCTGATCGGCCTGGCCACCTCCGTCGAGGTCGCCCTCACCCGGGTCAGCCAGGACCGGCCCGACGTGGTGCTGCTCGACCACCGGCTCTCCGACGGCACCGGCCTCGATGCCGCCCGGGAGATACGAGAGCGGTGGCCGGCCACCCAGTGCATCATGGTCACCGCGGTGAAGGATCCTGACCTGGTCAGCTCGGCGCTCGAGGTGGGCTGCAGCAGCTTCGTGCCCAAGGACAGCGACGCCACCGAGCTGCTGCGGGCCGTTCGCGCCGCCGCCAACGGCGACTCCTACCTCAGCAGTGAGGTGCTGAACCTGCTGTCCCAGGCCTCGCCGCGCCCACCGGCCCCGTTCGAGCTGTCACGGCGCGAACGCCAGGTGCTGCAGCTGACCGCCGACGGTGCATCCGTCGACGAGATCGCCCGCCAGCTCTACCTGTCGGCGCACACCGTGCGCAACCACCTCCGCCATGCCATGGCGCGGGTCGGCGTGCACACCAAGCTCGAGGCGGTCGTGGTCGCCGCCCGTGCCGGTGTCATCCGCCTGGGAGCGCCGGAGGAGTGAACGGTGACGGAGCCGCTCGGCGCTGAGCCACCCGCCGGCGGGCCCGCGCCCGCCGTGCTGGCACCGTCGGCGGCGGTGCTGCGCGCCACCGGTGCACCCCACGACGAGGCGGTCCGCCGCTTGACCCACCTGGTGCTGACCGCACCGGGGCGCGTACCGCTCCGAGCGGTCGCCGCCGCCGTGGAACAGGCCGGCGCATCGCTGCTGGCGGACGCCGTGGTGGTGGTGGAGGCGGTCCGCGGCCCGCTCGAGCTCGGTCTGATGGCCGGCGCGGCACTGCCCGACGCCGCCCGACGCGCCGCCTACCCGGCGGCGGTGGTGCCCTCCGGGCCGCTGTTGGGCACCGCCGCGGTGCACCATCGACGGTTCCGGGCCACCGATGAGCTGGCCCCCGGCTCGCTGCTGCGGGCGTTCGGGCTGGTCCGCGGGGCGGCGGCGCCGGCGATGTGGCACGGTGAGCCCCTCGGTGCGGTCAGCGCCTACTGGCCGGCGGACGCCGCCGGTGAGCCCACCCCGGCCGAGGCGGTGCTGACCGAGCTCGCCGCCAGCTGGGCCGCCGCCCTCGGGGTGGCCCGCGTCGGTCGTGCCGCCGTGCTGCAGTCGCGCCGCTGGCGCCAGGACCTTGCCGCCGCCGTGCACGACGACGCCCTGCAGGCCCTCATCGGCGTCGATCTGCGCCTGCAGCGGCTGGCCAGCCGGTTGCAGGACCCGGTGCAGGCCGACCTGCTGGTCGAGGTGCGCCAGTCCAACACCGACGCCGTGGATGAGGTCCGCCGGCTCCTGCGGCGGCTGCGGGGGCGGACACGGCTGCCGCTCGCAGCGCCGGCGAGATCGTCCGACGCATCGCCGCCGCCGTGCTCGACGGCGGCGTCGGGCCGTCCGGCGCACCCGTGCGCTGGACGTTGCTGGCCGACGACGACCTGCCCCTCGGCCCGCTCGCCGGGGAGCTGCTGGCCGAGCTGAGCGGTGACGCGCTCGACGCCGTCCGCCTGGCCCGTCCGTCGGCCATCGACATCGGCATCCGCGCCGACGCCGGCTGTGTGCTCGTCGAGCTCGAGGTTGCCGGCAGCCATCGCGACGGCGTGCGCCGCGCCCTCGACGAGGTCGCCCACCAGCTGGCGCCCGTGCTCGCCGTCACCGGCGGTGAGATCAACGTGGTCGATGCCGAACCCGACGGTGACCCCGCCGAGCACGGTGACGGCCCCGACGATGCCGGCACCCCGACCCTGTTGGTGCTGTCGGTGCCGATGGTGGGCTGAACGGCGCAGCAAGCCCCGATCCCCCGAGCACACCGGCCGCGGCCGGGTTCATGCCCATCCAAGGGGAAAACCACGCAGAGGGACCAACGGCCCGTCGGATGACGAGTAGTTTCGCGCCGAAAGTGGTGTGACCACCTCGTCTAGCGTGCCGGAGGTAGGCGATGGCCTGCTCGCACCGGGCAGACTGCCCGCTGTTCCCCAATCTCAACTCGAGCCTCTCAGGCTGGCGCACCCACTACTGCGACACCGAGGAGGCGTGGCTCAACTGCGCTCGGTACACGCGCAGCCTGGCCGGCAAGCCCGTGCCGGTGGCGCTGTTGCCCAACGGCAAGATGGCGCAGATCCTCGAGCCGGGGGCCTCGGCCACGCCCGCCGCCCGCCGAGCCGCGAGCAGCGGCAACAAGGCCGTCGCCGGCGGGCGGACCGGCAGCGTGCTGCTGGCCGACCGTCCCGCCGAGCAGGCCCCCCGCCGCTCCTGGTTCGCCCGCCTGTTCGGCCTGCGGTTCGCCCGATGAGCGGTTTCTGGCCCGCCTGGCTGGGCGGCGTCGGCCTGGCCACCGTGGCGGTCGGCTACCACCTGGCGAGCGGCCGCACCGTCGGCGTCTCGGGCGCCTGGGATCGGATCCTGCACTGGCGCGAGGAGCGCCGGGTGGAGCTGGCCGACGAGCAGTTCGACGAGGCCGCGTTCATGGCTGCGCTCGAGGCCGCCTCGCGGGAGGAGTTTGGCGAGAGCGGCGGGGAGGGCGGCTCGGTCGCGACCGCCGTGCTGGTCGAGGCCGAGGCGCCGTCGCCCGGGCCCTCGAAGAAGCGGGTGCCGCACGCCTCCGGGCCGACCCCGCTCGTCGCCCAGGCCGCGTTCCTGCTGTCGATCTTCTTCGGCGGCCTGCTCGCCGCCGTGCTGTCGGGCCGCTTCGAGCTGCGCGCCGACATGGGCCCCGACTTCGCCGCCATCGTCACCGGGGGCTGGGCGATGTGGCCGATCTTGTTCATCGGCGGTGTGCTCGTCGGGTTCGGCACCCGGCTCGCCGGCGGGTGCAGCTCGGGCCACGGCCTCAGCGGCTGCGGCCGCCTCCAGCTGCACAGCCTCGTGGCCACCGCCACGTTCTTCGGCACCGCCGTCGTCGTCTCGACCCTGCTGTGGAAGGTGATCTGATGGACCGGCGCACCAAGATCGTGCTGATCAACGTCCTGTTCGGTACGTTGCTCGGCTTCACCGTGAGCAACATCGGCTTCGGTGACTACGGGCAGTTGAACCGCATGTTCACGTTCCAGGACCTGCGGATGCTGTTCGCCTTCACCATCGGCGTGGCGCTCTCGGTCGTGGGGTTCGCGGTGCTCGCCGGCAGCCGGCCGACGCGCACGAAGGTCCACAAGGGCATCGTCCCCGGTGGCATACTCTTCGGTACGGGGTGGGCGATCTCGGGCGGTTGCCCGGCCATCCCCATCATCCAGGTGGCCGGCGGCTACCTGCCGGCGCTGGTCACCATCGGCGGCGTGGTGGTGGGCATGTACGCCTGCCGCTCGCTCAACGCCCGCTACTTCCACCTCGACCGGGGTTCGTGCGGGCTCTGATCGATCGCGCCGCCGGGCTCCCGCCGACCAGTTCCCGCAACCGGGCCAGCAGCACCTCGACGGCCGGATCGTTGTGCCCGCCGTGGGGCAGGATCACATCGGCATACCGCTTGGTAGGTTCGATGAACTGCAGGTGGCTCGGCCGGACGGAGTCGAGGTACTGCTCGATCACGCTGGTGGCGGTGCGGCCCCGTTCGGCCACGTCGCGCTGCAGCCGCCGGATGAAGCGGACGTCGGCATCGGTGTCCACGTAGACCTTCAGGTCGAAGCGCTCCCGCAACGCCGGCTCGTAGAGCACCAGGATGCCCTCGACCACGATGACCGGGGCGCTGCCCACCACGCGGTGCCGATCGGTCCGGGTCAGGGCGGCGAAGTCGTACTCCGGCACCGGTACCGACCGGCCGGCGTGCAGGTGGTCGAGGTGCTCCACCAGCAGCGGCCAGTCGAACGCATCGGGGTGGTCGTAGTTGACCGCCTGCCGTTCGGCCATGGTCAACGCCTGCTGATCGAGGTAGTACGCGTCGAGGGTCAGCAGCGCCACCTGACCGGTGCCCAGCAGGTCGGCCAGGCGCTGGGCCACCGTCGTCTTGCCCGAACCGGTCCCGCCGGCCACGCCGACGAGGAACGGCCGGAACGGTTCAGTCCGCCGCGGCATCGCCGCGGCCGGCCGTCCGCCCCCCGCCGGCGGCGCCGCCCAGACTGCGCAGCCCACCCCAGGCCAGGTTCGCCACCTGGGTGGCCAGCGCCTCGGGATCGAGGCGGCGGCCCTCGGCCAGCCAGTGGCGGCACGCGCCTTCGGCCAACCCGACGATGGCGTGGCCGAGCACGGCCCGTTCCTCACTGCCGAGATCGGCGACGTCGAGCCGCTCGGCGGTGGAGGCCGCCACCGCCGCCTCGACCGCCCGGGCGGCGGCGCTGAACTGCTCGTCGAGGCGGCTGCCGCTGCCGAAGAGCAACGAGAAGGCCTCGGTGTGCTCGTCCACGAACCGGAAGTAGGCCTGCAACCCGGCGGTGACCTGACCCCGCGGCGTCGCCGCCTCGGCGGTGACCTTCTCGATGCTCTGGCGCAGGCGGTCGCCCACGTCGTCGAGCGCCGCCAGGTAGAGGTCGCGCTTCGAGCGGAAGTGCTGGTACAGCACGGGTTTGGTGACACCGGCGGCGTCGGCCACGTCGTTCATCGACGTGGCGTGGAAGCCCTTGGCCGAGAACACCCCGATGGCCACATCGAGGAGCTGCCGCCGGCGGACGGCGGCGGGGAGACGGGCGGCCACGCCGCGACTCTACCGAGTGACCGCCGACGCGGAACGAGCCGGTCGGGCCCCGGCCGCGGAGGTCGTCACAGCGTTCAGTGGCGCGACCCGCGGGACTCCGGTGCGGTGGCGCCGGGTGCGGCGCCCTCGTCATCGGCCCGGCGGGCCTGCAAGGCGGCCCGGCGTTCCTCCCGCTCGGCGGCCCGCACCCCGTAGCCGAACACGATCGCCGGGGCGAGCACCAGCGACCCGATCACCAGCGCCAGCGTGATCAGCGTGGTGATGAGCGTGGTGTACCGGGCCACGTAGCCGGCGACGAACAGCACGATGGCCAGCAGGTACAGGCCGTAGCCCACCCGCTTGCCGGTGCTCGCCCACTGGGCGATGGCGCTGCGCCGGCTGGCGACGGGATCGGACGGGGACACGGCGGACACGGGCGAGACGCTACCGGATGCGTCCCCCCATCGCCCTGCCGGCAGCCTCGGGCGCCGGGGCGGAGCGGGGCCCACCGGCCCCGGGGCGACGCGGGTTCGCGACCGCGAGCGCAAGCCGCTATGGTGCGCGCTCATTCGAGGCGCACCGCCGCACGGGCGGTGCAGGAGCGTCATCCGGGGGAACCGTGGCCGAGGTCAAGGCAGAGATCGCCGCCAACGTCTGGCAGGTCGTGGTGGAAGTGGGCGCCTCGGTGTCCGAGGGGGACGAGCTCATCATCCTCGAGTCCATGAAGATGGAGATCCCCGTCACCGCGCCCTGCGACGGCACCGTGGCCGAACTGCGGGTCAAGCCCGAGGACCAGGTCCAAGAGGGCGACGTCCTCGCCGTCATCGGCTGAGCGCTGCCCCCAGCAACGAACACGAGCGCAGCGGAGCCGGGCGACCGAGCGAGCGGCTCAACGCCCTGACGATCGGGCGGTGCCCACCAGCGGCTGCAGGTCCTCGTGGTACACCGAGCAGACCACGGTGCGGTCGCCGTCGACCCAGGTGTTCTCCGTCGGCCGCAGCACGGCGATGCGCAGCGTCGACGTGGCGTACTCCAGCCCGACGAAGGGCTCGAAACGGGCCAGGCACTCGGCCCGGGCCTGCGCCTGGGCGGCGGCTTCGCCGGGGAAGCGGTCCCCGTCGGCGCCGGCCAGCGCGATGAGGGCGAACACCTCGGCGTCGTGCGGCTGCGAGCAGTCGACGCCCACCAGGCGATGGGCCACCGGCAGCTCCTCCTCGGGCACGCTGGTGGTGCTCGCCCCAGCCGGTGGCTCC
The DNA here is from genome assembly GCA_041394365.1 of Acidimicrobiales bacterium. Taxonomy (GTDB): domain Bacteria; phylum Actinomycetota; class Acidimicrobiia; order Acidimicrobiales; family CAIXPF01; genus CAIXPF01. Next base: position 68,696 of record JAWKIM010000025.1, read on the forward strand.
GGTTCGACCGCCACCAGGATCTCGTTGAAGCACTGACCCTCGGTCAGCGTGCCGTCCGAGGGCCGGTTGCTCGCCGGTGGGCCGATGCGCTCGTCGGGCGGGTTGCCGTTGGCGCCGGTGGCGGTTCGGGGCAGCGCCGGGTTGATCGTGGTCGAGGTGGTGGTGCTCGACGGCGGCAGCGTGGTGGTGGCGACCTCGCCGGCCCCACCCCGGCAGGCGCCGAGCAGCGCAACGGGCCCGACGAGGGCCAGCGCCGCCCGCACCGCAGGCCGCCCCCGTGCCCCCCCGCTTCGCGTCCGCACCGATCGGCGATCCTCAGTAGGCCGGCAGCAGCCGGTCGACGTTGGCGAAGCACAGGAACAGCAGCACGGCGACCACCGGCGACGCAGCCGCGTACACCGCCCACCGCCGCGTCCAGCGCCGGCCGCGGGCCACGTCGAGGCGCCACGCCAGCACCCACGCGGCTGCGGCCGCGGCCACCGTCGCCGCCCCCCAGGCGATGGCCCCCGGCCACGCTCCCGAGTCGCCGGCGAGGTGGGTGATCGACGGGTCCAGGGTCACCTCGGTGGTGGTGGGCAGCGTCGTCGTGGTGGCCGCGGTGGTGGGCGTCGTGGTGGTCGCGGTGCCGCCGGCGGTGGCTGCTGCGCTGGTCGGCGTGACCGTGGTCGGCGCCGCGGTGGACGGGGTGAGGTCGACGGTGCGGCGGTCCTCGGGCCGGGGCACGGTCTCCACCGGGCTGCCCTGCAACTCGGCCCACACGATGATGCGCTGGGCGGCCGAGAACTTCGGGTGGCACGCCGTCAACGTGAGCCGGTTGTCACCGAACGGCCCCACCACCTCCACCTGTTCGGGTTGCACGATCTCCTGACCGGCCACCGTGTAGACGAACTCGCCCTGGACGGTGGTCACCCGGATCTCGTCGCCGATCTCGAGCTGGTCGATGTCGCCGAAGGGTGCGCCGTAGGTGGTGCGGTGCCCGGCGATGGCGGCGTTGCCGGCCTGACCGGGCAGCGGGGTGTCGGGGAAGTGGCCGGGTCCCTTGCGCAGGTCTTCCACCTCCACCCCCTCGACCACGACCTTGTCCACGCCGATGTCGGGGATGACGATGCGGGCGACCGGCTCCCCCGACTCCGGGTACAGCAGGTCGACCAACTCGGCGGGCGCCGCAGTGGTGGCCGGTGCCGCCGTGTCGGCGGGCGTGGCCGGGGCGATCGACGACGCCGTGCTCGTCGCCGTGCTCGTCGGCGCGGTGGTGCTCGAGCCGATGGGCGCCCCGTCCCCGGTGTCGGTGGCGCCGCCCGAGGCGGCCGCGGCCAGGCGATCGGCGAAGTCGGACGACAGCTCGTCCTGTGCCTTCGCCTCCGACAGCCCGGTGCCCCACAGCTGGTAGCCGGCGAACAGCAGGATGACCACGCCGGCGGCGACGAGCAGGCGGCCGATCGCACCGAGCACCTGCGCTGCGCGTCGATCGGTCACCCGGTGTCTCACTCCAATGGTCGGCCGGCAGCACCTGCGGCGTGGGCGAGCGGTGGGGTCACCGGCCCGGGCTGCGCACGGGCAGCGCCACGGGTGGTGATCGAACCGCAGAACGAATGCCGAGGATACCGGCCGGCGCCCCACTGCGGACGGCAGGCCCGGGGGTCGCGTGGCGGTAGGTCGCGGCCCTCGGGTACGTTGGGCGGGCCCCATGGATACCGTCATCACCCTGCGCGGCGCGGTCTCGGTGCTCGGCCGGTTCCCCGCCCTGGCCGGCGTCGATCTCGACGTGGCTCGCAGCGAGATCGTGCTGGTGTCGGGGCCCAACGGCGCCGGCAAGTCCACGCTGCTGCGGCTGTGCGCCGGCCTGGTCAACCTCGCCCGGGGCGAAGCATCGATCCTCGGCTACCCGCTGCCGCAGCGCCGCCGGGAGGTGCGCCGGCGCGTCGGCTACCTCGGTCATGCCAACGGGTTGTACCCCGAGCTGACCGTGGCCGAGAACGTGCGGTTCTGGAGCCGTACCGCAGGCGCGGTGGCGCCGATGCCGCCGCCGCACTGCAGCGGGTGGAGGTGGCCACCCGCCTGCACGATCTGGCCGTGGCCCACCTGTCGGCCGGGCAGCGCCGCCGTACCGCACTCGCCTGCCTGATCGTGCGCCGGCCCGAGATCTGGCTGCTCGACGAGCCGCACACCGGTCTCGACGCCGCCGCCCGCGACCTGCTCGACGGCCTGGTCCGCGGCGGTGGCCGGCGGTGCCACCGCGCTGGTGGCCTCGCACGAGCACGAGCGCTCCCAGCAGCTGGCCACCCGTGAGGTGCAGCTGGTCGGCGGCATGGTCACCTGGTCGCGGCCTGCGCTCGGGCCCTGGCGGGACCAGGCGGCGAGGCGGCCGCCGGCCCGGGCCAGGCCCTCGACGCGGTCGTGGCCGCCGGCCACGAGGAGCCGGCCGTGTTCCGTGACGCCTGGCTGGTCGCCGGCAAGGACCTCCGCATCGAAGCCCGCTCCAAGGTGGTGCTCAACCAGATCGGTCCGTTCAGCCTGGTGGTGCTGCTGCTGTTCGCCTTCGCGCTCGATCCCGACCGCGGGTTCCTGCAGGAGGCCACACCGGGGCTGTTCTGGATCGCGGTGCTGCTGTCCACCCTGGTGGTGATCCAGCGCAGCTACGCCCTCGAAGCGGTCGACGCCGGTCGTGATGCGCTGCGCCTGAGCGGCCTCGATCCCGCCGGCGTGTTCCTGGGCAAGGCCGGCGCCGCCTTCGTGGTGCTGGTGGTGCTCGAGGTCGGGCTCGTCGTCGGGGTGCGGCTCATGTACGGCGCCCCGTTGCGGGGTTGGCTGCTGCTGCTCGTCGCCGGCACCACGGCCACGGTCGGCCTCGTCGCCGCCGGCACCATCTACGGTGCGCTGGCCGCCGGGCTGCGGGTGCGTGAAACCCTGCTGCCCCTGCTTTTTCTTCCGGTCGTCGCACCCGTCATGATCGGGGGGACCCGTGCGTTCGGCGCCGCCCTCGACGGGTCCTCGGCCGAAGGTTGGCGATGGTGTGGACTGTTGGGCACCTTCGCCGTCGCCTACCTGGCGCTGGGCATGTTGCTGTTCGAATCGCTGCTGGAGGACTCGTGACCACCACCGTGCAACCCACGGCCTCGCGGGCCGCCGGCGGCGCCGGACCCCTCGGCACCGGCTCCCGCTTCACCCGGGTGCTGGGCATCGTGGTCCTCGTCATGGTCGCGTTCCAGCTGGCGCTGGCGCTGTGGTGGAGCCCCCCGGAGCTGCTGCAGGGCCAGGCCGTGCGACTGTTCTACCTGCACGTGCCCATGGCCATCACCGGCGGCTACCTCGCCGTGGGCCTGCTGGCCGTCGGCAGCATCGGCTACCTGTGGAAGCGCACGCCGTTCTGGGACCTGCTGGCCGCCTCGGCCGGCGAGCTGGCGCTGCTCTTCACCGGTCTCACGCTGCTCACGGGCTCGCTGTGGGGTCGGCCGGTGTGGGGCACCTACTGGGAGTGGGACCCGCGCCTGACGCTGACCGCCGTGCTGTTCCTGCTGCTGGTGGGGTACCGGGCCATGCGCAACGCCATCACCGACCCCGACGTGCGTGCCCGGCGCAGCGCGGTCATCGGCCTGCTCGCCGCCGCCGACGTGCCGCTGGTGCGCCTGTCGGTCGATTGGTGGCGCGGCCTGCACCAGACCACCACGCTCAACCCGCTCGATCCCGAGCTCGACGGGCTGATGCTGTTCACGTTCTTCTTCTCCATGGTCACGTTCGCAGCGCTGTTCCTGTGGCTGCTGGTGCACCGCTTCCGGTTGGCCTGGCTCGACGAGCAGGTGGCGGCGCACGGCCTGCAGGACGCCATCGCCGAACGGCGCCGCGAGGCCGCGCCGGCGCCGGCCGCACCGTCGGCCGCAGGCGAGGCGCCCGCCCCCCGAGTGGCCGACCCCGCGGTGGCCGACGCCGCCGGCGGTGCGTCGTGAACGCCACCGCCTACGTGGCCATCGGCTACGGCCTGAGCGCGATCGCGCTCATCACCTACACCTGGCGGGTGCTGACCCGCGGTCGGCGGGTGTCCGCCGAGGTCCCCGAGGAGCGACGTCGATGGATGTGACCCCGCGCACCCTGACCGAGGTCCCCGGCCCGCCGGGTGATCGCCGGCCCGGCGGCGCCGGCGACGGGGTGCCGCCCAGCGGTGCCGGGCCCGCACCGGCCGCCGGCCGCCCCGGCGGGCGGTCGCCGCCTCGGCCGGGCCCGTGGCTGGATCCTCGGCCTGGTGGCGGTGGCCGCACTCGGCTTCGTGGCCTTCCGCGGCCTCGGCAACGCCACGTTGTTCTTCTACAACGCCGACGAGGCGGTGGCGAAGAAGACCGAGCTGGGCGACGACCGCTTCCGCCTGCAGGGCAACGTCGTCGAGGACGGCGTCGATCGCCGCAACGGCGAGGCCCGCTTCACCGTCTCCTACAACGGCGTCGACGTGCCGGTCGTGCACCGCGGCGAGATCCCCAGCTGTTCCAGGCGGGCATCCCCGTGGTGCTGGAGGGCCGCTGGGACGGTGACGAGTACGCATCGGACCGCATGCTGATCAAGCACAGCGAGGTCTACGTCGAGCAGAACCCCGAGCGGGTCGCCGACTACGACGAGGGCCCGCTGGCGGTGCGCTCGTGAACGCCTCGTTGGGCATGGCGGGCGTCGTGCTCGCCTTCGTCGCCTCGCTGTCGGGCATGGTGACCGTGGCTCACGGCCTGCTGCGCCGTCGCCGCAACCAGGCCCGGCTGATGCTGCCGTACTCGGCGCTGGCGCTGGCCGGTTCGGTGCTGGCGGTGGTGGCGATGGAGATCGCGCTGGTCCAGCGGGACTTCACCATCCGCTTCGTGGCCGAGCACGGCTCGCGCACCACGCCGCTGCTGTTCGAGATGACCGCCCTGTGGTCGGGCCTGGAGGGCTCGATCCTGTTGTGGGGCCTGGTGCTGGCCGGCTACCTGGTCATCATCGTGTGGCGCTTCCGCGCCCGGCTCCACGACCCGCTGCTGGGCTGGGCCATGGTGACGATGTTCGCCGTGTCCACGTTCTTCTTCGGTCTGATGGTGGGTCCGGCCAACCCCTTCGTGCGCTTCGCCCCACCGCTCGGGTTCGACGGGCAGGGTCCCAACCCGCTGCTGCAGAACCACCCGTTGATGGTGTTCCACCCGCCGATGCTCTACCTCGGCTACGTCGGGTTCACCGTGCCGTTCGCGTTCGCCATCGGCGCGCTGGTCACCGGCCGGGTGGGGAGGGTGGCTGGTGGCCACCCGGCGCTGGACGCTGTTCGCCTGGGGGTTCCTCACCGCCGGCATCGTGCTGGGTGCCTGGTGGAGCTACGAGGTGCTGGGCTGGGCGGGCTACTGGGCGTGGGACCCGGTGGAGAACGCCAGCTTCCTGCCGTGGCTCACCGGCACGGCCTACCTGCACTCGGTGATGATCCAGGAGCGCCGGGGCATGCTGCGGGTGTGGAACCTGGCGTTGCTGTGCGCCACGTTCTCGCTCACCATCCTGGGCACGTTCCTCACCCGCTCGGGCGTGATCCAGTCGGTCCACGCCTTCAGCGAGGGCGCCATCGGGCCGTTGCTGCTCGCCTTCTTCGGCGTGGTCGTGCTGGTGTCGGTCGGGCTGATCGGTTGGCGGGGTGACCGCCTGCGTTCCCCGGGCCGCATCGACTCGCCGCTGTCGCGCGAGGGTGCGTTCCTGCTCAACAACGTGCTGTTCGCCGCGTTCGCCTTCATCGTGCTGCTCGGTACGGTCTTCCCCCTCATCGTCGAGGCGCTGCAGGACCGGCGGGTGTCGGTGGGCCCGCAGTACTTCAACCGCATGTCGATGCCGGTCGGCTTCGTGCTGCTGTTCCTGATGGCGGTGGCGCCGGTGCTCCCGTGGCGCAAGGCCTCGGGCGAGCTGCTCTCGCAGCGCCTGCTATGGCCGGCGTGGGCGGCGGTGGCCGCCGTCGCCGGTGCGGCGTTGGTGGGAGCGCGCGGCTTCGCCCCGTTCCTGGCGTTCGCGCTCGGTGGGTTCGCCGGCGGCGCAGCCCTGCGCCAGGTGGTGCTCGCCACCCGCCGCCAGGGCTGGCGGGGGCTGGTGGGCCGGGCCAACGGCGGCATGATCGTGCACCTCGGGGTGGTGCTCATCGCGGTGGGCATGGCGGCGTCGAGCAGCTACCTGCGTGACGCCGAGTTCTCCCTCGCCCCCGGCGAGTCCGCCAGCCTCGGCGGCCACACGGTCACCTACCTCGGTCTGCAGACGATCGAGCGCACCGAGAAGCGCTCCTACGTCGCCGCGGTGCAGGTGGACGGCGGGCCCATCCACGAGCCCAGCGTCAACCTGTTCCGCACGACCGGCCAGAGCGTGGGCGAGCCGTCGGTGCGCAGCACGCTGCGCGACGACGTGTACCTCACGCTCGAACAGCCGCTGCCGGGCGAGGACGGCGTGGCCGTCATCCGGGTCATCGTGCAGCCGCTGGTGGTGTGGCTGTGGATCGGTGGTGCACTGATGGCCGTGGGCACGGTGCTGGCCGCCTTCCCCGGGCGTCGCCGCCGGCCGACCGATCCGGTGTCGGCGCCCGCCCATCGCGACGAGCCGGCCATCGGCCCCCGGGTGCCGGCCGAGGTGGCGGGATGATCGACGAACCCCGCCCGCGCGACGGCGCCCCCGTCGCCGCCGGTGCGCCCGGCGAGGACGACCTCGACGTGCTCGACGCGTTCGACGGGGCCGACCCGCCGCCGATGGGTCCGGCCCGCAAGGCGGCGCTCGTCGCCGGCGTGGTGGTCATGGCGCTGTTGGCCGTGTTCGTGTACGGGGTGGTCGCCGGCGGTGACGACGACGAGCTCAGCGGCCCCAGCCCACTCGACGGCAAGCTCGCCCCGGCGATCGAGGGCACCACGCTCGACGGCGGTTCGTACTCCCTCGACGACGACCGCGGCAGCTGGGTGATCGTCAACTTCTTCGCCACCTGGTGCCCGCCGTGCGTGCAGGAGCACCCCGAGCTGGTGCTGTTCGAGCAGCGCCACGCCGGCGACGGCGACCGTCGGGTCGTGTCCGTGGTCTACGGCGGCCCGGACGAGGCCGACAAGGCCCGAGCGTTCTTCGACCGCAACGGTGGTTCGTGGCCGGTGGTGGTGGACCCCACGGGCACGCTGTCGGTGGACTACGCCGTGGCCAAGGTGCCCGAGTCGATCATCGTGGCGCCCACCGGGGTGGTGCTGGGCAAGATCCGCGGTGGGGTCACCGCCGACCAGCTCGACGCCATCATCGACGACATCGAGACCCGTGCCGGAGCCACGTCATGATGCGCTTCGGGCGGACCACCCGCCAGGCGCTGTGGGCGGCGGCGATCGCCTGCCTGGTCGTGGTGTTCGCCGTGGCCGGCCGCGGCGACGGCAAGCCACCCACCCAGGCCGAGCGGGTCGAGGCCCTCAGCCGGCAGTTCGCCTGCCCGGAGTGCTCCGGGCAGTCGGTGGCGGTGTCGAACGCGCCGGCGGCGCAGAACATCCGCAACGCGGTGGCGGAGATGGTGGCCGACGGCGTGCCCGACGAGCAGATCCGCGGCCGCATCGTCGACCGCTTCGGCGAGCGGGTCAGCCTGACCCCGCCGGCGCAGGGCGTGGTGTCGTTGGTGTGGGTCATCCCGGTGGTGGTGGCGGTGGTGGCGGTGGCCGCCCTCGCGCTGGTGCTGCTCCGCTGGCGGCGCACGGTGGGCGACGGGGGTGGGGCCAGCGACGCCGACCGGGCGCTGGTCGAACGCTTCCTCGCCGAGCGCGATGAGGCCACCGACTACGAGGTGCTGCGGTGACGATGACGCCGCGCGCCCGCGCCACCTCCACCGACGGCACCCGCCCGGCCGCCTCCGGGCGCGGACGGCGGCTCGATCCCGACCGGCTCGCCGCCCTGGAGGAGGAACGCGACCACCTGGCCCGGTCGCTGCGCGACCTCGAGACCGAGCGGGACGCCGGCGATCTGGCCGAGGAGGACTACCTCGCCCTGCGCGACGACTACGTGGTGCGCACCGCTGCGGTGCTGCGGGCCCTCGAAGAGCAGCGGGAACTGCGCAACAGCGGGCCCCGGGCGCCGCTCGCCCGGCGGCTGCTGGTGGGCGGCGGCGTGGTGGTGTTCGCACTGGGCGCCGGCCTGCTGGTGGCCCGCCTCGCCGGCATCCGAACCAGCAACGAGGGGCTGACCGGCGATGTCCGGGGCTCGGTGCGCGACGAGCTGGCGGGCTGGCTCGAGCTGGCCGGCGGCGCGTTCCGGGCGACGCCGGCCGGCGACGCCGGCAGCGGTTCGGACCAGCTGCTCGACGCGGTGAAGTGCTACTCCGAGGTGCTGGAGCGGGCCCCCAACAACCCCGAGGCGCTCACCTATCGCGGCTGGCTGCTCGTGCGGACCGGCAACGCCGCCCTCGAGCAGCAGGCGGCCCGCGACCTCGACGAGGCGGTGACCGCCGATCCCACCTATCCCGATGCCCGGGCGTTCCGGGCGATCGTGTTCTTCCGGCTCGGCCGCTTCCAGGCCGCCCAGGACGAGCTCGATGTGCTCGACACGCTGGAACGGCCGCCGATCATCGACTCGTTGCTGGCCCAGTTCGGCGTGCGGGAGGGCGTTGCCGCCGGCCTGGCCGGCGAACAGCCCGCCACCGGCGCCGGGGGCTGAGCGCCCCGCCATCACGTCGACCGCACCGCACCGCGCCGCGCGCTGCCGCGCCACCGTAATGCCATACCGATCGGTCTCGTACCGGTGGGTATGGGGCGGGGTGGGTGGCGGTGGCTGCCGTCTCAGGGGCGGCTGACCACGTCGAACTCGCAGGCCTCGTCGCCCTGCAGCAGGGAGCCCCCCGTCACCGGCTTGTTGTCGCCGTAGAGGGCGCCGAGCATGCCGCGGATCATGCCCCGGTCGACCGCGCAGATCACCGGGTGCACCACCTCGGCGCCGCCGAAGGGGCAGTGCTCGGCGACGATGCGCAGCTGGTTGGTGTCCCGACCGCGGGCCGGGTCGGCGGGAGCGTCCACGCGGGCGGCGAAGCCGTGGGCGGTCATGGCGTCGGCCACGGCGTGCAGCGCCGCCCGGAACGAGCGCTGCGTCTCGGCGGCGTCGCCCATCGAGGCGGCCATGGCCCGGCCGTAGTCGGCGCCCACCTCCTCGGCCAGCGCCTCGGCCTGCTCGCGCGGCAGCAGGGCCAGGGCCCGCTTCAGCAGGTTCACCAGCACCGCGTCGTGGCGGACCGGCACCTGGGGGCTCAGCTTGGCCTCCGTCGCCCGGTAGCGCTTGGACGGGCGGCCCGCGCCGGTGCGGGCCCCGCGGGCCACGACCACCTCGGCGTACCCGCCGGCGGCGAGCTTGTCGAGGTGGTGGCGGGCCACGTTCACGTGCAGGCCGAAGCGCTCCGCCACCTCCGCAGCCGTGGCACCCTCGCCCACCTCGTGGATGAACAGGAAGATGTCACGCCGGGTGGGATCCCCGAACGCCGAGGAGATGGCGGTGACCGCCGAGGCGAACTCGGTGGGATTCAAGGCAGACCGCTCCACGCCGGTATTCTACCTACCGTCGTAGGAGAAATCCGGAAAGAGCTGCCCATGGCCCTCACCGAAGCCGCTGTCGTGGACGCGTTGCGCCCCGTGCAGGATCCCGAGCTGCATCGATCCATCGTCGATCTCGGCATGGTGCGCCAGGTGTCGATCGACGGCGCCAACGTGGCGGTCGACGTCGATCTGACCATCGCCGGCTGCCCGTTGCGCAACGAGATCGACAACCGGGTCCGCGCCGCCCTCAGCGGGCTCGGCGCCGCCGCCGTCGAGGTCCGCTTCGGCGTGATGACCGACGAGCAGCGCACCGAGGTGCGCCGGTTGGTCCACGGCGACCCGGGCGCCACCGCCGGCACCCACAAGGGCCACGGTCACGCCGAGGGCCGTGAGATCCCCTTCGCCGATCCGTCCAACCGGACCCGCTGCATCCTGGTGGCCTCGGGCAAGGGCGGGGTGGGCAAGAGCTCGATCACCGCCAACCTCGGCATCGCGCTGGCCCGTCGGGGCCGCAAGGTCGCCGTGGTGGACGCCGACGTGTGGGGCTTCTCCATCCCCCGGATGCTGGGCGTGGACCGCCCGCCGGTGGTGATCGACTCCATGCTGGTCCCGCCGGAGGTGCACGGCGTGCGCTGCATCTCGATGGGCTTCTTCGTGGAGGAGGACCAGCCGGTCATCTGGCGCGGTCCGATGCTGCACAAGGCGCTCGAGCAGTTCCTCACCGACGTCTACTGGGACGACCCCGACTACCTCCTGCTCGACCTGCCGCCGGGCACCGGTGACATCTCGCTGTCGCTGGCGCAGTTCCTGCCCCGCAGCGAGGTGCTGGTGGTCACCACCCCGCAGCCGGCGGCCCAGAAGGTGGCGCAGCGGGTGGGCTTCATGGCCGCCAAGGTCAACCTGCAGGTGCGCGGCGTCATCGAGAACATGAGCTGGTTCACCGGTGACGATGGCAAGCGCTACGAGCTCTTCGGCGCCGGCGGTGGCCAGGAGCTGGCCGAGCGCCTCGACGTGCCGCTGGTCGGCCAGGTGCCGCTCGTGCCGGAGCTGCGGGTCGGCTCCGACATCGGCCGGCCGATCATGGCCGTTGACCCCGACAGCGAGGCCTCCCTCGCCATCGCCGCGGTGGCCGAGCGGCTGGAGACCGACCTGCGGCCTACCCGCATCTACAACTCGGCGCTCAAGGTCACCTGAGCGTCGGCGGGACGGGGAGCCGAGCCGGGTGACCGGAATGTGCGGCGCGAGCCGGTAGCGTGCAGGCGCCGATCCGCCGCCGAGCGCGGCGCATCGAGCCAGCAGGTCCAGCCAACAGGAGCGCACAACTGTGGACGTTCGTATCGGTATGTTGCACAACCCGAAGGAGCTCGCCCTCGACCTGGGCGAGGTCGACCGCGACACGGTCAAGGCCGACGTCGACGGTGCGCTGGCCGGGCCGGTGTCGGTGCTGTGGCTGACCGACAAGGACGGCCGCTCGGTCGGGGTGCCCACCGACCGCATCGCCTACGTGGAGCTGGGCAAGGCCGACAACGCCCGCAAGATCGGGTTCGCCCCGGAGCGTTGAGCCCGCCGCTCGTGGACCCTCTGGCCGGCCGGTGCGGCTGATCGACCATCGTCTGCTCTTCGTCACCGGCAAGGGTGGCGTCGGCAAGACGACGGTGTCCGCCGCGCTGGCCCGCTGCGCGGTGGCCGAGGGCAAGCGGGTGCTGGTGTGCGAGGTCGACGCCAAGGGCGCGCTGGCCACCGCGTTCGAATCGGCGCCGGTCGGCTTCGACCCGGTGGAGATCGAACCGGGCCTGCACCTGATGGCCATGGACACCGAGGCGTCGCTGCGGGAGTACCTGAAGCTGCACCTGCGCATCCCGCTCAAGGGCCGGATCGGGCCGCTGGCCAACGTGTTCGACTTCGTGGCCACCGCCGCCCCCGGGGTCAAGGAGATCCTCACCGTCGGCAAGTTCGCCTACGAGGTCCGCGAGCGCCACTTCGACCTCGTCGTGGTCGATGCGGTGGCCAGCGGGCACGTGGTCGGCCAGCTGTCGGCGCCCCGGGCGATCGGGGAGCTGGTCAAGGTGGGCCTCATCCGCACCCAGGCCGACTGGATGAACGACATCCTCTCCAACCCCGAGACGACCGCCGCCGTGTTGGTGTGCACGGCCGAGGAGATGCCCGTCGCCGAGACCCTCGAGCTGCGGGAGGCCATCACCACCCGCACCGACGTGCAGGTGGCCGCCATCATCGTCAACCGGGTGCTGCCCGAGCTGTTCAACCGCACCGAGCAGGCCCTCTTCGATCGGCTGGCCCGCAGCGGGGGCTGGCAGCGCACGCTCGTGGCCGAGCACGGGCCCGAGGCGCTCGCCGTGCTGGAGGTGGCCGAGCTGGCCACCAGCCTGCGCCGCTCGCGCACCGTGCACCTCGATCGGCTCCGGGCCGGCGCGGGGGACCTGCCGCTGCTGTACCTGCCGTTCCTGTTCGCCCGGGGGCACGGCGCCCGCGCCGTGCACCTGCTGGCCGAGGCGCTCGCCGACGAGCTCGGCTGAGCACCGCGACCCCGCCGGATCCCCGAACGCCATGGCCCTGCAACCCCGTCTCGACCAACTCGTCGCCGCCAGCGACGTGCTGCTCACCTGCGGTTCGGGCGGCGTGGGCAAGACCACGATCGCCGCGTCGGTGGCCGCAGCCGCCGCCGCCGAGCTCGATGCCAAGGTGCTGGTGCTCACCGTCGACCCGGCCCGCCGCCTGGCCACCGCCATGGGCCTCGAGCGGTTCGGCAACCGCGAGACCCGGGTGCCCGACGATGCGTTCCGCGCCGCCGGCGTCGAGCCGAGAGGCCAGCTGTGGGCGGCGATGTTGGACACCAAGGCCAGCTGGGACGACCTCGTGCGCCGCCACGCGCCCGACGCCGCCAGCCGCGACGCCATCCTGGCCAACCCGCTCTACCGCAACATCACCGCCACGTTCACCCAGAGCCACGACTACATCGCCATGGAGCGGCTGCACGAGCTGCACGCATCGGGCCGCTACGACCTGATCGTGGTGGACACCCCGCCGTCGCGCAACGCCATCGACTTTCTCGACGCGCCGGCCCGCATGGCCGAGTTCTTCTCCAGCCGGCTGCTGCGCTGGCTGATCGCCCCCGCCCGTTCGAAGCTGGTGAACCTGGCCTCGAAGCCGTTCTACGTGGTGGCCGACCGGCTGCTGGGGGCCACGTTCCTGACCGACATCGCCGAGTTCTTCCTGCTGTTCCAATCGATGTACCGCGGCTTCGTGGAGCGGGCCAGGGCGGTGGAACGTACCTTGCGGGATCCTCGGACGAGCTTCGTGGTCGTCACCACGCTGGAGGCCGCGCCGGCGCAGGAGGCCGCCTTCTTCTGCGAGGAGCTGGGCCGCCGGTCGCTGTCCTTGGGGGCGCTGGTGTTCAACCGGACACTGCCGGCGGTGCTCGACGATCGCGCCGCCAAACGGTTGGCGGACCGCTACCGGCGCCGGCCCGACGACGCCGCCGCCGAGCTGGCCGCCGCCCTCGACGCCGACGGCCGCTCGCGCGGCGCCCGCAACGGGTTCGACCCCGCCACCGCCGCCCACGTGCTGCGCGAGGTGGGCCAGTGCTTCACCGACTACGGCATGCTCGCCGCCCGGGAGACGGAGCTGGCGGTGCGATTGAGCCGGCTGGCGCCGCTGGGCGTGTTCGTGCCCCACCTCGACCACGACGTGGCCTCGCTCGAGCACGTGCTCGAGGTCGGTCGGGTCCTGTGGTCACCGTGAGCCGGTGAGCCGGTGAGCCGGTGCGGGACGCCCGGTGGACGCCGGGGGACGCCGGGGCCCGGGCCGGTAGCATCGGGCGTCGATGTACAGCCTGGCCGAAGTCGCCCGGGTGCAGACCAGCCTCGTCGCCGCCGACGTGGACCACCTCCATCGGCTGGTGGCCAATTGGGGCCTGCTGGCCGACCTGTCCTTCACCGACCTCGTGCTGTTCGCCAACGCCGACAACCCCGATGCGGCATCGTCGCGGCACGGCCGCCGGCAGTACGTGGTGCTGGCCCAGGTGCGGCCCACCACCAGCCAGACGATGCACCCGAACGACCTCGTCGGCCAGGTGTTCGCCGGCGCCGCCCAGCCCCAGGTCGAGCGGTGCCTGCGCTCCGGTGAGGTCATCGGTCCCGACGAGCTGCTCGTCGACAACGACGTCCACGCCTCCATCCTGGCCTTGCCGGTGCGCCGCCAGGGGCGGGTGATCGGCGCCATCACCAGCGTGGGCGTGCCCAGCGGAGGCCGGCGCCACGGCGATCTGGAGAACGCCTACCTCACCGCCTTCAGCCGGTTGGGCCGCATGGTGTCCCTCGGCGAGTTCCCGTTCCCGGGGAGCGAGGACCCCCTCAAGGAGCTGCCCCGGGTGGGCGACGGCGTGCTGATGCTCGACGAGGCCGGCCGGGTGCAGTACTGCTCGCCCAACGGGGTGTCGGCCCTGCACCGCCTCGGGGTCGTCGCCCAGGTGGAGGGGGCGACGCTCGCCCGGCTCGGGCTCGACGAGGGCGTGGTCCGCATGTCGATCGCCCAACGCCGGCCCGCCACCCAGGAGCTGTCTCGCGGCAACCACACCCACGTGCTCGTGCACGCGGTGCCGCTGTTGGAACGCAAAGCGGTGGTCGGGGTGCTGGCCGTGCTGCGCGACATCTCGGATCTGCGTCGCCTCGACCGGCTGCTGGTGTCCAAGGACACCCACATCCGCGAGATCCACCACCGCGTGAAGAACAACCTGCAGACGATCTCGTCGCTGCTGCGCATCCAGGCCCGGCGGGTGAGCTCACCCGAGGCACGGGAGGCGATCGAGGAGTCCGTGCGGCGCATCGCCTCCATCGCCGTGGTGCACGAGACGCTGTCGCGTGAGGCGGGCGACGATGTGCCCTTCACCGACATCGCCCGACCGATCATCCGCATGGTGGAGGAGTCCCTCATGGCCCCCGACCGGGCGGTGCTGTTCCGCTTGGACGGCGACGGGCCCACGTTGCCCGCCGACGTGGCCACCCCGCTGGCGCTGGTGCTCACCGAGCTGCTGCAGAACACGGTCGACCATGCCTACCGGCATGTCGCCGAGGGCGCCGCGGGCGGGGTTCCGGCGGGCGGCCCGGCGGCGGGTGGGCCGGCCGACCGGCCGGTCACCGGTGAGGTGGTGGTGACCGTCACCGGGCCGGCCGCCGAGGCCGCGGTCGGACGGGTCAAGGTGGTGGTGCTCGACGACGGCGCCGGCCTCCCGCCGGGGTTCTCCCTCGACCGCTCGACCGGTCTGGGGTTGTCGATCGTGCGCACGCTGGTCGAGCACGAACTGGAGGGCACGATCAGCGTGCAGCAGCGAACCGACGGGCGGTCCGGCACCGAGGTGGTGGTGGACGTCCCCCTCGACCGCGACGCCGGCTGATCGCCGAGGAACCCGGGTCGGTGGACCGTCGACGGCCGGCACCCGCCGCCCCCGGTGGGGTCCGGACGCGCCATCGCCTCCCCCGAACGGGGGAGGCGATGGCACAGCAGTTCGGGTCCGAGTGGTTCAGGAAGCCTCTCGCTGGCGAGCGATCCACGCCTTGCGAAGCTTGCGACGCTCCTCCTCGGAGGTGCCGCCCCAGATCCCGGTGTCCTGGTTGGTCATCAGCGCGAACTCGAGGCACGGCTGGATCGACGGGCAGGTCTCGCACACGGCCTTGGCCGTGGCGATCTGCTCGAGGGCCGGGCCGGTGGTGCCGACGGGGAAGAACAGGTCGGGGCTGGTGTCCCGACAGTTCGAATATCGGCGCCATTCGTCGTTTTCGGCCGCAAGGGTCAAGTTACGAGACGAAGAAAGGGCCACCTGACCTCCAACCCAAAGCGCGCGGAATGCGCACAAATGGAACCGTGCTGTCACTCGAAACGGCCCCTGCACGCGGCTGGTGAGCCGGTGCGGAGGGCGGTGCCATCCGGGTTTCTTGCCGTGGGCGGGATCGAGCGACCGTCAAAAGTTACAGCGTGTTAATCCTGGCGATCAAGGGATAGCAACAAGATTTTTCGCGGAGTTTTACGCCATTGACCGGCCCCGGGGGCGCCCCGGCGGACGGCGTGGGCCCGGCGCGGCGACGTGGATCCGGCCGGACGGCCATGCTGTGGCGGTGACCATCATCCTCGGCCATCGTGGCGCCAGCGCCGATGCACCGGAGAACAGCCTTGCCGCCTTCGCGCTGGCCCGCCGGCAGGGGGCCGACGGCATCGAGCTCGACGTGCGCTGCACCGCCGACGGGGTGGTCGTGGTGCACCACGATGCCACCTGGGGGCGCAGCCCGGCGGGTGTCGGGTTGCGTGAGGGGGAGGCCGTGGCCGCCACCGACGCGGCCGATCGGCCCGACGGGGTGCCGCTGCTCGCCGAGGTGCTCGAGCTTGCGGGGCGCTGGCCGGGCGCGGTGCTCAACGTGGAGCTCAAGCACGAGGACGGCCACGGCGCTGCGCCCGGGCGTTCGCTGCGCCGTGACGCGCCCGGCGCTGACCCGATCGGTGAACTGGTCGGTGCGGTGCGTCGCAGCTTGACCGGTTCGGCCGTCGTGGCGCAGGTCCTGCTGTCGAGCTTCGATGCGGCGGTGGTGGCCGAAGCGGTGCGGACCATGCCGGCCGTACCGGTCGGTCGGTTGCTCGCCGCGCCCGCCGCGGCCACGGTCGACCTCGCCGCCCTGGCCGGGCCGGCCGCGCGTCGGTGCACCCCGGAGCGGCTGCCGTCGACGAGGCGTTCGTGCGGCGGGCCCATGCCGCGGGCTGGCCGTGCGCGTGGACGGTGGACGATCCCGCCGAGGTGGTCCGCTTGGCGCGGCTAGGGGTGGATGGCGTCATCACCAACGTGCCCGCGGTGGCGGTGGCTGCGCTCAGGGATGCGGGGCTGCGGCCGGGTTGAGCACCCGCAACGCCGCCGGGTGCCACGACAACGTGAAGCGCGCCACGGCCGGCTGCGGCTCGCCATCTATTTGCCATTTCACGGCATCTCCACTGGAGATGGAGAGATCCGTGCTGATTTGGGTGAAAAAGACACCGGCTGCGTGGTCGATGCCGCGTGAGGTGAGGATCGCGCTGGAGGCGAGCCGTAGGAGGCGATGGGTGGCCATCGGTGCGAAGCCGAGCACCCGCAGCCCGTCGTCCTGCGGCCGCCAGCCGCCGGGACCCACCGGTTCGATCCGGCGGCGGCCGACGTAGGTGTAGGGGTGCAGCGCCATCGCCACCACCCAGAACACCGGGCCGTCGAGTCCGACGAGCCCGGGCCCCTCGGCGCGCAACGCCGTGCGGCGGACCCCGTCGGGTCGCAGCAGCTCGACCGCGGCGGCGGCGGCGAACCAACTGTGGCCGAAGCGGCGCTTGCGCCGCGGGGAGGCCTCGGTGCGCGCCACCACGGCGGCGTCGAAGCCGATGCCGGCGTTGGCCACGAACGCCCGCCCGTTGAGCCGACCCACCCCGCGGTCCGCACGGCCCTCGAGCAGCGCCCGCCGGGCGCGGGGTTCGGCGTCGACCAGGCGGCCGGGCAGGCCGAGCGACCGGGCGGCCACGTTGGTGGTCCCACCGGGCAGCGGGACGAGCACGGCGTCGCTGCCCGCGTCGAGCATGGCGTTGGCCACCGTGTTCAAGATGCCGTCGCCACCGAGGACCACGACGGCGTCGGCCCCGGTGAGCAGCGGGGTGAGGTCGGCCGCGGTGGCAGGGCCGCGGCTGTGCAGCAGCGTCAGGTCACCGATGGCGGACCAGGCGTCGGCGGAGCGCTCGATGATCGCGTCGTCCACCCGCCGAGCCGCGGGATTGGCCACCAGCACCACTCGCACGCGCATCATCCTGGTCGACGTGGCGCGCCGACCGGGTGATCGGCGCAGCGGCCCCCGCTCGCGCGCGGGCGCGGAAGTGGCGTCTGATTTGTACCGCCGCCCTCCCGGCGCAGCACAATTCAGACATGCATGTCGTCGTCTGCGTGAAGCAGATTCCAGATCCGGCCGAGCCCGGTTCGCTCGATCCGGCCACCAAGACGCTGAAGCGGACGGGCAACATCATCCTCGATGAGTCCGACTCCTACGGCGTGGAGATGGCGCTGCAGCTCGTCGATGCCGCCGGTGGTGGCACCGTCAGCTTGGTGTCGATGGCGCCGGGCGGCGAGACCAAGGGCCTGCGCACCGCCCTGGCGATGGGTGCGGCGGACGCCATCCTGGTGTCCGACCCGGCCCTGTCGGGCACCGATGCCCTCGGCACCGCCCGGGTGCTGGCCGCGGCCATCGCCCGCAAGAGCCCCGATCTGGTGCTCACCGCCACCGAGTCCTCCGACGGGTACACGGGCACGGTGCCCTCGCAGATCGCCGAGCTGATGGGGCTGCCGTCGGTCACCTTCGCCAAGTCGATCACCGTCGACGGGCAGAGCGTGAACGTGGAGCGGCAGACCGAGTCCGGCTACGACGAGGTGACCTGCCCGCTGCCCGCCGTCGTGTCGGTGACCGCCGGTGTGGTCGAGCCCCGCTACCCGTCCTTCAAGGGCATCATGGCGGCCAAGTCGAAGCCGGTGGAGGAGCTCACCGTGGCCGACCTCGGCCTGTCCGCCGACCAGGTCGGTTGGGCCGGCGGCGGTCAGGAGATCGTCGCCATCGAGGCGGCCGAGGCCCGGGCCGCCGGTCGTGTGGTCGAAGACGAAGGCGAAGGCTACGCGGAGATCGTGTCCTTCCTCGAGAACCTGAAGGTGATCTGAGATGGCGCTGGACAACGTGTGGGTGTTCGCCGAGACCGCCGACGGCGCGGTGAAGACCATCACCCTGGAGATGCTGGCCAAGGCCCGCGAGATCGCCGACGAGGTGGCCTGCTTCTACGGCGGCGACGGTGACGACGTGGCCGAGACCGTCGGCGAGCACGGCGCCGGCACCGTGTTCGCCACCGGCGACCTCGACGACGCGCTGCTCGGGCCGGCGGTGGCCGGTGCGCTGGCCGCCAAGATCGAGGCCGACGGCGCCCCTGACCTGATCATGCTGGGCACCACCTACGACGGCCGCGACGTGGCCGGTCGGCTGTCGGCCAAGCTCGGCGCCCCGGTCATCACCAACATCGTGGACATCGAGGTGGACGGCGACGACGTGCTCGGCGTCGAGCCGGTCTTCGGTGGCACCACCAACGTCAAGACCCAGTTCACCGGCGATGCGGTCAAGATCGTGCTGGTGCGGCCCAAGTCCTTCGCCGCCGAGCCGGCGGGCGGGTCCGAGGCCGACGTCGAGGACCTCGACGTGCCCGATCTGGGTGCCACCGGCGCCGCCAGGGTGACCGCCCGCCACGTCGAGGAGACGACCGGTCCGAAGCTGGAGGAGGCCGCGATCGTGGTCTCCGGCGGTCGCGGTCTGGGCGAGCAGTCCAAGTACGCCATGGTCGAGGACCTGGCCAAGCTGCTCAAGGCGGCGCCGGGTGCATCCCGGGCCATCGTGGATGCCGGCTGGGTGCCGTACTCCTACCAGGTCGGCCAGACCGGCAAGGTGGTCAAGCCCACGGTGTACATCGCCGCCGGCATCTCCGGGGCGACCCAGCACATGGTGGGCATGAAGGGCGCCAAGTACATCATCGCCATCAACAAGGACAAGGAAGCCCCGATCTTCTCGATCGCCGACCTCGGCATCGTGGGCGACGTCCACAAGGTCCTGCCCAAGCTGATCGAGTCCCTGCAGGGGCGCTGATCCCGGCGGCTCCGCCGCTGTTCGAACGGGACCCGGGGTCGCTTCGGCCCCGGGTCCTCTCGCGTCCGAAACCCGGTCGGGTCGGTCTCTCGGCCTACGCGCACGGCACGGCATGGGGTAGGGGCCCCATGCTCGGGAGGATGGGGTTGGGGCCCCATCCGGGAGCGGCGAAGCCGCCAGCGCAACTACGGCCCGGCACGGGGTTGGAGCCCCAACCGGGAGCGACGAAGGCGCCAAGCCCGCGTGCCGGGGGCCGTGAAGACCGTCCGGCAACCCACCAGAGCCGTGCTTCGGCGGCGATTCGACGTCGATTCGGCGGCACCGACCAGTGGGGTCCGGCCCACCGGTGGTGGCTTCGACCTCCGGTCAGGCTGCACCACCACACCGATGGTGGCCGGACTTCGTGTCTCACGACCAATTCCGAATCGACATCGAATCGGCGCAGAAAGGGCTCGCCCAGACCCCCGGCCCGGCGTCCACCAGCCACCCAGCCGCCCACCGCGCACCGCCGCGCCCCCAGACCCCGGCTCGCGAGCTCGCTCGGTCGCCCGACTTCGCCGACGGCCCGGCATGGGGTAGGGGCCCCATGCTCGGGAGGAAGGATGGGGTGGGGCCCCATCCGGGAGCGGTGAAGCCGCCAGCAGGTACGGCACGGCATGGGGTAGGGGCCCCATGCTCGGGGAAGGATGGGGTTGGGGCCCCATCCGGGGCGGTGAAGCCGCCAGCAGGTACGGCACGGCATGGGGTAGGGGCCCCATGCTCGGGGCGGGAGGATGGGGTTGGGGCCCCATCCGGGAGCGGCGAAGCCGCCAGCAAACACGGCCCGGCACGGGTTGGAGCCCAAACCGGGAGCGACGAGCGCCAAGCCCGCATTGCCGGGGGCCGTGGTCCCAGCCGTCGGCAACCCACCAGGCCGTGCTTCGGCGGCGATTCGACGTCGATTCGGCGGCATCGACCGGTGGGGTCCGGCCGCGCACCGGTGGTGGCTTCGACCTCGGTCAGGCGGCACCACCACACCGGTGGTGGCCGGACTTCGTGTCTCACGACCAATTCCGAATCGACATCGAATCGAAGCAGGAGCTCGCCCAGACTGACGGCGTCCACCAGCGACCAGCCAGCCGCCCACCGCGCACCGCCGCGCTAGACCCCGGCTCGCGGGCTCGCTCGGTCGCCCGACCGCCGACGGCCCGGCATAGGGTAAGGGCCCCATGCTCGGGAGGAGGATGAAGTTCAGGGCCCCATCCGGGGCGACGAAGCCAGCAAGCTCAGTCGAGGCGCTGATCGTTGGCCATCGCCGCCCAGGCCAGGCCCCGCTCGGGGTCGGACACGGCCAGACGGAACGACCAGCCCAGGTCGGGCTCGGCGCTGTCCCAGGCGAGGAACACCAGCTCCTCGAGCGCCTGACCGAGGTCGTCGGGCCGCAGCGGCCACTCGTCGCCCAGGCCGGCCAGGCAGGCGAGCGTCCACCAGGCGTTGAACCGGCCGGCGGCCATGCCGCGGCGGCGGCCATGGGCGCCGCCCGACGCCGCCGTCCACGCCATGATCTCCAGGGCCTGGCGCCCGGCGATGGGGCTGACCCGGGCCTGCGGCACGCCCAGCGCGGCGATGGCGTCGAGCGCGTCGCCGGCGACGGCCACCGTGTCGGCCCGCCCGTTCGACTCGGTGGTCCACGGGCGGGTCAGCTCGGCCAGGGCATCGGTGGCGAGCGGATCGCCCACCGGCCTGGCCTCGTCGATGGGGAGCACCACCGGGCGCAGCGCCGGCAGGTTCGACGGCGGTGCGAAGATGCCCCGCCACGACTCGTAGGTGGCGAGCGGGTAGGACGGCTCCCACGGTTCCAACGCCAACGGCAGGTCGTAGACCGAGGTGTCGATGCTGCGGTCGCGGCGGAGGTCCTCGCCGCGCAGCACCCGCTCGTAGGCCACCAACGCCCGGATGGGGCCCGCTTCGAGGTGCGGGGCGAGCTCGTCCCACTCGTGGGTGGAGGCCACCACCTCGCTCAGCGGCCCGATGGAGAACCGGCCGGTGGCCACGCTCACGATGGCGCCGGCATGGGCGCCGTCGGCCTGCAGCGCCAGGCGGTACTCGGCGTGGGCCGCCACCGGCCACAGCTGTCGTCCGGTGTCGGTGGCGGCGCGGCAGCGGTCGCGGAGGCGGCGCAGCTCCGCCCAGTCGCCGCGCTCGCACAGCGCCTCGACGTGGCGCAGCAGCCCGTCGAGGTCGGCCCGGTCGATGAGCTCGTCGAGTTCGTTCATGGGGTTCGTCTCGCCTCCGGTCGGTCCGGCCGATCAGACCAGCGGCCACGGGTAGCGGCGGCCGGAGGGATCGGCGGGGAAGCGGCGGCTGCGCAGCAGCAGGTGCGCCCGCTGCAGGCAGGCGTCGCGCTCCTCGTCGTCATCGAGCAGGTCCGCCACCGAGGCCGGCAGCCCGGACCCGGTCAGCCGCTCCAGATCGCTGAGCAGACCGTCCGGTATGTCCTGGCCGGCGTAGTCCCACAGCACCGTGCGGAGCTTGAACTCGGCGTGGAAGGACAGCCCGTTGTCGATGGCGTACACGCGCTCGTCCCGGCCGATCAGACAATGCCCGCTCTTGCGGTCGGTGTTGTTGGCGACGATGTCGAACACGCAGATCGCCTGCAGGTCGGCGGTGAAGCGCTCGTCGTCGGACACGGTGAAGTAGTGCTGCTCGAAGTCGGCGTCGACGAAGAGCTGCACCGACCCCTCGCCCATCGGACCGTCGCGCAGCACCGTGGGGGGCACGACGCCCCACCCGAGCTTGGCCGACAGCTCGTAGGCGGCCACCTCCCGCTTGTACAGCCCCGACGGGAAGTCCCACAGCGGGCGCTCGCCGCGCAAGGGCTTGTAGATGGCCTTGCGCTCGCTGGCCTCGCCGCCCTCGTCGAGCGCCACCAGGTAGGTGCCGTTGGACGACCACGGCATACGCCCCAGTACCTCGATGGGGCCGTCGCGGAGCGCGGCGAGGGTGGCGTCGTCGGCGACGTGGCGACGGGGCGGCAGCGGGATCGCGCCGTGCTGGCTCACCGGTCGATCCACCTGGGCGGGCTCAGTGTGGGCGATGCCCGTTGGTCTTGGGACAGGTGTGGCCCTCGGTGTCGACCGGCCGTCCGCACAGCGGGCACAGCGGCCGTCCGCCGGCCAGCAGCTCCTCGGCCCGGCCCACGAAGGCGTGCACCTGCTCCCGGGTCAGCACCCAGCGGGCCGACGCCGCCTCCAGCTCCTCAGCGGGATCGTCGGTCTCGGCGGTGACCAACTCCTCGATGAGCAGCAGCATCCGGTCGTGCTCGGTGTCGTAGCCCAACCCCAGGCCGCCCACGGTGAAGGCGGGCTCCACCGGCAGCGCCAGCTCCAGGTCGGTGGGCTCGGCACCGAGGGCGCGGTCGGGCAGGTCCTGCAGGACCCGGGCGAAGGACTCGCCGAGCGCGGCGACCTGCTGCTTCTCGCAGCGCACCGACACGAGCACCCCGTCGCCGCGGCACTGCAGGTAGAAGACGCGGTGACCGGGCTCGCCGAGGGCGCCGGCGGTGAAGTGGTCGGCGTTGATGACGTCGTAGGGCGAAGGCATCGGGGGTCCGCTCGCTCAGGACGGCCGCAGGGTGGTGAGATCCCGCCCCGTCGAGTTGGTCGCCAGCACCACCGGGCCGCCGCCGCCGTACAGCACGGCGCTGACCGAGCACGGCGACACGACGATGCGCTGGAACAGGTCGAGGTGGGTGCCGACCGCGGCGGCCAGCGCCGCCTTGATCGGGTCGGCGTGGGAGACGGCCACGATCGTCTGGCCGGGGTGGCGGGCGACGAGGCGCTCCACCGTGGACACGATGCGCAGCTGCATCTCCGAGAAGGACTCCCCGTTCGGGAAGCGGAAGCCGGAGGGGTAGCGCTGCACGGTCGTCCACTCCGGCAGCTTGAACAGGTCCTTGAGCTCCCGGCCGGTCCAGTCCCCGAAGTCGCACTCCAACAGCCCGGGCTCGGGCTTGACCCGCAGGCCGGTGGCGGTGCCGATGGGCGCCGCCGTCTCCCGGGTGCGCTCCAACGGCGAGGCGTACACCGCGGCCACGTTCTTCAACTTGGCGATGCGCTTGGCCGCCTCGGTGGCCTGCTTGACCCCCTCCGGTGCGAGGTGCAGGCCCTTCGCCCGCCCGGGCAGCGACGTGCCGGTGGTGGGCGTCTTGCCGTGGCGCACGAACAGCACGAGCGTGGGCTTGGGCCCCGGCGGTGCCGAGGGGGGTTGATCGGCGGCGGGCGTGGCTCCGGCGGGGGACGTGGGCGCGGCAGGTGCGGGCATGCGGGAACCCAACCTAGTCTCCCTGGTCCATGAACTCCGGCCCACCGAGCCCGTCCCGCTCCGACGGCGCACCGCGGCGGGCGCGGCCGGGGCGGCGGTCCACGCGCACCGCGCTGCGGGCCCTGGAAGCGGAGATCGTGACCTGCCGGCGCTGCCCGCGCCTGGTCGCCTGGCGTGAGGAGGTGGCGGTCACCAAGCGGGCCGCCTACCGCGACGAGCCGTACTGGGGTGCCCCGGTGCCCGGCTTCGGTGACCCCGACGCGGCCGTGGTGGTGATCGGGCTCGCCCCCGCCGCCCACGGCGCCAACCGCACCGGGCGCATGTTCACCGGCGACCGATCGGGCGACTGGCTGTTCCGGGCCATGCACCGCGCCGGCCTCGCCAGCCAGCCGACCAGCGAGGCCCGCGGCGACGGGCTCACCCTGCTCGGTGCCTACGTGACCGCCCCGGTGCGCTGTGCCCCGCCGGCGAACAAGCCGACGCCGGCCGAACGGGAGGCCTGCCGCCCCTACCTCGACGCCGAGCTGGCGTTGTTGCCGAGGGCCACGGTGTTCGTCGCCCTCGGCGGGTTCGGCTACGAGGTGGTGGCGGAGCTGCTCGGGGTCGGGCGCCCGCGGCCGCGCTTCGCCCACGGCCTGGAGGTGCCGGTGCCGCCCGGCGCGGGCCGGCCGGGTCCGGCGACGCTGCTGTGCTCCTACCACGTGAGCCAGCAGAACACCTTCACCGGCCGGCTGACCGAGCCGATGCTCGATGCCGTCTTCGAGCGGGCCGCAGTGCTCGCCGGGCTGCGCTGAGCCGGCCGGGCGCCGCCCGCCCCGGCCCCGGGTGCCAGGCCGGCGGTGCTCACCCACCGTGGTTAGGCCAATGAAACCCTGCCGTCGTGGCGACTCGTCGTGAACACTTCGGGGGCATGGAAGAGTCGTGGGACGCCCAACAACGTGACCTCGGTGTCACGGTGCCCTTCGCCGGGCGCGAACGTCGGCGTCCCCGCTTCCTGCGGCGTCGCCCCCGCATGGTCGGCATCGAGCAGCTCATGGCCGATCTGGCCGCCATCGAGCCGCACCCGCCCGAGCCGGAGGCCGGCATCGACCCCGAGGAGCGGGCGCTGCTGGTGCAGCTCTACCGGGAGCTGGTGGGCACGGTCGAGGGCCCGGTGGTGCCGTTCCCGGTCGAGCTGATGGCCGACCCCGACTACGTCGAGGAGCGTGAGCGCCCCGCCGCCGTGTTGGACTTCGAGGCGTTCCGGGCGCGCCGCAACCGGCCCGACGAGCCCGGGTCCGAGGCCGGTCCCGGTCCCGACGGTCCGGTCGCCGACCCGCCGAGCTGATCCGGTCGAGCTGATCCGGTCGAGCTGATCCGGTCGAGCTGATCCCGTCGAGCTGATCCCGCCGAGCGCGTCCGGCGACGCGGCTCGACAGCGGTAACGTCTCGAGCGTGTCGAGCGCGGTGGACGATCCCGGCGCCGACCGGCTCGATCGCGGTGTGCTGGTCCGCATCGTGGCCGGCGTCGCGGCGGTGGTGGCGGTGGTGGCGGTGGTGGCGCTGCTCGCCCGCCCCGGTTCGCCGCCCGTGCCGGGCGAGCGGTTCGACGCCCAGTTCGTGGCCGCCTGCGAGCGCAGCGGCGTGGCGGCCGAGGTCTGCCGGTGCGGCATCGAACGGTGGAACGCCACCGTGGCGGCCGACGAACTGGCCGGGCTCGACGAGCGGCTGGCCGACGGCGGTGAGCTGCCCGACCCGCTGCGCCGTGTCCTCGAGGGCTGCGTCCCGGCCGACGGGGCCTGATCGGGCCCCGGAGCTGTGACTTGGGTCCCCGGCGGCACCTAGTGTGAGGTCATGACGGTCACCGAGGACGCACCCACCCCGGCCAAGGAGCGCTGGACCTTCCAGTGGAAGGAGCTCTACGAAGAGGTCATCACCTCCGGGCTCTGCACCGGATGTGCCGGTTGCGTGATCGCCTGCCCCCACGACGTCATCGGCTACAAGCACGAGCCGGGCCAGTACAAGCCCTTCCACCTGGAGGAGGAGCTCGGCGCCGACAACTGCATCCACGGCGAGAAGGGCTGCACCTCCTGCACCCGGGCGTGCCCCCGCTTCCGCCAGTGGGAACCCGAGGCCGACCTGCACCTGCACGGCCGGGTGCGCACCGCCGAGGACATGTCCGGCATCTACAAGGACGTCATCCTGTGCCGGGCGTCCGACGACTTCGTCTACGAGACCGGCCAGGACGGCGGTCTGGTGTCGGCCATCCTCATCTGGGCGCTGGAGAACGGGTACATCGACGGCGCGCTGGTGTCGGGGTTGGAGAGCTCCGAGGGTGGCGAGGGCGGCTGGAAGGCCAAGCCGATGGTCGCCACCAACCGCGATGAGGTGCTCGCCGGTGCCGGCAGCCGTTACACGTACTCGGCGAACACCATCGCCTACGACGAGGCCATGGAGAAGGGCCTCAAGAGCTTGGCGCTCGTCGGCATGAGCTGCCAGACCTCGATCGCACCGGTCATGTGGACCCGCAAGATCGGCAAGGTGTCGCGGCCGATCAAGCTCAACATCGGCCTGCTGTGCTCGAAGAGCTTCGACGACTCGCTGTTCGACGAGCTGTTCGACCTCAAGTACGGCCTGCCCAAGGACCAGATCAAGAAGATGAACATCAAGGGCGTGTTCCAGATCTGGATGAAGGACGGCAGCTACCACGAGATCAACCTCAAGGAGTGCCACGCCTGGACCCGTGAGGGCTGCAACCACTGCCCCGACTTCGCCGCCGAGCACGCCGACATCTCCACCGGGGGCATCGGTGACGCCACCGACTGGACGCTGACCATCGTGCGGACCCCGCTGGGGCGGGAGATCATCATGCGCATGCTGGCTGCGGGGGTGATCGAGGGCAAGCCCGGCGATTCCGACCCGGGGGCCATCAAGCTGATGCACAAGCTGGCCGAGCGCAGCCGGGCCCGGTGGCCGACGTGGGCGTCGCCGGAGGCCAGGGTGGGCCTGCCCGAAGGGGCCAAGGCCGACCACTGAGCACGACGGGCCGCGCGGCGCGGCCCGCCCCCTGCGCCATGCCATACGGTATGGTACGGCCGGGGCCGGCCGGTCGCATCGCGCCGCGCCGGGGCGGGGCGGGGGCTACGGTCGGGCCATGCGCCTCGACAAGCCCCGTGTGCCCCCGCTGCCCGAATCGCAATGGGACCCCGCCATCGCCGACCGGCTCAAGGGCCGGGGGAGCCCGCCCAACGTGATGCGCACGATCGCCCACCACCCCCAGCTCTACAAGCGGTGGTCGGTGTTCGGCAACCACATCTTCGAGAAGTCGACGCTGCCGCCGCGCGAGCGGGAGCTGATCATGCTGCGCATCGGCTGGCGCTGCGGCTCCGCCTACGAGTTCGGCCAGCACACGCTCATCGGCAAGCGTTGCGGGCTCACCGACGAGGAGATCACCCGGCTCACCAAGCCGTCCGACGCCTCGGGCTGGAGCGACTGGGACCGCACGCTCGTCAAGGCCACCGACGAGCTGCACGACGACAGCTTCATCAGCGAGCCCACCTGGCAGGAGCTCACCGCCGGCTACAGCACCCAGCAGATCATCGATCTCGTGTTCACCGTGGGCCAGTACACGTTGGTGTCCATGGCGCTGAACACGTTCGGGGTGCAGCTCGACGACGGCGTGCCCGGCTTCCCCGACGACGCCGGCTGAGCCCCTCCGGCGCCGCTCACGTGTCGACCGGCGGCGCCTCCTCGGCCGGGCCGTGCGTGGCCCGGGTCAGCACGGCCAGGGCGGCGAACGCCATCAGCAGGCCGGCGGCCTGCAGCGGGCCGATCGTCTCGTCGAGGAAGATGGCGCCGGCGATGGCCGCCCACCGGCTCGCCCTGCAGCAGGATGCCGGCGGTGGACAGCGGGACGTGGGCCTGGGCCCAGGCGAGCAGCCCGTGCCCGACGCTGCCGGGGATGACCGCCAGGGCGATGATCCATCCCCAGCCGCGGTCGGGCAGGTCACGACCGGACTCGCTGGCCAGCAGCACCGGCAACAGCGACACGGTGGCCACCGCAGCCATGAGGAACAGGTACTCGAGCGTGCCCACGCCCTGGCGGGCCCGCTTGGTGACCAGCAGGTAGCACACCCACAGCACGATGGCGGTGAAGGCGAGGGCCATCCCGTAGGCCGTCGTCCCGCTGGCGGCGAAACCCGGCACCACGAACACGATCACACCGCCCACCGCACCGGCGGCGCAGGCCACCGCCAGCCCGGTGATCCGCTCGCCCAGGAACCGCCAGCCGATGAGCATGGCCAGCACCGGCGTCAGGGCACCGGTGACGGTGGCGATGCCCACGGTGGCGTGGCGCAACGCCTCGAACCACACCGCCAGGTTGCACCCGAACAGCAGCCCGCCGGGGATCGAACGGCGCAGCATCGGCCAGGTGATGCGCCGCCGGGTCACCGCGCACAGCACGCCGAAGATGACCGCCACGATCAGCAGCCGCCAGAACGCCACCACCACGCCGGGCAGGTCGGCGTTCTTGGCCAGCACGCCTCCCGAGCTCCAACAGGCGGTGGCGGCGAGGATGGCGGCCACGCCGAGGGCGGTCGATGACCGCGAGCGCTCGATGGTGTCGACGGTCACGTCGGCGACGCTACCACTGCGGCAGACCGACCGGTTCCGACCGGTTCCGGCCGGTGCGGTGCCGGCGCCGGGCATCCTTTGAGCACGCCGGCAACGCCGGGCGTAGGGTCCGCAGCATGCTCGATCCTGCTGCTTACCAGACCATCGCCATCGAGAAGCGCAGCGACGGCGTCGCTGTTTGCACGCTCAACCGACCCGAACGGCTCAACTCGGTCAACGCCACCATGCACCGGGAGCTGGCCACCCTGACCCGGGACATCCAGGCCGACCGCGACGTGCGCGCCGCGGTCATCACCGGCGCCGGCCGGGCGTTCTGCGCCGGGGGCGACTTCTCGCCCAGCGGGGAGGTGATGGGCTCCACCACCGGCGGCATGCTGGAGGAGGCCCGCCGCATCGTCGATCACCTGCTCGAGTGCAACAAGCCGCTGGTGTCCGCCGTGAACGGCTACGCCATGGGGCTGGGCGCCACGGTCGCCCTGCTCTGCGACGTCGTCGTCGCCGGCCGATCCGCCGTGTTCGCCGACACCCACGTGAAGATGGGCATCGGTGCCGGCGACGGCGGCCAGCTCATCTGGCCGCTGCTGATCGGCGTCAACAGGGCCAAGTACTTCCTGATGAGCGGCGAGCGGGTCAGCGGCGAGGAGGCCGAGCGCATCGGCCTGGCCAGCTTCCTGGTGGACGACGACCAGCTGATGGACAAGGCGCTGTCGATCGCCGGTGCGCTGGCCGCCGGTCCGCTGCAGGCGATCACCGCCTCAAGATGGCCATCAACCACTGGATGCGGTCCATCTCCTCCACGGTGATGCCGCTGTCGCTGCAGCTCGAGGACGCCTGCTTCGGCTCGCCCGACCAGAAGGAAGCGGTCAAGGCGTTCAACGAGAAGCGTGCCCCCAACTTCGGCGCCCACCGCAACAAGGGCTGACCTCCCGGCGCCCGTGCCGCCGTACCTCCGGAACCGTGCTGAGCGGTACGGCCACGGCGGCGGCGCAGCGGCGCTGGTGGTGTCCACCTACGACCTCGGCCGGTTCCCGGCCGAGGCGTGGGCGGTCGCCAACGGCTGGCCGCCGCCGGCTGGTCGGCGACGCTGTGCGACACCAGCATCGAGCCGTTCGACCTCGACACCGCCGCCGGTGCGGGCTTGGTGGTGTGGTCGCTGCCCATGCACACCGCCACCCGGTTGGCGCTGCCGCTCATCGACGCGGTGCGCGAACGGTCCCCGGGCGGCCGCCAGGTGGCGTTCGGGCTCTACGCCGAGCTCAACGCCGCCCTGCTCGCCCGCCGCGGCGTCGACCGGTTCGAGGGAGCGCCGCTGGTGCGCGGCGCCGGGTGGCTGGGTGCGCCACCGCCGCTCGAACGCTACGCCCGCCTCGTGCCGCCCGATGGCGGCGAACGGCTCGTCGGAGCGGTGGCCGCCTCGAGCGGTTGCCGTCACCGGTGCCGGCACTGCCCGGTGGTACCGGTGTTCGAGGGTCGGTTCCGGGCGGCGGCGGTCGACGCCGTGCTCGCCGAGGTCGAGGCGCTGATCGGCCGGGGCGCCCGGCACGTGACCTTCACCGACCCCGACTTCCTCAACGGGCCGGCCCATGCGGCCCGGGTCGCCGCCGCGGTGCACGGCGCCTTCCCGGACGTGACGTTCGACGCGACCGCCCGCGTCGACCACCTCCTGGACGGACGGGCCCTGCTCGACCGCCTGGCCGCCGATGGCTGCGTGCTGGTCACCAGCGCGGTGGAGTCCTTCGACGACGTCGTGTTGGGGCGGCTCGGCAAGGACCACCGTGGCACCGACGTCGCCGCGCTGGTGGCGGCCTGCCGGGCGGCGGGCGTGGGGCTGGCCCCCACGTTCGTGCCCTTCACCCCGTGGACCACGGCCCGCTCGCAGCTGCACCTGCTCGACGAGCTGGCCCGCCTGGGGCTGGTGGAGGCGGTGCCACCGGTGCAGCTGGCCATCCGGCTGCTGGTCAGCGCGGGCAGCCGCCTGCTGGAGCTGCCCGACGTCACCGGGGTGGCGGGGGCGTTCGACGAGGGGGCGCTCGCCCACCCGTGGCGACACCGGGACCCGGCCGTCGACGAGCTGGCCGAGCGGACGCTGCGTGCCGTGCGCCGGGCCGGTGCGCACCCCGAGGGCCCGGACGGGCGCGCCGCCCACCACCGCGCTGTGCACGCCGCGCTGCGGGCGCTGACCGCCGAAGCCGTCGCCGCCGAGGGGTACCGACCCCCGGCACCCGAGGCGGCCGGGCCGCAACCGGCGACCGTGCCGTACCTCACCGAGCCGTGGTTCTGTTGAGCGGAGCCCACCGACGAGCAGTTGGCTCGGACCATCTTCTAGGCCGGGGGGGAGCGCGGGGTCGACCGGGCGGCCGGCGCCCGCCGGTAGCTTGCTGGCGTGGCCGATGCAGGACAACACACGCCCCCCGGCTGGTACCCCGACCCGGCCGGCCGTCACGAGTACCGGTGGTGGGACGGCACCACCTGGACCGATCAGGCGGCCTCCGGCGGCCGCAACGTGGTCGACCCCATCCAGGCGCCCGCGCACGGGGCCGTGCCCACCGTGGCGCAGCGCCCGGAGCAGGTGCAGCGCCAGGTCCAGCAGCAGGCCGGCATCCAACCGATCGCCCAGGGCGGGGGCACCCTGTTCAGCGAGCCGGTGCTGGTGGTCAACCAGAAGGCCAAGCTGATCGAGGTCAACAACGAGTACGCCATCTTCGACCAACACGGCCGGCAGCTCGGCGCGGTCCGCCAGGTGGGGCAGTCGGCCGCCAAGAAGGCGCTGCGGGTGCTGACTTCGCTCGACCAGTTCCTGACCCACACGCTGCAGCTCGTCGACATGGATGGCACCGTGCAGCTGGTGCTGACCCGGCCGGCGAAGCTGGTGAAGTCCCGGGTGGTGGTGCAGGACGGCCACGGTGCGGAGATCGGCGCCATCGTCCAGGAGAACGCCATCGGCAAGATCCACTTCGGTCTGGTGGTGGGGGCCAGCGCCTCGGCGGCATCTACGCCGAGAACTGGCGGGCGTGGAACTTCTCCATCCGCGACCACACCGACACCGAGGTGGCCCGCATCACCAAGACGTGGGAGGGGCTGGCCAAGACGCTGTTCACCACGGCCGACAACTACGTCGTGCAGTTCCACCGGCCGCTCGACGAACCGCTGCGTTCGCTGGTGGTCGCCGCCGCCGTCGGCGTGGACACCGCCCTCAAACAGGACTCCCGCGGCCTCGGCTGAGCGCTGGCGAAGCCAGCGGCCGTGCGAGCTCGCCGAGCCGGGCGCCGGTAGGGTCTGGGGGCGCAGCCCCAGCACAGGACGTGGCTGAGGATGCTTGCTGGCGGCTCCGCCGCCCCGGATGGGGCCCCAACCCCATCCTCCTCCCGAGCATGGGGCCCCTACCCCATGCCGGGCCGTGGGCGAAAGCCGGGCGGCCGTGCGAGCTCGCGAGCCGGACGCCGATGGGGTCTGGGGGCGCAGCCCCCAGCGACAGGAGTGGCTGAGGATGTTTGCGGCGGTGGGCGGTTGGTGACTCGTGGTTGGTGGGCCATGTCGGGGGTCTGGGCGGGGCTCCTTCGCGCTCGATTCGACGTCGATTCGGAATTGGTCGTGAGACACGAAATCCGGCCACCATCGGTGTGGCTGCGCAGCCTGACCGGAGTTTGAGGCCACCATTGGTGGGCGGCCGAACCCGACCGGTCGATGCGGTCGAGATCGACGTCGAATCGCCGCCGAAGCATGGCGCTGGTGGGTTGCCGGAGGGCTGACCGCGCCGGCCCCCACAGGCGGGGTGCCAGGCGCCTGCCGGCAGGGGTTCGGACCCCAGGGGTGCGGGCGGACCGGACCGCGCCGACAGCCTGCGGGGCCCAACCGGTGCCGTTGCGGCTCCGCCGGCCTCCTCCCGAGCCGGGCGTCGATGGGGTCTGGGGCGCAGCCCCGGCGACAAGCACCGTCAGTGGACCTCGAGGCCGCCGGCGACGTTCAGGGCCACGCCGGTGATGTTGTCGGCGCGGGCGAGGAACACCGCCGCCTGGCCGATGTCCGCCGGGGTCTGGCCCCGACCGAGCGGGACCCGGCCGGCCGTGATCTTCTCGAACGCCTCGGCCCGGTCGGCCCCGTCGGGCAACCGGTAGCCGAGGATGTCGTTCATCCACATCGAGGTGCCCAGGAACCCCGGGCACACCGCGTTGGCCCTGACGTTGTGCGGACCCATCTCCATCGCCAACGACTGGGTGAAGCCCACCACCGCGAACTTCGACGCGCAGTAGTGCGACACCTCGGCGCCGCCGGTCTTGCCGGCGATCGAGGCGGTGGTCACGAAGCAGCCGCGGCGCTGGGCCACGAAGTGGGGCACCGCCGCCTTGCAGGTGAGGAACACGCCCTTGGCGTTGACGTCCATGATCCGGTCCCACTCGTCGACGC
This sequence comes from Acidimicrobiales bacterium, assembly GCA_041394365.1. Lineage (GTDB taxonomy): Bacteria > Actinomycetota > Acidimicrobiia > Acidimicrobiales > CAIXPF01 > CAIXPF01. Next base: position 101,199 of record JAWKIM010000025.1, read on the forward strand.
TGAGCTGCGCCACCGGCGCCATCGACAGCACGCCCGCGTTGGCGCAGACCACGTCGAGGCGGCCGAAGCGATCCAGGGCAGCGGCCACCAGCGCCTCGCACGCCGGCTCGTCGCGCACATCGACCTCGACGGTGAGCACCTCGACCCCATGGGCCCGGCACCGTTCGGCCGCCTGCTCGGCCGCCTCGGCCACCCCCGGCGCGCCGAGGACGTCGCCGATGACGATGTTGGCGCCGGCGTCGGCGAACGCGTCGGCGATCCCCTCACCGATGCCGCGCGCTCCGCCGGTGACGATGACCGTTGCTCCCTGGAGTTCCATGGCCGGACCGTAGCTGCCGGGCCGGTCGTCGGCTTCGCTCGCGCGCCATCGGGTCCGCGACGCGCCCGCGGTGGTCGCCTAGCGTGATCGCGGCCGTGGGCCGCTCGGCGGGCGAGCGACGAGCGGCCCAGGAGAAGGAAAGAACCCGTGCGACGAGCAGTGCCGTCTCCCATCGTGCTGCCCCGGCCAGAGCGATGCCCCTCGGTATGGTCGCGCCCGGCAGCACCGGGCCGCGCCTCTCTACCGCAACGCCCGTTGGTACGATCGGTGCCCGCATGACGATGCCGTCGCCCGAGCTTTCGCCGTCCGGGCCCCCGTTGCTGCCGCAGCACGGCCGTAGCTGGGGCCAGCGGTTCGTCATCGCCTTCGGCGCCGTGCTGGCCGTGCTCGCCCTGCTCGGCGCGCTGGTGGTGGGCATCGTGTGGTGGCGGTTCGGTTCCTTCGACCGCATCAACCTGGACCTGGCGCCGAACACCACCGACGACAAGCCGCTCAACTTCCTCGTCGTCGGCTCCGACAGCCGCGAGAACATCTCGGAGGACGATCCCGACGCCGGCGCGTTCCTGGGCGAGGAGGTCGGTGGCAAGCGCACCGACACGATCATCGTCATGCGCGTCGATCCGGCGGCCAAGCAGATCCACCTGCTGTCGGTGCCGCGGGACCTGTGGGTGCCGCTCAACGGCACGGGCCCCAACGACCGCGTCAACACCGCGTTCGCCGAGGGCGGCGCGCAGGAGCTGATCAACACGGTCCAAGCGGCCCTGCGCATCGACATCAACCACTACGTCGAGGTGGACTTCAAGGGCTTCAAGTCGTTGGTGGACACCGTCGGCGGGATCCCGCTCTACTTCGACCGGGCCATGTACGACGACAACTCGGGGCTGAACATCCCCGACGCCGGCTGCTACACGCTCGACGGCAGCCAGGCGCTCGCCTTCGCCCGATCCCGCCACCTCGTCTACTACAACGAGGACAGCGGCGAGTACGAGGAGGACCTCACCGCCGACCTCGGGCGCATCACCCGTCAGCAGCTGTTCCTGCGCCGGGTCATGGACAAGGTGGCGGCGCTGGGCCTGACCGATGTCACCAAGCTCAACCGGCTCGTCGGGGTGGCCACCGACAACGTCACCTTCGACGACGGCCTGGGCACCGCCGAGCTGGTGGACCTGGCCCGGCAGTTCTCGTCGCTGGGATCGGAGGCCATGACCACCCACGCGCTGCCCACCGATCTGACCGAGACGCCGGAGGGGGCATCGGTGGTGGTGCTGCGGGAGGCCGAGGCGCAGCCCACGCTCGACATCTTCCGGGGCCGCTCGACGGTCACCACCACCTCGGCGGTGCCCACGCTGAGCCCGTCGCAGGTGGCGGTCAGCGTGCTCAACGGCACCGGCGTGACCGGTCAGGCCGGCGAGGCCGCCGCCGCCCTCGAGGCGATCGGCTTCCCGGTGGCCCAGGTCGGCGACGCGGGCGTGGGGGAGACCCGTACCACGCTGCGCTACGCGCCGGCGTCGTCGGCGGCCGCCGAGCTGGTGGCGAGCTACCTGCAGCCCGGCGTGAACCTGCTCGAGGACGCCACGGTGGGCAGCGGCGTGGTGCTCGTCACGGGGGCGGACTGGGTGGGCATCACCGTGCCGGAGGTGGTCGAGGATCCCGCTGCGACCGGGGCGACGACCACCACCGTGGTCGGGGTCACCCCGCCCGGCGTGCCACCTCCGGGGATCACCTGCGGCTGACGCCGGCCGCGGGCGACATCCGCGGCAGCGGGGCCGGCCGCCGTTAGCGTGGTCGGTCCATGCTCGACGCCGTCCGCCCCCATCGCCTCCAGCCGCGCGCCCCTCGTCGGGTGCGGGCCACGATGCTGCTCGCCGGCCTCGCCCTCACCGGTGTGGCCGCGTGCGGCGACGGCGACACGTCGACGGCCGGTTCGAGCCCGTCCAGCACGGACGGGACCGCTAGCACCGCGCAGGAGCCCACCATGTCGAAGCCCACCGTGTCCGTTCCCGGCGGCGCCGAACCCACCGAGCTCGTCATCGAGGACCTCGTCACGGGTACCGGCGCCGAGGCGGTGGCCGGCAAGCCGGTGGCCGTGCACTACGTCGGCGTGCACTTCACCGACGGCTCGCAGTTCGACGCCTCGTGGGATCGCGGGGAGCCGTTCACGTTCCAGCTGGGCGGCGGTCAGGTCATCCAGGGCTGGGACAGGGCGTGGTCGGCATGAAGGTGGGCGGACGGCGCCAGCTGACCATCCCCGGTTCGCTGGCCTTTCGGCGCCAGCAGGTTCCCGCCGGTCATCAGCCCAACGAGACGCTCGTGTTCGTGGTGGACCTCTTGGCGGTAGGGGGGCTGATCGACGGTGGCCGCCGGCGGTCGGGAGCGGGCGGCGGCCTCGGCGGCGCTTCTCCGGTCGCCGGCTCCGCCGTTCCCGGCAGCTATGCGGCTCTGCTGTGGCGTCCCGTCTCGCCTAGACTGCCGATTGCGCAACCTTTGATGGGTTTCCGCACCAACGAGCTACGGATCCGAGCTGCGCAGGCGGCTCTCGGGGAAGGAAGACCAGATGAGCGAAACGAAGGCCGTACCCGCCCTGGGCGTCAACCACCTGGTGCTGCAGGTGCGTGACATCGAGGCGTCGCACAAGTTCTACACCGAGGGCCTCGGCTTCGAGCAGATCGGTGCCCTCTCGCCGGACTTCCCCATGACGATGCGGTTCTACGCCTGCCCGGCCCGGCTCGCACCACGACATCGCCCTCATCCAGATGACCGACCCCGAGGCGGCGCCGCCGGTCAAGCCGTTCAACCTCATGGCCCAGGGCTCGATCAACGCCATCAACCACTACGCGGTGGCCTACACCCGCGAGAACTTCCTCAAGCAGCTCGAGTACATGAAGGCCAGCGGCGTGGAGTTCATGATCCGCGACGAGCACGGCATGACCCACAGCTGCTACGTGCAGGATCCCGACGGCAACGGCATCGAGATCCTCTACGAACTGCCCGCCGAGGTGTGGGAGCAGGACATCAGCAGCGCGCTGAACTACTTCGTGCCCACGGCGACCGAGAGCGAGGAAGCGCTGACGAGGACAGCGCCATTACAAGGTGTTCGTCGCTAACGCCTGATCGCCGGCCGTCCCGGCACCTGCGGACGGTCCGGCGCCCGTCGCCGCCGGGGGTTCGGTGTTTTTCGGCCGAACCCTTCATATCCGGCTGCTTCTGTGACTAGGGTCACATCATGGCCGGGGACAGCGAACGGGAGCGGCGCCAACCACCAGGTCCCGGCGCGTCGGCCCGGCTCGCTTGACCGTCGTGTGCCTGCCCGGCGCCGGCGGCCCGGAACTGGCCGAGCAACTTCGCCGCTTCCTCGACACCCCCGGCGGCCGCGGTGCGGCTGGTGGTGACCGTGCCGGTCCTCGAGGCCGTGCCCGTGCTCATCGGCGACCCCCTCAGCGGCATGTTCTGGCCGTTCAGCTACCCGGCCCGTGACGAGACCACCGCCCGCCGGGAGGCGGCGCGACGGGCGCAGCGGCTGTGGTGGCTGGCCTGGGAGATGGGCATCGACGCCGAGGTGGAGCTGTGCGAGGGCAGCCCGCTCGGCTGCAGGCCTGCTGCTGATGGCCCGTCCGAGGCCGTGCTGCTGGCGGGGTCCACCGCCCGTCGCTGGCAGGATCGTGCGGGAGCTGCGCGGCGAGGCCCGCCGCCTGCGGCCTGTCGCTGGCGGTGGCGCTGGACACGCCGGTGCGCCCCTGCGGGCGGCGCTGGCGGCCGCGCTGACGGTCCGACCCACCGCCCCGGTGGGATGGGCCCGACGGCGGCCCGCCGTGTCAGGCGTTGGGCTGCTGCGGGGCGATCAGCAGGACGTCGCCGTCGGCCGGCACGACCTCACTGGTGAGCTGGGCGTTCGCCGCGCTGACGGCGGCATCGCCAGTGGCGCTCACCAGGCTTCTCGGTGAACAGCACGAAGGTGGTAGCGCCCGCGGAACAGCCCTTCGATGCGCCCGATCTGGCCGACCTCGGTTCACGGTGGTGGCCTGGCGGCGTCATCGGCGAACACCTCGACGGATCGGCCAGCAGATCCTGGGTGAGGGCAGGGAAGGCGCTGGTGGCGGCGCCGTCGTGCTCGACGGCGACGTCGATCTGACCCTGCAGGACGATCGGAGCGGCCAGCACGCCGGCTGCGGCGGGGGCGGCCGATTCGACCGCCGTGGCCGATGCCACCGCCGCGGCGAGGGTGGCCACCGCATCGGGCGGCCGCGCCGGTGAGGGTCACCCCGGCTGTGGTGGTCGGGGTCGGGCTCTCACGGAGATCGATGACGGTGGTGACGGTGGTGACGGGCGCCGCCGCCACCTGCTCCACCGTCGTGCGGGAGAGCGTGGCCCGCTGGGCCTCGCCCTCGCTGTCGTGCCGAGGCGTGTTCGAGCGCGGTGACCACGATCAACGCGGCCGCGCCGACCACCGCTGCCCGGCGATCACGGCGTCGCCGACCCAGTGCGGGTAGTGGGGCCGGACACGGGGCGTGTGATGCAGGTGTGCGAGCGCGTCCATTCTGCCGCCTCCGACGGCGTTCCCCGACGGCGCGTTCCCAAGACATGGGGAAGGGCGGCCCGTTCGTCATCTCAAGGTCAGTGCCGGGCTCCGTCGATAGCGGAGCCGTGCGCGCTCGCCACTCCGGACTGCTGCTGTTCGCCCGTTACGTGGCGGCGAGCCTCGTCCCGGTGCTGTTGTTGGGCGCGATCGTCGATCTCTACGCCCGTCACAAGACCCGCGAGCAGCTGCTGGCCCAGGCCGCCCGCCAGGCCGAGGGCATCACCCAAGCAACGTTCGCACCCTACGGCACGGCCCTGGTGGACGGGTTCGACGCGGTCGAGCTGCTGGGCATGACCCAGCTGCTGCAGAGCGCCGACAGCAGCCACGAGGCCGGCCTCATGTGCGGCCTGCGGCTGTGGACCGTGCAGGGTCGGCGCCTGGCGGCGATGCACGACCTGGCCGACGCCCCGGCGTCGATCACCGAGCGGGCCTTCTACGACGCCGCCGCCGGCGACGTGTCCATCGTCGAGGGGTGGCCGGCGGGCGTGGAGCCGCCGGGCGCGGCGGCCGGGACGGTGGCCACCGTGTACGTGCCGGTCTCCGCCGCCGCCGGTGCCCCGCCGGTGTTGGTGGTCGAGCTGGTCGTGCCGATGGACCAGACCGGCCTCGCCGCTGCCCAGGCCCAGCTCCGGGTGGTGATGGTGGTCGCCGTGGTGGCCCTGTGGCTGGTGCTGGCGGCCATGACCCGCCGGGTCACCGCCCGCGTCCAGCGCAGCGCGGCCGAGATGCGACGCCTCGCCCTCTTCGACCCGCTCACCGGCATCGCCAACCGCCAGCAGTTCACCGACGAGGCCAACCGGGCGTTCGCCGCCCACGGCGCCCACGGCCAGCCGACCGCCGTGGTGCTGCTCGACCTGCTCGGTTTCACCCAGGTCAACCGGGCCCTCGGCCGTACCTACGGCGACGAGTTGCTGCGCTACGTCGCCCAACGCCTGCAATCGGTCGTGCAACCGGGCCAGCTGGTGGCACGCGTCGGGGGCGACGTCTTCGGTCTGCTGCTGCCCGGGCTCGACGGGCCCGCCGCGCTGGGCCAGCTCGCGGTGGTGCAGCACGCCCTCGGCGCCGAGGTGGAGGTGGCCGGCATCCCGGTCAGCTTCGAGGCGGTGATGGGCGTGGCGTCGCACCCCGCCGACGGTGCCGATGCCGACACCGTGCTGCAGCACGCCGACCTGGCGCTGGGCGCGGCGAAGGCGACGCAGGCGCCGGCGCGGGTGTTCAGCGCCGACCTCGATCACGACGACCCGGCGCGCCTCGGGTTGGCGGCGCAGCTGCGCCGGGCGATCGCCAACAACGAGCTGTTCCTCGTGTACCAGCCCAAGATCGACCTGGTCGATCTGCAGGTGCGCAGCGTCGAGGCGCTGGTGCGCTGGAACCACCCCGAGCGCGGCCCGGTCCCGCCCTCGCAGTTCGTGCCGGTGGCCGAGGGCACCGATCTCATCGTGCCGCTGACGGCCTGGGTGATGGAGACCGCGGTGGCCCAGGCCGCCTACTGGGCCTACAACGGGATGCCGCTGCGGGTGTCGATCAACATCTCGGCCCGCAACCTGCGCGACGACCTGCTGCCCGAGCACCTGCTGCGCACCCTGCTGAACCACAACCTCCCGCCCGACTACATCGAGCTGGAGATCACCGAGACGGCGATCATCACCGAGCCCGAACGGGCGGCGCGGACGATCCGGCGCCTGCGCGACGCCGGCGTGGCGGTGGCGCTCGACGACTTCGGCCAGGGGGCGACATCGCTGGCGCACCTTCGCCACCTGCGGCTGTCGACGCTCAAGATCGACAAGTCCTTCATCGACAACGTGTGCACCGACCCGGTGGATGCGTCCATCGTGTACGCCATGATCGCCCTCGGCCACCAGCTCGGTCTCGAGGTCGTGGCGGAGGGCGTGGAGAGCGAGGCGCAGTACCTGGCGCTGGCGTCGTGGGGTTGCGACGTGGCCCAGGGCTTCCACTTCGCCCGCCCGCTGACCGTGGACCAGCTGCAGAAGCGCTTCGGTCGGCGCGCTGCCGAACCGGCCGGCGGGGTGGCGGGCGTGCCGATGTCGGGCGGTGTGCCGCTGGCCGCCGGCCACCCCGGCGCCCCGACGTATTCCCCGGCCGCCCGCTGAGCCGGCGGCGCTCAGGCCACCGAGGTGCCGAACAACGCCCCGATGGCGTAGGTGACCGCCGCGGCGGCGATCACGATCACCAGCTGCCGTACCGCACCGTATGGCAGCGGCTTGCCGCCGGAGTACGCCACCCAGGCGCCGACGCCCAGGCTGAACACCGCGGTCAACGCCACCGAGATGGCCACCGCGGCGCCCCCTTCGGTGAAGAACCACGGCAGCAGGGGCGTGAAGGCGCCCACGCTGAACAGCAGGAACGACGTCACCGCGGCGGTCATGGGCGAGCCCAGCTCGTCGGGGTTGAGGCCGAACACGGTGCGGGAGGTGAACGCGAAGAAGCGGTCCTCGTCGAGCGGGAGCTCGGTGGAGGCCCGCTGGGCGGTCTCCCGCCCGAAGCCGGCGTCCTGGAGCCGGCTCACCAACTCGTCGAGCACCAACCTCGGGTTGCGCGCCACGAGGGTGCGCAGCTCGGCGAGGATGCCCTCGAACAGCTCGACCTGGCTGCGCACCGACACCCGCTTCTGGCGGCCATGGAGAACGCCCCGGCGATCAGGCTGGCGAAGCCGGCCAGCCGGACCCCCGATGCCGACGAGGACGCGCCGGCCAGCGCCAGGATCACGCACACGTTGGTGACCAGGCCGTCGTTCACGCCCAACACGGCGGCCCGCCCGCCCCGGGAGACCTGGTCCACCTTGGCCTGCAGCTCGCTGGCGTCGGCGCCGGCGTCGCGCACGGTGGCGTCGATCGTGGGGGTGAATGGCTCGCCCGGGCGGCCCGGCCTGCTCCCGGGCAGCTCGGCGCCCACGGTGAGCCGGCGGATCGGGTTCACGCGGCCCCTGGAGGCGTTCGAGATCGGCGATGACCATCGCGGCGAAGTTGGCCACGTCGTGCACGGCGTAGCTGCGCCGGATCACGCCGTCGGGGTCGATCAGGTAGGCGAAGCGCTCGGCGTAGGCGGCCAGCCGGTCATCGGTGGTGCGCACCACCTCGTAGGCGGCGCCGACCTGCCGGTCGACGTCGCACAGCAGGCGGAACGGCAGGCGCTGGGCCCGGGCGAAGGCGAGGTTCTCGGCGGGGGTGTCGAAGGAGGCGCCGAGGATCACGCACCCGAGCTCGGCGAAGCGGTCGGCGCTGTCACGCAGCGCCTGGCTCTGCAGGGTTCAACCGGGGGTGGCCGCCTTGGGGTACCACCACAGCAGCACCCAGCTGCCGCGCAGATCGGCGAGGCTGACCAGCTCCCCGTGCTGGTCGGCCAGCACGAAGGCGGGGGCGACGGTCCCGGGGTCGAGCATGGCGTCACGTTAGGCGAGCGCGCGCTCGGCTCAGCGGCCCACCTCGACCTGCACGGTGTGCCAGCCGGTGGCGCCGTCGGGATCGGGACGGGTGCGCTGCTCGGTCTGGGTGGCGCCGGTGCCGTCGGTGGCCCGGCAGCGCAGGGTGTGGGCCCCGGGGTGGCCTCCCAGCCCAGCCACCACTGCCGCCACGAGGTGTCGGCCAGTTCGGGACCGAGCTCGGCCCGCTGCCACGGGCCGTCGATCGACCTGCACCTCGACGGCGTCCACCCGCGGCCCGGCGCCCACGCCACCCCGGCGATGGGCACCGTACCGGCCCGTAGGTCGCGGCGGCCCGTAGGGTGTCGATGCGGGACTGGGTCTTGATCGGGGCCTCCACCGCCCACCCTCGCGGGATCAGTAGCCCTCGGCCACGTCGAAGCGGGTCAGCTCGATGCGCTGCAACCACTTGGTGGCCGACACGTAGCCGTAGAGGCCGGGCACCACCAGGCGCGCCGGGTAGCCGTGGGCGATCGGCAGGACGGCACCGTTCATGGTCAGCGCGACGATCGCGTTGCGGCCGTCCAGCGCGGCGCGCACCGGGAAGCCGGCGGTGAAGCCGTCGACCGAGTGGCTCATGACCTGGTCGGCCTCGGGGAGGACGCCCGCCTCGTCCAACAGCTCGTCGAGCCGCACGCCGATCCAGCGGGCGTTGCCCACCAGGTCACCGCCCACCTGGTTGGACACGCACGACAGCGTCACGTCGTACTCGTGCAGGGTGCGCTCCCACAGCTGGTCGTAGGTGAGGCGCAGCGGTCTCTCCACCAGCCCGTCGATGGCCAGGGCCCAGCTCGCCGTGCTGACCCGGGGGATCACCAGGGCGGTGTCGATGCGGTAGAAGTCCTCGTTGGGCACGAACAGCGGGCTGAGCCCGGCCACCTCGAGGGCGGGATCGGCCGGCGCCGCTGGCAACGGATCGACCGGTGTGCGGGGTTGCACGGCGGCCCGCTCGGCCGCCACCGCGAACCGGCCCGACAGCTTGCGCCCGGTGGCGGCCACCACCGCCGAGGCCACGCCGACGCCGCCGAGGGCGAGGAGGAAGCGCCGCCGCTGCGTGGCAGCCGCCGTGTCCGGCGCGACGTCGTCGCCCCGGGCGGCCACCGCCTCCACCGGCACCGGGCTGAGCCGCGCGCAGACCAGCAGCGTGGTGGCGGCGGCGAGGGCGGCCAGCAGCGACGGGACCCAGCCGTTGCCGGTGCCGTTGCGCCCCGTGGTGGCGGCGGCCATGCCGACGGCACCGAAGGCGGCGACGATGCCGAGCGCCAGCGCCCGACGTCGGCGGACCGCGGCCACCCCGGCGATGAGGGCCAGGGCGGTGAGCAACACGACCGTACCGGTCAGCAGGGCCGGTTTGTCGTTGGTGCCGAAGGTGTCGATGGCGAAGTCCTTCAGCCACGGCGGGGCCAGATCGATGACCCGATCGCCGACGCTCACCACCGGGTTGCGCAGGGAGGCGGCGAAGCCGGCGGCCAGCTCCCCGGCGGCCAGGGCGGCGGCGACGGCGGCCAGCCCGGCGCCCACCCCCCACCAGCGCGATGGTCCGGCCCGCCCGCCGACCCGTTCGGGGGGCGGGCGATCCGCGGCGGTGGGCTGGTGATCGGTTGCCGTCATGGGGTCGCTCCTGTGATCACGGTAGCCACCCCGGCCCTCGTGGGGGCCGCGGCCCCCGGTCTCAGCGGTCGTGGCCGGCGGCCACGGGCGGCTCGCCGGCCGAGGTCGGCTCGGCGGGCACGGGCCGCAGCGTGTGGTGCCCGTCGGCCGCCGGCAGCGTGAGGGTGAACACCGCGCCACCATCGGGGTGGTTGGCCGCGTGCACGTCACCGCCGTGCTCGGCGGCGATGGCGGCCACGATCGACAGGCCGAGCCCGGCGCCGCGGCCGACGCGGCGGCGTCGGCCTGCCAGAACCGGTCGAACACATGGGCCAGGGCATCGGGGTCGAGGCCGCGGCCGTGGTCGCGCACCGAGACCACGGCGCGACGCCGTCCGCCGGCTTGCGCCGGGGCTCGTGCGAGGCCCGCACCTCGATGGTCGTGCCCGCGGCGGTGTGGCGCAGCGCGTTGTTGACCAGGTTGGCGATGGCCTGGCGGAGGTGGTCCCGGTCGCCGTCGACGACGACGGGGTCGGCGGCGTGCAGCACGACCGGGCGATCGGGGTCGGCGGCCACCGCATCGGAGCAGGCGTCGGCGGCGAGCACGGCGAGGTCCACCGCCGCCACCACCGGTTCGCGCCGCTCGTCCAGCCGGGCGAGCAGCAACAGGTCCTCGACGAGGCCGCGCATGCGCAGGGACTCCTCCTCGATGCGCCGCATGATGATCGGCAGGTTCACGTGGTCCTTGTCGACGCCCAGCCGGAACAGCTCGGCGAAGCCCTGGATCGAGGTGAGCGGGGTGCGCAGCTCGTGCGACGCGTCGGAGAGGAACTGGCGCAGCTTGGCCTCGGTGGCCTCCTGGCGGCGGAACGACAGCTCGATCTGGTCGAGCATGTTGTTCAGCGCCTCCCGAGCTGGCCCACCTCGCTGCGCCCGTCGGCCGGTGCCACCCGTTCCGACAGGTCGCCGTCGCTGATGCGGTGGGCGGCGGCGGCCATGCGTTCGAGCGGGCGCAGCCCTCGCAGCAGGATCAGCCAGGAACCGCCGGCGAGCAGCGCCAGCAGCGCGCCCCGGCGGCCAGCTCGATCATCAGCAGCTCGTTGCGGTCCCCGGCGAGGTAGTCGGTGGGCACCGCCACCACCAGCGAGGCGCGCCCCGGGCGGTCTGCATGGCGCTGACCATCACCCGCCACTCGCCGTCACCGTCGACGGTCCCGGCGGTCAGGAACGCCGTGCCCTCGGCCGGCAGCGTGCCCGGCAGCTGCGGCCGCCGATCGTCGCCGGCCACCTGGTCGGTGTTCACCACACCGCCGGCGTCGCGCAGCTCGAGGTAGGTGCCGGGCACCGAGATGACGTCGGGGCGCGGTCCCGGCTTGTGGTCGCCGTAGCGGTCGGCGCCGGTCGGTTTGGGCTCCTTGCCGCCGATCGTGGTGTCGGCGTACGTCTTGACCGGGTAGGCCTTGTCGGCGGACGACCCGCCGCCGTCGATCGGCTCACCGTAGCGGTCGTCGTAGGCGGTGCCCGCCGAGACGGTGGCCAGCGCCGGCACCTGGGAGTTGCGGAGATCCTCGTCGAGCTGGTCGAGCTGCGAGCGCTTGTACAGCGACAGCGTGACGACGCCGAAGGTCACCAGGCCGGCCAGCAACAGCAGGCCGAGGGCCACCACCAGGCGGGTGCGCAGCGTCATCGAGTCACCTTCGGCGGGGTCACGCCCTCCATCCTGCCAGCGCGGCCGACGCCGGCGGTGCGCCGGACCGCGACCGCTCCCGGCGGAGGGGCTCGGGGCGGGGGCGCGGTGCGGCACCGGTGCAGCCTCCCCCTTCGCCGTCAGGCACCGATGGGTGGATCCTTGGAAGTTGCTGGGAGCTCGGTTCGGATGCCGCGGTGGCAGAGCCGGCCGCACGTACGCTTGGCCGCGTCCCCCCGACCGATGCCCGAACCCGGGAGCGCCCCGTGGCCGATGACCAGCCCAAGCCCTACGTGCTCGCCGTGGACGACGAGGCCAACATCGCCGAGCTGGTGTCGATGGCGCTCGGGCTCAACGGCTTCGAGGTGGCCAGCGCCCACAGCGGGCGGTCCGCCCTCGACGCCGTCAACGCCCGCCGACCCGACCTCATCGTGCTCGACGTGATGTTGCCCGATCTCGACGGGTTCGAGGTGGCCCGCCGCCTGCGCCAGGTGGAGGGGGCCGCCACCCGGGTGCCGATCATCTTCCTCACCGCCCGCGACACCACCAAGGACAAGGTCGAGGGCCTGCGCCTGGGCGGCGACGACTACGTCACCAAGCCGTTCTCGGTGGAGGAGTTGGTGGAGCGGGTCAAGGCGGTGCTGCGCCGGTCCAGCAACGTCGGCCCGGGTCAGCACCAGCTGTCCTTCGCCGACCTGACCATTGACGAGGACACCCGCGACGTGTGGCGGGGGGAGCAGCTGATCGAGCTGACGCCCACCGAGTACAAGCTGCTGCACTACCTGCTGGTCAACGCCCGGCGGGTGCTCACCCGCCAGCAACTGCTCGAGCACGTCTGGGACTACACCTTCACCGGCAACGCCAGCGTGCTCGAGACCTACATCTCCTACCTGCGGGCCAAGGTCGACACCGTCGAGCCGCCGTTGATCCACACCGTGCGCGGGGTGGGGTACTCGCTGCGCCTGCCCCGCGATCACAAGGTGTGAGCCCGATCGCCCGATCAGCGGGACGTTCCAGGCGCCTCTGAGGGAGTTCCCAAGCTCCACCGGCAACGTGGGGACCGTCCGGTCCACCCGATGTGGGCCGGTGAGCGGGTCCGGCCGGGCCCGACCGAGGAGCCCCCCATGACGAACGAGAACCCGCAGCGTCGCCGCCGGCGACCACACCCCGCCCGTCGAGCCCGCCGTGCGACCGGCGCCGCCAGCGCCGCCGGTGTGCTGGCCATCACCGGCTGGCTCACCCTGTCCGACGCCGCCGGGCAACCAACCGCTTCCACCCCGGAGGTGGCTGCGCCCGGGACCGCGACGGTCGAGGCCGCCACGGTCGAGGCCGCGACGGCCGAGGCCACAACGGTGACGACGGCCGCAGCGGTCACGACGAACACGGTCACGACGAACACGGTCACGCCCAGCACGGTCACGACGAGCACGGCGGCGCCGTCGACCACGGTCGTCACCGCCGCCGCGGTGGCGGCGGAGCCCTCCCCGCCGGCGAGCAGTGCCAGCCATGGCAGTTGAGCGACGGTTCCGGGCGATGGGGGCCGCCGGCCACGTCGTCGTCGTGGGCGAGCGGGCCGATGCTCTGCTGGCCGACGCCTGCCGGCGCATCGCCGAGCTCGAGCAACGTTGGAGCCGCTTCCTGCCGACCAGCGAGGTGAGCCGGCTCAACCGGGCTGCGGGCTCGTGGGTCGAGGTCGGTGAGGACACCCACCGTCTGCTCGTGCACGCGGTGGAGGCGTGGCGGCTGACGGCCGGCCGCTTCGATCCCACGATCCTGCCCGCGCTGCTGGAGGCCGGCTACACCGCCGACTTCGACACCCTTCCGGCGGGAGCCGCACCGATCGGTACCGTACCTAGAGGTACCGTGCTGACCGGTACCATGCTGATCGTTACCGTGCTACCAGGTACCGTGCCGGTCGGTACGGTGCTGGCCGGCCCGGAGGCGATCGAGCGGCGCGGCTGCGCCGCGCGGCTCCCGCAGGGCATGGGCTTCGATCCGGGCGGTATCGGCAAGGGCCTGGCCGCCGACCTCGTGTGCGAGGAGCTGGTGGCGGCAGGCGCAGCCGGTGTGTGCGTCAACCTCGGGGGCGATCTGCGGTTGGCGGGCGAGCCCCCTGACGGGACCGCCTGGACCATCGCCGTCGAGCACGAGCACCACCCGGCGCCGCTGTGCCTGCTGGGGTTGCGAGCGGGGGCGGTGGCCACCTCCACCACGCTGCGGCGCCGGTGGCGGGGACCCGGTGGCGAGCCGCGCCACCACCTCGTCGACCCCTTCACCGGCGCGCCGTCGGACAGCGACCTCGATCACGTGACGGTGGTGGCCGGTCCCGCCTGGCAGGCCGAGGTGCTGGCCAAGGCCGTGCTGCTGCGCGGCAGCGACCGCGCCTTCGACGTCATCGGTCCGGGGACCGAAGCCCTCACCGTCGACCGCGCCGGCCGGGTGCGCACCACCCCCGGACTGCAGGCCTACCTCGGCCCCGACGCCGTCCTCGCCGGCCCGGCGACCGCCCATTCGATCCAGGAGCGACCATGAACCCAACCGTCCCCATCCCCGCACCCGATGCCCCGGCCGGAGGCCGCCGGCCCCGCCACCCGGCACAGCGCACCCGCCGTGCCGTGGCTCTGGCCAGCATGGAAACGACGCTGGCCGTGACCGGGCTCATCCGCCTGCAGGCCACCACCGGTGATGGGGCGACGAGTCGGCCTCGGCTACCACCACGGCGTTCCCGACGTTGCGTCGACATCGGTCGAAACGCCGACCACCGCCACGCCGACCACCGCGGCGCCGACCACGACCGCGGCGCCGACCACCCCGCAGGCCCCGGTCGCCACCGAGGCCCCGCTCCAACCGAGGCCCCCACGACGACGCAAGCACCGACCACGAGCAGGCGCCGACCCTCCACCACGACCGAGGCGCCGACCACGACCGGGCACCGGTGGTGACCGCCGCCACCGCAACCGGCCCCGCCGAGCCGAGGCGGCGGTCCTTCGAGCTCGAGCGGCGGGAGCTGAGCCGAGCGCAGGCGAACGTCGCTAGCTGAACGGGTCCGTCAACGGAGCGTTCACCGGACCGTTCGCCTCGGGCCATCGGCCGGCAACCTCGCCGCACGAAGCTCGCGCCATGGTGGTCAGCATCGCCCCGCAACGCCCGACCCACCGGCCGCGGGGGAGGGGTCTGCGCGTGTTGGTGGTGGTGGACCGGGGCGTCGCGCCCGGCGACGCCGCCCGGTCGGTGGCCGCCCGCCTGGCCGACGAGCTCCCGCCGCAGGCCGTGACCGTGGTGGCCCGCACCCCGCACGCCTGGCACCACCTGCTCGGCCTCGACCCCACGTTGGTGTGCGTGGAGACGGCGCTGTCCTACGAGCCGCTGGTGGCCGCCGCCCTGCCCTCACCGGTGGGCGTCGACGCCGGCAGCGTGCGCGAGTGCTTCGCCGCCGCCGGGCTCACCACGTCTGCCCGTTGGTCCCGGCGGGGTGGCGGGCGACGCTTCGCCAGCGCAGGCGGAGCAGGCCGACACCGATCTCGTGCTGGCTGTCACCGCGCCGCCGCGGCGGCTGGCGCCGATCCCGCTGACCCCGCCGATCCCGTCGATCCCGTCGAGTGCGGCGCCGGGTCGCATCGAGGAAGCGCTGCTCATCCGGCCGTGAGCGGAGCCCGGCCGACCCAGCCGACCGGGGCCTGCCGCCACCCACGGCGGCTGAGGCGGTGGGCGCCGGACCGCTCAGAGGTGGGCAGGGTGGCCACCCAGGCCGGCAGCCGGGTCGGCCTGACCGGCCATGTTCATCGCCCCGTGGACGGTCACCCCGGTGGCCCGCACGTCGCCGTCGACGGTGAGCAGGTAGGCCACCTGGAACGTGGTCCGGGTCACCGCCCCAGCCGCAGGTGCACGTCGACCACCTCGTCGAAGCGCAGGGCCATCCGGTACTGCACGAACGCCTCGAGCACGCCGAAATCGACCCCCTCCGCCCGCGCACCCGTGTCGTAGGCGTGGCCGATGGAGCGCAGCCACGCCACCCGGGCCTCCTCCAGGTACGGCGAGGTAAGGCAAAACGTGGTGGACCACCCCCATGGCGTCGGTCTCGGCGAAACGGACGCGCAACCGATGGCGGAAACCGTAAGCAGCGGGGTCGGTCGAGGGGTCGAGAGCCAGGCGCACCCGCCGCAAACTACTGTCGGGACCCGCCCGGTATGACCCATCGAACCCCCGCCCCAACACCAACCGGCCGCCTGCGGCCGCCTCGAGGGCCCCGGCCACCGAGCACGAACCCGTCGATGCCGGCGCCTTCGCCGCCGGCCGCCCGGCACCCTGGCCGCACGACCCGTGGCCCGACATCGTCGAACGGGTGGCCGCCGCCCCTGAGGCCCTCGTCGTGCTCGACGACGACCCCACCGGCACCCAGACCGTGCACGGTGTCGCCGTGCTCACCACCTGGGACGTCGACCGCCTGGCCGACGAGCTCGCCCGGAGCCGTTGCTTCTTCGTGCTCCTGGCGCTCCCGGGCCTGCCGGTGGACGCGGCGGTGGCGCTCGCCGAGCAGATCGGTGCCAACCTCCGCCTCGCCGCCGAGCGCACCGGCACCGAGGTGGCGGTGGTCAGCCGCAGCGACTCCACGCTGCGCGGCCACTTCCCGGCCGAGGTCGACGCCGTGGCCGCCGCCCTCGGACGGCCCCTCGACGCCGTGGTGCTGGCCCCGTGGTTCCTCGACGGCGGGCGGGTCACGCTCGACGGCATCCACTACGCCCGCACCGGGGACCGCTATGTGCCGGTGGGCCGCACCGAGTTCGCGGCCGACGCCTCCTTCGGCTACACCCGCTCGTGGCTGCCGGCCTGGGTGGAGGAGAAGACCGCAGGCCGGGTGCCGGCGGCGGCCGTGACCCACCTGCCGCTGGCCATGGTGCGCGAGGGCGGTCCCGATGCGGTGACGGCCGCCCTGCTCGAACGCCCGCCCGGGGCCGGCGGGTACGTGAGCGCCGATGCGCTCGACGAGCGTGACGTGGCCGTGGTGGTGGCCGGGTTGCTCGGCGCCGAGGCCGCCGGCCGGCGATACCTCTACCGCACCGGCGCCAGCTTCGTGCGGGTGCGCGCCGCGATCGGGGCCCGGCCGTTCCTGGACCGCGCCGAGCTGGGCGCCGCCACCGGGTCGGGCCGGCTGCTGGTGGTCGGCTCGCACGTCGGCCGCAGCAGCGAGCAGCTCGAGCGGGTGCTGGCGCTGCCCCACGTGCGCTCGGTGGAGCTCGCCGTCGATGCCGCCCTGCGCGATCCGCAGGCCGAGGGCCGCCGGGTGGCCGCCGCGCTCGACGCCATCTTGGCGGCGGGCGGCGACGCCGTGCTGTGGACCTCCCGCTCGGTCCGCACCGGGGCGGATGCGGCGGCGTCGTTGGCCATCAGCGCCACCGTGTCGGCTGCGGTGGTGGCCGCGGTGCGGCAGCTCCGGGTGGCCCCCCGGCTGCTGGTGGCCAAGGGCGGCATCACCTCGAGCGACGTCGCCACCGAGGCCCTCGGCGTGCGCCGGGCGCTGGTGGTGGGCCAGGCCCAGGCCGGCGTGCCGGTGTGGGAGCTGGGGCCGGAGAGCCGCTTCCCGGCCATGCGCTACGTCGTGTTCCCGGGCAACGTCGGCACGGCCGACTCGCTGGCCGAGCTGCTCGCGGTGGAGGGCTGACCGGTGTTGGTCAACGGGCGCGAGGTGCTGGCCTGGGCGGTGTCGAGGCACTGCGCAGCCGCCTCGTTCAACACCTACGACCTGGCGCTGACCCGGGCCATCATCGCCGCCGCCGAGGCGGAGGACACGCCGATCTTCCTCGCCGCCGGCGCCGGTGCCCTGGACCACGCCGGGTTCGAGCTGCTCAGCGCCGTCGTGCTGGCCGCCGCCGAGCAGGCCGCCGTACCGGTGGCGGTGCACCTCGACCACGCCACCGACCCGGCACTGGTGGAGCGGGCGGTGGCCGCCGGGTTCAGCTCGGTCATGGTCGACGGCTCCGTCCTCGCCTTCGAACAGAACGTGGCGCTGCTGCAGGCGGCGCGCCCCGCGGTCGGGCCGTGGGCGCTCGAGGGCGAGCTCGGCGGCGTGGGCGGCAGCGAGGACCGCGCCGCCAGCCAGCACAGCGACGTGCCCCTGACCGATCCCGACGAAGCCGCCGCGTTCGCCGAGCGGACGGGGATCGACAGCCTGGCGGTGGCCATCGGCAACGCCCACGGGGTGTACAAGGGCGAGCCCCGCCTCGATCTCGACCGTCTCGCCGCCATCGACGGTGTCGCCGGTGCCGCTGGTGCTGCACGGCGCCTCGGGCATACCGGATGGTCTGATCGCGCCTGCATCGAACGCGGGTGCGCAAGATCAACGTGAACACGGAGCTGCGCCGCGCCTACTTCGAGCAGCTGGCCGCCGGTCTGGCGGCCGACGCCGGCCGGTACGACCTACCGGCCGTCTTCGGGGCCGCCGGTGCCTCCGTTGCCACGGCGGCCGCGCCTTCATCCGGCTGTTCCGCGACGGCGTCGCCGGCAGCTGACCGCGCCGGCGACTGAACGCGACGCGCCCCGGCCGGCAGTGGTCCGGGTGGGACCGCCACAGCGGGGCGCCGTACTGCACGGTGTGGAGCGGCGACGGGTCAGATGCCGAGCTCGCGGCGCAGGCCCTTCAGCTCCTCGTGGTAGCGCTCGACGGTGCGCAGCTTGATCTCCTCGTAGCCGCGCACCAGATCGGGCAGGGCGGCCAGCTTGGTGGCATCGGCGGCGTTGTCGGCGTTCACCTTGCCGGCCAGCTTCTCGACCACGTCGCGGTACTCCTTGATCAGCGAGCGCTCGACCCGGCGCACCTTGGCATACCCGAAGGGATCCGCCGGCGTGCCCCGCAGCTTCTTGCCCTTCTCGAGGCCCTGCAGCACCGGGGTGAAGCGGGGCCCCAGCCGCAGCTTCTTCTTCATGCCCATGGCCCGCAGCATCGGCGGGTGCAGGTTGTAGGACACGACCACGTCGTCGCCCACCGCGTTCTGCACGTTGAGCCGGGCGGCCTGCTCGAGGTGGAGGCGGGCCACCTCGTACTCGTCCTTGTAGGCCATCAGCTTGTACATGCCCTTGGCCACGGCGACGGCGAAGTCCTCCTGGCCGGTGCGGGCCGCCTTGGCCACCGTGTCGAGGTACTTCTTGGCGTAGCGCTCGTCCTGGTAGCCGACGAGGTCGGCCGCCCGCAGGCGCACGACCCGGCCCAGCTCGCCCTCGCCCAGGCCGGCGGCCACGATGGCCGCCTCCAGCGAGGCCGACGGCTTGGCCAGGTGGTCCTCGGGCAGCACCGACGCCGCCCGGACCGCCTCCGGGTCCACCACCCACTGACGACCCCAGCGGAAGGCCAGCTTGTTGGCCTCCACCGCGGCGCCGTTGAGCTCGATGGCCTGCTCGATGGCCTCCGCAGCGATGGGCAGGCAGCCGAGCTGGTACGCCACGCCGATCTGGAACGTATTGGCGGTGGTGGACTCGCCGAAGAGCCCTTCGGTCACGGCGATGGTGTCGACGTAGCGGTTGTGCTCGGCCCGGGTGTTGTCGTCCATCGCCTTGCGCAGCGGCGCCAGGTCGGGGAAGGCGGCGTTCGGGTCGCGGACCATGAACCCGGTCGGGGTCTTGGCGGTGGAGACCACCGCCACCGTCCGCTCCGGCGACACGCCCTCGAGGTTGTTGGGCGTCAGGCCGACCAGCAGGTCGAACACCAGGTACACGTCGGCCGAGCCGGCGGTGAGCTTGTTGGTGCCCTCGACCGGTTCGGTGGTGATGCGCAGGTCCGACACCACCGGGCCCGCCTTCTGGACAGGCCGGTCTGGTCGAGGCCGCCGACGTACTTGCCGTCGAGGGTGGCGGCGGTGCCCAGGATCTGCGACACGGTGACCACGCCGGTGCCGCCCACGCCGGGCATGCGGATGGTGGTGTCCTCGGCGGGGACCAGCAGGGTGGGGGCGGGCAGCGAGGCGGCGTCGAGGGCCGGCTTGCGGCGGGCGCCGCCGAGCGCCTTGTTGGTCTTGGCGTTCTTGTCCGACTTCTTCTTCGGGACCACGGTCAGGAACGACGGGCAGTCGCCGGCCAGGCAGGAGTAGTCCTTGTTGCAGGACGACTGGTGGATCTGCGTCTTGCGGCCGAACTCGGTGTCGATGGGCTGCACCGACAGGCAGTTGGACTGCACACCGCAGTCACCGCAGCCCTCGCACACCCGCTCGTTGATCACTACCCGCTCGGGCGGCTCGACCATGATCCCGCGCTTGCGGTCCCGGCGCTTCTCCGCCGCGCACTGCTGGTCGTGGATCAGCACCGTGGTGCCGCCCACCTTGGCCAGGGCCTCCTGGGCCTCGACGATGCGCTCGCGGTCCCACAGCTCGACGCCGTCGGCCAGGCGGACGCCCTTGTACTTCTCGCGGTCGTCGGTGGTGACGATCACCTTCTTCACGCCCTCGGACAGCAGCCACTGCGTCAGCTGGGGCACGGGCATGGCGCCGGCGGCGTCCTGGCCACCGGTCATGGCCACCGCGCCGTTGTACAAGATCTTGAACGTGATGTTGGCGTTGGCGGCGTTGGCGGCCCGGATGCACAGCGAGCCGGAGTGGGCGAACGTGCCGTCGCCCAGGTTCTGGGTGAAGTGGCCGACGTCGACGAAGGGCTCGATGCCGACCCACTGCACGCCCTCGCCGCCCATCTGGGTGTTGCCCATGAGCGTGCCGACCCGGTTCGGGTCCATCAGCGTGACCAGGCCGTGGCAGCCGATGCCGGAGCCCACCAACTCGCCCTCGGGCACCTTGGTGCCGGTGGAGTGCGGGCAGCCCGAGCAGAAGTACGGGGTGCGGGTGGGCAGGATGTCGAGCTTCTTCTTGATCGACTTCGGCTTGGCCGGGGTGAGGCGGGCCTCGTCGACCTTCACGGTGAGGCGGCGTCGCAGCGGCTCGACGAGGTAGTCGGCGTCGAGGGCGCCGTGGCCGGGCACCAGGCGCTTGCGGTCGGGGTCGAACTTGCCGGTCACCCGGGGGGCGTCGGGCATGCCGTAGAGCGCGTCGCGCAGCGCCGTCTCGATGAACGGCCGCTTCTCCTCGACCACCATGATCTCGTCGAGGCCGTCGGCGAAGCGGCGGGCGATCTCGCCCTCGAAGGGGTGCATCATGCCCAGCTGCAGCAGGCGGATGCCGTTGCGGTGCAGGCCGTCCTCGTCCAGGCCCAGGATGGCGGCGGCGGCCAGCACCTCGTGGTAGAGCCGGCCCGAGGCGACGATGCCGAGCCACGCGTCGGTCGGGTTGATGGTGATGCGGTTGAGCTTGTTGGCGATGGCGTAGAGCCGCGCCATCTCGTAGCGGGCCTCGTAGATCTCCTGCTCCATGGCGTTGGCCTGCGGCCCGCCCAGGCGGCCGTTGACCTTCGGCACGTAGGGCTTGCCGTTCCACTCGAACTCGGGGATCACGGGCACGATGCGGTCGGGGCCGACCTCGGCGGTGGCGGAGCCGTCGGCCACCGAGGTGACGATCTTGATCGCCGCCCACAGGCCCGAGGCGCGCGACAGGCCCACCCCGTGCATGCCGAGGTCGAGCACCTCCTGCACGTTGCCCGGGTGGAGGATCGCCTGGTGCAGGTCGGCCAGCGCGTACTCGGACGCCGAGGGCAGGGTGGAGGACTTGTTCGACGGGTCGTCGCCGGTGAGGGTCAGCACGCCGCCCAGGCGGTGGGTGCCGGCGTAGGCGGCGTGGCGGATGGCGTCGCCGGCGCGGTCGAGACCGGGGGACTTGCCGTACCAGATGCCCAGCACGCCGTCGAAGCGCTGCTTGGGGAACAGCGCGGAGAGCTGGCTGCCCATGACCGCGGTGGCGCCCAGCTCCTCGTTGAGGCCGGGGCGGTGCACGATGTTGAGGTCGTCGCACAGCTTCTTGTGCGAGATCAGCTCGCGGTCGTAGCCGCCGAGCGGGGAACCCTGGTAGCCCGACACGAACGTGGCCGTGCGGTGGCCCGCCTTGCGGTCGGCGCGCATCTGGTCCATCGGGACCCGCACCAGCGCCTGCACGCCGGTGAAGAAGAACGAACCGGACTCCTCCCGGTACTTGGCGTCGAGGTCGAACGCGGCTGCGGACCGCTCCGGCATCACTTCGGTCATGAGGGCCCCCGATCAGAGCGAGTGGTGCGGCCGAGCGTAGTTGCGGCGGTGTCGGCCGGCACGGTCGACCCGCGACGGGGTCCGGGGCGGCGACGGGGGTGGGGACCCCGACGGGTCGGCGTTTCCCCCGCCCGGGTGTGCGGTCGGTCACTAAGCTGGCGGCCATGGAACAGCACAGCGCGACCACCACCGTCGACGTCGTGGCCGATGTCGAGCTCGATGACCTGCTCGAGGACGAGCTGCTGGTGGAGGAGATCTCCATCGACGGCATGTGCGGGGTCTACTGAGCCCTCCGGCGCCGCCCGCCGAGCTGCACCGGGCGCTCGAGCTGCACCCCCAGGTGGCGGTGCGGCCCGAGCCGTTCGGCGCGCTCGCCTACCACTACGGCAACCGTCGGCTCGTGTTCCTGCGCCACCCCGATGTGGTGAAGGTGGTCGAGGCCCTCGGCGACCATGCGGATGTGGCCGACACGCTGCGGGCGTGCGGCATCGCCGAGGCCCGCTGGCCCGGCTTCCTGAAGGCCCTCGCCCAGCTCGAACGATCGGAGATCCTCCGTGCCCGCTGAGACGCTCGCCGACCAGATGAAGGCGGGGCTCGACGCCCCCATCTGCCTCACCTGGGAGCTCACCTACGCCTGCAACCTGGCCTGCGTGCACTGCCTGTCGTCGTCGGGCCGTCGCGATCCGCGCGAGCTGACCACCGCCGAGGCGCGCGCCGTGATCGACGAGCTGCGGGCCATGCAGGTGTTCTACGTGAACATCGGCGGTGGCGAGCCCATGATCCGCCAGGACTTCTTCGAGCTCGTCGAGCACGCCACCGCATCCGGCGTCGGGGTCAAGTTCTCCACCAACGGCGCGTTCATCGACGCCGATCGCGCCCGGCGCCTGGCGGCGATGGACTACCTCGACATCCAGCTGTCCCTCGACGGCGCCGACGCAGCCACCAACGACGCGGTGCGCGGCGCCGGCTCCTACGCCACCGTGCGCCGGGCCATGGACCACCTCGCCGCCGCCGGGTTCGGACCGTTCAAGCTGTCGGTGGTGGTGACCCGGCACAACGTGGCCCAGCTCGACGCGTTCAAGGCGCTGGCCGATTCCTACGGCGCCCAGCTGCGCATCACCCGGCTGCGACCGGCGGGCCGCGGGGCGGACACCTGGCACGAGCTGCACCCCACCCACGAGCAGCAGGTGCAGGTGTACCGCTGGCTGTTGGACCACGGCGAGTCGGTGCTGACCGGCGATTCGTTCTTCCACCTCAACGCCCTGGGCGATCCGCTGCCCGGCCTGAACCTGTGCGGTGCCGGCCGGGTGGTGTGCCTCATCGACCCGGTGGGCGACGTGTACGCCTGCCCGTTCATCATCCACGACGAGTTCCGCGCCGGCTCGGTGCGCGACCCGGGCGGGTTCGCCGCCGTGTGGCGGGGCAGCGAGCTGTTCCGTTCGCTGCGCGAGCCCACCAACCCCGGTGCCTGTGCCAGCTGCGGCAGCTACGACGCCTGCCAGGGCGGGTGCATGGCGGCCAAGTTCTTCACCGGCCTGCCCCTCGACGGGCCCGACCCCGAGTGCGTGTCGGGCCACGGTGCCCCGCTGGTGGCGGCGGTGGCGGCGGGCAGTGCGCCGCGGCCCTCCCTCGACCACTCCAAGGGCGTGCCGGTGTCGTTGGGCCGCAAGCCCGTGCTGCCCCGGCGCTGAGCCGCCGGCGTCGGGCAGGTGCCCGGTCCCCGGCTGGGCGCAACGGTGGCCGTCCCATACGGTTTGGTACGGCGGGGGCCACAGCGGGGTGGCGGCCCGCCGCGCCGATCGCGGTGGCACAGCCGCCCGGCCGCGGGCAGACTGCGCCCGTGCGCCTGTGTGAACCGCTGACGCTGGGTCGGGCCACGGCCCCGAGCCGGGTGCTGTTCGGGCCGATCGTCACCAACCTCGGTACGCCGCAGCGGTCGTTCTCGGCGGGTCATGTGGCGTTCTACCGGCGACGGGCTGCCGGTGGCACGGGGGTGATCGTCACCGAGGGCGCGTCGGTGCACGAGCTCGATTGGCCGTACGAACGGGCGCCGTTGGCGGCCCGCGGCGCCGAGGGGTGGTCGGCCATCGCCGACGCCTGCCGGCCGCACGGCACGCTGGTGCTGGCCGGTCTCGACCATGCCGGCGGGCAGGGTTCCTCCGCCTACAGCCAGCGCGAGCTGTGGGCGCCCTCGCGGGTGCCGGAGGTGAACAGCCGGGAGGTGCCCAAGTGGATGGACGACGAGGATTGCCTCGCCGTCATCGACGGGTTCGCCGCCGCCGCCCGGTTGGCGGTGTCCGCCGGCTGTGACGGGGTGGAGCTCAACGCCGGCCAGCACAGCCTGCTGCGGCAGTTCCTGTCGGGGTTGACCAACCACCGCGACGACCGCTGGGGTGGGAGTGATCGCACCGCCTTCGTCCGGGCGGTCCTCGTCGCCGTGCGCGGCGCCGTCGGCCCGTCGCCCATCGTGGGTCTGCGTTTGTCGTGCGACGAGCTGGCCCCGTGGGCGGGCATCACCCCTGAGCAAGCACCGGCGCTGGCGGCGTCGCTGTGCGAGGGCGGCGAGGTCGACTACCTGTGCGTGGTGCGCGGCGCCATCTTCTCCGCCGAGAAGACGCGGGCCGACTTCCACGAACCCGAGCTGTTCAACGCCGGGCTGGCCGCGGCGCCAGCGCTGCCGGCGTCGGTGGCGGTGGTGCTGCAGGGGTCGGTGGTGGACCCGGCGGCGGGCCGAGGCGGCGCTGGCGGCCGGCGGCTGCGACGCGGTGGAGATGACCCGGGCGCAGCTGGCCGACGCCGAGCTGGTGGCCAAGGTGCGCCGAGGGGAGCCGGAGCGGGTGCGGCCCTGCCTGCGCTGCAACCAGGCCTGCCAGGTGCGGACGCCCGCAACCCCATCATCAGCTGCGTGGTGGAGCCCTCCACGGCCACGAGCTCGACGATCCCGACTGGTATGGCGGCGCATCCGGCGGGCCCGCTCCCGGATGTGGTGGTGGTGGGCGCCGGACCGGCGGGCCTCGAGGCCGCTCGGGTGGCGGCCGAGCGCGGCCACCGGGTCACCGTGTTCGAACGCCGCGCCGAACCCGGCGGTATGGCGGTGGTGGCGGGGCCGGGCGGACCGCTGGTGCGCTGGCAGCTGGCCGAGCTGGCGAGGCTGGGCGTGTCGGTGCGCGGCGGCGTCACGGTGACCGGCGGCGCTGCTCCGCTCTGGCTGACGGGGCGGTGGTGCTAGTGCACTGGCGGCCGGGCCAGGCTGCGCCCCTTCGAGGTGGACGACGGGGCCACGGTGCTCGATGTCGGCGCGCTGCGAGCCGGCGCAGGCTGGGGCGCCGGTGAGGTCGTGCTTGCCCGCCGACGGCCCCATCGTCGTGTTCGATCCCATCGGCGGGCCGATCGCGGTGGCGTTGGCCGAGGAGCTGGGGGAGCGGGCCGTGCTGGTGACACCCGATCACATCGCCGGCAACGAGCTGTCGCGCACGGGGGACCTGGCGCCGGCGAACGTGCGGTTGCAGCAGCGGGCGGTGCGGATCGAGCGCCGGAGCCTGCTGCGCCGGGTGGCCCCGGACCGTGGTGCTCGAAGACCGCTTCTCCGGTGAGCGGCGCCGCCTGACGCGGCGGCGGTGGTCGACTGCGGCTTCCGGGAGCCCGATGATCCGTTGCCGTGGGCGGCGGCGGCCGCGGGGACTGCGTTGCGCCGCGGACGCTGCTGGAGGCGGTGCTGGAGGGTCGACGGGTGGCGAGCACGGTGGGGCAGCCGTGAGCAGCGGGCTGTTGTGGACGCCGCTGGCGTTGGGACCGGTGACGGTCCGCAACCGCATCGTGTTCTCGGCGCACCTCACCAACTACGCCAGCGGCGGGCTGCCGACCGAGCAGCACGCCGCCTACTACGCCGCCCGGGCCGAGGGTGGTGCGGGCCTGATCATCACCGAGGAGCACTCGACCCACCGCACCGACTGGCCGTACGAGAAGCTGATCCACGGGTTCCACCGTGCGGTGATCCCCGGGTACCGGCGCATCACCGACGCCGTGCACCGCCACGGCGTGCCGATCTTCGCCCAGCTGAACCACAACGGTGGCCAGGCGTCGTCGATGTACTCGCGGCTGCCGGTGTGGGCGCCGTCGCCGGTGGCCGACCCGCTGTTCCGCGAGGTGCCCAAGGCGGTCACGGCGGCGGAGCTCGACGAGGTGGTCGCCGGCTACGCCCGGGTGGCCGAGCACTGCGCCGAGGGCGGGTTCGACGGGGTCGAGCTGCAGTGCAGCCACTCGTCGATCGTGCGTGGGTTCCTTCGCCCGCCACCAACCGCCGTACCGATGAGTATGGCGGGTCGCTGGAGAACTGGGCCCGGTTGCTGCTGCGCATCGTGGTGCGGTGCGGGCGGCCATCGGCCCAGCCCTGGCGCTGGGCGTGCGGCTGTGCGGCGACGAGCTGATCGAGGGGGGCACGACCATCGAGGAGGCGGTGGAGGTGGCCCGCCTGGTCGAGGCGTCCGGTCAGGTGGACTACATCAACACGTCGATCGGGGTGGCCACCGCCAGCCTCTACCTGATCGAGGCGTCGATGCACGTGCCGCCGGGTTACGCGCTGTTCATCCCCTCGGCCATCCGGGCCGCCGTCGAGCTGCCGGTGGTGGGGGTGGGCCGCTTCAAGGACCCGTTGCAGGCGGAGCGGGCCCTGGCCGACGGGCACTGCGATCTGGTCGGGGTGGTGCGGGGCCAGATCGCCGATGCGGAGTTCGCGGCCAAGGCGCGGGCCGGTGCGGCCGAGGAGATCAGGCTGTGCCTGTCCTGCAACCAGGAGTGCGTGGGGCGCATGGGCCTGAACCGGTGGCTGGGCTGCATCGAGAACCCGGCGACCGGGCGTGAGGCCGAGAGGTGGGCCGGCGCCGGCGCCGGGACCCGCGTCGGTGTCGGCGCCGGGCGGGTACGAGCGGCGCTGCCGGCGCCGGGCCGGCGGCGCCGGGTGCTGGTGGTCGGTGCGGGGCCCGCGGGGTTGCAGGCGGCCATCGCCGCGGCACGGCGAGGTCATGCGGTGACGGTCTGGGAGCGGCAGCAGGAGGCGGGCGGTCAGGTGCGGGTGGCGGCGATGGTGCCGAACCGGGCCGAGTTCGGCGACCTGGTGCGCAACCAGCTGATCGAGTGGCCGGCGCCACAGGGTCGAGCTGCAGCTGGGCATGGAGGCCGATGTCGACTCGGCGGGCGTTCGGTGCCGACCGTGTGGTGGCGCCACCGGTTCGGCCCCGGCGCGGCCGTGGTGGGTGCCTGACGGGCGCCGGTGGCGGACGTGCGGGAGGTGCTGGAGGGGGCGTGCGCGACGGCGGGTTCGGTGCTGGTGGTGGACGAGCTCGGCTTCCACCAGGCGACGTCGGTGGCGGAGCTGCTGGCCGACCGTGGGTGTGCGGTGGAGGTGGTCACCAACGGCATGGTGGTGGGCCAGGACCTCGGGGTCACGCTCGACATGGAGCTGTGGTGGATGCGCGCCCAGCACAAGGGGATCGGGCAGCGGACCGACCTGGTGCCGATGGGCCTCGAGGTGGGCGAGGACGGGCGGGCGACGGTGCAGCTGTTGCACCATCCGACGGGGGCGATGCAGCCGTGCACGGTCGATTGGGTGGTCCTCGCCGTGCCGCCCACCCCGCTCGACGGTCTCTACCACGCGCTGCGCGGTGCGGGGCTGCCGGCGGTGCGGGTGGGTGACTGCGTGGCACCGTGCGCCCACGCCGCCGTCGTCGATGGCGAGTGCCGGCCGCGAGTGCTGAGCGCCGCCGGTGTGCGGCGGTCCGGTGGTTCGGTGCTCGGGTGGTTCGGTGCTCGTGGTGCGGTGCTCGGGTGGTGCGGGCTCGGCCTGTCGGCGGCCGGCCCTCGCCCTTCGGAGGCCCCGGGCGTCCGGTGCGGCAGGTCCCGGGGTGGGGCATCAGGTTTCTCCGGTGACGAAACGGTGTGGGTGGTCTCCGGGTGGGGCATCAGTTTCTCCGGTGACGAAACGGTGCGGGTGGGGCATCACGTTTCTCCGGTGACGAAACGGTCTGGGGCGACCAGTGCGAGATCGGAAGTGCGGCAGGTCGCCCGGCATCGATTACGTTCGGACACTCGCGACGAGAACAGGGGGCGGCCCGATGGCCATCGAGGAGAGCACGAACTTCCGGCGCATCGATGATCGGCTGACCACCTCCGGGGTGGTCGGCGCCGAACGCCTCGAGGCCCTCGGCGCCGAGGGCTACGAGGTGGTCATCGATCTCCTGCCCCACGACAGCCCCTACGCGGTGGCCGGCGAACCCGACCTCATCACCGGCCAGGGCATCGAGTACATCTCGATCCCCGTCGATTTCGAGGCGCCCACCGAGGCCGACCTCGAGCAGTTCTTCGCCGCCATGGACGCCACCACTGGCAAACAGCGCCACGTGCACTGCGCCGCCAACGCCCGGGTGAGCGCGTTCTACTCGCTGTACCAGCTGCGCAACGGGCAGTGGACCGCCGAGGAGGGCGACGCCCACATCGCCGGCATCTGGGACCCGAAGGACTATCCCATCTGGGAGGCGTTCATCGCCGACCAGCGCCGGCGGCTCCAGGGCAGCTGAGCGCACCCCTCGGCGCCGCGGGGGCACACCGGCGTGGCCCTTGCTTCCTCGACCGCGCCGCGAAGGCCGCGATCGTCGATGATCGGCGGCGCACGTGCGGCGTGGCTCCCGTTCCCGCCGGCCCGCCCCAACCCGCTGGCCGCAGCACGGGCGACCGACGTGTGCCGTCGTAGGGCGATTCGCCGGTGACGGCCTGCGACTCTGGCCACATCTCGCACACTGCACCGTGGCGATCACGGCGTGCGTGCTCGTTTCGTCACCGGAGAAACGTGATGGTGTGGGCCGGGGTCGGGGAGTTGGCGCACCGGCACGAAGCGTGAGGGCGCCCGTCGCCGTGTGGATCGACCGGGCCGCCCGTCAGGTGGTCACGCCAACGGATGCCGGCGCAGGAAGTCGATGACCGCCGCGCCGGCCTGCTCCCGGAACTCCACGAAGAACCCGTGGCGCCCACCCTCGATCAGCACCAGCTCCGCCCCCGGGATGCGCCCGGCCAGCAGCGGTGCGTTGGCGGTCACGTTCACCACGTCGTCGGTGCCGTGGATCACCAACACCGGCGCCGCCACCCCCGGCAGCTCGTCCCACGCCTCGTGACCCTCGCTCGCCGCGTAGTGCAGCTTCTGGGCGTACACCGGGATCGGGTTCTCGGCGCGCCGTCGCAGGGCCGCCACGTAGTCGGGATGCGAGGCGGCGTACCCCGGCGAGACCATGCGCTCCAGCTGCTGGCGGAGCGCCTCGGTCGGGTCGGTCGGCCGGTTCGCCATCGCCGCGTCGACCTCCGGCGGTCGCGCCACCCCGTGGGCGTTGCCCGGCGTCGTGCACCCCAACACCACCGCCCACCCGGTCCGCCCACGAGATCGCCAACCGCTGGGCGATCCGGCCCCCATCGAGATCCTGTACACATGCGTCGCGGCGCGCCGAGCGCAGCGAGGATGGCCACCGCATCGGCGGCGAACCCGGTGATCGTGTAGGGCGGCTCCTGCGGTTTGCCCGATGCCCCGGTGCCACGCGCATCCCAGCGGATGGTGCGGAACGCCGCGTCGAAGTCCACCACCACCGGGTCCCACATGCTGTGGTCGCTGCCCTGGCCCGACACCAACAGCAGCGGTTCCGCCGCCGGATCGCCCCCGAGCACCACGTTGAGCGGCGTCCCGTCGGCCGCTCCAACCCGCATCGTCGTCACCGTCACGGCCGCAGTCTCGCAGAGCGGCCGACCTCGTCCCCACCGCTCGTTTACGATCCTGCCCCGCACAGCCGTCGCCCGCCGACCGCCCAACCGACAGAGGGACCCCCGAACGATGACCGACGCGCTCGACACCTACCACAAGGACCACTGGGTCGAGATCGAGCCCGACCGCTTCGACCGCTACGACAAGATGTTCCGGCTCGACCCGCGCTTCGCCGCCAAGCTGTTGGCGCCCGTCGGCGTGCAGGAGGGTGAGACCGTGCTCGACTTCGGCTGCGGGCCGGGGTACGTGGCGGTCGAGCTGGCCCGCGTCGTGGGCCCGGCCGGGCGGGTGCACGCCGTCGATGTCAACGCCGACTTCGTGACCCGGGCCGTCCAGGTGGCCGCCGACGCCGGCGTGGCCGGCCAGATCAGCCATCACCACGTGCTCGACGAGGTGCTCCCGCTGCCCGACGCCAGCGTGGACCGCATCTACTGCAAGAACGTGCTGGAGTACGTCCCCGATCTCGCCCACACGATGTCGGAGCTGGTCCGGGTGCTCAAGCCGGGCGGCACGATGGTGGCGTCGGACTCCGACTTCGGCTTCGTGGTGGTGGAACCGCTCAGCCCCGAGGAGGTCGCCGAGCTCTTCGGTGCCGCCGCACCGGCGTTCCGCGAGCCCAACGTCGGCCGCAAGCTTCGCAACGCCTACCGCCACGCCGGCCTCACCGACGTGAAGGTCGAGATCACCGTCGCCCCCGACCCCAAGGGCAACCTGCGGGGCGTGCTCGAGAACATGCTCGGCTACGGCACCCGCTTCGGCCGCATGACCGAGGCCCGCGCCGACGAGCTGCGGGCCCGCCTCGATGCCGCCATCGCCGCCGGCGAGTTCCTGATGGCGCTGCCCCAGTGGTGGGTGCGCGGCACCAAGCCCACCGATTGACCAGAGGAGCACCGATGCCCACCACCGAAGAACGCCTCGCCGTGCTCGAGGCCAAGGACGAGATCCGCGAGCTGACCGCCCGCTACTGCTTCGCGGTGGCCGAAGGGCGAGCCGACGCCATCGTCGAGCTGTTCACCGCCGACGGCATCTTCGAGATGCGCGGCCGCCGCTGGAGCGGCACCGCCGAGCTCAGCGAGCTGTACACCGGCGCCGCCGACGGCATCACCCCCAAGCCGTACATCCAGAACCACGTGATCGAGGTGCACGGCGACGAGGCGACCGGCCGCTGCGGGGTGGAGATCCGCATGGTCAACCGCGGCGAGGCGTACACCGTGGCCGGCCACTACCTCGACACCTACCGCAAGGTGGACGGCCATTGGCGCTTCGCCCACCGCGACTTCCGCACCTACCACTGGGTCCCGCTGAAGCAGGGTTGGGCCGGCACCGCCTGACCGCCGCGAACACACGGGAATCGAGCCATACCGCCCGGCGGTTGCCGAACGTCCCGTCGTGCGCAATGCTGCTCGGTATGACCGCCAAGCCGTCGTACCTCGGGCTCCTCAACGCCATCTCCTGCGCCGAAGCGGATGCGGAGTGCTACCTCACCGCCTGGGCGGCGGTGACCCCACGCGATGATGTGCGCGCCGTGCTCAGCACCGTGGCCCTGCGCGAGGGCGAGCACGCCAAGGCGTTCGCCAAGCGCATGTGCGAGCTCGGCTTCGCCGTGCAGCCCCGCCACGATCCGAAGAACGACGAGCGCATGGCCATCGCCTCGTCGAGCACCCTCAGCGATCTGGAGAAGTTCGAGCGGCTCGAGCTCGGCCTCGCCCCTGTCGACGGCAAGCCGGACATCTTCGCCGGCATGTTCGCCGACCCCACCATCGACATCCAGACCGGCGCCCTGCTCGGTCGCTACATCGCCGAGGAGCGCGACAGCGGCCGCCTGTTCCAGGGGTGCCGCGGCGCGCTGGCCGCCGAGCGCGGGTCCAACGGCAGCGCGAGCACGAACGGCAGCGCGAGCACGAACGGCGGCGCCGGTGACGCGGCAGCTGGCCCGCATCGAGCACCTGCTGCAGCGGCTGGTCGACAAGCTCGCGGTGTGAGCCGGCCGGGGCACCCTCGCCGGTAGATTGCCGGCGATGGCCGACTCCCGCTCCGCTCGCGCCCGGCGCCCCATCCTGATCGACACCGACCCGGGCATCGACGATGCCCTGGCGGTGCTGTTCGCCCTGCGCGACCCCCGCCTCGAGGTGGTGGCGGCCACCTCGATCTTCGGCAACGGACCCACCGCCCGCACCACGGCCAACCTGGTGAGGTTGCTGGAGCTGGCCGACGCCGGAGACGTCCCCATCGGTCTCGGTGCCCACGCGCCGCTGGTGGACCCACCCCACCCCTACGGCGCCGTGGTGCACGGCCACGACGCCCTGGGCGACGTCGGCGAGGCCGGCCATGCCATACCGGATGGTGTGGCCTACGCCGTCACCACCATCATCGAGGCGGCCCAAGCCCATCCCGGCGAACTGACCGTGGTCGCGCTGGGCCCGCTGACCAACCTGGCGCTGGCCCTGGCCGTCGAACCCCGCCTGGAGCAACTGGTGGGTGAGGTGGTGATCATGGGCGGCGCCCACTCCGTGGCGGGCAACATCTCGGCGATGGGCGAGGCCAACATCGTGCACGACGTGCACGCCGCCGAGCGGGTGCTGGCCGCCAGCTGGCCCACGACGATGATCACCATCGACGTGACCACGCAGGTGGTCATGAGCGCCGACTACCTCGACGAGCTCGGTACCGCCGGACCCCATGGCCGCTTCCTGCGCGAGGTCACGCGGTTCTACGAGGACTTCCACCGGGAGCACCACGAGCTGGCCGGCGTGTTCGCCCACGACCCGGTGGCCATGATGTGGACGGTCGCGCCCGAGTTGTTCTCGATGGCCGAGGGCCCGGTGACGGTGGCCACGTCCGGGCCGGCCTACGGCCAGACGCTGGTCGACCGCCGCCCGCCGACCCGCTGGCAGGAGGCGTGGAGCGCCCGGACCCCGGTGCGCTACAGCACCGGGGTCGACGCGGACGGCTTGTTGGAGCTGTTCCGCCGCACCTTTGACGACTAGCGGACCAGACCGATCGGTGTGGTCCCCTACCCCTGGGCCTTGCGGCGGGCGATGGCGTGCTGCACCAGCTTGATGAGCGCCTGCTTGGTGGAGCCGCGCTCCCGGGCGTCCACCGCCACCACCGGCACGGCCGGGTCGATGCTGAGTGCGTCGCGCACCTCGTCGATGTCGTGGGCCAGCTGGCCGTCGAAGGTGTTGAGGGCCACCACGTAGGGCAGCTTCTTCTGGTCGAAGTAGTCGATGGCGGCGAAGCAGTCCTCGAGGCGGCGGGTGTCGACCATGACGATGGCGCCGACCGCGCCCTTGGACAGCTCGTCCCACATGAACCAGAACCGGTCCTGGCCGGGGGTGCCGAACAGGTACAGCATGGTGGACTCCGACAGCGTGATGCGCCCGAAGTCCATGGCCACCGTCGTGGTGGTCTTGGTGGTCACCTCACCGGCGTTGTCGATGCCCACCGACAGGTTGGTCATCGGCGCCTCGGTGGTGAGGGGCACGATCTCGGAGATGGCGTCCACGAAGGTGGTCTTGCCGGCGGCGAACCCGCCGGCCACCACCACCTTCAGCGGCTTGGCCATGACGGCGGGCTTCGTCGAGGTGGCGGTGCCGCCCGCCTGCTCAGAGTGTCTCGAGCTCATCGAGCAACCTTTCGAGGGTTCGCAAGTCCGGGCCGGTCTCGTCGAAGTCCGACGAGGAGAGGGCGACGAGGTTGTGAGCGACCATGTCGCTCACCAGCACCCGGACGATGCCGAGGTGCACGTGCAGGTGGGCGCCGATCTCGGCGATGGAGATCGACTCCTGGCACAGTTCGATGACCCGCTGCTGATCGCGCCCGAGCGCCGGTCGGCGTTCGAGACCGTGATCGGTCGTCCGCACCAGCGCCTCGAGGGCGAGGTCGGTGCCGACCGAGCGGGCCCGGCCCTTGACCAGGGCGAACTGGCGCACGAAGCGGGGTGCAGGGGTGGCGTCGTTCATGATCGGTCCGTCGCGTGGTGTGGCTCACGTCCTCGACAGCGAGGACTGCAGCTCGGTCACCAGCGCCGGCGTGAGCACCGTGCCCATCCGCTTGACCAGCATCGACATCTCGTAGCCGACCATGCCCACGTCGCACTGCTTGGTGGACAACACCGCCAGCGACGAGCCGTCGCTGATGGCCATGAAGAGCATGTAGCCGGCGCGCAGCTCGACGATCACCTGGTCGACGTCGCCGCCGCCGAAGCAGCGGGCGGCGCCGGCGGTCAGGCTGTTGAGGCCCGACGCCACCGCGGCCAACTGATCGCCGCCGGCCCGACCGATGCCGGGGGACATGCACATCAGCAGACCGTCGGAGGACACCACGACGGCGTCGACCACGCCCGGCACCTTCTCGACGAAGCTGTCGAGCAGCCAGTTCAGGTTGCTTGCTTCCGCGCTCAGATCGCTCATGGCTCCTCCGTGGCAGGGGTCTCGTCGTTCTCGTTGCGGCCCTGGAGCACGGCGCTCTGCAGGGCGCTCATGGCCCGGAACCGGCCGTAGGCGGCCTCGGCATCGGGGTCGCCGTCCCCGGCGGCATCGGCGGCATCGGTGGTGCCGGTGTCGGTGGCGACGGCTGCCGGCGCACTCGCCGGCGCGGCGTCGGGCAGGCGCTTGAACACGCCGGCATCGGCCTCGGCCGCCTTGCTGTTGCCGGTGTAGGCCGTGCCCGGCCGGCGCTTGACCAGCCCGGTGCCCTCGTTCTTGGTGATCGCATCGGGATCCGGCGCCGGCGCCACGGCCGGGGCGTCGGGGCCGGCCAGCAGCGTCTGCAGGTCGGTGGCGAGCAGTTCCTCGTCATCGAAGGAGGCGCTGTCGGCCTCCGGCAGCCGGCGGCCCTCCACCTTCTTGAACACCGAGTCGTCGCGCTGCTTCTTCGGTGCGGCGCCGCCGGCCGGCTCGCGCTCCTCACCGGCGAAGAGCGCCTTGGGCAGCGTCACGCTGGCGAGCACGCCGCCGCCGGTCCGATCGGAGAGCTCCACGCCCACGCCGATGCGGCGGGCCAGGCGGCCGACCACCTGGAAGCCGACCCGATCGGTGGCGATCTCGTCGATGTCGGGCGGGCTGGCCAGCCGCTCGTTGGCGGCGGTCAGGTCCTCGCCGCTCATGCCGACGCCGCTGTCGGCGACGTGCACCACGATCTCGCCCTGGTTGCCGCGGTCGGTGCGCACCTTCACCTGGGTGGCGGGCGACGAGTAGGCGATGGCGTTCTCCACCAGCTCGGCCACGATGTGGGACACGTCCACTGCGTAGGCGCCGGACATCTCGATGTTGTGGGTCGGGTCGACCTCGATGTCGACCCGGGTCATGTCGGGCGACTCGGAGGCCGCGCCCTGCAGCACGTCGGCCAGCGGTACCGGCGCGGTCCAGCCGCGGGCCTGCTGGTGACCGGCGAGGACGAGCAGGTTCTCGGCGTTGCGGCGCATGCGGGTGACCATGTGGTCCACGTCGAACAGGCCCTGCAGCACGTCGGGGTCCTGCACGCTGGACTCGAGCCGGTCCATCACCTGCAGCTGGCGGTCGATGAGGGCCTGGTTGCGGCGGCCCAGGTTGACCAGCATGTTGTTGACCGTCTGGGCCCGGCGCTGGGCGTGCTCGAGACCGGTCT